>CAVVTY010000023.1:0-54669 GCA_963751225.1 uncultured Acidobacteriaceae bacterium
CCGTTTCCGCTGCAACTGAAGTCGCCCCGGTTTCGATTCCCGCACCGGCCGGGCCTCTTCGTGCAGCATCAGCTATTTTGCTGCCGGTTGCGCTCATCTTTCTGGGCAGCTGGGCCGATTCTGTTTCGATGCCGGGAGGCGCGGCGAACCAGATCTTCCGATTCGTTGGCAGCCCCGACGTAGCACTGCTTATCGCCGTTCTTGTTGCGCTGATCACGCTCGGAAGCCGGATTCAAACGGGACATCATCACGGACGGGAGCTCCTTCGCAAGATGACGACCGAGTCGTTCGGGCCGATTGCCAACGTGCTGGTGATTCTGGCGGCGGCAGGCGGTCTGAGCGGAATCCTGCGCGACTCAGGCGCGGCACAGGCAACCGTGGGAATTGCTCTGGGTGCGCACATGCCGCCGCTGGTCATGGCGTGGCTGCTGGCGGCTGTGGTTCGCATCTGCATGGGTTCAGCCACGGTGGCTATGGCGGTTGCGTCGGGAGTCCTGGCGCCGATGGCGGGACATCTCGGGGTTAGGCCTGAGCTACTTGTCGTTGCCACCGGCACGGGATCGCTCATCCTCTCGCACGTGAATGACAACGGCTTCTGGATGGTCCAGTCGTTCTTCAAGCTCGAGATGAAAGACACGCTCAAGACCTGGACAGTCATGGAGACAGTACTGTCCGTGGCAGGGTTGGGAAGCACGCTGCTGCTGGCGGCGGTGCTGGGGTAAGAAATCAATGACGATCAGTTGCCGAGCACCGCGCGCTGAGCCGCAAATATGTCCTTGAGCCCGGCCGCCGCAAGGTCAATCATCTGGTCCAGTTGGGCGCGCGAGTAGGTTCCCTTTTCCGCCGTCGCCTGCGTTTCGACCAGGCCTCCATCGGCGGTCATCACCACGTTCATGTCGACCTCGGCCTGCGAGTCCTCCTGGTAGCAGAGATCGAGCAGCGTCGTTCCGTCCACAATGCCCACTGACGTGGCAGCAATCAATTGCTTCAAAGGAGACTGCTTGAGCGTCCCAGCCTGCACAAGGGCCTGCAGCGCAATGGCCAGCGCGACCGCGGCGCCGGTAATGGCGGCAGTGCGCGTCCCGCCGTCTGCCTGGATCACGTCGCAGTCCAGAATGACAGACCTTTCACCGAGGGCCTGCATATCCACCACGGACCGCAGGCTGCGACCGATTAACCGCTGAATCTCGTGGGTGCGCCCTCCGATTTTGCCCCGTTCGCTTTCGCGCGGTGTGCGCGTCACCGTTGAGCGTGGCAGCATCGCATATTCCGCTGTCACCCAGCCCCGACCGGAATTCCGCAGCCACCCCGGAACTCCCTGCTCGATGGTGGCGTTCGTCAGCACCCGGGTATTTCCGAGCGTGACCAGGACCGAACCCTCCGCAGTCTGAACAAAACCGGGAGTAAGCTGCAGCGGTCGCAACTGGTCTGCTGCCCGATTGTCGGGCCGGAAGAGATTCGAGGAGGAAGGGTTACTCATAGTGGGATTGTACGAAAGCAAATCCCCGGAGTGCGCGAACTGAATTAACCGCGCCCAATTCAGGAAATTGCCACCCCTTTTGCCCGAAACGGGAATCATTCGCAACGTCATGAAAACACAATAGATACTGTAGGCCCATCGAAGACGATCGTCCCGAATTGGAACCGATCATCTTCACTGTTCTTGCTAAGAACCCACGGATTCAGCAGCGAAATCTCGAATCATCAACGGCTTAGCATATTTGTCCAGATTTGGCACGCAACGTGTAACAGAAAGGGACAGTACAGCAAATTCAAAACAAGACGGGAATCCAGCACGCGCGGAAAGCATCGATCCGTGGTCTTCAATTTGTTCAGGCGACCCGCCGGAATCTTGCTTTTACTGATCAGCCTCTGGAATTGAAAGGAAGTTGCATGCAACCGATGGGACAAGCAGCGACGATAGAAGTTTTGGAAAGGGAGAGCGTAGACGCAGCCGTGCAGGCCTCGCCTGTTTTGGGTTGTCACGCTGACTGCCTAGCTCAGGTGGCGCACGACGCCCGCAACATGGTGACCGCACTCAATCTGTATTGCGACCTGCTGCAGGAGCCGGGAGTCTTGTCGGCGCCGTTTGCCCACTACGGCAGCGAATTGAAGCGGGTAGCCGAGACAAGTCATGTCCTGGTGGAAAAGCTGGCTGCATTGAATGGAACCGGCATCTCCGCGCGAGATGCGGCGCTGATTGATCCATATGGACCTGCAATTCCGCGGGTCAAGCAAGGCGTCCGGCGGCAAGCCGACAAGTGGCACAGCGCTCCGACTGTTCCGATCGACAATCTGGCGGCAGAGGTGTTGGCGAACCGCAATCTTCTGGCCACGCTCGCTGGGCCAACCGTTGGCATAACCATCGATGTCGAAGGGAGCGCATTGCCTGTCGGGCTAGCCGGCGAGCACCTGACCCGGATCCTCGTGAACCTGGTGAAGAACGCCGCGGAAGCGATGTCCTCCGTGGGAAGAATTCATATCAGCTTGCGCGAAAGTGTTTGCAGTTCCTGGAATGCTTCGTGCCTGACCTTGAATGTCGAAGATAACGGGCCAGGCTTTCCTGACAGGCTCCTTGCACACATCTTCGAGCTGAACGAGGATGCAGGGGCAAGCCTCAGCACAACCCATGGAGACTGGCCCATCCGTCAACGTGGATTAGGCCTGTCGATCACGCGGTCTCTCGTTGAGGCAGTCGGCGGTCGCATTCATGCCGCCAACCGCGATCCGGTGGGCGCGTGCATACAGATCGAGCTGCCCGTCAGGATGTCCAACGATACTCAACTGCAGTCGCGAGCAACTGGTGACAACGCATCATTTAACTAATCGCCCCGAGGCGCATACAATGCTCGAAACCGTCATTTCCGCAAGGGCCATGGAGTCTAACCCGCAAGTTGTTGAGCCGTCGCCGAAGCTGCACCTGCTGATTGTGGATTCAGATCCTGCAATGCGCTCGGCATGCGCCGAAATTGCAGAGAGCCTTGGATACCTGGTTGAATCCAACGGAGAGCTGGGGCAAGCGCGCAACACTCTCTCTATTGGGCCGACGGACATCCTGCTGGTCAACCTTCCACGCAACAGCAGCGAGGGCCTCGCGCTGATAGCGGAGGTCAGGCTTCTGTATCCACAACTCACGGTCATTGCGATGACTGCATCCGGCTCAGTCAACATTGCGGTGGAAGCCATGCGCTGCGGTGCTTCAGACTATCTGACCAAACCATTCAATGTGGACGAGCTTTCGACCGTACTCGACCGAGCAGCCGTTCACCGCGCAACTGCCCTCGCAGCACGCCACCTGCGGGGACAACTCCGCCTTTCACGGGGCCTGGGCTCGATGATCGGCCACTCGGCCGAGATGGAAAAGCTGTACCGCATCCTTTCCAAGGTCGCTCAGAGTACTCATCCGGTTCTCATCCTCGGAGAGAGCGGAACAGGAAAGGAGCTGGTGGCGCGCACCATACATGCCTTTGGTCCGAACGCGCAGAAGCCGTTTTTGCCCGTGGACTGCGGCTCACTTGTACCGACTCTCGTCGAAAGCGAGCTCTTCGGCTACGTCAAGGGCGCCTTTACGGGCGCAAACCGGGCCAAGGATGGCCTGCTGATCTCGGCCGAAGGTGGCACGGTTTTCCTGGATGAGATCGGCGAGTTGACTCTCGACCTGCAAGCCAAGCTTCTTCGGGCGCTTCAGGAAAAAGAAGTGCGCCCGGTGGGCGCCACGCACCAGGTTCCGATCAGGGCGCGAATCGTGGCGGCCACCAATCGCGATCTTGCCGCAATGGTGGAGTGCGGCACATTCCGCAAGGATCTCTTTTACCGGCTCAACGTCGTCAAGTTGCAACTTCCTTCGCTGCGCGACCGGCGCGAGGATATTCCTCTCCTGGCTGCGCATTTCCTCGACCGGATCAGCCGGGAACAAGGCGTAAAGCTCACCCTCAGCGACGAAGCGCTGCGCACGATCATGGAGCATGACTGGCCGGGAAATGTGCGCGAGCTGGAGAATGCAATTGAACGCGCGTGCGCTCTCTCTTCAGGGCCGGTGCTCAGCCTCAGTGATCTGCCGACACAGCTGCGGCAGCAGCGCCTGGATGCGCACCGCGCGGCTCTCGTTGAAGGTGATGAGAAGGAAGCCGAAGACAGGCAGGGCGTCAAGTCCCTGGCGGAACTGGAACGTCAGGCTATCCTCGGGGCTATTCGTACTCTCAACGGAGACAAGTTGCAGGCCGCAAGGCTGCTCGGAATCGGCAAGACAACGCTCTATCGAAAGCTCAAAGAGTACGGCATCGATGATCCGCTGCACGAAGAATAGGCCTCTGTCCGTTTGACCTGATCTCGACAATGCCTGAGAACATCGTTGGCCGTTTGCCTGGGAATCTGTGAGCCGCAAGGCCACGCCCATTGTGTATCCCGTGCGATCCGCGCCACGGAAAGGGGAATTGAAGATGAGTATCCTGATGGTGACTGGAATCGAGGGAGCGCAGAATTGCGCCGCGCAGGTGAAGGCTCAACTGGGCATCGAAGTGGATGTTGCCGATGGAAGAAGGTCAGCGCTCGCCGCACTGCGGCACAAGGAATTCGCCGCGGTGGTTGTGGACGATACTCTCGCAGAATGCAATCCTGCCGCGGCCGAAGCGATCTGGGAGCGCTCCGGACTCGCGATTCCTCTTCAGATCAACTTTGCGCTCTGCGGAGCAGCTCGTATCATTCGCGAGATCCGCGCGGCCCTGCATCGTCGTGAGCGGGAGCAGGCCGTTGCACGGCGTGCGGCCACCGAAGAGATTAAATTTGCCGTCAAGGAGACTATATCCGGACTCTGGCTGCATTCCCAGTTGGCACTGTCTGAACGAAGTGTACCCATTCCGGTTGCGGACAAGCTCCGCGTCGTCGCCGATCTGGCCGGCACTCTTCGTCAGCAGCTGAGTAGTGAATTGAAATCGCAACGCGAGTCGCCGGCATAAGGCCGCCCGGTCCTTTTCTGGATTGCACGCGCCCGCTACGGCGGGAATTGGGCCGGAACACAAGCTGTTTCGGCTCTTTTTGTTGTCCGAGGGACCGGGCATCGTGCCGTAACCTGAGGGAAGCATGAATAACTCCGCCGTTCTGCTCATCGACTGCCCCGACCGCAAGGGCCTGGTTGCGCGTGTAGCCGGGATGCTCTACAGCCATGGCGCCAACATCCTCCACGCCGATCAGCACCAGGACCATGATCTCGGCCTGTTCTTCATGCGCGTGGAATGGGCTCTCAACGGTGAATCCGGCGGAACGCGGTTCGATGTCGACGCCTTCAAAAAGGATTTCGCTCCTCTTGCCGCGGAACTCGAAATGCGCTGGAAGCTGAGTGTTGGAGCCCAACGGCCGCGTGTGGCGCTGTTCTGCTCGCAGTATCTGCACTGCATGGCTGATCTGCTCTATCGCTGGCATTCGGGTGAACTGGATTGCGAAATCCCCGTCATCGTCTCAAACCATCGAGAGGTGGGGAACCTCGCAGCGTTTTACGGGATTTCCTTTGAGCACATTCCCGTGACCGCTGAGACGCGCGAGCAGGCTGAGACTCGCCAACTCTCGCTTCTCGAAAAGCATGGCATCGAGCTCGTAGTGCTGGCGCGCTATATGCAGATTCTTTCGCCGGCTTTTGTCGACCGCTTTCCTGCGGCAATCATCAACGTACACCACTCGTTCCTGCCCGCATTTACCGGGGCCAGACCGTATCACGCTGCCCACGCGCGCGGCGTCAAATTGATCGGGGCCACCAGTCACTACGTCACCGAGGAGCTGGATGATGGCCCAATCATCGAACAGGATGTCGCGCGCATCTCTCACCGCGACCAGGTCGAGGACCTGGTTGCGCGCGGGCGCGATCTTGAACGACTTGTGCTTTCACGGGCGGTGCGCTGGCATCTCGACCGCCGCATACTTTGCTATGGCAACAAGACAGTCGTGTTCGACTAGACACCGGTTGCAATCGATCACTTGTGTTTGCCTTGACAGTGAAGCATGTGAGAGATATTGATGGAAGGCGTCAAGTCTTCGGCTATCGCTAATGCGCCACAGATGAGCGCCGAGGGTACCTCGCCGTTGCTTCGATCGGCATTTGAGGAAAGATTGAATGAGACGCACGAGAATGCTTCCAACGCTGTTCGTGATCGCGATCGCATTTGCGTGTGTATTCAAGATGAAGGATGTGGATGCCAACGCCGCACAAGCTCCTCGGCAGGCTGGTGACGCCGAAATTGAGACCTCGTCGCCCCTTAAAGTAGATCGGCTGGATCCATCCGCCGACAACATCATCCCTCACGACGGAAAGCTCGAGCGGATCGCCACAGGGTTCACCTGGACGGAAGGTCCGGTTTGGGCTGGTGACGGCCTCTTCTTCGCTGACATTCCAGCTAACAGCATTCACAAGTGGACGCCGGGTGCAGGGGTGAGCACGTTCCTGCAACCGAGCGGATACAAGGAGCCCGCTCCATACGGAGGCCCTGAGCCAGGTTCAAATGGAATGACGCTGGATGCTCATGGACGTCTCACCGTTGCGGGGCATGGGCAACGCAACGTCTACAGGCTTGAGTCTCTGACTCCGGGAGCGCAGCAAACCATCCTTGCAGATTCCTATCAGGGCAAGCGATTCAATAGTCCCAATGACCTCGTCTACAAATCCGATGGTTCGCTCTATTTCACCGATCCACCTTATGGGCTACCGACTCAGAAAGACAACGATCCTCACAAGCAGCTTCAGGTGAACGGAGTCTATCGCATCCCGCATGCGCTTGAGCAGAAGCCCGGCGCCCAGCCCACTCGCTCCGATCTGCAGTTGCTGATCAGCGACCTTCCCCGTCCGAACGGCATCGCTTTCTCGCCTGACGAGAAGTACCTCTACGTCGACAACTCCGAACCTAAGAAAATATGGATGCGTTATCGAGTGCAGCCGGACGGCACATTAACCGATGGCAAGCTTCTCTACGATGCAACCTCGGATCCGCGTCCCGGCGCCCCCGACGGGATGAAGATCGATCGCCTGGGAAATATCTACAGCGCAGGCCCGGGCGGCGTGTGGATCTTCTCACCCGAAGGCAAGCCGCTGGCGACACTTCTCATTCCTGAAAAAGTGTCGAATGTGGCCTGGGCCGGAGCGGATCGAAAAATGCTTTACATCACGGCGAGCAGCAGCGTTTATCGAGTGCACCTCAAAGTTGCAGGAGCGCCCCTCATCCGAAGCCGCTAGCATTCATCGGGCATTCCGGCGAAGACTCGCGTTTACGCTTCCACCAGGGCGTCGGCGATATCGAGATGCCGGTCGAGCGCTGCGATGCCGAAGTCAAGTTCCTCTTTTGTAACGATCAGAGGCGGAGCGATGACGAAGTGGCTGACCCACGCCTGTTGAGCGACTCCATCGGCCATCATCTTCGCGGCGATCTGATCCACAACCAGCGGCTTTCCCTCTACTTTGTCGCGCATCGTATTGAACGGCTCTTTCGTCTTGCGGCTCTTTACCAGTTCAACCGCGAAGAAGAGACCAAGCCCGCGCACGTCGCCTACGGACGGATGCTTCTCCTTGAGAGCCTCGAGCTTTTCGCGGACGTAGGGCTCCAGCTCCGCCGCACGCTCGACGAGCTTGAGCCGTTGCATCTCCTCGATCGTGGCCACGGCTGGACCGAGCGTGATGGGATGCGCTTCATACGTGTGGCCGTGCGAAAAGTAATGATCCTCGAAGTAGTCAGCGAGTTTTTTCGTCGTCGCGCAGAGGCCCAGGGGCACGTACGCTGATGTGATTCCTTTGGCCGTGACCAGAATGTCCGGCTTCACGTTCCAGTGATTCACTGCAAACCACTTTCCTGTGCGGCCCCAGCCTGTCATGACCTCATCGGCAATCATCAACACGTCGTGGCGGTCGCAGATTTCGCGCAGGCGCGGGAAGTATTCCGGCGGAGGAACGAGAACACCGTTGGTGCCGACAACCGGTTCGAGGATGATGGCCGCGACGTCGCTCTCGTTGCGGATCATGTGCTCGATGTAGTCGGCGCACGCGATATTGCAGCCAGGATATGTGTGTTTGATGGGACAGTCGTAGCAGTTGGTTTCAGGCGCGAAAACAACGCCAGCACCTTTGCCGGCCGGTTCCATGGCCCAGCGGCGCGGGTCGCCGGTGGCGGCAATCGAACCCATCGTCGAGCCATGATACGAGCGATAGCGGGAGATGATCTTGTTCTTCCCGGTAACCATGCGGGCGATCTTGAAGGCAGCCTCGTTCGCCTCTGTTCCGCTGGTGGCGAAGAAGAATTTCTCAATGCCTTCCGGCAGAACTTCGAGAAGCTTGGCGCTAAGTCGCGCGCGCGCCGCGGTTGCGTATACGGGGCCGACGAAAGCCAGTTCGCGTGCCTGCTCGGCAATGGATTCCACCACGCGCGGGTTCTTGTGCCCGAGGTTGACGCACATCAGCTGCGATGAGAAATCGAGATAGCGCTTGCCTGCGCCGTCCGTAATCCAGCAGCCTTCGGCGTCGGCAATGTAGAGCGGCTTCCAGGTGCTCTGGAAACGCCAGGTACCGTAGTTGGTTTCACGCGTGAGTTTGCTTACCTGCTCGGCTGTAAGTTGGGGGCTCGTAAGAATGTCGCTCATCGAGGAACCTCGTATTGGGCTGAGAATCTATCGTACGGTATTTCTGCTCTGTCGAAACCCCAGAGTACAATCCAAGCGAGGTCAACCCGAACATCGATCAGGCCGGAGAAGTCCATCCTTGCTTCCGAAGTGCGAACGCAGGGAGTGCTTGCCGAGACTGTTCGCTGCCGAGGACAGACGAGATTGGCCCAATTGGGTCTGGTCTTCGAGTTCAAGGAGGACACGCGGATTCAATGAAGCACTCCGAGCCCGTGGCACACCACTCCCCTCAAGTCCAGAGTCATTTTTCTTGCTCGCGGTCTTCTTTGTTTTCGTCGGAATCGGGTTTGCCAACGACGTTATCGATATGGGGCGCCAGCCTGTGGCGCGGTTTGCAGCTTCGGTGGTGCTCATTGGCTTGTTCTCCGTCTTATACGCCGCCAGCGGAGTAGCCCTGCGAGGCAAGTTTTGGAAGGCATTTCTGCCTTTGTTTGTTCTGCAATTCTTCTGCATGGGGTTGCTGGGAAACTTGTTTCCTGACCCGCCCCAGGCTGTTCAGTTGAACGCCGTTGAAACGGGACATCTACACAACCGAATGGCATTCGTCGGCTGTGGGATCATTGTTTCTGTTGTTCTGGGCTACGTGGGCTTCGTGTACGTCTCCATCAGTGAAGGCAAAAGGCTCATCCGCACCCAGGCAGAAAAAGCCACGCTAGAGGGCGAAATGGCCGCTGCGCGCGAAGTCCAGCGCATGATGGTTTCAGAAGACATGCCCCTCATCGCCGGCTACAAGGTCGAAACCGTCTACCGACCTGCAGCGGAAGTGGGGGGCGATTTCTTCCAGGTTATCCCTCTCAAAAACGGACGCACCCTCATCGTCATTGGCGACGTCAGCGGCAAAGGCCTGCGCGCCGCCATGATCGTGTCGATGATCGTCGGTATGTTGTGTGTTGTGAGCAGCTCCACAGACGAACCCGCCGAAATCCTCGCCGAACTGAACCGCCGGCTGTGCGGCCGCGCGCATGGAGGCTTCGCCACTTGTCTTGTGGTTCGCCTTGACGATGATGGACGACTCGCGCTGGCCAATGCCGGCCATCCTCCACCGTATCTCAATGGGAAAGAGATTCCGTTCGCGGGATCAATTCCCCTGGGGCTAATCGAGACTGCCTCGTACATGAGAACCACTCTGGAGATGCGCGCCGGCGACCGCGCTTTACTCCTGACCGATGGCATTGCCGAAGCCAGGAATGCGCGGGGGGGGCTTTTCGGATTCTCCCGCGTCGAATCCCTCCTGCGTGAGGGCGCCTCGGCCTGGACTGTCGCCGAGATGGCCCAGCAACACGGCCAAAATGACGACCTTACCGTTATCAGCATTGCGCGACAGTAATTAACGGACCACGCAACCTGCAAAAGAGAAACCCCCGGAAGTGCCGCCGGGGGTTCTTCTTTTGACGTTGATGGAGTTCAGTTGCTGAAGAGCAGGATTCCGGCAGCCCTTTCTTCTCCGCCTTCTTCCGAGGCCACCGGCCGATAGAACAGCTGGTTAGCGTCGAGGTAAACCTCAAGGAACGCCGGGCGCGCCAATATCTGTCCGGCGATGAGGGCCTCAGACAACGGATCCTCCACATAGCGCTGCAGGGCACGGCGCAAAGGACGAGCGCCGTAGCTGCGATCGCTGAGTGTCTTCTCGAGGATCCACTTCTTGGCCTCTTCCCTGACCGAGATGGTAATCGCCTTCTGCGCCAGGTTCGCGTTCAACTGCTGCACCAGCAGCTCAACGATCTGGATGAGGTCCGCATCCGACAGTGACTGGAAGAGGATGATCTCATCGAGGCGGTTGAGGAACTCAGGATTGAACGTCTTCTTGACTTCGTTCTTGACCAGTTCCTCCACTTTCTCGCTGACCAGATCGTCGCGGTCGCTTTGGAAGCCGAGGCCCTGCTTCTTCTGCAGGTGGCGCGCGCCGATATTCGAGGTCATGATCAGGATCGTATTTTTGAAGTCGACAGTGTTGCCGAGTCCGTCGGTCAACTGTCCGTCTTCAAAAACCTGCAGCAGGATGTTGAACACGTCCGGATGCGCTTTCTCGATCTCGTCGAGCAGCACGACCGAGTACGGCGAGCGCTTCACGCGCTCCGTCAACTGGCCGCCTTCCTCGTAGCCCACGTAGCCCGGAGGCGAACCGATGAGCTTCGAGACCGAATGCTTCTCCATGAACTCCGACATGTCGAAGCGGATCAGCGCCTTATCTGAGCCGAAGAGGAAATTCGCAAGAGTGCGCGCCATCTCCGTCTTGCCTACACCGGTGGGTCCCAGGAACAGGAAGCTTCCGATGGGACGGTGCGGAGACTTCAGACCTGCACGCGAGCGGCGGATTGCACGAGCCAGAGCGCTAATCGCCTTCTCCTGCGAGATGATGCGCCGGTGAAGCTCTTCTTCCACGCGCAGCAGTTTCTGGGTCTCTTCTTCCTTGATGCTGGTCACGGGCACGCCCGTCCAGCGGCTCACCACATCCTCAATGTCTTCGCGGCCCACAATACCCGCGGCGGAATCATCGAGGTGATACTTGTCGCGCAGCGCACGAAGGTTTTCGCGCTCTTTGCGCTCTTCATCGGAGTAGAAGCGCGCCTTCTCAAATTCATGGTTTGCGATCGCTGAATCCATGCGATGCACGATGAACTTGATACGCTTCTGCACTTCGGTGATCTCCTCAGGCAGCGAGGTCTGGCGCAGCTTCACGCGCGCTCCCGCCTCATCAATGAGGTCGATCGCTTTGTCCGGAAGGAAACGGTCGGGGATGTAGCGATTCGAATGCGACACTGCAAACTCGATCGCCGCGTCCGTGTAGCTCACGGCGTGGAACTTCTCGTAGCGATCCTTGATGCCATTGATAATCTTGACGGCATCGGCCTCGTTTGGCGGAGGCACCTTGACGGCCTGGAAGCGCCGCTCCAGGGAGCGGTCCTTCTCGATCGACTTGCGATATTCCGCCGGCGTGGTTGCGCCAATGCATTGAATCTCACCGCGCGAAAGCGCCGGCTTGAGGATGTTGGCGGCATCGAGCGAACCCTCTGCGGAGCCCGCGCCGACAAGCGTGTGCAGTTCGTCGATAAAGATGATGGAGTTCTGACTCTCCATTAGCTCCTTCATGATGGTCTTCAGGCGCTCCTCAAACTGGCCGCGGTATTTGGTCCCTGCAACAATCAGCGAGAGGTCAAGCGCCAGAACCCGCTTGTCGGCGAGAAAGCTCGGAACCTCTCCGTCCGCGATGCGCTGCGCCAATCCCTCGACGATTGCAGTCTTTCCAACGCCGGGCTCGCCGATAAGAACCGGGTTGTTCTTGGTGCGGCGGCATAGGATCTGCACCACGCGCTCAAGCTCACCGTCGCGGCCCACAAGCGGATCAAGCTGCCCGTCCATAGCGGCCTGCGTAAGATCGCGACTGAACTCGGCAAGCAGGCTCGACTCGCGCTGCCGCTGTTGTTGCGGCGCCTTTTCCTGGGTGACGCGCGCCAGCTCGTCGCGAATCTGCGCCAGCTTCAGGCCGCGCTCCTGCAGAATCTCCGATGCAAAGCACTTCTCTTCCCGCAACAGCCCCAGCAGCAGGTGCTCTGTCCCGATGTGCTTGTGACCCAGCCGCTCTGCTTCTTCCGCGGCGTAGGCCAGCACCCGCTTGCATTCATTTGAGAGCGGTAGGTCAACACTGGTCGAAACCTTCTCGCGAATCGTGGTGTGCGCCTCAATCTGCTTGCGAATCGACTCCACAGAGGCGTGCGAACGCAGAAAGCGATTGGTTAACGCCTTGTCCTCGCGCAACAGTCCAAGCAGCAAGTGCTCAGTCTCGATATAGGGCGACCCGAACTGGCTGGCCTCATATCGCGCGAAGAAGATCACACGCCGTGCCTTCTCCGTATAGCGTTCGAACATGATGTTCTCCCCTTGCGTCGGGCTTGCGTTAAGGAGTAGCTGTCCGGTTTCTGTTCCGGCCTCAGCCTACCTTGCACGTGCCCTGCTCTGACTTGCGCCGCCGGAGGCCACTGGAAAATTTCTTGTCCGCCCCGAACAGCCCTTTGGGATGGGACCGGATCACTTGCTCATTCCGGCTGTCCCCGACGACCCCGGCGGGAACATCCATCCTCCGCTTGTCAGCCTGGCTTAGGTTCCCAGACCTCTTAATACAATCAGACTCAAATTCCACCCGGAAAGGTGCTTTTAGTCACTCGCCCCGGGGTGAGGTCCCGCCACGGGTTGGTTACCCACAGCGTGAAGGCGCCCGCCCTCCAGGCGCAAAGTCCGCGTACATCGCGCGGCCAGATCCAGGTTGTGGGTCACCACGACCGAGGTGAGCCCGTGGGTTACGTGCAATCGTTCGAGGATGTCAAAGACGCGTCCGGCAGTGGCTTCATCCAGATCGCCCGTTGGCTCGTCGGCTAGCAACACCCGCGGATTGCCAACAAGCGCCCGCGCCAGCGCAACTCGCTGCTGCTCGCCACCTGAGAGCTCTCCGGGACGGTGCTCGCTGCGATCTTCCAGGTCGACCTCTCTTAGCCAATTGGATGCAATTGCAAGCGCTTCTCGCCGCGCAACTCCACGCGCCAGCAAGGGCATCGCGACATTCTCCAGCGCAGAAAACTCAGGCAACAGGTAATGAAACTGCCAGACGTAACCAATCTCACGGTTACGAAACGCCGACGCTTCCCGCTGCGAAAGAGCTGTGACGTTGGTTGAGGCGCAGTGTACCGTCCCTGTGGTGGGCACATCAAGTGCACCCAAAATGTGCAAAAGTGTGCTCTTTCCCGCGCCCGACTGGCCAACAATCGCAACGAGTTCGCCGGCTCTCACCTCTAAGTCCATGTTCTGGAAGAGAGTAAGCGGGCCGCGCGCCGTATTATAGGTCTTTTCCAGATTGCGAATCTGAATGATTGGTAAGTTACCGGGCACCCGCAACTCCGGTTCCCGCGCAGAGCGGAAAGCCTGGCCGGCAGCCGCTGGAGTGGTTTGAATCATTCGTTCCAGCTATTTTACCGCGAGAACAGCCTTTCTGATGCGACGGAGCCTCGCAAGCCAGCTTTGAAGTGATCAATTTGCAGCCGGGCAATACGTCCGTTCGGTCCCACTACAAAGGGCAACGACAATGCGTTCCAGTTGCGATTGTCGAGCAGCTGCCAGGTGCGGCCGTCATCGCGGCTGATATCGGAGCCGTTGGTGCCTGCGGTGATCCAGAGTCTCAAGGCTTCGCTCCATTGCACAGCGGAGCGATAGCCGTGAGGCGGCTTGGTGGAGGCGGTCCAATGAAGGCCGCCATCGGCGGAGTACGCGGCGGTGCCCGATGGGCTCGTTGGGTTTGGTGTAGTCGCCGCCGACGGCGATGCCGTGCTGATCGTCGCGGAAATCGAGCGAAAAGATACCTCCGCTATTGGTCGCCGGAAAAACTCGAACATCTGCTACCGAACAGGCGACTCGTTCCGGTTCGCCTCCATTGAAATGTTGGTAGTGAATTACTCGAGCCCCGCTTGCTCCTCCGGTGGCAAACCACACCTCTCTAGATGTCCCAGCCGCTGTGCGAAATGGGCCGAGCGAAAGAATGGAATTGCTCGCAGCGAAGGAGGCCTCGCCGTGCCGTGCTTCAAAAGCGTAAAGCTCGTTATCAAAGAAGATCCCGTTGTAGCTCGTAAATTCCGACAACACTGGATGTCCATCGACAGGGTCGCCAGCCAGAAATCCATCCGTTGGAGTCCAAAGTCCAATTGAGTCCCAGAAACCGTCCTTTCCCTCATTTTTCAAGAGCAGCTTCCACGTCTTGCACCCGTCCGTGGTTTTGTAGAGTCGGCTCTTGTCGCCGGGTCCTGACGCCATGACGATTGCCGTCTTCTCGTCCCACGCCTGCACGCCGCGAAAATCCAGGGTGGCGCCGTCCTTGTCCGCGTCTGGTGTGGCGCAACGCTGCCAATGTGCGCCGCCATCGAGTGTGCGCAGAACGGTCCCGGCTGTTCCGCTGGCCCACGCGATTGTGCCGTCAGCAGAATCGATGCCGCGCAGCCCGGCGGTCGTGCCCGACTGCTGCATCTCCCAGGGAGCATTGCTCTGGCCCACAACGTGAGACGCCGCGGATGCCAGACAGGCAAGAAGAACAATCGACCGAAAGCTGAACATTCCACGAAGTATAGCTGGGCCGTTGTCGACGCGCGCACAGTGATTGAGAGGACGTCATTCGCGTCAACGCTCGAATTCGTTTCCATGTGAGTGCCATAAGTCACAGAAGCGATTTTGTTTCGCTGTTAGAAATGTCTCAACGACATGATTCGCATCCGGACTTATTGGGCATACATTCTTTTCGCAATACTTCATATCGGTGGAATCGGGGCCTCAGCGCAGCAATCGATGATGCAACGATTCACCGCTCACAACAGCAGGATGACCGCGCTGCAGCCCTCGCTGATCACGCCATTGGTTGCGCCCGATCCAAGGCTGGTGCAGTACGCGAAGTTCTCGTTTGCCAACCAGTACACCGCATCCGGCACGCAGACCGTGAATTTCGGCAATTCTCGCGGCGTGGGGGTGATCGGGGGCGACCGATTTGAGTTCGATCTGATCCCGCCGTCTTACATCCAGCACAACAGCGCGGCGATGGACGGCTTCAGCGATTTTGCAACTTTAGTAAAGTACCGCATCGCTTCAGGGAATGCTGATCATGGCAACTTCCAGGCCACTGCAATGCTCGCGCATTGTTTCGCGACCGGCAGCTACAAAAACGGCGCACTCACTAACTCGTACAGTCCAGCCTTGGCGGCCGCTTTTGCTTTCCATCGCTTGGACGCCATCACTTCTCTCGGCGGTACGCTTCCCACAGGCAAGATTGCACAGCAGGGCCGCACGATCGCGTGGAATGAAGTGATCCAGATGCATGCCACAAAAAACGTCTGGCTGGAAGTAGAAAACAACGCGACTTTTTATGTTGGCGGCAGCCATGACGGCAAGATGCAGAACTTTGTCACGCCTGCGGCTTTTTATGTAATTCGGGGCAAAGATTGGAAGCCCACGCATCCGTATTTCATTCTCGATGGCGGAATGCAGATCGCCACATCGGGCTTTCACACGTACAACCACAATACGATCTCGGAACTGCGAATTCTTTTCTAGCCCGGATCGGTTTCGGCGCTTACTGCTTCAAGTCCCGGCGCGGGCGACGACGCCGGCGCGGCCAGTTTCATCAGCGCGACATACACGGCGCCCGCGGTGAAGAATCCCACGAACCACGCGTAGTCGTAGAGAAAGTGGAGCGGCCTGACGGCCAGTCCAACCAGCGCAACCGCCACGCCAAGCACGAGCGCCACAATAGCTCGGGGGTTGATTCCCTTCGAGTAGTGGTAGGCGCCTTCGCGGTGATACAGGGAATTCACGTCGAGTTCCGTTTTGCGGATCACGAAGTAGTCCGAGACCATAATGCCCGCAACCGGACCAAGCAGTCCTGAGTAGCCGACCAGCCAGCCGAAAATGTAGGCATCCGGGGTGGCCAGCAGCCTCCAGGGACACATCGCGAGCCCAAGGAAGCCGGTGATCAGCCCTCCCGTACGAAAGCTGATGAGCCTCGGGTACAAATTTGAGAAATCGTTCGAGGGCGAGACGACGTTGGCGCCAATGTTCACATTCAGCGTGGCAATCAGGATCGCGATCATTGCAATGAATGCCACTACAGGCTGATGAAACGCGCCGATCAGCTCGATTGGATTCCAGATAGGTCTGCCGAAAAGAACCGCCGACGCCGACGTTACCGAAATGCCGACAAAGGTGTACAGCGTCATCGCCACCGGTAGGCCAAACGCCTGCCCCGCCGCCTGCGCGTGTTGCGACTTGGAATAGCGTGTGAAGTCCGGGATGTTGAGCGCGAGCGTGGCCCAATAGCCGACCATCGCCGTCAAGGATGGAAAGAAGACCGCTAGAAATTCTCCAGTCGAATGAAACTGGCTCGGCGTGGAAAGCATCGTCCCAAAGCTCCCCGCCTTGATGCGCACCCAGATGATGAGCGCTGCCGCCATGATGAACATGAAGGGTGCGCCAAATGCCTGAAGATGCCGGATGGATTCGACACCACGCCACACAACAGCCATGTTCAGAAGCCAGAAGAAGAGGAAGCACGCCCATCGGACTCCGGCAGCACTCGCCAACGACGGCCAGATGACTGCCAGCATGGAATGAATCGCAGTCCCGCCGATCCACGATTGAATCCCGAACCATCCGCAGGCGACGATGGCGCGGAGAATTGCAGGCAGATTTGCTCCTCTGACTCCAAACGGCGCGCGGATGAAGACCGGAAACGGAATGCCATAGCGAGTTCCGGCGTGCGCATTCAGCAGCATCGGAACGAGAACAATCAGATTCCCCAGCAGCACCGTGCCGACCGCCTGCTTCCAATCCATGCCCTTCGCGATCAGTGAGGACGCAAGCTGATATGTCGTGATCTCCATCGACATGGAAAACCAGAGCGCAATGTAGTTATAGGTAGTCCACGTTCGCTGCTCCAGCGAAGTCGGCGCCAGATCGCGATTCGAAAGAGACGGGTCGGCGGTGCTCAAGCGGCCTCCGGTGTAGACCGGTATACACGAACACCAATGAGAACGCGATAAGGAACCTGCTTGATGGCGCAAACTCAGCATCGAGCGATCCTGCGGACAGGCGTTCTGAAAATGCCTAACCTTCTCAATAGCCGGCCATTCGGCCCTGTCGGCAAGTTCCATCGGTTTAGCAAACAGCAATCCATTTGAACATGGTCAGTTGTTGTTGCGCGTAAACTTGTCAACAAGCGTCCGCGTCAAAGGTGTGATTGGAGCATCGGCCCACTCACAGATCAATTTGACATCCTGCTTCGAGAGCCTTGCATTGCGATGAATCGCCGTGTACCCAGGGAGCGGCATCCTGCCGTCGGAGACCGCGTCGCAGATTAACATGCGTTCGTCCTCGGAGGGAGGCTGAGTTGCCCACTCGGAAAAGTCCAGAATTTCACGGCCCTCGTTGACGTGCTTGGAGATAATCCACGAAACAGGCGCGACATGGCTGTACCATGGCCAGGCTGTGCGGTTAGAGTGGCAGTCCTGGCATGAGCGATCCAGAATTTTACCGACTCGCGGATTGGTCAACTCCGCTGTATGCGGTCTGGTTGTCGGAGACTTGGAGACTCCGGGGGTCGGAACGAACTGCATTCCGATGAAGACCGAGACAAGCAAGATGGGGGTAAGTTTTGCTATCTTGCGAATGATTTTGTTCCTCATGCATGCAAACTACAATGGCTGGACCCATTAGCTTGTCATCATCCGGTCACGCTGAAGTCAATTATTTGTGTCAGGCTGGATGTGACGGCTGCGTCATGCATATCGGCAAATCGGGCAACAGACTTTCTGTGCTGTTGCTGACACGGCAACGCGCTCATTGAGAGCATCCCGGCGTATCGTGGGTGAGTGTTACCCTTGACGATCCTTCTGCTGAACACCCATCATTTCCAGGCACCGCCGCGAGCCTCGCGCCGCAGATACTGTCCCCGCCCCGGCTTGCCGATGAACTCGCCCTTCGAGACGATCAACTCGCCGCGTGAGTACACATCCCTCGCATTGCCGCGCACATGGAATCCCTCAAACATCGAGTAGTCAACGCGCATGTGGTGGGTAGCGGCAGAGATGGTGTGCGACGCTCCGGGATCCCAAAGCACGATGTCGGCGTCGCTGCCGGGGGCGAGTACTCCCTTCTTCGGATACATCCCGAAGATGCGCGCCGGTGCAGTCGAAACGAGTTCTACAAAGCGGTTGAGCGTGAGGTTTCCCAGTCCGACTCCATGATGGTGCAGCAACTGAAGGCGATTTTCGATTCCGGGCCCGCCGTTCGGAATCTTCGTAAAGTCGTTCTTCCCCATGGCCTTTTGATCTTCGAAGCAGAACGGACAATGATCTGTCGAAACCACCTGCAGGTTATCCTTGCGCAGACCCTCCCAGAGCTTCGGTTGATTGCGGCGTTCGCGCAGGGGCGGAGTGAAAACGTACTTGGCGCCTTCCCAGCCTTTGTCCGCAACGTCTTCAAGCGAGAGCAGAAGATATTGCGGGCAGGTCTCCGCAAAGGCAGGCAAACCGCGATCGCGCGCTTCGCGCACCTGGTTCAATGCATCTTCGCTGGAGAGATGAACGATGTAGACCGGAACACCTGCCATCTCGGCCATCGCGATGGCGCGATGCACGGCTTCGGCTTCGGCCTGCGTGGGACGGGTGAGCGCGTGATAGATGGGAGCGGTCTTCCCCTCGGCAAGCGCCTGCCGCACGATGACGTCGATTACCGACCCGTTCTCCGCGTGCATGCAGATGAGAGCGCCGTTCTTTGCTGTCTGGCGCATCGCCTTGAAAATGGTTGCATCGTCGACCATGAGCACACCGGGATACGCCATGAAGAGCTTGAAACTGGCCACGCCCTCGCGCACCATGTCGTCCATGTCTTCGAGACCTGCATCGGGAAGATCCGTAACGATCATGTGCAGGCCATAGTCGATGCAGGCCTTGCCTTCGGCCTTCTTCCACCACGTGTCGAGGGCAGTGCGCATCTTGGTTCCGCGTGCCTGGATCGCAAAGTCGACAATCGTGGTCGTTCCACCTATCGCCGCTGCCCGCGTGCCGGTCTCAAAATCATCGGCTGAATTCGTCCCACCAAAGGGCATGTCGAGATGCGTATGCGCGTCGATGCCGCCGGGCAGCAATAGCAGACCGGTTGCGTCGACGATGGTTCCGGCGGAGTTGGGCGGAATTGCGGGACCGACTTCCTTGATGATTCCGCCATCGATGAGCAGGTCGGCCCGAACAGTTGAATCCGCATTCACGACGGTTCCGTTTTGAATGAGCACCGACGGCATGGGCTTCCCTTTTGAAGTGATTGATCGGCGCACGAACTCAGGATGGCTGCGGCTCAGTCGCACAGACGGCGCCTTTGGTTCGCTCATCCCACGTCTCCGGCGGTACTCCCGAGTCAACTCGAATCATCGTGATGCACTCGTCCACGGGGCACACCAGTGCACAGAGATTGCAACCGACGCACTCCGTTTCATCGACGCGCGGAATTCGCGCAAGCGGGGTGGGATATGGACCGTGCCCGGTTGCCGCCAATTCGCGCTCTTTGCGAGTCACCGGTGTGGTGGTGATGGATGTCCGCGTGCGCTCCTCGATTGCCGCGGGTGTGGCATGCAGTTCGACGCGACCATTCACCGGCCCTTCAACACGGTCCAGATGGATGCACTGGTGCGCACCGTCCCAGCAGGCGATGTGGCAGAGATCGCAGCCGATGCACTTCTGTTCGTCGATACGCGCGACAATCTTGTAGTTCAGATTCAGATGCTTCCAATCGGTAACGCGATCCACAGACAGTCCGCGGAAGTCCTCGAGGGTTGCGAATCCCTTGGTGCGCATCCAGTTTTCGAGCCCCTCGGCCATGTCCTCAACCACGCGATAGCCGTAGTGCATGACCGCCGTGCACACCTGCACCGAGCCGCAGCCGAGCAGGAGGAACTCCACTGCATCGCTCCATGAGCTGATTCCGCCAATACCGGAGAGCGGGAGGGCGGAGTCTGCGTCTGCCATGATCTGCTGCACCATGTTCAGCGCGATCGGCTTTACAGCCGGACCGCAGTAGCCTCCGTGCGAGCTCTTGCCGTCCACGTTCGGGCGAGGGACGAACGTATCGAGATCGATTCCAGTAATCGAATTGATCGTGTTGATCGCGGAAAGCCCGTCTGCACCGCCGCGCTTCGCAGCTCGCGCGACAGTCCGAATGTCGGTGATATTGGGTGTGAGTTTCACAAGCACCGGCGTACGCGCCTTCTCCTTCACCCATGCCGTGATCATCTCGGTGTACTCGGGAACCTGCCCCACGGCCGAGCCCATTCCGCGTTCGCTCATGCCGTGCGGGCATCCGAAGTTCAGTTCCAGCCCGTCTGCTCCCGCATCTTCTGTGCGCGCCACAATCTCGTGCCACGCCTCACGATTCGAAGCAACCATCAACGAAGCGATGACCGCGTGATAGGGGTAGCGCTTCTTGACTTCTGCCAGTTCGCGAAGATTGGTCTCCACGCTCCGGTCGCTGATCAGTTCGATATTGTTCAGGCCCATGACGCGCTGCCCGTTCCAGTCTGTCGCGGAGTAGCGCGAACACACGTTCGTCACGGGCTCGCCGATCGTCTTCCATACTGCACCGCCCCAACCGGCATCGAAGGCGCGCATGATCTGCTCGCCAGTGTTGGTGGGCGGCGCCGAAGCGAGCCAGAAGGGATTCGGCGCATCAATGCGTCCTGTGAACCGATGAACGCGAATATCAGGCATACGCTGCCTCCGCGATCTTCAGAATTGCCTGCGCCGAGCGCTTGCCGTCGGCAACTGCATCGACGACTTCCTTGCCGCCATTCACGCAGTCTCCTCCGGCAAAGTAACGCGGGTTGCCGGTTTGCCCTGTTGCAGGGTCAGCGACGATGCGACCGCCGCGTACCTCAACCCGGCGCAACTCCTGCACCAGTTGCGCGAATGGTGATTGCCCAATCGCCGGGACCACGAGGTCGCATTCGATCGTGAAATGTGAATCGGATATCGGCAACAAGGATTTATCCACTTCACGAACCTGCACCGTATCGAGCAGGAGACGACCCCGCTCAGCAGGACGGATCGCGTAAGGTTGACGACGCCAGAGAAATTGCACTCCCTCCTGCTTCGAGTGTTCGTACTCGAATTCAAAGGCGGAGATGTCTCGTTCGCTTCGACGGTAGAGCAGGTAAACAGTCTCCGCGCCAAGGCGTCGCGCAGCGTTGGCAGCGTCGATTGCGGTGTTTCCTGCTCCCACCACCACAACGGTGCCATTGAGCTCACGAATCCGCCCGGTCTTGTATGAAGCAATCAATTCGAGCGCGTTGACCACCCCCGGGGACTCCTCGCCGGGAATATTCATCCTCTGCATCGCTCCGAGACCAATGCCCAGGAAAATGAAATCGAATTCAGACTCAAGATCATCCAGTGCCGCCGCAGATTCGATGTTCGTGCCGAATCGAAACTCCACGCCCATGCGTCGAATCATCTCCACCTCGCGGAGACTATCCGAAGTCCGCACCTTGTATTCGGCCACACCGTAGGTGTTCAGCCCACCCGGCAACGTCTGTCGCTCGATGATGGTTGCGGAGGCGCCGTGCCGGCATATTTCCGCGGCGCAAGCCAGGGACGCAGGGCCACCGCCAATGCATGCCACCTGCACGTTACGGGACCTCCGGGGTGCAGTCAGCAGTTCCTCTCCGGTCGCGTGGAATGAATCCATAGCGTGGCGCTGGAGCCGTCCAATCTGGATCGGGGCATGATTGTAGCGATGCATTACGCAGGCGCCTTCACAAAGCACCTCGACCGGACAGGCCTTTGAGCAGCTGCCGCCCAAAATATTCGCATCGAGAATGCGCAAAGCCGCTCCGCGCAGATTCCCAGAACCAATGCGCTTAATGAAGCCCGGCACGTCGATATGCGTCGGGCACGCGCCAGTGCATGGCGCATCAAAACAGTTCAGGCAGCGGTTTGCTTCAATCACCGCAGCCTGTGGCGCGAGCGGCGGCTTGATATCGTTGAATCGCTCACGTAACAGAAGATCGTCAGGTAGTGTTGCGGTACTCATGAATGACCTCGGGGAAGCTGCGCATCGTCGAACACGTTGGGGCCGGTCGACGATGATTCTAAACTCACTCTTTCAACCAACTACGAAGCAACAAGAGGCCCATATATGTCAGGCCGCCGGTCGCGGAAGAATTGCCATGTACGCCGCACCTCTGCGATCTCGTCGAGATTCAAAGCAGCGGTCAATACCTCGTCTTTGTCACGCGATGCCTGCGCAACAATCTGGCCGCGGGGATTAGCAAAATAGCTCGACCCATAGAACTCCCCGATATTCCACGGCGCTTCAGTTCCAACACGGTTGATGGCGGCGATGAAGTATCCGTTGGCCGCTGCATGAGCCGGCTGCTCCAGCTTCCACAAATACTCGCTCAACCCGGCCACCGTGGCTGAGGGATTGAATACGATCTCGGCACCATTGAGACCCAGGCAGCGCGCTCCTTCAGGAAAATGCCGGTCGTAGCAAATGTAAATGCCGATTTTGGCAATGCCCAGATCAAACACCGGGAAACCCAGATTTCCGGGCCTGAAATAGAATTTCTCCCAAAACCCCGGTGCCACTTGCGGGATGTGCGTCTTGCGGTATTTGCCAAGATACGAACCGTCGCTCTGGATCACTGCCGCGGTGTTATAGAAAACGCCTTCCTGCTCCACCTCGTACACAGGCACGATCAATGCGATCCCGAGTTCTTTCGCCAGAGACTGCATCCCGGACACAGTGGGCCCGCCGGGTACCGGCTCGGTGGCTTCGTACCACTTCGTCGATTGCTCGGCACAAAAATAGGGCCCGTTGAAAATCTCCTGCAAACACACGATTTGCGCGCCATCGGCCGCCGCTTGCCGGATGAGTCCCAGATGCTTCTCAATCATGGCCTCTTTCTGGCGCTCGATGGGTTCAGTGGCGGCCAGGGCGTTCGAGGCTTGGATGATAGAACATCGGACAACTCGGGGCATCCTGTGCCAACTCCGTTCCAAGAGTCTGTGAGTATTAGACGTTATCGCATGAAAGCGGCTTGGGCAACGAATTTGTTATTGCATTTCCAGTACTTAGAAGCCAACATTTGCAGCGCACTCCGATTCGCCCAACCCACTTGCGACGGAACGCGAACCGTTGCCTGGTCCGCAGCCGGATCAGTATTCGACCTTGTTCGGCGATGCAATCCACGCGGCGAAACTGGCCCACGCTTCATCGGCAAGCAATTGCGCGGCAGGCAGCGAGCGTGCCGCAGGATCCTTTCGGAATTCCTCGTAGAGAAATGCATCGTCAAAACCCGCCCGAGCCGCGTCTGCCGCGCTGCATCCGTAGTACACGGCATCGAGCCGCGCCCAATGCGATGCGGCCAGGCACATGGGGCAGGGCTCGCAACTCGTATAAAGCTCGCATCCGGCAAGCGTGAACGTGCCCAACGCTTTGCACGCTGCCCGGATGGCAGTGACTTCGCCGTGCGCCGTGGGATCATTCGTGGCGGTAACCATGTTCACACCCTCCGCCACCACCTGGCCGTTCCGGACGATGATCGCCGCGAATGGGCCGCCCCGTCCTGACACCACGTTTTCGGTGGCGAGCTTGATGGCTCGTCGCAGAAACTCCGGATTGGGCTGTCGCTCCATCTTTGCTTGCTCTGGACCTCCCTCAGCGGCGAAAGTAAACACAGTATGGCACAGGCTTTACGCTCAACTCGCGTTTTGACCCCCGAGGGACTCAAGCCTGCGACCCTGTTCGTGGAAGGAGAGCAGATCATTGCGGTCCGCGACTGGAACGAAGTCCCAGCAGCCGCCGATCTCCACGATTTTGGCGACAAGCTTGTGTTCCCGGGACTTGTGGACGCGCACGTCCACATCAACGAGCCGGGTCGCACCGAATGGGAGGGTTTCGGGACCGCCACGCGTGCCGCTGCCTCGGGAGGGGTCACCACGCTTGTCGATATGCCGCTGAACTGCGTGCCCGAGACTGTGAATCCTGAGGCTCTTCAGGCCAAGCGCACGGCAGCACAAGGCAAGGCATGGGTAGACTGGGCATCGTGGGGGGGAGTGGTTCGGGGAAATGCGGATGCCTTGAAGCCGCTCGCCGAGGCGGGCGTTCCCGGCTTCAAGTGCTTCCTGATTCACTCGGGGATTGACGGTTTTGCGTGGGTGGACGAAGCAGATCTGCGCTTGGCGCTCGAACGGATTCGCGGCACGGGACTCCCGTTGCTGGCACATGCAGAAGTTGCCGGACCCGTTACCGTCGCCACCGCCAGATTGAATTGCGACGGCACGGACTGGCGAAAATACGCGACATACCTCGCCTCGCGTCCGGATGAGGCCGAGGTCGAGGCGATCGCGCTGCTGATTCGCCTTGCTGAAGAATTCAGAACGCCTGTTCACATCGTTCATCTCTCCAGCGCGCAGGCTCTGCCTCTGCTGGCAGACGCGCGCGACCGGGGAGTGCCGCTCACGGTCGAAACCTGCACGCACTACCTCTGGTTTGCTGCCGAAGAAATCTCAGACGGAGCGACGGAGTTCAAGTGCGCACCACCGATCCGTAACGCGGCCAATCGCGAGGCGCTTTGGAATGCTCTCGAATCAGGGCTGATCGATATGGTGACCACTGATCACTCCCCTTGCCTGCCTGCGATGAAGCGTCGCGAGGAGGGCAGATGGGACCTTGCCTGGGGCGGAATTGCGAGCCTGGGCCTTTCGCTCCCGGTCGATTTGGACCGCCATGAACAAGCGCGGCTGGACGACAAAAAAGATGGCGGAGCATGTTGGCCAATGGATGGCTGCGGAGCCTTCGCGCCTGGCTCAAATCAGCGGGCGCAAGGGGACACTGAGCGTCGGAGCCGATGCGGACATCGCCATCTTCGATCCCAACGCGACGTGGACGGTCACAGAGGATGACTTGTATTTCCGACACAAAATCTCGCCATACCTCGGCGCGCAGCTTCAGGGCCGGGTCATAGAAACATGGTTGCGCGGCCAAAGAGTCTTTTACGGCCATCCGTTCGCCGGCGAACCGCGCGGCAGAGAGTTGGCGCATTCATGAGAGATCGCGCCGTCCGAGTCATCGAGGAATGCCGGAAGATCGCGACCATGAGCGAGGAGCCTGGCCGCATAACAAGGCGATTCCTCAGCACGCCGGTTCGCGAAGTTCATGCACACCTGTGTGCCCGCATGGATTCCCTGGGCATGACCACGCGCGTGGACGCAACAGGCAATCTGCGCGGCTTGTGGGAGCCATTCCCCGGCAGTCAGAAACGACTGCTGCTTGGCTCGCACATCGATACCGTTCCGGATGCAGGCGCGTTTGACGGTGTCCTTGGCGTCGTCCTCGCCCTTGAATGGGTTCAACTTGCAAAGGACTCGGCCTTGCCAGTCGCTATTGAGGTCATCGCGTTTTCTGAAGAAGAAGGCGTCCGGTATGGAGTCCCTTTCCTGGGCAGCCGCGCGGTTGCCAGCCGTTTTGACCGTTCACTGCTCAGTTTGCGGGATGCGGGCGGAACCACTCTCGATGCCGCTCTTCGTGATTTCGGTCTCTATCCGAATGAAATTCCGAATGCCGCCGCGGATGCCAATGCCTTTGGCTTCGTCGAACTCCACATCGAGCAAGGCCCGGTGCTGGAGTCCGAAGGGCTGAGTGTTGCCGCTGTAACGAGCATCGTTGGTCAAACCAGGCTCGCGTTGGAATTTGCCGGGCAGGCAAATCACGCGGGAACCACGCCCATGCACCTCCGCCATGACGCGCTCACCGCAGCGGCCGAGTGGATCAACTCAGTCGAAAAGCTTGCGCGCTCGACTTCAGACCTGGTCGCGACAGTCGGCAAAGTGAACGTGAAACCGAATGCGGGCAACGTCATTCCCGGATCAGTTGAGTTGAGCCTGGACGTTCGCCACGCACAGGACCGCGCACGCAGAGAAGCAGTTCAGGAGTTATTGGAGGCGGCACAGTCCGTTGCAGATCGTCGTGGAGTTTCAGTTGAATGGACGACGAAGATGGACGAACCGGCGGTGCCGATGGATGAGCGCCTCACGTCCTACCTTTCAGACGCGATGGAGGCCGCAGGGCTTCCCGCGAAGACCATGCCAAGCGGCGCCGGTCATGACGCCATGGTGATGGCAGCGCGCATGCCCACTGCGATGCTCTTTCTGCGAAGCCCGGGCGGCATCAGCCACAATCCCGCAGAGTCGGTTCGCGAAGAAGATGTGGAGGCCGCGCTGCACGTTGGCCGCAGATTTCTTGAGCGCCTGGCGGCAGAGGTTGGTTAGAATCGAAAATCACATCCCCGCGAGGTCGCCTTTGCAACATCTTGGAGCAACACGAAGCAGCCTGAAGCCTGACCATCTGTTGCAGACGCCGGACACATTTGTGCGCATCCCACTGCCGCAATCACCCGGCGTCGACTTCATCATGCACGCCAGCCCGCAACTGGGCGCCCGCTTCACTCAGATGACCGCCGAGTTCGCGCCGCAGGGAACCCTGGGTCCGTCGCCGGCGCAGCGCTTTATCTATGTGCTTGAAGGTGAATTGAGACTTCTCACTCAACGAGAAACACAGCATTCTGGGCCCAGGCGGATTTGCATACATTCCGCAAGCGACGCCTCATAGCGTGATTGCGTCAATCAAGTCCCGTGCGGCCATCATTGAGAAGCTGTGCGAACCGCTTGCTGGTGCGCCCGTGCCGACAGCTTTTGTCGGCAAGGAGTCCGAGATTAACAGTGTTCCTTTAATGGACGATGACTCCCTGCGCGTTCGTTCGCTGTTGCCGGACAACGACAGCTACAATTTCGCTGTAAATACCATGACCTACGACCCAGGCTCAGCCTTGAGCATGGTCGAGATTCACGTCATGGAGCACGGATTGCTCATGCTCGAGGGCGGGGGCATCTACAGGCTGGGCGATTCCTGGTACCCGGTCCAGGCAGGTGATTTCATCTGGATGGCACCTTATTGCCCGCAATGGTTCGGTGCTCTGGGCAAGAACCCCGCAAAGTACCTCATCTATAAAGACTGGCGACGCCACCCTTTGGGAAAGTAACGATGCACACTCGACCGGGCAGATCGATTGACCAGCTTCTCGCGGAGTTGACCGCGCTGGGCCGGATCTCTGAAGCCGAGCCGCCGGTGGTCACCCGGATCGTCTTCAGCGAAGCGGACTTGCGTGCACGTAGATTCGTGAAAGACCTTTTCGTCGCCGAAGAGCTCACGGTTTGCGAAGATCCGATCGGCAACACTTTCGCGCGGTGGGAAGGCGCCGATCCTTCGCTTGCGCCGGTCGGCACCGGCTCGCATATCGATGCCATACCGAATGCAGGTTTGTATGACGGATGTGTCGGTGTGCTCGGTGGCCTGGAGGCAATTCGCGTTCTGAAGCAGATGGGATTTCGACCTCGCCGATCGATCGAATTGGTTGTATTCACCGCTGAAGAACCCACCCGCTTTGGCATCGGCTGCCTTGGCAGTCGCATGATGGCAAGCGCGCTCCCCCTTTCACAAGCGAGCGCTCTGCGCGACAAAGATGGCAGAAGTCTGGATGAACTCCGCACAGAGGCCGGATTCAAGGGATCTCTCGATTCAGTCGCACTTCCTGCCGGACGCTTCCATCAGTTCATCGAACTGCACATTGAACAGGGACCACTGCTTGAACAGCAAGGCATCGATCTCGGGCTTGTGACGCACATTGCCGCGCCGGCCAGCCTGCGTGTCGTGATCGAAGGCGAGGGCGGGCACGCCGGCGGAAGGCTGATGCCCGGACGCAAAGATGCACTTGCAGCTGCGGCGGAACTGATTCTGGCTCTTGAAGCCGCCGCAAAATCGACCGGCGTCATCGACACTGTCGCCACTGTCGGTGTTTGCGAAGTCTTCCCCGGAGCGGTCAACAGCATTCCATCGCGAGTGCGGCTCGAAACCGATATTCGCGATATTGACGGCGCCCGCCGCGATCGCGTGATCGATGCCTTCAAGGCTGCTTGCACCGAAACCTCTGCCCGTCGCGGCGTCGAAATCAAGACCGAATTGGTGAATGCAGATCCACCCGCGGCGTGCGACCCAGCGATTCTTGCAGCAATGGAGGAAGCGGCAAAGGCGGCGGGCAAGTCTTACAAGAGAATGGTCAGCCGCGCCTATCACGACTCGCTCTTCATGGCGCGCATCGCACCGGTGGCGATGCTCTTCATTCCCTGCCGGGGTGGCGTCAGTCACCGGCCTGATGAGTACGCGTCGCCCGAGTGGATTGGGAGCGGAGTTCACGTGCTTGCGCGCACCACTCGCTGCTCTCTCTTCGTAGACCGTCGGCTTTGCAAGTTCAGCGCTCCGTTGTATGCTATGCCTCAACCCGTACGGCGTTGCCCGCTTCCCCGACCATGAGCACGCACGCGACAACCCGCATCGTAGGCGCTCCCGTTCCTCGCAAAGAGGGAGTGGACAAGTTGCTGGGCGTCGCACGCTACGTCGACGACATTGAACGCGACGGCATGTGGCATGGGGCCACCGTCCGCAGTACTGTTCCGCGTGCGCTCATTCGCTCTATCGGCTTCGATCGAAGCATCGACTGGAGTGAGTTCACGCTAGTCACAGCGGCAGATATTCCGGGCGAAAACCAAATCCAGCTCATCAATGCCGACCAGCCCTGCCTTGCCGATGGAAAGGTTAATCACTGCGACGAACCGATTCTGCTCCTTGCTCATCCTGACAAACACAAGGTCACGCAGGCCGTGAACGCGGTGCGGATTGAATACGAGTTGCTTCCACCCGTTTTCACCATTGAAGAGAGCGAACAGCAGCAGACGATCGTGTGGGGCGCAGACAATCTGTTCAAAAGCTTTCTGCTTGAGAAGGGGGACGTGAATTCGGCATGGACGCAGGCCGCTCACATCGTCGAGGGTGAATACCGCACCGGGGCCCAGGAACATCTCTACATCGAAAACAATGGAGTAATTGCCGAGTACAGCGACGAAGACGGCATCACGATCTGGGGCTCGCTGCAGTGCCCTTTCTACGTGCACCGAACTCTGATTGCCGTCTTCAAACTCCCCGCAGACAAAGTTCGAGTCATCCAGACAGAGACCGGCGGAGCCTTCGGCGGCAAAGAGGACTATCCATCCACCCTCGCGTCTCACGCCGCACTTCTGGCTATGAAGAGTGGTCATCCAGTCAAGATGGTCTACGATCGTATCGAAGATCTGGCCGCAACAACCAAGCGCCATCCTTCGCGCGTTCGCCATCGCACAGCTCTGGACAAGAACGGGAAGCTGCTGGCTATGGATATCGAGTTGGCGACAGATGGCGGAGCATACTCTACACTTTCGCCGACCGTGCTCTCTCGGGCAACGCTTCATTCGTCCGGTCCGTATTCATGTCCAAATGTGCGCGTCTTGTCGCGCTCGTGGGCCACCAACACGGTTCCCTACGGAGCCTTTCGCGGGTTCGGTGCTCCGCAGGCGATCTTTGCCATTGAGCGGCACATGGACGAGATTGCCGCTGCCATCGGGATCGACCCCGTTGAGCTTCGACGCAGAAACTTCCTTCACGACGGCGACACCACCGCCACAGAACAGGTGATGCGCGAACCCGTGATCCTCGACAAGCTCCTCGATCGCGCGCTCGCTCAGAGCGAATATCACGCCAGGCGTTCGCGCTTTGCGCGCGAAAACCTCGCCAGTCCGATCAAGCGCGGCATGGGAATCGCGGCCTTTTATCATGGCTCAGGTTTTACTGGTTCAGGCGAACGCTACTTGAACTCGCTAGCCGGGATCGACGTGACATCTGGCAAACTGCGCGTCCTCGTTTCAAGCACAGAGTTCGGCCAGGGAACAAACACGGTGCTCACCCAGATCGCCGCGGAAGCAACCGGACTCGGCTACGAAGACGTTGTGATGGCTCCAGCCGACACCGGCCTCGTTCCGAACAGCGGCCCAACTGTAGCATCGCGCACCGCCATGGTTGTGGGGAAATTGATCGAGCGCGCCAGCCTGCAACTCCTGATCATGATGCACGAGCATGCTGGTCTGCCTGAACGTTATTCTCGCGATGAGTTCTTCGAGGCATGTGAGCGTTATCGCGCAACCAAAGGGGAGGTCGTCTCGCTGTGCCGCTACGAAGCTCCTCCCGGCATCTACTGGGACGACCAGAAATACCGCGGCGAGGCTTACCCGGCATATGCATGGTCTGTGCACGTCGCGCAGGTCGCCGTCGATACCGTTACATACTCGGCGGAGGTGGAGGAGTTCTGGTCAGTGCAGGAGGCCGGCCGCGTCATCAACCCGGTGCTCGCAGGCGGGCAAATTGAAGGCGGCGTCGCGCAAGGCATCGGTTATGCCCTCTACGAAAAGAGTCGTCCTGCAGAACGGACACATGGCCAACAACCAGATGACCAACTACATCATGCCGACCGCCGAGGATGTGCCGCCCATTCATGTTCACTTCGAGGAGATTCCATTCCAACATGGCGGCTACGGCGCGAAGGGCATTGGCGAATTGCCGCACGATGGCCCCGCACCTGCGATCCTGAACGCAATCAAAGACGCGACTGGCGTCAGTTTCAACTCCATCCCGCTGTTGCCCGAAGATCTGCATGCTGCGCTGTGCGCTCGTGAGCCCATCGAGGAGCCGGCAACTGTATGAGCGATTTCAACTCCACGATCAGCTTCACCGTGAACAGCAAATCATGCACTGTCCATGTGCCTCCGATGAAGAGGCTTCTCGATGTGCTGCGCGAAGATCTGCGACTGACGGGAACGAAAGAGGGCTGCGGCGAGGGAGAGTGTGGCTCATGTTCGGTGCGGATGAATGGCGAACTCGTCAACAGCTGCCTGATGCCTGTCCTGCACGCCGAAGGCGCATCTGTGGAGACCGTCGAAGGCCTCGCTCAGGACGGAACGTTGCATCCGCTTCAGCAGGCGTTTCTAAGCTGCGGTGGCGCGCAATGCGGCATCTGTACTCCTGGCATGCTGATGGCCGCAACGCAACTTCTATCGCACAATCCTCATCCGAACATCGCTGAGATTCGCGAAGGTCTAGCCGGCAATCTCTGCCGCTGTACCGGGTTCGTACGGATCTTCGAGTCAGTCATCTCGGCGGCCGCTGACCGCTCCGCGGAACAAACGATTTCTGAGCAGGCCCATGCGAGGTGACGTTCACGCACATCAATTGCTTGCGCCCGGCTACTTGGCCGCGGTGCTTGATCTGATTGCCGCTGAACCAGGCCAATGGACACCCATCGCCGGAGGCACAGAGCTGATGGTCGCGTTTGCCGCCGGCCGGCTCAACGCATCCAAACTCGTCAATCTCTGGGGCATTCCCGAACTTCGCTTCATTGAGACCAGGCCCGAAAGCATCTCCATCGGCGCCGGCACCACATTTACTGATCTGCGCAACAGTGCGATCGTGACAACGGAGTTTTCGCTCTTAGAGAAAGCGGCGAGCTGGATCGGCGCAATCGCCAACCAGAATCGCGCAACGCTTGGCGGAAATCTCGTCAACGGATCGCCGGCCGCCGACTCGTCCCCCGCTCTCCTCGTCTACGATGCCGAGGTTGAGTTCATTTCAGTCCGCGGCAGTCGAAGAATTCCTTACGCCGGATTCCACACTGGTTACAAGCAGAACGCAATGACAGCGGATGAACTGCTGTATGCAATTCATTTGCCTCGCCGATTTACCGGGAACAGCCAATACATCCGCAAGGTCGGTCCTCGGCGCGCCATGGCCATTTCGAAAGTTGCTCTCGCCGCCACAGCCATCGTTGACGACGGCGCCATCCGGGAAATTCGCCTGGCCGCCGCGAGTCTGGCTCCCTATCCAACACGGCTTCGCCAAACTGAATCTGTGCTCCGCGGCGCGACCATCACTGCCGAAGCAATTCAGGCGGCGCGCAGCACACTTCTGAGAGAGGCGCAGCCGATTGATGACATCCGGTCTACTGCGGAGTATCGGAAGCGTGTGGGCGCCAACCTCCTTGAGGAATTCCTCCGTGGACTCGCTCCCACCGGAGTGACCGGATGAATCCAACGCTCGCAGAATGGAACGCCGCCGGTCATTCCGAAGCGATCCAAGCAATGATCGCCTGTTGTGGTTCTCACCGGTGGGCTGAGGGAATGGTCGCGCTCAGGCCCGTTTCGAGCGTTGCCCAATTAAGTGAGGCTGCGGACAACTTATGGCGCAAAATGGGAGAATCTGACTTGCTTGAAGCCTTCGCCAGTCATCCACGCATAGGCGAGCGAAAACAAACGCACAGTTCTTCCCGGTCGGCGGTCTGGTCTCAACAAGAACAGTCCTCGACAAACAATGCTCCCGAATCGGTGCTTACCGAGACTGCCGAAAGAAATAAGCTCTATGAACAACAGTTCGGATTCACTTATATCGTTTGCGCAACCGGAAAGAGCGCCGAGCAAATGCTTGCCCTTCTGAATCGTCGGCTGATGAACGATCGCTCAAACGAGTTGAAAGAAGCGGCGGAACAACAGCGGCAGATAACCCAGATTCGCCTTGGAAAGTGGTTGACCACATGAGCAAGATCACGACACACGTTCTGGATGCGGTACTTGGGCGGCCCGGCGCCGGCATCAACTTACGGCTGGAAGTTCAGGACGAGTCAACATGGAATGCACTTGCAACTGGCATAACCGACAGCGATGGGCGTTGCAGCACTCTTGCGAAAGACGCGGCGAAGGGCGTCTATCGCCTTGCCTTCGCCACGAATGCTTACCTGGCACGCAACGGTCGCTCGAGCATCTATCCCGAGATCGCAATTGAATTCAACTGCGACGGCGTTTCGGACTATCACCTTCCACTTCTGCTCAGTGACAACAGCTACACAACCTATCGAGGAAGCTGAACGATGGCAAGACTAGGTGAGAATCGCTACGGAAAGTCCCGAGTACGCTTGTCGCGCATCACGCGGCATCCGGACCGTCACGAGTTTAATGAGTGGAGTGTTCGCGTTCTGCTCCACGGTGACTTTGAGACGAGCTTCACCGAAGCGGATAACAGCAGACTCCTTCCGACTGACACAATGAAGAATACCGTGTACTCGATTGCACGTAGTTCAAATGCGGCAACCATCGAGGAGTTCGCCATCGAACTCGGCGATTATCTGCTCAATAACAATCCCCAGGTGTCACAAGCGAGCATCGAGGTCGAGGAAAAAGCCTGGGAGCATGTCCTTGTTGGCGGTGAGCTCGATCCGACAACATTCAGGCTCGCGGGTCCGGAACTCCAGACCGTACACGCAGAACGCAAACGAAATGGCGAGTGGTCTGTAACCTCCGGTGTCGACGGTCTCACGATCCTGAAGACCACAAAATCAGCCTTCACCGGCTATATCAAGGACAGGCTGACCACGCTCAAGCCGACAACGGATCGCATCTTTGGTACCCGTGCGACGATCCGATGGGAGCACGGCTCGACGAATTCAAGCTACGCGGATATTCGCGCTCGGATCACTGCCACGCTATTGAAGGTATTTGCGGAGCATGACAGCATGAGCGTCCAGCACACATTGTTCGCGATGGGCAGCGCGGTACTCGACGGGGTCCCGGAAATCACGCGCATTCATCTCACCATGCCGAATCTGCATCATCTTCCAGCCGACCTGAGCCCATTTGGTCAGGACAACCCCAACCACATCTTCGTCCCCATCGATGAGCCGCATGGATTTATCGAGGCGACAATCGAGCGCTAGCACTCAACCAATCTGTGCAAGATCCTCCGGCAAATCGATATCGATCTCTCCGCCATCAAAGGGCACAGCGACGACCGCGCAGGGCGCATTGGCAATCAATGTGCGCGCACCCCTGTCGCCGCGGAGTGCAAGAAGCCCCGAAAATGCAACTCGCGGAAATATCGCGGGGATGCCCTGAATGCCGGAGTATATCGAGGCGACAATGGCATCGCCTCTCTGCGCGTCAAAGGAACGAATCAACTGACGCACATGATTCACGTCAAGGCGCGGCTGGTCGCAGCCGAGTATCAAAGCGCCCTGTGATTCCGGAGCCTGTTTTGCGAGAGTCCGGATACCTGCGTTGATTGAAGTCGATATCCCGAGTTGCCAGTCGTCGTTGATCACGACGGTTACTTCGCTCGCTCCGATCGAACTTGAGATGAGATCGTGCTGAGCACCCAGCACAGCAATCACAGGAGCCGCACCCGCCTCACTCACCAGGCGAAGAGCACGCGCAATCAGAGTTTCGCCGTGAAGCAAGAGCAGTTGCTTCGGCTGTCCGAGCCGTCGACTTTCACCGGCCGCGAGAACGATAGCAGCGACAGACATTGGCATCAGTGTAGCTCGCGATTCTTGACTTCGAACCAGACGACAGGCAAGACTAGAGCGGACCAGGCAATCATCCCCGCAATCAAAGGCAGGTCGTGGCCGACCCGAAGATCACAGCAGAAGTGTATGTGTCCGCATCGCAGCCTGGGAGCTACGGGTTGCACACTGGCGTTCTCGGTCCGATTGAAACGCTGGCGCAGTCAGTCTCAGCCATGGCGCCTTCCACTTCGCCTTCGCTGACCATCCCGCTTGTTTTCGCTCTGGCCGGTAATGCCACGTGGTTCGTCTATTTGCTGGCTACCGTTGCCACACTCCTGGTTGGCTTTTGCGTCAGCCGATTTGCACGACTCTCCGCCTCGCCGGGTTCGCTCTATAGCTATACTGCTGACACGCTGCCGCCGATTTTCGGTGTCACGGCCGCATGGGCACTCCTGCTCGCCTATCTGGCGATCGGCGCATCGGTCGCCGGTGGCGCTCTGTATTACACAAATCTCCTTTCGCTGCAGTTTCTTCATTGGGCGCCGCCCGCTCTGCCGACGCTGGCGGTGGTCTGCGTTGCCGCGGGGTACATTGCCTATCGAGATGTGAAACTCTCAGCTGAGCTGATGCTGTGGATTGAGGTCTGCTCGATCAGTTTGATCGCCTTGGTACTCGCGGTCATGCTCGTACATTCTGGTTGGCATTTGGACATCGACCAGTTCCGCCTCAAAGGAATCTCGCTGTCCGCACTCGGCCCCGCACTCGTGCTCTCCATGTTCAGCTTTGTCGGATTTGAAAGCGCAACGACACTCGGTGGCGAAGCGCGCGAACCCCTCCGCACTATTCCTCGAGCCATCATTCAATGCGCAATTCTGGCCGGTGTCTTCTTCATCTTGTGTTCTTACTCTGAGGTTCTCGGCTTCCGTGGAGAGTCGGGGAAACTCAGCGAAACGACCAGCCCTCTGCATCTGCTCGCCGCCAAGGCAGGTATATCGCCTCTTGGAGTTGGAATCGATTTTGGCGCGTTCATCAGCATGATTGCCTGCGTGCTGGCTTGCGCCACCGCGGCGGCACGCGTAGTGATGAGGATGGCACGCGCAGGCCTGCTTCCATCCGTGTTAGAACGGACAAATCGGCGGCATAGAACCCCCGGACCGGCGATCTCCTTCTCTGTCGGCCTGATGTTTGTCTCCACCGCGATCCTGGACATCCGCGGTGTGACAGGTTCAGACATGTACGACCTGTTCGGTTCTCTCTCGGTTTTCGGATTTCTCACCGCGTATTCGTTAGTTGCCGTTGCGTTGCCATTTGCCCGCCGCGCGCGCGGCCAGCATTCTCTCCTCGTTGCTGCCGCCAGTGCGTTGACTGTCGTGGTGATGATCCTGATCGCCGTCTACGACCTTCGATCCACAGCCGACGAAGTTCACGCGCGAATTCCGTATATCTATCTTGCATACATCGCGGCCGGGATTGCCTGGTATGCGGTTCGCCGCAAGCGAACGCAACTCCGCGATTGACGCGTCAGGGTTGGCCTTCTGCATCCGGCTGCAACAGGATCAGCAGCACGAGTCCAACGACGACGAACATCCGGAAAGCTGCCTCCTGACCGTTCCAGTTGCGTGACTGCCACATCAGGAACCACTCCGCACCTACCGTAAGGAAAGCAACGAGCCACATCAGCATCGAAAGCGTGAGGGCCATGATCGCCACCCGCTTTCCGGCGTTGAAAAAGTCAGAAGATCCGCGCAGCGCCCGAATCAGTTTTGCCACTGCCCACCACAGCAGGATCGCCGTCACGAATTCCCACGTAATAATGCCAACATAAAACGTGCGATGAACAGCCGGTGATTGGAGAGCTCTCCACAGCCCGTGATTACCGGGGAACGTCGAGTCCATCATCAGGACATGCCGTACAAACTGGTAGTTCGAGTCGAAGTCTGTGACGTTATTGAAGACGACCAGCGAATAGAACAGCGCAATTCCTGCCAGCAGGAGCAGCTTCGCTGAACGTGTGATCATTGGCCCATCCTCGCACGATGCAATGCTTTCGCGGAATCCATCAGCACGAACTTTCCAGGTGCTGGCGTCGCGTGCGCCGCGTGTTGCACCGACGTTGCACGCGCAGGCAGGAACACCGGCAGAGATCTTTGCATGGCCCATGCTATCGCGTGTGCATCGCAAATCCCAATAGAAATCCCGATCGCGCGTGCTACATTCGATTGCAAATGGCAGAGATCATCGCCCCCGAAAAAAAGCTGGCCGTACTCAAGCTCACCTTGCCTGACTTGCCCGCGCCCGGCGGCAATTATGTCTCCTGCAAGCGAGTCGGCTCGATCACTTATCTGGCCGGAGTAATTTCCGCGAACGCAGACGGCGTGATTACGGGTACGGCAGGTGGCGACCGCACAATTGAGGAGGGCTATGTGGCAGCGCGCGTTTGTGCACTGACGCAGCTTGCCGTCTTGAAGCGTGAACTCGGCAACCTGGACCGCATTGATGAAGTGCTCACAGTGAACGGGTACGTCAACGCGGTTCCAGGGTTCGCTGATTCCCCCGCGATCATCAACGGTGCTTCGGATCTGCTGGTGGAAGTCTTCGGCGAGGCTGGCCGCCACGTTCGCGCGGCGGTAGGCGTCAGTGCCCTACCCCGCAACGCCCTGGTGGAGCTGCAAATGACCGTGAGGCTGAAGGATTCATGAAAGTTCACTTGCTTTCTGCCGCATCTACCCATTCCGTCTGGGACCGGTCGCTGCCGCCGCGCCTGCATGTTGAGCCCGGCGACGAAGTGCAGATCGAGTGTGTCGATGCAAGCGGCGGACAGGTTGTGCCTGGCATGTCCATCGCTGAGTACCTTCGCATCGATCGCACGCGCATTCACGCGCTCACCGGGCCCATCTGGGTCAACGGTGCTCAGTCCGGCGACGTTCTCCAGGTGGATGTTCTGGCTACTCGTCACTCCGGCTGGGGATGGTCCAGCATCGTCGAAGGCCTCGGCTTTCTCAAAGAGCGGTTCCACGAACCATATCTCTTCCACTGGCATCTCGAAGGTGAATCCTCTCGCTCTCTTACACCCGCGGTTGTGCCATTGCGACCCTTTCTTGGCGTGATGGGCGTCGCTCGCGCTGATGAGGGAGCCTTTCGGACTCGCGCGCCCGGGCCGTTTGGCGGCAATCTGGATGTCCGAGAACTATGCGCGGGCTCAACACTCTACCTGCCGGTCTACAACGACGGCGCATTGTTCAGTTGCGGCGATGGTCATGCCGCCCAGGGAGACGGCGAGGTGTGCATCAACGGAATTGAGTGCCCGCTCGATGTGACCTTGCGTTTCCATCTACACAAGCACGAGCCCCTTCCGGGGCCTCTCGTGGAATCCAGTGAGAGCTCCGACCCTGACTCCATCACCGATGCCTGGGTCGTGGTCGAATCGGGAACAGACCTGGCCGAGACAGCACGCGCAGCCACGAACCGCATGGTCGACCTGCTGGTTAGCCGCTGGCGCTTCAGCGAGATCCATGCTTACCTGCTGTGCAGCGTTGCGATGCGGCTTCGTCTCAGTCAGGTTGTGAATGAGCCGGTTCACACCGTCAGCGCTGCGCTCAGTAAGCAAATCCTTCCGGCCCGGGAGCTTTTTCCAACTCGATGACCATTAACGATCCTGAAGTCGTGGCCGAGTTGAAGGCCATCTATCTTCGCTACGAAGAGGCGCTCGTCACGAACGATGTGGATATCCTGGTCGAAATGTTCTGGGCCGGGCCGCAGGTCGTGCGCTTCGGTGCGACCGAGAATCTCTACGGGCCTGACGAGATCGAAGCGTTCCGCAAAAGCTGACCGGCGGTAAGTCTGGCTCGCACCATTCAACGGCTTGAGATTGTGAGCTTTGGTCGGGATTTCGCCAGCATCACCCTCGAGTTCACGCGACTGACAGAAACAGGCACAACCCATGGCCGGCAGAGCCAGGTCTGTGTTCGGTTCGATGAGTGCTGGCGCATCGTTCAGGCCATGTTTCCATGCTTCCATCGGGCAAAGCACCGTTGCAATAGCCCCAAATCTTTAGACAATTCTTATTCCGGAATTGCTATCTTAGTCGCAGCCGAAGTCCCCTTTCGAAGCGAACTTAGCACAAGCACGTGAACGACACGTTCAGGTTCCGCGTCTCTTTTTGCCGGATCTATCTGAAGCTGCATTGACCCGTGAGTCCCTGGGATACCCAAGGACCATTCGGGATATTCCCACTTTCGAGGCCAGCACATTGAGGTATTCCATGCCAATCCGCAACGATTCTGCTTCCCCGGCTGCTCACCATCGTGGCAGTCGCTGCGCTGTGCACTGCTCACTTGTTCGCACAGCAGACGCTTGGCGGTATCACCGGTGAGGTCACTGACGCTTCAGGCGGCGTCATTCCCAATACATCGGTGACCGTGGTGGATGAACAGACGTCATTGACACGTACCACCACGACGAACGGCTCCGGCACTTACAGCTTTGTGAATCTTCCCATTGGAACCTACACGTTGACCTACAAGGCTGATGGCTACCAGGTACAAAAGACTCAACACATCGGCGTGCAGGCCAACCGGACGGCAACTGTAAACGCCGCCCTGAAAGTGGGCCAGACTACCGTTACCGTTGAGGTCGAGGCTGCGCCCCTCATGAACGCCGTGGACACAACCGTCGGCTACGTCATGGACACGGCGCAAATTGATGCGGTGCCTTTGGCAACTGGGAGTTTTACCGGCGTGGCGATTCTCTCCCCGGGCGTTAATGCCGAGCTCTCGGGTGGCACTGGTGCCAACAGCGGCCTCGGCAATGCCCCGATCTGGGCGAACGGACAGCGCGACACCAGCAACAGCTTCTCGCTCAATGGCGTCGATGCCAGCAACCTCTTCAACGGTAAGAGCACAAGCCAGGTGCCTTCGGCACGCATCATCAATAGCACCGGCGTCTCCAGCAGTAACAACGCCGGCGGTGTGATCCCAAGCTCGGCATCCGTCTACCTCTCCATCGGAAACGCCATTCCGACACCTGCTCCCGAGACGCTCGAGGAAGTCCGCGTCAACTCGTCGATGTATGACGCGCAGCAGGGCTCAACGTCCGGTGCGCACATCGACATGAACACCAAGTCCGGAACAAACACTTACCATGGCGCAGCGTATATCCGTCGCGGCACTGACTGGCTCAACGCAGCTCCGTTCTTCTTCAATCAGGACGGCAATGTTCCCGCAAACCTTAAAGTCCCGCAGCTGCACAGGTATACGGCCGGCGGATCGCTCGGTGGCCCGATCATCAAGGACAAGCTATTCGGATTCCTCTCATACCAGCACATTCACGCCTCGGACCAGGAGATCGGAAACTCGTTTCTCGATGTACCAAGAGGCCTGTCAGACGACCGATCCGCCGATGCTCTGGCAAGCATTACCAACGATGCTTTTGGCACTGAAATCTCTGGCGGCGACATCGACCATACGGCACTCGTCCTGTTTAACTCGCCGGCGCTCCCCGGAGAGCCGGGCAAATGGCTGATCCCGAACGATACCGGTTCTCCGATCACCCCGGCACACGTCGACAATGCGTTCATTCCCGGCACCGCCCGATTCAAAGCAGATATGGCAATCGCCGATGTCGACTACAACGCCACTTCAAAGGACTCACTGGCCCTCAAGTACTTCTACCAGCACGATCCAATTCTGGCCCCGTTTGCCTATTCCAGCGTTCCGGGGTTCACGCAGCATCTTGATTCCGGGGCGCAGGTCTTCTCCATCATCAACAACCTCATCATCAAGCCCAATCTGAGCACGACCCAAACCCTCGGTTTCATCCGCGAAAAGATCTACGGAACCAATGAACAGCCTTTCGGCCCAGGATCGATTCCGGGCGGCAATGCCGGGACTGGATCGATCAACATGTTCGGGTCCAGCTACTTCCCCGGAGTCTCCGTCTACAACGTGTTGGGCAAGTACCAGCCCTCCGGAATCTCGTCCGCGATCCTGAACATCGGACCCAACGCTGAAGGACAGGCTCCCAACACAGGCGTGTTTCAGAACCGCCTCGCTCCCTCAGGCAATGCGATCTGGACGAAGGGAAAGCACACCTTGAGCTTCGGCGCCAATTACAGCTTCACCCAGCTCAACACCATCGACAAGCGAACCGGTACCGGCACTATCGCGACTGACGACTTCAGCCAGATGATCCAGGGCTTCGTCACACCAGGCAGCGCCGCAACCGGCTTCTATGTCACCTCGTTCCTCCAGGGCGACGCAAGCCGCTATTATCGGGCAAATCAGCTCGGAACTTACGTTCAGGACAAGTTCCAGATCACGCCGACCCTGTCTCTCACCGCCGGGCTCCGTTATGACTGGGACGGCGGCCTCACTGAGAAATACGGTCGCATCTTCAACTTCGATCCGAGTTCTTACAAGTACAACATCGCGAATGACTCGATCGAGAACAGTGGCCTCATCATTGCTGGAAACAACGCAAACGGCACCAAAGGTGTCAGCAACACAACGCTCACCGGCCGCCAGTGGGGAATCGCTCCGCGCGTCGGTGCTGCATGGCAACCGGAATTCCTCCACAACAAGGTTGTCGTCCGCGCTGGTGGCGGCCTCTACTATGACCGCGGCGAGCTTTTCACGTACTTCTCGCCCGGTTATGCCATCGGGACGGTGACCGGCGGACCATTCGGTGTCAACCAGCAACTTCCCTTCGTTAACGCCTCGTCCTGCCCGTCCGTTTCGCAGTCTCTGTATGAGTACTACATTCCGACCTGCGGCGGTAACGGCGGCTTTAGCCCGCCCACGGCCAGGCCGACGGATGCGGAAGGAAACCTCTCAAACCCTTACGGCACGACTCTTCAGCACGCGGCCCCGAACAATCCCAAGGCTTCTGACCTGGCCAACTACCTTCCCAACGCCTTCAGCATCGTGAATACGGGTACGGGCGAAGATGGCCTTATCAACAATGGACAGCCGATTTCTCTGGGCGTTTACGACCGCGCCAACAAGCTGCCGTACACGATGAACTACACACTGGATATCCAGTGGCAGCCGCGCAATGATCTCGCTGTTGAGGTCGGATACGTGGGCAATCTCGGCCGGCACCAGGTCATCCCGGTTCCGTTCAACCAACCTGGAATTGCCTCGCCAACACACCCGGCCCTCGCCGGAGGTGCGTATCAGCAGAATTACTCGTACGGGTACAACGTGCTCGGAGCGACGCTGGACGATGGCAGCTTCTACCAGGCGAACTACGAAGGCGGCAACGTCGATCTGCGCGTCCCTTACATCGGGTATGCGGCAGAATCCATCGCCTACAGGGCCGCGGGCGTCGACTCCTACAACGCTCTTCAGGCCCACCTGGAAAAGCGCATGAGTCACGGTATCCAGATAGGCGCCTCGTACACCTAGTCGCACGCGCTCGACGAGCAAAGTGGAATGGGCCTCTTCTATAACGGCAACAATCCGCTCAATCTCCGCAGCGGCTACGGTTCGGCTGACTTCGACCGGACGCACGTGATCAACTTCAATTACGCATTTCGCGCGCCAAACGTCGCCAGCAAAGGATCGCTCGATGGGATACATTGCGAACGGCTGGTCCCTCGTCGGACTGACAGTTCTGCAGAGCGGCCAGCCCTACAGCATCATCGACTTCTCCGGCGCCATCGCCAGCATCTTCTACTCGACCTCCAACGGCATCACGAATCCTATTGTTCCTCTGGCTCCGGGATGCACTGCCAAGAACGCGCTGACTGGGAAGTCGGGTGCGTGGTTCCCCTCCACCGGGCAATCGGCGCTCAAACCAGAGTGCTTTACGCTCCCGATCCTTCCTGCAGGTGGCTTGGGTGGCGCGATCCCGAGCTCAGATCCGTTTGAGACTACTTTCACCGAGGGGCAACGCAACATCTTCCGCCAGGCATTCCAGAAGCGCGCCGATGCTTCGCTGGTCAAGGAGTTGCAGATCAAGGAGAAGTACAATCTCAGGTTCACCTTCGACGTTTACAACCTGACCAACACCACCAGTTTCGACGTTCCAGGAAACGAAGTAACACAGAACGCGGACTACAACCCGTTCCCCGACGGCAGCCTGACTCCATTGCCCACGGATTGCAAAGCTGATGGTTCGCAGAGCAATGAGAGCTTCTATGCCTGCCCCTCCGGTCTCGGCATCGTCACCCACACAATCGGCAGTCCACGGCAGATTCAGATGTCCCTGCGCTTCGACTTCTAGGCCGGTTTCACAGTTCACGTAGAGTTTTCAGTCGTTGTGGGATCTCGCTCCTGAAACCAAAATCTGGGTGCCCCAAGTCTCGATTTTGAGACCTGGGATTCACCTGCAATGGGTAGACAAGTGAGACCCACCGACAACCCGGGTGCCCCATTCATGCGCAGTCTCATCGCGCATGGGTGGGGTCTTAAATAGCGGCGAACGCACGAAGTCCGCCGTGCAGAAAATTACCCCCATCGGGCGCACAATAGAAGTTGAATTTCGAAGGGAAGAAGCCGGTCCGAGATCGGAGCCGACACCACGATGTGAGACGAAAAATGCTCAAATCGTCTCTCGAAACCACCCGTAACTCGTTTCCTGAGAGGAATCTGCGGCTAAGTCCAATGATGAGAGGAATTTGGCGCCACACCCTCGTCTCTAACTAGTTGAAAACAAGGAATTTATTTACAGAGATAGGGGAGGGGTAGGTGTTTATCTCACATTGCGGTATGCCCGCGAGCCAGCCCAAAAACTACCGCGCTAGCCGAACAGACAGCTGCTCTACGGGCGCAGCCTCTGATCGCCGGCAGACAAGCTACCGGCAACTGAAGTCGCTCGAGATTCTCAACGGCACTTTCGACCCCGCCGCCGCTTACTCGCCGAACTTCGTTCAATGAAGAACCTACGCCGGCTGCCTAGATCTGGGACGCATCGAGAGGGCTCAGATAGAGGTTGGTGATGTTGCTGACAATCGCCTCATAACTGAAGTGCGGATCGGCCGACATCTTCTTCCACGCTGGATCGTTGCGGAATACGTCCCACTTGGCGTTCATTTCTGCCGTGTCGGTGAAGCTCAGCATATAGGTCAGGTTCGGCATGCGCGGACCCACGAGCATGTCGCCGAAGAACACCGGATGAAAGCCCGCCTTCAGAAAGATATCGAATTCGCCGGAGTGAAACATCTCCACCTTGCGCACGTGATCCCGGTCGCTCGGGCTTTCGTAGATTCGAAGCTGAAAGATGCGCTTGCTTTTGGTTGAGGCTCCTGCCGGCACCGTGAGTTTCGGCCATCCCTCAAAGGCCGCCAGAAGCGCGTTCTCCGCTCGTACAAATGCTGGACTCACCGCCGGCGCTGCCCAGAATGGCTCCGCGGCCTTCAGAAATTCAGCGTCTTTCGCAAGACGCAAGTCAATCGTCGTAACCGACTCAACAGAGGGGCCGGGAACCAGCAAATAGAACGTCGGCGTCTCAGGCCCAACGTCCACTCGGAATGCGCCGATCGGTCCCATGCCCATCCGGGTCAGCGCAGGTATGAGTGCTCCGCCAAAGTAGTCCTCAGTCAGCTTTGTCTGTGGACCTGTCTGCAGCGAATATCGCCGCAGCAGGTAGTACTCACGCTGACGAGCGGCCGGCGCCTGTGCACCGGCATCGCCCGCAATCGTCGCGACTGAAGTGGCAAAAGAAGCTGCAAGGAAGTGACGTCGTTCCATCGATCCTCTCCAATGAAGCACCAGTTTAAGTGAACAGCCTAAGTCGCCCGAAGTCGCTGAGCGCGCTACTCCTCCCCGATGTCTTCGTTCCAGACTTCAGGATGCTCCGCAATGTATCCCTCCAGCAGTTCCCTGCACTCGCCGCTGTCAAGATCGATCACCTCCACTCCGTTTTCACGAAGCCAATCGAGCCCGCCTGCAAAAGTCCGGCTCTCTCCCACCACCAGCGTGCCAATCCGGAATTGTCGCACAAGTCCGCTGCAGTACCAGCAGGGCGCCAGAGTGGTCACCATCACCAGGTCCCGATAGCTCTGCTGCCGCCCGGCCCTGCGAAATGCATCCGTCTCGCCGTGAACGCTCGGATCGCCCTGTTGCACGCGCTGGTTGCGCCCCCGGCTCACCAACTCTCCCGACTTCCTGAACAGCGCAGCACCAATCGGAATGCCACCCTCGCCCCGGCCTATCCTGGCCTCTTCTATCGCCACGTCCAGCATGCGACGGTATTGCTCTTCCTCGCCCATAACATCCTCATCTGTGAAGGATACGCGACAATCTGAATTCGTCGCTCTTCTAACCTTCAAGATTGCCAATAACAACACGCCACTGGAGTGCGCGTTCGCGAGTTGCCCGTACGCGGGCACCCGCTTCAGTCGCGAATTCTCGAAGCCTGAGCGACAATAGGAGCTGATGACAGACTTCGAGAACATTCTGTCCCTCTGGCGCGAATTGGAAACAGCCGGGGCGGATTACGTTCTGGCCACCATTGTGGCAGTCGAAGGTCCCAGCTATCGCAAGCCCGGGGCGCGCATGCTTCTGGCCCGGGACGGCCGTCGCGCCGGCACCGTGAGCGGCGGCTGTCTCGAAGCTGAAGTGGCCAAGCGCGCGTGGTGGCTCACGGAATCCGGTCCAACGGTCGAACGCTATTCAACGGTTCCTGATGATGGCGAGATGCCCTACGGCTCCGGATGTGGCGGCGTTGTTTACATCCTGCTCGAGCGCCGGGCAACTGCTGCTCAATTGTTGACCGCGCTGGAATCAGCCTTCCGCGCACGGGTTCCCATTGCAATTGCCACTGTGCTCCAAGGCCCAGACATAGGTCGCAGAGAATTCGCAGGACCGACCGTCGATCCGGCGCACAAATCGATGCGGAATCTGGCGCCGGGTCAGACCTGCAGCCTCCACGATCTGGCTGAACAGGCCTGCTCACGCAGGCAATCGCTCGAAAGAGAAATCTCGATGGACGGTGTCAACGCCCGTATCTGGGTTGACTACCGTGCGGCACGGCCTGGTTTGTGGATCTTCGGCGCAGGGGACGATGCCAAACCTGTTCTTCGCCTGGCGCGTGCGTCTCGGATGGTTCGTTGCCATATTTGACAGTCGAGTCCAATTGGCCACGCGCGAGCGCTTTCGCGAGGCCGACGAAGTTCACGTTCTGACGATCGCTGATCTGCCCGGTGCTGCTTCCGGCCATCTCGATCTGAGGCCCACCGACGCAGCCATCGTCATGACGCACAGCTTTGAACAGGACTCCTGCATTCTGGCGCAGCTTCTCGCCGGTCCAACTGACCTTCCACTTGCCTATCTAGGTGTCCTCGGACCTCAGCGTCGCACCCGCGACATACTCGTCGAGGTTGCCCGCACGCTGAATCATCCTCATCCCGAGGAGCGTGCGGAGATTTGGCTCGCTCAGATCCATGCGCCTACCGGTCTTGACCTCGGCGCCGAGACACCCGCCACCATTGCCCTGTCCATCGTTGCAGAGATTCAGCAGGTGCTTTCAGCCGGCACGGCTCAGCCGCTTCGTGAAGTCCGGGCCGCAAAAGCAGAGGCGGTCCAGGACTAGACTCTGTTTGGCCGGGTATTACGGCTCAGACTTGTACTCGCTGTTCGGCACATAGTCGAACTTGACCAAGCCGTCTCTGAAATCGATGTGCATTACCAGCAAGCTGAACGTATTGGCGCCAATGAATCCCGAGATTTCGGTGCCTGCGGCCTTCGATAGCCAGGATGTGTCAAGGGACATGACCCCATTCACCTTCTGCGACAAGTGGGCAAAGTTGAAGGTAATTTCGTCGGCCTCAAGCAGTTTTTGCGCTTGCCCTCCGGGGCCACCTCCAACCTCCTTCTCGTGGACCTTTGCCACTTTCTTCGCTACATCCGGCGCCACGGTTGTCTCCCTTGCTCCCAGATTCAGCAGAAAGAGCCTCACTTCCGTACCATTCAATGCGGCCGGCAGAATGAGACTGTTGCCGAATCTGTAGATCTGAACGTAGTCCTTCATCTCCGAAGCAATGAAGCGGTCATGGAGGCTTTCGCTATCCGCCATCCGGACAAAGGTGCTGTCTGTCCTCAAAGTGGCAGCCGGAAGCGCAGATTCCTGCGGGCGGGCCGGCATGGGAGCGAGCTGAATCTTTCGCATCGGATAGTCCACCGTTAGGAGAAAGTCCGAGAAAGCATCAACGCCGATGGTGCCCTCGCCATCATCAAACGGGCTCGCGCTATCAATCACCTTCAGCGTGCAGTTTTGAAATTCCAGCTTCCCAACCTTTATCGAGTCCGCGTAGGCCATGTATGTTGGCTTCATGCCCGGGACTGCCGGCTTCTCCGGATCGGTGATCCTTTTCAAGCCAGCTCGCTCTGCCAAGCTCCGGTATACAGTCAGTCCACCTTCTCCGGCACCCAGTTCCAGCCTGGCTGTTGTGTTGTTTACGCCCATTTCAAGGCCGTACGCGCGAACACGTCCCGCCCATCCAGCGAGCCTGATGAATGGAATCTCCGCGGAATTCCCCGTCGAAACAATGCGGCAGGCTCTGGCAGGTTCTTCGCCCTCCTTCTTCCAGCGATCCAGATCCGCATGCATTTGCCGGAGCGTATCGGGATCGTCACCAGTGGGTGCGGACAGGTAGCTCTCGGTCTCTTCGATCCGTTGTTTTAATGGAAGTGTCTGGATCCACAAAGCCCGAATCTCCGGATCCTCCGGATCAAGCTGGTGTGCGAGAAGGATTTGCTGGCGGGCCGTGGCGTACTTCGAGTTGGCCTGCGAAATCCGCGCAAACAACATGCGAGTTCGCGGATTGCAAGCATCCAGCCTGTACGCAGCAATGACCGTTGGTTCAACAAGCCAGAGTTCCCCCTGTCTGAACTCAACTTCGCCACGCAGTGTCAGCAGCGCACCTGACTTCGGAGCCGCCGCCACGGCCGCCTTTACTACGTCTGCGGCCTGCTGCACCTTCTGTTGCCGCAGCAGAGCGTGCACCAGGCCCACCGTAGCAGTTTCATTGCCCGGCTGCTTCTCGAGGTTCGTTCTGTAAAGCCCCTCCGCCTTGGCGTAGTCAGCAGCCAGGAATGCCTTCTCGCCATCCGTCGCAGGTCCGTGCTTGATCACCGCGCAGCTTTCTGCAAGCAGAGTCTGGAATGAGAATCCAAGAATCGCAACCGCCAGAAATGCGCGACAAGCGACTCCGCGCAAAGCCATGACTTCGCATAGACGCTTCACTTCTCAATCCTCCACGGCGACAGACGCTGGTTGTTTGGGACCGTCAGGATTCTTCCACGTGGCCCCAAAATCAGCAAGTGCGCCAAATCACGCGAGATCTATGACGTGTGACGGAGGTCAGGACTTCGGGGCCGCCAGATGGGCCTCCAATACTTCAAGAAACTTCGCCAGCCACGCGGGGTGTGCCGTCCAGGCAGACCCAGTCACCAGCTTTCCGTCCACCGTTGCCTCCGCAAAATCCAGAGAAACAAACGTTCCTCCTGCCATTTCCACCTCGGGCGCACATGCCGGGTAACAGTTCAGCTTCCGGCCCTTCACCACTCCAGCCGCGGCCAGCAACTGCGGCCCGTGGCAGAGTGCCGCAATCGGTTTATTCGCCTTGTCGAAGTACCGCACCACGTCCAGCACCTTCGCGTTCAGCCGTAGATATTCCGGGGCTCGTCCGCCAGGAATCACCAGCCCGTCGTAATCGGCAGGATTAGCTTCATCAAAAGTCGCATTCAGGGTGAAGTTGTGCCCGCGCTTCTCGGTGTATGTTTGATCACCCTCAAAGTCGTGGATCGCCGTCCTCACCTGCTCACCCTTCTTCTTTCCGGGACAAACCGCATGCACCGTGTGACCCACCATTTGGAGGGCCTGAAATGGAACCATGATTTCGTAGTCTTCAACGAAATCGCCGGCGAGGAGTAGGAGTCTTGCTGGCTTCATGGCATTCTCTCCACAGAAAGTCTGATCCCGGAATCGCACACCGCCGCAACCGGGAGTTGTGATTTGGGACTTTAAAAAGCTGCTCGGCTCTCAGACGGATTTGTACCGTGTTGTTTCAATTCTCCACTGCGAGAACTGCATTCGAAAGCCCATCGGCAGAAACTGCCAATTCGGTCATAGCCCCGTTCATTCATGGGTTGTAGAATACACTCGATTTTTCTGACTGCTGAAGCGAGAGTTGGCATGGCCGTTCTGCAGGTGACTCCAACACGTGATCTGGTTCTTAGCTTCTTCCCACCCGAAGAGCGCGCCGGCGCTGACGTTTTGTCCCTCGCTGAACTAATTGACAGGTTTCTCAGCGCAGCAGACCTGCACTCACAATTGAACGCACTTGTTGACTTGAAGGAATGGACCACAAAGAGCGGCCGGTCTCGGCTCGACAGGCGCGGGTCGCGCCTTGAAACATTTCTCATGCTGATGGAGACGCAGAGCGAGCTCCGCATTCGTTTCCAGCAGGTTATCCGGCAGATCCTGCCCCAGATTCACTCGGTTGAATCATTTGCCGAGGCTGGGCTCCATCCACGAGAAAGCTTCTGGTCCGAGGTCGTGCGTCGGCTTACCCAGCGCATTCTTCCTTCCGCCCGCGATGAGTCTGATCTCTCGGGATTTGCTCTCAGGCTCTATCCAACCTCCATCGCAATGGAAAGACGTCTCCAGCTCGCCGACGAAACATTTGAGCGATTGGCGCGCACTCTCTGTCCCGTAGACGATGAAACAGCGTGGGTTCGACAGATGGATGACTTGAGGCAATCATTCCAGCTTCTTGCAGTCCATATCGCCGGGATCGGACTTTCTCCGGACCTCCGCGCGCGCAGCCACGCCTGCCATATTGAGAATTCGCCTTTTTATAAGCTGCAGCAATCCACTGAAGACCTGTTGCACGTGGCCGACACTTCCTCGACGCTCGAGACCTGGCGAGCTCAGGTTCAACGAGTTCGCGATGAAATGGAATACGTTCACCTGCGCATGGAGGACACAGGGGTCAGTACCTCCCTCGTCTTCGACATGCAGACAATTGAGCGTGCGCTCAGCCGCATGGAATGCGTCGCTGTTGTTCTCTTCATCGCCGAACCCGACCAGCACATCAAGGCCGTCAAATTCCTTCTCGACAATGTCATGTTTTCTCGGAGCGAGGACCTCAGCATTCGAGCACTCTTTCGCGACAATACCTCTCTGCTCGCACGCAAAGTCGTTGAGCGCACCGGCAAAACCGGCGAGCACTATATCGCAAATACACCCAGCGAATACCGGGAAATCTGGAAGGCATCCCTGGGCGGCGGATTGCTCACGGTGCTGACAGCCGCAATCAAAATGCGGATCGTGGGCGCGCACTTTCCCCCATTTGTTGAAGGGATTGCAGCAGGCACCAACTATGCGGTCAGCTTTATCCTTCTGCAGCATCTTCATCTCGCCCTTGCTACAAAGCAGCCCTCTGTAACCGCCGCGACCTTTGCGGGAATCGTCCGCACAACGCACGGCCAGGAGCGTCTCAAGAGACTCGCCGAGTTCATCAGCCGCATCAGCCGCAGTCAGTTGGCGTCTGCAGCCGGAAACCTGATCGCAGTCAGCTTCGGCTGTGTCCTCTTCGCCTGGTTATGGGCGCACATTTTCTCGCGACCTTACCTCGAAGTCCCGAGCGCCGAACACGTCTATAAGACCCTCGATCCGTTGGCTTCCGGCACCATGATCTACGCGATACTCACCGGAATCATTCTGTGGATCTCCGCGCTTGCCGGTGGATGGTTCGAGAATTACGCCACGTTTAATCACATCCCCGCTGCCATCGCCCAGCATCCGTTGGGCCGCCGGATCGGACAAAGCCGCATGAAGCGGCTCGCTGATTTTGTTGATGCCAATGTCTCTGGCTGGGTCACATGCATCGTCCTGGGCTACCTGCTCGGATTCACGCCGGCGGTGGGAGAGTTCTTCGGAATTCCGCTCGACGTGCGCCACGTGACGCTCAATACCGGCACACTGGCTCTGGCCGCGGCAAGCTTCGGCCGTGATTGGCTTTATCGCGGCTGGTTCGTGTACACCCTATATGGTATCGCCGTGACATTCGTGCTCAACCTGGGCGTAAGCTTCTCCATCGCTGCTTCGGTGGGCATGAAGGCTTATGGAGTTTCAAGAGCAGAGCGTCTTGAATTGATGACTTACACTCTGAAGAGCTTTTTCAAGTCACCACGTCAGTTTTTCCTGCCACCTCGCAATGGACCGGGTCCGAATGAGCCTCAATCTTCAAAAAAGGCTGCGTGACTTTGTCTCGCTGCATCGAGTCCACCGGACCCGCTCGACTTCGTGACCTAGAATCATTCCATGGTCAGTTCCCCAGCCTCACTGGACGCCTTGAATAAGCGCATCATCGCCTGCGAACGGTGTCCACGCCTGCGCAAGCATTGCGCCGAGGTTGCGCGCATTCGCCGCCGCGCTTACCTGGACTGGGAGTATTGGGGCCGTCCCGTCCCATCGTTCGGCGATCCGCGCGCTCGGGTACTCGCGCTGGGGCTGGCACCCGGCGCGCACGGCTCGAATCGCACCGGCCGCATCTTTACGGGTGACGGTTCAGGTGACTTTCTCTACCCCGTTCTGCACGAAGCGGGCTTTGCCTCGCAACCCAATGCATCCTCGAGGGATGACGGAATGAAGCTCTCCGACCTCTGGATCAGCGCTGTCGTTCGCTGTGCGCCGCCCGGAAACAAGCCCAGGCCCGAGGAACAGCGCAACTGCGCACCTCTGCTCGATGAAGAACTGAGCCTGCTTGGGAATCTGCGCGTGGTGGTCTGCCTGGGCCGGATCGCCTTTGACGGCCTGCTCGCGCATGCGCGACGCAACGGGTCGCTGCCTTCGCGCTCCACCTTTCCCTTTGGTCACGGCGCCGAATTTGCACTGCCGAGCGGCCTTTCCGTTATCGCCAGCTACCACCCCTCGCTCCAGAACACCAACACCGGCAAACTCACGCACCCAATGCTTCTCAATGTGTTCATGCGCGCACGAGAACTTGCCGGCCTGCATTAATTGACCGGTCCCCGGGTCCCCCGCAGATTGCCGTTGCTCCTTGTAATAAGGAAAAGGGCAATTGGATAGAGTATGGTTTCTGTGTGAGGAAGGCAATGCAGAGAATCGCGACGAAACTGATTCCGGCGGCAGTTCTGCTGCTCGCCATGGGGGCATATCCGCAAGCCATGAAATCCGATCATTGGTCACCCGCTCAGTTGCTCGAACGGGCACAGCATCTGCGCCAACTCGCTGCACAAGGCGAAGGTTCCGCGAGCGAGACGCTCGAAAAGTATCCCCACCACTACACCATGCTCGCCTTTCGTAATCGCAATGGCGGTGCCGAAGTGCATCAGAACTATGCCGACCTCTTCTATATCCTCGATGGGCATGCTTCGGTGCTTTCCGGCGGCGAACTCGTCGAACCCAAAACGACCGCACCCGGCGAGATTCGGGGCGTCTCCGTTAAGGATGGATCGCGCCAGGAAATCCAGGCAGGCGACGTTGTGCACATTCCAGCCGGAACACCCCATCAGATGCTCGTCCCAGACGGCCAAACCGTCACATATTTTGTGGTGAAGGTCCAGGAGAGTCAGTAAGGCATCGGACTCGCGATTGACGCTCCAACTCGCCTGCAGAACGACCAGCAAGGGAGAGAATTCCGCCGCTGAACTTCACGTCGGGGGGCAGGTTTCTGTGCCACTGATTTCAGGTAAGTCAGCTTTAATGCCGTAGTTGAAGTGCGGTATTGTGAAGTCTGGCGGCACGTATCTTATTGATTATATGGAGCGGGAGACCGGGATCGAACCGGCGACATTCAGCTTGGGAAACCGGTCTTAAATTGAAAACAAAGAACATTGCGGATTCTCGCATCTTATTCTGACGATTGAAAATACGAGAAATTCGAAATTCTGTTTGGCAGAGTTCTTAATGGAGTTCAAACGGAGTTCACCCGGCACTACTTTACCATCATCAACAAAGCTTCGATCGAGCCATCACGTTACTTCCGCTTCCGGGTGCCAGCCAGCAGCTCGGAACGCCCAACGACCGTTCTTAGGTTCTCCAGCTTCGGTGGGTCGGAGATTCCTTCGAAAGCTCTACCCGACTTCCAGGGGCTCAGGCCATACATTCGAGAATCCCGCAGATTGTTCACTCCCTCGCTCCACGCGGCCAGCATCCGCTTCCCGGTGTCCTTGAAACCAGCCAGGTCATTCATCATCTTGCGAACCTCCGGAGCAGTGTCCGTAACGGCGTCACTGATTTGCTCGACCATCAGCTTTTGCTCCCGGTCGGGAATACCGAAGTTAGTAGTGATGAACTTCGCGAGAGTCTTTCCCGGTAACCACGTTTTCTTGCCGCCGAACATGATGCCGGGAGGATTGTCTCTGTATCCGGCGTAGACCGAAGTGGTGAAGAAGTCATACGCCGGCGCGAGCCGTGCGTCGTTCCGAGAAGTGTAGAGCAGTGCCAAATTCTTTGAGTGGCAATCTGCATTCCTCATGGCGTAGGTCATAAGCAGCAACGCCGTGAGCTTCTGGAAGGTCTCGTAGTGGTACCTGCCGTCCACGTGAGCGCGAACGGCCTTTGCGATTCTCTCCCATGTGGTTTCGTATTTGTTCTGTGGCCGAAGGCCGAGGAGAGCGCAGAAGTCTTCCATTGCCCGAAGGGGCCTACCGCTCTCGTCCACATCGAAGCGATCCACGAGCAGCACGTTGCCATCTTGCGAGAGTTTGGTCTTCGCAGTTTCAACGACCTTTGCTGCGACCTGCATACAGAGGTGCTCATTGGCCGTGGCGAATGGAAGCCTCGCGGATGAGCCTTTGATGATGTGCTGATGCGTGAGGAGGGTACGCCTTCTTGTGTGTGCCGAGTCCGCCTTGGTTTTGCGCTGCCGCGTCCAGAAATTTCGGCAGGACACCCGATACGCCGCTTTTGGCGTGTTCGCGGACAAGCTGCGAGAAAGCTTCCTCGGAGTTATCCCCCTTGAGGAGTTCCGCGACTTCAATCGGCTTTGCGGGTTCGTCCAGTGCGGCTCCCGGTGGCGCGACCTTCAATCTGCCCACCATGTTTCGTCCGATGACGGACAGAAGGGCAACGGGACTCGCACCGATATGCGGCCCGAACTCCTCCTGCAAGACTTGCAGGAGATACCCCTCCGGGAGATTCATCCGAAAGATGGGGTGGAGCTCGTCATCCCAGAGGTAGGACTCCGTTCTGACGGGCATGGTCAGCGAGACGAGTTTCTCCGGGGCGACATCGGGGACGTAGGACATGACGCTCTTGAAATCGCCAACTTGTTCAAGCACCCCAACGTGCTGGCCGAGTACGTGAACATTAAGCTTCATGCACCACCTCGTTCACGCCGCAATTCATCGAGGATCCCAGCCGCACCGACTTCTGTGAAGGTCAGTTCTAGTCCGAGCACGGCGAGGACAGCCATCAGCTTGCGTGAACCGAACTCCGACAGCTGCCCTCGCTCAAAGCGCACAAGAGATTCCCTCGTAAGGCCAGAGCGCATCGCAACCTCGCTTTGGTTCAGCTTGAGGGCTTTTCGTTGTGCCGCAACCGCTTCACCCAATTCGGATAATGTCCGCATAGAGGTGATTTATACATCACTCTACGTAAATAATCAAGGATTATGTGATATAAATGTCACTTTATGGCTCAATCTCTTGCCTTGCTCCCGAGCATGCAATCGAATGGAGGCACACTTGGCCCGGCCGCAGATATCTTCTGTCTGCTGCCAGTTCCCGGTGTTTCGAAAGACCCCGATGACATCTTTTAAGCCAGGGATTCTGTAGGCAGTCCGGTTCACGAACTCGTCAATCCGCAACCGCCGCTCATCATGATCTCGGTACCGGCATCCGGCTTGCCGAAGGTACTCTGAGTTCGAATGACAGAACTCGTCGGAAGCCCCGTGCCCTGCGTCGACGACGAACAGGAGGTTGCCTGGGCGAACTTCCTCGTAATGAGGCGGACGCATTCGACGCTGATGGGCGAACTCGGGATCGACGGGAAGCTTGTGGCAGGTCAGTGTGGCCATACTCTCGATGTCAGCCAGAACGCCTATCGCCAGTCTCCGGTCGCAAGCTGGCTGCCGGCGGTGAACCAGCTGAAAATATCGCTAACGGTGTTCAAACGGAGTTCAAAGTGCCCGAGGGCGCCGTAATCAACTGATTCCTAGCTGTAAGTTGTTCATTTTATTGGAGCGGGAGACCGGGATCGAACCGGCGACATTCAGCTTGGGAAGCTGA
>CAVVTY010000024.1:0-89112 GCA_963751225.1 uncultured Acidobacteriaceae bacterium
CAAACCATCGGGAGTCGCGGTAACCGTTACTGGATCACCTGGGAACACAGACGACGGATTCGCCGCGCAAGCCATCGTCGGAGGAGGAGGCGGCGCGATCGAGCCAAGATTTGCGACAAGGCCTGCGCTCAGGCGGGCCATGTTGAAATTGGTGCGAGCGACTGGATAAAAGTTCACGTGCGTGTACTGATAATCCGCCTGGAATACTCGAATCGAAAGATGCCGATTGAAAAGCGGCGTTTGATAATCCATGCCGCCACCGACCGTCAGCACAACGCCCCACTTGTTCGAGTAGTAGTAGCTGCCGACGCTCTCGCCGCCAACCAATGCGTGTACGAACGGGGTGATGTCTTCTGTCGGGAATCGGAAGATCAGGCCTCCTGATCCGCCGGAGAAATCGTTGTTGGGCTTACTTTCGTTGTGCATGTCGTGGTAGTCGCCCTCAAACTGCACGCCAAAGTTGTTATTGAAGTAGCGGGCAACGCTTCCGATCGCGCCATAGTCAATCGACTTCGCGGTATCGGGTGGCACTCCGAGAACGTTGTTCGGCTTAACAAGATCACCCTTGGGCGCCAGGTAACTGTACCCCGCAAAGATGTCCCACTTGGACGGAGAGTTGGCGGACGCCGCTTTTTGGGACGGCTTGGCAGATTCCTGGGCTGCCAAGGGGACCGGCATGAGTGCAGCACATGCCAAAGTAACGGCCAGGCAGGTCAATTTTGAGATTCGCGAGTACATGCGTTTTTTCCTCCGCAATCGAAACTGTGAATCAGGTTGGAAAAGGTTTTCAACTTCTTGCCATTTCCCAGTTCCTAACTTCTGGGCTCCACTAGAGTTACGGCACAAAAACTGCTGGTACACCACCAATAAACGTAACATAGGATGTGTCAAACCGAGCGCATTTTTCAAACAAAGGCCCAGCTTCCATCCCCGATATCACGCCGGAACAGGACTGCAATTCTTTACTGCAAAAAGCGAATGATTGACGGGACACAGAACAGGGGTGATTACCCTGCGTTCAGTGTCTTGAGCAGACTACGAGGTTCACGCTGAATCTTTTCTTGCAGAAGCGTTATCGCGTACAAGAGTTGTTCGGGGCGGGGCGGGCATCCGGGAACATACACGTCCACCGGAACCACCTGGTTGACCCCCTGCACAATTGCGTAGTTGTTGAAGACTCCCCCAGAAGTTGCGCACGCACCCATTGAGATTACCCACTTGGGTTCGGGCATCTGGTCATAAAGCCGCCGGATCACTGGGGCCATCTTCTGCGCGACACGGCCCGCAACAATCATCAGGTCCGACTGCCGTGGCGACGGCCTGAAAACTTCAGCGCCGAATCGAGCAATATCAAACCGGGATGCTCCCATCGACATCATCTCGATGGCGCAGCATGCCAAACCAAAGGTCACGGGCCACACCGAACTCTTGCGAACCCAGTTCACCGCAAAATCCAGCGTCGTAAGAAACACGCCTTCCGGCTGCTCGAACCCGTAATTGACTTCCTGCACCTTCGCGCGATTCTTCGCACTGCTCTCCAACGCTCCGAAGAGATACCGATCGCGCTCCTGGATAAGCCCCATGCTTCTATCTTACCTCTTTCACTTACAAATAGATGGCCCAATATGGGCTTGAGAGGTCTGGTATTTCTGACAGGTACCTCGAATAACGACGCCTTTGTCCGGGAATCAAAACGATTTTCGCTCCAGAAATCCGCATTTCATGCAGCGAGCGCTCTTGCATGCGCTATCCTGCAAGGTTCAATCAAATCCTGCGTGAGAGTCCGCGCTCATCCGGCCGCGAGGCCGAGTTTTCCATAGTCTGCCGGGGCGCAATCATCTGCAGCTTCTCATTGAACGCTTCGTTTTGCATGATTCGTCCTTTCACTTGTTTTGGGAGCGAAGAACTGATGTTGATGTCGAGTCGACTTGTGAAGCTGATTTCCTTATCCGCATTTCTGCTCTTTCCCGCTTTTGCCGTCGCCCAGACGCCGGCTCCTGCAGCCGCGACCCCGGCCACTCAGGCCCAGATCGACGCGCTCCAACAGGCGGTCCGAAATGCCCAGACAAATGCCGACAATGCCTGGATGCTCGTCTCGGCGGCGCTCGTGCTTCTCATGACCGGACCCGGCTTGGCGCTTTTCTACGGCGGTCTGGTGCGCCGAAAGAACATCCTCGGCACCATGATGCAAAGCTTCGCCATGATGGGCCTTGTCACGATTCTCTGGGCGATCGCCGGATACTCATTCGCATTTGCCCACGGCAATACCTTCATCGGAGGCTTCGAGCACCTTTTCCTGCGCGGCGTTGGATTGGCCCCCAACACCGATTACGCTCCCACCATCCCCGAACAGACCTACATGGTCTACCAGCTCATGTTCGCCATCATCACTCCCGCCCTCATCACCGGCGCATTCGCTGAGCGAATGAAGTTCAGCGCGATGGCCGTCTTCCTCTCGCTCTGGTCTCTCTTTGTCTACTGCCCGATGGCGCACATGGTATGGGGTGTCGGAGGCTTGCTGAACGCAGTTGGCGGCCACATCCCCAGTCTCGACTTCGCAGGCGGCACCGTTGTGCATGTGACCTCCGGCGTATCCGCCCTGGTAGCAGCTCTCTATCTCGGGAAACGCATGGGCTATCCGCACACCGCGATGCCTCCCCACTCCATGGTCTTGAGCTTTATCGGCGCATGTCTCCTTTGGGTGGGATGGTTCGGCTTCAACGCCGGCAGCGCGCTCGGGTCCGGTCCGCTTGCCACCAGCGCCTTCATCAACACTCACTTCGCTGCCGCCTCTGCCGCTCTCGGCTGGACCATTGCCGAATGGATCCACAACGGCAAGCCCACCGCCCTCGGCGCGATCTCGGGTGCTGTCGCCGGCCTCGTCGCAATCACTCCGGCATCCGGCTTCGTCCAGCCATTTGCGGCCCTCTTGATCGGAATCCTCGCAGGCGCTTTCTGCTCCTTCATGGTCTTCAAAGTCAAAAGCTGGTTCCGCTATGACGACTCCCTCGATGCATTCGGCGTCCACGGAGCTGGCGGCACACTTGGGGCCCTTCTCACTGGCCTGTTCGCCACCAGGGCGATCAACGCAGCTTTTGGCGCCAATAACCCGACCGGCGCCATCGACGGACACTGGGGCCAGTTGCTCAACCAGGCAGCCGGCGTAGCCATCGCCTGGACGATCTCGGCTGTCGGCACGCTGGTCCTGCTCTTCCTCGTGGACAAGGTCATCGGACTGCGCGTCTCGTCCGAGGATGAATCTGTCGGACTCGACCTCTCACAGCACGGCGAGGAAGGTTACGATCTGAATTCCTGATATAAAGTTGAAGGCCGCCATCGCACACAGAGCCGTCCGGCCTGATACGCTGTCATCCGAGGCAATTACGTATGGTCAAAATCGAAGCGATTCTCCAGCCATCGAAGTTGGACGCCGTCAAGGATGCTTTGCTCGAGGCGGGCATCGAGGGCATGACGATTCTCGAGGCCCGTGGCCATGGTCGCCAAAAAGGCCATACCGAGTTCTACCGCGGCCGTGAATATACCGTCGACCTTCTCCCCAAGGTCAAGATCGAAATGGTCGTCACCGACGAGATGAAAGACAAGGCCATTGAGGCCATCGGCTCCGCGGCCCGTACCGGCCGCATTGGAGATGGCAAGATCTTCATCAGCCGCATTGACGATGCCATCCGCATTCGCAACGACGAACGCGGCGAAACCGCCCTTTAACAATTCGCAGACCCAAAATTGCGCAATGAAGATTGTCGCGGCTCTTAATTGTGCAGCGTCTCGTGCACCTTTCGCTCATGTTCTCTCGCGCTGTCGCGTTTCAGGTCAGAAATTGCGCAAATGAGAGCGCGTTCCAGATCACGCAGTGAACTGCTATCGCGAATGTGCGGGGGGTAGGAGTCCAGAAGCGAAAGCGTGGTGCGAAGAACTACGGCCAGCGACTGCGCGGGCGAATCGCCTGGATGATCGAGAGATGAGGCAGCCATCGTTGAAGCTTCTCCTTGCAAGGGGGGATGTGCAAAGAACAGGCCTGGAGGGTGTGACGCGCGGCCCAGAGTTGATATTGCGTGTACATGGTCGCACATGTTGTCTCAGTTTCGACCATAAAAAATTGACGCAGCCGCGCAATTCAATGAGAGCCTGAAAAAGGCCGGTACAGTCGGCTGACACCCGCGCATCTTTCGAGAACCTCATCGATTGCGCGGGTTTTTGGCTCTGAGGGACAGTAAATCGTTTATTCTGTTAACACATCTTTTGCTTCGCTGAGCCCTGCACAACAAACTCATGAATCCAGTCGCTTTAGCGGTTGACGATCTACGGGACCAGTATCTTCGGGAGATGGCACTCGTGCGCCAAACGTGCGAGCGCACGGGAGACGGCACTGCCGCCATCCGTCGTCGATCCGCCGTGGTCGACCGTATTCTGATTGAAATGTGGCGTCGCGCCTTCGCTGGCCAGCCGGCGCAAAACGTCGCACTCCTCGCTCTTGGCGGCTACGGACGGAAAGACCTCTTCCCTTATTCCGATATCGATGTCCTTTTCGCCTTTGCCGACGAAAAAACCGAGGAGCAGTCGAAGGAAGCCGTCCGATCCATCATTCAGGGCATGTGGGACATCGGTCTCCGTGCCAGCCCAAGTTCCCGAACGGTCAAGGAAGCCGGGCGTTTCGATCCCGACAACCTCGAGTTCACCCTCGCCACCCTGGATCGCCGCTTTCTTGCCGGACAGTTCCCGCTCTACCAGCAGCTTCATCAGACTGTCTTCCCCGGCCTTGTCCTGAGCGAGTGGAACACCATCACCCAGAAGCTGGGAGAGATCGCTCGTGCTCGCCACGCCAAATACGGAAACACCATCTTTCATCTCGAGCCGAACCTCAAGGAGTGTCCCGGCGGCCTCCGCGATTACCACCTCGCCGTCTGGTTTGCCCTGCTTTTCCATCTCAAGGAGACCAAGGAGTGGCCTCGCCAGCGCGGCGGGGTCTTCCAGAGCGCTCGCGGAGATGCTGAAGCCGCATTCGACTTCCTTGCCGCCGCCCGCTGTTTCCTCCATTTCCGTCACGGGCGCGACGACAATACGCTCGACTGGCAGTCACAGGATGAGGCTGCAGCCAACTCCATCGGCCTTGAGACTGCCGGCACTGCTGACCCTGCCTACTGGATGCGTACCTACTACCGCCACGCGCGCATCATCTATCGCCGTGCGGCGCTGCTCATGGAGCACCTCCCCGCTCCCGTCAGCTTCTATCGCCAGTTCCGTCGCCGCCGCACCCCCATCTCCGGCACTGACTTCATCCTCGACCAGGGGCGCATCGACATCCTTCCCGGTGCGCAGTTCAGTGACACCGCCGCCATCCTGCGTATCTTCTCGCTGATGGCCACCCACGGCTACGCGCTCTCGCAGGCCGCTGAAGACCGCATTACTGACGCTCTGCCCGCCCTCGCAATTCACATCCCGGAGGGCCCCTATCTCTGGAACTCTCTTCGCGAAGTCCTGCTCGGCCCCCACGCCGCGCACTCCCTTCGCACCATGCATGCGCTCGGCGTGCTTGAGATGCTCATCCCCGAGTTCCATGGCATCGACGCCCTCGTCATTCGTGACAGCTACCACCGCTACACCGTTGACGAACACACCTTCCTCACCATTGACAACGTACACAGCCTGCGTCAGCCCGCGCACGACTACGAACAGCGCCTTGCGCAGTTGCTCCCTGAAATTGATCGCCTCGACCTCTTTCTGCTGTCACTCCTGCTTCACGACACCGGCAAAGGCCGCCGCAGCGGTGAACATACCGGCCAAAGCGTTGAGCTCGCTGACAGCTTCATGGCCCGCCTGGACTTCGACACTGAAGAGCGTGAATCCGTCCTCAAGCTCATTCGCATGCATCTCGAAATGTCCAACGCCCTCCGTCGCGACATCTTCGATCAGGAGAACGTGCGCGCCTTCGCCGAAAAAATCGGCAGCCCCGCACTCCTCAAGATGCTCACGCTGATGACTTACGCCGACATCAAAGCGGTCAACCCCGATGCGCTCACGCCGTGGAAGGCCGAAAACCTCTGGCAGCTCTACATGGCCACCGCGAACTTCATGGACAGGAGCGTCGACGAGGTCCGCTACCATGCGGCCATCGATCCCACTCTCCTCAACCGCATTCGATCGATGGTGCCCGCCGGCCAGTACGATGCGCTCAGGCTGTTCCTCGAAGGCCTTCCGCAGCGATACCTCCAAACCCGGCTCCCGGAGCATATCCGCAACCACTTCCAACTCGCCGCCGACCTCGACAAGAATCCCGTCCAGCTTGACCTCCGCCCCCACCGCCAACTCTTTGATCTCACCGTCATCGTGCAGGATCGCAGCCGCCTCTTCGCCGACGTCGCTGGGGCCCTCGCCGCCTGGGGCATGAATATCGTCAAGGCCGGGGCCTTTTCAAACGACGCCGGGATCGTGGTCGACAGCTTTCAGTTCACTGATGTCTTCCGCACCATCGAGCTCAACCCAACCGAAAAAGACCGCTTCCTCGCATACTTGTACGACGTCGTCGCGCAAAAGGTCCCTGTCGAACAGATGCTCGACGCGCGCCGCCATATGAACAATCCTGGCAACGTCAAAGTGGAAGTCGCAACGCGCCTCGAGTTCGACTCGGAGTCCTCCACGCACTCCACTCTGCTGCAGGTGGTGGCGCAGGACGGACCGGGCCTTCTTCGCCAAATTGCCCTCACCTTGAGCACGCACAAATGCAACATTGAGGTTGCGCTTATTGACACTGAGGGCGAAACCGCAATCGATGTCTTTTACCTCACCAGCCAGGGCGCAAAGCTCACCACTGAGATGCAACAAGCGCTCGCCGCCGACCTCACCTCCGCCATCGCCGAACTCCGCGCCCCCGCCACCGCTTGATTTCGAACTGCTTCGGTACCTGCACCTGGAGTCAAAAGCTAAAATAAACCCATGCCCGCCCTCATTGACGCTATCGATATCAAACGCAAAATCTACTTCGAATTCGAAGGCGCGCCTTACTACTGCCTCGACGTCGAAGTCTCCACACCCACCGCTCGCGGCGGCCAGACTCTCGTTCGAGTCAAAATGCGTAATCTCCTCACCCGCGCCGTCTTCGACAAGACTTTCAAAGCAGGCGAGAAGTTTAAGGAACCCGACCTCGAAACCGTCGAAGCCTCCTACCTCTACTCTGATGCCGACGCGTCATATTTCTTGGATCAGGAATCCTTCGACACCATCTCGCTGACGCCGGATAAACTCGGCGACGCGCTCCAATTTCTGCTTGAGGGCGCAATCATCAAGATCGACAAGTTCAACGGCAATCCCATCGGCCTCGAGTTGCCGCAGCAGGTCGAACTTACAGTAGCTTACACAGAGCCTGGCGCACGGGGCGACACCGCTGCAGGTAACACCACCAAGCACGCGCGCCTTGAGACCGGTCTCGAAATCCGCGTGCCCTTTTTCATCAAGGAAGGCGAAAAGGTCCGCGTCTACACTGAAACCCGCGAATTCGCCGGCCGCGCCTAAACCCTCTAAAACATCTCTCACCCGAAGGGCAACAATGCACGAGATTCTTCGACTCCTCGTCCTCGTCATTGTGCCCTTTGTTGGTGCGTTGTTGGCCGCGGTCACCGGATTCGGGGGCGCGGCTGTCCTTCTGCCGATGCTCGTCATCGTCTTCGGAGTGCGCGAGGCAATCCCCATCCTAACCGTCGCGCAGCTCATCGGAAACGGAAGCCGGATCTGGTTCAACCGTCAACAGCTGAATTTGAAGGTAGTCGCATGGTTCGCGCTGGGTGGCGTGCCAATGGCTCTTCTCGGAGGCGTACTGTTCGCCCACGCTCCGGTGACCGCGCTCACCCGCGTGCTCGGCCTTTTCCTTCTCTTGATCGTGATTTGGCGGCATCGCCCGCGCCCCTCCAAATGGAAGCCGCCGCTCAGTTCATTCGCCCTTATTGGAGCCGGGTCGAGTTTCCTCTCCGCGCTGCTCGGCAGTGTCGGCCCGCTGATGGCCCCTTTCTTCCTCGCCTACGGCTTGGTCAAAGGTGCCTACATCGGCACTGAAGCACTCTCCACTGTCGTCATGCACGTGGCCAAGCTCGTCGCATACAAAAAATCCGCCGTACTGCCCGCGCATGCGGTCTTGATCGGGTTAGCCCTCGGGCCAATCATGGTTGCAGGTTCATTCGTCGGAAAACTAGTCGTCGATCACCTGCCCGAGCGCGTATTTGTCCTCATCGTTGACGTAACGCTGGTAGCGGCGGGAGTACTCTTCCTCTTCGGATTGTTTGGCCACTAAGCATCCTCCCACACAACTCCCGCCCCCACAAAGGAGCTGCGACAGAATCAGAAGCATTCCTTATTTCGTCTGACACTGCCGCACCATCTCATTGCTCGCGTCTACTGCTTCACTGCGCTAATCGCACTCGTTCGATTTTGCAGCTTGTCTTCGAAACTTATCTTTGCCTTCTTGCCGTCCGGAGACACAGTCATCCTCGATACGCTGATGACCTGGCCGTTGCGCTTATCCGTCTCCTCCAGCGTATCTGAGCCAATCATCCTCAACGACACGCTGGTGACTCCCGGATCGCCCTTCATCGGTGCATCCGTCCCGTCAACCTTCGCAGTGTAACCCTGACCCGTCGGAGTACTCATCGTGATCTCGTTGCCATTCACCTTGTAAGACCACACGGCTCCGTTGTCTGACAGGCTCTCCATCTTCTCCATGCGCCACGATCCTGAGATCGGATGGGATCCGGCCGGTCCCTGCGCAACCTTGGTCGCCGTCCCTTTGCCTTCCACGGGCGGCCCACCATTCGTGTTGCTGCTATCGGTAAAGCTGTATGTCACCGTTTTGCCATCGGCCGATAAGGTCGCCGTCGACGTCGTAACCACGCTGCCGCCCTTTTTGTCGGTCTCCTCGATCGCGTGATCGTTCACTACCTTGATCGCGACGGTGTCAATATATGGACTACCGCTGATCGCCTGGTCAGTGCCGTCTGCTTTGACCTTGAAGGGTGGATTGCATGTCTTGCACTCGTACATTCCATCCTGCAGGATGAACACATCCGGTTTGCTGGCTGCGGTGGCTGAACTGAGGTCCACCTTCCACGTTCCGTCAAACGCACTCTGCGCCGTAATTGTGGCGGGGAACAGCAGCACGGGCAGTGCCGCCACAAAAATGAGCTTCTTCATCGTTAGCCTCCCGTCTTATGGATTTCTTAAGGGGAACCGGGGAACCGTAATGCGCGGGGATCTTCGACTCTAACTCGAGCCGATGAGAATTCTGCGCCTGCGCTCTACGGAATGACAAGTAGATTTCCTTGGCCTGCTGTGATGCACACTCACCCATCCGTCACGTCCCGGCACGCACTATTTGCCTTGAAATCCGGGAGCGCGTTTTTCAAAGAACGCCCGGATGCCTTCCTGGTAGTCGTTACTGTCGTACACCAGTCGCCGCATCGCCTGCACCCTCTCAAATGTTTCGGGTCCCAGGTTATGCGAGGCTGACAGCAACCTTAACTCCTCTTTCAGCAGGCTGATCACCAGCGGTGAATTCTGCGCTATCTGCTCCGCAATCTCCTGCGTCAGCCCCTCCAGCTGTTCTCTGGGAACCGCGCGGCTCACGATTCCCTGGTCCACCAGCCGCTTCACGGCCAGGGGTTGCGCCGTGAATAGCATCTCCTTGCAGAGTGGCATTCCACCGGTATTCAGGAAGTTCTGAACTCCCGAAATATTGTAAGGCACTCCCAGCTTGGCGGTCGTAATTGCGAACGTTGTGTCCTCGCCGGCGACGATCAGGTCACAGCTCATGACCAGTTCGCAAGCCCCACCCCACACACTTCCCTCAATCATCGCAATCACCGGCGCGGGAAACAGCTCGATCATCCTGATCACCCGCCGCAACGGATCGTTAAACGTCAGCGGGTCGCGCCCATTCGTCGGCAGCTCGCGAACATCGTGCCCTGACGAGAACACCTTCGACCCAGCGGGAGCTCTCAGAATCACAACTCGAGCCTCTCGCTGCTTCATCTCGTCGAGAGCCGCGCACAGATCGGCAATCAGCTCCTTGCTGAGACAGTTACGTCTCTTTGGACTGTTGAGAGTGATAACCCCAATCTTGCCTTCGATCTGAACATCTACGAGCGCCAGCTGCGTGCCCATGGCCTGCTTCTTTCTTTGCTCCTGCATTGAAGTCGGTCCACCAGGAATCCACTCGAACTTCAGAAGCATCCCGGAGCAATTGCTGATTTCAGCCGACAAGCATCTCACATTTCGGCTCAGTCCGCTCGCACCGCTCCCCTCCGTCGGCCGCGGGGCCCACCTCCGCGGCTTCGAGGCTCGCCCCCTTCAGCGCTCATGGGCCGGAGGCGTATCAGGAAAGGGAAAAGTTTGCGCGGATGAACTTTCAGGGGGGTGCCGGTCGGCCCTAAGCCGCAGTGCAGCAGCGGCTTCAGTGTTCTCAACTCAAAGCGAGAGCGTCGCCCACTTACCGTCTGCGCAATCGATCTTGAAAATCCTGCCATGAATATCGAGCCGATAGGTGCCATCCGGGGCCGCCTTTTCAACCGAATCGATCCTTATGCTGGTCCAGACTCCGACGCTCGGCGATTTTTGCGTCAGACGAGTCACAAGCGCCACCGTGCATTTGGATTCGAATTCGTGCCCCCGCAGTACACCCCGGAGGAAGTCAGTCTTCTCTCGGCTATCTTTCTTCATGGCTCCCTCACTGAAGCTGCTATCAAAGGAAGATACACTAGCTTCCCGCCGGAGCAAGCCCCGATTCGTCGAAGTATCAGCCTTCACACCGGACCGGCCCGAATATTCCTCCGGCCCGGGGCAGAAACTCACTTCGAGCCCATTAGAGCCTTTCGCGCCTTTGCAATCTCTGCGAGCTTCGCCTCATCGACCTTTGGATAGGCGAGATTAAGACCTGCGAGTGTCTCGATGACAGCCGCGGCGACAACCACGCGCGTGAACCACTTGTTGTCCGCCGGAACCACGTACCAGGGGCTCTCCTCGGTTGCTGTATTGCGGATCATGTCTTCATATGCCTTCTGGTAATCATCCCAAAAGCCGCGTTCGGCCATGTCAGCAGCCGAAAACTTCCAGTTCTTGTCCGGCGAATCCGCCCTTTCCAGGAACCGGCGCTTCTGTTCGCCCTTCGAGACGTTGAGAAAGAACTTCACCACCACGATCCCGTTCCTGGTCAAGTAACGTTCGAAGCTACGAATGTCCTGAAAACGCTCGTCCCAAACCCGCTTGGTAATCAAAGAAGGCGGTATCTTCTGCTTGGCCAGAAACTCGGGATGGACACGGACCACGAGAGTTTCCTCATAGTAGCTGCGGTTGAAGATACCAATGTGCCCGCGATTCGGAAGACACTTCATGCAGCGCCAGAGGTAGTCGTGGTCGAGATCCTCAGCAGACGGAGATTTGAATGAATACACCTGGCATCCCTGTGGATTCACGCCCGACATGACATGCTTGATGGCTCCGTCCTTCCCGGCGGCATCCATGGCCTGGAAGATCAGCAGCACTCCCCATTTGTCCTGTGCGTAGAGCTTGTCCTGCAGCTCGGCGAGGGCGCGGACACCTGCCACGAGGGCTTCTTTGGCGCGCGGTTTGTCTTCGGATTGAAGATCCCTCGTGTCACCGGGATCAGAGTGTTTGAGCCTGAATTTCCTGCCGTCCGTTACACAATACGGCTTGGCAAAGTTCCGGGACCTCTTGATCACTTCCTTGGTATTCATAAAAAAGCGATTTGCACCTCCCGAGTAATTTAACTGACTGGATCGATGAGAGGTGGAATAAACTTGGGAACCTTTCCCCCGGGCCCACAGGTTTGTTCTCTCCGCCACAACGCGCCCAAGCCGACGCGACTCTGGAATTCAGTCTTCTGCCCACAGCGCTTCGCCGAATCAACCAAACCTTAACATTCCGGATTCCAGGCTCTCGATACCATGAGAGTGACAAGAATCCGTTGGCTCTCCCCAATGAATCTACTTGAGATACGCGCGTACAAGGTCGATAAGATCCTCGGCAAGCTCCGGAGCGATTTGCTCCTTCGCGCCATCAGTAAGGTGAAATCGGATGTGCGTCTCCAGCACCTCCCCCATCAGCCCGTTCACGCCCCCGCGCACTGCTGCTAGAAGCATCAGCTGCCCGCCACAGTCCTCGTCGGCCGTCACCAACCGCTCCACTGCATCCAATTGCCCACGCAGCCTGCGTATACGCTGCAACAGCTTCATCTTTTCTCTTTCGTGTATCGTCATGAAATCTCCCCTGGCCATTATACCCATGGGGGGTATAGTATTTACCCAATGGGGGTACGGTCACTTGCTTCCCCATATTAGCTCTTTTACGGTTCAGGACGGCTTCTGATGCCCCGTTTTCGTTTCATTTATCCCTGCTTTTTTGCCGCTCTCATCCTTCTCGTGAGCGCCCCGGCGGCTTCTTCTCAACAGCCCACAGTCTCCGCCCCCCCGCCGGACGACCCCTCGCTGACCATGTTTCCCCACCCCGAAGACAGCCGCTATTGGGTTTCCGGACAAGCCAACATCATCTTCCAGGGCCGTCTGCCCTTTCACTCGCCTTATGAGGGCGCCAACAGCTTTCGCAGCTCCGCGGAGTACAAGACGTCCATGGTTGGGACGCTCTACACCGCCTTGCGGCGCAATCGTTCCGATCGTTACAACACTGACTTCATCTTCGATATCGAAAGCGCAGCTGGCCGTGGCTTGAGTCAGGCTCTCGGACTGGCCGGCTTCACCAACCTCGACGTCGTGCGCAATCCCAACCTCGGTTCCGAGCCTTACATTGCGCGATATCAGATCCACCAGGTCTTCGGCCTTACGAACGCGACCGTGCCAGCAGGAGCAGAATCAGTTCGCGCTCGCCGCCAACGTTCCCGTCCGTCGAGTCGAATTCCGCATCGGCAAAATGACTCTGCCTGACTTCTTCGACGTCAACTCCGTCGGCTCTGACAGCCATCTGCAGTTCATGAACTGGACCATCGACAACAATGGTGCATGGGACTACGCAGCCGACACCCGCGGTTACACCGTCGGCGGAATGGCCGAATATGACGATCGCTCGTGGAGCCTTCGCTACGGCATCTTCGCGATGCCCACCGTGGCCAACGGCATCGACATGGACTGGGCCTTCAGCCGCGCGCATGCGACAAAACGGCGAGTTCGAACTCCGTCGCGGCCTCGTTCCCGATCGCAAGGGCGTTACCCGCGTTCTCTTCTTTGCCAACCGCGCTCACATGGGCTCATACCGCGAGGCCGTCGAACGCCTTCCTCGACGGCACCGACTCCACACCGACCATCACGAACCATGAACACTTCGGCGCTCTCAAGTACGGCGTTGGCTTCAACACCGAACAGGAATTAACACAGGATCTGCGCGTCTTCGGCCGCTTCGGTTGGAACGAAGGACAGCATGAATCCTTCGCCTACACTGAAGTTGACCAGACCGTCGAGGCTGGCTTCGATTACGCCGGGACCTCCTGGCATCGCCCTCAGGACAAGGTTGCTTTGGCCGTCGTGTCCAACGCGATCAAGCGCGATCACCAGAATTATCTTCGACTCGGCGGCCTCGGCTTCCTTCTCGGCGATGGCAAGCTCAACTACGGGCGCGAGACCATCGTCGAAAGCTACTACAACTGGCACGCCTGGCGCGGTCTTTTCTACGCGCTCGACGTGCAGCACATCTCCAATCCCGGTTACAACCGGGATCGTGGGCCAGCGTGGGTCGGCTCCGTCCGCGCTCATGTTGACTTTTGATTCATTTGCGCCCCCTCCCCTTGTGTCTCGAAGCGTGAGCAAAGCTAGAATGATATCGTTCCCGAAAGGAAGGCGTTCTTGGCTTCTGCGGCGCGATCTTGTGTTCTCGTGTACGACGTTGGAGGCAGCCACATCTCCACGGCACTTTGCTTCGCCGACGGGTTTAGGCTTGGGCCGGTTGTACGCGCTGGCCTGCCCGAACAGCAGACCAGCGAAGCATTCGTTGATGTCCTTCATTCCCTCGCCCTTAAGGCCGCTCCTGATCTGAGTTCCGTCGAAGGCGCCGAACTTGCGATGCCCGGACCATTCGACTACGAAAAGGGCATCAGCTTCATGCGTCACAAGTTCCCCTATCTTTACGACGTCCCTCTCGCCTCCGCGCTTTCTGATCGCTTCGGCTGGCGGCCCCGTCAGGTCCGCTTTCTCAATGACGCTGCGGCTTATCTGCTTGGAGAGATCGGCGCAGGCGCAGCCCGTGGCGTCTCCCGTGCCGTCGGGATCACGCTGGGAACCGGGGTCGGTTCAGCGTTCGCCGTGGACGGCCGCATCGTCACGGATGGCCCAGCGGTTCCTCCCGGCGGCGAAATCTGGAATATCCCCTACCAAAGCGGAATTGTGGAAGACCTTATCTCCACCCGCGCACTGCAAAAGAGCTACAAGGAACGCACCGGACAGCACCGCGAAGTTGCCTCCATCGCTCATTACGCAAACGGAGGCGAGGTCACAGCATGCGAGGTGTTTGAGGAATTCGGAAGCAACCTCGGCCTTGCGCTGCTCCATCTGCTAAGCGATTTCAGCCCGACTGTGGTCGTGATCGGCGGCGGGATCTCTCGCTCTGCAAACTTGTTCATGCCCGACGCGATCCGCGCCCTCGACGGATTGGAAGTCGAACTCCGCGTGACGAAGCTCGGAGACAATGCGCCGCTCGTGGGTGCAGGCGTAGCGTGGTTTTCGAAATCCGGCATTCCAGCCGTTGCCGCGCCTGCCATGTCCCAGGCGAGTGAAGACGCAGGCACCTCGGCCCTTCACACATAGAAAAGCGCGCCTGTATTCGTGGCGCGCCTTTCTCCTGGAATGTTGTCTGAGACTATTTGGCGCTGCCTGCCGGCTGTTCCTGCGTCTTCGGCTCCGCCGGAAGGGTATAGATCACTTCACCCGGCTTGGCATAGTGCAGTTTCTCGCGCGCTTCATGTTCAATCGCGCTCGGGTCCGACTTGAGCCTCTCAATGTGATTCCGCAGGTGGGCATTCTCCTGCTCTACGTCCTGAATCTCCTGCCGCAATCGCTTGTCTTCTGTGCGCTGTTGATACCAGAATGAAAGTCCGTGTCTGCCGTTGATCACGCTCCAGGCAAACGCCAGAGTCAGTGCCACGGCAACCGCGGTCCCCGCAGGTCGCCAACCTTGTTGAACCCACATGCCTGTGCGCTGGCGCAGCGGAAGCGGCTCTGTGGCCGCTTCCTTTTTCTCAGTGAATAACGTCCCGTCCTGCATTCGGCCTCAGCTGAATCTCTAGTCCAATACAAATCTCTCGGCCGCTGATCTCAGCGCCACCATGTCCTTCTCGCTGCGCGCCTCGGTGTAGGCCCGCACTACAGGCTCGGTGCCCGAGAGCCGGTAGCAAACCCACGAGCCGTCTTCGAGAATCAGCTTGAGCCCGTCGGTCCGCACGACGCTGGCCACCTTGCGTCCGCTCAGCTCCGTGGGATCCTTCTTCAACTTCTCAGTGAACGCGGCCTTCCTCTCCGGGGTCAAGCGGAAGTTCTCCCGAACCGGATAGAAGGAACCAACCTTGGCAAACAGCTCGCGCAGTTGCTCGCCTAGGCTCTTGCCGCGGCTTGCCACCATCTCCGCCACCAGCAGCCCCGCAATGATGCCATCCTTCTCCGGCACGTGCCCGCGAATGGTCAGCCCCGCCGACTCCTCGCCGCCAATCGCAATCTTGTCCTCAATGATCAATTCGCCAATGTACTTGAATCCCACCGGCGTCTCATACAGCGGAACCTTGTGATGCTCGGCCATCGCGTTGACCAGGTTGGTCGTGGCCACGCTCTTGGCCACGCCGTTCTTCCATCCGCGCGTCTCCACCAGGTAGTCGAACAGCAGCGCAATGATGTAGTTGGGCTGGATGAACGTCCCATCCTCATCCACAATGCCGAAGCGGTCTGCATCGCCGTCGGTGGCAATGCCGATCTTCGCGCCAATCTCCTTCATCTTCGCCTTTGCATCGCCCAGCAGATGGTCGTCCGGCTCCGGCGCATGGCCGCCAAACAGCACATCGCGATAGTCGTGCACCGTCTCGACCGCTCACGCCGGCCTCGCGCAGAATGTCGGAACTGTAGCCGCGTCCCGCACCCCAGAAGGGATCGAACACGACCTTGATGCCCGACTTGGCAATCGCCTTCAGATCCACAAGCTCGCCAGCCGCTTCAGAAAGGCCGGCTTCACGTCCACGGTCTCGAAGCCATTCGCCGGCGGGTTCGCGCCGGGAATCGTCCCGCTGATCCGCCGCAATCGCCGCCTCAATCTGCTTGGTCACTTCCGGCAGCGCCGGCGCGCCGTCGTGCGTGGAGAACTTGATGCCGTTGTACTCCGGCGGATTGTGCGAAGCGGTAAAGTTGATCGCTCCTGAGGTCTTCATCGTGCGCACGGCATAGGCAATGGCCGGTGTCGGCGCGGCATCGGGAATCACAATCGGCGTAACGCCGGCGCCCGCCAGCACCCGCGCCGCCTCTGCCACAAAGCTCTCCCCCAGAAATCGCGGGTCGCGGCCCACCAGCACGCGATGCGGCTCCGGCTGCGTCTTCACATAGGCGGCAATGCCGGCCACCGCCAGCCGAATGTTGGCCACCGTGAATTCATCGGCCACAATGGCTCTCCATCCTGAGGTGCCAAACTTGATCGCTGAACTCATCTTCCCTCTCCCGCATCCGCCCCAACCCAGTGTTCCGGTCAACCGGTCCATATCGCCGGAGTAGTCAGCGGACCGCAAGGACCATACTGCAACACCGGGCCCAAGTCGGCAAGCTATTGCACACCAGATAACTGAAAACTTTCGTCGTCGGGATGACATTCCGGCTCAAAGTTACAATTCTGCAAAATTCACAGGATCGGAATCGCCTGCCCTCACTCGTACACTGGACGAGAAGGCATCTATGCCAGACTCCGCTCCAAAAGCCCGCATCGTTCTCACCACAACGGCCAGCCCCGAAGAGGCCGCGAGCATCGGTCGCACGCTTGTCGAAGAGCACCTCATCGCATGCGCCTCAATGGTTCCTGGCCGTCCAGTCGATCTACCGCTGGCTGGGGCAGGTCGAATCGGCAGCGGAGACACTGCTCATCTTGAAGACCTCGTCTGAGCAGATACCCGCGCTCGAATCCCGCCTGAAAGAACTGCACAGCTACGACACACCAGAGTTCCTCGTCCTGCCGGTCGAGTCTGGAAGTCACCCCTATCTCGAATGGCTTCAGACAAGCCTGAAGAGCCGCTGATTCCGCCTGCCAAAACCCGAGTTTCAGTGACGGCCATCTGGTATTCTGGGCTCTCGTTGTGATGCGTTGGTTAATCATTGCTCTTCTTGTATCGTTGGGTGCGCTGCTGCTCGCTGCCGCAGGCATGACGCGTCATATTCTCCTTCATCGCACCAAGAACCCCGCTCCTGTCCCGCCTCGCGACAGCGCATCCCTCCCGGACGAAACAGATTTAGAGTCAGAAGGTTAAGGAAGCAACTATGCATAAGGAACTTGCCTCGCCGCTGGCCTCAACCGCCGTTTCCCCTTGGCTGCGCAACGCCGCCATCGTTGTGCTGGGCAGCGCATTGGTTGCCGCCTGTTCCCATGTCGCTCTTCCGCTCTGGTTTACCCCTGTTCCGCTGACCATGCAGCCCTTCGCGGTTCTGCTCCTCGGCCTGTTGCTCGCTCCGAGCCTCGCCGCTGCCACACTCGGCGCGTACCTGTTTGAGGGCGCCCTTGGACTTCCCGTTTTCGCACCGGGCTTTGGCTTCGGTGCCGGCATTGCGCACCTGCTCGGTCCCACCGGCGGATACCTTCTGTCCTACCCTGCTGCGGCCGCGCTGATCTCGTATCTCTGGCGCCGCAGTTCCCGTGGATTTCAACGCAGCTCTCGTCAGCGCCGCGTTCGGCAACTTCGTGATTCTGCTCTGCGGATTCCTCTGGATCTCTGCTTATGCCCACACTTCGGCCAGAGCCGCGTTCGCTCTTGCCGTGCTTCCCTTTTTGCCCGGAGACGCGCTCAAGGTTGTTGCCGCCGCCGCCCTCGCAACCGGATTCCGCCGCATACGACGCAGCAAGGCATAACCGCATCGAACTTCACATACTCGCGTTGACCTCGACCGCCGTCTCCCCCCATCGAAAGGACTCTCGACCGTGAGCACCCGCAAACTTGACTCTGCCGTTTTGAACCCGGTGATTGAAATCTCGATCGCCCACAGTCCCGACTCTGACGACGCCTTCATGTTCTACGGCCTGGCGACGAACAAGATTCGAGTGCCGGGATACAAGTTCTCGCATACACTGTGCGACATCGAGACTCTGAATCGTCGCGCGCAGAACGAGGCCTTCTACGACGTCAGCGCCATCAGCTTCCACGCCTACCCTTACGTGCAGGAAAACTACACGCTGATGGGTTGCGGCGGCAGCGTCGGCGAGGGCTACGGCCCCATGATCGTCTCCTGCGCACCCTCTCACACGACGATCTGCGCCGCGTAAAGGTTGCCGTGCCCGGCACCATGACCACCGCGTTTCTCGCGCTGAAGATCTTCAATCCTGACATCGAGACAGAGGTCGTGCCGTTCGACCAGATCATTCCCGCAGGTTCTCGCAGGGAAATATGACGCGGGCCTCATCATCCACGAGGGCCAGCTCACCTACTCCACCAGCGGACTCCACAAAGTGATCGATCTCGGAGTCTGGTGGCGCGAGACGACCGGCCTGGTCCTTCCCCTCGGCGGCAATGCAATCCGCCGCTCGCTGGGTGCCGAATCCCACAAGATCGTCTCCAAGGCCCTGCGCGACAGCATCCAGCACGCGCTCGATCACCGCGAGCAGGCTCTCGAATACGCCATGCAGTTTGCCCGCGACCTCGACACCACGCTGGCCAGCCGCTTCGTCAGCATGTACGTCAACGAGCGCACCCTCGACTACGGCGCCGACGGACGCGAAGCCATCCGCAAACTGCTCCAGACGGGCTACGAGCGCGGCGTCATCTCCGTCGCCCCCAAAGTCGATTTCGTCGATTAGGCATCTTGGAATTCGCGATCTTCTCCGTCAGAGCGCGACGCTCGATCAGGAAGTCGCTCTGAAACGATCGCTTCGGAGCTTGACAGAAGTCCTCGCTCTGAAAGGTCGCAGCATCGGAGCTTGACGAAAGAGTCCTCGTCTTTGAAAGGGCGCGGCTTCAGCCGCGCCGTAAAGCGGCATATCTTCAATCCGGCTTTAGCCGCCAAGGGGAATGTTGTTCACTTGCGTTCAAGCACCGTGCGGCCGTTCAGGGACTGTGTTGGCCTCTCATCGTATGGATAGATCTCGGCAAACGTCGCCACTTGTTTCTTGGAAATCGTTACGGGCGTCTTGAGCACGAACCAACTGACGCCTTCGGTGCACGGCGGAGTCGTCAACGAACCGGCGAAAGTGAAATAGCTGCGGTCAGTCGGCAACAATTCCGCGGCGTTGATTTGCAGGTTATCGTCGGTCTTCTCCGGACCGGCCGTCTTCGGCGCAAGACCCCACAGCGTTTCAACCAGCGAATTTGCAGTACCCTCTTCCAACAGCACGGATACGACGGCCAAATGGCCGCCGGCATCGGAGTGCACCAGGTGGGCCTCGATGGGGAACCGCTTGCCCTTGATTGTCTCCTCACTGGGATGGTGGAAATGAAATTGTTTCAATTCGTAACGCTTATCTCCGATTCTGATAAAACTGCCGGGAGCGTAGTTGATTTGAATCGTGTGCCCGTTATTGATGATGTGGAGCGCGGTGGGCTTGTATTCGAATTGAATAGCAGGCAGGTCAGCGCTCTGAGCACCGACAATATTGACAGGGGACTGACTGTGGCCGGTTTTGCATGCAGCGAACGCGGGATCCAGCTCGCCCCAGTGGGCAGGGCCTTCACTGCCACTGTAACCCCATTCATGCGCAGGGTGCTCCTGGGCCATGGCCGCGTTTGGAGAGGAGATGCTGCAAAATACCAGCAGAGCCGCGCCGGCCGGCAACCTTCGTCCGATCATGAAAACTCTCGGAAGTGAATCCAAGATGCCTCCTTGCGCCGTGTGCAATCCCGACACCCCATCAGCATACGCCGGGTCTCCTCAGCCATCCTCTGGATTCCGTGAGTACCTGGCCGCCGTGCCTTTCAGCGCCTCGCCAGTTCAAACCGCCTCACAATCTTGAAATAAGCGCTACACCGCCGTTCTGCCCGAGTTATTAAGTGATTTCACATACCAATTCTCAGTTTTTCCTCAGAATGTCGTCCGAAATCCTAAATAGTTTCTAATCGCAGCCGATATATCCGGCATCCGTGCCCGCCGATGCCTACGATCGCGCCGACTTGATCTCCATGCTGTTTCGCGAAACTGATCGCGCACAGCGCATGAAGACTTCACTCAGCCTCATCGCGTTTTGCATGGTCGAACTTGATCAGCTCAATCAACAGCACGGAGCCGCCGTGTGCGACGATGCGATCCGCCGGATCACCGAGCGAATCACACGACTCCTCCGGAGTTATGACCTGCTCGGGCGTCTCGCATTCAATGAGCTTCTTCTGGCTCTTCCCGGCTGCGATAGCTTTCACGCAACGCTGCTCGCCGAACGTCTGCGGATCAACGTTTTCTCCGCGCCTTTTCACTTAGCGCATCAGCAGATTCTGCTCTCGAGCATGCTTTGGTATCGCCTGCAGCAATGGCCGGTCTCCCATTGTCGTGCTTCGAGAGGCCGAAGCCGCCATGCACTCCGCAATCGAGATAGGTCCCGGCTCAATCCAATGTTTCATCGAGTGCCCCGGCAACCAAGCCGGGCAGCACCTTATCCCGTCCCCACATGATCCTGCGATGAGCACTCAACGAACTCCATGAACACATCGTTTGAAATGAGTCTCCCCTGCTCGGTCAGGCGAATGGTCTCCCCTTCCCACGTCAACAGGCCGGAATCTGCCAGGCGCGCGGCGCTTTCGAGCGCCCGCTCAACAACGGCAACTCCGAACTCACTGCGCAACTCCCTCGGCTTGACACCCGCGTTCATCCGCAACCCAAGGAACCAGGCCTCTTCGTGTTGCCGCTCGGGCGAGAGCCACGCCGTCTCTCGCGCGAAAGCTCCGCTGAGATACTCGTTCAGATCGTCAGTGTTGGTGGAACGAAGCACATAGCGCGGTCCGCGCCCGTCGCCTTCTTGCGCATCCGCCCGCAACATCGACGAGGCATCGAGCCCCAGCCCCAGGTACGGCCTTCGGCTGCCAGTAGCGAAGATTGTGGCGCGACTCGAATCCGCTCTTCGCAAAATTCGAAATCTCGTACTGCTTCAGTCCAGCGCCATCCAGCCGCTCGATTGCAATCTCGTACATCCGGGCAATCGTGTCGTCGGTCGGAACCAGCTCCGCAAAATACCGCGCACCCCCGGCCAGCATCTCTCGACCCAGCCGCGAATCCTCATCCACCTCGAGCATGTAGATGCTTGCATGCGGCACTCCGCAATCGATCAGAACCGACAGCGACTCTTCCCACGAAGCAATCGTCTGCCCCGCCAGGCCCGCAATCAGGTCCAGGTTCACACTCTCGACCCCGGCATCGCGCAGGCGACTGAGATCATCCAGCACTTTCGCCCTCGAGTGAAGTCGCCCGCTCGTCTTCGCTTCGCGATCCACAAAGGACTGCACGCCCAGGCTCACGCGGTTCGCGCCGGCCTCAACCAGCGCATGCAGCGTCTCATCGCTGAGTTGCCCCGGCGCGCATTCCACCGTGATCTCGGCGTTCGCTTCAACTGCAAACTCTGTGCGAATCGCCGCAAATAGCCGGGCGATCAACTCCGGCTCCAGCAGGCTCGGTGTTCCACCGCCCAGGTAGATCGTGTCGACGCCGCGCGGCAGTTCCAGCACCAGTCCGCCGGCCCAGTCGCCGGCCTGCCTCATCTCTTCAATGAGCAGGTCAACGTACCGTGAGTGCTCACTCGCCGGATATACTCCCGAAGCAAAGTTGCAATAGGTACACTTCGAGCGGCAAAACGGAATCGAAATGTAAAGTCCGAGGCTGTCGCTCGCGAATCCCGCCATAGAAACAATTGTTTCACGCTTCCTGCCAACTCGTGCCTGTTCGAGACGGCATGCCATCATGAAAGCAGGAGATAAAGTTTGAAGGCCTGGCCCGTTCTTCCCATTGTCATTGTCCAATCGATTCTTTGCCTGGGACATTGGTTTCTATATCGCACTTGGATTGACTTCTGGTGGCCTCTCGATCCGTCCGTTGCTCAGTTCTCCGCATCGCCCTCGCCTTGCTCTCGGTCATCTTCATCATCGCGACAATCCTCGGCTTCCGCTTTTCCAACCCATTGGTGAAATTCATCTACTGGATCGCCTCCATCTGGCTTGGTGTCGCGAACTTCCTCTTCGTCGGCGCCTGTGTCGCCTGGCTGGCAGACTTCGTCTTGCGAATCACGCTTCATGGAAACTCCCATCTCACCGCCCGCCCGTACATCGCCGGCATCCTCCTCATCGCTGCGCTCGGGACCGCACTCTACGGCTTCCTGAACGCATTGGTTATTCGTCAGCGCCGCGTGACCGTACGCCTTCCCAACCTGCCCCCATCCTGGCGCGGCCGAACAGCGCTGCTCATCAGTGATCTGCACCTCGGCCACATCAACGGTGCATCCTTCGCTCGCCGCATCGCCGCCATTGCGCGACAACTCAATCCGGCAATCCTCTTCATTGCCGGCGACCTCTACGACGGCAGTCGAATCGATCCCGACAGCCAGGCCGCCCCCCTTTGGGAATTGTCGCCGCCCCTCGGCATCTTCTTTGTCGGCGGAAATCACGAGGCGTTCGGAGGAGCCGAACACTACGAAGAAGCGCTTGACCCGCGCCGGCATTCGCGTGTTGCACAACGAGCGTGTCGTCGTCGACGGCCTCCACATCGTCGGTGTACCGTACGGCAACTCCACTTCCCCTCTTCAGCTTCGCGCCATTTCTCGAAGGCCTCCATCTGAAGGGCGGCCCAGCCAGCATTCTCCTCAACCACGTCCCCAACCGCCTGCCGATCGCCGAGCACGCCGGAATAAGCCTTCAGCTCTCCGGGCACACCCATGGCGGTCAGTTCTTTCCGTTCAGTTGGGTCACGCGACGTGCATTCGGAAAATTCACCTACGGTCTCCACCGGTTCGGCGAGATGCAGGTCTACACATCGAGCGGGTGCGGTACCTGGGGTCCTCCCATGCGCGTCGGCACGCATCCTGAGGTCGTCTTGCTCACATTCGAGTAGAAGTGTTCTTATAGTCCTTCCGCTTTTTCAGGGGATCGAGCAGCTAAGTCAAAGAGGTGCGATCATGTGCAGTGTGCGTAAACGCTTTCTTGGTATCCGTGATCTCATCCATGCTCATCGCCGCCGCGGCCGCCGCGCAGCAACCCGCCGTCAGCACCACAGGACCAGCTCTCGACTTTCCAACCGTGCTCTACGGCGTCGCCTACTACAACGAGTACATGCCCGGAGATCAGGCGGCGCGCCTCGACAAAGACGTCGCCCTGATGAAGGCCGCCGGGCTCAACGTCGTGCGCATGGGCGAGTCCACCTGGAGCCTGTGGGAACCCGAAGACGGCCAATTCGACTACGCATGGATGGACCACATCGTCGACGCGATGGGCAAGGCCGGCATCAAGGTGATCCTCGGCACGCCCACCTATTCCATTCCCGCGTGGATGGCGCATCAGCACCCCGAAATCCTTGCCGACCGTCTTCCCGGCGGCATGTTCGGCGGCCAGGCCGTGCCAAGCACCTACGGCATGCGCCAGAACATGGACACCGATTCGCCCGCCTACCGCTTCTACGCCGAGCGCCTGATTCGCCACATCGTCGCCCACTACAAGGACAACCCCACGGTCATCGGCTGGCAGCTCGACAACGAAACCTCCAGCTACGACGCGGCCAATCCCGATGTCTTCATCGGCTTCCAGCATTACCTCGAAAAGAAATTCGGCACGCCTGAAGCTCTCAGCAAGGCATGGTTCCTCAACTACTGGGGCCAGAATCTGCACACCTGGGAAGACCTGCCCACCCGCGACGGCGCGCAAAGCACCGGCTACAAGCTGGAGTGGACGCGCTGGAGCCAGATGCGCGTCACCGACTTCCTCCACTGGCAGGCTGCGCTGGTGCGCGAGTGCGCCGGCGCCGCGCCAGTTCGTCACCACCGACTACGGCGGCATGATGAAGCGCGACGTAAATGAAGAAGCGATCGCCGAAGCTCCTCGACATTGTCGCCGACAACATCTACCACGGCACCCAGGATCACTACGATGGCTCGTTCCAGTCGCTTCAGACAGACTTCACCCGTTCGCTGAAGCACTCTAACTTCCTCGTCACTGAGACCAACGCGCAGACCATCGGCTGGACCTCCGCAAGGCCAGTTCCCGCCCTACGACGGCCAGCTGCGCGAAGATGTCTACACCTATCTCGCCAATGGCGCCAACATGGTCGAGTACTGGCACTGGGCTTCGATCGCCGCCAATCAGGAGACCTACTGGAAGGGCATCCTCTCCCACGATCTCGAGCCGAATCGCGCCTACGCCGAGATGAGCCGCACCGCGCATGAGCTTGCAGAAGATCGGGCCCGCACCTCGTCGGCCTGAAGATTCACAACGACGTCGCCATCCTGTGGAGCCGCGACTCGGCCAACGCCATCAACTTCATGCCCTACGGCGGCGACGTGCCCGCCAGAAGCTGGACCCGCGAACCCGACGGCTACGACTCGCTCGTGCAGCAGATGCACCACTCTCTCTACGACCTCAACGTCGGCTCCGATTTCGTCTTTCCCGACCACGAAGGACTTCTCCGCATACAAGCTGCTGATCGTGCCCGCGCTCTACATCGCCGACGACGCTCTGCTCCAGCGCATCTCTGACTACGTCAAGAACGGCGGCCACGTCGTCATGACCTTCAAGAGCGGATTCGCCAACGAGAACTCCGCCGTCCGCTGGGTGCGCGCGCCTGGCCCGCTGCGCGAAGCCGCCGGCTTCAGCTACCAGGAGTTCTCAAATCTTGAGCAGCCGCTCGCCCTCAAAGGCGATCCCTTCCACGTAGCTGGCGGGGTCAGTCTGCGAATCAGGTTCGCTACTGGGCCGAGTTCCTCATGCCGGAGCACGCCAAGCCGCTCGCGTACTACGACCATCCGTTCTTCGGAAAGTGGCCTGCCATCACTGAGAACCAATTCGGCTCAGGCACGCTGCTCTACGAAGGTACCTATCTCTCCGACGCGCTCCAGACCGCCGTACTCAAAGGCACTCTCGAGAAACTCTCACTCACGGGAAGCGACCAGCAGATTCCCGCCGCCAGTCCACGTGCAGCACGGAGTCAACCGGCTCGGCAAGCGCCTCCACTACTACTTCAACTACTCTGCCGCCGAATCAAAAGTCACCTACGCCTATGGCGCTGGAACAGATCTGCTCAATGGCAAATCAGTCACGAAATCAGCGGAGTTGACGCTCGCACCCTGGGATCTGGCGATCGTCGAGGAGAACTGAACCGGCCCTGTATCCTGCTCCCGTTTCAACGTGTGCGCCGCGGCAGATGCACGGCGCAACGTCGAATTCCTGTACCACCATCCCTCCCTGCAACCTAATCAAAGGCGGCCTCCATCCCACACAATTTCATAAGGTTAACAACGCACTTCCGTTCGCGGCCGCGCTCCAACAGGAGCGTCATTGGTCACATCTCGCTATGCTGGGTTTGGCTATGATCGATGAGCCACAATTAGGCCCCGATCGATCCCGGCGACAAGTCCCGCCGGGTGCGGCGAGGGCTGGACCGAAAGAGACGCAAGTGAGCAAACAAGAGCCCAAATCGCCAGACTCAGATCTGAAATCAAACCCGCATGTCATTTGCACGCGACTCCGCGGAGCTGATCTGTTGTTCAATTCCCGCCTCAACAAGGGCACTGCGTTCACTGAAGAGGAACGCGACATCTTTGGCCTCCACGGGCTTCTGCCTCCCCACATCGGAACACTCGAGGATCAGCGCGAGCGCAGGAAGCGTGCTCTCGACAGCCGTCCAACTGCCTTCGACAAGTACAGCACCATGCGCGACCTGCAGGACAACGACGAAACGTTGTTCTACTCCATGATTCATCACTACACCGAAGAGTTGTTACCCATTGTCTATACTCCGGCCGTCGGTGAAGGCTGCCAGCGCTTCTCTGAGATCTGGCGCAGGCCCCGCGGCCTCTTCATCAGCTATCCCAATCGAAATCGAATTGACCAGATTCTTTCTGACAAGCGCTACGATAACGTCCGCTGCATTGTGGTCAGCGATGGTGAGCGCATCCTCGGCCTTGGCGATCAGGGCGCCGGCGGCATGGGAATACCGATTGGCAAAATGGCTCTTTACACGGCGCTCGGCGGCATACCCCCTGAACACTGCTTGCCTATCTTGCTCGACGCGGGTACCGACAACGAGCGATTGCTCCACGAGCCCATCTACATCGGGTGGCAACACCATCGCATTCGCGGCCAGGAATACGACGACTTCATTGAGACCTTCGTCTCCGCGGTTGAGCGCCGCTGGCCGGACATTCTGCTGCAGTGGGAAGACTTCGCCAACACCAATGCGGCGCGGCTGCTCTCTCGCTATCGCAACCGGCTTTGCACCTTCAATGACGACATCCAGGGCACCGCGGCGGTCACAACCGCAACGCTGCTTGCCGCTGTAAACGCCACCGGAATTCCTCTTTCCAGCCAGACCATCGTCATGTATGGCTCAGGATCTGCGGGCGTCGGAATCATCGAGCTTCTCGTCGCCGCAATGCAGCAGGAAGGCCTGACCGAGGACCAGGCTCGCAGCCGCGTGTACGCGTTCAACCGATATGGATTGCTGGTGGAAGGCGCGCGGGGAATCCGGCCCAGCCATCTGCCCCTCGTTCGCAATCGCTCAAGCATCGAAGGTTGGCAGCTTTCCGGCGGAGAAGACATCACTCTGCTTGACGTAGTTCGCAACGCCAAAGTGACGGTTCTCGTCGGTGTCTCGGCACAGCCAGGCGCATTCACTGAAGAGATCGTGCGTGAAATGGCCAGCCACGCGCACCGGCCGGTCATCTTTCCCTTGTCCAACCCAACATCGCAGTCTGAAGCGACGCCCGCTGATCTGATGCGCTGGACAGATGGCCGTGCGCTCGTTGGCACCGGTAGCCCATTCGCTCCCGTCGATGTCGACGGCCGGATGGTGCGCATTTCGCAGATCAACAATTCCTACATCTTTCCCGGCCTCGCTCTCGGCATTCTTGTCTCGAAAGCACGCCGCGTCACAGACTCCATGATCATGGCAGCGGCCAGAACGCTCGCCGGTCTCTCCCCGACACGCGAAGATCACGCCGCGCCGTTGCTGCCACCGGTATCCGACTCGCGCAAAATCGCCCTCGCGGTTGGAGAAGCTGTAGCTCAACAGGCCATCGCAGAAGATGTCGCCGCAATCGATGTTCCCGATGACCTCGCCGCCCAGCTGCGCGCCTACGTGTGGGAACCTGTCTACGTACCGTACCAACGCATTGGAAGAAGCCGCTCGACCGACTAGAAATCGTCAATCCTCATGGCGCACCGCGGCAGGCGGATCTCCTTGCTTTGTTGATACTATTGGGACGATTCAGATAAACGTTTTATCACCGAGGGAAACCATGAAGCACGCTCCTCTGCGCGCCGGATTCGAAATCGCGGCGACCTTGTTCCTCTTCTTCCTTTGCCTCTCAACACCGGCCTCCGCGCAACGGCATCAGCAGCCCGCGCCGACCGGCCCGTGGATGAACGCGAGTCTCTCGCCCGACGAACGCGCAGACCTCGTGCTGAAGGAGATGACGCTCGACGAAAAGGTCGCACTGCTTGCACGGCGTGGGCATGCCGACCGATGAGCCCGTCACTCCCGAAAACGCTCCATCGAATCGTGGCGTCGGTTACGCGGTCGGGGTTCCGCGTCTCGGCATTCCCGGCATCGACATGAGCGATGCCGCATATGGTGTGCGCTCCAGCGGCGTCAACGGACGATACTCCACCGCGCTCCCGGCGAACGTTGCCGCCGCCGCCAGTTGGGACACCGACGCGGCTTACGAATACGGCGCGCTCATCGGGCGCGAACTGCGCGCTCAGGGCTTCAACATGTCGCTCGGTGGCGGGGTCAACATCACCCGCGAACCACGCAATGGCCGCACCTTTGAATATCTGGGCGAAGACCCGATCCTCGCCGGAACACTCGTCGCCCACCTCATCGAGGGCACGCAGTCCGCACACGTGATCGGCGATATCAAGCACTACGCCCTCAACGATCAGGAGAGCGGGCGCAACTCCGTCAACATCACCATCTGCAAACGAGCCGCCCGCGAAACCGACCTGCTCGCCTTTGAAATCGGCGTCACGCAGGGACATCCCGCCGCGGTCATGTGCTCTTACAACCGCGTCAACGGCGACTTCGCCTGCGAAAACCAGTACCTGCTCACGGACGTCCTCAAGAAGGCCTGGAAGTTTCCCGGATTCGTCCTCTCTGACTGGGGTGGCACGCACAGCACGGAGAAGGCCTCCGCAGCCGGTCTCGACAATGAGCAGCCGGGCCGCTTCTTCTACGGCGACCGCTACAAGGCCGCAGTCGAAGCCGGCAAAATTCCCACGACGGAGCTCGACGAGCACGTCCACCGCATTCTGCGCTCCATGTTCGCCGCGGGCGTAATCGACAATCCTCGTCAGCGCTCCGTCATCGATCCCTTCGCGGGCTTTGAGACTGCGCGCAAGATCGAAGAAGGCGGCATCGTCCTGCTCAAGAATGAGAAGGCAGCCTTGCCTCTCAATGCAGCAAAGCTTCGCACCATCGCCGTCATCGGCTCGCACTCTGACGTGGGCATGATCTCCGGCGGCGGATCGGCGCAGGTCGATCCCATCGGCGGCAACGCCATCATGCCTCCCGGCAAGGGCGCAACTCGCTGGATGGAAGAGATCTGGTTCCCCACCTCACCGCTCAAGGCAATCCAGGCCCGCGCTCCCAGGGCGACAGTCAAGTACGATCCCGGCACCGATCCCGCCGCTGCCGCGGCGCTGCCAAAGACAGCAGACGTCGCCATCGTCTTCGCCTATCGAGTGGGCAAGCGAAGGCATGGATCTGCCAAGAATCTCTCTCTGCCGCACAATCAGGATGACATCATCGCAGCGGTCGCCGCTGCCAACCCGCACACCATCGTCGTGCTTGAAACAGGCAATCCCGTCACCATGCCGTGGGTCGACGCTCCCGCTGCAATCCTCGAAGCCTGGTTCGCAGGCAGCGACGGCGCCAATGCCGTCGGCAACGTCCTCTTCGGCACCGTCAACCCCAGCGGCAAACTGCCCAAACACCTTCCCGAAGAGCGAAGCTGACCTGCCGCATCCCAACAGTCACCATGCCGCCACCGGAGTCGGAGCACTTCTCCGGTCCGGCATCCCCGGAGAAGTGGGCCACGGGACTCCCGCCGTTCCAGGTCACCTATGACGAAGGCGTCAAGGTCGGCTACAAGTGGTACGACGCGGAGAAGAAGCCCGTCCTCTTCCCCTTCGGCTTCGGCCTCTCGTACACCACCTACAAGTACTCCGGCCTCCAGGTGACTCCGCGGCGACAAGGTCAAGGTCACATTCACGCTGGCCAATACCGGCGCGCGCGAAGGCTCTGAAATTGCAGAAATCTACGCCGCACTCCCAGCCGCCGCGCAGGAGCCGCCCAAGCGCCTCGTCGGATTCAGCAAGGTCAAGCTCAACCCCGGCGAGAAGCGCACCGTCACCGTCGAAATCGATCCGAAATATCTGTCGATCTTCGACGAGCAGAAAGACGACTGGTCGCTGCTCCCCGGCGACTACACCATCCTGGTCGGCGGCTCATCGCAGGACCTGCCTCTCAAGGCCACCGTCAACCTGAAGTAACTCTCCTCATAAGCCATCACGTGCACTCAATGTCTCGCCTCGAGACATTGGGTGCACTATGGTCCTGATCTTTGCTACTCCCCGTTCGCCGGCACCTGCTCCAGCAGCCGCTTCCAGGTCTTCTGATTCTTCCGGAAGCTCTTCTTCAGATCCTCCAGAATCCGCTCGAAAGTCCGCATTCGTGCGCAGATTATTCCACGCCGGATTCTTCTGGAACCACGGATAGTTCTCGTTGCCCAGATAGATCGCGCGCCGCAGCCAGTGCAGCGCTTCGCTCGAGTCGCCTTCAACCGCAAAGTAAGTCGCCAGCCGATACGCCATCTCGCTGTCGGCCTCGGCGCCGGCCAGCGTGTCGTCCTTCAGCAGCGCCGCGGCGCGCTCGCGCGTCCCCTGCCTGCACATAGCACAAGCGCCAGCGTCGGCACGGCAATGCGCAACGATTCGTCGTCGCGAATCACGCCTTCCAGAATCTCGATCGCCTGCGTCCAGGTTGCCCAGGCGCATCTGCTGGTAGCCGGCCGAAGTGCGCAGCAGCGGATGCCGCGGCTCCAGCGCCAGGCCCTTCTCAAGCTCGTCGCCCGCCAGCTCGATCTGGTTCTGATAGTGATAAACGCGCGCGCGATGGTTATAGAGAATCGGCGCGTTCGCCGGGTTCAGCTTCAGCGCGCGGCTGAAGTGCTGCAGCGCCTCGTCGTACATGCCGTCGCCGCGCAGCGCGATGCCGGCCACCATGTGCACGTTCCAGTCGTTCGCCGCCCCTGCCAGCAGGTTCGCAATCCCGTGCCGCGCTGACTCCTTCTCGCCGCGCGACAGCAGCATGTAAATGCGGTAGAGATTGGCCTCGGTCGACGCAGGATCCAGCTTCAGCGCTTCGTCGAACGCGCGCCGCGCATGCATCACGTGAATCTGTCCGCCAAACCCGTGCCGCGCATATTGCAGCTCCGCAATGCCCAGCCCGGTCCACGCCGGCGCAAACTCCGGATCCGCCGCCGTCACGCTCGTAAAGCAGCGCATGCGCGCGATCCAGATCCGCGCGCGATCCGGTCCGCACCATGAACGAACTCAGCAGCGCGCGCGCCTGCAGATACTTTTCGCTCACCGGCCCCGGCAGCGATCCGTTCGGCGGCGACGCGCCTGCGATGCCGCACTGCGGCATCGCATCAATCTGATCTGCCGGCGCCGAGCCCATGCAGCGCGGCAAACACCTCATTCGAAATCTCCGTCTGCACCGCAATCAGATCCAGCGACGCCACGCGAATCGCCCCGCCCGAGCGCACGCTCTGCGACGCCACATCGAGCAGTTGCCAGTTCAGATCGAATCCCGCTTCCGAACGCAGAAAATTGCCCGCCAGCACAAAAGACACCAGCAGCTTTTGCCCAACGGCCAGCGGATCCATTTGCGCAATCGGCAGCGGCATCAGCGTGCTTGAAGGCCGCACCACCAGCGCCGGAATCCGCGCCAGCCGCGCCGCGATCGCATCGGCAAGCGCAAATCCGTAGAGCGGCGCAACCTCGGTCGCGCCCAGGTTCGCAAACGGCAGCACCACGAGCGAATTCTGCGGCGCGCGATCTCGACCGCCGACTCGCGAAACCGCTCGGCCAGCATCGACAGAAATCCGGTGGCGCGCTTCTCTGCCTCTGCGCCGGTCGTCGGCAGGTTCGCCGCAGCCTCGCCGGGAATGATGCCCGTCTCGATCTGCAGCGCCTTCATGATCGTCTTCAGCGCCTCGCGCACTTCGGCCGCCGAGGCGTAGCGCGTCGCCGGGATTCTTTTCCAGACACGTCGCGATCACGCTCTTCAACTCCGCCGAAATCTCCGGCACAATCTCGCTCAGGTCGGCGGGATCGGAGAAACTGAATCGCGCGAATCGCTTGAAAGTCCTCGGCGTCGGGTCGCGCAAACGGATGCCGTCCGCTGGCACAGTTCGTAGAGAATCACGCCCAGCGCCCACACGTCCGACTGCACGCTCGACTGGCCCGGTGACAAACTGCTCCGGCGCCATGTAGCGAATCGTTCCGCCGCGCGCCGTGTAGGTCGCCGCCACCGATGCATCCTTGGCCAGCGCCGGCTTCGATGGATCGAAGTTCGCGTCCTCGGGGCGCAGCCTCCGCGCCAGGCCAAAGTCCAGAATCTTCACCAGGCCGCCGTCGGTCAGCATCACGTTCTGCGGCTTCAGGTCGCGATGAAAGATGCCCAGCGCGTGCGCCGCCTGCAGACCGTCCGCAATCTGAATGCCCACTGAGAGCACGAGTTGCGGACTTGCCGGCCCGCGCGCAATCAGCTTGATCGAGCGACTGCCCGGGCACGTACTGCATGACGATGTAGCCTTCGTCGCCGCTCTCGCCCACTTCGTAAATCGCGCAGACATTGGGATGCTCAATCGCCGATGCCAGCCGCGCCTCGCGCAACACCGTCGTGCGCATCTGCTCCGCCGACAGCAGTCCCGTGCGCAGAATCTTCAGCACCACGGGCCGCTGCAGCAGAGTGTCGTTGGCCAGATAGACCACGCCGCTGCCGCCGGCGCCCAGCCGGCGAATAATCTCGTAGTGCTCAATCGTCTTTCGCTTCATCGCTGACATCAGTGTAGTTGCCCGCCGATGAGGAATGTATCAATTTCCGGCATCACCGCAATGTGCTTACGAGATGATCGTCGCAGACACCGAGGCCCTCCGGGGCGAATCGGAGGGCCTCGAAACAAGTGAAGATAGACCCGGTATTACGCTGCGGCGGTGCGTGTCGGTTTGTACCCCCACAGGCCATAGAAGGCGATGTAGATGTAGCAGATGATCGGCACCACAAATGCATATTGAATCCCCACTTTGTCGGCCAGTGCACCGAACAAAAGCGGTACCACTGCTCCGCCCACATTGCCCATGGTGATGATGCCGGAACCCTCGCTGGTCATCGGGCCTAGTTCGGCGATGCCCAGCGCGAACACTGTTGGGTACATGATGGAGTTAGCCAGCCCGCACAGCACCAGGCTCCAGACGGCGACCTGTCCGGTAGAGAACATGGAGATCAACAGCAGCACCACGCCGAAAAGGCCAAGGCCGGCGAGCAGCTTATCTGCCTTCACCCACTTCATCAGCGCGCTGCCCAGGAAGCGCCCGGCCATGATGAAGACAAAGTAGAGAGAGGCAAGCGTCGATGCACTTTCATTGCTGCCGATTCCCTCCGTCTTGAAGTAGCTGATTGCGATTGCAGCAAGGGCAATTTCAACTCCAACGTAGAAGAAGATACCGAACATGCCCAACACAGTATGCCGGTAGCTCCAAATGCTCCGGCCCAACAAAGGCTCACCGGCCGTCGCGGGTCTGAAAGCGCGCGTCGCGCTGATCGCAGGAAGGTGCATGAACATCACCGCAAAGCCGAGGAAAAGCAATGCCCCGGCAATGGCAATGTAGGGCCCTTGCACCGTGTGCGCGATGCTCGCCTTGCTTGCAACTTTGCTTGGATCGGTGAGGATGAAGTGACCCACCACCAGTGGAGCTGCAGCCGCACCCAGTGAGTTGAACGCCTGCGACAGGGTCAGCCGCGCAGCGGCGCTGCTCTCCGGGCCAAGAATGGAAACATACGGATTGGCCGAGGTCTGAAGCGCGCAGACACCGGTCGCCAGCACAAAGATCGCGGTCAGAAAAAGCGGAAAACTCACCATCCTCGCTGCAGGGATGAACAACAATGCACCCACCACCATGATGAAAAGCGAGATGACCATGGTGCGCTTGTAGCCCACTGCTTCAATCAGTTTGGCGCTGGGAACCGAGAAGATCAGATAAGCGAAAAACCACGCCGCTGTGGCCAGCATGGCCGGTCCGTAGGAGAGGTCAAAGATCGACTTCAGGTGGGGCATCAGATTGCTGTTCAGGTTCGTAAGGAACCCGAAGATGCCGAACAGAATGGTCACCGTAATGAACGGAACAAGATAACTCGGCGTGCTTGCCGCCGCCGTTGGTGTGGATCGCGTAGCCATGAACGATTAAACCCCGCTTCCTTTAAAAAGAATGCCTGATCTCAGTTGTCCGCCAGTCGCTGCTTGTTCGCGGCCCTCGCACGAATGCGCCAGGCCGCCGGCAAGAGCAGCCGAGTTTCAAGACCGCCGTGAAAAGGTCCGAGACAACTCTACGCATCGCAGGTGAGATACGTCCAGCGCAAATTGAAAAGGTTTTCAGTGCCATCGCATTGCCACCTGATTTCCCCATCAGGTTACACTGGAATTGCATGATTCCCACCCTCACCTGGACCCCTGAAGGCGTAAAGTTCATCGATCAGACCAAGCTCCCGCTCGAGGAGAGCTACGTCCTCGCCACTGACTACGAACAGGTTGCCGACGTCATCGTCACCATGGTCGTCCGCGGCGCTCCTGCCATCGGTGTTTCCGCAGCCTACGGAGTTGCCCTCGGCGCATTGCGCAGCAACGCCACCACCGCCAGCGAGTTTGCGCCGCAGTTCGAAAAGATCTGCGCCCGCCTCGCGGGGACTCGTCCTACAGCAGTCAATCTCTTCTGGGCCATCGACCGCATCAAGCGCCTCTTCGAAGGCCTTCTCGCGACCCATGCCAACAATGCCCCAGGTCCAGGAAAAATTCCTCGCCGAAGCTCACGCCATGTACGAGGAGGACATCACCGCCTGCAAGACAATGGGGGCGTTCGGCGGCGCGCTGTTGCCCCAGCAGGGTAGCGTTCTCACGCACTGCAACGCCGGCGCACTCGCCACCTGCGGCTACGGGACTGCGCTCGGTGTCATTCGCTCTGCAGTCGAGCAGGGTAAGAATATTCATGTATTCGCCGATGAAACCCGCCCCTTCCTCCAGGGAGCCCGCCTCACCGCCTGGGAATTGATGGCCGACGGCATCCCCACAACCGTCATCTGCGACAACATGGCTGCAAGCCTCATGCGCGCAGGCCGAATCCAGGCCGTTGTTGTCGGCGCTGACCGCATCGCCGCCAACGGCGACTTCGCCAACAAGATCGGCACATACAACGTCGCAATCCTGGCTAAAGAGCACGGCATCCCGTTCTATGTGGCGGCGCCATGGTCCACCATTGACACCGCAACCCCCACCGGCGACGCAATTCCCATCGAGGAACGCTCCGCGGTTGAAGTCACCCACCACGGCGGCAAACAGCTCACGCCGCACGGCGTCGGTATCTGCAACCCGGCTTTCGACGTGACCCCGGCCCGGTACGTTACCGCGATCATCACCGAACGAGGTGTCCTGCGCGCACCTTACGCGGAGACTCTCAGGGAAATGGAATTGGTAGCCGGATAAGCATCCCGAATACAGTTGTAGCCATCGTGCGCTTCCGCCTGACCATCTTTCGGCTAAGGCAAAGGTCCATCGTGCGCGGCATAGTGCTCTCTTTGGGCGCCTTTATCGCCAGCTTATTGCTGGCAGGCTTTCCGCACATTGAGAAGCTCCATGGCTCACCGTGGCAAGGGTTGGTCCTTGTGGCTGCCGCCTGGGGGATGTTCGAGACCGGCCGATGCCTCAGAGGCAAATGGAGCCTCTACCACGCCGGTGTTCTCCTGCTTCTCTACTCTGACCTGATGATCCTCACCCTGATCGTCTTCCTCGTCGCTTATCGCTGACCAATCGGTGTCCAGGCTGTTTTCCGCGCGGTGACCGGGTGCCGGATGCGGTCGATGCGTGTACGATGAGCGGAACGCATTAGCTGGGACAACCTCACTCACCGGAAAACTCATGTTTCAAACCCCAATGCAATCGAGTAGTATGTGGCGAATGTGAAATTGGAGGAAGAGAATGCTGAAAGGATTTCGGGACTTCATTCTTCGCGGAAACGTCGTGGACCTCGCTGTGGCCGTCATCCTCGGCGCAGCCTTCAACGCCATCGTAACCTCTCTCGTAGGCGATGTCCTGAATCCCCTCATCGCGGCGACGATCGGCAAACCCGATTTCAGCAGTGTTGTTCTGCACGTCGGCAGCGGCCAGATCAAGATCGGCAACTTCTTCAACGCCATCGTTTCGTTTCTCATTGTCGCGTCGTGGTCTACTTCGCCATCGTTCTGCCGGTGAACGCCCTGCTGGCGCGTCTGAAGAAGCCGGAGGCGCCTCCACCCGCCCCTGAAACCAAAATCTGCCCCGAGTGCCTGACTGCGATCCCGAAGGCCGCGAGGCGCTGCGCCAGCTGCACCCAGCCCGTAGCATAGAACCCCTCAGTTTTGAAGGGCACTCAGGTTTTGAAAGGGAACGGCTTCCGCCGCGCCGCAGAAGAAATCAGGTTTGAAAGGGCACTCAGGTTTTGAAAGGGCACGGCTTTGAGCCGTGCCGCACAAGCCGGCATAACACCGTGGGCTTTAGCCCCTGAGGGACGTCTTTCCCGTGCCCCAATGCCCGTCCACCACCGCCTATAGCAGTTTCGGAATTGGTGTAGACCGAAGGCACACGGCAAAGTGGCGTTTTCCTTAAGAAAACGCCACCTTCGATGCTCTCAAAAAGTTTACGTGAATTCCGAAACTGCTCTAGTCCAGCTCTCTCAACGGCTTCGAAAAAGCAAAGAACCCCACGAACGCAACCATTGCCACGCCGGACATGAGCGCAAGCGCATGTCCCGTGGGAATGTGGCGCGAAAGCTCACCTGCCAGAAGCGCGCCCAGCGGCGGCAACCCCAGAAAACTGGTCGCGTAGATGCTCATCACGCGTCCGCGCATCTCGTCCGATGACAGATGCTGAATCGACACGTTGAAGCACGAGATCATCAGGATCCCGTTGTAACCCTCCAGAAACGCCAGGCACTCAGAGAGTGCGAAACTCTGTGAATAGCTGAAGCAGATAATCACAGCAAAGAAAACAACCCCGCAAAGGCTCAGCACCCTTCCCCGGTGCCGTATCACGCCAGACACTGCCACCGTCATCGCTCCCAGCACAGCTCCCAGTCCGGAGCCGGCCAGCAGCCAGCCAAGCCCGCTCTCGCCCGCGTTCAACTGAATCTTTGCGAAGTAGGGAATGAACGTCAGGAATGGAATCCCGAAGAAACTCGCCACGGCGGTCATCCAAATCAGAACGAACATCTGCCGGTTGCTGCGCAGATAAGAAAACCCGCTTCGCAGGCTTCCCAATATGCCTTCGTGATGGCTCAGTTTCTCGTCCGGATACCGAATCCGTACAAGCGCCCAGATCACCGCGAGAAAGCTGAAGCCGTTCAGCAGGAAGTTGCCCGCCACTCCGAACAGCAACATCGCGTAGCCGCCAAGCGTCGGACCCAGGATGCGCGACATGTTGAACTGTGCGGAGTTCAGCGCAATCGCGTTGGTCAGATCTTCCCGCTTCACCAGCCGCGGCACCAGGGCCTGGTAGCTCGGTGCATTCATCGCCATCGCCGCGCCGTTCAGGAACGCGATCGTGGCCACTCCCCACACGCCGATCCACTTAAACCACGCAAGTCCCGCGAGCAGAAACGCGAGAATCATCATGGCCGTCTGCGTAACAAGCAGCAGCCGCCTCTTATCTACCCGGTCTGCAATCACCCCGCCAAAAAGCGTGAAGAGAAGGAACGGAATGGAGCCCGCGAAGCCCACTACTCCAAGCCAGAACGCCGAGTTCGTAAGCTCCAGTACCAGCCAGCCCTGCGCCACGTTCTGCATCCACGTGCCGATGTTCGAGAGAAAGTTGCCGCTCCAGAACAGCCGGAAATTTGGGTTGCGAAGCGCACGGACAAACTCTGGTACCCGCTCGGATTCCCTGGCACTCAGCTCCTGCGAAAGTGCCGCCTGCTCATCGCACGCTGCTGCGAGGTTCTCTTCATTCAACTCGGGATCTGTGTTCAGAAATGCTCTCCCAGACCCATAGTGTAAGCTGGGTTGAATTACACCATGCGCGAACGCCCCGGTGTTTGCAGCTTCTGCTCTTGATCCCAATTGGAATTAAAAGGGCTGCCTTGATGGCCAATCACAGGTCTCATCTCTCCTTCATTCTGCTTACAGCGATCTCTGTCTCGTTGGCCTCTCAATCTGCCAACACCAATGGACAGGCCCAGTCCCAGGTGTTTGGCTTCAGAGACTTCAGCAGGCAATCGAAGATCGAAGAGAAGTTTCTTGCCGTCCCCAGCGCGAAACTCGCCGGCGAACACCTCAAGACCCTGACCGCCGAGCCTCATATGGCCGCAACCCCCGGTGACCGCAAAACCGCAGATTATGTAGCTGAGAAATTTCGCGCCGCGGGCTTGGAAACGGAGATCGTCCCCTATCGCGTGTTGCTCAACCAGCCCAAAGAGGTCCGCGTTGAAGCCCTGGACCCAGCCGGCAAACAATTGATGTCCGGCCCCACGCGCGAGCACGTCCAGGGCGACACGTTTCCTGAAGATCCTCGCGTCGTGATGCCATTCAACGGCTCCTCTGGTTCCGGCGATATCACCGGCGAAGTCGTCTACGCCAACTATGGCCGGCCCGAAGACTTCGACGAGCTCGCCCGCCAGCACATCGATTTGCACGGCAAGATCGTTATCGTTCGCTATGGAGCGAACTTCCGCGGCGTCAAGGTCTATATCGCCGAAAAACGCGGTGCAGCAGGCGTCATCATCTACTCCGATCCACAGGACGACGGCTACTACAAGGGTGATCCCTGGCCGAACGGTCCATGGCGGCCCGACAACGGTGTGCAGCGCGGCTCTGTTCAATACCTGTTCAAATATCCAGGTGATCCGCAGACGCCCGGTATCGCTTCGACCCCCGACCTTCCGGCAAGTTCGCGCGTCTCCGGTCAGGACAACCAGCCGCACATCATTTCCATTCCCCTCAGCTATGAGGATGCGGCCCCCATCTTGCAAGCACTGAAAGGCCCCGGCGTCCCGCAGGGATGGCAGGGCGCACTCCCCTTCCGCTATCATCTCGGCCCCGGTGGAGTGAGCGTGCACCTCGTCTCGCAGCAGGACTACCAGTTGCGCACCATCTGGGATGTCATCGGCAAAATCAAAGGCACTGACTACCCTGATGACTGGGTCGTCGTCGGCAATCATCGCGATGCCTGGGTCTTCGGCGCAGTTGATCCCAGCAGTGGCACGGCCAGCATGCTTGAAGCAGTTCACGGCATCGGCAACCTCATCCACGACGGCTGGCGCCCGAAACGCACTCTCATCTTTTGTAGTTGGGACGCGGAAGAGGAGGGCCTTATCGGATCAACCGAATGGGTCGAGCAGCACGCTCAGGCACTCGACCACGCCGTTGCCTACTTCAACGTCGATGTGGGAGTCTCCGGGCCCGACTTCTCCGCCGCCGCCGTTCCATCGCTCAAGCAGTTCATCCGTGACGTGACCAAATCTGTCCCCAGCCCGATGAACGACACTGTCTTTCAGGAGTGGCGCGCCAATCGTCACAACAACGAGCATCGCGCGTCCAACGCTCCTCCTCAACCCGGCCTGGAAGTCCCGGTGAGCGATCTCGGCTCCGGCTCCGACTTCACTCCATTCCTTCAGCATGCAGGTGTCCCCTCTACCGACGTCGGCTCAGGAGGCCCATACGGCGTCTACCACTCAGCCTTCGACAACTACGCATGGTTCGTACAGAATGCCGACCCGCACTTCGCCTACCTGCAGGAGATCGCGCGCATTCTCGGCCTCGAAGCCCTCCGCATGGCCGACACAGACGTGCTTCCCTATGACTACGCCGCGTACGCCCGTGAGATCAGTTCCTATCTCGACGCTGCCAAGAGAAAGGCAACAGACTCCGGCATCACATCGCTGAATTTCACTGCGGCGCAGGCCGCCGCCACCCGATTCGCCACCGCCGCCGATCGTGTCCGGCACTTGCAATCATCCCCTTCTGTTGATAGCGCCGAACTCAACAAAGTCCTGCGCCAAACCGAATCCGCCTTGCTCTCGCCCGAAGGCCTGCCCAACCGCCCCTGGTACAAGCACACCATCTTCGCTCCTGGCGAATACACGGGCTACGCAGCAGTCGTCATCCCGGGGGTTAACGAGGCCATCGACGCCAAAGACGCGGACCTCGCCTCCCGGCAACTCAATGTTCTCACCCAGGCCCTCAATCGAGCCGCCCAAACCCTTGAAAACGCTCAGTGAGAGAGGCCCTCAGACGTCGAAGAGTTGTGTTGGTTCGTTGCTCTAAATTTGTGATTTGGATCACACTAGTTGGCCGCGCCCATTGACCCACTCCAGCGGCCCTCGTATCGTTAAAGTTGAGATATGAAGAAGTCCTCCAACTCGTGGCGCATCGGTATTCGCGGTTGCCATCATCTTGGGCACCATCGGCTGGCTCGCCTTTACCGGCTACGGCTCCAACAAGAGCTATTACGTCACCATCGCCGAACTGGGCGGCATGGGCGACAAGGCCTACCACAGCAATCTGCGCGTCGAGGGCTTCGTCCAGCCCGGCTCCATCGAGCAGGACGGCACCCACGTCACCTTTGTCCTCAACGAGTTCGAGAGCCACTCGCCCAAGGCCCCCACCGGCCGCCTGCTCAAGGTCATCTACAAGGGCTCCGAGCCGCCGCCGGACACCTTCAAAGACGATGCGCAGGCCCTGGCCGAAGGCACCTATGGCCGCGACGGCGTCTTCCACGCCACCGTTCTGCAGGCCAAGTGCGCCAGCAAGTACGCTCCGGCACAGCCCGGCGCGACGCCCGCCGCCAGCCAACCACAGCCAACCCGCGCGCAGCTGCCGCGCTCCGCTCCGCCAACCGGGCAGCCTCGCCAGCCGCACCTGCAACCAACTGATCGACATGACAGCGCAACGCACCCGGAGGCACGCCACTTCCACCCTCTGCGCCCGGCTCGATCAGGTTTCCAAGCTCTTCGGCTCCTTTGCCGCGCTGCGCCAGGTCTCCGTCGATCTGGAACCGGGCCGCTGCTACGTCCTCATCGGCGAAAACGGCGCCGGCAAGTCCACGCTGCTGCGCATCCTCGCCGGCCTGCTGCGCCCCACCCACGGCACCGTCACGCGTCTTCGGCGAACTCAGACCCGCACGAGGCCCGCGCCCGCATCGGCTACATGAGCCACGCGCCCATGCTCTACGACGAGCTCACCGCCCAGGAAAACCTGCGCTACTTCGCCAGCCTCTACCCCGGCCGCGCCTGCCTCTCGCCCGCCGAAGCGCTGCGCCAGGTCGGCCTCGACCCCGACCTCGACCGCCCCCTCGGCCAGTACTCGCAGGGCATGCGCCAGCGCACCTCGCTCGCCCGCGTCCTGCTCCCCGTTCCCGAGCTGCTCCTGCTCGACGAGCCCTTCTCCAACATGGATGTCGAAAGCGCTCGCCAGATGGTCGAGCTGCTCGCCGGCTTTCGCCAGAGCAACCGCACCATCGTCATCACCACCCACCAGCGCGAAGCTCGCCGCCCCCATCGCCGACTGGGTCCTCACGCCTCCACGCCGGCCGCGTCGCAGTCATTCGAGCCGGGGAGCCCGACCCTATGAAGACCAACGGCGCGCGCTTCCTTGAATCCCTCGGCATCCCCTTCGAACTCCGCGAGTACGAAGTCGACCCCGACGACCTCTCCGCCATCACCGTCGCCAAAAAGATCGGCATGCCCGCCGAGCAGGTCTTCAAAACGCTGCTGACCACCGGCGGTCCCGGCATCTACCGTCTTCGCCGTCATCCCCGGCGACGCCGAGCTCGACTTCAAGAAACTCGCCCGCGCCGCCGGCCTGCGCAAAGCCGAAATGGCTCCTCTCAAAGACGTGCAGCCCCTCACCGGCTACATCCGCGGCGGCGTCACCATCTTCGGCGCAAAAAAGCCCTACCCCGTCTTCGTCGACGAGACCGCGATCCTCTTCGACACGCATCAGCGTCTCCGCCGGAACCCGCGGCACCCAGCTGATCCTCGCGCCCGACGACTATCTCCGCGCCGCCCAGGCACTCGGAAGTCGCAGTCCAAACCGCCGACCTCACCAAGAGATCGCCGCGAGCCGCGCATGCTCCAAATCAGAATCTGGGTGCCCCATCCTCAAGTCAACAATGCGGGTGTCCCAGTTCGTTGGCATCTCGCCGTCAAGGCGAGATGCCAAGGCGTGGGAGACCATCTGCAACGCCGACCATCGGAACCACGAACCCCGAGGGCCAATCATGACCCGCGCCCTCTGGACCCATCTCGTCAAAGATCTCCGCATCGAGTGGCGCTCCCTGCGACGCCATCAACTCCATGCTCTTCTTCGCCCTGCCTGGTCGTCGTGCTCTTCTCCATCGCCTTCGATCCCCGCGGCGCATTCTCGCAGCAGATCGCCGGCGGCGTCCTCTGCGTCGCCACCATGTTCGCCTCGGTCAGCGCCCTCAATCAGGCCTGGGCGCGCGAAATCCGCCACCAGGTCCTCGACGCGCAGCGCATGGCTCCCACCTCCGGCGCGGAACTCTTCCTCGCCAAGGTCCTCGCCAACTTCCTCTTCGTCTCCATCGTCCAGACTCGTCCTCGCGCCCGTCTTCCTCGTCTTCTACAACCTCCACATCGACGGCCAGGCCTGGCTGCTCGCGCTCGTCCTGCCGCTCGGCACCTGGGCGCTGGTCGCCAACGGAATCTTCTTCGCCGCGCTCTCCATCCGCAGCCGCAACCGCGAACTGCTGCTCTCGCTCATCCTCTTCCCCATCTTCATGCCCGCGCTGCTGGCCATGGTCCTCGCCACCAGCTCCATCCTCACCGGCGACAGCGACCCCACCCTCTGGATCAAGATGCTCCTCGGCTACGACATCATCTTCACCACCGTCAGCCTGCTGCTCTTCGACGTAGTCTTCCACGCCGAGTAGGCCTCACCGTCTTAACGATTGACGTTCATAACGGAGCTCCGTTATCATCTTCTTTGATCAAGAGCTTCAAGGACGCGGACACAGAGCTGCTTTGGGAGACGGGCAAGAGCCGTCGAATCCCCGCAAACATCCGCACTGCGGCTTGAAGAAGCTCGCCATTCTGCACTGGGCTATCAGCCTTTCCGACTTGTCAGTTCCGGGCGGAAATCACCTTGAACCCTTGGCGGGCAATCGCAAAGGGCCAACACAGCATCAGCATCAACAACCAATATCGTCTCTGCTTCGTCTGGCGCGACGGCGATGCCTGCCGACGTTGAGATCGTGGACTATCACTAGGAGAAACCATGGACAAGATCCCGTTTGCCTTCTCCATTCATCCCGGCGAGATTCTCCTCACGGAGTTCATGGAACCGCTCGGCCTCTCCGCCTACCGCCTTGCCAAGGAACTCCATATCTCGGCTCCGCGCGTCAACGATCTTGTCCGCGGCAAGCGCGGCATCACCGCCGACACCGCACTCCGCCTGAGCCGCTACTTCGGCAACTCCGCTCAGTTCTGGATCGGCCTGCAAAGCGGACACGATCTCTGGCTCGCTTCCCAAAGCAAGTCCCTTGGACAAGATTCGCCCCCGCCAACAAGCTGCCTGATTCGACGATCCTGGCTCATTCCTGTCGCGCCATTCGCCAAGCTGCCGTCGTACACTTAAAGTGTCAGTTCAGGATTCCCCGATGAAGAAACTTGCAATCGGCCTGTACGTCGCCGTCACCGTCGCCCTCATGGTCTGGGGCTTCTACCAGGCCATCTACGTCGCGCCCGACGACGCCATGCAGGGCGAGATCTCCCGCATCTTCTACTACCACGTGCCCTCGGCGATGGTCGCCTTTCTCTTCTTCGCCATCAGCCTCTGTCGGCTCCATCGGCTATCTCGCCTGGCGCCGCAGCCAGCCCGAGCTGGGCGCAGGCCGCCGACGCCTGGGCGCTCGCCGGCGCTGAAGTCGGCGTCGTCTTCTGCACCGTCGTCCTCACCACCGGCCCGCTCTGGGGCCGCCGCGCCTGGGGCATCTGGTGGACTTGGGATGCGCGCCTCACCACCACGCTGGTCCTCTGGCTCATCTACGTCAGCTACCTGCTTCTGCGCCGCTTCGCCGCCGGCCCGCAGATGCAGACGCTCGCCGCCGTGCTCGGCATCTTCGGCGCTCTCGATGTGCCCATCGTCTACATGTCCAATCGCTGGTGGCGCACGCAGCACCCCGCGCCCGTCTTCGGCGGCGGACCCGACTCCGGCATCAAAGACCCCACCATGCTCGACGCCTTCGGATGGAACATGCTGGCCTGGCTCTGCTGGGGCGTGCTCATCCTCTGTCCTCCGCTACCGCGTCGAGCGCCAACACCAGAAGATCGCCGCCGCAGAAGCCCAGGAGGCCCTGACCACGCCTGACCATCGGCGTCGGACCATGATCAAGATACAAGGAGAAGCAATGGACGCAAGCAGCAATTCTCGATCACCAGTTCATCGTCGCCGCCTACATCGTCACCTGGATCCTCCAACTCGGCTACCTCGCCTGGCTCGCCTTCAAATGGCGCGCTGAAAAGCGCAACGCCGAGCGCAGGTCGCATCATGCCCGCTGATTCCTGCATCTTCGGAAGTTCGTCGTCAACGAACGCCGAATATCCAGGCTTCCTTGAATTGCCGTAAACTTGGAGATTGAGGATCCAGTGATGTTAGTCGTCATGAAGGCGCAGGCCACGCCGGAAGAGATCCAGGCCGTCTGCGAACACATCGAACAGTTGGGCTTCCGTCCTCATCCGCTGCCCGGCGCTCAGCGCACCGCCATCGGCATCACCGGCAATCAGGGCGAAGTCGACCGCGGCAACCTCGAAGAGCTCTCCGGCGTCGCCGAAGTCATCCGCGTCTCCAAGCCCTACAAGCTCGCCAGCCGCGACGTTAAAGAAGAAGACACCATCATCCGCTTCCCCGGCACTGACGCCACCATCGGCGGCCGCGACCTCGCCATCGTCGCCGGCCCCTGCTCCATCGAGAGCCGCGAACAGGCCTTCGCCATCGCCGAGCAGGTCGCCGCCTCCGGCGCGCAGTTCTTCCGCGGCGGCGCCTACAAGCCGCGCACCTCGCCCTACGCGTTTCAGGGCCTCGGCCTCGATGCGCTGAAGATCATGGCCGAGATCCGCGAGAAATTCGGCCTGCGCATCATCACCGAAGCCATCGACAACGAAACCCTCGATCTCGTCGCCGAATGGGCCGACGTCATCCAGATCGGCGCGCGCAACATGCAGAACTTCTCGCTGCTCAAGCAAGCCGGCCGCCTGCGCAAGCCCGTCCTGCTCAAGCGCGGCATGAGCGCCACGCTCGACGAGTTCCTCATGGCCGCCGAGTACATCATGAGCGAGGGCAACTACGAGGTCATCCTCTGCGAGCGCGGCGTGCGCACCTTTGCCGATCACACCCGCAACACGCTCGACCTCAGCATCGTTCCCGCCGTGCAGCGCCTCAGCCACCTGCCCATCCTCGTCGACCCCAGCCACGGCACCGGCAAGCGCGACAACGTGCTGCCCATGGCCCGCGCCGCCGTCGCCGCCGGCGCCGACGGCATCATCGTCGAAGTGCACCACCAGCCGGAGAAGGCGCTCTCCGACGGCCCGCAGTCCATCTACCCCGACCAGTTCGCCGCGCATGATGGACGAAATCGAGCAGATTGCGCCCGTCGTCGGTCGCAAGCTCCCGCGCGGCATCCACAGTCAGACTGCCGCAGCAATCGCATGTCGCCAAATCCCGCTAGCTCCACTCGAATGCATCGATCTCCCCGATCCGGGGTGCCCATTCATGGCAGCAGCCTTCGTGCCATGAGTGGGAACGCGAGATCGCCAGGTCTTGCGCCACTGAGCGATCGCCGCAGCTTGCGCTCCTCTGCAGCCTGCTGCTGCTCCTCGCCGGCTGCCGCCCCCACGACTTCCCCCAGTACCCGCCCAACTATCGCGAATACGCCTACGTCACCAACGGCGGCAGCGACACCGTCACCGTCTCGACGTGGTCAACGTCCGCCTCGACCGCGAGCTCCCCGTCGGCCAGAATCCCGTCGCCGTCGCCGCCAGCCCCACGCGCAACGAAGTCTACGTCGTCAACTCCGGCGCACCCGGCAGGCCAGGGCTCCGTCTCCGTCATCAACGCCGAAAACAACTCCGTCGCCGCCACCATCCCCGTCCACCGCCAGCCCGTTGCCATCGGCCGTCGATCCCGACGGCGACCTCGCCTACGTCGCCAACTCCGGCTCCAACACCGTCTCCGTCGTCGATCTCAAGGCGCGCCGCGAAGTCGCCCTCATCGGCGCCGGCGAGGAACCCGTCTCCGCTCGCATCTCGCCCGACGGCAAGATCGCTCGTCGTCGCCAACCGCGACGGCAACTCCGTCAGCATCATCGATCCCGCCACGCGCAACGTGCGCGCCGTCTTCGCCGGCTGCCCCGGCGCCACCGACGTCGTCATCCTGCCCGACTCATCCAAGGCCTTCGCGGCCTGCTCCGGCGGCCATCAGGTCATGGCCATCGCGCTCGCCCAGCAAAGCCGATCCGGCCCGATGTCCGCAACATGCTCGCCGATCGCCTCGAAGTCACTGCTCGACGTCGGCCGCGCGCCCGTCCAGCTCGCCCTCAAGCCCGACGGCGGCGAGCTCTTCGTCTCCAACTCGCTCTCCAACTCCATCTCTGAGGTCGTCACCGGCACCGACGATGTCGGCGGCGCCTACCTCATGGGCGACGACTCCCGTCCGCGGCCTCGTCTCGCGCGACAATTCCCTGCTCTACGTCGGCAACCTCCGCTCGCAGGAGGTCACCGTCTACTCCATCGACGACGGCAAGCGCGTCGGCTCCATCCACGTCGGCGACGGCCCCTCCGCCCTGGCCTTCTCCGCCGCCGGCCATCTGCTCTTTGTCGTCGATGCCCGCTCCGGCGACGTCGCCGTGGTCCGCACCGCAACCCGCTCGCTCTTCACCCTGCTCCCCGCCGGCCGCAACCCCAACGCCATCGCCGTCAAAGCCTTCAAGGTCTCCTAGACCAGGGCGGCCTAGGCATGACCTTCCCAAAATGATTGGCCCGTTTTCGCCAAGGAAGGTGCCGATACATCCCCCTTTCGAAAGATCGCCGAGACAACGCTCTGGACTGCAGATCATTCCAGTCCTTCGACGCACAATGGAATAGGTAGCCAAACATAGGGCTACGTGTGTTTGCTGATTCCTGGACTCTGTCGGATAGGCCCGTCCCGCTATCCGGGATTAAATAAGACGAAAATGCTCAAAATTGTTCCGTAACTCCTTTGCTGAGAGGAATCTGCGGATAAGTCCAATGCTGAGAGGAATTTGGCGACACGCACTCCCCGTAACCAACTGGAAACAAGGAATTTACTTACAGAGTATAGGGGTGGGGCTGCCCCTTGCTACCGCGCATGACCGACTGTCCGCTCGCCCTTCGCCTCAACCGGCGGAATCGACGTCAACTGCGCCCCGGCAAACAGGATCAACCCTGAGACAGTAGGCCCAGAACAGCAACCCCACCGACACATAAAACGGCCCATAGAGCGCCTTCAGATTCAGCATACGGCAGCACCGCAACGTAGACATGCTTCGCCGCCAGCCAGATCACGCCCGTGATCACTGACGTGCTTCATCACGTGCCGCGGCGGAATGCGCCGGTTGGGCAACAGCCAGTAGATCGAAAAGAAGAACAGAATCGATGCCACCCCGCTCAGCAGAAGCCAGCCACACGGAACTGATCCCTTCGAAGATGATGTTCTCGTGTGATGGAAGAAGATGAAGGCCAGAGCAGTTGCGTTGCCCCGCGCTCAGCAGGATGCTCAAAATCGCCAAGGGCCACCATCAGTAGCGCCAATCCAAACGCAACCAGCTGGTTCATCAGATAGTTGCGATGCTTGGTCACACCGCATGTCTGGTTCAGCGCCACTTCAAGTGGCAGAAAGATCCCGGTGCATGAAATCAGAATCATCACCAGCGACAGAACCTGAACCCCATGCCGCGCCGATGCAGCCTGCGAGGCTGGCCGCCACCCAGTCTTGGTTCGAGGGCAGGAAGTAAGTGCACCATCTTCCCGATCACCTCAACCATCGCCTCGGAATGGAAGAACTCCCGGCTGATCGTGTACAGCAGAACAATGAATGGAATGAATGAGATAATCGCATTTGCCGCAACGCTGAATGCGTAGGTGTGTACCTGCGAATCCAGCAGGTATTCGATGACCGCTGCGCCGTTTTTGCGCCACCTGAGCCACTTGGGCGCGTGGGACTGCTCGCCCCGGCTCGGTCCGCCAGCCACGGGGAGCGTAGTTTCCACGCAAGTGCTTGATTCCGTTACGTCTTCCACCTGATCCAATCCTCTCTATTGAGTGAGGAAGCTCGTCTTTCACCGTGGCAGGGTCAGGCGGCTATCCAGGATCTTCCATGGGATCATGTTTGACCCCATCGAGGCTAGGGTGCAGATCACCGCTAACCCCGCTTTCGACTCTGGTGAACAGCGGACCGGCGCATATTTTCAGCTCTGCGCTCCATTTTTTCACAAGGATAAGTGCGAATGGTTACCTTGCGGTACGCTCAGGAATTTTCTCCTTGCATCTGCCGTAGATTCCTGCCATAACAGGAGCACGGCGCGCCGGAGGCGGCCGTTTTGCAATTTAAGGAAGGCCAATAGCATTGGATGTTTTGGTGTTTGGGAAGCACAACCCCATTTCAGACTTGAATTCGAGCTGCCAGGGCGTACCCGTAAGGGCGCTTCGGCGGCTCGCGGCGTTTCTGGACTGGGAAAAGCCTCGTCGCAGCGCCCGAAGGTTGTAAGAAAAGGGCCAGCAACGCGGGGTTTCCCTTTGTGCCAACCACAAATGAAGGAGAGAGGGTAAATGAAGGAACAAGGCGTAGTGAAGTGGTTCAACGGAGCCAAAGGTTACGGGTTCATTCAGCGGTCCAGCGGAGAGGATGTCTTCGTCCATTTCTCCGCCATTCAGGAAAACGGCTACAAGACCCTGAATGAAGGAGAGGCCGTCGAATTCGAGTGCCAGCAGGGTCCAAAGGGTCTCAGTGCATTGAACGTGAGCCGAGTGGCATAGCTCTGTTCTTTTTCGTGGCCTGCCTGTTCAAGTCACGATGATTTGCTGATTGCCTTACTGGTTTCCCGTCGAGGTCCGCACAACATTCAGCTTTTCGAGAGCCCAGCGGGCGGCCGTGCGTAGTCCTGTGTCGGTCGCCTCGGCCCACTCCCGCAGTCTTGGCACAAAGCGTCGTTACGCCGCTGTTGCCCATGGCGACCGCGATGTTGCGTTGCATCCCCGCAAATCCCGCTCGCCTTACCGGCGATCCGTTAAACGTACGTTCGAACTCCGTTTCGTTCATTGCGGCCAGCCATTCCAGCGTGGGATTCACCAGGTCCTTCCGCGCTGCGAGTTCTGTGTCCGTCCCGATCGGCGCTCGCCGCTGCGAATTCCACGGGCACACATCCTGGCAGATATCGCACCCGAAAACCTGTCGCCCCATTCCCGCCATCAGCTCTTCTTCAATCACTCCGCGGTGCTCAATCGTCAGGTACGATATGCACCGCGTCGCATCCATCTGGTACGGAGCAAACAATGCGCCCGTCGGACACGCTTCAAGGCAGCGCCTGCACGTTCCGCACCGATCAGGCACGAGCGTCGTCTTCGCATCCTCCTCCTCGACCATCAACGACGTGAGCAGCACCGCAAGAAATCCATACGATCCCAGCTTCGGGTGAATCAGGCACGTATTCTTTGCTGTCCACCCAAGTCCCGCGGCTGTGGCCAATGCCCGCTCAACAACCGGCCCTGTGTCAACGTACGCTCGTACCTCGAACTCGCCCAATCGCTCTCGCAATCGCGACTCAACCTGTCGCAGACGTTTCAGCAACACCTTGTGATAGTCGCTCGGTCTGCGCACCCCGTGAGCATCCACGCGACTGCTCCACGCATAACGCGCAATCCAACCTGCATTCGCCGCTGCGGCATCTGTCGACCGCACCTCTGCCGCGTTGTAGTTTGCAAAGCAGACAATCGCAGATCGCGCCCACGGGAAAGGCGTCTCCGTCTTCGCGCGCACCAATTCGCCACCTTCGTCGCGTCGCGACAAATAGTGCATCGTTCCCGCGCGTCCCGCATCCACCCACTCTTCGAAACGTTTCGCATCGCGCACTGCACCCGCATGAGGCAGAGCAACCACGCCCGCATCTGCAAACCCCGCTTCCCGGGCAAGCCGGCGAGCATCGTCCTTGCGCAAAGAGGGCGCACTTGAATCCGGCTTGATCACTGTTTCATCTAAATACATGGAACCTTTGCACCGCTCTTCTTCGTAATTGTCTTCAGAGTGTTCGATTGTGGACGAAGCGAACGGAATTCGAACACCTCGAACCACCGATCAGCATGAGGCATTGCTCGTATCCTTTGTAGTTTCAGCATATTTCCTCACACGCTGGTTTGGCGGTCCGGGTGCAAGGTAGGTGGGCGAGGAGCCGCAGCCCCCGAATTCATACGCGGTTCACATCCTGCGAACACCGCAGACAAGCGTCAGAGGAGGTTCTATCATGACCCGCTATTTTGAGACGACCACGACAATGACCCCTGGCAATCTGCACGAGATTGTGCGCGGACAGGAAGGCTGCCTGATCGAGATCATGGAGCCGGTCGTACGCAGGCAGTCTGTGACATTGGACCTCAGACAGATCGACCGCATTGATGCAGCTGGTATCGCTGCGTTGATTTCTCTCTACGGCACAGCGCACGCCGCTGGTCACGAGTTCAACATCGTAAATGCCTCTCACCGCGTGGCCGAGATCCTCGCCCTGGTAGGGTTGGATCGGATCCTCATATCTCATAATGCGGTGCCTTGTCCGCAATCCGACCCTTGCTATGAGATGCCGGCCGCGTAAACCAACGCGGCCCATCTCGTATCCCCTGCTTTGACGCGGGTCACAACTGAATTTGAGAAGACTCCTGCCCGAAACTGCTTGAGAACTCGGCCCATACACTAAGGGCCTGTGATGCGTGGCACAGGCAAGTGTATACTTGCGGCGCTATTTGTAATTGCGAATATTGAATAGCCGTAAGGCGCAGTCCTGTGCCTGAATGACTGCTCGCACTTGGTCCATTCCACGCTAATCTGCTGCTGAGCCAAGCTGCGTTCCGCCACTCCTGCATGGGTCCCGCTTCTGCGGAATTCAGCCCCTTATGATGAATCGAATTTCGTGTTCCTTGTCAGGGTGAAATCCTAAATCGGAGGCTTTATCCCATGGCGCAGGGCGTAGTGGATCAGCAGCTCGCTGCGGCGGGCTCGACGTCAACTCCAACCAAGTATGTGTATTTCTTCGGCGGCGGCAAGGCTGACGGCAATGGCCGCATGAAGGATGTTCTGGGCGGCAAGGGCGCAGGCCTGGCCGAGATGACCAACGCCGGACTGCCCGTTCCTCCCGGATTCACGATTCAGACCGAAGCCTGTCGCGAATACATGCGCGGCGCGCTCAGCCCGCAGATCGACGTCGAGATGCACGACGCGCTCGATCGCCTCGAAAAGCTCCAGGGCCAGAAGCTCGGCACGGGCGATAATCCGCTGCTCGTCTCTGTCCGCTCCGGCGCCAAGTTCTCCATGCCCGGCATGATGGACACCATTCTCAACCTCGGCCTCAACGACAAGGCCGTTGAAGCGCTCGCCAAGCTCAGCAACAATCCCCGCTTTGCCTATGACTCCTATCGCCGTCTCATCCAGATGTTCGGCGACGTGGTTCTCGATGTGCCGAAGAAGAAGTTCGAGCACATCTTCGACGGCGTGAAAGAGCGCGAGAAGGTCAAGTTCGACTACGAGCTCAGGCCCGATGCGCTCAAGGAAATCATCGTCGAGTACAAAAAGCTCGTTCAGAAAGAAACCGGCAAGGACTTTCCGCAGGATCCGCTCGAGCAGCTGGTCGCAGGCCCGCGACGCCGTCTTCCGAAGCTGGCAGAACGAGCGCGCCAAGACCTATCGCCGCATCAACCACATCGACGACTGGCTCGGCACAGCGGTCAACGTGCAGGCCATGGTCTTCGGCAACCTCGGCGACAACTCCGGCACCGGCGTCGGCTTCACGCGCAATCCTGCCACCGGCGAGAACGATGTTCTTCGGCGAGTACCTGATGAACGCGCAGGGCGAGGACGTCGTCTCCGGCGTCCGCACCCCGCTCTCCATCAGCGAACTCGAACGCGCCATGCCCAAGGTCTACGAGCAGCTCAAGGCCATTACCTGGAAGCATGGAAAAGCACTATCGCGACATGCAGGACTTCGAGTTCACCATCCAGGATGGCAAGCTCTACATGCTGCAGACGCGCAACGGCAAGCGCACCGGCCTCGCCGCCGTTCGCGTCGCCATCGACATGGTGCGCGAAGGCCTCATCACGCAGGAAGAAGCCATCTTCCGCGTCGAGCCCAACCAGCTCTACGACTTCCTGGTTCCGCGCCTCGTCGAAAAGGGCGAGAAGATTGAAGTCCTCGCCACCGGCCTGCCCGGCATCGCCCGGGCGCGGCCGTCGGACAGATCGTCTTCACCGCCGAAGACGCGGTCAAGTACCACAACAACGGCGCCTATCCAGACGTCATCCTCGTTCGCGGCGAAACCACGCCTGAGGACATCGCCGGCATGGAAGTCGCCGCCGGCATTCTCACCTCGCGCGGCGGCATGACCTCGCACGCTGCTGTCGTCACCCGCGGCATGGGCAAGTGCTGCGTGGCCGGCGCCGGCGACTGCATCGTCGACGAGAGCGCAAGAAGGAACTCCGCGTCAAGGGCCATACCTACAAGCAGGGCGACTGGATCTCGCTCGACGGCACTACCGGCCGCGTCATCGCCGGCACAGCTCAAGACCCTCCCCGCGCAGCCCGACGATCCGGATCTGGTCAAGTTCATGAGCTGGGTCGATCCGCTCCGCAAACTGCGCGTCCGCGCCAACGCCGACATTCCTCGCGATGCCAAGCAGGCACGTCTCTTCGGCGCAGAGGGCATCGGCCTCTGCCGCACCGAGCACATGTTCTTTGCCGAAGATCGCATCGAGCACATGCGCACCATGATTCTCGCCGACAACGAGAAGGACCGCCGCGACGCGCTCAAGAAGCTCCTGCCCATGCAGCGCGCCGACTTCGTCGGCCTCTTCAAGGCCATGGAATCGCTGCCCGGTCACCATCCGCCTGCTCGATCCGCCGCTGCACGAGTTCCTGCCCCAGCGCGAAGATCTGCTGGTCGAGATCGCAGCATCTCGAAGACACCAAGCCTCGCTCGCCCAAGCTCAAGGAACTGCGTCCGCTGCTCGCCCGCGTCCAGGAGCTGCACGAGATGAACCCGATGCTCGGTCTGCGCGGCTGCCGTCTCGGCATCACGTTCCCCGAGATCACCGAGATGCAGGCGCGCGCCATCTTCGAGGCCGCGGTCTCCGTCAAGAGCAAGGGCGGCGATCCGCATCCCGAGATCATGGTCCCGCTCATCGGCTCCATCGAGGAGATGCGCAACCAGGCCGCCATCGTTCGCCGCGTCGCCGACGATGTCTTCAAGGAGAAGGGCGAGACCGTCGACTACATGGTCGGCACCATGATCGAGCTGCCGCGCGCTGCCCTCACCGCCGATCAGATCGCCGAAGAGGCCGAGTTCTTCAGCTTCGGCACCAACGACCTGACGCAGACCACCTTCGGCATCTCGCGCGACGACATCAACAACTTCCTGCCGGCCTACCTCAAGAACGGCATCTTCAAGCAGGATCCCTTCGCCACGCTCGATCAGGCTGGCGTGGGCCAACTCGTGAAGATGGCGACGGCCAAGGGACGCAACACGCGCGCCAACCTCAAGGTCGGCATCTGCGGCGAACATGGCGGCGATCCGGAGTCCGTCAAGTTCTGCCACAAGATCGGCCTCAACTACGTCTCCTGCTCGCCCTTCCGCCTGCTCACGGCAAGACTCGCAGCAGCGCAGGCGGCCGTGGAAGAGACGCAGGGCAACGTCCACACCGGCGCCAAGTAATCAACACGGCTCAAACAACGAGGGCGTCCGCTTCGGCGGGCGCCCTTTTGATCTATCAAAGTGAGTGATTTGTCATCCTGAGCGGAGCACGCTTGGGACCCCCATCGCAGTGGGGTAAGCGGAGCGAAGGATCTGCTTTTGCGTTTGCAAGCAACCAGCCCTACTTCGACTCCTCCCCGCCCGGCGCGTAATACCCTTCCCGCGTCGCCACCGTCAGGTCGCCCTTGTTCGCTTTCAATGCGATCTTGTGATACCCGCCTTCCTTGTCCAACACGTCCGGCGTGTAGGTCAGCAGGTACTGCCCGCGCAGCTCCTCTGCAATCTGGTCGTAAATCGCCGTCAGGTCTTCTTTCTTCTTGGCCTCGTAGGCATGGCCGCCGGTGCGCGTCGCAATCTGCAGCATGATCTTCTTGCCGTCCACGGCCTCATGCTTGTCGCCTCCGCCACGCCCGCCACCACCCGGATAGCCTCCCCCACCGCCGGGATACCCGCCTCCATGCGGATATCCGCCACCACCGCCCGGATAGCCCCCGCCGTGATGTCCACCACCCGGAAACCCAAAGCCCTCGCTTCGATCTTCCTCACCCTTGAAGTAGATCGTGTAGATAGCCAGGTTCGCGCGATCCGCTGCATCGACCGCATCGTTCAGCGTCTCCTTGCTGCCGTGATCCACACCGTCTGAGAACACAATCAGCGCCTTGCGCCCATCTTTTTGCTTCATCAGATCGTCTGACGCCAGAAAGATCGCATCGTAGAGCTGTGTGCCGTTGCGCCCGTGCGAGCGGTGGTCTCGCTCGTCTCCTGTGGTCTCCGGCCCATTCGGGTCTTCCCTTTTCTGGGTCGATCCCATCTCTTCCAGTTCGTGATGCAGCTTCTCCCGCGAGGAGGTAAAGTCCTGCAGCAGCTCCACCTCACGGTCAAAGTGAATCAGGAACGCCTCATCAGCCCTGTCCTTCGTTGCAGATTTGGCCCCTGCAGCGGGCTCGCCTGCGGCAGCGGGCTTCTCCTTTGTGCCCGGCTCGCTCGAAGCAGCAGGCAACATCACGTCCACAAACTTGCCCGCCGCCGCGCGTTCGCTCTCCAATGCCGCCGATACGCTTCGGCTCGTATCCACAAGCAGCCCTACCCGAAACGGCAGATTCGACTCGCGTGAGAAGCTCTTGATCGTCTGCGGCCGCCCGTCCTCGGTCAGTGTGAAATCGCTCTTGTTGAGATCCGTAACCAGCGCACCATGCTTGTCGCGCACCGTCACCGGCAGCAGCACTTCGCGGGCTTGCACGTGAAGCGTCGCCACGGGTTTCTGGTCGACGTTCTTCTCTTCGGCGGCCGCGGCCTGCTGCGTCGCCTGTTGTGCCAGGCAAGCCACAGGCACACCACTCACCGTCGCCAAAACACCAATTAGAGAAATCGCTCGAAATCGCATCATCAGAGCCTTAGGCACACTTTCAGTTGATTAGACGCGGCAAAACCAGCACCGTTGACCGCCTGACCCGTCGACTACACTTCCAGTCTCGGCCGCGAGCCTTCCTCCCTGGTATTGGAAGCCCGGTCTCTGCAAGTCGCTCCGGGATCTGTCCGGATCTGCCTGTTCGTTCAGTTCCTCAACAACACGATTTCCAGCTTCTCTCCGCGCTTCAGGTTCACGTCGCCGCCGTTGGAGAAAAATGCCAGCGTGACGCACGAGATCGGAATCATGTACCAGGACTTGAATACGGCTCCCGACAACCCATCGGTCAGGTCTTTCGCTCCAATTCCCACGCCACCCGCCATCAACATACTGGCAATTTGTTTGCCGCGGCCCGGCTGAATCTTTCCCTCGTCCGCCGCATTCTTCGATTGCACCATCACCGGCTGATCGAACTTGAGCATCAAGTGGCCACGCCGGAAAAATCGGCGCGCCGGAGTCGCCACCAGCGTGCCTGAATAAACTCCTGACGGACATTCCACTGTAAACGGCGTCCCGGTGGCCATCCACGACGAAGCATAAGTTTGAAGCGTGCAGGTTTCTGCGAACGCCGCGCAGGATATGAGCGGCATTGACAGTGCAAGGAGTCTCTTCATTTACGGCTACTATAAACCACTCCAATCCCAAAAACCGACGCATCTCCGCTGAGGGAATGACGGAAACCCTTCCCCTGGTGATCGATGCCTTGGAGATGGGCCTGTTTCAACGCCGTCCGCAGAAAGGAGAACTGATTTTCCATAGTGATCGCGGCAGTCAGTACGCCAGCGAGGATTTCCGTCAGGTGCTGGAAAAGCACGGCATTCTGGCTTCGATGAGCCGCAAGGGCAACTGCTGGGACAACGCCGTGACCGAGACGTGGTTCGGATCGCTGAAAGTGGAACGGCTACACGGTGAGCGCTTTGAAACCATTCGTCAGGCCAAGGACGCAGTGCATACGTGGCTGCTCTGGTATAACCGGCAACGCATGCACTCAACCCTGAACTATCTCAGCCCGGCGGAGTTCGAAAGCCGCTGGGGGGAACTCCGGCTCGCAGGCAGCCTGATCGCTATGCGCTAACCGAAGCAGGCGGTGGAAATATGGAAATCGATCAAGCTGATTTCCACATTCCCACCGCCACGACGACTACGACGAGATGAATTAATCTCCTCAAAAACCCGCCTGCTATGGGATACGCATTCTGAGGGCAAGGTCAGAGCGCCAGGGGAACCTTTAAACAAGAGCCAAGAGAAGGAGGAGAGCCATGGGTAATACTCCTCAACCAATTTCCCCAGTGGCAATCGCCAATCCTAACCAATTTGCTAATCCCGCGGGGGCTACCATCAATCCTCGGTATGTCGAGAGGAGGCCTTCAATGTGGGCGGTAGGAGAAACCGATTTGGAGGCTCTTACGATCACGGGGAATGTAACTAACGTTGCATTTGGAATTGGAAGTTTCTTGTTGGGCTTTGCTGTCAATATTTGGATCGGCTATGGGGGAGCTACGAGTCTCACGGAAATTGGCTCCTTCTTGTACTACAAATGTAGTTTCTTAGCCCTGATAACCGCTGTGGCCTTCTACGGAATTGGAGTCTATTTCCATTACAAGAAGGGCTCTTTGTGGGACAAAATAAAATCCGAGTCGCGTCAAATTACGCCGCAGTGAGCTTTTTGTACTCAAGCCGAATTGACCTTGCCCGCGCAAAACGTACCCCTTAGCAGAGCGCTAAACTGCGAAGGGAAAACGAGAATGGTGAAGATACCGCGGAAGGCATACACGCTTGAGTTCAAGCAGGAAGCGGTTCGTCTGGTGGAGTCGGGCCAGCGTATTTCAGAGGCAGCGCGCAGTCTCGGAGTCGTGGAGCAGACGCTGTCGAACTGGGTCAGGGCGCATCGGGCGGGTAAGCTGCGTGGTCCGGCAGGAGCCGCCGAGTTGACCGCCGAACAGATGGAGATCCGTCGTCTGCGCGCGGAGCTGGCGCGGGTGACGATGGAGCGCGACATCTTGGGAAAAGCCACGGCGTTCTTTGCAAAGGGCCAGAAGTGAAGTACGCCTTTATCGATCGACATCGTTCTGTCTGGCCGGTCTGTGTGCAGTGCCGCGTGCTCGGCGTCAGCGCCACAGGCTATCACCAACACCGGTTGCGGCGAGCGAGGATCGCCGCAGCGACGCCATCTGACGGATGAGGCGCTGCTGGCGCACATTCGCGCGGTGCATGCCGAGACGCGCGGGGCTTACGGCTGGCCGCGCATCTGGCGGGAGTTGGTCAAGCGCGGAGTGCGCGTGGGCAAGCAGCGCGTGCAGCGGCTGATGCAGGCAGCACGGCATTCGTGCGCGTGGCAAGCGGCGCTTTCGCGTGGCCACGACCGACAGCCGGCACGGTCTGCCGGTGGCGCCGAACCGGTTGGATCGCAACTTCTCACCGGCGCGCCCGAACACGGCCTGGTCGGGCGACATCACGTACATCGCCACCGACGAGGGCTGGCTATTTCTGGCCGTGGTGATCGACCTGTTCAGCCGCCGCGTAGTGGGCTGGAGCTGCAGCCGCACATGCAGCGCAGCCTGGTGATCGACGCGCTGGAGATGGCCTGGCAGCAGCGCCGGCCCGAGCAAGGGCGAGCTGCTGTTTCATAGCGACCGTGGCAGCCAGTATGCCAGCGAGGACTTCACGCAGCTGCTGGACGAGCACGGCATTACGGCTTCGATGAGCCGCAAGGGCAACTGCTGGGACAACGCCTGCACGCGAGACGCTGTTCGGCTCGCTGAAGGTGGAGTGGCTGCACGGCGCAGCGCTTTGCAACCATCCGTGAAGCCAAGGACGCAGTGCTGGACTGGCTGCGCTGGTACAACCGCAACCGCATGCACTCGACCCTGGACTACTCCAGCCCGGCGGAGTACGAAGCCAGTTGGGGAACTCCAACAAGCAGGCAGCCGCTCGAAATGCGCAACCGAAAGCAGGCGGCGGAAATATGGAAATCGATAAAGCTGATTTCCACATTCCCGCCGCCACGACGACTACGACGAGATGAATTAATCTCGTAAAAACCCGCCGCTATGGGATACGCATTCTGAGGGCAAGGTCAATTGCTCGACTTCCCCCCCAGTCATTCAAACCCACCAGGCGGGTGGCCCGTTCAAGCCTCCTGTTGGCTTGAGCGGGGTAGTTCTCCGCACCCAAGACCTTGGCACAAACAAAAACCGCCCATCTATGAAAGCGTCGGCGGAGTCAACAGAAAAAACGATCTCCAGTCCGTAAGAGACGAAGAGGGCAGTCAAGGGCGCCCGGAGGGCGTTCATCTTGATCCTTGACGGCCCTCTTCGTCCTCAGAATCGACATGGGAACGAAGCGAAACGAAGTTCAGTGAAGCTTCGTTCCTTAGAAGGCACAGCTTCTTCGCGTTTTCCCGGAGCACTTGCATAGTCGCCTCGACCAAAGCTCGCCTGTAATCTTTCGAGTGAACTCAGTTCGACCCAGCCATCTATTCGATCAATCTTCCGACCATGATTACTTCTTCGAACTCCCTTTAAAAAAGGGAGCGGGGTACCCAATCACTCGGGCGATGTTCTACTTCACACCATAGGCGGTCCCGGGCTGCCCCACGTGCGAACCGAATTGCAATGACGTCTCGTCAGTCCCGTCCGTTGCGCCACATCCAGTACAAACGGACGGCAAGTTTGCGTGCCAGCGCCACCACGGCGATCTGACGTCCCCTGTGCATGGTCAGGTGCAGGAACTCGCGTCGCCAAGCTGGATTGCAGCGAGTGGCGGCTTGCGCCGCCTCCAGCAGAAGAAAACGCAGAAGCGCGTTGCCCTGTTTGCTGATGTGCCCCAGCCGCTGCCGGCTGGCACTCGACTCCTCGCAGGGAATCAGTCCAGGTAGCTGCCGATCTGCTTGCCGCAACGAAAGCGTTCCGGCGAAACCGATGATCAGCACATAGGCCAGCGCCGTCAGGGGACCAACCCCTGGATGCGTCATGAGTCGTTGCGCCTCCGGATGCTGTTCTACCTGCTTCTCGACCGCAGCTGTTAATGCCGCGATACGTGGAGTCAATCCATCGAGCAACTCGAGAAGGTCCTCACGGCGCCTGGTTGCCCACGGCATCAGTTGGAACGACTCCAACTGAGATCTTCCCGCCTTACTCCACAGTCCTCTCTTGCGCCGCACCCCCTCGTTCAGAGCCACGGCCTGAAGTTGGTTCATCACTCGCGTCCGCATTTGCACCATTCGGTGACGATGCCACAGCAGCTGCCGCAAATCGCGATTGTCTACATCCGGCAACCATACCCGCGGGAACCGATTCTCCACCAATAGCGTGCGCAGAAGGCGGGCATCCTCCCGATCGTTCTTCTGCTTGCGCACACGCTTGGCCTTGATCTCTGCCGCATCGCCTACCCACAGTTCATGCCCGAGCTCCGCAAGCAGACGTTCGAACCAGCGCGCGTGACCCGTGGCTTCGATACCCACGCGCACCTTCACTCCCTGTTCCTTCAGGTTCCGGTAAAACCTCTCCGCTTCTCCCTTGCTGTGCGACAACGGAAGTTCGCCGCACTCCCCACTATCCGTGTCTACCCATGCGATCTGCTGAAAACTCGGGTGATAGTCACAACCTACTATCAACATGTTCGGCTCCTTTCTCTCCGAGCCTGGTCGTCAGCAACTCAGCAAGTGTAAGCCCGAGCGAAGCAGACTTATAATGGCCGCACGCGTTCGGCTCCTTCCTCCTCGAGCCCTTGGTCAGTCAGCAACTGCCAACTGCGCTCGGCTCGCGAAGGAGCCGACGCTTTTATGAAATCACTCGGGCGGCTCATCGAAGAACTTTGGTAGCGCTACCGGGAATCGAAACCCGGGTTTTAAGATTGAGAATCTAATTACCTGGCTAGTGCTTTCAATCAGCTTTCGGGCAACTATGCGAAACGTGTGCCACAGGATGTGCCACCATTCTGCAAAATCTGCTTGCGTGGACCCATTCGCCTTGCGGGTGAAGCGCTGCCCTGGAATGGCAGCGCTACGAGTTGAATCTAATGCCCGGCAGCAACGACCAACAAAAGAGAATCGAATCGTGGTTCCTGGCGGCAGCCCGGAATGCGGGCGTGCCCATACCTTCTGGCGAACTCCCCGGCGAGGAACCTGATTTCAGATTTCAGACGAAAGCGGCGCATTGGAATAGAGCTGACCGAGGTGTTGCGACCTAGTAGCAGCAACCACGGCATCATTCCGTTGAGGAAGAATCGTTTCACCGAGCAATCATCGAAACAGCCCAAAGGGACTACTACGCTGGGCCGAATGCCAATCCTGTTCATGTGAGTGCGTACTTCACGAACACGAGGGCAAAAGGCGCAGTAAACACGAATTGGCCCGTGCACTGTCAGATTCGTTCAAGCGAACGTCCATCGCGCGAATCCGGTTGCGACTTTCAAGTACAAGGAAGCTCCGGATGGTTTCGATTCGGTCGTTATTGTGGCCGAGTCAAGTCCGGAGATTGGTGGAGTGGCGAAGTGGCGGTGTTACGCTGACCGATATTCGTACCCAGGTCGAAGCTCGAATAGCCGCGAAGGACAAACTCGTTGATACCTACCGCTCGAACTTGCCCGATGGTGCGGAACTGTGGCTTCTGCTTTACACGGGGGTGACTGTGGCACGGAGTATGCCAATTCCCCACGGGATAGAGGCTTGGCATATTCCGTTCCGGTTCGATCGGGTGTTTTGGTTTACAGCGCTAGAGCGCCAAGTTCGCGGAGATTCCAAAGAAGTGATACCGGGAACTGCGACGCGGCTCGCGCCGATGCCCGCTTTTCGCCTTCTTTGGCCGCCTCGTAAGGAATGGAATGAGCCCAAACGGGCATAGCGCTACTGGACTGCTTCACTTGCTTGCGGGAATGCGGCAGCCAATCCCTCTGCCACATTGCGCGTCTGATACTCGACAAACTTTCCCGAACCCTGCGGCAACGTGCGTCTCAGTGACGTGGATGTAATACCGGGCGGCCACTGAGGGCGAGCTATGCCCCATAAGGCGGGCCAGCGTGAAACGATCCATGCCGGACTGTGCCGCGCGTGTGCCGAACGTGTGACGCCAGCAATAGAATTCAAAGCTCGCCAAGCCTGCGTCTTTTATTGCCTTTTCGTGCGGGTGCTGCATGGACACGATATGTCCTGAGATGCCGTCACCTGGAAACACACACGGCGAAGGATTTGGCTTGCCCTCTGCGGCCTTCTTGCGACGCTTTAGAACGTCCGCCGCACGCGGAGTGAGGGGAAGGCTTCGCTGTGCGCTCTCCGTCTTGCCCTGGCGAACGTGGATGACACCGTGAGGGCATTCTGCGCTTGCTGCCAGGTCCACATCGGCCCACCGCAGCGGGAACAGCTCACTGTTCGGGCGAAGCCCGGTATCGACGGCGAGAATCGCCGAATCGCGCAAATTCTCGGAAGCCATCACCAGATACCTTGCCTCTTCCTCGAAACTCACTACGCGATCTCGGCCCTTCGGCTGCGGTAATTCGTGGATGGCGGGCAAACGGTCTAACCTGCCCCACTCCACGGCCAGATGCAAAACCCGACGCAAGGTCCGCAGATCGCCATTGACGGTGATAACTGAGTTCTTGGCTACCTCTTGCCGATGACGGGCGTAGCGGCTCACCAGATCGCCTGCAATTGCGTCCAGAGGGGCATCTGCGATTGCGGCGAACGTCAAGAGCCTGTCCAGGCACACATCGTAGAAAGTGTGCGTTCCCGGCTTTGTATTCGTCTTCGCGTATTGCAGGAATTCCTTCACGAACGAGCGAAACACAGGAGGAGCGCTCACCGCCGGTTTCGGCCAAGGGTCGTTGGGGTGAACCTGCCCGAGAGATAGTGCCCGCCGGTGTTCTTCTCCACGTCCTTTGCGTCATTGCGATTTCGCACCTTTGCCGGGCGTCGGATCATGAAGTTCTCTCTGGTTCCGTCCTCGTTTTTTAGGCTCCAGCGGAACTTGTACCAGAACGATTTGCCGCGTTTGTAGACCATCTCAGCGCCTCGCTTTCTGCGATTTGGATTTCGTCTTGTTCTTGCTGCCCTTCGGCCGGCCACCGAGTTTGCCGTTATCGCGTGACGCAGCAGCTTTGCGGTCGCTTGTGACTGAACCGCGGCACACTGGACAGTAGCAGACGAGCTCGACTTTGTGGACGGGGCATCTCATGGCGAGCAATAATACCCAACTCGCTAGGTTTTTGCAAGAACCAAGGTACACAACCCGAGTTAGAGGAGGGGCGCCGAATTCGGTGCTTCACTGCCATTGAATGGCGCGGCCAGTCCCAACACTTCAGTTGTGCTCCCCCGTCTGCCGACGCCTTCCCTTCACGACGACAAGTTCTGACGGCGGGTTCCATGTGCTTGTAGCTGGACCAGAGGGTTTTAATCCGCTCCCCGTCCTGAGCGATTACGACGCCTCGAGAGTCGGAGCCTTTGAGAGTTACGTGCGTTCCGATTTCTGGTGTTTTCATCTGTTCACCTCAATTTCCCTGTCGACAGCCTGGCAAGCGCAGTCGGCTGAATGGATTCCTCGCCCTTCATCGGAAGCGGCGTCTCTGTCCCACTAAGCCACTAATGGGGGGGCTTAATGGGACATTTCTTCGGAACGCTAGTGGGACATTTCTTCCCCGCTAATGGGACATCCGTGAAGGTGTAGAGCGCCGATCTTCCGCAGCGCCAAAGGGGACGCTCTCTTAGCTGCAACCGGCCCTCACGCACCGCACGATGTCGCCACCGTCGAACCTGGGTCCAATCACATCTCATCAACTCTCCAATCCGTTCAAGCGGCAAAGCGATCATGAGTCCTGGCCGTGCACCTTGGAGACTTCGGGCCAGAGCCAAGAACTGCTCATAGCCGTACGGAACGGGATCTGTCAGAACGACCCTCCAAGCTTCTTGTAGAGGATCTGGACCACCAGGTTTGTAGCGCGCGGCACTGGCAGCTATCTTCTCGATGTCCTCTGACGGCAAAGGTGGTTTGCATCGCCTATGGTTCGCGGCGCGCAACTCCACAACGATCTGCTCCCGCGTGCGCCCCTTTCTCCGCAACGCGCAACCATGCCGAAACAACCCATCGTTTCGCTGTCCCTCGAAGAGAATGCTCACCTGAGGAGCGGGCAAACTGCGCTCTTTCCGACCATCCTTGGTCAGCGAGTTGAGGAGCCAATTCGGCGCATCCGCTGTGGGTTGCTCCGCTTCCAGCCATTCGTAGACTCGCCCGGTCTGGTGGATCGATGGCGGAACGATCACATAGCCGCCGGAAGCCCGAACGTCCAAACCAGCTCCTAATTTGCCAACGCTGTTACCTAATCGTCGATCTTCCGGACAATTGAACCATCGATGTTCCCCGCGACCTGTACTAGATGTGAGTGTGGGCGGCAATGGTTCGTGTTCTTCCTCGAGGGCAGCGAGTGATGCCCGTCCCGCATCGTCGTCAATATCGAGCACAAATATGCCGGATTCAGCTCCAGTAGCACACGCCCAATTGCAGTCTGGGTACTTGGCAGCCCATTTCTTTATGCTGGCGATATCGCATGAAGCCAATGCACGCCAGCCCCTGATTAAGGGCTCTTTGCTGCGCGGAACGCACGGAAACAGCCTCCAAGTACGCTTGGCCAGAACTTCAATCCCTGCAAGTGCAACCGAGTTTGTTGCGGTGACTGTGCTTGCGGGAGATGTCCGCGTGCCGCTCGGTGCCTGCGTCGGAGGTTCGCTAGTTTCCGCCGTACCCCCAGCTATGGGTCTTGCATAGGTGTTGATGCCAGTCGACATGGCTTAAGCCGTTAGATCTCTGCCGGTTCGCTGAGACGGGCTTCGATCCAGGCGTCGAGATCGATACGGCGGTATCGCACGAGCTTTTCCCCAGCCTTGAAGAACTTCGGTCCAGAACCCTGGGATCGCCAGAGCCTCAATGCAGATTCACTGATTCCTAAGTAGCGGGATGCCTGCCGCGGTGTGAGCGTATTCGGCTGTTCTGTCACGTGATCTACTCCTCTCGGACCGCTGCAATCTTGACTGAGCGGTATAAAGCGAGAGTAGGGATCTGGTGGATGCGCCTGCGGGGACAACTCAAGATTTCTTTGGATTAGGGATTTGTCCCCGAGCCTGGAGCTGTTCGCTATGCTCCACTGAGGGAAAAAGGGGGGCTCCTAGTGGCAAGCCCATGTGCGCACCGACGTGTCGTTGCCGGAATTTGCGCAGCATCTCCGCGCTGAATCTTCGAGAGGAGTTGAGCGCATCGTGAGCCGCTTGGAGTAGGTTGGCCAACATCTCGTCGTGAAAGGTCCCAGTCGTTGTGTAAATGTACTCAACAAGAGACGCAATGCACGCGTCTGGCCCTGCATATTTCTCCGAGAACTTGAGCACAGCGGCGAGCTGCCGCTCTTCAAGACGCAAAGTGCGAGAGGACTGTTGCAGGTGTTCGACGGTATCCATGACCGCCCTTAGACGCGCATCGAACGCTTGAGCTACGTCCCCTGTCGCCTTGCCATCCTCGACGGTTAGCCACTCAAGCCATGCCTGCGGAAACGTCTCCGGATCCGAGATGGTGTTCTTCAGATCGACCGAGATTGCCTCCAGACGATCAGCCAAGAGCTTGAGACGACGCCTTTGTCTATTCACCCGTCGACGGATCTCGGCGGCTTTGCCCTGAGCGGAGAGAACCAGCAATTCAATGATCCTGTCAGTGTCGGCCCCGGCTAGCTGGAAAGATACGAGCCATTTCCGAACTCCTGGGAATTGGAGAACGGTTTGCTTCAGTCTCTGCCAAGAGGATCGACTATGCCGGTCAGATTGCTTGGTCTTGGGCGCAACAGAGTGAACTGGAGACATGCGTCACCCTTCCGTGACCTTCCCGATCCATAGCACCAGGAAAGTGGAGCGGGAAGGCGCCCCACTTTATCGCTCGTGGTGATCAGCCGCAAGCTATCCGGTATGGGCACGATTGTAGTGCCAGAATCAAGGTCAAGCACTCGGAACAATGCGCCAATTGTCACCGAAGGAGACGAGCAAGCATACAATCTGAGGGGGAAGGAACAAGGGGGGTAGGGGGGTGTCAAAGGATAGGGGTTGAAGAGAGGAATTATTCAATAGTGTAGATATGGGAAGGAAATAGCAGTTAGCACGTGCGCAACTGGCCGGGCGCGACTATCCGGGCGCGACTATCCTTCTTGATGTTGTTGCCCGAGGATCTTAGCCAAGAGACAGCCGTCAGAGAGGCGTTTGATGAAGGCTCTTCGCGCGTTCGCAATCCTGAGTCTTGGGTTTTGCCTTTGGATTCTCCTGTTCCCACCTTGGGTGGACTCCGAAAACTGGCTGATCTGGAACCCTGACTCTTCCTCGGTCCACCGACTTGGCCATCATTGGCGATTCAGTGCGCCACCTCGCTGGCAATGGTCCGAACAAATCAGGAAGAGCGTTCCCGAACCGGTCTGGACCGCGCGCATCGACTACAGGCTACTGGCATACGAAATCGCGATTGCAGTGGCCGCCCTGGGCCTGTTGGTGCTCCTGCTCCAAGCCTCGAGCGGCATGATTCGGAAGCTCTTGGTCAACATCAAGATTGAAACCCTTCTTCTGCGAACGAGACTGAAGAATCCACGCATTCTGGTAAAGCCAAGAATCAAAGTACAAAGTCGTGCATTCATTTTTACCTTGGCCGTGGTCCTTCTCGGTATCGTCGGTCTGACTCTGAAATCCCCTCACAGTCAAGGTGATGTTTCCAATTTCAAATGGGAAGCAAGTAGCAGCCCAGCGGCGATGCCTTGGGAAGAGGCTGCCAAATCTGCGCCTGTACCCTCTCGCAGCCGGTTCAGCCTCCCGAACGGGACAGAGCTAAGAAAGCGACTGCATCTCAACGGACATGGAGATCTAAGCGTCCAGAACGGAAAATCAAGAGATGCTGTGGTCCATCTGGTCGATCTCAACACACAGAGAACCGTTCGGACTTTCTACGTTCGGGCAGGAATGAGTTTTACCGAAACGCAGATTTCGCCTGGGCTTTACGGAATCTATTTTTCGACTGGAGCGGATTGGAGTGCGCAAGGAAGGTGCTTCAGTGAGGACGTCCAGTATAGCCAGTTCGGAAGAAATCTGCAGTACTCCGAAACGCACAACGAGGAAGCTGGGAAAGTGGAGTACAGCCACTATGAGATTACTCTGCAGCCGGTCCGCGGCGGGGACGTTGCACTAATTCCTTCGAACAAGGATTCTTTTGACAGAATGATGCGTGACAATGAGTCCGAATAACAGTCGTCGATCGCAATTCCTAACCTCAGGTTCCACCAAGGGTCCGGATCGCTCGTCGCCTCATCCCACTTCCCGGCCTGAAATCTGTTTGGCCGCCCACGGAATCGTCTGTGCCACAGGATGTGCCACAGATTTCGCGCTTTGTGCCACCAGCACGCGCTAATAGGTTTTCCGGGCAAAGGAAAAGCCCGCTGATTTAGCGGGCTTTAGCGGATCTTGCTGGTAGCGCTACCGGGAATCGAACCCGGGTTTTAAGATTGAGAATCTCACGTCCTAACCCCTAGACGATAGCGCCACACTTCAAAGGGACGGCCCGCCGCGGCGGGCCGTATTACTAATTTATCAAAAACCGTTGATGCGCAAAAGCGACAGCGCAGCGCACAGGTCCTTAGATCCCCAGCTTCCGCACTTCCTCGTTGTAGTACTTGCGGTAGAGGATCTCCCACTCCTGCGAGCCTTCCAGGATGATCTTCCGCTGCGAGGCGATCTTCTGCCGCGCCGCCGCGTCGATCCCCGCCTCCTGCGTCAGCAGCGTCTCCAGCGCCTTGCGCGCCTCCTGGCGGATCGTGTTGCGATCCTCCATGAAACCGACCTCGTCGATCTCCGCCAGCGTATCGGCAACGGTGTGGGCCAGCTTGTTCAGCTTGTCGCGGCTGATCCTCATAGCACCGCCTTGTACTTCTTCGCCAGCTCGGTCTTCACCTTCTTGAACATCTCGGCATACTGCGCGCCGCTCTTGCGCATCTCGTCGGAGTAGGCGTCCAGAATCACGCGCACCTCTTCGTTGATGCGGTCTTCGAGCGAAAGCTCCTCGATCAAGCCTTCAGTCACACGCGACTCCGTACCCTTCAAGTCGCTGGTGGTGATCAGTTTGGCGTCGATGAGGTGCTTGACCGTGCGGCGGGCCAGATACCCAATGTATTCACGAGAAAAAATCATGGGCTAAGTTATGAGAATAACGCATCGACCCGCCGGGTGTACACTTGCGCACCGGCTAGCTCCGATGCGGGCAGCTCTTCGTGTTGATGCACTCATCGGCCAGCCGCAGCCGCTCCACCGGCCGCCCTCCCACCAGGTGCTCCTCCACAATCTCCGCTGCATCTTCCGGCTGCACATTCCCGTACCACACTGCCTCCGGATAGACCACCACCGTCGGCCCGTGTTCGCACTGGTCCAGGCAGCCGGACTTGTTGATGCGCACCGTACTTCCCAGCCCGGCTGCCTTGGTCAGTTGCTGCAGCTGCGTGTGCAGTTCGCTCTTGCCATCCGCCGTGCACGATGGCCGCGGCGCACCCTCCGGGCGCACATTATGGCAAACAAAAACGTGGTGTTCAAACGGGGCCAATCGGCTCTCCTCCTTCATCCAGATTACAGGTCCGGACTCAGTTCCCGCTGCCGCCCCAGCTTTCCACATATGCCCCCACCCGGGCCAGGCCCCATCTGAGAGAATGGTTGCTTGACTATGAGCACGGACAATCTACTCTCGCTGAAAGACGACATGGTGGCCTTCATCGAAGGCCACGGCCTCAGCCGCCTCCCCGGCTACGTCACCGAGGACATCCCCTCCGTCGTCTGGGAAGGCAACGACAATCCCGACGCGTGGAAAGACTTCGTCGAGATGGCCAAGCACGTCGGCGCTCCCTTCGTCACCTTCAGCGAGATGACGCTCGAGCGCGAAGAACTCGACTCGCTCATCGAAGAGGCCGGCGAGATGAACTTCCCCGACGAAGAAGCCACCGAGCTCGTCGAAGCGCAGTGGCTGCGCAAATACGCCGGCATGCTCGGCTACATCCAGCTCGGCTTCGTCTACCAGGGCATTGTCTTTCTGCACGAAACCACCACCGAGTGGTACGAGCGCTTCCAGTCGCTGCTTGAAGACATCGAGAGTTTCCACGACATCGTCATCGACGACCACGATCACGAACACGACGACGAGGACGAGTAATCCCGGTGGGCACAAGTGCAGTCGGCCCTGTCGATACCCATTCGGCTCCACGTCAGCGCTGGGTCCCTCAACGTTGGATCATCGATCAGCCTCATCCGCAAGAATCCGCAGCCCTCGCCCGCAGCTGCACGCCTTCCTCTCGTCCTCGCCGAGCTTCTCGTCGCCCGCGGCATCACCCAGCCGGATCAGGCCTTCGCATTCCTCAATCCCGACATCTCCCACCTCCACGATCCCTTTCTCATGCTCGGCATGGCCGCCGCCGTCGAGCGCCTCGAAGCGGCCATCGCCCGCCGCGAGCCCATTCTTCTCTACGGCGACTACGACGTCGACGGCACCACCGCCGTCGTCCTGCTCAAGACCGCCATCGAAATGCTCGGCGGCGATCGGTCCGCTTCCACGTCCCCCACCGCCTCCGCGAAGGCTACGGCCTGCAATCGCAGCGTGCTTGAAGCCGCATATGCCGACGGCGTCCGCCTCGTCATCACCGTCGACACCGGCATGCGCGCCTTCGCCGAAGCCGAGACCGCACAGCGCCTCGGCCTCGACCTCATCATCACCGACCACCACCTTGCCCAAGTCGGACGACACCGTCCCCGCCGCGCTCGCCATCCTCAATCCCAACCAGCCCGGCTGCAGCTACCCTGAGAAATCCCTCTGCGGCGCGGCCATCGCGCTCAAGCTCGCCCAGGCCCTCCTCGAGCGCCACGACCCCGCCCGCACCCGCGAGAAGACTCCTGCCCAGCTTTCTCAAGATGGCGGCCATCGCCACCATCGCCGATGCCGTTCCGCTCCACGGCGAGAATCGCGTCATCGCCGCACTCGGCCTGCGCGAACTGCGCCGTCCCGTCGGCGCCGGCCTGCGCGCTCTCTTCGCCGCCGCTGCGCTCGATCCCGCCTCCAAGCCGCTCACCGGCTTCGACGTCGCCTTCCGCCTCGCTCCGCGCATCAACGCCGCCGGCCGCATGGACGTCGCCTCCGAAGTCATCGAGCTTTTCTCCACCCGCGACCATGCCCGCGCCAGCGAACTTGCCGCCAAGCTCGAGCGCCTCAACCGCGAGCGCCGCGACACTGAAGCCTCCGCGCTCAGCATCATCGAGACGCGCCTCGCCACCGATCCCGAACTCATCACCGCACGCCTGCTCGTCGTCGACGGCGACGGCTGGCATCGCGGCGTCATCGGCATCCTCGCCTCGCGCGTCGTCGAGCGCACCGCCAAGCCCGCCATCGTCATCAGCGTCGAAGACGGCGTCGCCCACGGCTCCGGCCGCTCCGTCGACGGCTTTCCATCTGCTCGCCGCCATCGAGAGCTGCGCCGATCTCTTCACGCGCTTCGGCGGCCACGCCTTCGCCGTCGGCTTCGCCCTGCCCGCCGCCGCTCTGCCGGAACTCAAGCGCCGCCTCAGCCTCTGTGCCGAGGAACACCTCGCCGCGCGCGAGCCCGAGCGCCTGCTCCACATTCACGCCGAGCTGCCGCTCGACCACATCACGCCCGTTCTCGCCGGCTGGCTGCGCAAGCTCGAGCCGCTCGGCCACGGCAACCCGGAGCCGATCTTCGTCGCGCGCCGCGTTCGCCTGCTTTCGCCGCCGCGCGTCATGAAAGAGCGCCACCTCCGTCTCGAACTCACGCAGGAATCTGGCCCGGGCAACAATGCATCCGGCCCCAGCGGCGCCATCCGCGCCATCGGCTGGGATATGGCGCCGCGCGCCCAATCTCTCGGCCTCGCGCAGGGATCGCATCATCGATCTCGCCTATCGCATCCGCGAGAATCACCATCCCGAATTCGGCGGACTCGAAGTCGAAATCGCCGGAATCGAACTCCCAGGCTCCTGACGCAAAAAGCCCGCGGATAACCGCGGGCCTCTCGTCGTTAAATGTTAACCACCCGGAATCAGTGGCCCTTTTCGTGTTCGTGCTGAGGCTTGCCCTGCTGCTCGTGAGGATTGCCCTGCTGCTCATGAGGCGCTGGTTGGTGCGACTCATGCTGCGGAGCAGGATGCGCCTCCGGCCGCGGCTGTTGCTGGCTCGGGTGCGCCTCCATCTGGTGTTGAGGCGGCGCAGTGCGGGCCGCCGCGCTCGTACTGTGGTCGGCCACCCTGAGAGTGCACCTCGGGCCCTCCACCTGCTACGTGCTCATTGTGCGGCGCCGCATTTCCATGGGGCGCATAGTTCGGAGCACTATGCGGATTCCCCTGTTCGTGCTTGAAGTCCGCTGCCCACCGTTCCTGTCGCCGCCCATCGGGCGCTCCACCGCATAATTCTGCGGATGACCGCCGTTGTTCTTCACATACAAAGCACGGTCGGACCTGGCCGCCTGAAAATGCTGCTCTTGCATTCTCGTCGGAGCATCATGGTGCTCGTTCGTCCACATCCGCTCGTCGTTGTTCGCCTCATGCCGGATGCCGCCCGGGCCTCCGCTGTACGCCACGTGCCTGTCGTTCACGATCGTGTTCCGTTCCACAATCGTTCTGTCGATATACGTGTTGTGAATGACCGTGCGATTCACGTGCACCACGGCGGTGTTGTAGACGAAATCATGGCCGTGCCACATGCCACCCACGAACCCGACACCCATGTAGCCGAACCCGTAATTTACGCCGCCATAGTAGCCAACATGCCGTCCCCAGTAGCCCGGGTGGAACACATACGACCCGCCAAACCAGCCCCAGTAGGGCGGTGTCCACAGCGCGCCCTCATAAGGGGCAGGAACCCACGATCCCGGCACCCAGTAATAACCGTCAGGTCCATATGCCCAGTACCCGGGCGTCCACATCCAGCCGGGCTGCGGGCATGGAGGCTGTTCGTACACAGGCAACACCGGCGGCGCAACTGCCACGCTGATAAATACGCCCGCAAATGAAGAAGCGGGAACGAGCAGGAGCAGAAGCGCCATGAGAACCCAGTGTGAAGCGCGAAGTAATTTCATTGTTTAATCTCCTCTATTTCCAAGCCGGCCCTGCCGCAACAAGCAGTTCCAGCGGCAAAACCAGGCTGGATCTCCATTCCATCCGCCGTTGGGTCTCCCACAGGAGACCCGAAAATAAGCCGGCGAGGTCAGAGTTCTTACCTTGGAACACAGTATCGCTGGGGAAGTTGCATAGGCCGAGATGACTTTAGTTTCATGAATATGCGTAGATAATGGAAAGTGTTGCACTTAGCTGTGGCACCGATTTCGCTTTGCCCACCCACTGCAATTCCCCGGCGCCCCACCCTCGCCGCGTTTCTGCAGTAAGAGTGGGCAACCCGACAAGCCCTCAATACCGATAGCTGAGCCCCGTCCCAAGCACTGCATTCGCCTTCAGATCCACCGGCACCAGAATGTACGGCGGATTGGCCACACCAGTCGGAACAGCCGTGTTTCCAATCGTCCCCGCAACGTGTCCAAAACCGATGTCGAACGCAAAGTGCGGATTGTCCTTCTGTGTCACGCGCACTGCGTAGTCAATCGTTGTCGGTATGTGTGCCACGCCCGGTGGGGGATATAGGATCGCGCTCAGGTTCACAACCTCGTTGGGCTCCTGCGTGAACCCAACGGCCGGCACAATCGCCGTATGCATCGGCCCTGGCAACGGAATCCCCAATCCGCCGAACAGACGCCCGCGAAAGCCCGTCGCCTGACCGCCAAGCCCATAGATCACGGCGTTGGTCGCCTTCCATCCAAAGTTCAACAGGAACGGCACCGGCGGCTTCAGCCAGGTCTTCGTCGCGGCCACGTACACGTCCCCGTTCGTGTAGTTCTTCAGCGTCCCCGTGAACGCCTCGTCCAATGCGCCGCTCACAAAACGATCGTTCGTGCGCACCACAAAACCCACGCCAATGCCAGGCATCCATGTTCCAAACTGCCCGTCTTTCACCGCGACGGCTTTTCCGTTGAAAATGTTCATGCCCGAGTAATCCCAAAGCCTGCTGAAGAGCGGGTCGTCTCCCTTTACGTGGACGCTGCGCGTATAGCCGAACTCGGCGCGGTTCGCGATGCCCTCTTCAATGCTGAACGTGTGTACGGCGCCGATCACGGCTGAAGAGTTCACAAAGTGATAGCCCACCGCCGGATGCGAAAACGTCTTCCCCTCGGCGCTGTAAACCACGTACGCTGTCGGCGTAATGAATCCGCCCGTCTGTCCTTCAAGCGTCAGATTCTGCGCGTGCGACTGGCCGGCGACAAAAAGCGCGGCTGCAAGGCAGCCGGCAGAGAAAGCTCTTCTAATTGCTGAGAACTCCACGAAATTGCTCCATCGGAGCGCAGTCATTTGCACCCCGCGTTCTTCCATGAAATCCGAACGGGTGAAAAAGAGTGGACTTGTATCGTCCGATGGATCTTCCAGTGTCCGGACCTCCCTGGCGACTGCTGTGTGTCGTCGGGTAAAAACCGAACTCCACAGCACCAGCAACAGCCGCTACAGCGGAAGAAAGTATCCACGCGGCGCAAAAACAGCCCCACCATGGTCACTCCGGATTCGAATTGATGATTACCTGTTTTTAACACATCTCATTGTGCATCGTCGCCCCGCAACCCAGGTGGTAGACTCGCTCCATGCCGCGCGGATTGTTCATCACTCTCGAGGGCCTCGATGGCTCCGGCAAAACCACGCAAATCAAGCGCTTAGCCGGATGGCTCCAACGGCGTGGCCTTGACCCCGTCGTCACCCGCCAGCCCGGCGGCACGGCCACCGGCGACCGCATTCGTGCGCTCCTCCTCGACTCCGGTTCGTCCCCGGTCGCCCCCACGACCGAAATGGCTCTCATGTTCGCCGACCGCGCCCAGGCCATCGCCGAGGTCATCGAGCCCGCTCTCGCCGCCGGAAGAGTCGTTCTCTGCGACCGCTTCACCGATTCCACTGAGGCCTACCAGGGCGGCGGCCGCCAGTTGGGCTCAGCAGAATGTTCTCGAACTCCATCGCCTCATCTGCGGCGACCTCCAGCCCGACCTCACCCTGCTTCTTCTGCCTTCGCTCGAATCCAGCCTCGCCCGCGCCCGCAATCGCAACGAACGCACCGCCGCGCAAACCGGCAAAGACGAGGGCCGCTTCGAACAGGAGCAAGGAGGCCTTCTATCGCCGCGTCTGGGAAAAGTACCGCGAGATCGCAGCACGCGAGCCCGACCGCGTCGTCCTCATCGAAGGCAACCTCACCATCGACGAAGTCCACGAGCAAATCGTCGAAGCCGTCTCCGAACGCCTCGTCGCCCAGCCCCACCTTACGGGTGCGTAGTCTTGGGTCAATTTCCCCACGCCCCCAGCATCCGCCGTACTAGGACCAATTGCCCGATGTGATAGGCATTGTGGTCTGCCGTCAGCAGCGCCTCCCGAAGAACCGTCTGTCCGTCCCCATGCGGAATCGCCGCAAACAGGTCGATCTTCTCGTCTTTCACCAGCTCGCACATCTCCTTCAGGTCCCTCCGGAACGCGCGCACGCTCTTGTCCCACGCCTTCTCATCCTCCGGAGCTTTGGTCTTCGGCCAGTACCCCTCCGGCCACTTCGGCGACTCGTGTTTTGCCTTCCGCGAAAACTCCAGAATGTCCCACTGCGCAATCCGCAGGTGTTCGAGCATTTCCCACGGCGAGTGCTCCGCGCCCTTCGGCGTCTTGCCGCGCAACTCCGCGGGTAGGTCCTTCACCGCATCTTCAAACGTCACGTGCGCATGTCCGCCGGTCAGCAGGCTCACCACATGCTCCCGCAGAGCCGCATCGCTCTTGTTCGCCATCATTACTCCTCCGCGGTAAGAGATTCCATACCTCACATGTTCGATTCCATTATTCGCCTGGATCCACGTGCTCTAATTTGAATTTGGAGTCTCGCAGAACTCATGCCGCCTATCTCGTTTCTCGAGTGTTCCCGCTGCCATGCCCGGATCTCCGCTGACACCCCGCAGACCGTCTGCACCCAATGCACAACGCAGCCTGCGGGCTCCCTCTTCGTTCACTACGATCTCTCCCACCTCCGCGGCACCTCACCGCGTGAAGTCATCGCCCGTGATGCAGCGATTTCTCCATCCGGGACTTCGCCTGGCATGTGGCGCTATCGCTCCGTCCTCCCCACCGTTGAACCCGTCACCCTTGGCGAGGGCTGGACGCCCATGCTGCACAGCAAGCGATATCCCGGTGCCTTCCTCAAGGAAGAGGGTGCCAATCCCACCGGCACTTTCAAAGCCCGCGGACTCGCGCTGGCCGTCACCATGGCCAGGCACTACGGCCTGCGCAAGCTGGTCGTCCCCTCAGCCGGAAACGCCGCCGGCGCCCTCGCAGCCTACGCGGCTGCCGCGGATATCGAAGCCCACATCTTCATGCCTCGCGACGTACCCATCGCAAACTACATGGAAGCCATCGCGTACGGAGCACACGTTGTCCTCGTCGATGGCCTCATCTCCGACTGCGCCCGCATCGTGCAGGAACGCAAACAACAGGAGGGCTGGTTCGACATCTCCACCCTGAAGGAGCCCTTCCGCGTCGAAGGCAAGAAGACCATGGGATACGAGTGCGTGGAACAGTTGGACTGGCAATATCCCGACGCCATCTTCTACCCCACCGGTGGCGGAGTCGGCTTGATCGGCATGGGAAAGCCTTCGAAGAAATGGAAGAGCTTGGCTGGGTACCCGCCGGCAAGCGCCCAAAGATGATCGCCGTGCAGTCTTCGGGCTGCGCCCCGGTCGTCAAAGCCTTCGAAGAGGGACGCCCTGCAACCACGATGTGGCAGAACGCGCAGACATTCGCAGCCGGCCTTCGCGTCCCCAAGCCCTACGGTGACGCCATCATCCTCGACATCGTGCGCGCCTCGGGCGGTACAGCCATCGCCGTCACCGACGAAGAGATACTGGCATCCATTCTTGATTGGGCCCGCAACGAAGGCATCCTTCTCTCACCCGAAGGGGCCAGCGTCACCGCTGCCTATGACCAGTTGCTCGCCAGCGGATTCCTCAAGCCCACTGACCGCGTTGTTCTCTTCAACACCGGGGCGGGCTTGAAATACACAGACGTGATTGCGCACGCCATGAAGCTCCAGCGACCGATGAATTAGCCTTCCTTTAGATGCCCATATCCACCACAACTCCGTCGCGAACCACACGCAAAGCTGATCGCATCGCCGCGATCGCTGGCATTGCATTCTTCGCGGCCGGCGTTGTTTTCGCGCTTGCTCACCAGGCTGCAATCGGAGAAGCCCTTCGCTGGGCCGGAATCGCTGCTCTTCTCATACTTCCAGTTCGCAAGCCGTCTCTCCTGCTCTGGACCCTCGTGGCAATGCTTGCTGGCATTGAACTCGGAATCGACGCGCCGCACGCTGCCGCGCATGCCCGCCTGCCCGGCGATCTCTTCCTTCGCCTGATTCGGATGATCGTGGCGCCCTTGCTCTTCGCCACCATCACCACGGGCATTGCGGGTCATAACGAACTGCGCTCCGTAGGCCGCATCGCTGTCAAGGCACTGATCTACTTTGAAGTGGTCACCACAATTGGCCTCATTATCGGCGTAGTCGCCATGAACATCTCCGGAGCCGGCTGGGGCGTAACGATCCCGCCAGGGCTGGAGTCAGCGCCCACCACCGCTCTGCCGCAAACCTGGGATCAGATTGTTCTCAACCTCGTCCCGGAAAACATCGCGCAGGCCGTTGCTCAAAACCAGATCCTTCAGGTCGCCATCTTTTCCATTCTCTTCGGATCCGCCCTGGCCCTGCTCCCCGAGCAGAAGCGCTCTCCGCTCCTTGTCTTGCTCCAATCGCTCGCCGACGTCATGTTTCAGCTCACGCGCATCATCATGTATCTGGCGCCGCTCGCCGCAGGTGCTGCAATCGCCTACACCGTCGGAAGCACCGGTACTGGCACGCTGTTGTCGCTCGCCAAGCTCGTCGTCACCTACTACGTCGCAATCGCCGCATTCACGCTCCTCGTGTTCGTCCCGATCCTGATCATCTTCCGTATCCCATTAGCCAAATTTATCCGCGCAGTCGGCGAGCCCGCCGCCATCGGCTTCGCCACCACTTCCTCAGAGGCGGCTCTCCCGCTGGCCATGGAACGCATGGAAGAGTTCGGCGTCCCGCGCTGGATCGTCTCCTTTGTCATACCAACCGGCTATAGCTTCAATATGACCGGCGGAAGCCTCTACCTTTCCATGGGGGCGATATTCGTCGCGCAAGCCGCGGGAATCCACCTCTCGTTCGGCCGCCTTTGCGCGATGCTTGCCGTCCTGATGGCCACCAGCAAAGGCATCGCAGGCGTCTCCAGGGGTTCGCTCGTGGTATTGCTCGCCACCGCAAGCGCCATCCACCTCCCCGTCGCCCCCGTCCTGCTCATCCTCGGCGTAGACGCGCTCATGGACATGGGCCGCACCACCATGAACGTAGTCGGAAACTGCATGGCCGCCGCCGTAATCGCTCGCACCGAGCGCGTCCTCCCCACCTGAGAACCAAAACGACCTTCGCCTAAAATCCCCACCCAAATCCGTGGTCATCCCAAGCGACCAGCGTCTTTAAAAACCCGATGTCATCCCGTCGACCGAAGCGGGGCGCAGGGAGTCGAGGAACCTGCATTTAGCCCGCCCAGCCACGAACCAAGGGTGCCCCATTCATGCCGCAGCTTTATCGCGGCATGGGTGGGAAACTACGAACCCTAATGTCTCGTCATTCCAGAATTCGAAGTAGCTTGAAGCGAAGCCGAAGGGGACCTGCATTGCTCTCACTCCCGAAACTCCGTGCACGTAAATACCCACCCTCGGAGCACAATAAAAGCACGGCAGCCTCTGACCAAATGGCCAGCAAAGAAATCTCAGCTCCACCTGCATCTCACAATGCAAGACAAAACTCGGCAAAAATATCCAAAACCACCCTTAAGTCGTTTCCTGAGAGGAATCTGCGGCTAAGTCCAATGCTGAGAGGAATTTGGCGACACACCCTCTCCATAACCCATTGAAAACAAGGAATTTCTTCACAGAAATAGAGGAGGGAAGGGTATCGATCTCACGTTGTGGTACATCTCGGAATCCACAGGATGCCTGACGATTGGGCAGCGCGCTGAGCTTCATACGCAGGTGGATTGCCTGCTCCTCGCCGCATGTTTCAAGGAAAGCGAGACGGCCGTATACAGACGAAGTTGATCCTGTCCTATGTCACAATTGATCTCCAGGGAGAGAACGAGAACCATGATCGGTTTCAAACAGCAGCGAGCGTTGTTTCTGGTTGCGATGATCGCAGTCGGAATCGCTCTTGTCGTGCTGATGATTCCGAGTTCCCACTCTGGCGACAACGGCTCATTTGTCCCGCTCATTCCTCTGCTTCTCGTTGGAATGATCTCGCCTCTGGGTCTGCTGTCCCCTCTGGCATTTCTCTATGTCGGCCGCACTCCGGAGCCGCCCGCTTTGGCGGCATCGTTCCAGCGTCCGCCACCTTTCAGACTCGCGTAGCACTGTGCAACGGATCCGAGTCATTCGCAGCTTCCGCTGCGAGATGCTTTGGTCCATTTGTCAGCAGAGTTCCATGCGCAGTCTGAAAGGTTCTTATGGACATCTCCCTGTTCTACGCAATGGGATCGCTTGCCGCCGCAGCGCCGTTCCTCGCGATCGTTGTCATTTCCATTCACTACCGTCTTCGGCGCGCCGCCTGGAAACGGGCGACGCGGCGCGGAGAGAAGCCTGCGGGATTTTGCCCGACTGGCTCGCTCGGATCAGCGTTCCAGATCATGCAGGTCTTCTACCGGCCAAGCATCGCGTATGTCATTGAAGCGCGGGAAAAAGAAGACGTCGTGGAGGACGATGACGGTGAGCCCGACACACCCTTAAAGCACTTCCACCGCCAGCTTCGCCGCATTCGACAAGGTGAGCCGGTTGACACCCTCGTTTGGCGGCTTTGAGTGCAGGTTTTATTCAATCTGACTCCTCGTAACCCGTGCGCGCCATGCACGCGCTTGCAGCCACCGCCATTTACACTCATAGATGGAGATTCCTGTGGTTTTCGATAAGGTACTCACGAAAGTATTCGGCACAGCCAACGAGCGTGCCATCAAGAAGTTGCTCCCGGTTATCACGGCCGTTGGCGCCCTGGAACCGGAGATTGAAAAGCTCTCGGATGAAGAGCTGCGTGCCAGGACCGGCGAATTCCGCGCCCGCATCGCCGCCAAAATCCAGGGAATCACGGACCGCGACGCCATCGCTGCCGCCGAGCGCGAAGCGCTGGATGAGATTCTTCCTGAAGCATTTGCCGTCGTCCGCGAAGCCGGATGGCGCGCCGTCAAGATGCGCCATTTCGACGTCCAGCTCATCGGCGGGATGGTTCTCCACCAGGGCAAGATCAGCGAGATGAAGACCGGCGAAGGCAAAACCCTCGTCGCCACCCTCGCCTGCTATCTCAACGCCCTCGTCGGCCACGGCGTCCACGTCGTCACGGTCAACGACTACCTGGCCAAGCGCGACGCCGAATGGATGGGGAAAATCTACGAGTTCCTCGGCCTCACGGTCGGCGTCATCGTCCACGACCTCAGCGACGACGAGCGCCGCGCCGCTTACGCCGCCGATATCACCTATGGCACCAACAACGAGTTCGGCTTCGACTACCTCCGCGACAACATGAAGTTCGAACTCAAGGATTGCGTGCAGCGCGGACACTACTACGCGATCGTCGACGAAGTAGACTCGATCCTCATCGACGAAGCCCGCACGCCGCTCATCATATCCGGCCCCACCGATCAGACCACCGACAAATACGCTCGCGTTCGCAAGATCATTCCCGCCCTCGAAAAGGGCGAGGAGATCGAAAGCCTCGAAGGCAAAACCTTCACTGGTGACTATGTCGTCGACGAGAAGCACCGCACCATCGGCGTCACCGACGAAGGCTGGGTGACAATCGAAAAGGCTCTTGGAATTGACAACATCGCCGACGCCGAAAATTGGGAACTCAAACACTACGTCGAAACCGGCATCAAAGCGCACGCCCTCTACAAGCGCGACGTGGACTACGTGGTGAAGGATGGCGAAGTCATCATCGTCGACACGTTCACCGGCCGCCTGATGCCGGGCCGCCGCTGGTCCGATGGTCTTCATCAGTCCATCGAGGCCAAGGAGAACGTCAACATCCGCAAAGAAGATCAGACGCTCGCCACCATCACCTTCCAGAACTACTTCCGCCTCTACAAGAAGCTCAGCGGCATGACCGGCACCGCCGAAACTGAAGCCGCTGAGTTCGAGAAGATTTACAAGCTCGAGATCGTCGTCATTCCCACCAACCGGCCTCTCCTGCGCGTCGAGAACTCTGACGTTGTCTACCGCACTGAGAAAGAGAAATTCCTCGCCGCTGCTGACAACATCGCCGAATTGCACGAGAAAAAGCAGCCGGTGCTCGTCGGTACCGTTTCGATTGAAAAGTCAGAACGGCTCTCCGCGATTCTTGCGCGCAAAGGGATCCGCCACGTCGTCTTGAACGCCAAGTTCCACGAGCGCGAAGCGGAGTACGTCGCGCAGGCCGGACGTCTCGGCATGGTCACCATCGCCACCAACATGGCTGGCCGCGGTACCGACATTCTGCTTGGCGGCAATCCCGACTTCATGGCCCGCCAGGAACTCGTGAAGAAAGGCGTCGCAAGAGCGATCAGCGTCGCCGAGGGCGCCATCAATCCCATGGCCCCCGCCGGCTTCCTGCGCTTCTACTACCAGGGCCAGGAGTTCGAAGTCTCTGATGCCGACTGGAACGAGAGCTTCAGCGTTCACAACGAATCCGCGCAGAAAGAACACGAAGAAGTTATTGCCACCGGCGGCCTGTTCATTCTCGGCACTGAGCGGCATGAGTCCCGCCGCATCGACAATCAGCTTCGCGGTCGCGCTGGCCGTCAGGGCGATCCCGGCGCATCGCGCTTTTATCTCTCGCTCGAAGACGATCTGATGCGCATCTTCGCCAAGCAGTGGGTCAAGCACATTGCTCGAGCGCCTCGGCATGGAAGAAGGCGTGCCCATCGAGTCGCGCATGATCTCGAACCGCATCGAGGCCGCCCAGAAAGCCGTTGAAGCGCAGAACTTCGAGTCCCGCAAACACCTGCTCGAATATGACGACGTGATGAACAAGCAGCGTGAAGCCGTTTACGGCTTGCGCCGTCAGCTTCTTGAGGGTGTCGAACAGCGCGAACTCATCCTTGAAGACTACGTAGGCGGAATCCTCAGCAGTTCCCTCGATGAATTCGCGCCCGAAAATCTCCATCCGGATCAGTGGAATGTAAAGGGTCTCGATGAAAAGCTCGTCGGCCAGTTCGGCCTGAGCCTGACAGCAGCAGGTATCCACCCTCGCGAGCTGTCGCGTCACGAGCTCGGCGATGAGATCTTCGAGAAACTGAAACAGGACTACGAGTCAAAGGAACGGATCCTGAGCCTCGATACCATGCGCTATCACGAACGCATGGTGATGCTCAGTGTCATCGACGGGTTGTGGAAAGATCATCTGCTCGCGATGGATCACTTGAAGGAAGGCATCGGCCTGCGCGGCTACGCCCAGCAGGACCCCCTCGTGGCCTACAAGCGGGAATCCTTCGACATGTTCGAGGCCATGATGGCTCGGTTCCAGGAAGACACGGCTCGCTTCCTGTTCCGCATGCAGATTCTCGGTCCCGACGGCAAGCCGATCACCGCGGCACCTGAGCCGTCGCAGAGCGATTCCAGCCGCGCCGCCGGTGGCCAGCGCCGATCAGCCGCTCGCGCGCGAGGCGTGCGGCTCCTCGCGAGATCTCCATTCCAACGCGCCAGCCGTCAACCACCATCGACGCGCTCGAAAAGGAATTTCACCGCAAGAAGCAGCGCGAACTCGAAGCAGCCACGCGCGCCGGCGGCGACAACGGTAGCCAGCCCACGCAGCGCCGCACCGGCGAAAAGGTCGGTCGCAACGATCCCTGTCCATGCGGCTCCGGCAAAAAATATAAGAAGTGCCACGGCGCAGAAGCATAGCAAGGTCAGCGCTCAGGAGCGCTTCGCGAAACGGCGCAGCGCTCCCTCTCTCACCACCCGCTCAGAAACCAGGCAGATCACTCCGCGCCACAGGCTTCCGACACCGCCTCGAAGGTGAGATCGTTGGCCTTGCATTGATGCTCCTCGCGCCACTGCTCAAACAACCGCCCGTAGCTGAGAGTCAGGTAATCCGATCGCTTCACACCGATCCTGGCTGCGGTCCGATCAATCCAGTCCGCCGTTCCTTCCAGTTCCGCGAAGTCGCCTATCGGTGTCTCATCGACGACACAATGACCTTCACCATCGCTCCATTCGCTGCGCCATTTCTCGTATCGGAACGCCGCCACCAGCCCAAGCGACTGGAAGACCTCCGCCAGTGCCTCGCCGTCGGAAACTTGGGTCTCCGTCTCCACACGATGTTTATGGGTGTCCTCTCCGGGCCCCGCATCCGGCAGACGCTTATGCGTCACAGTCCATCGCCCGGCATAGCTTCGAATACGCAGGATCTCGGTTCGCGCGCGCATCTTTCTGTCCGGCGTGTCGTAGAGCACGTTGCTCTCGAAAGCTCGCGGTGTATCCAGCCGGAAGCCGGTCTCCCTGAGCCACATCACAAGCTCGCCAACACTCGCAACCCGGAACTTGATCTCGGTCTCAATCGCCATCGTAAGCCATGAGTATACTTCGGTGGCTGTTTTGCGTGGCGGCGTCCACGCCGAAAGGCGACAATAAAAGGTGTGAAGACTTTGCGCCTGGCCGTCGATCCGGCCCGACTCGATACAAAAGACGCACAGCAAGCCATTGCTCAGGCTGCCGATATCCTTCGATCCGGCGGCCTCGTCGCTCTCCCCACAGAGACCGTCTACGGCCTCGGCGCCAACGCACTGGATCGCGATGCCGTGTCTCGGATCTTCGAAGCCAAACAGCGCCCTTCATGGGACCCTGTCATCGTCCACGTCGCCGGTCCAGTCACAGACAATCCGATGCTGGCAGCGCTTGTCACAGAGATCAACGAGCCAGCGCGTACGGCTGATGCAATCCTTCTGGCCGGGCCCCTTGACTCTGCTCCTGCCTAGATCACGCGCCGTACCAGACGCTGTAACCGCAGGCCGCCCCCTCGTAGGCGTTCGCATGCCGGCCCACCCGGTTGCCTTTGAAGTGATTCGACAGGCCGGCGTTCCGATTGCGGCTCCCAGCGCCAACGTGTTTGGGCATATCAGCCCCACATCCGCCGAGCACGTCCTCGACGACCTCGACGGCAGAATTGACGCCATTCTCGACGCTGGCCCGACACACCATGGAGTTGAATCCACGGTACTTGACCCATGCCAAAGCCCGTCGGTTATCTACCGGCCCGGAGCAATTACCGCAGAGCAGATCCAGCATCTTGTTGGCTCTGTCGCCGTCTTCGCGCCTGGCGACGAGGAGCGTTCCGCCGCTCCGGATTCGCTCCCGTCTCCGGGAATCAGCCTTCGCCACTACGCTCCGCGCGCGCGTCTGGTTCTTGTTGACGCGTCGTTTGCGGAACTACCGGCCAAACTGCTCGAAGCGGCGAAGCCCTTCGAGAAGCAGCGTCTGGGAATTATGCTTCCCACTGAATTGACCAATACGGAATTGGGAGCGCCTTTGCGCGCCGCGGCGGAATTTCCGTGGGGTCGACTGGGCCTCGCCACAGGAGTTGGCAAGCAACCTCTATTCCGGCTTGCGCGCACTCGATGCTCAGGGCTGCACCGTCATACTCTGTCCATTGCCGCCAGCACTTGGTTTGGGCGAGGCCATCCGCGACCGTTTGCGCAAAGCGGCTTATCCCACCGAACAGTAAGGCTGGCGCCCTACTGACCCATCTCGCCAAGCTTGTACATGTACTTGATTGCGGACTTGTAAATAAGCGTCTTGGCGCGGCCACGTATCTTCAAAGCGCTTCGGTCATACCACTCGATGCAGCCTTCCACGCGCTCTCCATCTTCGAGCACAATGACCATCGGCGTCTGCGATTGGATCTGCTTCTGCAGATAGAAGAGCTCTGCCTGGCGTTGAGCTGAAGCATCTTCCACGTCGTATTGAGAAAATCGAAATGAAACCGCAGAAGGTGAATTTCGGATCTTCCTTTGGGCAGGATACGCGGGAACATCCCGCCGCACACCCTCAACTCCACCAGGCAAGATTTGGCTGTTCATACAATTGGTACCTCCGGAGAACGATGTTTCCTACTGCATCAGAGGGGCTCGATCAGCCAGCAGAAAGTGCAATGGATTCCGTCGCTTGGCTTGCTTTGCCACGAAATCACTGCCAATTCAATGGATTAACGCAGATCTCGTTTTTCGGTGACCGGCAAAAAGAGGGCAGCATCGCCGGGCCCGATCGTCTTCAGGCTTCCGATGATTGGGTGTCCTGATTCTACTCCAAAGATGCCCTTCGCTGGGGCATGGTTGCTTCCGGTGTGGTCGACCCCCGGTCGCCCGTGGGTTAGCTCAGCAATCTCCAAGACTCACTGCCATGGCATCAAGCGACAGCGAGCGCAGTAGATTGCGCCGCATCCCCTGCTCCACCTGCACGAGGGCCCGCGAAGTGTTCTCGATCCAATCCACAGTGAGTCCCTGGGCCATCCGTTCCAGCTCCGCCCCCATGTCGATGTTGCGCACCAGGCTTGGGGTTCCTGCCGCCACCAGCAATAAATCCTCCAGCAAGCTGCCCAGCGCCCGCAGCAGACCGAGCGTTTTTTCCTGCCCGTCTGCGCCCGCGCGGTAGGCTTCAGTGGCGTGGAACAACTGCGAGTAATCAGGTTCGCGCAACGCCGTTCTCAGTACGACGAGCGCGTCCTGGCGGCTTGCAAGGTACACGCCAGGGTCAAACGCCAGTGCGCGCCCGACCGCGCCCTCTGCGAGCCGCGCCACCAGCGCGCGCTCCTGGGGCTTGAGTTCTGGACGCCGCTTGGCGAGCAGCACTTCCAATTCAGCGGCCGGAAGCGCTCCAAGCCGGTAAAGAACAGCGCGCGAACGGATAGTCGGCAGCAGCTCCTGCGGATTCTCGGCCAGCAGGATCAGGGATGTCTGCGGCGGTGGCTCTTCGAGGACTTTCAGGAGACTATTCGCTGCCTCTTTCATGAACCCAGATGAAGTGAAGATGGTGAACGCGCGAACTGCCTCAACCGGCGGACGATAGTACGCGGCGTGAATCACCTGGCGCACCTGCCCGAGCTTGATGAGCAGTTGCGGCGGATCCGGCGGAATGATCAGCAGGTCGGGATGAGTCTGGATCAGAATCCGAGTCTCGCGCTTGTCGGTTTCGCGAAGCTCTTCTCGCGCGGCAACCGCTTCGGCCACGCGCTCTTCCAGATTTGCTGATTCGCCAATTCGTCGGCAGTTCTGGCACGCACCACAGAAGTCCGGCAGCCCGTCGCTCTTCGTCGGGTTGAGGCAGTTGACTGCCCGGGCCAGCATGAGCGCCAGGGTGTACTTGCCGGCGCCCTTTGGTCCCGCAAGGATTAACGCCTGCGGAAAATGGCCGCTGCGCACGCTCTCGCGGAGCCGCGATACGGTCGCCGTGTTGCCTAGAAATTCCTGGAACCCCACGTCTTGAGTCTAGCGGTTCTGAGCGCCCGGAGGTTGCCGGAGTGTACCTTTTACCCCTCCAAATCTGGTGCCGTCCGCTCTCAGAGAGGCGACTTCTTCACAGTTTCGCGGGACCGGTGGGTATTCGAGTAGATGTGCTATTTATTTCCAAAATGTTGCTCGGATAATGCCGCAAAATCCTGTCTTCAGCCCAGTTGAAACCTTGGTCACTCCCGCTACGCTGATCGTGACGCAGGGCACCTGTGCAATTCGCGCCTTTGCGGTACTCTGTTAATAACCGAACCAATAGCAATGTGGGTGTCGCGGAGATGGGAGCACCCATTCGTCGCAGAGGATAGCGCGTCATATTTTGCCTCGCTACCCATTCGGCGCATTGCGCACGCTTTCCCATCCGCTGCAAAGAATATCTATAAGATTGGCTGAGAAATGATGCGTACGCTCCTGGCGACAGTGATCTTTATATCCGCGACTGTTCTTTCCGCAGAGACCACCTCCTGCACGGCCAATCTCGCGGTCCGGCGCGCGAATGCTGCTTCTGCCAGTCGGTACCAGGTGATTCTGGAAGCCTACGTCAACGATGCAGGGCCATACCAGTTCCTTTTGGATACGGGTAGCCAGATCACGATGATCGATGAGACGCTCGCATCCGAACTGCGCATAAAGCCCTCCACAAGCGCAGCGGTTGTCGGTGTGAGCCTCCAAGGCAAGGGAGGAAGGTACGGGCTCGCTGATTCGGTTCGAGTTGGCGAGAATGCCAGGGTCGGGAGTAGCTGGGTGCTGGTTCTCGATATGAAAGAGATCCATGCTGCCGGGTACTCGATTCGAGGCCTCATTGGTGAGGATTTTCTCTCACATTTTGATGCGACGATCGACAACACGCACAGCAGAGTCTGCTTCACCGAGATTTCAAACTGATTCAGTTTGCCGCATCGCGCTCATGCTCAAAGGCAAAGCGCAGCCTCTTCTTCCATCTCACGGCTCGCTCTCCGGACCATGATGAGGATGTCCCGCGGACGGCGGTGAGTCGAGAGCGGCTGATGATGTGACCGAGAGCAAAACCAGGGCTGCTCGTTCGACCCTGGTTTTGCTTCCATCGCAGAGAAACCGACATGCAGAGGCCGTGCTTCATGCGCCTTTGCTGCTTTGTTCGCGGATGGCCTTGATCTCCGCCGGGGGGATGTGAAGGAACTCGAGAAACTCCTGGTGCTCCGTCGGCGCGGAACGCTCGAATTCAGCATGCCAGCGATTCATCTGGTCGCCGGTGAACCCGCATGACTTCATAATGGAAACCCACTTCTCCTTGGTAATCATCTTCGCCTTCCCCAGAGCTTTGTGCTCCAGCAGTTTGAGGATCGCCTGCTGGTGAGAGCGCAGGGTCGTGATCTCGGCGTCGAGCTCGAGCAGACGCTTCTTCAGGACCCCCGCCGGATCTCGGCCATTGCGATCCGATTTCGAGTTGAGAATGGTACGGATGTCTTCGAGTTTCAGGCCTGCTTCACGGTAAGCGTGAATCTGCAGCAAACGCCGCAAATCAGCCTCACCGTAACAGCGATAGTTCCCGCCACTGCGCTGCGGCGGGGGCATCAAACCGATCGATTCGTAATACAAGAGGGCGGTCCGGCTCATGCCGCACTGCCGGGCGAGTTTGGTTACCGTGAACATCGTCCATCCCTACTGTGAACCCTACAGTTGTAGACAGGTCAAGGGGCAATGGCAAGAAATTTCGAGCCGGTCGCGATTTGGGCAGGGGCCTTCCGAGCCGCGCCATCGGCTTGCCCGTACAATAGAAAAGGAAGTCAATCCCGACACATGCCGGAAGCCGAGCAGAAGCCCAGCCAACCGAATCCGAGTCCAGCTTGCCGACAGGAAGGCCGAAGCTCGCAAGGGCGATGAAGACCCGGTCGGCAAGGTTTACGATTCCCGGCTTATCCGGCGGCTTGGGGTGTACCTGAAGCCGTATTGGTGGCAGGCGGCTGTCTCTTCCCTCTCCATCTCATTGAAATCGCTGAGCGACGTGGCGGGCCCCTACCTGGTGATGGTGGGAATCGACCGCTACTTCCCGACCGGCTCAGGCGGCGCGGCCCACACGAGCATCCTGAGCCACGCCGGCGGCCCCACACGGCTGCTGCTTCGCCATCTGCCGGCGGACCCTGTGCAGGGCATCACGAGCCTGGCGCTGCTGTACCTTGGCGCCCTGGTGCTCAGCTTCGTGTTTGAGTTCGTCCAGACCTACCTGATGCAGTGGACCGGCCAGAAGATCATGTTCGACCTGCGCCGCGAGATCTTCCGCCACATGCAGCGCATGCACGTCGGCTTCTTCGACGACAACCCGTGGGCCGCCTGGTCACGCGCGCTACTTCGGACGTCGATGCGCTGAATGAGATGTTCACCTCGGGCGTGCTGGCGATCTTCGAGGACGTCTTCGCGCTGACGTTCATCGTCGTCATCATGTTGCAGGATGAGCTGGCCGCTGGCGCTGCTCACGCTGTCCGTGATTCCGGCATTCTTTATGCGACTCACCTCTTCCGCGAACATGTGCGCGACAGCTATCGGCGGCAGCGCGCTGCCACAGCGCGCATCAACTCCTTTACGCAGGAGTACGTCTCGGCATGAGCGTTGTGCAGCTCTTCAACCGCGAGCAGCGGGCCTTCAACGACTTCTCCGCGGTCAACCGCGACATAAGCAGGCGTGGACCGACGCGATCTTTGCGTACGCGCTCTACTACCCGGCGGTCGAGTTCCTTAGTTCGGTGGCGATTGCGCTGGTGATCTGGCGCGGCGGGTTGGCGGTGCTGCGGTCAACCCACCCTGGTGGCGCATGCTGGCTTTCTACACCGGTGGTGACGCTTGGCATCCTGATTGCGTTCATCCAGTATGCACAGCGCTTCTTCCGGCCGATCCAGGACCTGAGCGACAAATACAACATCTTGCAGGCTGCGATGGCCGCGGCGAGCGCATCTTCAAGCTGCTGGATACGGCCCCGGAGATTGTGAACCGCGCGCAATCCGCGCGTCGGAGATGGCTCGGAACCGCATCGAGTTTCGCGATGTCTGGTTCACGTATCAGAAAGCTCACGGCTGAGCAGCAGGCCGCCGTGAATCGTGCACGCCGGATCGACTGACAGAGTGCGGCAGATTGGCCGCGATTGCCGACATCGAATGGATTCTTCGGGACGTGAGTCTTTACCGTTGAGCCCGATCAGACCGCGGCCATCGTGGGACACACGGGCGCGGCAAGACGACGATTACCGCGCTGATGATGCGGTTTTATGACGTGCACCGCCGGCGAGCGGTGATGTCGATGGCGTGGATGTTCGCGAGCAGGACCTGGCTGCACTGCGGCGGCGCATTTCGGGTCGTGCTGCAGGACCCGTTCCTGTTCTCAGGAACGATTGCGCAGAATATTCGGCTCGGCATCGACTGGATTACGGAGGAGGAGCTAGCCAACGCGGCGAGGACGTCAACGTTGCGGACTTCATCGAGACGCTTCCACGGGGCTTTGACGGAACCGGTGCGGAACGCGGATCACGCTGTCAACGGGCCAGAAACAGCTGATCAGCTTTGCGCGGGCACTGGCGACACCGTCCGGGAATCCTGATTCTGGACGAAGCCACAGTCGGTGGACACGGAGACGGAGTTCCGCGTTCGGCTCGCGCTGGAGCGGATGATTACGGGGCGCACGTCTGTGCTGATCGCGCATCGTCGTCCACCGTTCAGCGCGCGGACACGATCCTCGTGATGCATAAAGGCAAGCTGCGCGAGAAGGGACGCATCAGGAGTTGCTTGCCGATGCATGGGCTGTACTTCAAGCTGTATCAGCTGCAGTACAAGGACCAGGAGATCGGGGTCGGAGCGCTTCCTGCACGCGAGCCGTCGATTGCGCCAGCGGTGTAGTGGATTCCGGCGCCGGGATATGATGGAGTTTCAGGACATCCATGGGTAGTCGCAAGGCAAATTTGTAACTGGTGATAAACGAATGATGAGCGCAGGCGGGCCACCAAAAGTCGAGCTGTTCGACACCAGCCTTCGAGACGGGCTGCAGCAGCCGAACCTTGAAATCTCCGTGCCGAATGCAGTTCATCTGTTGCAGCGCATGGGCGCGTTTGGCGTACGCTTTGCGGAAATCGGATTCGCCGGCGCCAACCTGTTCGTCGATGATCTGACGAAGACCCTCTCTTCGGTCGATACCGGCGCGATGAAGCTTGCCTTGTTCGGCAGAACGCGCGGCCGCGGCATGAAAGTGGAAGACTGGCCGGATGTGCAGTTCATTCGGCCACAAGAAGCGCGTTCCCGTCGCGGTGATCGTGGTCAAGTCGCGCCTGCTCGATGTGACCAAGT
>CAVVTY010000025.1:0-110827 GCA_963751225.1 uncultured Acidobacteriaceae bacterium
AGGCGCGACATGGCTGTACCATGGCCAGGCTGTGCGGTTAGAGTGGCAGTCCCGGCACGAGCGATCCAGAATTTTACCGATTCGCGGATTGGTCATCTCCGCCGTATGCGGTCCGGTCGTCGAAGTGTTGGAGACTCCGGGAGTAGGGAACGAACTGCATTCCGATAAAGACTGAGACAAGTAAGATGGGAGTCAGTTTTGCTATCTTCCGAATGATTTTGTTCCTCATGCATGCAAAGTACAATGGCTTGACCCATCGGCTTGTCATCATCCGGTCACGCTGAAGTCAATTATTTGTGCAGGGCTGGATGTGACGGCTGCGTCATGCATATCGGCAAATCGGGTAACAGGCTCTCTGTTGTCGACTGTTGCTGACGCGGCAACGCGCTCATTGACAGCATCCCGGGCGTATCGTGGGCGATCCGCACAGTATCCCATTTTCGAGTTATGTCCGGTTAGATGGGATGAGAAGGTCGACCCCGATCGCCGAGCGATAAGCTTGCGGTGATCAACGCACTCGAAGTGCAATCCGGAAGGATGGAGGTCGACCCGTGAAGAAGCATAGCAGTATTTCAAATAGCCCAGAGTTGTCCCGCAGGGGGACGAAGCCGATGCGGCGTGAGTCGCGGGAAGTGATGTCGGAACTGGTCTCGCAACTGACCAGGCAGCTGGAAACGGACACAGTTGTATTGCCGATTGAAGACAAGGTTGTTCCTGATGCGGAGAAGCCAAATCTGGATCGTTTAACTGTGGGAGTGGATCTGGGGGACCAGTGGAGCAACCACTGCATCCTGGGACTGGGCGGGGAAACGCTGACGGAGGGTCAGTTCAGGACGAGTCCGCAGGCGGTAGCGGAGTTCTTTCAAGGTCTGTGCCGATCGCGCGTGGTGATCGAAGTGGGGACGCATTCGGCGTGGGTGCAGGAGGTGATCGCCGGACTTGGCCATGAAGTGCTGGTTGCCAATGCACGGCGGATGGAAGGATCGAAGCGACGCCGGCGCAAGAACGACCGGATCATGCCGCCAAGCTTGCCCGACTGGGAAGAGTGGATCCGAAATCGCTGTATCCGATACAGCGTCGGAGCACGGAGGTACGCGAGGATCTGGTAGTGCTTCGCGCCCGTGAGGCTCTGGTGGAGTCGCGCACGTAGTTGATCAGCGCGGTGCGCGGCCTGGTGAAGACGATGGGAGGAACGAGACTGTCGAGCAGTTCCACGGAGGCCTTTTCGAGGAAAGTGGCAGGGGAGATTCCGCAGCCAATCCGGGAGACTATCCGACCCCTGTTACGTCTGATTGCGAGCCTGAGTGAGGAGATCAAATGTTACGAGAGAGAATCGAACAGCTGGCGCGAGAGAAATATCGGCACACTGAGTTGTTGCGGCAGGTGACGGGAATCGGGCCGGTGACTTCCTTGGCCTACGTACTGACTCTGGAAACTCCGCCCCGATTCGCCAGGAGTCGCGATGTGGGTCCGTATCTGGGACTGGTACCAGCGCAGGAGGACTCCGGCGACAGTCAGCCGCAATTAGGCATCAGCAAGGCGGGTGACAGGATGTTACGCAAGCTGCTGGTGGGAAGTGCCCATTACATCCTCGGACCGTTTGGGCCGGACTGCGATTTACGACGATTTGGAATGAAGCTGTGCGAGCGCGGAGGAAAGAACGCAAAGAAGCGAGCGACGGTTGCGGTAGCGCCGAAAACTGGCTGTTCTACTGCATCGGCTCTGGATCAGCGGAGAGGTGTACCAGCCTCTGCGTCAGCCCTCGTTCGCGACCACCGCAGCATAACCGTAGAACTCAACTGTTGTTGATCATGCAAGGCAGACTCTTCCGTCATAGCAAAGCTGGAAGCAACGTCCACCGCCTTGTTCGGGTAACTGCGCGTGACCGCCTCGTCCTAAAGATCGCCGGTTAGATGGCAGCACCCTAACGACCCCAGGTCCATCACTCGGTGATGGACCTGGGAAGTGAAATCGGACCCCATATGCACCGGACCACAATGGCCCATTCAGAGTGCGGATAGAAGGCAGGCAGCGTGGATGCGACCATCCAGTTCTAGCAGACTTCAGTAGAAGAGAGCGAAAGGATGTTTTCCAATAAGGAACGAAGCTGAACAAGAACGGTTCCGCTTCGTTCCCGCACCAAGGGTCGTATGACGACGATCCCTGTCAAGGGTCAAGATGAACGTCCTTCGGACGCCCTTGACAGCGCTCGCCGTCACTGGGAAGTTCAACTAGAACGGCCGCCACGTCGGCCTTGACTTTTATGACCTTCTCATAGAAGGCGGTAACTCGACCGGAACTCGGAAATTCGGTATCTGCTCCACCCGTGGTTCTCCCTTCATCGTGAAATATTGCCGCACACCGTAACTTTCTTCCTCTTTGGTGCGAATGAACAACAGGCTGCTTCAGCTCTCGGATTTTCTTACCGCCGGAATAAAGTGAGTGCCGGAGTTGCGGCAGCAATCCCCATCACCGGAGAGAAGTATGAAGATTTTGCATCACATCAGCGCGTTCGCGCTCCTGCTTGGGACTGTTGTCGGCGCAAGCGGCCAGGGCTGGAACGAGGGAAAACAGTCGTCTAACCGCATCGAATGCCTCCAGCAATCATCTGCTGGTCTACGACACCTCCGGCAAGCTGATTCAAAGTGTCGCGACAGGTGGCCAGGGCGGGGTGAGCGGAAACGCGGCGGCATCGCCACCTCAAGAGACCACGTAGCGGTGGTCAATTTCGGATCGCAGACTATCGCGATTCTTCAAAGGACGAAAGACGGCTTTCAGTTGAAACAGGTCGTCTCTACGGCATCAAGCCCGTTCAGCGTCGCTTTCGGTCACGATCATCTCTATATTCTGGGGGGCTCAACGGTCGAGTCGCACCAGGTATTTGACTATGGCGTGAGTTCGACTCCCGATGGCAGTGCCACACTGGTTAAAGCCGATGGATCCGCGGCTCAGGTTGGCATCCTGGAAAATCAATTGATTATCACGGAAAAGAGCAATGCCATTGAAACCGTGAATCTGAATACGGATGGTGCCATCGTTGGCGCGACCTCGCTCATCGCGAATATTCCGGCGAACGTGAACGCGCCTTTCGGCTTGGTGACGCGCGATGACGATGCCTATGTGACGATTGCTCACGCCGATGAAATCAGCCTGGTGCGCGACGATGCTGTCGTGACCGTGACCGGTTCAGGTACGCAGCATGCGCCGTGCTGGCTGGCGCTGGACGGACCATTTCTCTTCTCGTCCAACTCTCCAAGCATGACTATTTCCCGCTACCTGGTCTATGGACAAAAGATCATTCAACAGGTCGCTGTGGCGGCCACACTGGAACGGAAGTCCGACGGACATAGCCCATCTGGGCAAGTTCGTGGCCGTGATTGATGGCGCTGGGAGCCTGTCACATCTGTCCGTGTTCCAGGTGGATGGAGACGGCAACCTCAAACTGCATTCTGTCGCCACCATTAACGGTGCGGCCGATGGCGTTGCTATTGTTCGCGACGACGAATAGGAGACACCTAAAGACCGGCGGGCTCTTCTAATCTGGAAGATTCCCGCCGGCGCCAACCCGCGACAGGCATAATGTCTGCTGAAGATCACTCCGCATCAATGCGGGTACGAGGATCCAAACATGCCCATTCCTTCGACGCCCAACACGGCGTCGTCGCTGGGCCTGGAAGCTCTCATGTTCCGTTATCAGCAGGCGGACGAGGAGGCGGCCAGGGCTCTGATCGAGTTGGTGGTTCCGCGGCTTCTTCGCTATTTTGTCGTGCAGGCCTCGACCCGGAGATTTGCAAACGACCTGTTGCAGGACACATGGATGCGGATTCATAGGCGCGACATACCTACCGCACGGGGGAACCGGTCCTCCCTTGGGTGTTTGCAATCGCGAAGCATACGGTTCTGGACGACTGCCGAAGGGCGAGGCGCGTGGAGCTTCGCGAAACGCAGTTGGATGAGTTGCCTCACCCTCTCGTCAGTGATTCTGAATCCCCGGCAAGTCAACTTGATGTCGACGCGCTCCTCGCGGCCCTGACACAGAGCCAGCGCGAGGTAGTCGTCATGCTCAAAGTTTCCGGCATGACCATCGAAGAGGTAGCGCGCGCAACAAGATCGAGCGCGGGGTCTGTCAAGCAAAAGGCGCATCGCGCTTATCAAAAGCTGCGGGAGATTCTTGCCCGCGAAGACAGGGACGAAATGAAAGTGGACGATCTCGATAGACTCTTCGACGAAGTGGCCTCGCGAAGCCTCGCGGAGGGAGACGCCCGCGATTCGATCGAACGTGTCGAACGCTTCTGCGCGATCTGCGCCCGGTGCGGCCGATGGCTGCTGCCTGGGCGTTGTCGCTGGGATTTGTGGCCCTGTTCATCACGTTCGGAACCGCCAGCGCCTCTATGCTTGGTCTGCACGGACTGCATGTACTGAGCACGAGCCAGCGGGTGTTTATCTTCCTTACGTTGCTCGCGGTGGCCTGGCTGGGGTCGCAGGCATGCGCGCGCGAGATGAGGCCGACGGGGCTGCGCTTGGGCGTGTTCTCGCTGATTGTGGCCGCGCTGGCATTTCCCGCACTCTTCGCGCTGGTCTTTCACGACTACGGCGCGCGCAACTTTGTGCACGAAGGCGTTCCCTGTCTTGTCGCCGGAATGTGCGTGTCGATTCCGACAGCTTTCGTGATTGCGTACCTTCTGCGCCGGGGTTTTGTCGTGGGGTGGGGAATGGCTGGTCTTGCGGCAGGCACGCTGTCCGGACTCACCGGCCTGACGATGCTCGAATTGCATTGCTCCAATCTCAAGGCAATCCACGTGATGGTGTGGCATGTCGCAGTGGTGATCGTCAGCGGAATCCTCGGATTCGCAATAGGATGGGCTGTGGATCGTCTTCGCCGCATCTCGATTTGAATCTCTTCTCCTGATCTTTCCGAATGGGCGATATGCGGTTCACGGCTGAGTCGATGAGGCTAACCGGAAATTACCTTTTCGACGTTGGCGGTTGGAACTGCCGTGCGCCGTCATGGCACACCTGTTGTGGTCATGCTCAGTTTGCCGCTCGAACTCGCGAAGTTGCTGGCGTCACAACGCCTTTTAATCAGTAGCCAAAAGCCAAGCGGCACCTCAAATGCGGCCATCGGAATCCATAGGAATGATGTGATTGACCCGGAGACAAATCCTGCAAGTTGCAAAGGAAGTCCAACCACTAGAAGAGCCAGAGGCAACTACGCCGAGCCAGGCCAGCAAAACAGGGATGATTCGACCGCGCAGGAGAAGGTATGAAAAGAGCAGGCTGCCGATCGCGAAGAAGATCGCGCTGACGTTCGAGTTCGGTCCGTTGAGAAAGTAGGTGCCGAGCGCCAGCAGGGTGGCAGAGTGCCGGCGCCTTTGTCCCGGTCGCCGTCGCGAGCCAGAGCAGTCCCAGAGAGGTGCGGATTGGAATGGCGGCCAGCAGGCCCTCACCGACGCGGAAGGCCGAGGCGAGCATTGCCCTTCAGGATCCTCGCCGCGGGTGATCGCATACAGCGTGACGGCCAGCACCAAGGCACATGCGGCCTGGAGAAGGCCGGGATCACGATTGTCATTCGCATCTGGAGCAGATGTTGCGTAATGCTTGTGAGCTTGGCTGCGACCTCTACTCCACCGGTCGCCCGGCTGTACATGATCATGCCGGCGATTCCAGCCACAATGTACAAGAGAAAAGTGAAGCCAGCGATCCGAGCATTCCTTGCGAGAGTCATGTGTATTCCGAGGTGGCCGCTGCGACAGTGGTCTGGTCACGAAATTGTCCGGGACGGTTATTGTTACGCGGACCTGAAACCAAAGGTTCCAACAAGCTGCGGGCTGAAGTTGCAGGGAAATGTCCTGCGGTATCAACTGGCGACTTCGGGGCAAAGCACTCATCGAGCTTGCCTACGGACACAAATTCTAAGTACCGAGCGAGTCGTGGCCAATCCGGAAGTAACCCGTTTTTTGTAAACAAGTAGCGCTTCAGGCAAAGGTGTCTGTTTCTCCGAATTCGCTTGGTCGGGGGCTTCGAGTAGTCTCCCAGTCTCTTTTGTGAGCAGACGGCCGGTTTTCTCCAGGTCTCGCAGGATTTCCGGGTGCTTCTTCGCTAGAAATTTGAGTCTTCGGGTCTTGTAAGGCTTGACTTCAGCGACTTTCAGAACGACTGCGGCGAGGCTGGCGACTCGGGAATTTTCCGACTTCGTCATTGTTTTCAGACGAGCCACGTTCTTTTCAGAGATGTGCGATTGCTGCATGAACCCGAAGATGCTGTCTGTGTCCTCGATGGCCTGCCGCTCGCACTTTGGCTTGGCGTTGCACCGATTGCAAACATGAATTTTGTGGCCTTTACCAGAAAACTGTTCGTTCGGCCGTTCTCGCCCGCAAATCCTGCAGTAGTGTCCCATCTCGGTTTCTGTCGATCGCCTCAGGATCACAATAACAAATCGTGAATGTCGCGGATGAGGGGACTTCATTTGGCGGGCGCCAATTGTGGAGATTGAACCCGTCGAGATTATTCCTCGTCTTCTTCATCTTGCTCGTCGTCAAGGGCATCGAACTCATCATCTAAGCAGTCGCCGTTCTGGAGCTCTTCCGGAAGAAACCCACGGTGCATGCGAATCCAATCCTTCGCTCTCTTATGAAGAGAACTATTTTCGTTGACCAGCTCGTGGGGTAGTTTGGCAGCTAGAATTTCCTGATCGGCGACGGCGTCCACAAACCCCTCGCCGTCCCAATGGTAATCGCAAAACTCCATCCCCACGAAATGCCAGAAGTAGGCTTCGATAGGATCTTGCGGCTCGCCGATCCCTTCGCCGAAGAGACGACTGAGCGCAAACATTGCGATGGCATTCCCGTTTTCGGCTTCCTCGAAGAGAGCAGCTTTACCTTTTGATAAGGGATCGACTTGCGGAATGAGCACATTATCGTGGTTCGTACAGCTTCCCGGTTCCCTCAATTCAACCGTGAACGCGGTGGCATTCCCGTGTAGATGAATGCGAGAAGTTCGGTGATCGTCTTCAGGGACGTAGGCCCCCAGAGGCTCCGGTTTGCTATAACCCAGTGAGTATCCGATACAGATGCATACTTCAGCATCCTTTGCTGAAAGTAGCATCTCAGCGGCCTCTTTGATCTCGTCAGGATCGTAACATCCGTCGCACCATTCCAGGTCGTGCTGTTCCTCGTAGTACTTGATCGCGGAACGAATTGCGCTTTCGATCTTTTCGAAAACGCGAGCAGTCTTCGACTTCATATCCTGACTGGCGCACATTTCTCATGCTCCGTCGAGTTCAAGGAACGAAATTCTAAACGAGATTCTGCCATCGACAGTTCCCTAACCTGAGTCTCCGTTGCGACACGGCCACGGGTTGCCCATCCAATGAGCGTCTAGCGTTTGAGTGCGAAGTGTTTGGCAAACAGTTCCCGTGACCGTTTTTCGCCCTCTTCGCTCAAGACAACCGATTTGGCTTTGCTCTTGGGATCAGAGATGAAGCCCTTTGTGTGAAGTCGTTCCATCGTATCCCAGTCTTGCCCCTTCCAAGCTCGTACCCCAGCCGGATCTTTGAAACTGGTCAGCCAAAGAAGTGCGAGAGTCATCTCATCGACTTTGTCCTGGTCGTAATCCATCCCGTTTGCCTCCGGCTTCAGCGCCATCGAACTACCAGCCTCCGGTCGCCACCAGGAACCTCGCCACTCAACCACGAGGTTCGATTCCGATTCGATCATTGACCGCCGACCGAATCCGCTGCTTGCAGCCCAGGTAGCGTTCGGTCGTCTGAATGGAAACATGCCCCAGAAGGAACTGGATCTGTTCCAACTCTCCTCCCGCGGCGTGGCAGAGCCGGGCACAGGTCCGACGAAGGTCATGTGGAGCCAATTTTTCCAATCCGATCCGCTTCGCTGAATCCTTCACGATGTGCCAGACGGCCTTCTCCGTCATACCTTCACCCAGAGTGCGTCCCATCTTGGTTACACGACGGAAGATCTTGCCTCGGTCGATTCCCGACGCATTCAACCAGATTCGCAACTCTTCCATTACCCAGCCGGGGACAGGAACGGTGCGAACGTGTCCTGCCTTTCCCTTCAAATCGACAATGGCCCAGTGTTCCTCCCGTTGTTCCAAATGCTCGATTCTCAGACCAACGGCTTCGTGCCGGCGAAGACCGCAGGCAAGCAACACCGCCAGTAGCGCACGATCTCGCTTGCCCTTCAGGTCTTTACTGTTGGGGGCTTGCCAGAGTGCAAGGCTCTGCTCCGCGTTCAGCCAGTTGCCGAGACGTACTCCGAGATTTCTTACGCCTTTCACACGGCGAATCCCAGCGGCTAGGTCTGAACTCAGGAGGCCGGAGTCCGCTGCCTCACAGGCGAGGCGTCGAACGGCGCCAAGCCGAAGGTTGATGGTTCCGGGTGCTAGCTGGCGTGCTTCAAGGTAGCCGCGATAGCGGAGAACGACCGTTCGGTTCAAGGCCAGTCGTGGCTCAGAGCAGTACCAATCGGCAAATTCGTCGATGGCGTGGCCATATCCGCGTTGGCCGTCGGCACTCGTCAAGCTGTTCAGAACTGCAGTCTTTGAGTATTCGAGATCTGGCAACCGCAGATGGGTTTTGGGGTGCTTGCGCTTATGTGGGGAACGTGGCTTCTGCTTCATCGCCTTTGGCCTCCTCGCCAAAGGCGATCATGCTCCCGTTTTAGGCTACTTCCGTGTGGGCGGTGATTCGCTCGGAACGATCAATTGACGATAAGCCGACATTCAGTACTAATAGGTTTCCTCAATGAGCGCCCACCAGAGAGTCCAAAAATCGTCTATCAGCGCCGACCATTCAAATCAACAACCTGCATTCGATCGGAAGCGGAGCGCTATGGTATGAACTTGTAGCCGGCACCGTGAACAGTTCGAAGGTGAACTGGTCGGGAAGGATCTTTTTCCAGCTTCTTGCGTTGCTTTCGAAACCTGGTTGTCGACAGTCCGAGTGGATGGATAGTTCTCGTAACCCCACACTTCGTTAAGCAGTTCGTCACGTGAAATCACGCGGCGCGCATTTTGTATCAGGTATTTCAAAGTCTTGAACTCCAGCGCCGTGAGCATCAGCGGCTCACCCTGGCGGTTCGCTTCCCATCGTTAAGAAATTCACCTTCACATCACCGAGCTGAAAGTCACAGGGAGCTGAAAAGCGATCACCGGACTTCGATTGTGTCGTCGCCCTCTTGATGAAATCGAGGATCTTCATTGTTGAAGGCTGCCCGCTGGAGAGATTGCTCCCCGCGATGGGCGACAAAGCACCCTTCTGTGGACGGAGGCGCAGACACCAGAACAAGAACCGTCGCGAACTATATGAGATAACTCCTGCGCTTCCTTCAGGTTCATGATCTGTATTGGCGCTGGCGACTCATTGAGAGTAGCTCTTGGCACTTGCTCTGCTGCAACTTGCAACAGCTGGAGAGTCGGATTCATTGCGATGGCACCCACTGGCCACCTCCTTCTGTATCTTTCAAGTCGCGCGAGGGATCGCTAAACACGCTTGAAGCTCAGGACGAGTCTTTTTCCCCTACAGGAGGTCTTCTTCCCACGTCGAGGCTGCTCGCCGTCACCTGTCTGGGCCTCGCAACTCGCGGCGGTGGCCAAGTCGAAGCATTGGCCCAAAACTTCAGCAGTTCCTCCGTTGAGCGGAATCGTTTCTCGGTACAGGAGTCAACCTCTTCGACCCAGCCTTCGAATAAGCTTTCGGCGGGCCGAGAGTCAGGTCCAAGTCGAACTACGAACGCAAGTCGCATATCGTTGGTATTGAAAGATTCCTTGATGAATTTCACTGCGCATTTGCTCCGGAAAAGTTCCTCACACCAGAGCTGAAGATGTTGAGAGGTGAATGCCCCGAAGGCCCCACCTCTCCGACTTGCTTCGTCAGTATTTCCTCGTCGCCGACAAAACGCTCGGTTCCAGTTGCGATCCAGCGTCCTGCAGCGCCTGCTGGAGTGGCAATTCGAATCAGAAACAGCGGGTTATTGCACGTTGCAGGCGCATTTGCGAGTTGGCCTGAAAAGTGAGCATCGCCGTGCACGTTGAGAGACCGGTGATGTGTCCTGAATCGTCGGCGCTGTTCCGCCGGAATTGCAGACCAAGGTTCCGGTGACTGCAGTGATAGGGCCCGGGGTTCCACTTGAGTTACTTCCGTTGAGGACAAGTCCGTCAACATCAAAAGATGTGAATCCGTTTGAGAGATTCACTCTTGCGCGACCACTCCGGACGGACCATGGACCCGCTCCACCGTCGATGGCTCCAACAGGGTTGTCAACACCCGGCGCAGTAATCACGCCGACGATGCTGTTCCAGCGCACGTTCGAATCCTTCGTCTTCGGATCCGAACGCCGCAGCAGCACACAGAGTCAGGGGAAGCAATGCAATTAACAACTTCTTCATGTTTGTACATCCTTTTAGGCTGATCACCGGTTTCGACCCGTTCCATACCGGTTATGCTCAGCCAGAGTAGGCTAGTCGAAGCCTTGTGCGGGTGACGTAACGGTGACGTTTTGGTCCAGCTTTGGTGTTCGGGAGCATTGCCAGGTGACCTGCTTGTGAAGCTCATGTCCAGCGTGGGCTCCCCCGCATGATGGTGAAAATTGCCCCTCTTCTGGCGTACACTTCTCGGTACTGTGGGTTCAACGCCTTCTGGCCGACTTCGAGAAGGCTTGCCGATTCTAGAAGATGAAGGTACCTTCGCACATTCCGGCTTGACGCAGCCAATCACTGTCTGTGGCGCGGAGAGGAGCGGGTATCGCTCGCGCCAAAGGCCTTCGATGTCTTACGCTACTTGGTCGAGCACGCCGATCGACTTGTAACTCAGGAAGAGATACTGGAAACGCTTTGGCCGGCGACGTACGTAAATCCTGAAGTCGTTAAAAAGTATGTATTTTAAGGGACTCGCAAGGTTCTTGGCGACCAGACCAACGAGCCTGCATTCGTTGCCACCTTCCCTCGTCGCGGGTACCAATTCATTGCACCAGTTCACGACGAGATATTCCACCGATCTCGGGCGTCTACAAGGAAGGGATCAATACAATTGTCGGCCGTGAAGGCGCGCTGGCGCAGTTGGAGGAAGCTCTAGGCAAAGCGCTGAAGGGGCAACGGCAGATCGTCTTCATCACCGGCGAAGCAGGCATCGGGAAGACGACACTGGCCGACGTCTTTCATCAGAGTACGGCTTTCGGAGCAAGCGTTCGGATCGCGCGCGGACAATGTGTGGAAGGCTTCGGAGGAAAAGAAGCCTACTACCCGATACTGGAAGCTCTCGGACAATTGCTGTGGGAGGCAGGTGACGAGACTCTGATCCAGAGCTTCTCCAAACGAGCGCCTACCTGGCTGGTGCAGTTCCCGTCTATGGTACAAGCCGAGCAACGAGCGGCGTGGAGGAGGAAATCATCGGGGCGACGCGAGAGCGCATGGTGCGCGAGATTTGTGAGGCATTGGAATCGATCACGGCGCAGAACCCACTGGTCCTGATTCTGGAAGACCTCCACTGGGTAGATCCGTCCACTCTTGATTTCATCTCCGCGCTCGCCCGCCGTCGTGGACTTCGCGAGACTACTGCTTCTTGGAACCTACCGCCCCGCCGATGTCATCATTTCGCAAAGCCCTCTGAAGGCGCTGAAGCAGGACTTGGTAATCCACAACCTGAGTCACGAAATTTGCCTGGAACGGCTTGAGGAGTCCGATGTCGCAGAATACCTTGCCATCAAATTCGATGGCGGGGACTTTCCTGCCGGCTTTGCGAGACTGATCTACCGTCATTCCGGCGGGAATGCGCTCTTCATGGTGACCATCCTGCAAGACATGATGAAGAAGGGGCAAATTGCAAAGGCCGGTGGAAGATTCACTCTCCAGGTTGCACTCGACGCGGTTGAATCGAGTGTTCCAGACACCCTTGATCAACTTATAGAAGCGCAATTCAAGCAGTTGGGCGCAGTCGAGCAGTGCATCCTGGAAGCGCCGCCGTCGCGGGAGAGCATTTTTCTGTGTGGACCATTGCGACTGCTGCGGAGATCGAACTAGGCATCATCGAAGATGCTTGCCAGAGCCTCTCCGAGAGGCTGCAATTCATCAAGGCTTCTGGAAATCACGAGCTCGCAAACGGTCAGATTTCTGCACACTATGACTTCCGGCACTCTCTTTATCGGGAAGTTCTGTATCGGCGGCTTCCCGAGGGCACCCGTTCGAAACTCCATCTGACATTGGCACAGAGGCTCAAGGCGTTCTGCAACCCCTGCGAACAGGAATTGGCGGTCGAGCTGGCCCTGCACTTCGAAGGTGGATACGAATACGAGCAGGCGATCCACTACCTGATCATCGCCGCCAATAACGCCGCGGGACGGCTAGCATATCGTGATTCGATTGAGATACTGCGTCATGCGCTCGGGCTCGTGTCGAGACTGAGACCGGCACTTCGAGCCGAGCTGGAGGTTCAGGTTCTTGAGTTAATTGGCAATGCTCATTTTGTCCTGGGCGCCCTGACAGGGTCCGCCGAGGCGTATCGAGACGCAGCATCGCGAGCTGAATGTGCAGACCTCAAGACGGCAAGGGTGCATTCACTGATTTGTGCGATGTATCCGCTGGGCTTTATCGACCCCGATCAGGGTCTTGCCGCGCTCGATCAGGCCGTGCAGACCAGCCTGCTTATCGATGATCCGCTGCTCATGGCACGCGCGCAAATGGGGGCAGCCGGATCCCGCCTCGTCTTCGATGCATGGCGTCGGGAGGACGCTGACCTTTGTATTTCCGCCTACAAGGCGCTACGCCGTCTTGACCTACAGGGGAGGATCACTTTCAGCAAATCGTCTACGCTCACGTGCTGTCACTTCAAGGCCATTACCGTGAAGCTCTGGAGATTTGCGAATCTGGTGGAGTCTCACGGATGAATCATGGCATCAGCCAGATAGCGCACTTTGGCGCGCTGAGCGGAAAGACTCTGGCCCTGTTGCGCTGTGGCCAACTTGGAGAAGTGCTTCGAATTACGCAAGCAGGCAGAGAACTGGTGAAAGAGGGACCTGGCCCGTTCGTGGGCACTTGACTTCCGTGAAGCCTGGCTCCGCGCAATGGCATTCGACTTCGAAGGGGCACGGCGAATCTGCGATGCGATCTGTGAGGATCGACCAGAGTATCTTGCAGGGCAACCGGGGACCATTAGTCGGGTTGCCTCTGGATATATCGCGATTGAACAGGGAGATTATGCGCGCGCAATCGAATATTTCAGGCACGTTTGCGTTCCTGAAGTGACAGTAAAGTTCTTTCTGCATTGGGTCTGGCGAATGACGGCCCAGTTGGAGTCAGGCAATGCATGGCTTCTTTCTGGAGATATCCCACATGCCCGCACTGCAGCCAACGAATCCCTTGGGGCCGCGCTGTCCACTGCAGATCCCCATTTGCATGCACTTGCATGGGAACTGAAGACACGCGTCGCAATGGCTGAGAACGATTTGAAGGCCGCACGAGGATGCATTGAGCAATCTCTCGCGATTGTTGACAAGTTTGAAATTCTCGGTCGCGGCCTGGCAGGCTTATGCTACTGCGAGCCAGTTGTACCAGCGCGTGGGAGATCACGACCTCGCGGAAATCCATCGAAAGCGCTCCCAATCCTGCATTCTCAAAATTGCTGACTCTTTGGCGCCTGAAGAGCCCCTTCGCTGCAACCTTCCTCGCCGCTACTCCCGTTTGCTGCATTCTGCGTGAGCGAGACGTGAACAAGAGGCGCTATCGTTTGGATGATGCAATTTGGACCTAATCACGGCGACCTCAAAGCACGGCAACGGCTGAGCTGAAAAGTGGAATTGGCCCTAGAACGAGAGCCGTTACGCAATTAGTCCTCAGAAACGCCCAGGGGTGCAGGAAAGGGGTTGTGTCTGGATGGTGGCCCACACGGAAGTGGCCCACACGGAAGTGTCGTTAGCAAGTGAAAATGTCCGCTTTTTGTAGCAAATGAAATGTCCGGTTTCATAAGTTAGTAGCCGTAGAGGCGGTGGGAAAGTGCGAATCCCGCGCAGTGTGCGGGATTTGCAAGTTGAGAGGGAAAGTCTGGTTTTGGACTTTTCCTCTCAACGTCTTTTCCACGGCCTTGATTTGTTTTTGGCTCAGCGGCGTCAGGAGCTTTCCTTCCGCGCTGTAATGTCCGATGCGGTGCCCAGCGATCATGAGGGTTAGCGTCATGTCCAGGTGCTGATGGATGATCGCCTTGCATCCGGCCAGGGTATGGCGCCAGTGAGCGCGCTCGAGCTGCATCACCAGGTTGTGAAAGCGCACGGTGTTGTCCCGATCAACGGTGCGCTCGTAGCGTTGTGTGAAGATCATTTCCAGGTTCCTGTGCCGGCAGGATATGAACGCCGTTCCGCGCTGTGCTGCCGGGACTGTGAAGCGCCGGTTGAACTCGGCGATGTAGTGTTCATCTAGGAACTTGTTGGCCGCTTCCAGGGTTCGGATCCCGCGTAATCGCAGTTCTTGCGGCAGCCGTCCCTGCCAAGTGGAGAAGTTGCGTTCCGAGCGCCCCCGCGCCTGCGGGGAGTAGGCCGGAATCATATGCACTCCAAGTTCTTTCATGGCGCGGCCTACCTGTGTGGGACGCTCATAATCGACCTTGCCGCCGCTCTTCGGCGTCAGCCAGAAATGGGCTCCACGGTCGGAATAGAGCGAACAGAACAGCCCCTTCTGTTCGATCACTGCCCGCAGCCCGGCCATCACCGTGAAGGTGGTTTCCTCCGGCGCCAGTTGCGCGTAATAGATATCGCTGGTGGCATCGTCGAGGATCACAATCAGGTCATGCTTACGCTCATCCTGAAACCACCGGTGTTCGCTGCCATCGATGTGCAGCATCATCCCCGGCAGAGGACGTCGCTCACGCCGCTTACGATGAACCCCGCGCCTGGCCTTGCGCTTCACCAGGCCGGCTGCCTGCAAAGCCTGCTTGACCCACGTATAGCTCAACCCGATCTGATGTTCCTCGCCCAGCTTCTCGTGAAAGTGCCGCACGTTTAGATCGAAGTACTTGTCCCGGTAGAGGCTCAGAACCTCTTCGGCTTGCGCCTTCGGCACGCGCCTGCTGCTGGGCTTGCGCCGTCGCCGGTCCAGTAATCCCTGAGGGCCTTGCTCCTCAAGCCGCTTCCGCCACCGACGCATCTGCCGCTCGCTGATGCCGATCAACTCCGCGGCCTGCCACCACTTGATCTTCCCCGTTGTGGCTCGTAACAACACTTCCTGCAACTTCATCGCCCGCTCCGCCGCGGTCCTCGGATAGATCTCCATGCTCTCGCGCATGGCTCCATCCTCGCCGCCTGAAAAGCGGAGTCGGGATAGAGATCAGGCGCATTGACTGGGCCTAGTTCCTGCCAGAGTCAACGGTTCCTGAAGCCCCCCTATAATGCCGGACAGCCGGGTTTCCCAGGTCCGGTTTGAAGCCTTGGCATGTCTTCCATGAGCCTTCCCAACTTGGCGAGACTTAAGCGCTGGTACGCATACTCCTCAACTTCCGCGGTTTACTCACGGCCTAGTTCCATCGCAATGATTCGGTGACGTTCCGGCTCAGTGTCCGGGCACCGCACTGCATCGATGAAACCGCCAAATGCCCAGAGCCCCTTTGCCCAGCATAGGCATTACCCTTGCTGGAGGATGTAAGATCCATCCCTGCGAGGACGTTACTCCCCGGTCGTCGCTCTTACGGACTCATTCGCCAATCCCATTTGGCTCTTCTTGCCTTCGGCTATTAGCCTCGTACAAAAAGTCTTCGCAAGTTGCTACCAGCCCCTGCTGCCAACGGGATCTTCCCGACGTTATCTCTGCGAATCCTTCCTCGGATGCCTGGTCCCTTGCGACGGCGGTACCACGGAGTGCATATACCTGTTTCTTCCTCCGTGTCATCGGCCTTCCCCATGAAGTGAGTGGGTCGGCTTCCCGCGAATCTCCGCGAATACGACTTCTCGCGGTTAGCATTTTCGACGCTGCAGACATTCCTTTATGTTCAGGCCTCCGAGTTTGCTCGTCCCCCAGGTCGTTCCTACCGCTGCAAATGTTCCGCAGGGCAGCCGAGACTTTTACATCCGGGCTGAACGTGCTTCGTTGCCTCTGCACGCACCGGATATGCTAGCCGTCCGAATACAGGTAATTGACGGCGCAAGGACTTTCACCCTGCAAGATCCGCAGCCTTGTCGGCTGCTCCCACTTCACTTGCTAAAAACACCGGACATATTATGTGCTAACGACAGTTCTGCATGGCAGGGTAACCAAGCGGTAATTGACGAGTTGGACATTGACGAGTTGGACACGACTCGCCCTTTTCCCAATGAAACGCAATGCAAGCTTGCCTGAACCCTGGGCCAAGCTATAGATTTGGCAGGTTCGGTGCGCTCACAAGAAATGGAGAATCGCGAAACTCGCTGGTTGATCCGAACGCGAAACGCTCTTTGCGCTGTCTCTACCTGATCTTGCATGTCCTCTCTGAGTCCTACTCAGAGAAAACTCTTGATGCCCGTTGTACGTTAGAATCGCGTTGAAGGCTACAATTTATTGGCTCGCTATCGCGCAGGAGCTTGCCGGTGATATGGACAGAGCGCCCCAACTCGATGTGTAGTCCGTTCCTACCGCGCTCTTCCAGCCTGAGAAGCTTACTTTGACTCCGTTCGGCATCTTGTACGCATTAGTAGTGTGCGGATCGTACCAACGGTTGCTCCCCGCATTGAGCGTGTTCGCGAAATCTGACCAGTCTCCGCCGCCCAGGTAAGTTCCAAATACGAACTGGCCAGTATTAACATCTGCGAATTCATTGCCGGTCATGACCATGTCTTTTGTAAACAGATCATAGTAGGCTCCTGTCTGCCAGTCGTAGATGACGTGGCCTCCTTTTCTGCCACCGACAAAAATCTGCGCATCATACAGTTGACCTGAGGCGCCATTGTTGAAAAAGGTGTTGGATTGAAATGTCGTATTTGCGCTGTTGAGCAACTCTGCGCCCGCTAAGCCATTGCAGAGGTAGCTATTCTTGACCACGATTGGTCCTTCATTCGCTTCAAGCTGTAAATTGGCCAAGCGGTTGTTAGATAGGTAAACACTGTTTATGGTGATGTTCTTGTTGTCTGTATCGAACCACAGGCCTTGCGCCTGATTGCCGTAGGAGTGGTGATATTGCACAGTTGCAGTGTGCATCAAGAGCGACTTGAATCCGCCCATCCCCCAGTCGTATAGGCCTCCTTCGGCCCCTCGCCAATTGTTGTAGTCGGTCTTGTTGTTGGTCCAAAGGGAATTTACATCTTGGTAACCATGCAATCCAACGCCACCATTATGGCTAGCTTCGGAGTATTGGACTGTTATGTTGCTGCTGGAAGTGATCTCCAATCCGCCCCAATTGTTCCAATTCGCATGAACGCTATCGACCAGGACACCGTTGCTGCTCGATATGCTCGCTGCACTGTCGTTTACGCAACTCCTAGCGTGTTCAAGGGTCAGGCCGCGAACAACCAGGTTGCTGCGCCCGGAAACATTCAGAATCTGCGAGCGTGTGGCGACTTCGACGACCGCCGTCGACATATTTGTATTGACCGGAGGTTTAATGAGCAATTGATTAGTGGATTCGTTCACGTAGAATTTGCCGGGTGCCAGCGCCGATGATGACAAGACCTGAGTCAGTGAGGCACCGTTGACAAAGACCATTTCAGTGCGCCGGCCGAGGGTAGAGATGTACGGCCAACCTGTCGGGATCGGGCACTCCCCGAAGTTATAACTCCACGCATAGTAATAAGTGCCGCCGGTTTCGTACTGCCAACTCGTCATCACATCCGATCCGGAAATCACTGACGTGCCTGCCGTAGAAGCCTCAATTGTCAGAGCAGCGGTTGTTTGGCTTGGCCCGATGTTGATTGATTCGCGATATATGCCAGGGTTAACGACAATTTTCGCGGCAATGTTCTGCTGATTTTTCAAGGTAGCGAGATTGACTGCGGCCTGAATCGTTTGCAGAGGCGCAACGCTCGTACCCACAAGACTAGTACTAGCAAGGTTCGCAGAACTCATCGCACTCAGAGGAGCATCAGAACCTTTTTGGCCATCGACATAGATTGCGGAGGTTGGGCTTTCAGTTATGTTCGCTTGGCAGCGCGCACCGGCTCCGCTCATGGCCAGGGACGCGAGGAAAATCGCGGAAATGAATTTCGAAAAATGCATTTGAGAGCCTCTTCGGGTGAAAAATGGAAAGACAGCGGTTGAATAACGTCATCAATCTCCCGGCCACAATGGCTGGGAACTGCTCGAGCTGGCTTTTCCAGATAGGGCTCTCTTGCGCGTCCACTTCTGGGCGAGCTCAAATCAAGGCAGCTTAGTCAAGCAGAAAACGAAGGCCCTAAAAGGGCAAAATGAAGGGTGCTGCCTTGCTTGCGTTCCAGTCCGTTGTTCGGTTAGGTAGCTTGCGTATGACGATTTTGCAACTGACCAAATGGCAACTCTGCGGCGGCCGCCACTTGGTTTGCTGACAATTTTGCCCGGATGACATCTGAATCGAGTTCCTGGCATCCTCTAGCCGCCACATTACGGAATTTCCTCTGGTTACAAAGAGAGGGGCCCGATTTCGATTCCGAGGGGAAGGATGGTCGGCCCTGTATATCTGAGCACTGGGATACATTTGTCGTGCGAATTTGTGGAAGAAGGAAACGATCCTGGAGCACACGACTGCGGAACGCCATTTTAGGCATCCATTAATGTGTCCGGAGGCCGACAAGCAATAACGTAAGCCGGTAGCCTCGCGATCGTCGGGGTGAGCCGCGATTGCAGGAGAAACAGTGAGATTCAAATGCAACAAACGCCTCTGTGGTGCTCAAAATAGACCAAGACATTCATTGCAGGGTAGAGCCGAGTTTCGCGAGAAGAACGCGAGGATTCGAGATCAATAGACGTGTCTGTAAGGTAGCGCGTGAGCGTATCCCAACTGCCTATACCCGATGCAAGGAATTGTCTAACATCAGAAACCAAAACCGACCTTTTCTATGAGTTGCAGGCCGATTCTGAAAAGTGCGACTCAAGCGTTCACCACGCCCTTCGAGGGCCTTAGGAATACTTGATCTGCATAAAAGAATGTCTTCCCTTGCTTACACTCTGACGGGCGGTCGTGCTGGTCGACAGGCTAACGAGTCACCCACAGATGCACGAAGAGCTGCCTTACGAGGCAGCCAAACAATTCCTCCGCAAAGTGCAACGAGGATGATCGCTGCTGCGGTTGCGATTGCTCCCTTGTTTTGGGCCCCGTTTTGATGCTCTTGAGGAATCATACAAATTGTGCCTGGACTGTGCAACCAAGAATCTCTGGATTAATCCGCTGCCAACACCCGGATGGCCACCACGTTTCGTACCCAGCGGGCGGGACGCTTTTCTCCGGTGCAAACAAGCTGAAATGGGCCGTTGTCAGTGATTGGCTTGCCATTGACGCTGTCCGCCAGCAGCACAGTCCCGTCATGCACGTCCGGGGCAACCTCGCCGGAGAGCGAAGACGACTTTGTAGGCGTCGCGTCCCTCAATTACGACGTAGATTTTGAAGTCCTTGCCATGGGGTTTCTCGGGCACGCCAAGGGGAGCAAGTAACTGGATGAGCAGCACCCCCGAGAACGTCTGATCTGCATTGATGTGACTGTTGTGGACGGTAATTGTTGTGTGGGGAAGTGCGGCCATTTTGGAAGCCGTCAATTCAGTCGACTTGTCGCCGAAGGTGATCATTACCGGGGCCGTCGCGGCATCGATTGCCTGACCGGCCGACGGCTGGGAGTGAGCCGAATCTGAAGATGGAGTCGGGTGCGAAAGCCTCTCATCAGGTGTGGTTTGGGTTCCCTGCGCGCAGGCGATTGTTGCTGCTGTGCTCATTGCGACCAAAACGACGATCTCCATTCCTTTGCGGCTCATTCCGAACTCCTTCCGGCATCCATCGTATACTGGGCGTATGTCGATTGTGCGCAACATCGCGGCTATCGCGAAGGGGATGAGCATCACCTTCGGCGAGATGCTGCAGCCAACGCAGGTCGAGAACTACCCTGACGGGGAAGGCCCCCTTCGCGGTGCCGTATTCGAGCAGCGTTTCCGCGGGGCGCATGTGCTGCAGCGCGATGAAAACGGCCTGGAGAAGTGCGTTGCCTGCTTCCTTTGCGCCGCAGCTTGCCCGGCGAACTGCATCTACATCGAGGCTGCCGAAAATACCGAGGAACAGCGCATCTCGTCGTCAGAGCGTTATGCAAAGGTCTACAACATCGATTACAACCGCTGCATCTTCTGCGGCTATTGTGTCGAGGCGTGTCCGACCGATGCGATTACCCATGGACATGGTTTCGAGCTTGCTTCTCTAAACGCCACCAGCCTGGTGATGCGGAAGGAAGACATGCTGGTGCCGGTGAGCGCCCTTACGGCAGCGCGATAGACCGGCAATCGCCCCGCAATTTCAAAGATCCAGGAAGGACCTGCTCGCCGCGGTCTTGCGAACAGGAAATCGCAACCGTCAAGGTTGCCCTTGTCGCCGGCACTGTCGTGCTTAGAATTGAGGGAGACATATGAGCTCGATCCGCGAACATCCCATTCAGGAAATTCTCAAGAGTCGCATCGCCATCATCGACGGCGCGATGGGTACGACAATCCGCACCTACGGAATGAAGGAAGCGAATATCCGCGGCGAACGATTCAAAGACTCGAAAAAGGACCTGCTGAACAACGGGGATCTGTTCACCTTGACCCAGCCGGGGATGATCGGGGACATCCATCGCCGTTTCCTTGAGGCCGGGGCAGACATCATTGAGACCAATACCTTTGGCGCGACGACCATTTCCCAAAGCGAATTCTTCGTTGATGATCCGCGAGAACATGGCGGCCGCAAGGATCCGGATTTCTACCAGAAGGTCATCGACGACTACATTCCTCAAGAGTCTCGCCTGGGAGATTAACGAGAAGTCGGCGCAGTTGTGCCGCGAGTGGGCGGACCGCGTTGCGGAAGCAACTTCGCGTCCGAGATTCGTTGCGGGCGCGATTGGACCTCTGACGGTGTCTCTGTCGAATTCTCCGGACGCCAACGATCCGGGCTTCCGGTCCGTGACGTTCGACCAGGTGAAGACCGCCTACAGTGAGCAGGCGCGCGCGCTGATTGCGGGCGGTGTGGATTTTCTGCTGGTGGAGACGATCTTCGACTCGCTCAATGCGAAGGCAGCACTGGTGGCGATCCGTGAAGTCTTTGATCAAGATGGGAAGGAGTTGCCGGTCATGATTTCGGCGGCCGTGGGGCGCGGTGGCGAAACTCTGATCTCAGCACAGACGACTGAAGCGTTCTGGAATGCGGTGACGGCATGTCAGACCGCTTTCTGTGGGGCTGAACTGCTCTCTCGGTCCCGATTTGATGTATCCGTTCCTGAGCGAACTGTCGGAGAAGGCGGACGTTGCTATCTCGTGCTATCCGAATGCCGGACTGCCCAATCCGCTTTCGGAAACCGGCTTCGATCTTGGGCCGGCGGATATGGCACGGTTCCTCGGCGAATTTGCTCGTGGAGGCCTGATCAACATTGCGGGTGGCTGTTGCGGCAACACACCCGAGCACATTGCAGCCATCGCCAAGGCGCTGGAAGGTGTCGCCCCCAGACACTGGGAGAGGAATCCCGGCGATGCCGAGGTTCGCCAGAGCATGCTCGCGACTGACGCTGAGGTTGCGCGATGAAGCCACTTCGCCTGTCAGGATCACAGCCATTCACGCAGCAAGCGGGCGTCTTCATCATGATCGGCGAGCGGACCAATGTTGCCGGTTCGCCGAAGTTCGCCAAACTGGTGAAGGAGGGCAAGTACGAAGAAGCGGTCAGCGTGGCACGGCAGCAAGTGGAGAACGGAGCCAACATTCTCGATATCTGCATGGACGAGGGAATGATTGATGGCGTGGCAGCCATGACACGCTTTCTGCAATTGCTTGCGAGCGAGCCCGAGGTAGCGAAAGTACCGTTCATGGTGGACTCCTCAAATTGGGCGGTCATCGAAGCGGGGCTCAAGTGTCTTCAGGGCAAAGGTGTTGTGAATTCGATCTCTCTCAAGGAGGGAGAAGAGAAGTTTCGCGAGCATGCCAGGACAGTGCTCAAGTACGGCGCAGCAGTGGTGGTAATGGCTTTTGATGAGCAGGGGCAGGCCGCGACGTATGAAGACAAGATTCGCGTTTGCGAGCGCGCCTACAAGATCCTGGTAAACGAGGTTGGGCTTCCGCCCGAGGACATCATCTTCGATCCGAATATTCTCACCGTCGCGACGGGCATGGAGGAGCACAACAACTACGCTGTGGACTTTATCAACGCGACACGCTGGATCAAGGAAAATCTGCCGCACGCCAAGGTCAGCGGCGGTGTGTCGAACATCTCGTTCAGCTTTCGGGGCAACGCGAAAGTGCGCGAGGCCATGCACTCAGCGTTTCTGTATCACGCCATTGCGGCGGGGATGGACATGGGCATCGTGAACGCGGGAATGCTCGAGGTCTATGAGGAGATTGAGTCTTCACTGAAAGTGCTGGTCGAGGATGTGCTTCTGAACCGCCGCCCCGACGCAACGGAACGGCTGGTTGAATTCGGCGAGACGCTGAAGAGTGCCGGCGCAGCGGTGAGTGAAAAGAAGGCAGAAGAGTGGCGCAACGGGACGGTGGAAGAACGCCTGACGCATGCACTGGTCAAGGGCATTGATAACTATATTGATGCCGACACGGAAGAAGCGCGGGCGAAGCTTGGACGTCCGCTGCTGGTGATCGAGGGTCCGTTGATGGCAGGCATGAGCGTGGTCGGCGATCTTTTCGGGGCGGGGAAGATGTTTCTGCCTCAAGTGGTCAAATCCGCCCGCGTGATGAAGAAAGCGGTGGCCTATCTGACTCCGTTCATGGAGGCGGAGAAGGCAGCGATGGCCGCGGCAGGACACGAGGTAAAGGCTCAGGGAAAGATCCTGCTGGCAACCGTGAAGGGCGACGTTCACGACATCGGCAAGAACATCGTAGGCGTCGTGCTCGCCTGCAACAACTACGAAGTGATCGATATGGGCGTGATGGTTCCTGCCGAGAAGATTCTCGAACGCGCCAGGGCAGAGAAGGTTGACGTGATCGGGCTCAGTGGGCTGATTACGCCGTCTCTTGAAGAGATGGTGCATGTGGCCCGGGAGATGGAGCGACAGGGTTTCACGTTGCCATTGCTGATTGGCGGAGCAACAACGAGCCGGGCGCACACCGCGGTGAAGATTGCGCCGCACTACCATCAGCCCGTGATTCACGTGCTGGATGCGAGCCGTGCCGTGCCGACTACGACGAGCCTGCTCAGCGAAGATGGCAAAGAGGAATTCGTTGCGACTGCACCGCGCAGAGTACGAGGCCGTCAGAAAGGCGCACTCATCGCAACGGCAGAAGGTTCTTCCGATTGAGGTCGCTCGCGCGAGGCGGACTCCGATCGTATGGCGCGCCGAGGATTTGCCGGTGCCCGAATTCACCGGCCTGCGCGTGCTCGACAATTTCCCGCTTGCGACGCTGCGCGAGTACATCGATTGGACACCGTTCTTTCACGCATGGGAGCTGAAAGGCGTTTACCCGCGCATTTTCGACAACGATCAGCACGGCGCTCAAGCGCGCCAGTTGTTCGAAGAAGCTAATGAGCTCCTCGACAAGATCATTGAAGAAAGACTGATCACGGCACGCGGCGTCTATGGCTTTTTCCGCGCCAACAGCGCGGGCGACGACATCGAGCTTTATGCCGATGACAAACGGGTCAAGGTGTTTGAACGCTTTCACTTCCTGCGCCAGCAATCGAATCGCGAAGGAAGCGAACCATGCCGGTCTCTCGCGGATTTCATTGCGCCAAAGGAAACCGGGCTGTCTGATCACGTCGGAGCGTTCGCTGTGACCAGCGGCATCGGGCTGAAAGAGCTGTGCGATGGCTTCAGGTCAAAGCACGACGACTACAACGCCATTATGGCTGAGGCGCTGGCCGATCGTTTGGCGGAGGCGTTTGCAGAGTGCCTGCACAAACGCGTCCGCGAGGAGTGGGGATACGGCCGCGAAGAGTGCCTGAGCAACGCGGATTTGATTCAGGAAAAGTATCGTGGGGTACGGCCTGCTCCGGGTTATCCGGCTTGCCCAGACCACACGGAGAAGGGCACATTGTGGCGCCTTCTTGATGTTCAGAAGAATACCGGGATGCTGATCACGGAAACCTTTGCGATGTGGCCGGGCTCGAGCGTGAGCGGCTTGTACTTTGCGCATCCGGAGTCACGATACTTCAGCCTGGGAAAGATCGACCGCGATCAGGTTGTCGACTACCACCAGCGCAAAGGGTATGAGCGTGGCAGAAGTGGAACGGTGGCTCAGCCCGAACCTGAATTACGATCCTGCGGAATATTCTTCCGCTGATTGAGTGCCTCGCAGCGGAGCAGCAAGCTGCCGGACGAGTGCAGAACATCCCTCAGGGGCTAAAGCCCCAGGTATTATGCGGCTTTTGTGGCACGGCTAAAAGCCGTGCCCTTTCAAGAACCTGATTGCGTTTGACGCTGTGAAACGCCAGATGATTGGATGGTGAGCGGCGTTTGCAGCGATCTGCATGCATCGCAGGCGGGAGAGATCGAGTGTGTAAGAGGCCACGGATGATTACAGCGATTGTTTTGACGAGTGTTTTGGTTTGCGGGTGTGCTGGCGGCGGAGCGAGCACCTCCACTGGGACGACAACAACTCCAGCGACCGCCACGGCGGCGGCTGCTCCAACGATCACTACGACCGACTCGCAGAATGGTGCAGTGGTTGTCAGCATGGCTTCGACGACATCGGAATCGAAGGTTTACTACACGATGGATGGGTCGACGCCGACGACTTCGTCGCAGGTTTATCAGGCGCCGATACTGGTTTCGTCGAACCTGACAGTGAAGGCGATCGCGACGGCTCCGGGATACGCGACGAGTTCCGTTGCGAGCCGGAGCTTCACGCCAAATGTGGCGTCCAACACGCTGGTGTGGAGCGACGAGTTTTCCAACGCTACTGGCTCTAACGCGCTACCGAACGCGAAGGTGTGGACCTACGACACGGGCAACAGCGGTTTTGGCAACAGCGAGTTAGAGAACTACTGCGCGGCCGGCTCAAGCTCCAGTCCGTGCGACACGGCCAATCCGAATGCGTACATCGATACAACGGGGATTCTGCACATTGTTGCGCGGCAGCCTGCGAACGGCGTTTACACCTCAGCGCGCATGAAGAGCCAGGGACTGTTCAGCTTCCAGTACGGCCGGGTGGAGGCGCGCATGAAGCTACCTGAGGGGCAGGGAATGTGGCCCGCCTTCTGGCTTCTGGGAGACAACATCGTATCGGTCGATTGGCCGGCTTGTGGCGAACTCGATGTGATGGAGCATATTGATGGAAGCAATCCGCCTCCATCGGGTGGAGCCCCGGCTCCGGGGTATGACTGGATTGCCGGGTCGATTCACGGAACGAAGCTGGATGGCACAAAGCAGTATCATCCCTCAGGCTTCTCGGCGGCGGACTGGCACACGTACGGAATGATCTGGAGCAAAGGCAAGGTCGAGTTCTATGTCGACGATCCAAGCAACATCTATGTCACATTTACGCCGGGCACGCAGGCGGGAACATGGCCCTTCGATGATGGTCCGGAGTTTCTGTTGCTGAATCTCGCGGTGGGCGGCAGCTGGCCGGGAAACCCGGACGCAACTACGGTCTTTCCGTCGGAGATTCAGGTGGATTATGTGAGGGTCTATACGAACTAGAGTTGATTGCATGAATGCTGGTAGGCGAGTGCGGAGCATCCCTCAGGGGCTAAAGCCCCAGGTATTATGCGGCTTTGCGGCACGGCTGAAGCCGTGCCTTTCAAGACTTAGTTGTTTCCGCGGTGCCGCTGAAGCTGTGGCCTTTCAAAACCTGATTTATGCAACCAACTCTGGATCCGGGTGTGGAGTTGTGCATTGCTGGAAGGATGACAAAGACAGATCATTTGATGCAGACGGACTTTGGTCAGCCTGTATGATTTCTCATCGGAGAAATCATGAACTGTCTGCGACTGTCCGTTCTCTGCCTTTCCGTGTTGGCTCTCGGTCTTCCCATCTCGGCGCAGAGCGGGGAGACTACCCGCCTGAAAGTTAAATCGCCCAATGGCCAGGTTGTACTGATTCTTTCCGACGCGGTTGCGGGGCGGCGCATGCAACCGCCGAGCAACGACCTCCGCTACTCTGTGGACTTTCATGGGAAGTGGTTGATAGACGAGTCTGTTCTTGGCCTCAAACTCGAGGGCCATCCGCCGCTCGGGCCCGGTATGTCCCAGGTGCGCGTGCGGACGGGGAAGGCCGACACGACCTACTCGATTCCGGTTGGCAAGACGAGCTCAGTGCGCGACCAATTCAACTCAGCTCTTGTGGATCTGGCAGACAATCTGGGGCGAAAGCTGAGCCTGGAGATTCGAGCTTACGACGACGGGGTCGCCTTCCGCTATATCGTCCCGCAGCAGCCGGGCGGGGCGAAGATTCGCATTGAGCGCGAGCTCACGGAGTTCAATTACGGCAAGGATGCGACCTCCTATCCGCTGGTCCTCGACGGTTTTCAGTCGTCCTACGAGGATGAGTATCAGATGCGGCAGGTCACGGGAATCCATCGGGATTGGCTCGTCGCTCTGCCGTTTCTGGCCGAGGTTCCCGGTGTCGGATGGGTGGCGGTTACCGAAGCGGATATCGATAACTATGCGGGGATGTATCTGAGCAAGGCCGACAAGCCGCTGGGATTACGAGCTGAGCTTTCGCCGCACATCGATTCGCGTTTGATTGTGGTGGAAGCGGACGGGCCTTTAACGAGTCCGTGGCGTGTGCTGATGATCGGCGACGAACCCGGGCGGCTTGTCGAGTCGAACATCGTCCTTAATCTGAATCCGGCGTCGAAGATCGCCGACACCTCGTGGATTCGTCCGGGCAAGTCGGCATGGGACTGGTGGTCAGGGGAGGCGGCGCCGGGCGTCAGCTTCAAGCCGGGCATGAACACCGCGACGATGAAGCACTATATCGACTTCGCGTCGGCGTCGGGATTCGCGTACATGCTGATCGACGCGGGCTGGGCCAAGGCTGAGCGGAGGGGTCCGCAGGACTACGCGGCGCTTGCCGATATCACCCAGGTGACTCCGGAGATCGATATGCCGGAGCTGCTTCGTTATGCGAAGGAGAAGAAGGTCGGGCTCTGGTTGTGGGCGCATTGGACTTCAGTGGACAAGTACATGGATCAGGCTTTTCCGTTGTTTGAGAAGTGGGGCATTGCCGGAGTCAAGATCGACTTCATGAATCGCGATGACCAGCAGATGGTGAACTGGTATCGCCGCGTTGCGGAGACTGCGGCGCAACACCATCTGATGCTCGACTTTCATGGGGCATTCAAGCCCGACGGGCTTCGACGCACGTGGCCCAATGTGATGACGCGCGAGGGCGTCATGGGCAAGGAGTACCTGAAGTGGAGCGCGCGGACTACCCCGGTTCACAATACGACGTTGCCGTTCACGCGCATGCTTGCGGGGCCGCTGGACTATACGCCGGGAGCATTCGGCAACAGCAACCGCGCGAATTTCATTGCGCGCAACCTGATGCCGATGGGGCTGGGCACGCGGGCGCATGAGCTTGCGCTCTATGTGGTGCTCGAGAGCCCGCTGCAGATGGTATCCGATTATCCGGAGCACTACGCGGGACAGCACGATTTTGAATTCATCAAGCAGGTGCCGACCACGTGGGACGAAGTGCGCGTGATCAACGGGCGGCCGATGGAGAACATCACGGTTGCGAGGCGGAGCGGCAAGGACTGGTACGTCGGGTCGATCACGAACTGGGACAGCAGAACGGTGCGGGTGCCTCTGAGCTTCCTCGGGGAGGGCAAGTACACGGCCGAGATCTACGCTGATGCGCCGGATGCCGGGGAGAACGCGACGCATACGGAGTTCTCCACGAGGCAGGTGGATCGCGACACCGTTCTGGATGTGCAGATGGTCTCGGGTGGAGGGAATGCGATCCGGATTCAACATGCCGGAGGCACGAGGCAGTGACCGGCGCGTGTGTTCGCGGACTGCTCGTACTGTCCGGAACAGATGGTCGATGCCGGGAAATGACGCAGAACTCTGTCTAACCTGACAGGGCAGGCATCGCATGCGAGGGCAGCCTCCTGATACTGATCCAGCCAGCTTCAGGCTGGAGATTGGTCGTTCTTTGCGTGTCGGCGGCAGCCACTCCCGTGCGGATGGTTTTCGTTCAGCGGCGACGGGATCCGATCCAGGTCAGAAAGCTTCCTGTCACGACTCCGGCGGCGAAGACGATACCTATTGCTTCAAATGGTCTCTTCTTAACGGCGTGTTTCGCTTCATCGAGGACGTCTTCGGCAGCATAGCGCCCATTTTTGATCGCCTTGATGGCCGACTTGACGCCGTCGTCCACAGCGTCGGCGACGAGGGACTTGACCCTGGAAACCTCGCGAAAAACATCATCGACCGTTGCTGGTTTATCGAATACATCAATTGGCATAAGCTTTGTTCCTTTTCTCGAATTTGAAATTGTTGCCGCGGTCTCTGGTAAGTCACGGCGATTAAGAGTCCACTCGATCTGATGTGATCTAGCCGTTCCCTGTTGCACCGCGCCCTGGATATGCAGAACGTCTTTGTGGGAATGCGATCTGGATTCGTGCTGCCATACGGGCAAGGCCCTGAGAGTCGAGACGTTTCATTCGGACTACCCCTCCTGCTGCTCTCTAAATAAAGTATTTGTGTTCAATATGTTGCGAGCGCTAGCGGGGACCCTGCATGGAAGGATCCGACGAGCCTGGCTTTGCAGTCGTGGCAAGGCGCACTCCAGGCGTCCTCGGCAGACCCATACGTTCACGAATTTGCTGGAAGAGCAATCTGTACCCCGGATCGTCCTTAACTGCCGCAACGCATTCACACGTCGGAAGTCTCATGAGAGCGAAATCATTCCGTTCGAGAGCTGCTTTGAAGTATGGGAGCGCTTTCTTTGGCTGTTCAAGGCGCAAGTAGGCATCTGCCAGTCCATAACCGGAATCACCTCCCTGATCAAAGGCGGACTGGGCGGCCTCGCGCATCGCCTCCAGCAATCCTGATCTGCCTTCGCGGGCCCACCCACGGCTTGCAGAAATCGCAAGGGCGTTGATGGCCGGATCGTGCGAGATTTCTGCAACTTGCCGGATGTCCGCGAGGAAGGCGGGGTAGTTCCGGTCGTCCAGATCAATTCCGGCTAGGTAACGACTTGATTTCACCAGGTTCGGTTGAGTTCGAGACAGTTCCCGGAGGATCCTGATGTTGGCTTCACGATTGTTACGAAGGACAACATGAACGAAAGCTGAGTCAGCAACGATTGCCGGCGTCGTCGGGCTCAAGCGCACGGCCTCTTCCAACTGGGCCAATGACTGGGAGTCTTCCTGTCGCGAGAACAGAGTGGTGCCGTACCAATGGTGAGTTTCCTCCTCGCTTGGGTCGAGCGCGAGGGCGCGCTTGAACTCGGCATCAGAGCCGGCGACGTCCCAATAACCGTAAAAGAGCACGAAGGCTTTGGCGCGATGGCCGGCAGCGAGATTCGGGTCAAGCTCAATTGCCCTGGACGCGGCCGCTTTGGCCCGTTGAAATGAGTCAGCTGAATTGACTTGCGCGTACTGGGGAAGCAGATCATAACTTTCCGCAAGGCCGGCATATGCCTGGGCATAGGCCGGGTCTTCGACGATTGCCTGCGTATATGCATCGACCGACTTGGCCAGGCTCTCGGCGGTACGCAGGCTCCATTGATACCGTCCCTGGAGATAAAGCTGTTCAGCTCGAGGAGAAGAAGCATGACGAGAACCGGGGGGAGCAAGCTCAACGACCTTGACTGGCAAAAGGGCCCCGTGATGTCTGAAAGCAAAGAAAGCCGCTGTTATGGATACGAGAGTCAGAACGGAGACCCATACGATCGCTCGCAAAGGGTGAAGATCGCTCTTTCCGCGGGCAGGCCCGGGAGCCAGTTTGCTGGGATAGATCGCTTGCTTTGATTCAGGCGCGGCCTCAGAGTCTGCGAGGCCAAGTGCAATTGTCTCTTCGCTTCGCTGATTGTCTCCAGCGGCTGAAGAAGGCTCAACCGTTCTGCCTTCTTCACCGAGCAGCCAGGCACTCAATTCGTGGGAATATGCAAAGACCCCGCTGCGTTCTCCGCCTGGGACGCGATGAACCGGGAGTCCTCGCTCTCGCTCCCAGCGCTTGACGGTTCGCTCTGCCCGGTCAAGAAACGCCGCGATTTCCTTCCACGAGACAAGCAACTTGGCTCGGCCCGGGATATCTGCATTGGGGGAAGCCATGGCCACGTCCGATCAGGGCCCATGCCTTTAAGGGGCGGTGTACGCGATGATACGTATCGGCCATGCGACTGTAAAGGAGGGCGAGCGAGACCCGATGGCACGAGATGGCCCGAATTGGCCCATGGCGGCTCTTGCTTATCCAGCATGCGAACCAGAACGATGAAAGGTGCGGTTCTGACCGTAACCTGATCAAAATCAGGCCCTCCCCCCCGGTCGGGACTGCACGATTCTTCAGGGCGAACCGGGGCCACCGGCGCTTCGTGTCCGGCGCTTGGAGTGCCCCGCTTCCTTCGCCAATCCGTCCTTCCGGTTGTGCGTCCACTGGCGCCCGGTTGCTCGAATTGCAGCAATCGGGTGCCGAATATGACCTTTTGGACCGCCGGGGACGCCGTTCGGTGTGATGGCGCTTGCACCGGGATTTTCTCTATGGTACAAACTAATCATTCATGTTTGCCCCCAAAGGGCAAGCCTGAGTTTCATGCAGAGTGGCTGAGGGACGAGCCCTGTGACGCCACGACAACCTGCCTGGGCAATCCAGGAGTATGGTGTCAACTCTTGCCCGGAGACGGGGAACATGAGATTCGGGGGCTGCTTCCGCACTCTTAGCGTTAGCGGCTTCGCAAGCTGTTTCGAGTCATTTCACGTTCGCTCCATTTGGGCTGGTCACGCGCTCGCTATCCTTCGTGTCACTCGCGCACACGCGAGGGACTTGTGACGACGGCTTACTGGTTGCGATGTCGGGAATGCGGCAAGACCTATGGTCATCAGCCGCTTTCCATCTGCGATGAGTGTTTTTCCCCGCTTGAGGTGACTTACGACCTCGAGTATGCCCGCACCCGTTTTACCCGCGAAGCAATTGCGCAGGGCGAGCCTAGCATGTGGCGCTACCGCGCTTTGCTGCCGGTGTCAGACAGCTACGTGCCGCAGACGCCTTCCGGCTTCACGCCGCTGGTGAAGGCGCCGCGACTGGGAGCGCAGATCGGCGCGCGCAATCTCTACATCAAGAACGATGCCGTCTGCATGCCCACGCTCAGCTTCAAAGATCGCGTGGTTGCGGTGGCGCTGGCCAATGCGCAGGAGTTCGGATTCGACACGGTTGGGTGCTCTTCGACCGGCAACCTGGCGAACGCGGTGGCGGCACATGCGGCGCGCCTGGGACTGAAGACTTACATTCTTGTACCTGCGGACCTGGAGCCAGCCAAGATTCTGAACACGCAGGTCTATGGTGCGACGCTGGTGCGGGTCGAGGGCAACTATGACCACGTCAACCGCCTTTCGTCGCAGATCGCCGATCGCTACAACTGGGGATTTGTGAATGTGAATCTGCGTCCCTACTACGCCGAGGGATCGAAGACAGTTGGGTTTGAGATTGCCGAGCAGCTGGGATGGCGGCTGCCTGATAACGTGGTTGTCCCGATGGCGGGCGGTTCGCTGATTACGAAGATTCGCAAGGCGTTCAACGAGCTGATTGAACTTGGACTTGTTGAGGATAAGCCGGTGCGCTTCTTCGGCGCGCAGGCAACCGGATGCTCGCCGATCGCACAAGGCGGTGAAGAACGACACCGATGTGATCGAGCCGCAGCGGCCGAACACGATCGCTCGCTCGCTGGCCATCGGGAATCCGGCGGATGGAATCTACGCCTCGCGCGTGATCCGTTCAACGGGTGGATGGGCAGAGGATGTATCCGATGTCGAGATCGTTTCCGCGATCCAGGAGCTTGCCGAGACCGAAGGCATCTTCACTGAGACGGCGGGCGGCGTGACTACGGCCGTTACGGCGCGGCTGTACGCTCACGGCCGTATTCAGTCCGGACGAGCTGACTGTCAGCTGCATTACAGGCAACGGGCTGAAGACGACCGATTGCCTTACCGGTGCATACGCGGAGAGCGAAGCGATTCGGCCCCGCCTTGCTGAATTTGAAAACTTCGTTGAAGAACGCAATGCAACGGGCCGGAGCCTGAATCTGGCTGGGGAGAGTTATGTCGGTTAGAGTTTTGCTGCCAAATGCATTTCAGAAGCACACCAACAACGTGAGGGAGATTTCCAGCACAGCGGCGAACCTGCCTGAACTTGTCACGGATATTGAAGGACGATTTCCCGCGCTGCGTCAGCATCTCCGTGGAGAAGACGGACAGATTCGCCGGTTCATCAACTTCTATGTGAATGAAGAAGACATCAGGTTTCTTGGAAACGAGAAGTACAGCTTCCAGGAAGGGGATGAGGTGTTGGTGATTCCGTCGATTGCAGGAGGATGTGCGTAGTTTGAACAACGGTTACGGCAGGCTTTTGCAAGAAAGAAGCAGATCCTTCGCTCCGCTTACCCCACGAACGATGAATCGTCCGTGGGGCCCCAAGCTGCTCCGCTCAGGATGACAAGGCATTGGGGCCTTGCTCAGGTGATCTAAATCACCTGTAAATTCGAGGCCCTCCGCATACGGGGGGCTTTTGTTACTTGTGAGTTAAGGAACATGCAAACAGTATTCGCAGGCTATTTGCATTCGCTTCACCTTGCTCTTACAATTCGTGCCGGATACTACTCCCGTGATTGCGCAAGCAGGGCAGAAGGCTCCGTTCGCACTATTACCACCATCCACGGCTGAGGCAGAAGCCGCTCCACCCACTCTTTTCCAATCTCTTCCTGAATCGCAAGCGAGGCCTCGCATCCATGCGGAGGTGGGGCGCTACAGAGTGCGACTCGCGCAAGGTGCCGCGGATCGCGAAGCCGCGTGCCGCCTGCGCTTCAGGGTCTTCAACATTGAATTGGGCGAGGGACTCGAGAGTTCGTACGATACGGGTCTGGACAGCGATCATCTCGATGTTTTCTGCGAGCATCTGCTTGTCGAGGACAAAGAAGACGGACGCATCGTGGGCACTTATCGGATGCAGACCGGCCTTGCGGCCGCGGCAAATCTCGGATACTACTCCGAGCAGGAGTTCAGTTTTGCTCCCTATGAACCGTTGCGCCGCGACATTCTGGAGTTGGGGCGAGCGGCGATCGATCGAGAGCATCGTACGCCGGAGGTGCTTACATTGTTGTGGCGCGGGATCGCGCAGTATGCTAGCCACATGGGGCTGCGCTACCTGATCGGTTGCTCTTCTCTAAACTCAAAGGACCCGGCTGAAGGATGGAAGATGTATCGCCAACTTGAGCAATACCGGGTTACTCCCGAGTTCGCGACAGTGCCGACCGCAAAATATGTGTGCCCCAGCGAGCAGCAGGACGAGAACGCACAGCCGTCATCCAACCTGCAGGATTCCTCGTTGCCGACCAAGGTTCCCAAATTACTGCGAACTTATCTGGCGATCGGTGCGCGCATATGTGCTCCGCCTGCCTGGGACCGGGAGTTCGGAACAATCGATTTCCTGACCTTGCTCGATCTGAAGTTGCTCTCGTCGGCAGCTCGCAATCGGTTTCTTGCGCCCCTGACACAATGAGCCTGAGGGCCTGCCGGCGCGCTGTGGCGCTGGCTTTCGTGCTGGTCAAGTGCATTCTTCGGTTCTGGTTCATGCGCCTGAGCGGGCCGCGCACGCTGGAGCGTCGCGCCTGAATGGCTCCAGAAGACCTGCATTGAGATTCTGCAGAGCCTGGAGATTCGTCATCGTGTTGAAGGACAGCCACCGCGAGAGGGGCTGGTTGTCTCAAATCATCTGAGCTATCTCGACATTGTGATCCTGAGCGCGGCCATGCCGTGCTTTTTCGTCTCGAAGGCAGAGGTCGACGACTGGCCGTTCTTTGGGAAGGCAGCGCGAACGGGCGGCACTCTCTTTCTTGACCGCTCGAGCTTGGCGAGCGCCGAGCCAGGTTGCGGCGATGATCGGCGACCGGCTCAAGCTATCGGTGCCTGTTCTCTTCTTTCCTGAGGGCACGAGCACCGATGGCACGTCGGTGCTCCGGTTTCACTCCCGTCTCTTCGAACCGGCGATTGCGGCTGGAGCGCCGATTACCGCCGCATGCTGTCCGCTACGTCGCAGAGGACGGCACGCCGGAGCGCGAGCTTTGCTGGTATGGGGATGAGACATTTGTCACGCATCTTGTGAAGACCCTGAACAGCGCGACGATCTCCGCAGAGGTCCGGTTCGGGGAACCACGCGGTACGAGCATCGACGTGTTGCCGCGGATCAGACCCATGACGAGGTGGCGGCCATGCGCAGTTCTGAAGCCGTTATTGAGCGCGGGAGTACTTTGGCAGTGTAGTAGGGCTCTGAGTCTGTACCCTTTCAAGAACGGCCGTCTAACGGTCTTCAGCTTTTGACTTCGGCTGCCGGAGCCGAGGTGGACCCGCGCACGACCAGGCTGGTTGAAACCAGAAACTCACGCTTCAACCCGGGCTTGTCAGGTTCTTCGGCCTGCTGGCGGAGAGCCTCGAATGCGGCGCGCGCGAGATCGGCTCGGGAGAGTCGAATGGTCGTGAGCGGCGGAAGGGTGAACTCGGCAAAATCGATATCGTCCAAGCCGATGACCGAGAGATCGTGCGGGACGCGCAATCCCTGCATATATGCGGCACGGAGAACGCCGATGGCTGTCATGTCATTGGAGCAGAGAAGGGCGGTGGGACGCGAGTCAAGCGACTGGAGCTTTCCAAAGCCCACGACGCCCCCTTTGAGAGTGTGATCGCACTCTACGATCCACTTCTTTTGAATGGGCAGATCCACGGCCCGCATCGCCGCATGAAAGTCATTCTCCCGGGTGACCGCGGAATGGAGCTTATGCGGTCCGGCCAGAAAGCCGATCTTCCTGTGGCCAAGCTGTACAAGGTGATTGACACCTTCGTGAATGCCGGTGGAATAGTCGAGAAGGATGGTACTCGCTTTCGGATCATTCAGCTTGAACTCGGCAAGCACAATCGGGATGTCGCGATAGGCGAGCTGATCCAGGACCGGCTCTTCTTCGCCGAACGTGAGCACTGCGACGCCTTCGACCTTGCGTTCAAGCATGCGCCGGACACAGGTGGTCAGAACAGCGGGGTCGCTGTTTGAGGAGCTGACCAGGATTTCGTATCCGTGCGCGACGGCGACTTCTTCGAAGCTTTGAATCAGCTCGGGGAAGAATGGGTTGGTGATGTTTTCAACGATGATCCCGAAAAGACGGCTCCGGCCTGAGACCAGGGTTCGCGCATGGGTATTTGGAAAGTAATTCAGATGTTCGATGGCTTGCCAGACGCGCTTCGAGAGTCTCTCGCTCACAATGGGAGAGCCATTGATCGTTCTGGAGACCGTTGCAATGGAAACTTTTGCCAATGCAGCTACGGCGCGTATATCTGGCGTCTTATCAACGGACTTGCGCGTTCCTTTTCGAGCCACGGTCCAATCCTAGAGTACCTATGGAGTGAATGATAGCGAGTTTAGTTCATAAAGCGAACAACGTGCGCGAAAGTTAAGATGCCAGGTGCCCAAATCGTCCCAAAATCACTTGTCTCAGGATCTGTCTGAGATGAACAAGCGAAGATCGCGGAGGTTCAGCCCAGTGGGTCCTGTTACGACGGCGTCCCCCAGCGCCGTGAAGAGCGGACACGAATTAAATGTACTCAACGAAAGCTCGGGATCGAAGCCGAATGCCATGGCGCGCGCGATGGTGGTAGGGTCGGCCACTGCACCTGCACTCTGGGTGTTTCCGTCGATCCCGTCCGAGCCCGCGCTAAGCACCGTCAGCATCTCTCCCGGGTGATGAGCCAACTCGATCGCGCAGGTGAGCGCAAACTGCTGATTCCGCCCTCCGGCTCCGGGAGTGCGGTCCATGGTTACGGTGACTTCGCCGACGGAGATCAGGCAGAATCGCCGGTGACTGGCGCGCAGATCGTGAAAGCGGTCGAGCAGATATCGCGCAGCGTCGGCGTAATCCCAATCGTCGCAGGAGTTGTCGACCGCGACGAAGTAGCCGGTCTTCTGTGCAAGCGCGCGGGCGTTTTCCACCAGATCGTGGCTGGACAGCAGGATCTCAAAGACCGAATCCCGGAATGCCTCGTCTTCGCCGCTCATCGAGAGGGACGCGGTCGCGCGCCTTGGCTGCGCAGCCTCATTGCGGGAAGGTTTGGGAAAGAAGGGAGGGCGCCAGCCTTTGTTGCCCGGCGACTCGGGCAAGTCGGCACGTTCGAAGAAGGCTCGAATCGGGGCGGGCAGCTTTCGCGAGAGGTCATACTTCTCAAGAATCTCGTGCACTTCATCCACGGTGGAGTGATCGGGAGAGGTTGGCCCAGAAGAGAGCGCGTCCAGCGCGCGGAGGGGGACATCAGGCAGCAGCAGGGAGACCTTCAGCGCCTCTGGAGCAGCCATGGCGAGGCGTCCGCCCTTCACCGCGGAGAAGTGCTTGCGGAGTGTGTTGATCTCGTTGATCGGCGCGCCGCATGCAATCAAAGACTCGTGAAATGCGATCGTGTCTTCGAGACTGATCCTCGGGTCCAGCGGCAGATCAAACATTGCCGAGCCGCCACCCGAAATCAGGAAGAAGATGAGAGTGTCCTTTCGGGCTTTTTTGACCATGGCGAGCGCAGCGCGGGCTGCGGCGAAAGAGTCCTCATTGGGAAGCGGGTGACCGGCCTCGAAATAGCGGAAGCGCCAGTTTCTTTTCTTCGGCAGATATCTGGAACAGCAGATGCCGCGCAATCCTTTGCGCCGCTTCATGCGCTCGAGAAGCACTTCCAGCATCGGACCCGCGGCCTTGCCGATTGAAATGACGAAGATCCGCTTGTATTGCGAGAGGTTGACGCTGTCTGGCCCGCTTCCATCCGGCAGCAGTCTCTGCATGATATTGCCATCAAAACGAAGGCGCCGGTCGAATGCAGATCCGATATTGCAGGCTTCCAGCGCTCCGGTGAAGAACTCGGTTGCGGTGGCGTGGAGAAAATCAAGAGCGGAATCGCTCGCAGGAGTCATTGCACGTGCTCCTTCAGCCAGGCGAAGAGTACTTTCTGCATTGCTTCAATCTGACCGGAAAAAGAATGATCGGCGCCGGGGATGAGTGCCAGCGTTTTGGGTTCGGCTGCCGCTTTTGCGACCTGCTTCAATTCTGCAACGGGCGCAAAGCAATCGCGATCTCCGCTGAGAAACAGTTTGGGCAGAGTGCAGCCGGAAAGAAACGGATAATGAACATGATGGCCGAAGGCCTGCGTGGGTACACCCAGGGCGACAAGCGCGCGCAGGTTCTTGATGAGTGAGGGGCGCATTGAAGGGTCGCAGCAGGCAATCAGCGCCATGGCCGCGCCGAAGCTGAATCCCACGACCACCACGGGCCGTTTGTACTCTGCCTCAAGCCAATCGAGCGCAGCCAGGACATCACCCGATTCGGCTTTGCCCTCGTGAGCGCCCTCGCTCAAACCCGTGCCGCGGAAGTTGAATCGCAGGACCGGCCAGCGCAAGCCCCACTCAGGCGCGTTCAGCACTTTCGTAGCGTGATAAGCCACCTTGTTGTGCATCGTGCCGCCGGCAAGAGGATGCGGATGGCAGACCAGTGCCGCGCAGGGTGCCTCAGCAGATCCGTTGTTAACAAGAGCCTCGAGCCGACCTGCCGGTCCGTTCAAATGTACCGCGCGCAAGGTGGAGATTTCCGGGTCGAGAGCCTGTCCGGCGAGGGTGGGATTGGACATCATTCCACGGCCTATTTTACGCCTACCGCTGCCTTGACATGGCGATATTCCCCTGAAGTAAATCGCTCAAGCCCGGGCAGGGGTGGCGGGCGCGAATCGAGGCCGAGGAAGTTATCCGGGTTTCAGCTTCAGACTGCGGAGCGACGGATCCCTGTTGCCCCCTAAGGTATTCTGGCAACGAGATGAACGAGACCCATGCGCTTGATCCCATCGCCCTTACCCGTGCACTGTGCGAGATCGAATCCACTACCTACCATGAGGGGGCAGGTTGGCGATTTTCTGGCCCGGGTTCTGATTGAACGGGGATGGGATGTGGAGAAGACACCGGTGCTGCAACCGCCAGAGAGCGCCGATGGCGGTCCTCGCTGGAATGTCTATGCCGGGATCCCGGGGCAGAAGCCAGACCTGGTTTTTTCAACTCACATGGATACCGTGCCGCCGTACATTCCCTTCAGCGAAGATGAGGAGTTCATGTATGGGCGCGGAGTTTCCGATGCGAAGGGCATTATCGCTGCCCAGGTTGCCGCCGCGGAGGTTCTACGGGCCGATGGTTTTCGAGTAGGGTTGCTGTTCGTTTCGGGCGAAGAGCGGGATTCAGCCGGCGCGAAGGTTGCCAATCTTGCGCCGAAGGGCAGCCGCTATCTGATCAACGGGGAACCTACCGACAATCGGTTGGCGGTGGCGAGCAAGGGAGCATTGCGGGCGGTGTTCAAGGCGTCCGGCAAGATGGCGCATTCGGCGTATCCCGAACTTGGGGACAGCGCGATTCACAAGCTCGTGGATGTTCTGGGAAAGCTGCTGGCGCTTCCCCTGCCGGTGACCGATGACGTGGGGCGGAGCACACTCAACATCGGCCAGATTAACGGCGGCTATGCGCCGAATGTCATCGCCGACAAGGCCGAGGCGCAGGTGCTCGTTCGTCTTGTGGGGGACTCCGCGCCGGTTCGTGCGGCGCTGATTGAAGCAGCTGCCGGGCTTGCGGAAGTCGATTTCACGCTGGAGATTCCATTTGTGCGACTGCGCGCGGTGCCGGGACTGCCGACCATGATTGCGAAGTTCACGACCGACATTCCGCAACTGAGCAACTGGGGCGAGCCGTTGCTGTTGGGACCCGGTTCGATTCACGTTGCCCATACGCCTTTTGAAAAGCTTGCCAAGAGGGAATTGAAGGAAGCGGTGGAGCTTTATATTCAAGTGGCGAAGCGGTTGCTGGCGTAAGCAGCAACTCAGGGCCGCCGTGAGAGTACCAAGTATTCCGTCTAATCATTTATCGCGTTGGAGGAGAGTTCTGAATGAGCAGTATCTACGAGATTCCGGTTCAGAAGATCAGCGGTGAAGGCACGTCCCTTTCAGAGTTCAAAGGAAAGGTGTTGCTCATTGTGAATGTGGCTTCAAAGTGCGGATTGACGCCGCAGTATGAGGGACTTGAGAGCCTGTACGAGCAATATCGCGGACAGGGGCTGGTGGTTGCCGGATTTCCTGCCAATGACTTCAAGAGCCAGGAGCCAGGCCCGAACGAGGACATCCAGTCATTCTGCACGACGAATTATGGTGTGAAATTTCCGATGTTCAGCAAGATCACCGTTGTGGGCGCAGGCAAGCATCCGCTGTATTCGGAATTGATTGCTTCACAGCCAAAGGCTATCAGCGTTGCTGAGGTTCCATTCCGGGACAAGCTGAAGGGTTACGGGATCGAGACCAATGCCGATCCCGAGATCTTGTGGAACTTCGAGAAGTTCCTTGTCAGCCGCAGTGGGGCGGTTGTGAAGCGATTCGCTCCGGACACTGCTCCCGACGCGCCAGAACTGGTGGCGGCAATTCAGGCGGAACTGGCCAAGAACTAATTCGACGCGTCGCTACGCCCGTTGCGGCTCGCCAGTGATCGCTTTCAATGGGAAGAAGAGTCGAAAAACGGTGCCGCATCCCGGCTTGCTGCGCACATCGATTCTTGCATGATGCTTATCCATGATTCCCTTGGAGACCCAGAGGCCGAGGCCTGTTCCGGCTTCGCCCTTTGTCGTGACAAACGGGTGGAAGAGGCGATCGAACATATAGTTGTCCATGCCGCTTCCGCTATCGGCGATGGTGACTCTCACCCCATCGCGTCCGGAGTGGTCTTTCGCCGGACGAACCGCGAGGATTAGCCGCCCTTTTTCTGCCATAGCGTCGAGCGCATTCGATACTAGATTTGTGAAGACCTGCTGAATCTCCCCGGGCAGGCACAGGACAGGCGGAGCCGGCCGGTAGCGGCGTTCGACCTGGGTGTTGAATAGCCTGATGGAAGGGTCGTGGAAGAAGATGACCGAATCGATCACTTCGTCCAGTGACGTCAGCGTGGGCGCAGTGCGCTGACGATAGAATCGCAGGCTTCGCGCCGTGATGTGCGAGAGCCGTTGCAGTTCCTTATCTGCGACCTCAAGCAATTCCTTCGAACTTGCCGAAAGCCCCTGGTCAGATTTTGCGAGGAAGAGAAGGTTGGTCAGCGCCTCAAGCGGGTTGTTGATTTCATGCGCGATGCTGGCAGCCAGTCTGCCCGCCGCGGCAAGTTGCTCAGAGCGGCGGAGAGCCTGTTCGGTCTTCCGTGCTTCAGTCGTATTCCGCAGATAGACAATGATTCCTTCACCGGGCCGGGGATAGATATAGAAATGGAACCAAGTCTCTATGGCATCGATTTGGAAATACTGCTCGAAGTCACCCGGTATCCGATCCTCCATGGCGCGCCGGATGACGGACTCAAGCTGCGTGCCGATCAGAATCGGATAGAGATCCCAAAGCACCTCGCCGATGTGGGGAAGATTTGTCCCGGAGACGAGCCTGGCCGCCGAGGAATTCATGTATGTGACGCGGTAGGTCCGGTCAAGCACGGCGAACGAATCAGGAAAGTGCTCCAGGATCTCCCACGCAAACTGGCGAGCACGGTACGCTTCGGCGTTTGTGATGCTGGCCGCGATCTGGCCGGCGGCAAGGTCCAGAAAGCCTTCATAGCTGGACTCGAATTGGCGGTACGGATTCAACGCGGCGATGAAGACTCCTGCCAGGCTCTCCTGCCCTCGGCGGAAAATCGGAATCAGTCTTGCCTGAGTGGGTGGCTTGTCCCATAAGCCAGTCGGCAGATCGGGAAAGCGATCGGCGAGGTTTTCGACCGTGATCGCACGGTTCGAGGCCATAAGATCGCCGATTGGCCACGTCCCAGTTTCGGCATCCGCTGAGATTGCAGGTCTGGCGGCGGGGTGTGCGGCGTCAATGCCACACCGAGCGACGAGACTGAGCTCAGACGTACCTTCCTGAAGCAAGTAGACGAGGGCGAATGGAATGTCTTTTTGACTTTCCAGTCCGCGCTCGATCGCAGCAAGCACTTCCTGCTTCGAATTGGCATTCACGAGTGCGCCCGCCAAGGCCGTAAGCGCCGCGAACTGCCTCTCGCGGAGCACACGCTGTGTGTCCTCCATTGCGACGCAGAGCACGCCTTCAATTTGTTCACCCGAGCCGACAAGTGGACTGTAGGAAAACGTATGGTAGGACTCTTCGGGATACCCACTGCTCCCGAGGATCAAGGGGAGCGTCTCATCCCAGGACGCATCCCCGGTCTTGAGCACATTCTCAACACGTGGGCCGACATCGTTCCAGATCTCGCGCCAAACTTCCGAGGCTGGTCTTCCCAGCGCCCACGGATGCTTATTGCCGAGCATGCCTTTCGCATAAGCATCATTGTAGAGAACAGTAAGCTTCGGGCCCCAGGCCATCCACATTGGAAATCGAGAGGTGACGACGATGCGCACGGCCGCTTTGAGACTGTCGGGCCATCCGGCAACATGTCCGAGCGGGGTTGTCGACCAATCGTGAGAACTGATCAGGTCGCTCATGAGGAATGGCTGCACAGTTCCGTTGGGTTGCGAGGTCTTGTCTTGCATCGAGCTTTTCTCCGGCCTTCGATCGAGCCACAAGAAACCTGTAACACCATTCCAGCGGGATCCGGAACTGAATCAGATACCGATGGCCTTTGCGCAGCCTGGCAGTGACTTAGTCGTGCCAAATTTCGCAGGGATACATTCGTAGCTTTAGATGCGACCAGCGGCCGTACAGTTGTCCTGGCGGCTTTCGGATGAAAAATGCGCCAGACAAAGAGGACGAGCGTCGGTGGCGGCGCAACGAGCAATCCGTGTATGCTCGCCCCATGCATACGGAACCATCCTCCGATTCAGCCGCTTCAAATCAACTTGCGCATGCATCGTCGTCTTATCTGCGGTCGGCACGCCATCAGCCGGTTCAGTGGCACGCCTGGAGCGAAGCGGCTTTTGCCCATGCCCAGGACCAGAACAAGCCGATCCTGCTCGACATCGGGGCTGTGTGGTGCCATTGGTGCCACGTCATGGACCGTGAGTCCTATGAGGACGCGGAGATCGCCCGGGTGATCAATGAGAATTATGTTGCCGTCAAGGTCGATCGCGATGAGCGCCCGGATGTAGATGCACGCTATCAGGCAGCCGTTTCCGCGATCAGCGGGCAAGGTGGCTGGCCGCTCACCGCATTCCTTACGCCTGATGGGCGGCCTTACTTCGGCGGGACCTACTTTCCGCGTGAGGATCGCTATGGACGTCCAGGTTTCGGGCGCGTATTGCTCACCATGGCGCAAGTGTGGAGGGAGCGTCGCGAAGAGGCACTGGAATCCGCAGCGAGTGTGATGGCCGCGATCGAACAGAACGAAGGGTTTTCAGGACGCGGTGGCGATCTGTCTCTTGCCCTTGCCGACAAGATCGCGGGATCGGTGCTTGCGAGGTTTGATCCTCGCAATGGCGGGTTCGGCTCGCAACCGAAGTTTCCGCACCCGGCGGCCCTGGATCTGCTGCTGCAGGTTGCAATGAACCGCGGGAACGATCAGGCCCGCGAAGCCTTCACTGTGACGCTCGAGAAGATGTCGCGTGGCGGCGTCTACGATCAACTTGCCGGAGGGTTTCATCGATACAGCGTCGACGAGCGTTGGATTGTTCCCCACTTCGAGAAGATGCTGTATGACAACACGGAACTGTTGCGCAACTACGTGCATGGGTTCCAGAGCCTGGTTCGCGAAGACTTTCGGGAGACGGCGCTGGAGATTGTCGGCTGGCTCGATGCAGTGATGACCGACCAGTCTCGGGGAGGCTTCTACGCGTCACAAGATGCAGATATTAACCTCGACGACGATGGCGACTACTTTACGTGGACCCTTGATGAAGCACGAGCGGTGCTCGATGCCGACGAGTTGGACGTGGCATCGCTCTACTGGGACATTGGCGAGCTGGGAGACATGCATCACAACCCGGCCAAGAACGTGCTCCACCGGAAGTTCACGCTGCAGGAAGTTGCGGAGAAGATAGGAAAGCGTGAAGGAGAAGTGCGGCAGATCGTTGACTTGTGCCGACGAAAGCTTCTTGCCGCGCGCGCTCAACGTCCCACACCCTTCATAGACCGCACGCTGTATACGGGCTGGAATGCCATGGGCGTCACGGCTTACCTGGAGGCTGCCAGCGTGCTTCGCGTGGGTCCCGTGCGCGAGTTCGCCTTGTTGACCCTCAAACGACTACTCGCCGAGGCATGGGACGGAGCGGAGACACTCCATCACGTGATCGCCTATGGGGACGATGCAAGTAACGCAGCGCGTGCATCAGAGAAGGTTGCCGGCACGCTGGATGATTATGCATTCACGGTTCACGCATGTATCGACGCATGGATGGCAAGCGCAGAGATGGGCTTTTACGACGCCGCAATCAAGCTGGCCGACGCCATGATTGCACGCTTTTATGATCACACCGCGGGAGCATTTTATGACACGGCGGTCACAGCACAGGGTACGCCTGCCCTTGGAGCCCTCACGGCACGCCGAAAGCCCCTGCAGGATACGCCGACTCCAGCCGGGAATCCGACGGCCGCGGCCGCGCTGCTTCGACTGGAAGTGCTGAGCGGCAATGCAACCTATCGCGAGGTTGCGGAGGATACGCTTGAGTCCTTCGGAGGCATTGTCGAGCACTTTGGTCTCCATGCCGGAAGCTACGGCCTTGCGGTGGAGCGACTGCTGCTGGATCCGGCACAGATCGTAGTGGTCGGCTCAGGAGCAGACGCTGACAAACTGGAGGCGCTTGCGACTGCGCGCTATGCCGTGAACAAAAGCGTGATCCGGATTGCGCCGGAGCGACTTGCCTTAGGAAATCTACCGGATGCGGTGGCAGAGACGCTGCTCAGGGTTCCTGTGCCCAAGGGTGCAGAAGCGTGGGCGCTGGTTTGCAGAGGGCGCACCTGCATGCCTCCTGTAGCTGATGCAGATGCTTTGTTGCAAGCACTGGAAGGAGACGCCCCACGCGGCCGCACATCTTTAGGAACTGCTAAAGGGGTTCCCTTCGCTTGGCTTTAATGTGGTCGGATCGGCTTCAGGTGTGGCGGATTTTGCGGACCTGTCCGCAACGGACTGCGCCCCGGAGCTTCCTGTCGTGCCGTATACACGGAGGGGATCGCCGGGCAGAATGTGATTCTCCTCGAGAGCCAGTCGCACTCTGCGACGGAACTCCCGAATGGGCGCGAATTGCTGCGTTGCACGCGTTTTGAAGACCACAGGAAAGATGAGCTCCGAGCCTTTGACCGCGTCGACGCCAAGAACCTTCGGGTCGTCGAGGATCACATCGCGGAATTCGCTGCTGTTCCTGAGATCGATCGCGATGTTTTTGAGAAGCTCGGTGACCTGATCGGGATTGGCTGAGAAGTCCACGCTGACATTTACGGTGGCCACGGAGTAGTCGCTGAGGTTAGCCACGGTTGTGATCTGGGAGTTAGGAACGACGTAGAGCGTGCCGTCAGAGTCGCGAACCGTGGTCTTCCGAAGGGTCATTGTTTCCACAACACCTGTGACCCCCGCGATTTTCACCGTTTCGCCAACGTTGAACTGGTCTTCAATCAGGATCAGGAGACCATTGAGCATGTCGCGGACGATGTTCTGGGCGGCAAGGCCGATAGCCACTCCCGCCACTCCGGCAGACGCCAGCAAGGGTGCGAGGTTCACCCCCAGGGAAGCCAGAAACTGAAGGGTGACAATCGACAAGATGATGCAGATTCCGGTGGCGCGGATCACGCTGGCCATCGTCTTAACCTGTGCGACCCGGTTATGCGCCGCGGCGTGCACCTCGGCGACCCGGATCATTCTTGTTGTGACGATGGTCAGTAACCGGAAGAGCAGGAAGGCGATAAGGGCGAGGAATACAAGGCGTGGCAGCTTCAGATGGACGAATTCCTGGGCGTCATCCGCCCACTCGTCGAGCACCTTGCCCATAAACCGGCCTTCAGCAAACCAGCCGGTCCGGGCGGCCAAAAGAATTGGGGCGGCCAACAGAAAAGGATGCATACGAATCACCTCATTACTATCTATACTGTGCGCAGTCGGGCGATGACCTTGCCCCGGGATTCTCACCGGCAGGGATGCAAGTCGTTTTCATAAGGAGAGATGCACATTATCCGGCATTAAGCGCGAGAGCGATTTCGCGGGTAGCCGCGTGCCGTCCCTGGAGGTTCCAAATGCAGCCGGACCGGAAATGCGGGAGATGCAGCCCGCCGGCTCCGACAAACGCCAGAATCCGATGGATAAAGGGACTGCGGTGTGTTCTGACGTTTGCGGCTACAGAGGGTGGAACACACCCTGGCCGGAGCCAGGCCATGGCCGCCATGTCACGTTCAGGAGACCGGGGAGCAGGCCTTTGATGCCATCAATTTCCGGGGACGAAAACAGATTGCAGACGACAGCAAGAAACTGCTTACATTAGCCATTACCCTAGAGGCCGAGGTGGATTTGGGTTGCGGCAAGAGGTCGCGGGCGAGTCGGCCGCCGAGGCTGAGGTAATCGAGAAACCGGCCTGCAACATCAAAAGGCCATGGAGCTTCTACTGAGTCAAAGCTGATCGTAGTCACTGAATCCTCACATCGAGAAGGGGGTTCCAATGCATCATCGGAAGAATCCAGAAAAAACCGCGGGACTTGGCGGCGACCCAATCCAAGGAACGGCGTCGAAGGGAAGATGGGTCCGCGCATGCGCGGGTCTTGCTTTCCTCGTGGCGTTCACATGCGTGGCCCAGGATTTTCGCCCCGAGAAGGCAAACGTCACGACCCCGGTGAACGCTCTGCCCGATGCCAACGCGCAGATGGAGAGCCACGAGAAGTCGAGCAAGCAACAGAAGTACGAAGCGGCCAATGCCGAGCGAAAGAAACAGATAGCCGACGACAGCACAAAGTTGCTGACGATGGCGATGGCACTGAAGGCCGAAGTGGACAAGACGACGAAGGATACGCTTTCGCTGAACGTGATCCGCAAAGCTGAAGAAATCGAAAAGCTGGCCCACAGCGTGAAGGAAAAGATGAAGCTTTCGGTGGGGCCCGGTTAGCAATCTGGGCGCAGACGCCATTGCGCGACTTCTGCAGGTGGCTGTGCGGGCCTGGCAACTGACTGTGTGAGACCGCAACCAAGGATTTTCCGATGCATATTTGGCGGTTTCGAATTCGCGGTGGGCAATTCTCGATCGGCTCGATCCGGTCCCGGAGAGCGAGCCGCATGCGAATTGCATTTGGCCTGGTTGCGGGCGTAGTTCTTTTCGCATCGACGGCAATGGAGCCAGCAGGACCCCCCTCCCCGCACCCCGCACCCCATCCTGCTGCCTGAGGCAAACCACCTTCCAGACGTAAATGACCAGATGAAGCTGCACCAGCAGAATTCGAAGAAGCAAGACTTTGATGCCGCCAATGCTGAGCGGAAGCGTCAACTGGACGATGAGAGTGCCAAGCTGCTGATCCTGGCCAGGGATCTGAAGCTTCAAATGGACAACATCGGAACCGATCCATTGCCGGCAAGGGTGTTGCGCGAGGCCGAGGTCATCGAAATCCTGGCCCGCGATGTGAAGGAAAAAATGAAGATGACCGTCGGCGGGAGCTAGAAATGATTGGGGTGGATGGCGCATCAAAACCTTTGCGAAGCCTTCGCCTGGCGATCTGGTTGGCTCCGATTATTGCGCTTCTAGCGGGCGCTCAGAACTTTCCCTCTTCCCAGTCGCCTAACCAGGTTTCTCCCCGCGGACGAAATCCTTTTGGCGGAGCCGCGAGTGCTGATCCTCTATACGAAGAGCGACGCATGAATGCGCTTAATGCGGACAGGCACAAGTCAATGGTTTCAGACACTGAGAAGCTGCTTCGATTGGCGAAGCAACTGGATGCGGAGATCGCGGCGAACACGCAGGTCGGGCTTACTTCAAAAGAAATGAAGGAAGTTGCTGAAATTGAGAAGCTGGCGCGCAACGTCAAGGAAAAGATGGTGCGCACATTTGGAGAGGGACCTCTCTATCAGGATCCGGGATTTCCGGTGGGTCCATGAATCCGAGTTTCAAGTCAAGATTGTTAGAATTGGTTTGGCAATTCGACCAGACAGCGGTAGCTCAAAAGAACCCCAACTGGGAGTGAAAACGAATGGGACTTGCGGTTTCCAGCGCGCATGCGCCGTGGGTAGCGAACGCTTCCGGCGGCCTGGGTCCTCAGCAACTGATTGAAATCTACCGGCTTATGTACCTCTCCCGCCGAGTAGACGACCGCGAGATTCTTCTCAAGCGGCAGCAAAAGATCTTCTTCCAGATATCAGCGGCCGGTCATGAAGCGCTACAAGTTGGGGCGGCGCTTGCGCTTCGTCCCGGCTACGACTGGTTCTTCCCGTACTACCGCGATCGCGCATTGTGCCTGGCCCTGGGAGTTACGCCGACAGACATGTTGCTGCAGGCCGTGGGCGCTGCCGACGATCCGGCAAGCGGCGGACGCCAGATGCCAACGCATTGGAGCAGCCGCGATCTTCACATTGTCAGCACGTCGTCTTCGACAGCTACGCAGGTGTTGCACGCAGTCGGATGCGCTGAAGCCGGCCGCTATTTTGCACGGCACCCTGAGGCTGCTGCCAAGGTGGAGGGTGACTATCGCGCGTTTCGCGATGTGACTTTTCACGGTGACGAGGTTGTGCTTGCCTGCATCGGCGAGGGTTCCACTTCACAAGGCGAGTTCTGGGAAGCTCTGAACACGGCCTCAAATCAGAAGCTGCCGGTCATCTTCTGTATTGAGGACAACGGCTACGCCATCAGTGTGCCGGTCGAGGTGAACACGCCCGGCGGCAATATTTCAAAACTGGTTGCGAATTTTCCGAATTTCCATTTTGCCGAGATCGACGGAACCGATCCGGAGGCGTGTCTTCGAGCCTTCCAGGAAGCGGCAGAGCATTGCCGAGCAGGTCGTGGGCCAGCTTTTGTTCATGGCCACTGCATCCGGCTCTACTCACACTCTCTCTCCGACGATGACCGGCTGTATCGGTCAGCCGCAGAGCGTGAAGCCGAGGCGATGCGCGACCCGCTGGCAAAGATGCAGATGCGCCTGCTGCGAGAGGGCATTCTGACCGCCGAGCAGATTAATGCGCTTGAGCAGGCTGCGGAGCACGAAGCCGCGGAAGCCGCGGACAGGGCGCTAGCCGCTCCTCTTCCCGAAGTGTCGTCGATTCCGCGACATGTCTACTCTGAGGATCTGGATCCGACCCGGGCAGCATTTACTACCGAACTCGAGGAGCCGGCGGGATCCCATCCCGGGAAGTCAGCCAGTTCAAAGGGCAGTGCGCCCCACACCATGGCCGACCTGATCAATGCCTGCCTGCACGACGAGATGCGCAGGGATCCGCGGATCGTGGTCTATGGCGAGGACGTGGCCGATGCCAGTCGTGCGGACGCGCTGACGGAGGTGAAGGGCAAAGGCGGCGTCTTCAAACTCACGGCCGGTCTGCAGGCGGAGTTCGGGTCAGAACGCGTATTCAACTCACCGCTGGCCGAGGCAAACATCGTTGGCCGCGCAGTGGGCTATGCCGCACGCGGGATGAAGCCGATTGTAGAGATACAGTTTTTCGATTACATCTGGCCTGCGGTCCACCAGATCCGCAACGAACTTGCATTGATGCGCTGGCGCTCGAACGGCGCATGGGCGGCGCATGCGGTCATTCGCGTGCCGATTGGCGGATACCTGACGGGTGGCGCGATCTATCACTCGCAGAGCGGTGAAAGCATCTTTACGCACATTCCTGGACTACGCGTGGTTTTCCCATCCAACGCTCTTGACGCCAATGGCCTGCTGCGCACAGCCATCCGCTGCGACGATCCGGTGTCTGTTTCTGGAGCACAAGCGGCTGTATCGCGAGACCTATGGGCGCGCGCCGTATCCCGGTCCGGAGTTCGCGATTCCGTTCGGCAAGGCCAAGGTGGTTCGTCCCGGCTCGCATATCACGCTGGTCACCTATGGAGCGGTTGTTCCGCGGGCGCTGCATGCCGCTCAGACAGCAAGCCGTGAGAAGGGAATCGAGGTTGAAATCATCGATCTCAGGACATTGAGTCCATACGATTGGGAAGCGATCGCGACTTCAGTGCGCAAGACGAACCGCGTGATTGTGGCCCATGAGGACATGCTGAGCTGGGGCTACGGGGCGGAAATCGCAGCGCGCATTGCAGACGAGCTTTTCGAGGACCTCGACGCTCCCGTAAAGCGCATCGGCGCGATGGACACGTTCGTGGCTTATCAGCCGGTGCTCGAGGATGCGATTCTGCCGCAGCCCGAATCGATCCTGAAGGCGATCAGCGATCTGCACGCCTATTGACGGTCCGATGCGTGGGAAAGCTTGAAGCGGACTCGAACTCGCCCCGGATACAATACGGGGATGGACACCCATCCTGAGCAGCGCTGGTGTTGGTTAGGCCGGCAGGCGGAAACGACGGCATGAAGAAGTTTTTCCGCCTCATACGGTACGGGCTGCCCTATACGCTACAGTGGGTGCCGGGTGTTTTGCTGTTGGCCGCGGTGGGCGTCCTCGACGCGCTCCGAATGGCGTTGTTCGTGCCGATTCTTGGAGTCGTTCTCAAACCTGACGCCCCAAACGAAGCGCTCGTCCTTTTTCCTTCTGCGCCGCCAGGCTGGCGCTTTGATATGCACCACATTGTTCCTCCTGGGGTGCACATCCATAATGTTCTGAACATCGTTGCGCTCGCACTCGTCGGCTCAACCGTAATCAAGGGACTCTGTGACTACGCCGGAACGTACCTTGTGAATTACGCGGGCTTTGGCATGGTCACTGATCTGCGCAATCACCTTTACGAGATCATTCTTCGGCGCTCATCGAGTTTCTTTCATCGCCACCCCACAGGCACCATCCTCTCTACGATCATCAATGACGTCGATCGTGTCCAGACGGCGGTCAGCGCAGTTCTGAGCGAGTTCCTCCAGCAATTCTTTACGTTTGTAGCGACGGTGGTGCTGGTCATCATACTGGGAGGCCGGTTGAGCTGGGCGCTGCTTCTCTTTGTCCCGGTGGTGATCGCGTCGTCGCGACGGATCGGGCGTTCGGTGCGTACGCGCACGCGAACCGGACAAGACAAGCTCGCTGAAATTCAGAACATTCTTCACGAGACAGTTACCGGCAACCGTATTGTGAAGGCCTTCAACACCGAGTTGTGGGAGGTGCTCCGCTTCAAGAAGGCTGCCGGACGGCTGTTCCGCGCCAACTTGCGAAGCGTGCGCATTCAGTCCATCAGTTCACCTCTCATGGATACGATCGGATCGATTGCTATCGCACTGCTGTTGTGGATCGGACGGAACGAGATTCTGCATGGGCGCATGACGGTCGAGGTCTTTATCACCTTTATCATTGCGTTGTTCAAGCTGTACGATCCGGTGCGGAAATTTGCGTCCTTTTACAACAGCTTCCAGCAGGCCATGGGCGCGTCGGCTTCAATCTTCCACTTCTTCGATGAGAAGGACGATGTGAAGGAAAGGCCGCATGCGATTGCCCTGCAGCGCTTTGGCAACTCGATCAAGTTTGAGAATGTCGGTTTCTTCTATTCGACGGAGAAGGGCGAGAGCCAGATTCTTCACAATGTCGACCTCGAGGTCCAGAGCGGGGAAGTGTTGGCGCTAGTGGGGCCGAGTGGCGCGGGGAAATCAACGCTCGTGAACCTGATTCCGCGCTTTTTTGATGTTACGTCGGGCCGCATACTGATTGACGGCCATGACATTCGCGATTGCAGTCTCAGTTCGCTCCGCAGGCAGGTGGCGCAGGTGACGCAGGAGACAATCCTGTTCAACGACACGGTGCGCAACAACATTGCCTACGGCCAACCGGACATGAAGCACGCACTGGTGGAAGAAGCCGCCCGCAACGCTCTGGCTCACGATTTCATCATGCGCATGCCGCAGGGATATGACACCATAATCGGCGAGAAGGGGTTTCGTCTTTCTGGTGGTGAACGCCAAAGACTGGCGATCGCGCGGGCCATTCTCAAGAACGCGCCGGTCCTTATACTCGATGAAGCAACTTCAGCCCTGGATGCGGAGAGCGAATCCCTGGTGCAGGCCGCGCTTGCCAACCTGATGCAGGACCGAACGGTAGTGGTCATCGCGCACCGTCTCGGCACCATTCGTCGCGCAAATCGCATTGCCGTGCTTGAGGACGGGCGCATCACGGCCATCGGCTCACACGAAGAGCTGCTGAAAGAATCTCCCACATATCAGCGGCTCTACCAGCTACAGTTTATGGACGTGCCGGAGACTGAGGACATGGACCCCGAGTCGGAAGCACGCGCCCTTGACCGGCTTCTGCAGCCGACGCTCTGGGCCGAGGCAGAGGAAGAGTAAGCATGCCAATTCATTCGATGACCGGTTTCGCCCGGACGCAAGTTCGGCTGAGCGAGCAGCTCGTCTACACGCTGAGCCTGAAGAGCGTGAACCACCGATTTCTCGATCTTCAGTTGCGGCTGCCGCCGGGGCTTGATGCGCTGGAGATGGAACTGCGGCGCAGACTGAAGGAAAGCCTAGTTCGGGGCCACGTTGAGTTGACTCTCTCCGTGGATCGCTCTCTTCAACAGAAGGCGGGGTATAACCGCGACCTTGTTGCGGGTTACCTTGACGCGTTCAAGCAGGCCCGGACTGAGTTTCATGTGAAGGGTGACCCTGATCTGAACGTTGCTCTGCGCTTGCCCGGCGCTCTGCAGGCAGAGACGCGCAGCAACGGCGAAGAGGATCTGGCCGCCCTGACGGAAAGTGCCATGCGCGAGATTGGACCACTTCTGGATGAGTTGAAGATGATGCGCGCTCGCGAAGGAGAGGCGCTGGAGGCGAATCTGAGGGCCTGTCTCGGTCGTCTTGGGGAAGCGGTTGAAGGCGTGGCGGCGCTGCGGACGGAAGTCGAGCAGCGCTACCAGGAGCGGCTCACACAGCGGCTCATCGCGGCCACCGGGAATGAGTTCAATCGCCAGCGGCTGCTGGAAGAGGTTGCGGTGCTGGTGGACCACAGCGATGTCTCCGAGGAAGTGGAACGGATGCATACGCACATTGGCCACTTTCGCGAGTTGCTGACGACGGGCGGCGAGGTCGGGAAGAAGCTCGACTTTCTGCTGCAGGAGATGAATCGCGAGGCGAACACGCTGCTTTCAAAGACAGGCGGTGTCGGCGGGAAAGGAACTCGCATCACTGAGCTTGGGCTCGCCATGAAAGCAGACATTGAAAAGGCCCGCGAGCAGATTCAAAACGCGGAGTGAAAAAACAGAGCCGTGCTCGAAACGCGCGCAACGGCGAAAGGAACAACTGGAAAGTGGCTGGAATCTTATTCATCATTTCGGCGCCCTCGGGCTCAGGGAAGAGCACACTCGTAAGCGAACTGCGGAAGCAGGTGATCGGCGTCGACTTTTCCGTCTCGTGGACAACGCGGCAGCCGCGGGGTTCAGAAGAGAACGGCCGGGAATACCACTTCACCAGGCGCGAGGAGTTTGAACGCATGGTGGCAGAGGGCAAGTTCCTCGAACATGCCGAAGTTTTTGGCAACTACTACGGCACAGCGCGTCAATCGCTTGAGGATGCGCGCCGTCTCGGTCACGATCTGTTGCTGGATATCGACGTGCAGGGAGCGGCACAGGTTCGCAAGGCGATGCCCGAGGCAGTGAGTATCTTTGTGCTGCCGCCGACACCGAAAGTTCTGCGCACGCGGCTTCGTAACCGGTCGCGCGCAGAGGGCGTAGTAAACGAGGCGGAGCTCTACCGACGGCTGAGCGAGGCAAGCAAGGAAATTGAGAATTATCGCGATTACAGCTATATTCTCATCAACGACATCCTTGACCGTGCAGTAGCGCAGCTTGAGGCCATCGTGTTGGCGGAGCGTTATTACCGTAACGCCGAGCCGATTGCATATCGTTCGAGCAGGGTACTGGAGGTCGCCGCAGCCTGCCGGCAGTCGAATTCGCGGGAGCGGCTTAAACCAGTGCTGGAAGCCTTTGGCATCGACGGGGGCTCCGGCCAGCAACAACTTCCCTTTGGAGATGATCCCGATGACGATTGAGACAAATTTCGATTCGAACTACCGCAAGGTACTTGTGGCAGCCCGACGCGCACGCCAGATTCAAAACGGTTCCGCAGCCTTGGTACCCAGCCACTCGACGAAGGCCTGTCGCATCGCGCAGGATGAGATTGAAGCGGGCAAGATTGCATATGTAAAGAAGGACACTCCCGTGGTGCATCCGCCGGTGCGAAGACCGCGGTATTCCGATTCTGGCAAGCTAGGCTCCTTTCAGCCTCAAGCATCTCAATCGGGGTCCCTTCCCTCAATGCTGATTTGTGCAGGGACGGGACCTCGACTGCGACGCTCTGCACGCACTTCCCCCACTCGTTCTACAATTTCAATATGCGTGTAACGGTCGGCGTCTCCGGCGGCATCGCCGCATACAAAGCTGCGGAACTGGTGCGTGCCCTGCAGAAGCGGGCGCTCGAAGTCCATGTGGTGATGACCGAGTCTGCCACGCGATTCATCCAGCCGCTGACCTTTGCCGCGCTTACGGGCCACAAGGTCATCACCAGCCTCTGGGACGACAACGAGGCCGCAGAAGATCAGTCCGATTCATCCATAGAACATATTGGCGAGGCACAGTGGACGGAGGCGCTTGTTGTGGCTCCGGCGACCGCCAATATCCTTGCGAAATTCACGCACGGGATCGCGGACGATTTTTTGACTACGATGTACCTCGCTACGACCGCGCCCGTGCTTGTTGCGCCCGCGATGAACGTGAACATGTGGCAGCATCCGGCGACACGGGCGAATCTCGACGTGCTGCGCCAGCGTGGCGTGCGCGTGATCGAGCCTGGCACCGGTGATCTGGCCTGCGGCATGGTCGGTACGGGTCGCATGGCGGAGCCTGAGGCGATCGCCGAGGTTGTGGTGAACTCGCTGGGCCGACGCCGCGACCTGGCCGGCGAGACGGTGCTTGTGACCGCAGGCGGAACCCGGGAAGCGCTCGATCCGGTTCGCTATCTCGGCAATCGTTCAAGCGGCAAGATGGGCTATGCGCTCGCCGATGCTGCACAGAGCCGCGGCGCGAAGGTGATCCTGATCAGCGGGCCAACGGCGCTGCATCCCCCGGCGCGCTGCGAGTTGGTACGCGTGACCACCGCCGACGAGATGCGCAAGGCAGTGCTGGAGCGGATGGGCGAGGCCACGCTGGTGATCAAGGCTGCAGCCGTTGCAGATTACCGGCCCGTAAACGTCTCTGAGCAGAAGCTGAAGCGTACGGGCCCGATAACCCTGGAGCTTGCGCCGACCGAGGACATTCTGGCCGAAGTTACGCGCCGGCGCAGACCCGGTCAACTGATCGTCGGCTTTGCCGCGGAGACTGAAAACCGGATGGAGAACGGACGCGCAAAGCTGCTGCGGAAAGGCGCCGACGCCATTGTGGTGAACGATGTGTCCGGCGAAGGCACTGGCATTGACGCGGATCGAAATGCGGCCACATTTCTAACGGCTTCGACGTCGATCGAGCTTCCCGAAATGTCCAAGCGCAAGCTCGCTGATCGCATTCTCGACGAGATCGCGACTCTGAGGCGACCGCGGCCCCTGGTGTTTGAAGTGGATGACGATACGCCGCAGGACAAGGTTCTCAATCAGTCCACAGCTCCAGCCACGACACGCCGCCAGATAATAGTGGAGTAGACCGCGTGCCGCCTGCGTTGAACCCTTCAATTCGTGAAGCATTGGAAGCGCGCCTGCGCTTCTATCGTGATCTTGGCATCACCGAGTTCTACCGGCGGCCCGTGGATTCTTCACAGTTTCAAAGCTCCACAGACACGTCTGATGAGACCGCAGAAAACACGATTCAAGTCGCAATCGATACAGTTCAGGAGACGCCAGCCATTCCCACGCGCAAGCCTATTTCTGCTCCTCCTCAAATTGCCGCTGCTATTCCGAAAGAGGATCGCATATCCGCGCTCCGCATGATTCGCGAAGAGATTGGCGATTGCACCCGATGCGCTCTTCACAAGGGCCGCAACAAGCTGGTGTTTGCCGACGGCGATCCGAACGCCCGACTCATGTTTGTCGGTGAAGGTCCCGGGGCTGACGAGGACGCGCAGGGGCTGCCGTTTGTGGGTCGTGCCGGCCAGTTGTTGAACAACATGATCACCGCGATGGGACTGAAGCGCGAAGAGGTCTACATTGCCAACGTGGTCAAGTGCCGTCCGCCAGGCAACCGCACGCCGGAGCCCGAGGAAGCGAATACCTGCTCGCCGTTTCTTTTCCGGCAGATCGACGTGGTGCGGCCAGAGGTAATTGTGGCGCTGGGCGCCACTGCGGCGACCTACCTGCTCGGCCAGCGGCAACCGCTTGCCGGCTTGCGCGGGCGCGTGCATACCTTCCGCGGAACGAAACTCATTGTGACGTATCATCCGGCGTTTCTATTGCGCGATCCACGGCAGAAGAAGGAAGCGTGGGCTGACCTGCAGATCGCCATGCAGGAACTGGGGCTGAAGCCGCCCAAACGCGATTGAATGCAAACACTGCGTCGATCCAGTCGCGGTGATTCCTTAAGGATCAAGGCCTGAGAGCCAATGGGCAGGGATCAGGGGAAGAGTCCCGGGAGCGGAAGCCGGGGCGGAAGGCCGGTTATTTTCTGCGTGATTTTGCCTGGGAGCGCGCCAGTAGGGCGATTGGCGGACAAACCGTCAAAACGACGAGAACGAGAACCATGGTGACGAGGAACATATCGTTTGCCTTCCTGTGGTCGGATTCAGCCCGAGAACATAAGCAGGATGGAGCGGCGGAACCGAAGAGCCCATACCACTTTTGAACCTGGGTCATGGCCGGAAGGTAATGCTCGTGGTGTGACCCTGGGTCATGAGCTGAACGCGCAGGAAGGTCCGGAGATTCTCAGTTTCGACCTTCGATTACGGATGCTCGAGCCGCGCCTTGCAAAGCCCCGAGCCGTCCTGGGGCATTGATGAGGGCGGCCTGAAATTCCTTCAGAGCCAGATCCGCATGATTCTGCTCAAGGAGCAGGTCGCCGAGTTGCTCACGGGCTGGAAGGATGGGGCCGGGCGTTACCGGCAGCTTCTCGATCGCATCCTCCTCGTCGGCGGAAGCACGCATCAGAGCGACGGCCCCCTTCGGATCGCCGCGCGCCTGTGCTGACCAGGCCATCACTCCGCGAGCCAGAATTCCAACCTGAGTGGCCCAGTAGCCATCGCCCGATTTGCGAAGCTGTAATTCGATTTGGCGCATTCGATCAATCTCCGGGCCGGTCTCTTGCGCGTGTCCGCTGCGGGCAAGGCCCAGGGCGCGAGACCAGACGGCAATTGCAACCACGTGGGGCGGAGCGCCTGACGGCGGGACGATCTTTGCCGCGTCATTCCATTGGCTGCGCTCGACCGCATACCGGATCGGCATCGCGGTTGCGGCGTAGGAGGATTTGAAATCACTTTCGTCGATCTGTTGCATGGCTCCAAGCTGCTGAATGACTTGAAGGGCCTCTTTGTAGCGTCGCGTCTGCAGGAAGGCGTAAACCAGATAGTCCATGGCGTGCAGCTCTTCCGCAGTGTCTCCCTGCTGATGCGCGGCTTCCCTTGCGGCAAGATTTGAAGCGATTGAGTCTTCCCACATCCCAAGGCGGGTGAAGATGTGCGACGGCATATGCAAAGCGTGCGGGGCGGAAGGCGCAATCAGGGAATAGGCACGCGCTGCCGGAAGGCCGTCTTGTGCGAGTTCAGCGTTGTCGCAAGCGTGGATCAGGTAATGCGGGATTCCAGGATGCTCAGGGTAGGAGCGATAAAGGGGTTCAAGAAGAGCGATTGCCTCTTTTTGCTTGGCATGTGTCTTGTCGGTTGGCGGCGCATTCGCAACGAGTGATAGCGCATAAAACACCTGAGCTTCGACATCGTTTCCATTCTCTTCTGCAAGCGTGCGCATCGCGTGTTCGTAGCTCAGTGCACGAGCGGTGTAGGAAGTCGTGTCTGCGTCGCGATAGATGAGGCTAATTGCGTGAATGAACTGGCGCTCGCGATCAGACTTTGTACCGATCTGCTGCGCCGATTGGACTTCCTCCTGAGCCGCTGCGAGGGTGCTCGCGACGAGGGGCGGATCCCAAAGCTGGTAATAGTACGTCATGGCCGCACCCCAATGCGCCATCGCACATTTCGGATCCTGCGTGGCTACCGCGTGAAATGTGTCGTTGGCAGCCGAGTAAGCGAAGGAGTGGAGCAGCGCCACGCCCTTGTCGAACTGGCTCTGAACAGCAGGTGAACAAGAGACCGCGAAAGATACTTTGCCGAGCTTCGCAGGGACGCCGTGATCGTGAAGTTCCTGCGGTGACGCGAGAGGAACGATGATCAGCAGGCCGAGAGATGTTCGCGACAGTCTGAGCATTCTCGATCTCAGTGTTGAGTGCCGGCCTTGCATTCCTTTTGAGAGAAAAGGAGGGAACTGCCTTCGGGGAGCCGGGGCGTGCCGTCGTTTGTCTGGATCAGCAGAACGTCCATGTTTGAATTGATGATTCCGCCGGGGCCGAATGTGCGGTGAGCCGTGGAGCCGTTGTACGCGGGCAGGTCGAATTCGAGGCGTGCCGCCCCCGTCGGCGTGGCATTGCTCAGGTCGCGATTCAACAATCCGCGGGCCTGCGCCTCCTCGATCTGACGCGAGGGGCCACCGACAAGAACGAGATGCATGTTGTCTTTCTGGCACGGCTGTGTTGCGCAATTGCCGGGACGAATCACGCCCGAAGCAAGGATGGTTTGCGAGTGTCCGAACTGGCTGTGCACCACTTCGTTTGGCGTCACGCCGGCAGCGGTGCCGGCGTCCGTGCCGGTGCCGGAGCCCACGAAGGTGCCGTCATCATGAAGAGTGAGCGGAACCGGAATCCCCTGGCCGTTATTGAGAGAGCGGCCGGACTGTTCGTTCATTCCCGCTGTCGCGATGCCGGTCGTCGTGACCACCTGCACGAGGACCATGAATTGCGGGCATGCTGCTGGTGATTTGTCGCCTACCTGCTGACAAGCCATGTGATCGAGAGAAGCCTTAATGCTGTCGATCTCAGCCTGGATGGCGTCGGCCTCCTCCGTGAGCATGGCAGATTCAAGCCACGGCGTCTGCCACGTCCAGCGTCCCGCGCTGCAGGAGGCGACGTGTGCCTGCTCGTGCATCGCAAAGATCTGATCGATGCAATTCGGGGCGGGAACCGTTACAACGTTGCAGGTCGGATCGGTGTGGGGGGCGAAGAGGCTGGTCTGGGGGAAATTCGTGAGACCCTGCTGCTCCACAGCCTTGAGGTAACTGTCGATTGAGGTCTTCAGCGCATCCCATTTTGCTTGCGTCGCAGCAGCGCCGGGAACGACGGCTGAAAGCCTACGCCCAACGAGCGCTTTAACTCCTTCAAGTTTCTGGAGCCTGTCTTTGAGCGGAGGAATGTCGTCACATCCACACGCAGTAAGCCATGCGGGCTGTGCGGTTGAGGTGGAAGAGCCGCCCTGTGCGCAGGCCAAGGCAAAGGGAAACGCGAGCACGACGAGCAGTGCCCGCAGGCATTGCGACTGAGACCGACGTCGAATGGTAATGCCCATCATGGCTTGGATGCTTGTGCGCCGTTGCTGACAGAGAAATCCCAGACCGAAAAGAAGATGCTTGTTTCCGCGCCGCCTCCGAGACTGCCCTCCGCGCGCTTGCCGGGGTGGATGGCGCGCAGCACGATGGCATATTCACCGGGCTGCAGCGGTTGCTTTGGCGCAAACTGCACCTGGCCACGCGCCAGCTTTTGAGACGTGATCGCGAGGCGGGCCTCGGTGACTTTCTCGTACGCTTCAGTGCCCATTTGTCCCATGGTGGTCTTGGTGGCCCCGACGAGGCGCCAGTTGTCCTTGCTCTCGACGAGCCTGATGATTTGCGGCTCGTAGGCATCAGGATCGATGCCAAGGAGATTGCCGTAGGAAATTTCGAAGCGGGGATCGTTGTTCGCGATGGAGAAGGAGGATTGCGGTCCGGGGAGCGCCCAGACGTAAGTGACCTTGGGCGGGCCGTGATGATGTCCCATCGCACTCATGCTTCCCACCATTCCCATGGCCATGCCGGCGGCGGGTCCCGCAAACATGCTTCCGCCGACCGCGCCAAAGCTCAACGCCTGACGGCCCAGCCCCATGAGCATGCTGGTGGCCTGCGAGCCCGCGCCCGGCATGTCGTCGCCTTTCGTCTGTGTGCTGGCGATCTGAGCGATGGATGGCTTGACAACGGAGCGGGCGTCACCGATGAGGAGGTTGAGCGGTGGCAACTGGCTGGTGTCCAGCATTCCACTCATTCCCGTGCCCATTGCACCAGCCCCGCCGCGACCCATTGTCATGGCCATGTTCATCATCTGCTGCATCGAGGCATTTCCTCCCATCCCGGCCATTGACTGAGAAGGATTCATCAAAGGGGGAGATGCCGTCTGAGATTGTGCGGTCGGGGCAGGTGCGCCCTGACGCTTTTTTGATTCGGCCTTCAGCATGGCCTGCATGACGGGACCGCTGATGCCGGCGTCCTTGAGTGCGGTCAGAGCGCCGATGGAGACATCGAAGGCCGTGTCATTTGCCTCGATCATTGCGACGATGACGTCGTCGCCGAAGCCGTCCCTGGCGAGCTTTACGATGTCTTCGTTGGTGAGGGGATGCTTTGATTGAGCGAACGTCGCGAGAGTGAGCGCGACCATGAGCGCGAGACTCAGGATCCGGAGGGCCCCCTTTTGTCGCCTGCGCAGGAGCATCACTCAACAGTCCAATAGACGATACGTTACCACGGACATAAATGCTTTGTGGACCATTGTTTTTCTGCCATTGCAGTTCGAAGCTGTTGCATAAGTGGTGCGTTCCCATCCCGATGAGGCTGAGTAAGTCCTATGGATTCCAAGCCATCCGATTCAAAGGTGCTAGTACGCTCATATCCCTTTGGGTGATCCCATCGCCACCTTTGGCGTATGGATGAAGGAAGGATCTCGCTTATATTGAAGCCTACGAGGGGCCGCAGCGCTCCCCGGAAGCGTGCCCGGTGCTGAGCAAGCCGGATACGGTTCCTGGGAGTAGACCCCTCGGCTAACCCTGATACTCCACCCGCAAAATTGAATTGAAGTACGCGTGGAATTCCGCGGCGCGGGTCGCTTGTATATCACTGCGGCGACAGAGATCCGTTCGTGGTCTGCGCGACGCATGTTGTTTGTGGTGACGTGAGCGAGACACAGCAGGGATGTGCGTAACCGTCTGATATGCTCGCGGTTATGTCATTTGTCCGCGACTTCAGGGGCCTTACTTCGTCGCAACGCCACACCTTTGTGGCATGTTTTCTGGGATGGACACTCGATGCGCTCGACTTTTTCCTGCTGATCTTTTGCGTGAAGGCGATCTCCTTGGACTTCGCGGCGAAGCCATCAGAGGTGCTGGGCGCGGTTTTTCTTACCCAAGCGTTCAGGCCGGTTGGCGCACTGGTGTTTGGGGTGCTTGCGGACCGGTATGGACGCAGGCCTGTTCTGATGGCGAACATTCTGAGCTTTTCAGTGATCGAGCTTGGGTGCGCGTTTGCTCCTTCGCTCGCGGTACTGATGGTGCTTCGAGCGCTTTTCGGAGTGGCCATGGGCGGAGAATGGGGCGTGGGTGCGGCGCTCGCATTTGAGACGCTGCCTAAGGAGGGACGCGGAGCATTCTCAGGCATTCTGCAGGAGGGCTATGCGTTCGGATCGATCCTGGCTTCTGGCGCATTCGCGCTTTTCTTCCATTGGATCGGTTGGCGCGGGCTGTTCATGCTGGGCGCGCTGCCGGCGCTGCTGGTGTTTTACGTGCAGGCGCGGGTGCAGGAGTCGCCGGTGTGGCTTTCGCAGGCACGAAAGCGCAAAGTCGAGCCGGTTGGATTGCACGTTGTCGAAGCAATCGGAGTGGCTAATGGAATTTCTGCCGCGGTTTCTGTTTCTGATTCTCTTGATGACGGCGTTCATGACGATGTCGCATGGTACGCAGGACGTTTATCCGACGTTTCTTGAGGTGCAGATCGGGCTGACACCGCGAGTCGTGGGGACCATTGGCGTCCTATATGGGCTTGCGCAGATTGCCGGGGGATTCGTCTTCGGAACGCTGTCGGAAAAATGGGGACGCAAAAGAGCGATCATTGCCGCAGCGCTGTTGACTTTGCCGGCAATTCCGCTTTGGGCCTATGGACACTCTGCAATCACGCTCGGGATCGGTGCGGTGATGATGCAGTTCATGGTGCAGGGCGCGTGGGGAGTGGTGCCTGCGTACCTGACTGAATTGACGCCGGGACCGATTCGAGCGACCGCGCCGGGGCTTGCGTATCAATTAGGCGGGCTGGTGACATCGTGGAACGCGAAAGCACAGGCGCTGGCGGCGGAGAAGTGGGGAAGCTATCCGCATGTGCTCGCCATTACGGTCGTGATCGTTTCGCTGTCACTCGCAGGGCTGGCTTCGCTGGGTCACGAGGTGAAGGGCAAGGATATGGCTGCGGATTGAGAGCGGATGTTCACTGTGGACGATCGGTCACCTCTCATTCACTCGCATACGATGCCGGCTTAGCGCTTGTAGGTGGCAATCAGTTCGCCGCGGGCAAGGATGTGGCCTTTCATTGCGGCTTCAACCTGGGATCGCGTTGCGCCAGGCGGCAGGCCGAGGTTTGTGTCGAGCGCGTAGAGCGAGAACACGTAGTGGTGCGTACCATGCGGGGGACAGGGGCCACCATAACCGCTCTTTCCGAAGTCGTTTTTTCCCTGGTGCGAATTGTCGGAAAGCTGGCCTTGCTTAGGAACGCCGGCGGGGAGTTCGCGGGCGCCGGCGGGGATGTCGTAGAGCACCCAATGCACGAATGTGCCTCCAGGAGCGTCGGGGTCGGTCATGATCAGCGCAAAGCTCTTTGTATTTGCTGGGGGAGCCGGCCACGAGAGCTGTGGAGAAGAATCGGCGCCATCGCACGTGTATTGGCTGGGAATCTTGCCGCCCTGAATGCTTGTGCTGGAGAGTGCGAAAGTGGCGAGGACACCTGCTGCGACGGAGGTGTCGGAGTGACGGCAGGCGGGGATTGAGAAAAGCAGGAGCAGAAGCGATGCCGAGCAGATGATGTTCAGGTTGCGCATCTTGACCTCACTCTGAGCCTTTGGTTGCTACGGCGTGGCTACTGTCAGAGGGTCGCCCGTCTCGTGGTCCTTGATCTGAAATCGCAAGAAATCGTGGATCGCAACAAGGGCTGCGGGAGACGCTGTCTCAATCTTCACCCGTGCGCCATTGTCCAGAATCTCCGCTGAGTATCGAATTGAAGATTGCAGCTGTTTCATCGTTTCCACTCCGGGCGGCATCTGATCATGCACGAAGTGCGGAATTGAGAAGTTGCCCTCAGAAAACATTCCCGCGATATGTTTCATGTGCGTCTGGATCGTTGAGATCTCATCGCTGTCTTTCGAGCTGTTCGCTGTCACCTGAATGATGCCGCCGCTTGGTGTGAGGATGAAGTGATGGGTAGTGTTCGTTTGACTGAAGCCCATTCCCGCATGGTCTTCGCCGCGCTGCATGACGCCGGAATGGCGCCCGGCATCGTTCTGTCCGAGAGCGGAAAGCGCCGACAGAGCGGCGGCGAGTACGATCGAAGCAGCTTTCATGTCGGAGATTATAGCCTCCTGCTGGACGTCCCGGAATGATTCCGGAACAGACAGATGCAGGTGGGTCGCACCCTCGGGCGCCGGGATTACGTTCACTTGGGGCGGATAAGTTCGATGCGGTCATGGGTGCGGACCCAGGTGTTGCCGGCCATACGGCCTACGGCGTCGAGGCCGGCGGGATCGACGCGAAAGTCTTCGACTAGATCTTCGCGGACATGGAAGCGGACAACCTCACCAAGCACGATGACGCCCCCGCCGGGAGCGTGGCTGGTATAGATAACCTGGAGCAGTCGGCACTCCATCTGCGCGGGAGACTCTGCGACGCGGGGCGGTCGAACCATTTCGCTGGCAAGCGGCGTAAGGCCAGCGAGGTGAAACTCATCGACTTCAGGCGCCACCTCGGCGGCCGTGGTGTTTGCCTGAGCGGAGATGGCTTCGCTGACAACGTTGATCACAAACTCATGGGTCTCTTCGACGTTGCGCAATGTGTCTTTGCGCTGCGCGTCACGACCCGTGCCGGAGGTGCGCAGGGCCGGACAGAAGAGCACGGTAGGAGGAGCAGAGCCGACTCCGGAGAAGAAGCTGAAGGGAGCGAGATTGGCTGCCCCGCCGGCATCGACGGTTGAGACGAGTGCAACAGGGCGTGGAACGATGATGCCGGTCATCAGCTTGTAGATCTGGCGTTGGGGGTGATGGGCAGGATCGAAGGTGACCATGGGAGAGGGAGTCAAACCAGAGTCGTTCATTCTGATAGCCTAGAACACTAGTGGCATGCCTAAAAGCACCGAACGGGAGATTGGCGCGTCAAAATGGCGGGCGAGGGCCGATGCGCAAGGCGTGTCAATTGAGGTGCATGGCAGGAAATTTGTCGCCCAGTAACATAGCTTGATGCACAATCGTTGTAGGAGAGATTTTTGTGCCTCGGATTCACTTCCATCTTCAGCTCGCCGAACTGAAGGACAAGCTGCTTGCGATGGCAGCACTGGCGCAGCAGTCGGTCGAGTCCGCGGTGGATGCTTACGTCCAGCGGGATCAGGCTCTGTGCGCGTATGTGAAACAGAATGAGACCGCCATCAACTCTGCGCAGCGCGAGCTGGATGAGATGGCGTACGAACTGCTCGCGAAGGAGCAGCCGATGGCCATCGACCTGCGATTCATCCTGGCGGTGATCAAGATCAATGGCGATCTGGAGCGGATTGGCGACCAGTCGATGGGGATCGCGCGGCGCACACGGGACATTATGAAGACGGAGGCGGTCAAACTCCCGGTGGATTATGCCGCAATGGGCGAGTTTGCGGGGCACATGATCCGGACGGCGATTCTTGCGCTGCTGGAAGGCGACGCGCGCACGGCTGACGTGGTACGCCAGATGGATGACGAGATCGACCGCATGAACAAGAACGCGCACAAGGATTTGCTGAACCTGATCCAGGAACAGCCGCGCTATACGCAGCAGGCGATGAATGGGCTGATGGTGTCGCGCAGCCTGGAGCGGATTGCGGACCATGCGGCGAATATCGCAACGGACGTAATCTTCTGGGTTCGCGGCGCGGACGTGCGGCACCAGTTGAGTCTGTCGATGGATTGAAAAGGCAGCTACCAGCTCCAGGCCTTTCCGCACAAGCGTCGATCGATATGTTCCCACCCAAGCGACAAAGGCGTCGCTTGGATGGGGCACCCGCATCCAGGCGTGGGATAAAGGAATCCAGGTCTCAGGATCGAGATCCTTCGACAAGCTCAGGACAGGCCCGGGGCATCCGGATTCTTGGACGATAAGGGTTAGCGTGTGGCTTCGAAGAGGAACCATGCGCGGCGCTCGGCCTCGTCGATCCAGACTTCAATCATGCTGGTGGTGGCGTAGTCGTCGGCTTTGTCGGCCACTTCGTGAGCAGCGCGCAGGCTTACGACGAGAGACTTGTTGTCCTTGTGGAGTTCCCGCAGCATCTCGGTGGGACCAACAAAATCCTCATCGTTATCGTGGATCCGCTGCAGACGGGCAACGTGTCCAATGGAACGAATGGTTGTGCCGCCAATTTTGCGCACCCGCTCGGCGATGTCGTCCGTAATGGCGAAGATCTGTGTCGCGTGCTCGTCGAGCAGAAGATGATAGTCGCGGAAGTGCTGTCCGCTCATGTGCCAGTGGAAGTTTTTGGTTTTGAGATATAAGGCAAATGTATCGGCCAGAAGTGCGTTCAATGCGCTGGAGAGGTTCTTAATTTCTTCGACCGAGAAGCCGTCGGGGACTGTGAGCCTGGCGGCTTGTGTCTCCTTTTCATGCACATGCGTTGGCATAGAGAAAATCCTCGGCAGGGAAGGGGTTCAGGCGCATCCGGAATGGAGGGTCTGTGATTTCCCTGTGCAAGAGCTTTGATGCGCACACGCATGGATGAGGTTCGCTCGGCTGGAAGAGCAGAGACAATGAAAAAGGCGCCGACCCTGGTTGGAGTCGGCGCCCATTTCTTGATCGAAGACCGGGTGAAGGATCTAAGACCCTCTATTCCTTTCCGATGGGATGCGCGTCGTAGTGGAGCAGCACGGCCACGGCACAACTGGTCAGGCGCGTTTCTGCGGAGTCTGCACGGCTGGTGAGAATGGTGGGGACGCGGGCGCCGAGCACGATGCCGGCGAGTTGCGCGCCACCGAGGTACTCGAGTTGCTTGGCGAGCATGTTGCCGCTCTCGAGGTCGGGCACCACCAGAATGTCCGCCTGGCCGGTTACGGGCGAGACGAGCTTCTTGATGCTGGCGGCCTTTTCGCTGACGGCGGTATCGAATGCGAGCGGACCGTCGAGGATTCCGCCGGTGATCTGGCCGCGGTCGGCCATCTTGCACAGAGCGGCTGCGTCGAGGGTGGACTTGATCTTGGGGTTTACGGTCTCGACCGCCGAAAGCAGGGCGACCTTGGGTTCGGGAATGCCGAGTGCATGCGCCAGGTCAATGGCGTTCTGCACGATGTGAATCTTGTCCTCAAGCTCGGGCTCGATGTTGATGGCGGCGTCTGTAATCAGCAGCGTGCGCGCGTAGGCCGGCGTATCCATCACAAAAACGTGCGAGATACGGCGCGATGTGCGCAGACCGGTGTCGCGCGCCATGGCGACCTTCATCAGCTCATCGGTATGGAGGCTGCCCTTCATCATGGCCTGGGCATTTCCGGAGCGGCACATGTTCACGCTGAGTTCGGCGGCCTTGGCTTCGGTTTCGGCGTGGAGGATTGGGAAGGGCGTGATGTCGACACCGATCTTCTGCGGCAAGAGCCTTCATCTCGTTCTCGTTACCGATAAGAGTGGGCTCGATGAGGCCCTCTGCGGCGGCCTCGACGGCGCCCCTCAGCGCAACGTCTGACAGGGGCCAGCAGACAGCGGTGGTGATGGCGGGTAAGGACTTGCAGCGCTCAAGGAACTTGTGGAAGACGTGGTAGTCGGCCGGATGGCCGACGAGCGGATCGACTGCGACCGCTTCGGCAAGGGGGGCAAGATCACTCATGAGGTCTTCTCCATCGCCGACGCGGGGCAGAGCTGTCGGCCTATCGAATCCATTGTCAACCCGAGAAGAAAATGCGCGTGTGCGGCAGGTCACAATACGGGCGGCAATCTCTTATAGCGGTATGGATTGCGGATATCAAGCAGTGAAGGGTTCGCACGTCGCAGACCAAGCCGTCGCGGACGCCCTCCCAAGGCCAGAGCCGGTTGGGGCACTCCTTTCAACGTGCTTTTCCGATTCAGCCCGTATTCGGCATCGCTACTCGGCGCGCAAGGCATTCACGGGATTTACTCCGGCTGCTCGTCGCGATGGCAGGTAGCAGGCGAGCCAGGCGATCCAGATGACGCATGCGGTGGTGAGTGAGTAGGTCCACGGGTCCATAGGGCTCACATTAAAGAGGAGCGACGACATGAGGCGCATGGTGATGAAGGCGACCGCGAGTCCGAATGCGATTCCGACGGTGGCGAGCACAAGGCCCTGCCGAACAAACATGCCGGTCAGCGCTTTCTGCTGCGCACCGAGCGCCATGCGGATTCCGATCTCGCGTGTGCGTTGAGACACGGCATAGGAGATGACGCCGTAGATGCCGACGATGCCGAGCAGTAGGGCCATGCTTCCGGCGACGCAGAGCATGACGAGCGTGAAGGATGTGCGCGCCATGGATTTGGTGTAGAGCTGGCCGAGCGTGGTGGCGTCGGCGAGCGGAAGATCGGAGTTGATGGACCAGACTGCCTGCTGCACTTCACTCATGAAGGCGGCCGAGCCGGCTCGCGGCGAGCGAATTGCGAACGAGACATTGCGGCGGACCATGTCCTTCTGGCCTTCGAAGCGGTCCATCATGAGCGGCCAGTAGACGGTGGAGGGCGGATGCTTGCTCACTCCGTCGACGTAGACGTCGCGTGCCACGCCGATGATCTCGCGCCAATCGTCCGTGTTGCCGACGCGGATGCGTTTGCCGAGAGCGTTCGCTGGATCGTGCCCCAGTATTCGCGTGCGAGATTCTCTGAGACGATCGCGACTGGCCGTTTCTCGTAGGTCTCAGACCACGTGAGGTCGCGGCCGGCGACGAGAGGCGTGCCGATGGTGGAGAAGAAGCCTGGCGAGATGTTGGTGAAGCGCTCGAATCGGCGGCAATTCTCCTTCTTTGTACGTACGGTCCTGCGCGAAGATCGGATCGTTGGAGTCGTACCCATCCAAGGGCATTGCAGTAGCAATGCCCACGGACGAAACGCCGGGAATGGCAGCGAGCTTGTCGGCAATGGCCTGCTGCAGGCGGACGACGCGTTCGTTCTGATGTTCCGGAACTGTCGTTTCGGGAATGTAGATTCGAAAGACCTGTAGGCCGGCGGGATCGGTGAATCCCGGAGATACGTGCATCAGTGCGCGGAAGGTGCGAATCATGAGGCCGGAGCAGATGAGAAGGACCAGCGCAAGAGCAACCTGAACGACGACGAGTGCCTTGCGGGCGCGATGGCGTTCGCGGCTCTGGCTCAGGGCGCGTCCGCCTTCGCGGAGACCGGTGCTGAGCTGCGTGCCGGAGTACTTCACCACCGGGATCAGGCCGATGACGAGGCTGACGAAGAGAGCGACGCCGAGCGTGAAGAGCAGCACGGGTAGGTCGATGCCGATCTCGTGAAGACGGGGAAGGCCGGTGGGCGCCATGGCGACGAGAACGCGCAGAGCGCCGTAGGCCAGAGCCAGGCCGATGACGCTGCCTGCGAGGCCAAGGACCAGGCTCTCGAAGAGGAGGCCCACGGTGATGTTGGCGCGTCCGGCGCCAAGTGCGGAGCGAATGGCCAGTTCCTGACGGCGGCCTTCAACGCGGACCAGAAGCAGATTGGCAACGTTGGCGCAGGCAACGAGCAGAACCATGACGATGGAGCCCATCAGTACCCAGAGGACGTTGCCCACATCGCCGATGACGTCTTTCTTCAACGGGCGGAGGTTGGCATGGAATCTTTGCCGACTCAAAGATTGCTGGGCTGAAACCCTCGGGGCGCGGGAAAGCTGTGAATGGCGATGGGAAGCATGCGCTCGATGTCGGCGTTGGCCTGCTTCAGGGTGACGCCGGGCTTGAGCCGCGCGAGGCCGAGGAAGCTGAAGTTGCCGAGCTTGACCTTGCTGCGGTCCAGCTGCATGGGAAGGACAATCTCGGAGTCGCCAATCGTCGAGGAAGTGGAAGTCTCTGGGGAGGACGCCGATAATCTCGCGCGACGTGCCGTCGATGGTGAGCGAGCGGCCGATCGCCGGATGCGCTGCCGCCGAATTTGCGCTGCCAGTAGCCGTAGGTGAGAATGATCGTCTTGGGAGCGTCGGGCAGGTCGTCGCGGCGCGTGAAGAGGCGGCCCAGGGCGGGCTTGACGCCGAGCAGCGGCAGGGTGCCGTCGGTGACGTCGAGGCCCGGCACGTGCTCGGGCTGTCCCATGCCGGTGACGCGTAAGCGAGTCGCCTTGTACATGCCGACGTCTTCAAAGGATGTGTTTTGTTCGCGGTCGATGAAGTAGAGGAACGGCGCCATGTTGACTTCTTTGAGGCCGATGCCGGGCGCCGAGTGCCAGATGCCGATGAGGCTGTTCGGAATGCGGATAAGCCAGCGGCTTGAGCAGAACTCCTTCGACGACGCTGAAGACGACGGTGTTTGCTCCGATGCCAACGGCCAGAGTGATCAGCGTAATGGCTGTGAAGAGTGGCGCGCGGGCGAGCCGCCTGAGAGCATGGGAAAAGTGGTCTTTCAAGGGCGCCATCGTGTTGCCTCCTGCCAAGGATAAGAATCGGAACTGCTCCTCAGGTACTTTGCGAGACTCGAGGCTGTATCTTGATTGCTACGACGTGAAGGCAGGAGGAGTTCCGCCGATGTGACGAAATAGGGTGCCATTCCGCAAAGCATGAAAAGCTGTTATGCTGCGGGCGCAGAGAAAACCGATTTACAAAAGGGAGAATCCGAAGATGTGGTTCCTTGGCATGGACGTTGGCACGGGCGGCACGCGGGCGGTTGTGGTGGATGCGAATGGAAAGTTGATCAGCGGTGCTTCGAGCGACCATGCGCCCTTTCGCACGCCGTATCCGGGTTGGGCGGAACAAGACCCCGAGGACTGGTGGAGGGCGGCGCAGGATGCGATTCGTTTTGCGCTGGCGGCCGCGCCGGAGCCGCATGAACCGATTGCCGCGATAGGACTGACGGGACAGATGCACGGCGCCGTCCTGCTGGATGAGAACGGAGCGGTACTACGACCTTCGCTGATCTGGTGTGACACCCGCACCCAGCCGCAATGCGACTGGCTGCACGAGAAGATCGGGTACGACAAGCTCATCGAGTTGACCTGTAACCCGGCGTTGCCGAACTTCACGCTGACGAAGCTGCTTTGGGTAAAGGAGCATGAGCCTGAGATCTTTGCCCGGACACGGCACATCATGTGCCCGAAAGACTATGTGCGCTATCGGCTGACCGGCGAGTTTGCCATTGACGTGCAGGAGGCATCGGGAACGCTGCTGCTGGATGTGACGCACCGGCGCTGGTCGAAGGAAGTGGCCGAGGCGGCGGGGATTCCGGAGAGCTGGCTGCCGAAGGTGTATGAGTCGCCGGAGGTCTGCGCGCGCATCAGCGAGAGCCGCGGCGGGGCTGACAGGACTGGCTGCGGGCACGCCGGTGGTGGCCGGAGCGGGGGACCAGGGCGCGGGCGCGGTGGGCATGGGGATTCTGCAGCCGGGCTCGGTGTCGGCGACGATCGGGACATCAGGCGTGGTGTTTGCGGCAACTGCGAACCCGACAAAAGACCCGAAGGGAAGGCTGCACACCTTCTGCCACGCGGTACCCGGCTTGTGGCACGTGATGGGCGTGACGCAATCGGCCGGACTGAGCTTCAGCTGGCTCAAGGAGACCTTCTTTGCGGGTCAGGAATATGCCGAGCTGACCGACGGCGGCGGCGAAGGTTCCTGCGGGAAGCGATGGGCTGATGTGGGCACCTTATCTCCTGGGCGAGCGAACGCCGCATCTCGATCCGGAGGTGCGCGCGGCGTTTGCGGGCATGAGCACGGTTCACACGGGAGCGCATTTTGTGCGTGCGGTGCTGGAGGGCGTGGCGTATTCGCTCGAAGACACGTTCACGCTGTTTGCAGAGCTGGGGATTCCGGTCAGTGCAGTGCGGCTGGGCGGTGGCGGCGCGCGCGGGCCGTTGTGGCGCAAGATCCAGGCAGGAGTCTACGGACAGACCGTGGAAGTGCTGACTGCGGAAGAGGGCGGGGCATTTGGCTGCGCCCTGATGGCGGGTGTGGGAACAGGGCACTGGGCGAATCTCGATGAAGCCTGCGGACAGGCGATCGAGGTGGCGCAGCGCATTGCGCCCGATGCGGCGGATCTGGATGCCTACAAGAAGGGCTACGCGCAATGGCGCAAGCTGTATCCGGCGCTGAAGAGTCTGCGCTGACGTCGAGCCGCTTCCGGTAGCATGGATGGGCTTGGAATTTGAGAGTCGAGTGGGCTGATCCATGCAGTTGCCGAGGAGCGGACATATGAGTGTGGCTGCCAGCGAGGTCGCGAGTCTTGTGAACGAGATTGCTGGCAAGGCTGCGCGCGAAGTACAAGCTCCGCAGCGCAACCTTGCGGTGGATGCCTATCGCGGACTCGTGATGGTGCTGATGATGGGCGAGGTTCTGCGCTTTGCGGAGGTCGCGCGGTCTTTCCCGAACAGCACGATCTGGCGCTGGCTGGCTTACAACCAGACGCACGTGGAATGGGCGGGCATGAGCCTGCACGACACGATTCAGCCGGGCTTTACATTTCTGGCCGGCGTCTCGCTGCCGTACTCGATCCGAAGCAGACAGCGCAAAGGCGAGACATTCAGGCACTCGCTCTTGCATACAATCTGGCGCAGCTTTGTGCTGATTGCGCTCGGCATCTTTTTGAGGTCAATGGCCGGGCCGATCACGTACTACACGTTTGAGGACACGCTGACGCAGATCGGCCTGGGGTATACGTTTGGATTTCTGCTGGCGTATGCGCGGCCGCGATGGCAGTGGATTGCGCTGGGCAGCATACTCTTCGGCTATTGGCTGGCGTGGGCGCTCTATCCGGCGCCTGGTGCGAACTTCAACTATGCCGCAGTGGGCGTGCCGGCGGATTGGAAGGGCCAGATCTACACCGGGTTTGCGGCGCACTGGAACAAGAACAGCAACCTCGGCAATGCATTCGATGTGTGGTTTCTGAACCTGTTTCCGCGGACAAGGCCGTTCGCTTTCAACGACGGCGGCTACCTGACGTTGAGTTTCATTCCTACGTTGGGAACGATGCTGCTGGGAGTGATCGCGGGGCGCTGGTTTGTTGAGACTGCGCCGAAGATTCCGCTGCGCAAGTTTGTGCTGGCAGCGGCGGGGTTGATGGCTGCGGGTCTGATACTACATTTCGCCGGGATCTGCCCGATTGTGAAGCGCATCTGGACACCATCCTGGACGTCTGTTCAGCGGCGGCGTGTGCTTCATCTTTCTGGCGGCGTTCTCGTGGATCGTGGATGTACGAAAGCACAGGAGAGTCGCGTTCCCGCTGGTGGTGGTGGGGATGAACTCCATTGCCGCGTACCTGATTGCTCATTTATGCGAAGGCTTTATTCAGAGCAGCTTCCGCATTCATCTTGGAATGAGATTCCTGAACATGATGGGTGCGGCGCTTGAACCATTCTTTCTGGGAGCGCTGACGCTGCTGACCTATTGGCTGATTCTGTACTGGATGTACAAGAGGAAGCTCTTTCTCAAGATCTGACCTGCTCTTGGGCCGTATCGATCCAAGGCTTGGATGGTGCGCTCGGCGGGCTTGTGGAGCGGAGACGTAGGGATTAGTCTGGCAGGCGATCTCAGATTCACAGAGGAGCCGCCTTGCGCGTTCAACTGCTTTTATCTTCATGGCTGACATTGTGTCTTGTGGTTGGTTCTGCTGCCCAGACGCCTGTGACGGCAGTGCCGACGTGCGCGGATTTGCATCTTGTGCCTGCGGTGCGGGAGTGCAGCGATGTAAAGGTGATTCCGATTGGGCGGACTGGAGCAATGCTTCTCAGTTGCAGAAGATCCGGAAGATCAGAGAGATTGCGAAGGAACTGATACCCCTGGTCGGCGCACTCGGGTTGCACCGCGTACGGGGATCGCATCCTTGCGTGTATATCGAGAAGGCAGACTCTGCTTTCGGCAGAAGCAGCTTATGGCCGAATCGAAGCATGACGTTCGCTCCAGACGATGCGCGATGAGGGATATGTGCTGGTGCCGCACGGAGAGGGCCTGGCCATTGTCGCCGAGACGATCAGCAGGTCTCTTCTACGGCGCGCAGACTGTGAAGCAGTTGATTCGCGGGTCGGGCAAGGATGCTGTGCTGCTGGCTCCCGACGATTCGCGATTGGCCGGCGATGGCGCATCGGGGACTGATCGGATGACTGGTCGCGCGGGCCGCTGCCGAATATGGAGTTTCTGAAGCGCGAGATTCGCACGCTGGCAGCGTACAAGGTAAATATCTTTTCGCCCTATTTTGAGCACACGTTTGCGTACGAGTCCACGCCGGTTGCGGCGTTTCCGGGCGGAGCGATGACGCCGGACGAGGCGCGCGAACTGGTGGCTTATGCGGCGCAGTATCACGTCACGGTGATTCCGGAGCAGGAGTCGTTCGGGCATCTGCATCATTTGCTCAAGTTTGAACAGTATTCGCCGCTGGGCGAGACGGCGCACGGTGCGGTGCTGGCTCCGGGCGACGCGCGATCGCTGCCGCAGATCGGTGCGTGGTTCGGAGAGCTGGCCAAGGTCTTTCCGGCTCCGTATGCGCACATTGGCGCGGACGAGACGTTCGAACTGGGGCTGGGAAGGACGCGCGACGAGGTGCAGCAGAAGGGCCTGGGCGCGGTGTATCTCGATTTTCTCTCGCGGATTCACGAGACTCTGGCGCCGTATCACAAGCGCCTGCTTTTCTGGGGCGACATTGCGGTGAACTCGCCGGAGCTCGTGGGCACGCTGCCGAAAGACATGATCGCGGTGCCATGGGTCTACGACGCGAGGCCGGACTTCAACCGGAGAATCTGAGCCGTTCACCAAGGCGGGGCTGGAGACATGGGTTGCGCCGGGAGTGAACAACTGGAATCGCGTTTATCCGAACAACAACGAGGCGCTTGGGAATATCCGCGCGTTTGTGCGCGACGGGCAGAAGCTGGGCGCGACGGGTGAGCTGAACACGGTGTGGAACGACGATGGCGAAGGCATCTTCGACGAGAACTGGTTTGGCGTGTTGTTTGGCGCAGCGGCGGGATGGCAGCAGGGCGAAAGCTCTGAAGACAACTTTGCTGCTTCATACGGGCTGGCGTTTCACGGCGATGCAACCGGCAAGATCGACGAAGCGCAGCGCGCGTTGATGGCCGCCCACGCGGTGCTGAAGAAGGCCGGACTTGAAGATGCGCAGGATGCTTATTTCTGGGTCGATCCGTTCTCGCCGGAGGGACAGCAGGTGTCAGCGAAGCTGATGCCGGTGGCGGCCGAGTTGCGCCTCGATGCGGAGCGGGCGATTACGCTGCTGGCGCAAGCGCGCGCTGCGGGGAAGCTCGACAACCAGGAGGCTCTGGACGCGATGGAACTGGGGGCACGGCGCATCGACTTCATAGGCTACAAGTTCCAGGCCGCGGCGGAGTGCGTGTCGATCTACAGCCAGGCGCAGGCGCTGGCAGCCGACAAGAGCCGGTGGAGCGAAGTCTCCGGGATGCTTTGGACGATCAGCTCGAACGACGGGCGGATTCAGGATATTCGCGACGGTTACGCGCTTCTGGGGCAGCTCTACAAACAGGCCTGGCTGCGCGACAATCGGCCGTACTGGCTCGCGAACAACATGGCTCGTTACGACCGCGCGACACAACTGTGGATTGGGCGCGGCTATCAGTGGGAACGAGTGCAATATCGCTGGGGGACGACGCATACGCTGCCTTCATCGGTAGAGGCGGGACTGCCGGCGACGGCTCCCGCTGCTGGAAACTGATGTAGTCCACCAGAAACTCAGAGAATTATTCGGTTCGGTTGCAGGAACGAAGAATGACAGGGGCTGAAGCCCAACCCTTGATATTTCGGCGTTTTCGGCACGACAAAGTCAAGCCCTGTAACAAGACAAAAGCGACGAGATTTGCCGCGGACTACACTAAGGCGACACTTCCAGGTAAGTTGATGTGGTTGGCTTGCGCAGCCGGATTTCGACGACTACAGGCGGGGTGCGGGCTATTGGAAGTCAGCGTAGGTGAAGCCGTCGCGCTGGATGACTTCGCCAGCCTGGAGCGCGAGAGGGATCATAAACGGTGCTGAGGTTGAACCCCGACCCAAGCAGAGCTTGGATGGGGCACCCAGATGTCAATTCAATGATGTCAATTCAAGGTGATGTCGGCGCGGAGCGGAGTGTTCTCGCTCGAGTCGCCGACAAGGATGACGAACTTGCCGGGATCGATGGTCCACTTGTGGGCGGATTCATCCCAGTAGCTGAACGCGCGGGCGTCGAGACCGATGGTCACGTGCTTCGTTTCTCCCGGGGCGAGGCGGACCTTCTCGAACCCCTTGAGCTCGCGTTCAGGGCGGCTGGCTTTCGCAGAGGGATCGGAGACGTAAAGCTGAGCGACTTCGGCGCCGGCGACTGGTCCGGAGTTAGTCACGTCGAAGCCAACCGAAACCGTTGAGCCCGACGTTGCGGTCGTTGGTACAGACAGCTTTGAAAAGCTGAACGTGGTGTAGCTGAGCCCAAAGCCAAACGGGAAGAGAGGGTGTCTGCCCGTGGTTGTCCAATAGCGATAGCCAACCATGAGTTTGTCGTCATACTTCACATGGGGAATGACGTAGTCCACCGCGGGTCGATCGTTCTCGACGACATGCAAGGACCCGTCACGCGCCCTTGATCGGGTAGTAATACTGCGCCGAGGGATTCTCTTCCCAGGTTCGATCGAAACTGACGGGCAATTTTCCTTCGGGATTGTGTTTGCCAAAGAGCACTTCGGCAACCGCGGTTCCTCCTTCCTGGCCTGGGTACCACGCATGCAGCAGGGCGGGCACCTTGTCGATCCAGCGGCGCGTGTCTACGGCGCCGCCGCCGATGAGGGTGACGACTGTATGTGCATTCGCGGCTACGGCCGTCTCAATGAGCGAATCCTGCCCCCAAGGCAGGTTGAAGGTACGATCGGAGCCCTCGCTTTCCGTTGAGGAATTAAAGCCAACGGCGACGACCACGACATCCGCGATCGACGCGAACCGCTTTACGTCTTCAGAGATCATGTCGGCTTCGTTGGCTATGCCGAGACTGAAGCGGTTGCCGGCGAATCCCGGCAGATAATCGGCAACGACTGTGATGGTCTGGCCGGCGTTGAGATCGATCGATGCGGATTCGGGGTGCTGGCCCTCGACCTGCGCCTGCTCGATGACCTGCTTGCCGTCAATTCTGACCTTGTAGTGGTCGCTGCCCGAGGCGGCTGCGAGAACCAGATATTTACCGGCCCTGGTTGCCTTGTACGATGCGGTGTATCGGATGCTGCGCGGCGTCTTGTCTTCGGGGCCCCACCACTCCGGTTTGTAGTTGTTGAGATTTCCGGAGCTCGCGGTTTCAGGGGTGCCGCTGAAGTCCTTGCTGGGATAAATCTCCTGCTTGATGCCGCCGTCCCAGCGTGTTCGCCAGAATACGTCGTTCATTTCAGGAAGTCCGCGCGTGTAGAGCACGTGGACGCTTGGGCCGGCCTGATTGGCAATTCCGGTAACGATGCTGACCGGCTCAAATGCCTGGGCCTCCGATGAGCCGCCACCACCAGTGACGGCAGGCCAAGCATCGGGACCGATGACGGCGATGGTCTTTACCTTCGTGGCACTTAAAGGCAGCGTGTGATTTTCATTCTTAAGGAGAGTGATGCTTTCGAGCGCTCCTTTCAGAGCGATGGGCCGATCAGCTACCGAATAGGTTGAGTCGGAGGGATCGAACTGCGGCCGGTCGAGGAACCCGAAGCGATATGCGACGCGGAAAAGCCGTAGGACTTTGTCGTCGATGGTAGATTCTTTGACCGTGCCGTCCTTGACTGCTGCAAGCAACGTCTTCGCGTTCATGAAGCGCGGTGAAGGCATCTCGAGGTCAAGGCCGTTGTTCGCTGCGGCCACGCCGTCGTAGGTTGCGTCCCAATCCGACATCAGGACGCCTTTGAACCCCCATTCACCCTTGAGCACCTTCAGATTGAGAAATTCATTTTGGGTTGCGTGGACGCCGTTGATGAGGTTGTAGGAGTTCATCACCGCGCCAACGTGGCCCTTGAGTTACGGCGGCTTCGAAGGCGGGCAGATAGATTTCGCGCATGGTGCGCTCGTCAACTTCCACGCCGACGTTGTGGCGGTTGTACTCCTGGTTGTTCAGTGCGTAGTGCTTGACGGTGGCGATGACGCCCTGCGACTGAACTCCCTCAATATAGGGAACGACGATTGCACCGTTCAGGTAAGGGTCTTCAGAAAGGTACTCGAAGTTGCGGCCGTTGACCGGCGAGCGAGCGATATTGACGCCGGGACCCAGCAGGAAATTGACGCCGCGCGCGCGAGAGTCCTTGCCCAGGCTCTGTCCCAGTTCACGGGCGAAGTCCCGATCCCATGTGGCAGCGAGGGCAACGCCTCCTGCATAGGCGGTGGTCGGTCCCCAGGTGCGAACGCCGACGGAGGCGTCTGACATCTTGAAACGGGGCAGGTTAATGGACGGAATCGCGTTGGTAAACATGCTGTCGATGCCGCCGATGAGTTCGATCTTCTGCTCGAGGGTGAGCCTTTCAAGCAAGGCCTTGGCCCTGGCTTCGATGGCAGGCGAGTCGGTGGCCGGAGCCTGCGCTTTCGCTGAAGATGCTGCGATTGTGAAGCAGCACAGCAAGGCCAGCAGCAGGCTATTAAGGCGCACCAACGCAAACGTTTGAATAGGAACTTTCAATGGCTTTTTCATGCGTGCAACAGGCTAACGTATCGGGCTCGCGCATGTATACGAGGATGGGAGATCGAGTGAATTTGATCTCCACTTGCAGTCGCGCATAAGTACTGATTTTTTAGCGGGTTGTGATCACTGTCACAGTGCGGGGTGAATGTGGTCACTGATACGTGCTCCTGGCGGGCGCAGACTCGGTTTCGATGGCCCCCATAGCGAGATGACGAGTTGCGGCCACTCGGGCGGGCCTTGCGCAGTGAGGCGTGGATGAGCTTTGTATCTGGTTTGAAGACCATTGTCGTGGCCACGGACCTGGACGGAAGGTCGGAAGCGGCTCTCGAGTATGCGCGCAAGCTGGCTTCGGGTTACGGTGCGCGCATCATTCTCGCGCACGGACTTGATCCCCTGGACTACGCCTCTGTGATCGGGGTTCCCGGCCGGGTGCTGACGACGTTGCCGGAACAGGCGCGGGCAGTTCTGGATCAGATGGCGGCGGACCTCATCCGTGAAGGCATTCACAGCCACTCTGAGATTCGCCAAGGCGCGGTGGCGCAGATGCTGGTGGACGTCGCCCGGCAATACGAGGCCGGTCTCATCGTGATCGGGACAGAGGGGAGAAAGGGAGCCGGTCCGGTTGTGGTTGGCGCCGTAGCCGAGCAACTGGTGCGGCTGGCTCCGTGCCCGGTACTGGCGGTGGCCGCGGACTATAACGCCGGACCATTTCGGCCCGTTCCGGGTGGTCCGGTGATGCTGGCCATGGAAAAGAACGAGGCAACAGCGGCGGCAACGGCCACAGCGTCATCACTTGCAGAGACATTTCATCGGACTCTTGTGGTTCTGCACGCGAGACGCCCGGCAGAGGCCGCGGCCTTTCTGAATCCGGGTGCGACAACACTTGAGCAGTTCGGCATACAGGCCGGCGGGAGCTTTCCTGTCCGCTGTGTTGTGAAAGACGGCAAGCCGGCAGACGTGATGGAAGAAGCAATCGCTCAGTATCACCCCAGCGTGCTTGTGGTGGGCGTAAAGCGAGCGAGTGATACTCCCGGTCCGCATGGCACGGCGTTCACACTCCTGGCACGATCGCGGGTGCCGGTGCTGTGCGTGCCTCCGGAAGCTGCATCGGCCTCGACCGAAATGGAAGCGAGTATACCCGTGTCGGCCATTTGAGGCAGTCATGGAGCGGTCGCCGATGCAAGAAGCAACTCTATTGGAGCCAGGACGAGACGTGGATCCGCTGAGATTCTCAATTGTTCATCTATAGGCCAACTTGTTTTCGGAATGGGTTACCGGATATGGAATCTGGTGCATCGCAGTTTCGCAGGACGAGGCACATTCGAATCGTAAAGGCCGGCAGAGAGAGCGCAGGTGTGGAACGCCGGAAACGTGCTCAGGCAGTAGATGCACGGGGAGACTTAAACATGGAACCAGAGGCAAGCACAGATCGCTGGGATGGCGCCGCAGCTCACCCGCTTGCGGAACTGTTGGCGTGCCCGCCGGCGGTGGCGAATTTGTTGAATGCCTCGGCCGAATGCGTCGAATTCGACGTGGGAGACAGCATCTTCCGTCAATCAACACCGTGCCGCGGCCTCTGGGTCGTTGTTGCGGGAACGCTTCAGCGTAAAGCGGAACGTATGGAATCGCGCGTCAACCTCGGCCTAGTCCGCCCGGGTGACCTGGTGGAGTTGGCGGCAGCACTGGGCGACGGGCATCACACTTATACGCTCACCGCGCAAACTCCCGGATCGGTTCTCCTGTTGCCGATTGAGGAGCTTCGGCAAGCTTTTCAGGCTTACCCTCCTCTAAGAATGCACCTGCTGGAGGAACTGGCACGCGAGGTTTCGCGAGCCTATACGATGTGTTGCGTGACCCGGATGGCTGGAATCCGGCGGCGTTCGGCGTAATTGTAGCGCCGGACTGAGGTGAAGCTGTTACGCAGGGACCTATCCGGGGAGAGATAGCTGTAACTCAGAGGAAAAATACCCGGTTCCGTCTGTGTCCTGGGGAAGTGCGCTATACTCTAATTCGAACCTGCGGAATACGTATGGCCGGAACCCACTCTCATCACCCTCCAGAAGATTGTTTGAATTGCGAGCACCGCCATCTGCGGATGTTCTGCAATCTCACGTCTGAAGCACTTCAGGACTTCGACAATATTGGGATCATGATGAGCCATGCTCGCGGGGCAAAGCTGTTTACTGAAGGCGATGCGGCGCGAAACGTCTTCATTATCTGTTTCGGCCAGGTCAAGATCTCTTCCACATCCCGCGACGGCAAAACTATGATTTTGAAGATCGCTGGTCCCGGAGACGTCATGGGACTGAGCGCGGTGCTTGCAAATGTTCCGCACGAAGTCACCGCCGAAGCGATTGAACCCTGCCAGGTGAAAACGATTCGCAAACAGGAGTTCATCGACTTCCTCGGACGACATGGAATTGCCAGCATGCATGCGGCTCAGTCACTTTCCGGCGAGTATCTGACGGTATTTCATGACGCGAAGCGACTGGCCCTTTCCGGTTCGGCTGCCGGAAGGCTGGCGCGGTTGTTGCTTGACTGGGGCCGCCAGGCATCAAACGGCAAGCCGGAGATCCGCTTCACGATGGCACTGACACACGAAGAGATTGCCAATATGGCTGGAACCTCGCGCGAGACAGTCACTCGGCTGTTGAATCAGTTCCGGCGCGATCAGTGGATCGTCATCAAGGGCGCGAGCCTGACGATTGCCAAGCCTGAACAGCTTGAACGCCTGACTGCTTAATCTCTCCAATCACCAAGCTGCAAAGTAATTCACGTCCTGGATACCGGGCCTTTGCGCTATTCTTGAACGTCTCCCAAGCCAGTTTCAAAAGTGACTCGCGAGTTGCTCGAAGTCGCCCATCGGAGAAACATCGAGCGGGTCGCGCAGGGTGAGCACGGGGCAGCGTGAGTGCGCCAGAACCCGGTAGATGGTGCGATCTCGCGTAAGAGTCTGGAGCGCGGGCCGGTGGGTGGCGCCGAGAACGATCAGGCTCGCGTGCATGTCCACTGACGCTGCGAGAATCTCGATGGAAGGATTGCCGTGCACAACGTGCGGCTCAATCTGGGCGTCGTCGGCGGGCGCCATTGCGCCGATCTCTGCTGCGAGGATGCGCAGCTCGTGCATTGCGGTTGAGTCAAGGCCGGTTGGCAGCCCGACTCGAAGCATCTCTTCGACTGGCGGAAGGACATGAAGCAGCACAAGTTTGCGCCTCTGGCTTGAAGCGATCTGATAAGCAAGTGCTGCACTCGGGCTTGAGGTCTCTCTGAGCGTGGTGGCGTGCAGCACGACCTCTTTCTTGTCGGTGCTACCCACCTCGAGATGAGCCTCGGGCCCCACGGTGATAACCGGGAGGTTCACCGAGCGCAGCACTTGCTCTGCCACGGAGCCGAGGAGCAGCTTACTGACTTTGCTCCGGCGCCGGGTCCCGAGAAAAACGCTATCGACATTGAACTGGCGGACCGCATCAGCAATCTGATGAGAAGGGTTCCCTTCGCGCACGAGCACATCGCAAAGGATGTTTTCGCAATGAGCCATCATCCGCCAGGGTTCGAGGGTCTTGATGGCAAAATCGATGGCTGCAGAGGGATCGTAATAGGGCATTCCAATTGCGTCCACGGCCATGCGGCCGCTGACTGCCAGCACATGCAGCAGGATGAGCCTCGCGGACGATTGACGCGCGTGATCGATGGCAAACGGCATCAGCCGGTCCAGGTCGCTCAGGTCGGTCGCAACGAGGATAGCGGACGGACAAGCCCATCGACTTAGCGCCGGTTGCGGCATCTCTTGCATCCCCTTACGCGAAAAGGGTGCCACCGCCGACGCGGTCGTGATGTGCTATGGGGCACGGGGAAGAGTGAGGTAAATCACATCCGGGATTTGACGATGCCAGCTTGGGGCCAGCGGACAGGATCAGGATCAAGTTCCCGCGCCTCAAGCGATTCGCCAGCACTCGGGACCGCATTTTTCTCCTTGTTTTCACGACTGTTATGGGTCCGCGAGCATGAAGGTATTGACAGTTAAGCCACGTGGATGACAAGGTCGGATTCTCAGAGGTTCCATGAGACTCCCTCAGGTCCCATTGGTGCGCACGCTTTTCCCGCAGAGGCCGGTTGCACACCGGGTAGCTATCCTCATCTGTGTGGTCGTTGCTGCGATGATCCCCTTGGTTGGCAAAGCATTTCTGCAGAACACGCCACCCAATACTCCAAGGAATGTACCTGAGTTCATCAACAGACAGCCGGACTTCAGCGACCAGGAGCGGATGCGCCAGGAGCAGAAGTCTCAGCAGGGTTTCGAGGCGATCAACGCACTCCGGAAGAAGCAAGTCGCCGATGACACTGCGAGGCTGCTTAAGCTGGCATCTGAACTGAAGGCCGAGATCGAAAATACCGACAAGAACACCGTGTCGCAAAGCACCCTTCACAAGGCTGCAATGATCGAGAAGCTGGCCCGGAGTATCAAAGAGAAGATGTCGGTTACGGTGCTCCCAAACTGAGTATGACCAGTCGTCCGCGCAGTGCTGGAACGACTGGACGCTGGGGATATGCGCCAATAAGCGACGTCGCAAGCACTTCCCAGGACCGCCAGTGTGATCGCGTCGTCCGCGCAGTGCTGGAACGACTGGACCTTGGGTATATGCGTCGGTAGTCGACGTCGCAAGTACTGTCCCGGGCCGCTGAGGCTTTGTTCAGCAATGACGCGGGATTTTTTGTAAGTTTCTTTATTGCATCTTTATTTGGTTTCCAACTATCGTGGGGAATGGAACCCCAATCCAGCACATTCCATCCTTCTAAATTTCAGAGAGAAGAATCCGTCGCGCGTTGTTGAAACGCCCGCACTGAGTGTGTGTTTTTGTGCTCTTTTCAGGGCATAGATCAGCTCGGCAGTCAAGATGAAAGGCCGCAATTTTCACCAGTTTGTTGAATGTTGGCCCTAATTTCCGCGCAGCAAAAAGCCCCGCTGGAAACGGAGCTTTTTATTGATCGCTGATCGCTGAACCGGCCTTACGACATGTGGGTGAATGGGTGTTGTTCGAGTCTGAGCGCCAGCTTTGGCGGCTCGAGGCCGGTGGTGTTGCTGGCCATGACCTCAGTGAATGACTTACGGAATGCCGTCATTTCAGCCGGCGTGCCGATGGTGATGCGGAGGCTGTTCGGCCACGCAGGCCAGATGCGTCCAACGAACATCTCCTTGCTCGCCAGGGCCGCCTGTACTTCCTTGCCTGGGCGTCGCACATCGAGCATGAAGCAGTTGCTCTCAGAGGGCGTCGTTGCATATCCCTCGCTCTTAAGCCAGGCCAGTGTCTGTGCGCGGGTGTCGGCAATGATTTTCTTGCGCGTGGGAACAAGGTTCGGGTCGAGCAGGCTGGCCTTGGCTGCAGCAATTGCCGTAATGGGCAGTGAGTTCATGCCGCCAAAGGACGACATCTTTTCGAGCAAGTCTGGCCGGCCGATTGCGAAGCCCATGCGAATCCCCGCCATTCCGTACAGCTTGGAGAAGGTGCGGAGGACGATGACGTTCCTGCCTTCCTTGACAAAGTCGATTGAGCGAGGCGCATCGCAGAGATGGATGTAGGCCTCATCGATGAGGACAACTGTGTCCTTGGGGGCGCTGCCGACCAACAGTTCGATATCGCTGCGCGCAGTGCAAGTCCCGGTGGGATTGTTGGGATTGCAGATATAGATCACGCCCGGGTTCGATGCCGCAGCAAGCATCGCCTTTACGTCATGGGCCGCGGCGCCCCTGGGGTCGGCGAGCGGCACCTTGATGATGGGGGCGCCGCTAACCTTGGCGGCCCACATCGGAGCCTCGTAGCCAGGATCAGCAATGACAAGAGGTCTGTCTTTGCTGGTGAAGGCAAGCACGGTGTAGTGCAACGGCTGGGAGGACCCGGCAAAGGGCATTACCGAATCTGATTTCAGGCCTTCCTGCTTCGCGAAGATCTCGGTCAGCTCTTCTTCCGTCGAGAAGAGATAGCGGCCGCCGCGTGGAATGATGTCGACCATGGCCTGACGCGCTGCGTCCGACGGGCCCATCGGGTTTTCATTGGCGTCGATGTGAATGCCAATGTTGGGGTCGGCGAACTTGGGGCGTTCGGCAAGCGCGAGATGAGCTTCAGTGAGTATCGGCAGGCTCGCCAATGCGGAGGCACCAGCGGCGACGCGAAAGAAACTGCGACGAGAGATGCCGGTGGAAATTACGGGGTCAACGGTCGGATACATCGGCACGACTCCTTCAGTTTGGATTTTGCTTGCGCACACGTGTGATGGGGCCGCGGCATAGCTGCAGTAAGCCGGGATAGATGTGTGAAGGGGAAGGGGATGATTGGTCCCATGATTCAAGGTATCGTTGAAAAGCCCCGATTTCAAGCAGGAAATTAGCAAAGGCGGAATAGTTCGAGCGGGCGAACGACTGGATTTTTTGATACGCTGACGATCAGTGTTGGGGACACATCCGGTCCGCGGAAAGGGCTCGAAGCCCACCAGAATCACTTGAATGCGGCAATCCTTCTTTCGGCCCGATTTGCGGACACAGGGCGCAGCAATGAAAGGAGGCCCTATGCCCGCTGATTCATCTGCAACAAAGCGTCCGCTCCCAGACCGTCCCAACCTTCGCCACCTCAAGGATCAAGCCAAGGAACTGTTGAAGGCAGGCAGCGCTTCGTCGTTGAGCGAAGCGCAGTTGAAGATTGCGCGACTTTATGGCTTTGCGAGCTGGCCAAAGCTCAAGGCTCACGTTGAAGCTCTTGGTCAGGCGCAGGAAATCGGCGATCTCAAACTTGCCATTGACGCAAATGACCTTGATCGCGTGAAACAACTGATGACGCGCAACCCTGCGCTTCATCGTGCCCCGCTGGGCTATGGAAAGCGCGGCCCGCTTACGTGGGTGGCTGAGTGCCGAATACCGTGGGAGCCGCCGAGTGCGGTGCGGCTCGCGATGGCGCAATGGATGATCGATAACGGATCGGATGTACACCAGGGTGATGACGGACCCCTGGGGCGAGCGGCTCTGATGGATTACCGCATTCGCATGATGGAACTGCTGGTGAAGAATGGCGCGGATGTGAATGCAGTGTGGGTGGGATCCATGCCGATTGTCTGCTCTCCATGCGAGACCGTAGAACCAGCGGCGCTCGAGTGGCTTCTGGATCACGGCGCCGATCCGAACTGCGACAAGCAGGGCCGAAGGTACAAGGAGACTGCACTGGATTACCTGCTCGGCACATACTACCGTTCCGATCGCCTTGGCGAATGCATCGAGATTCTGCTCGCGGCGGGCGGGGCGACTCGATATGACACCCCTGGAGTGCTGGCTGTGCTGCGCGGCAGGATTGAGATTCTTCAAGAGACACTCGATTGCGATCCAGAGCTTGTTCACCGGAGATTTCCGGTTTTGGACATCGGTGCGACAGCGGCCCGCAGGCTCACACTGAAAGGGGCAACCTTGTTGCACGTGGCGGCGGAGTACGGAAACGTTGACGCTGCGCAATTACTGCTCAAGCGCGGGGCAGACGTGAATTCGAGGGCGGAGATCGACGACGTGGGCGTTGGCGGACAGACGCCGCTGTTTCACGCCGTGACTCAGCAGCGCGACTGGGGCCTGACTGTGGCAGAATTTCTGGTGAATCGAGGCGCGGATCTGTCGCAGCGCGCGAAACTTCCGGGCCACTATGAGCGGCCCGATGAGGTCTTGGAATGTACGCCGCTCGGTTATGCGCGCCTGTTTCCCGGCGGTGCAAACAGGACCGTGAAGTTCCTGGTGGAGCGTGGAGCTTCAGAGTAGCCATTGAATTCCTGAAAGGCACGTGTATTGCACGGAACAAGGGTTGTGGTAGACTCGCTCCGGTAAACGATTTCTCAGGCGCAGTGTTCCGAATTCTCAGGGCGCATCTGCACCGATTCCTGGCGAGCAGTCCGGATCAGGCGGTTTTCGATTGCGGGAGTGCTTTGCCGCTTGACAACCCTTGGAGTAAACCCATTTACTTATGTGCGAACGTCCGAGCAGTTCTCGAACGGAATCGCCTCATACATCAGGTGACACAATGCTCGGATTGGTCCAACTCTCAGCCCTGACCGGTTCCTTGGTGCCCATTGCCGAGCTCTCCTGGCCCTTGCTGCTTCGCCGCTTGCGCGCCTGAGGCCGCTCGACATCGCCGTGATCGCCATCTACTTCGCGATGGTGATCTGGATCGGCTTCTACCTCAAGGGCAAGTCCAACACCAGCGAAGAGTTCTTCATGGCCGGCCGCGAGATGACGGCATGGATTGCGGGTCTGAGTTTTGTCTCAGCCAACCTCGGCTCGCTGGAACTGATGGGCTGGGCCGGCTCGGCCTACCAGTACGGCATTCTCGCCACGCACTGGTATTGGATCGGCGCCATTCCGGCCATGCTCTTCCTCGGCCTGGTGATGATGCCGTTCTACTACGTGTCGAAGACGCACTCGGTCCCGGGCTATCTGGACCTGCGCTACGACGGGCGCGCCCGCAGCGTCGCCGCCTTCTCGTTCGCCATAGAGATGATTCTGATGAGCGGCGTGAACATGTTCGCCATGGCCGTGGTGATGAAGGTCGTCCTGGGCTGGGACATCACCTTCAGCATTCTGGTTTCTTCGGTCGCGGTGGCGCTGTACGTGGGCCTCGGCGGCCTGCGCTCGGCCATTTTCAACGAGGTTCTGCAGTTCGTGCTCATCTGGGGCGGCGCGCTGCTGGTGCCGATCCTCGGCCTGGTTCAGGCCGGCGGCGTGCAGCGGTCTGAAGACCCGGATCATCGCCAATATGCAATTCGGCAACCGCAACGTCTCGCCGGATAGCTACTTCCACCTGTGGCGCGATACGGGCCATTTCGCCGCCAACCCCATGGGCGTTCACTGGACGGGCATCGTCTTCGGCCTCGGCTTCGTGATCAGCTTCGGCTACTGGACCACGGACTTCCTGGTGGTGCAGCGCGTGCTGGCGGCGCATAATCTGCGCGCCGCGCGCATGGCTCCGATCATCGGCTCATTCTTCAAGATGGCGGTTCCGTTCATCGTGATCCTGCCCGGTCTGCTGGGACTTGTGCTGTTGCAGAATCCGATGGCAGCCGGCGGCAGCTGGTCGGCGAGGACGTGGTGAAGTCCTGCGCTGTTAGCGACCTCGCAGACAAGGTTGAAGATCCTGCCGCCTGCTCCGCCGCCATGTCGAGCAAGTCAACGCTCTCGGCGGCTTACCAGCAGAAGAGTCTTGAGCGGAGCTGCCGGAACGGAGCTACACAGCTACAACGAAGCATCTGCCGCTGATGATGGTTCGCTATTGCGGCCCCGGCCTGCTCGGCCTGGGCATCACCGCGCTGATTGCCGGGTTCATGAGCGGCATGGCCGGCAACGTGAGCGCCTTCTCGACGGTGTGGACGTACGACATCTACAAGCCGCTGATCAACAAGAAAGGCTCAGACAGCCACTATGTTCTGGTGGGGCGGCTGTCGATCATGATCGGCGTGACGGTGTCGATCGGCGCTGCCTACCTGGTGATGCACGCGCACGGCATCATGGACTACGTCCAGGCGCTGTTCAGCATCTTCATTGCGCCTCTGCTGGGCACGATCCTGCTTGGCATGTTCTGGAAGCGCGCCACCGCGCTGGCAGGCTTCCTTGGCTTGCTGTTCGGCATCATCTTCTCGGCCAGCCTGTTCATGTGGGTCAAGCTGAACTCCCGCTGCGCTCGCCAACGTCGCGCTTTCGCCCGACGCCAAGCCGATGGCTGAGAATGTTTTCCGCGCGCTGTGGGCGTTCATCTTCACCGCCATCATCGTCATTTTGGTCAGCCTGTTGACCAAAACGCAAAGCCGGTTGCAGAGTTGGATGGCCTGGTCTATGGCGCGACGATCCTGCCCAAGGAAGAACCTGTTCCGTTCTACAAGAACGAATACAGCTGGGCGATTCTCGTGGTGATCATCTTTGCGGGTCTCAACATCTGTTCTGGTAGCGGGAGCAGAGAAGAGGGAAGGGTAAGACATATGCATGGGTCCAGGATTCCAATCTGGTTCTTCATCGGGGTGACTGCTGGTAGATTTATGGCGGGATGATCTTCGGCTATGGGATCGTTGAGGCGGCGACTGGAAACTATCCGCCGCTGGTGCAGTTGACTAACCTGCACACGCCCGTCTGGTGGGGCGGTGTTCTGGGCCTCCTCGGAATGTTTTACGTGGTGAAGTTTCGCCCAGGTCGCAGCACGAAGTAGGATCTACCGAGCCGCGCGGCTCGGCGGAGATCTTGTGGGAACGCGCCTAGGGTCGTCCTGGCGCGAGAGGCAGTTAAAGAACAGATCGCCGTCGCAACCCTTCGGGAACACGATGGTGTTTCCGGTTCCGGACGAGGGCACTCGAGCCGTTCAAAAACGGCAGTGATTGAAGGAGTAAAGAAAATGGCAGCGCAAAGAACAATGACATTCGGCGTAATTGTAGGAAATCGGGGCTTTTTCCCGGATCATCTGGCCAAGACGGGTCGTGAAGAGATTCTCTCTGTGCTTGAGGCCGCGGGAGCGCGGGCAGTGGTTCTTGGTCCCGAACAATCAAAGTACGGCGCCGTAGAAACGTACACGGAGGCGCAGCACTGCGCCGAACTCTTCAAGAAACACGCAGAAGAGATCGACGGCATCATCGTAACGCTGCCGAACTTCGGCGAGGAGCGCGGCATTGTAGATGCCATCCGGCTGTCCGGACTGAAGGTGCCAGTGCTGGTGCAGGCCACGCCTGATCGATCGGATGCAATGACCATCGCAACGCGCCGCGACAGCTTCTGCGGAAAGATGAGCGCGTGTAACAACATGATGCAGTACGGCATCAACTACTCGCTGACCACCCTGCACACCGAGAGCCTGACGTCGGCTGAGTTCAAGGCTGACCTGGAATGGTTCTCGGCAGTTTGCCGCATCGTGAAGGGGCTTAAGAACCTTCGCATCGGCGCAATTGGCGCACGGCCCACGGCGTTCAATACGGTGCGTTACTCGGAGCGCATTTTCGAGACGAGCGGCATCACCATTGAAACGATTGATCTGTCGGAGATCTTCGGCCGCATCAATCGCATGAAGGATAACGACGATGCGGCCCAGGCGAAACTGGCTGCGATCAAGAAGTACGTAAGCACCGCGGGGATTCCCGACGAGTCGCTGCTGAAGATGGCGAAGCTCGGCGCGGTGATTGATGGCTGGATGAAGACGGCACCCGTGACGATCAGCGCCGTTCAGTGCTGGACTTCGATGGAGGAGTTCTTCGGCGTGGTGCCGTGTACGGTGATGAGCATGATGAGCAATGAGCTCATCCCCTCAGCCTGCGAGGTGGACGTGCCCGGAACCCTGAGCATGTACATGTTGGCCCTGGCGAGTGGCACACCATCAGCGCTGCTGGACTGGAACAACAACTATGGCAGCGACCCCAACAAGTGCGTCTGCTTCCACTGCTCCAACCTGCCCAAGCACTTCTTCAAGGACGTCAGGATGGACTACCAGGAAATCATTGCCGGGACGGTGGGCAAGCTGAATACATTCGGCACCTGCGTGGGCCGTGTGAAACCGGGTGTGATGAGCTTTGCGCGCTACTCGACGGATGATCGCCGCGGCATCGTGCGCGGCTACACCGGCGCTGGCCAATTTACGGAAGATCCGCTGGAGACGTTTGGTGGAGCGGGCGTGGCGGAAATTCCGCAACTGCAGAAGCTTCTCAAGCGCATCTGCCGCGAGGGCTTCGAGCACCATGTCGCTGCGAACTTCAGCGACGTTTCGAAGTCGGTACACGAGGCGGCCCGGTATCTCGGCTGGGAGAGCCACTTTCACCCAAGCCTGGAGGACTAATCAGACTTAACCATTAACCGGGCGTTGACGAATGTGTCGACGCCCGTATTTCTTTGAGGCGGAAACAGAATAAGGAAGCGCAATCATGAGCAAACGAATTGGCAAAGGTCTGGTGGTGAACGGAACCACGCTGGTGACAGAAGGTGCGTGGGATGCGGAGCTGAATGCAAAACATGAAAAGCTCGTCGAGTATCTGCGGGCACACAAGCTTGGCGGCGTTCTGATCAAGCGCAATGAGAACGTTGCCTGGCTGACTGGCGGCGCAGTCGAATTGCGTGTGCTGACTCCGGGCGAGACTGGAGTCGCGTCACTGCTGGTGACGGCGGAAGGGAAGCGCTACTACTTCACCACGGAAAATGAGGCGCCGCGGCTTCACGATGAAGAATTCGGCGCATTGGATTTTGAGCCGGTTATCTTTCCGTGGTACGCGGACGATACGGCCGGTGCGGCTGCAAAACTGGCTGGCGGACCGTTAGGAGCCGATTCGGCGGGTGCAGGCATGACGCCGGTCAACCTCTATCCGCTGCGCGCGGCTTTAAGCGAGAGCGAGATTACGCGTTATCGCTGGCTGGGAGCGGAGACAGCGGCGGCAACTGTCGAGTCGCTGCACCAGGTGGAACCGGGGCTGAGCGAGTACGATCTCGAGGCCATCACTGCCGGGAACCTGCTCCGACGGGGAATCCTGCCGTCGGTTTATCTGTATGCGGTTGACGATCGCATTTACAAGTACAAGCACGCCGTGGCGCGAGGAAAGCGGCTGAAGCAGTACGCGATGCTCAATCTCTGTTCGCGCAAGTGGGGCCTGGCGATATCCATCACCAGGTTCATTCACTTTGGTGAGCTTCCGGCTGAACTTGCAGTGCGATTCAAGTCATCGGCACAGGTGAACGCGGCTCTGCTGGATGCTTCGCGCGTGGGCGCAACTTCGGCGGAGTTGTTCAAAGTCGCGCAGATGGCATATGCGGCCGAGGGTTTTCCCGGTGAAGAGCGATTCCACCACCAGGGCGGCCCGACGGGTTACGGTGAGCGCGAGTGGGTCGCGACGCCAAATGGCACCGAGACCGTCGTGAACAACCAGGCATTCGCGTGGAATCCGAGTATCCGCGGCGGCAAAGCGGAGGATACAGTGATTCTGCGGGACGGTGTGATTGAGTGGCTTACAGCGACGCCAGAGTTGCCGGCGATTAACGCCAGCGTGAATGGGAAGAATTATCCGGCGGCTGGTGTGCTTGTGAAGTAAGAACCGGGGTCAGAACAGGGACCAGTCACAAGACAATGCCGGCGGCTCATTGGAGCGGCCGGCATTCTGTTCTGGCAATGGAGTTCAAGGGATAGGGGGGCGTCAGACTTCGGTGGGACCAGGGTTCTCTACCTCGCTTCGGTTGGCTGCATGGTCAGGCGCGCGGTGAGCACCACTAGCGCGGCCCACAAAACATCCGCGCCCAACAGGTGCCCTAACTGTAGCCACACGGGCGCCAGCAGCGCTACGTCGAGCACGCCGAGGATGTATTGTGCCGCGAGCAACAGCAGGACCAGGGCGGAGAGACCGCGATTGTCCCCGTGTGCCGAGCGCTGCGCCGCGCGAACGAGGATCCAGATCAAGAAGACGCTCGCAATGAAAGCGATGGTGGGGTGCGTCCAGCGCCAGCGCACCAGCCATCCACTGCTTGAGGAGAAGTCTTCAGCCAACGCGGAAGCCAGCGATGTTGCAGGAAAGAGTGTGTCGCCCAGCGCGGCGAGAGACCCGGTAACGCCTACGAGCAGCACGACGATGATGCCGATGATGGCTCCGAGGGGTGCGACAAAGCGGATGGTGCTGCGGAGATATCCTCGGCTGCGGCTCAGCATGTGAGCGGTAAGCGTGAGCGCGGCGAGGAGCAAAAGCGTATTGGTCAGATGCAACGCCAGGTAGGCCGGGCGAAGTGGTGACTGACTCTGCGCAGTGAGCCCAAGCTTGACGAGAAACGCGCCGAGAATCGCCTCGATGAGAGTGAATGCAACGGCCGCGACGGCTGCGGCACGAGCGAGATGGCCTCGCACCGTTCCGGCAAAAGTCCAGATGAGGAGTCCAACGGCTGAGAAAAAGGAGAGCCCGCTCGTGATGCGATGCGTGAACTCAATGATGGTGTTGGTGCTGGCTGAGTGCTGCAGTACGGTTCCATTACAGAGCGGCCAGTGGTTCCCGCATCCCGCGCCTGCCCCGGTGGCACGCACCAGCGTGCCCCAAACGATTACGGCAATGAAGTAGGCGAGCACTGCCCACGCAAAACGGCGCAGAGCAGGCGATGGCAGACGTTTCAAGTCCACTGAAGAAGTGACTGCATGCATGAACGAGGGCTCCACATCGAACCCTCCAGTCTAAATTAAGCGAGGCCGAGAAACGATGTCGGCTTCCCAGAGCCCGAGCAAATGGATATTACGCTTCCAGCAAGCGCACCACGTGATTCACGATCATCAGGTCTTCAGCAGGCGGGATCACGCGCACAGTTACAGGCGAGTTGGCTGCGGAGATCACCGCTTCGCCGCGGACATTGTTGCGCTCCGGATCGACTACGATGCCGAGCGCACCGAGGCCGGCGCAGATCTCCGCGCGCGAAGCAATATCGTTTTCGCCGATGCCGCCTGTAAAGACGAGCATGTCAAGGCCGCCGAGTTCCGCAACAAAACTGCCGATCCATCGCGCAATCGTCCAGGTGAATTTGTCGACGGCGAGCCGGGCCCTGATGTTTCCTTCTTTAATGGCTTCGCGCAGGTCGCGCATGTCGTTGGAGAGCTCGCTGACACCAAGCAGACCTGATTTCTTGCTGAGTATGGTCTCCAGCTTATCGGCGGCCTCAAGGGTATTTGGGGTTGTCTCGCCGATCTTCTTCAGGATGAACATGACGACGCCGGGATCGAGGTCGCCGGTTCGGGAGCCGCTGATGATTCCGCCGGTTGGAGTGAGGCCCATGGATGTGTCGAGGCACTTTCCGTTGCGGATCGCGGAGATGGAAGCGCCGTTGCCGAGGTGCGCCACGATCAGCTTGTCGGGAATATTGGGCTGCAGCTGGTAAATGATCGACTCATAGGAGATTCCGTGATAGCCGTAGCGGCGTACGCCCATGCCCGCGTACTTCCAGGGGATGGGCATGTGCGTAACGACTTCAGGCATGGTGCGATGAAAGTAGGTGTCGAGAACGGCGAAGTTCGGAATGCCGGGAAAGAGCCGCAATGCTTCGCGCATGATGTAAACGGCGATCGGGGTGTGGAGCGGCGCAAGGTCTGCGTAGCCTTCGATTTCGTCGATGAGGTCCGACGTGATGCGCTGGTTTTCGCGCACCGTTGGGCCGCCGCAGACGGTGCGATGGCCGATCGCCTTGGGAAGGGGAAACTCGCCCGAATGCAGCGCATCGGCGACGAGTTTGAAGGCAACGGAGCGATTGGGAAGCTCCGGTGTCTTATCCACGAGCTTCTTTCCGCTCGCATCCTTGATCCAGAACTTCCCGTTGTCGGTGCCAATGCCATCAACGGCGCCTTCATTGAGCTTGGTGCGTTGGCCGTTGCCGGCTTCATAGATGGCGAACTTGATGGAAGATGAGCCGCTATTCAAGACCAAAACTGGAAGAGAGGACATCGAGAAAACTCCTGGCATGCACGTGAGAGATTAGTAAGTCTGATCCGCGGGCCAAAGCTCAGTTCTTACTCATGAGCATGCCGCAGACAAGTACCTGTAACAGAAAAGGCTAGCAGTCGAATGTTACAGCGGAGGGTGATTGGAGTCACATGGCCGCGATACGACGGCTCACGGTGTGAGACAGCATGACTGCTAGGATGCATGCGGGGTGTTAGAAGTATCGCTTGAGCTTGAGAATTTGCGACTCGAATCCGTACCAGAGCGCGCTGGCCGCCGCTGTGCAAGCCGCGAGCCTGAATGCAACGACCGCGAGGTTGCCTGTCATTCCGTATTGATCCATCCTTGCATCGAACCAGCCGAAGTACACGAAGATCATGATGTGGGTCATATAGAGGCCATAACTGATGCGGCCGTAGAAGGCCAGCGGTCCCCGGCAAAGTACAGCATTGAGCGGATTCCGCGCACCTGTCGACGAGATGGCGGCCAGAACTGATCCGGCGAATCCGGTGGTGAGGGCTGAATCAAGGAATGCGGTTCCTCCTGCGATGGTTGCGGCAGCGAGGAAGCCGGTCGGAATGGCAACCAGACCGAGGATGAGCCAGGTTCGGCGGCTGAGCGGCAGCGTGTAGAGTCCGAGCGCCAGCAGACTGCCCATTGCGATTCCGTCGATGTGGGTGAGCGTGTGTGTCTGCGTGATCCACGCGAAGTGAGTGAGGCGGAAGAGCGGTGAACCGACTAGCGCGCCGGTGAGCAGGACGGCAAGCATCCACGGACGACGCAGGAATCGCACAAGAGGCGCCCAGAGGAAGTAGTACTGTTCCTCAATGGCCAGCGACCATGTGGGTCCGATGGAAGGCGGAAGCGAGAGATGAAAGAGGTTCTGCAGAAAGAGAATGTATGCCCACCACGGCGCTGTACGGAAGGCGACGGAGATTGATGGTCCGATGAACCAGGGCGCATTGAGATAACAGACGAGCAGCACAAGCACGTAAACCGGCCAGATGCGCAGAGCGCGGCGGCCATAGAAGTTGCGGAAGTAGCGAGGCTTGCCGCGGGACTCGAGCAGGATCGAAGTGATGAGGAATCCGGAGAGAACGAAAAAAAGATTGACGCCGGTCCATCCCCAGAGCGACGCGCCGTAGACACAGGTTCCGGTCAGTCGCGGGTGGCAGTGATAGACAAAGACGAAAAGAACGGCAAGGCCGCGCAATCCCTGGAGTTCAGGGATGTACGAGGGCAGCCAGGTTGGACGTTCTGTGTGCACGTTCGCGGGTCAGCAAGTCAGGAACGGTGGATTCCCAGGTCTCAGAATCGAGACCTGGGGCACCCAACGAGTTAGAGAGTTCGAAGTCGGCAAGTCAGCGAGTCAGCCGGCGGCCAGCTGCTTGGCGCGTTCGGTGGCGCGCATGACTGCCTTGATGAGCGTCACGCGGAGTCCGCCCTCTTCGAGTTCAAGAATGCCGTCGACGGTGCATCCGGCGGGCGTGGTGACTTCGTCTTTGAGCAGTGCGGGATGATAGCCGGTTTCAAGCACCATCTTGCCGGCGCCGTAGACGGTCTGTGCGGCCAGTTGCGTTGCGGTGTCGCGCGGGAGGCCAACCTTCACGCCGGCCTCTGCGAGCGACTCAATGATGATGTAAACGTAGGCGGGACCTGACGCGGAGAGGCCAGTGACAGCGTCCATGTGCTTCTCGTCCACAATCACGGTGCGGCCCACAGTCTCAAAGATGCGCTGCGCCAGTTCAATCTGTTCGGGTTTCACGAAGCGACCGCGGCATAGTCCGGCGATGCCTGCGCCCAATGCCGAGGGTGTGTTCGGCATGGCGCGGATTACGCCGATCTCGAGGCCAGCAGCGTCTTCGATGGCGCGCGTCTTGACCGACGCTGCAAAGGAAATAATCGTCTTGGCAGGCGTGAGGGCGGGGCGGATCTGTTCGATCAGGTCCGGCACCTGAAAGGGCTTCACACCGATCAGAATGAGGTCGGCCTGTCTGGCTGCGGCAAGGTTGTCGGTGCTGACGTCGACGCCCCATTGCGCGCTGCGTGCGACAGCTTTTTCTGCATGCGCGACGGTGGCGTGGATCTGGTCAGGGGCAAAGAGATTCTGCTTGAGAAACGCCTGCAGCAGAATGCCGCCCATCTTTCCAGCGCCGAGCACCGCCACGTGGATGTGCGGGATCTGCGCGGGTGTTGCGTTGGCCTCAACGGCTATCTCCGCCATGTTTTTCCTTGTGATGGATGAGAGTGGTAGTTCCCTTTAAGAATACTCGCACCCTTGGGCACCAACGTGCCGGGCATTCGTGCTGATGCGGAGAGTGGGTTTCGACTTTTTCTCCAAGTGAGCAGAGGGCAGGGATCGAGCCGTCGTTGGCCCGGGCGATGCCGGATCGACCCTTCAGAGGAGTCGACCAGTCGAGTTGGAGTGAGTACCGATTTCTGCGGACCGCTACCTACCCCCTCCCCTATCTCTGCAAAGAAGTTCCTTGTTTTCAGTTGGTTATGGAGAGGCTGTGTCGCCAAATTCCTCTCAACATTGGACTTAGCCGCATATTCCTCTCAGGTAAGGACTTACGGGCGATCTCCATGCGTTTTGCGCCTTTTTCGTTTCGCATTGCGGTATTGTCGCACGGCGCGGATTCGCCTGGGATGGCGTTCCCCGGTTCGATCTCCTGCTTCCAGTGTGCGACGACGGAGGTAAATGATCTGCAAATCTGTAGGGCAGCTTTGGCTCTCAGGTGCACGGTACTGCACAATTGAGGGCCTTGTTTCGAGGGCGTCGTAGACTCGAAGACCCGGAGTCGCCGTTCATGATCCCGCTCATGCGCATAGCCACCCCATCGACGAAGACCGGTGGTTGGGGACCCCGGAGTGCGCGCGCATGAGCGGGGCGCCCCAGATTGTGGTGAACAGGCCACTCGCCATTAGTGGGCGGAGGATTTCTGGCTTGCGATCCAGGCGGTGATGCGTTCATCGAGTACGTCGAGGGGCAATGCTGAGGGTGAATCATCATGTTCCACGAATCTGGAATCGATAACACCGGGTTGCAGCGTGCGCGCCCAGTGCTGTGCTCCAGAAGCTTGAGGTCGGATTTGTCAATGCGAAGGACAGCGGGGCTGGAGTGATCCGGCCCCGACTGGTTCACTGAGTCACTGTCAGGGAGAGTGTGACGGTGTGTTGGACCGCCGTGCTGCCCGAACCGGAAGTTGAGGTCACAGTGATCTGAGACGTGCCGAGTGGCGTACCATCGGCACCGGTCGATCCAAAGCTGCTGGTGCTGCCTGCACCACCTCCACATGCGGCGCAGAAGAGTAGGGCAACCAGCAGAATCATCAGCATTGACGATCCGTAGCGACCGCCATCCGGCTTCCTTCTCCGTCTGCTGAAGAAGAAGACCATCGCCGCTGCGAGGGCTCCACCCTGCAGCCGGAACCAATTGAAGGCTGGCACGATCAGGGCGGCGTGGCCCGACGGTGCCGTAGTCGCTACCTTGAGTGTCGTGGCGACAGGACCTCCATTGGGAGTAACAGAGCCGGGAGAAAAGGTATAGCTGGTACCGCTGGGAAGTCCGGCGCAAGTAAACGTCAACGCCTGGCTGAATCCACCTTGCGGGGTGACCGTCAGGGCAAAGGCGGCGGCCTGCCCACGCTGGACGGTTGCCGAATTCGGCGCCGCTTTCACATCGAAGTCGGGTACAGCAGCAAGCCCGGTGCCGATCAAAGCGACTTGCTGCGGCAGGTTCGCAGCGTCACCGCTGATAAGCAGCGTCGCGGTGCGGCTTCCGTTTCCGCTCGGCTTGAAGACCACATTGATCGCGCAACTTGAATTGGACCCGATAGCCGGAAGGCAATTATCGGTTTCAGAAAAGTCGCTTCGATTCACTCCATTGATCGCGATGGACGAGATCTGCATTGAATCCGGTCCCGTGTTCGATATCGTCACCGTCTGGGCCTGGCTCGAGTTCCCGGATGCAACGGAATCGAAGGTCAGGCTGCTTTGGCTCACGCCCGCGAAACTGTGCGGTACCGTCACGGTGCCGCCCTGCTCTGCCGCGTTGCCGCTCGCGTCCTGTGCCTCATATGTTCCGGTGTAAATGCGACCACTACCATTCCCCTTTCGCTCGGCGCGCAACTGGAACGAGCGGTCATCCGTGCCATACTCAGCGCCGGCGATATCCGGAGAAGTGTTGCCGTCACCTGTGCTGTTCGCCGGCTCATTGCTCACGATCGACAGCAGCTTCACCGTCGGATTCAGATCGCAGGCGTCGGTGACGGCTATCAACGCCGAGATGTCCATCATCTTGTGGTTCGGCGGCCAGAGCATGTCAGGACTGAACCGGACCGCTATCACCGGCGGCACCGTATCCCGGATCGTGATCACTACGTTGTCGGTCGAACTTGCGCCCTTGTCGTCCGTGACGGTGAGCTGAAATTTGTAAACTCCCGGAGGTGCAGCGGCGAACGTCGCCTTCGCTCCCGATACAGTCAGGGTTACGGGCGTGCCGGAAACCTGCTTCCACTCGTACGTAATCGGATCACCATCCGGGTCTGAGGACGCCGATCCATCCAGTGTCACGATTCCTCTGCGGTCGCATTCGATGGTCTGGTCAGGACCAGCGTTTGCCACCGGCGGCTTGTTCGCCCGAATCGTCACCAGGTAGGCCGCGCCTGATCCTGAAACTTCGGCAGGAGCGCCGACAATCAGGTCCAGTCCTTTATCGCCACCCAGATCTTTTGTCGCAGACAATGCGCGCCCGAAGCTGTGTGTTTCCGGTGCCGGGTTACTGACGTCGAGCAATTGTGCCCCTGCATTGTTGAACAGGTACAGGTGATCGCCATCCGGCGCGGAAATGAAGAAGTCGGGTACACCATCCTCGTCATAGTCGCTCACGAGGGCTGTCGCGAACCCGTAACCATCGTTCAGTTGCCGCGAAGCAATACCATCCAGGTATGTCCCGTCCGCCCCATTGACCAGGTGGATCTTCGATATCTTGGGATCCCCGATGATGTAATCGTCCACTCCATCCTTGTTCTGGTCGGCTACGTTTGTAACCGATACACCAAACCGGTTGTCCCCCACGATTTGCGGTGGGAAGTGCGCGCGGAGCTGCTTACCGTCGGCCCCCGAGAGCACGAAGGCTGCTCCCTCGTACTTGCCGGTGCCATCGTCGTAAAAGGGCGCGCCGACCACGAGGTCAGGCTTGCCGTCACCGTTGATATCGTGCAGCGCCGCGAGACTCGAGCCGAACGATGCGATTAGCTGCTTGCTCGCAATCCCTGCTCCGGTCTCCGTTGCCTTCCAGATCTGGGTGCCGTCGGTCCCGAGCATCGCATAGACGCTCCCCAAGCCCACGCCCAGAACCGGTGCACCAACGGCCAGAACCTGCTTGCCGTCCCCATTAAGGTCGCCAAGCGACGCGATGGCATAGCCGAACTCGAGCGTCTCTTCCGGAGCGTTGATCTCCTTTAACAGGGCACCCGTTGCACCCGAGAACACGAAGACGCGGCCCCATTGCGGATCGGGCTTGCACGGCGTCAGCACGCAAGGCAGAGGCACCACGTTGGGAACGCCGGGAGCGCCAACGGCAAAATCATCGATGCCATCTTTGTCCCAATCCCCCACGTCGACCACCGACCATCCGAACTGATATTTCGAAAGCCCGTCCGGATCGCTGATCGTTCGTATCAGGCTTTGATCCTTCCCGGAAATCACGTAAACCTTGTCAGCTCCGGGTGCGCCGATTACAAGGTCCCCAATGCCATCGCCATTCAGGTCCCCCACCCCAGCCACACTCTTCCCAAACGCGGCGTCATTCGCAGGACTTGGATTGGCGATTCGTTTCAGATCTGCGACCTGCGTCGTGGCATTCGCTGATGCCGCAAGCAGGAACAAGAAGGCTGTACCAGAGAAACAACGCTTAAGATGCTGGATCATAGTGGCCCCTCCCCCACGTTCTCGGGCATTGCGCCCTGGGATGCACACCGCTTTTCGAAGGCCTCGAACAGAACACGGCTAGGCCTGGGCAGACTTCCTCAGAAGAATCCATCAAATTTCTAGACCTGTAGACCAAAACCGTCATCTGGTAAAAGTGCTAGTGATTTCAGATGAATGCCACACTTATGGTGCAAGTTCGGAGGGGTTGGGTGCTCAAGAAACTGGCGGGCTGAGAAGATTCCACGCTGAGCCGACAGAACGGCGTGCTATCGGTGCGGCGTTAGTGGGCGGAGGATTTCTGGCTTGCGATCCAGGCGGTGATGCGTTCGTCGAGGACGTCGAGGGGCAATGCGCCTGAGTCGAGCACCTGGTCGTGGAAGGCTCGAATGTCGAACTTGTCGCCGAGTTCCTTCTTTGCGCGGTCGCGCAGCTCGAGGATCTTCAACTGACCGATCTTGTATGCCAGCGCCTGGCCGGGCCATGCAATGTAGCGATCGACCTCAGCCTGGACGGAAGGTTCGTCGATGGTCGAGTGATCGTGGAAGTACTGGACCATCTGCTCGCGGGTCCAGTGCTGCGAGTGCACACCGGTATCGACCACGAGGCGAATGGAGCGCCAGATGTCTCCTTCGAGACGGCCGTAGTCCGAATACGGGTCCTGGAAAAAACCTATGTCTTTGCCGAGGTGCTCGGAGTAAAGACCCCATCCTTCAGAGAAGGCTGTGTAGCCGGCGAATTTGCGAAACTCCGGAATTCCTTCCAATTCGCGCGCGATGGAAACCTGCAGATGATGACCGGGGATGCCCTCGTGATACGCGATTGTTTCTACGGCATAGAGATTGCGCTGAGTTGCGTTATAGGTGTCGATCCGGATCCGCCCGGGGCGGCTGCCGTCGGGGGTGCCCGGCTCATAGTAGGCCGGCGCCGAAGTTTTCTCCAGATAGTCCGGCACCGCCGATACCTCGAATGGCGCCTTGGGCAGCCTGCCGAAGAGTTGTGGCAGCTTGGCCTGCATTGGCGTGATGTATCCGAGGTACGCATCGAGAAGAGCTTGCGGCGATGAGGCCTTGAGTTTCGGGTTGCTTTTCAAGCTGTCCTGAAAGCTCTTGAGGTCCTTGAAACCGAGCTTTTGCGCGATGACCAGCATCTCGGCTTCGTCTCTTCTTCACTTCGTCGAGGCCGATCTGATGAATCTGCTCTGCGGTCAGGTCGGTCGTGGTTCTGTGCCGAATCAGGTATTTGTAGTACTTTGCGCCATCGGGCAGTGCGGAGATGCCGGGCACTGCGCGGCCCGCCGGAATGTAGCTGGCTTCGAGAAAGCGGGCGAAGCGCAAGTAGGCGGGCAACACCTCCTTGCCGATGGCATCGAGCGTCTCCTGCTTGATGCGCGCCTGCTCGGTGGCTGAGATCGAGGCGGGGAACTTCTTGAGCGGAAGGGCGAGCGGGGAGTCTTCAGGTTTCTGATTGGCGAGTTGCCTGACCTGTTCGAGGGTCTTCTCCAGAAGGAACTTCGGCGGGACGCGCTTGTCGTCCATGCCGATGGACATGTTTTCGGAGACCTGGTCGAAGGCCTTGGGAATCGCATGGAGACGCGCGATCCAGTCGTCGTAGTCCTTCACCGTGGTGAAGCTGAGTTGGGGAACGAGCCGCGGGTATGCGGAGTAGATGCCGTCCATCTGGTTGACGGGCATCTCCCACTCCTTGAATTCCGCTGCTTCCTGGTCTTCCGTGAGGTCGTGGATCAGGAGGTCTCGGCTGGTCTTCTCCTGGTCGGAGAGGCCTGTGGGATCGATTGCAACGAGCTGAAGAAGAAAATTCTGCTCGGTGGCGAGCCAATCGTTGATCGCCTTTACGGAGTAGTCGGAGAGCTTATCGTTGTAGCGCTTGTCGCCGATTGAGGAGGCGAACTCCGGCTCGTGCTTCAGCTCGGATTCCCAGTAGTCGTGGAAGAGGGCGTTGAGCGCTTTGCGGCGATCTTCGACAGATGCAACCTGGGCGGCAGGGTGGGCTGGTGCGGCTTGTGCGTGCGATGAAGGGGCGATAGGAAACAGAAAGAGCGAAGCGGCCAGGGCGGCCAATTCTGGAGTTTTCAACGCGACGAGACCTCGGAATGATTTCAGCGGCAAATATGCCTACTCGTCGAGTGTAGAGCACTGGGCTGAGATGTCGCGCGATCGCAGCAGGCTCGGTGCGTGCCATGCTGTGCTCAAGGGGTGCGGATTGAATCGCGGCCAAGGATACGGTAGAGCGTCGAGCGGCTTATGCCGAGCTGCCGCGCGGCGCGGAGCTTGTTGCCACGATTGAGGCGGAGGACATAGCGGACGTGGTTGAGGATCACCACGTCGAGGTTGAGGTTCTGATGCGAGGCGGCGGGGTTCTTCGCGCGTTGCGATTCTGCCGCGGTGGGAATCGGCAGGTCTTCAGCGCGGATGATCCGCTCGACGGTGAACACGAATGGAGGATCTGCGGTGCTCTGCATAGAGGTGAACCTGGCTTTTCTCTCTTGCAAGAAGGTTCATCGGCAACGCGGTGAAAAAGATGAACCGGAGAGATGTGGTCTCTCCGGTTCGGTGATGCGATTCAAATCTATCGGATGATCGATCCAGAACTGGTTGCATAAATGCCCCCACACGAGTGAAAGCGTCCCTCAGGGGTTAAAGCCCCAGGTTTTATGCGGCTTCTGCGGCACTGCTAAAGCCGTGCCCTTTCAAAACCTGATTTATGCAACCAGCTCTAGTGATCGATCTAGGGCTTCCTGAAGCGCTTTGACGGTTCGTCGGAGAAGATCTGGCCGTCGCGGATGTGCACGACGCGGTGCGCGTAGTCTGCGATGTCGGCTTCGTGCGTGACGAGCACGATGGTGTTGCCCTTGGCGTGCAGGGTGTCGAACAGGGCCATGATTTCAATGCCGGTCTTCGAGTCGAGGTTGCCGGTGGGCTCGTCGGCCAGAATGATCGACGGGTTGTTGACCAGTGCACGCGCGATGGCCACGCGCTGGCGCTGACCGCCGGAGAGTTCGTTGGGCTTGTGATTCATGCGCGACTCGAGGCCGACGTTGGTCAGGGACTGCTTTGCCTTCTCGATGCGCGCGGCCGCGGGCGTGCCGTTGTAGATCGAGCGGCAGTTCCACGTTGTGCAGAGAAGTGGCGCGTGAAAGCAGATTGAATGTCTGGAAGACGAAGCCGATTTCCTTGTTGCGGATGCGCGCCAGCTCGTCGTCGTCGAGCTCGCTGACAAGCTGACCGTTCAGCCAGTAGCGGCCTTTGGATGGCGTGTCGAGGCAGCCGATCAGGTTCATCAGCGTGGATTTGCCGGAGCCGGACGGGCCCATGATGGCCACGTACTCGTTGTGCCTGATGCGCAGGTTGACGCCGCGGAGGGCCTGGACCTGCTGCTCCGAGCCCATGTCGTAAGTGCGCCACAGATCTTCGACGACGATCATGTCGCCGTTCGGCGGCGCCGCTAACGTTTCGATTTCGACGGTACTGGTGCTGTTCGAAGCCATCCGACTCTCATCCTTTGCATTCTGCCGTCAGTGTCCGGTTCCGTCCGGTGCGGGAGTGAAGCAAAGAAAGCATCACTCCCCGTTTGAGCGCTCAATGCTCGCCTGCCTATGCGTTACCGACCGGTGCGAGCGGTTTCGCGGTGTCCTTTTTCAGCAATGCGCCGTCTTTCAAACCGCGCAGGGTCTTGTACGGCCCGGTCACAATTTCCTGTCCCTCTGTGAGCCCCGATAGAACTTCGATGTCCGTTGCACCGGTGATGCCCGTGGTTACAGGAACAAATTTGGCGCGCTGCTTGCCGTGCGCGATCTTTCTGGACGACATAGACACCCTGAACGGGCTTCGCCTTGGGACCGGAAGAGCGACGTGGACGCGGCCTCAACGTTGCCGTTGCTGGCGGGTGGAGGTGGCGTGAACGTGGTGAGCGCCTGGATCGGCAGCGACAGTACGTTCGATTTCTGCGCGGTGGTGATCTTGGCAGTGGTGGAAAGTCCCGGGCGTAGCTCGGGGGCGGTCTCGTCGAACGTGACCACAACCTTGAAGTCCTTTGCCTCTTCGGTGCCGGTGGTCGACTGCGATGTGGCGACACCGGTGGAGCGGAGCAGCGCCTGGTCGCCGACCAGCGTTACGTGCCCTTTGAAGGTCTTGCCCGGAAGCGCGTCGACGCTAACTTCGGCGGCTTGGCCGATCTTGATGTTCACGATGTCGGTCTCGTCCACTTTGACTTCGGCGGTGATGACGCTCATGTCGGCGAGGGTCATGAGCGTGGAGCCTTCAGCGTTCTGGATGCCGACAACAACGGTTTCGCCTTCGCGAACGGGAAGATTGGTCACGATTCCATCAAAGGGAGCGATCGAGACAGTCTTGCTGAGGGCATCCTGGTTGAAGCGGAGAGTCGCCTCCTGGGTTCCCAGATGGCCGCGCGCCGACTCCGTTTGCGCCTTTGCCTGGTTGAGGCCCGGCGACGGCCTGCGCCAGCGAGGCGACGTCGAGTGTCGTACGCGGCCTTCTTGGCGTCGAAGTCCTGCTTGGCCACGATGCCGGCCTGATAGAGACTCTGGGCGCGATCCCAGTCGAGCTTCTTCTGTTCCAGATCGGCCTTGGCGTGCTCCACGTTGGCCTCGGCGGTCTTTTCGGCGGCGATGTAGGAATTGATATCGGTCTTGGCTGCGGCTATCGTCGCCTGCTGGGCCGCGACATTGGCCTCGGGCTGCACGCTCTCGACGGTTGCGAGGACCTGTCCCTTCGTGACGTGATCGCCTTCCTTCACCATGAAATGCGTGATGCGGCCAAAGGAAGTGGCGCCAACGTTTACAAATGTCTTCGGCTTGATCTGGCCGGTTCCGCTGACAACCGTGGCGAGATCCTGGCGGGCGACCTTGGCCGTCAGAACCTTCGTGTAGCCCGATTGCTGCTTATACACATAGACGGCAACAAGTGCGCTGGCCACAATTACACCAAGGACAATCAGAATGATCTTTTTCATGGGCGGTAGGTGCTCCAGTAGCTCCGGTTATTATTTTACGCAATTACTCTTTTCGCAGTTCCCAAACCTGAGTGAATTCACCAAGAAAGCGCATTTGGTCAACCTGCAGCCGCACTCCTTATGGCTCCCACGCGGGATTTGTGCCGCACCTCATTGATCTGGTTCGCGGACTGTCGATGCTGCCGAGGGAGTTCAGAACCGCAGTGCGGAGTGATTGCGTTTGTTGTAAATGACGTCGGGAAAGGGGTAATTGTCTCAAATTGTTTTCGCTGGGAGGGGAACCGGACCGCATCTTTTTGGTTACCTATTAGCTACCCCTGCGTCGAACGTGAAGCGACTTGTGTCCAATGCCTTGCCCGGTACCAGTGGGACCCGTAGAATAGGGCATTGTAGGAGCTTCACATCGCAATGATGTTTAACGGACGCACGTTCCTTTTTGCCGCACTCGGTTGCGGCCTGGTTTTCGTTCCTGCTGGCGCACTTCGGGCCCAACAGTCTGCGGACACTTCAGGACAGTCCGTACGGACCCCGATACAGGATCAGGAAACGGATCCTCTCAATCGGCAACGCAGCGATGAGGACATGCGGAAGGCTCAAAAGGCAGTCCGGCAAGAGTTGAAAGGCGCCTACAAGTCCTGGCTGGAGCAGGACGTTCCCTACATTATCTCCGATGAAGAGCGCAAAGCATTCAAGAACCTCAGCAACGATGAGGAGCGCGAAGCATTCATCGAGCAGTTCTGGCTGCGCCGGAATCCGAACCCCGACTCATCCGACAACGAGTTCCGCGAAGAGCATTACCGGCGCATTCAGTACGCCAATGACCACTTCGCAGCAGGAAAGCCCGGATGGAAGACGGACCGCGGTCATGTCTACATCTCCTTCGGCAAGCCGGACTCGATTGAATCGCACCCTTCAGGCGGCTCCTATCAGCGTCCCGTCGACGAGGGCGGCGGCGAGACCGCGACCTTCCCGTTTGAAATCTGGCATTATCGCTATCTTGAGGGCGTAGGCGACAACATCGATCTGGAGTTTGTGGATACCTGCCAGTGCGGCGACTACCACTTCACGATCGACCGCGGCGAAAAGGACGCTTTGGCGAAGGTCCCCGGCATGGGTCTGACACAGTGGGAAGCGATGGGACAGGCCAAGAAGGCTGACCGATTCAAGGGTGGATTTGAGAGCCTCGGGACCGGGCCATTGGCGTTCTAGCCACGCAGGGAAAGCAGTTTGACCGCATCGAGCTGGCCGCCAAGATTTTTGCGCCGCCGCCGGTTAAGTTCAAGGATCTCGAGAGCTTCATGACCGAGCACAAGCTGCTCACGGGCCCGATCTTTCCATTCGATGTTCGTACGGACTTCGTCAAGGTCACATCAAGCACCGTTCTCGTCCCGATTACGCTCCAGATCAAGAACCGCGACATCACCTTCGTGACCAGGGACAATGTATCCAAGGGAGTTGTGAACATTCTGGGCAAAGTCACGACATTGACTCACAAGACGGTTCAGACATTCGAGGATACGGTTGAAGTTCAGCAGCCTTCGGAATTGCTGCAGCAATCGCTGGATCGGAAGTCCATTTACTGGAAGGCGATCCCGCTGCAGCCCGGCCTGTATCGCCTGGATATTGCGATCAAGGACGTAGCCAATCCTGATCACATGGGCTACTACGGCAGCGAGTCTGAATGTACCGACCTATCACGACGAGAAGCTGGGTACGTCGTCGCTGATTCTTGCCGACAATATGTATGCGGTCAGTTCGCACGATATCGGTGCCGGCAATTGTGTGATCGGCAACACCCATATCTGCCCGCGCGTAACGCCGAATCCAGCCACACCGGTGAATTTCAAGCGCAATCAGCAGCTCAACTTCTGGATGCAGGTATATAACCTCGGCATCAACGACCAGACAAAAAGTAACGAGGCGAAGGTTACCTACCAGATCGTTGATTCCGCCACGAACGCAGTGATCTTCGAGAAAGAGCAAGATTCTAAAGATTTTGGTGAACACAGCGATCAGCTCACGGTGGAAAAGAGCCTGCCAATGGCTGGTCTTCAACCAGGCAAGTACAAGGTGACGATCAAAATAAATGACACAATCTCAAAACAAGAGATTGCGCAATCGGCGCCCTTTGTCGTGGAATAGTAAGAGCGCCCCGCAGCAAGGTTATCTGACGACAGATCAGGAGACCTGCGGGGAAAGATTTCCGAAGGATCATTGCCAGGACGCCGCCGAGTCACTAACACGAGTGATCATGCGCAGGCTCCAACTCGTATCCCTGGTCACGTTGATCACGCTCGCGAGCGGTCACGCTTTCGGTGCTGCGCCCGGAACTGTGTCCGGAGTGGTGCGCGATTCGGCTGGAGTTCCGCAGATCGGCGCAGTTGTTCAGTTGCTCAGGCCTGACCTCAGCGTGATCATGGTTGTCTACACGACCAGCAAGGGCAATTACTCCTTCTCCAACGTCCTGCCCGGCCGCTACGCGGTAAAGGCCATGGACAACTCGTATCTTCCTTCCCTGCGCGAGAATGTTCGAGTCCGCGGCAATGCCGTCGTCAATCTCACATTGAACACTCTTTACGAAGTGATGCAATGGCTGCCGGCACAGCCACGGTCTGCGAACGCGTCGAAAGATGATTGGGCGTGGACACTGCGCTCAGCCGCGAATCGCCCGTTGTTGCGCTGGCTTGAGGACGGACCGCTGGTTGTGGTTTCTGACCGCGAAGGCGCACGGCCGAAGCTGAAGGCGCGCCTGATGGCTACCGGACAGGAAGGCACGTTTGGCGAGAGTGGTGAGCGCATCACTGCGAATGTTGAAGTGACACCTTCCAATAGTCGCGAGCTTCTGGCGCGCGTCGACTTTGCACCGAAATCCGACGCAGGCATGGAATCGATGCTTGGTTTCCGGCAGGACCTGGGCTTTGCCGGTTCGGTGCAGTCCATGGCCGCTATCTCCATCCACCCTGAGATTGAGACTTCAGAGGGTGCGGGGCTGGATGAGGCTTTGCTGCAGAGTTCGCAGGTTATCAATATGGGAGATGAGTTCCAGATTGAGGCCGGCGCTCAGCAGGTGTTCGCCAGGCTCAATCAGAATTCTCCCAACACGGTGATGGCGGCATTGCCATTTACGACTGTGGCGTGGCGTGGAGGGAACTCGACCGTAAGCTACCGGCTGGCTTCTGTGCCGACGGCAAACCACGACGAGTCAGAGGTCGCTTACTATATGCCGGAGCTTTCACTTCGCAATGGCGAACTGGCTCTGGAGCATGGGTTGCACCAGGAGTTTGGCTGGGAGCGGCGGACCGACGATTCCGGCATGACCTTCCTGGTGTATGCCGACCGGATCGATAACCCCGTCATCCAGGCCGCTGGCGATGCCTCAATGGCTGCGAACGGCGTGCTGATCGACAGAGCAACTGGATTGATGCGCGCTGCCGGCTCTGATTATTCGAGTGCTGGAGTTGTAGCCGCAGTGGAGCGCCGTTTGCCGGGTGGCAACCGCGTGCGGGTCAGCTACGCAAACGGCAATGCGCTGGTGATGCCTTCTGCAACGCGCGCAACGGCACTTACGCAGATATTCAGTGCAGCACGCCCGCGCCGGACGCAGACTTATTCGATTTCCCTTTCCGGCACGCTCGATGGAACTGGAACTCGGTGGCGGGCCAGTTATCGCTGGCAGCCGGCAGACACCGTCACCGCGGTTGCCGCCTACTCCGCAGAGGCTATCGAACCCTATCTGAACATGCACATCAGGCAACCGCTTCGTCTCCACCGCGACGGCATGAGCATTGAGGCGGTGGTGGACATGAGAAACATGCTTGCGCAAGGCTATCGCCCGTACCTGCTGAATGATGGTTCGCTGCTTGTGTTCGCGCAGGATCAGCGGAGCGTCGGTGGCGGCGTAGCGTTTACGTTCTAGTCCAGATCAGCACACCGAAGAATTTGCCAGACTCTGCGATTTGAAGCGCCGCGTTGCGTGTGCGCGAAAGGCATGCTTTTTCTATGCAAAGTTCGGCTTTCCTTCGGGCGTGCGCGGCTTTGGAATACGACAAGCGCTGTGTTATATTTTTGAAGGGTCAGTGAATACATTTTCCTGCCTCAGCGTGCGTGGATTCCTCCATTGCACGGTCCACCCAGAACTGGACGCGTAGCTCAACTGGCAGAGCATTCGGCTCTTAACCGACAGGTTGTAGGTTCGATTCCTACCGCGTCCACCAAGCAAATTCAACAACTTAGAGCAATCGAGAGCGATCCGGAAACTGCTCAGAATTGGCCATTGTGCCCATTTTTGTGCCCACCCTGTTTCAAAACAGATGCAATCCGGTCGCACTCATTCTCAAAGTTTGGCGCTTGGCCCGCGCTGGAATTCTTCCTCCAGTCCCCTTGTCAATTGAAGCCAGCGAGCTCGTTTGCGCGAGTTCCACTCCTGCCTCACTCTCCACTTGCACTGAGCGCATCCGCGCCGGCGCCTCACGCGGGAAAAGGAGCAGGGTATGGCTGTTTTCAGAAGAGGGGAAGTCTGGTGGAACAAGTTCTATTTTGCGGGCCGTCTTATTCGAGAATCTTCGAAGTCGACTTCGAAAACGGTGGCCCGGGATGCTGAAAAGCAAAGAAGGCGTGAACTGGAGTTTGGATTTCACAATATCAGCCAGGCCCGAGAGCAGCGGATACGAAGCCTGAAAGAGATTATCGACGAATACTTGGTAGGCTACCGGCTAAGATTTCGCGCGCCTCGGTTCGCTAGTTACGCGCTCGGCCACGTTTCGCGGCTGCTTGGTACCAGGTTGGCAGTGGACATCGATGCGAATTCTGTACTTGCTTACCAAGAGGATCGTTTGCGCGAGGGTGCAGCTCCGAAATCGATCAACGAAGAAGTTCGATTTCTGCTGAAGATGCTCGGTGATCCGGGAGAAATCATACGAGCCCAGTTGCGAAAGAAGCATCAGCTGAAGTTGTCGGTCCAGAATCGAATCGGGAAGGCCTTCGATAGCGGTGAAACCGACAAGCTTTGCGCAGAGACCATCAAGTCCAAGAGTCCTCACATCCACGTGGCATTTATGCTCGCGCGTAATGCCGGCCTGAGAGATGCCGAAATCAAGACGCTTACCTGGGGACAGGTTGATCTGAAAGCAGGATACCTTCGCGTTGGAAGAGCAAAGACAGAGGCCGGTGCGGGGAGAACCATTCCCTTCAATTCTGAGTTGAACAATGCGCTTGTGCAACATCGCGCTCGATACGAGGAGAGGTTCGGTCGGATTCAGCCTGAATGGTACCTTTTCCCGTTTGGACGTCCGATGCCATCCGATCCTACGCGGCATGTGACGACATTGAAGACCGCTTGGAACAACGTCCGAAAAAACGCAGAGGTTAAGGGGCGCTGGCACGACAACAGGCACACGTTAATCACTGAACTAGCGGAAAGCGGCGCCGGGGACGAGACCATCATGCAAATAGCTGGTCACGTTTCCCGGAATATGCTCCGTCATTACAGCCATATTCGGATGGCGGCGAAGAGAGCGGCGCTCGACGCAGCGCTTGCGGGGCGAAAGAAGTGATCGAGAAGGCAGGGACAATCACAACAACAGCCGATTTGACTGAGTTTTGAAAGCCAGCTAATTTGGCGGACGAAAAGTGAGAGCGGATTTGTTCACTAGGAGGTCATATGAATTCACTGCTAACGGAGAGCCAGGTCTCCGAAACGCTGCAGGTAAGTCTGGCATGCCTAAGACGATGGCGGCTGCGCGGAGAAGGGCCACAATATCTCAAAATTGGGCCGCTCGTCAGATACCGCCCCGAAGATATTGATGGGTGGGTCTCTGAACTGCCGACTGCAGGAAATGGCCGCAGGTTTTCGGTACGAAGCGATCGACGAACCAAACTTGCGATATCTGCTTAGGTTTGCTCTGGACGACAAACGAAGTACTGCTTGCCGTTAAGGTTGGCCGAAATCGGAGTTGCATACGCCTCTACACAACACATGGACGCGCGTTCCTATTCCGACGGGGCAAGTTCCATTACTTTGTTCCAGAATCGCATTCTCTCCTGGAGGATTTCGATGTTTGATTCGATCGAGGATCTCGCCGACAAGTTGGCCACAACAGGCTACTTCATTGACCCGGTGATGATCCAGGTGGTCTTTCTGGCCGCCAAACTCCAGAAGCCGCTTCTGCTCGAAGGGCCAGCAGGCAGCGGCAAGACGCAGTTGGCACTCTCGGTCGCTGCGGCTGCAGGCACGCATGTCGAGCGACTTCAGTGCTACCGCGGCGTAACTGAGGACAAGGCCATCGGTCGGTTCGACGAGGGCTTGCAGCGGCTCCACATGGAGTTCTCAAAGGGCCAGCACGAGAGCTGGCAGACGGTGCAATCGAACCTAAAGGGGCGCGACTTCTTTCGGCCCGGTCCTCTGATGCGTGCGCTCGAATGCGAGCGGCCTTGCGTGCTGCTCATCGATGAGTTGGACAAGGTAGATGACGGATTCGAAGCGATGTTGCTAGAAATCCTTTCGGCATGGCAGCTCTCAATTCCTGAGTTTGGAACGGTTCAAGCAAGGAGCATTCCCTTCGTCGTGCTGACCAGCAATGAGGAACGCAGGCTGGGTGACCCAATCCGGAGGCGCAGTCTTTATGTCCGCGTCGAGCATCCGACGCCGCAGCGTGAAGCCGAGATCATCGCCAGCCGCACGGCGCAGGCCAATGAAGAGTTTCACCGCGAGATGGCGGGGATTGCTCTTTCCTTCCGGAATTACTCGCTCGAAAAGCCGCCATCGGTCTCAGAGATGATCGACTTCGCTAATGCGCTTCAACTCCTCGGAACTGAACACGTAACAGCGGAGCACCGTGACGTGCTGCTTCCTTTTCTGGCGAAGACCGAGAAGGACCGTCGGCACCTCCTGTTGCGGGAGGGGTTCAAGAGCTTGCTCGACGACGGAGCCAGGTTCGCGCAGAGTCTCGAGCTCCGAGGAGGATCAGCATCATGATTAGGTGCGTACTCATGCTGCTGGTATTTCCCAGTCTCACCTTTGGGCAGACGGATCCTGTACCGGCAGCGCGGATCGTAAGGCAGTATGCGGCGCACTATCGTGTGCCGCCTGAGTTGATCGCAGCGTTTATCGACGTCGAATCGCGTTGGAACCCGCGAGCGGTTTCCGCAAAGGGAGCGATGT
>CAVVTY010000026.1:0-77352 GCA_963751225.1 uncultured Acidobacteriaceae bacterium
GCGGACTCTCTGCCGACGTGCACCCGCACACACTGCGGCACGCCTTCGGAACGCATTTGCTGGAGGAAGGCGCCGACTTGCGCGCCATTCAGGAGTTGCTGGGCCACGAGCGCCTTTCAACGACGCAGCGCTACACCCAGCTGACGACCGCGCAGTTAGAGAAGGTCTACGACGAGACCCACCCGCGCGCACGCTAAGAGCGTTCGGCATATCTGCTGCGCATAGTCCGCGTTGATGGAGAGTCAGCTTGCTAAAAACTGACCTTTCGTTCCGGATACCAAGTAAGTTGAACAGTCGTTGTGGTTACAGTGTGACTTCCAGGCAGGTAGATGGGCGCCTTCCACTGGCCGTAGTCGAAGTTGCCGTTGATCTCGAAGCTTTCGCCGATTCGCTTCACGACCTGAAAATGGATGTCATTCATCGTGGTTCCACCCCCGATTAACTGATTTGTGCCGGGTATGGTTTCAGTCGTGGAGCCGGGGATGAAGTCCTTGGCGGTCTTATGATTTCTGACGCCGATCTGAATCCACTCATTTCCGCTCAAGTGGTATGTGATCCAGCCTTGCCCGCCTTTTGCCTCGCGGCCAATCCAATCGCCGAATAGCATGCCCTTGTTGGTGTAGCCCTGCGTCTGGACGACCTCCCAGTACATGAAGCGGCCGCCATTACTGTTTGAGACGGGCGGGTCGGTGTAAGCGGCTTCGGCACGCACGTCCAATTTCGGCAGGCCGGGGACATGCGATAGGTACAGCCCCGGTCGCCACGACGCGCGGCGCGGAGCATCTATCGGTGAAATATCATCGTGCACTTCAGAGTCGGTGTAAAGCGTGAGCCAGTTGCGCAGGAATGGAAGCCGCCAGGAAAAGTTAAATGCTCCAAAGCGCGCGCCTGGGTCATTACGGCTGAATTTCTCTTCAGCGGAGACGCCAGAGAGGCTGAAGAAGCTCTTCAGGAAGCTGTGAAGCGTAATGGGCACATGGTCCTTGCCGCCCCAGATAACCGTGCGCTCGAAGCCAAATTCCAGGTTTGGCGTTGGTCTGAAGCTGATCTGTTCTGCATGGGCCCAGGGAGAATTCGGTTGCGTGTGTCCCTGGAGCGGACCGACCATAAAGTCGTACCGGAATGGGCCCGTAATGTACGAAAGCCAGGGAATATGGAGGGGCTCGATTCGATTTATGCGGAAGGAATAGATGTTGTCTGCGTTGTTCGAATACGCCATTCCTCCGCCAACCCCGGGCCCCAGCCAGTTGTCTTGCTTACCGAACGAGATCTCGTGGTTCAGAAAGAGCGCGGAAGCATATAGCTCCAGCCATCGACCGTAGGTTGTGAAGCCAATAGGGCCACGGGGGATGGTCGCCTGGTTATAGGGCAAATTGGTTGTTGGATCAATGAACGGAACTGCATCAACTGTCTCCGAGAGGGTCCGTGCCAGGTCAGTCGAGTATCCGGCCGAAGATGGAGCTGCTTGGAACTCGCCGCGCGCGTAGAGCACATATCTGCCTGCAGAGGCATACCCGCTCGCACCGGAATAGCTGTTGAAGCCGCTTGCGTAGGGCCGGCCGTAGTCATTCACGATCGACTGACCAAGATGAAAGCTATCGCGCAGGGGCGTCCCGGTGATTCCTCGCATGACGGTGTAGGCCGATTCCACGCGCGCTTTTCCTCGATGTACATTGCACGGGCCAATCATATCCTTGTCGAGCTCGTGCCGGAGCACCTCGTAAATCGACTCAGCTTCATCTGTCGTGGAATTCACGTAGTCTCTGGACTCTTCAACACGCGCGCCGGCTTCCTCGACCATCCGCTCGGCGCTACTGCGCGTCCAGGGCCGCATACCCAGATAGACGGTGTCAATGAAGCCCAACCCATAAAGCCGCATGATCGCCGGGTACATCCAGCTATCAAGGGGGATATAGGGCGACCCCAGCGCCGCGGGCTCGCAGATCGGCATGGGACGACTTGGATCGTGTGGCGTCTGGCCTGCGACTCCTTCCGGCTCCGGCGTCTCCGCTACGAGTGTGTTGGAAGTCAGAATCAGTCCCATCATCAGAATTACGCTTTCGACGACGGAAGCTGTGGACACGCGGCTCCTCACGCTCATTTCCTCACTTTACCATTCGGTTTGACCGGGCCCGCAATTCAAGGTGCGCTCTTTGCGGAAGTGAGGCATTGGGCGCGGAGCGATACAGGGTTGGACTAGGGTGTATCGACATATAAGGGCGCCCAGCGACGGGAGCCATTTTTTCTCAGTTCTAGGAGAGAGGAGCGCCGCATACCGGGCGTCTGCTAGCGACGATTGACGACGAAATGAGGGAAAATGGCCCCGTCCCTTCGGGTTGCGGAGAAGATCCGTCCATCCGTCGTTGTCGCCCTCGACGGTGGACCCACCACAGCCTTCGGGCTCCGCCTCGTCTGGACGGATCTTCGCTCGCAACGCTGCCCACCCCTATATGTCGATACACCCTAGTCATTCAGAAAACTGGTAGCCAAGTCGAGTTCCTTCTCAATATCAATGAGCAATTGCCGATAGTTCTCTTCGCTCCAGAGGCCTTTGCGCTTGAGGTGGTCTTTCATAATGAGGTTTGGATCGTTTGAGGTTCGACCCTCGGTTTGCAGATGGATACGATCAGCGCCTGCAGGGGACGTTGCGGTGTCTGGAATGGTGACACACTCCACGAGTGTGGGTCCGCGTCCCTGCCTGGCTCGTGCTATAGCTTCACAGGCAACGCGATAAGCGGCGACCGCATCGCTCGCGTCTACTGCAATCGCGGGAATTCCATTCCGCATGGCGTCCGGCGTTCCCGGGCCTTCCGTGCTCCACGCGCCGTGGACGACGAAAACTACAGGCAGATTCTTCGATCCAGCAAAGCTCATCACCGCGTCCCACTTTTTGCGCGACTGATGCCCGCAGGCAGGAAAAGCCAGGACAATCGTGCCCGCCTCCGCGCGTTTCGCCGCCAGCGAGGATTCGCGAAGCGCGCCGATCTGCTCGGCTTGATTGGATGCGGCGACAATGTTCAAACACCTGGAATTGTCCGGCGGATTGGAAGGGTCTTGACCCGAGGCATCGAGGATTGAAGCAGCGTTCCCGAAGCGCTTTTTCAAGCGGTGCGCCTTTCACGAAGCCCGGCATTGCGTCTTCGTCTCCCAGGCAGAGAATATCGTCGGTCTGCAGATCAATCACGAAGGCGACCGCTGTGGCCTCCCGCCCCAGAGACTGGCGAAAGTCCCTCTTCAGCTTGCCAAGCCGAAACAAAAGCCCGGCCCGTTGTTCAATCATGCGGCACCTCATCATTGCCACATGGATTGCGATCAGCTTTTCATTCGATATCAGTGAGAGACTCCCCTCGATCTAGGTGGTGTAGTCCGCATTAATGCGGATGTATTCATGCGTCAGATCGGTTGTCCAAAATCTGCAGGTTCCTTCGCCCTGGTTCAGGTTGATAGTAATCGTAAACTCCGGCTGCTTTAGATATGCGTGCGCGGCGACTTCGTCGAACTCCGCAGCCCGCCCGCCGTTACGGCAGATTGGCAGCTTGCCAAACCAGATGTCGATGCGCTGGGGATCTATCTGCGCGCCAGAGTAGCCAATGGCCGCCATCAGGCGTCCCCAGTTGGGGTCGCACCCCGCCCAGGCGGTCTTAACCAGGGGAGAGTGCGCAATGGCCTTTGCCACGCGCACTGCTTCGGGGCCCGATGCCGCGCCATTGATGTCCAATTCCACGACGTGCGATACACCTTCGCCGTCGGCGATGATCTGGCGCGCCAGGGAAGTGCATACATGCCGCAACGCGTCTGCAAACTCAGGGTTGTTTGCGCCGACCCGCCCGCCGCTTGCGCCCGATGCCAGCAACAGCACCGTGTCGTTGGTGGATGTGTCTCCGTCCACGGAGATGCGGTTGAAGCTCACTTCAATTGCGTCGACCAAATACTGCTTAAGAATGGATGGCTCGACCAGTGCGTCCGTCATGATGTAGACGAGCATCGTTGCGTGCGGGATGAGCTGCGGGTGAATCATCCCAGAGCCCTTGCACACCGCCGCAATTCGAATCTCCTGCTTGATCTCGCCAGGACCATCGATCTCGGATGCGGTGACCTCGAATCGCGCAAAGGCGGTCTTCTCCACCGTGTCTGTGGTGAGAATCGCCTGGGCGACCTGCTGGAAATCGTCGATCTCAGGGCCGAGGGATGCGGCGAGTTCCGGCAAGGTCGCGACTAGCTTCTCCGCAGGGAGGGGAACCCCGATAACGCCTGTCGAGGAAGGGAAGACCTCTTCGGTCTTGCAGCCGAATGTCTGTGCGGCCGCGTTGCAGGTTGCCCGAGCCGCATCGAGCCCGGCCTGACCCGCGGCGCAGTTGGCGTTGCCCGCGTTGATGGCAACGACACGGACCCTGCCGCCGGTTGCCCGGAGGTGCTCCTTATCGACGATCAACGGAGCCGCGGTGACGCGGTTCGCGGTGAACGCAGCCGCCGCGCTGGCCGGAGCATCCGCGACAATCAGCGCGAAGTCTGTGCGGCCGCTCTGCTTCAGGCCTGCTTTGGCTGCGCCAAACCTGAATCCTCGGGGAAGAAAGAGTTGTGAGACGTCGTTCATCGGTTCTGTCAATTTAATCTAACAAATGAGGGATGGGTAAAGCGTGGCAGACGGCTTTCCGGGACCACCAAGTATCGATGACGAGAATCAGTTTCTCGATCTGAGCAACGTCAACGTCGCTCGCGGGGACCGCATTGTGCTCCACGATGTCAATCTCACCATTCGCGCGGGCGAGCACGTTGCCATCCTGGGGCCCAATGGCTGCGGGAAGTCCACGCTCATTCTCACAATGACCTGCCAGATCTATCCAATTGTGCTTCGGGGAATGCGTGTGAGCATCTTCGGACGCGAGCGTTGGGATCTGACACAGCTGCGCAAGCACTTTGGCGTGGTTGCCGCAGGACTGTTCGGTTCCGAGCTTCCGGGCGAGCGCACGGCCGTGACCAAAGGCATTGACGCAGTGGTCGCCGGCTTCTTTTCCGCTTCAACGCTTTGGCCCAATCTTCATGTGACCGGGGAGATGCGCGCACGAGCATTTGAAGCGCTGGAGCGAATTGAAGCCACGCATCTGGCAGAGCAGCTTGTCGGCGAGATGTCCGCTGGAGAGAAGCGGCGGATATTGATTGCGCGCGCCCTGGTTCATCGTCCGCGCCAGTTGTTGCTGGATGAGCCTTCGAATGCGCTCGACCTGGCTGCACAACGCGATCTGCGCGAGACCCTGCGGCGACTGGCCGCGGAGGGGACCGGACTTGTCCTTGTGACCCACCATCTGGGCGATATCCTGCCGGAGATTGAGCGGGTCATCCTGATGCGCGATGGACGCATTATTGCGGATGGCCCACGCGACGAGCTTCTGACCGCGACTCGGCTGAGCGAGCTATTCAATACGCACGTCCGCATTGGACGCGACGAGGAATGGCTTCATAGCTGGTGAGGGCGAAGGACGGAAAGAACAGCGAGTCGGCAAACCGAAGGTTTCATCAGTTGCAATGTAACTTCCGGGCTAGCGGTGATCCAGGCACTACGAGTCGAAACAGCAATACGATTGGAGAGAAGTGCTGCCCAAGATCTGCCCTAGCTGGCAGCTTCTATGTGCTAAGGGACGCACGCGCTGCAATGGCCTGCTCTTTCCACCGTTGTTCGTTTACGCCGAACACGAGCAGCCAAAGGATTAGCGATGCTGCCCCGAGGAGAGCGAGGGCTACAACGAAAGGAAACAGACGGTATCCGAGCGGCGGATAGAGGAAACTCAGCCAACCCAAACCTCCCAATACCGACAACACTCCCAGAATCCGAGGCAGGAAGGTGGACCTGATAATGAGGTAGCCCGTCAGGAGTGCATAGAATCCGAAAAATACCAAGGCGATTGCGGCGCCCCGGTCATTCACCTTGAGAAAGAGGAGCGCCAGCGCCTGCAACTGTTCCGCGCTGAATACACTCAAGTAGTGCGCGCCTCCCAGGATGAACAAGGGGGCGATAAAAAAGAGGCGGCTCAGGGTCTTGATGACGCAACCGGCGAGGCCCAGGAACGCCGCCACCAAAGAGACGCTCCCGCTCACAGGCTTAAGCAGATCATAAAAGAGAGCTGTGATGACAATATTGCACGCCATTTCGATCATGAAGACTGCGAACCCCAATTGAAACAAGCCCTTGTGCGCCAGTAGGTTGGCCGCCGTAGCCGCAGCGTCGCCGGATACAACAAGCCTCTCGCTCACGAAGCCCTGGGCGAATATTCCCGTCAGTATTGTGAGGAGATAAAAGACACCGGCCATCCTGGCCTCGAGACGCGGTGACGTTTCTCGAATCTTTTCTATCATGACTGCCGCGCTCATTCTCTTTCCTTCCTATGCCGGCGATTGTCCTATGCCGGCGATTGAACCACGTTCATGTGAATCAGATCGCTTCGTGACCGCCAGCAGGGGACAGACCGACTTTCCCAGCTTCCCGAGTTTCGCTGCGAGACTAACCAGGAGCCTAGGAACACCAAACGAGGAGGATTGAGGCAACAGCTAGAGGGAAGATTGCGTCAAATCGGTGGCATCAAAGATCGATCGCGGAACGGGTCCACGGAGATTGGTACCGGGACCAGGATGCCTGCTCGTTGAGCTCATCGTTGCAGTCCTGCGCTTGATCTCTTTGGAGTGGATATCTCTCAATCGATGGTCAGTTGGCACGACGCAAGTTGTCCGGAACCGGGGTTGAAATTCTGCGGCGGACATCCGACAAACGCGTTTCGAGTGCGACTTCTTTGATCTTGTTACATGCACCGGCAGTTGTTTACTTATGGGACCAGCAACGCGAATGCGTCGAGGAAGTTTTCCGAATCCTCAAGCCTCACCATTCGGCATACCTTGCAGCACACCGCGACTGCGAGAGACCTGAAGTGATCGCGGCATTAGGGTCCGAAGAGCAGCAGGGGGCTGATGGGCAAGGATGGAAGAAAGAGGTAAAGAGTCATCACGATGCATCCCGCGAGGCTGAAGAGCGCCGCGAGCAAAGAGAGGTTCCTGTTGACCGGCTTGAACATGCCATAGAAAAGCAGAGTCAAAAGGACATAGAACGCGGTCGCGATGAGGTTTGTGGCATTACCGTAGCAAACAAACTTACGGCCAACAAGGAACTGGGCAGGTATTGCCGTCAGAAAGTAAAGCAAATAAACGACGCCGGTAATTCGGGCATTTGGATTTCGCTGCGCTCTTGCAATCCAGTCCATCATTCCCAGCCTCCAGGAGGGGCCATTCGATGAGGGGTCGGACTCCGAAATGTCCCGACACCGATATCAGCCCTAAGCACGGCAGGACCACGCGCCAGGACGAACTGCCGACCGTTTATATCACAGTGAGCGCGCTGATAACGCTCTGAATGGTCAATATTGCACACAATTGCGGGTAAAGTGGATTTTCGGACCACTCTCGAAAGAGCTCGGATGAGGCGGTCACTGATCGCATTCCTGCAATTGTTATCAGTTACTTTGTGGCCGCATTTAGAGCGGGACAGCGCAGGCGATTTCGTCTTCCGTTGATCAGTGCTCTTGCTGAGCGGTTCACCTGAAGCCAGACGAGCCTCAGACTCAATGACAGTGCCACCTCCGGTTGGATCGTGGCCAAACCGGAAGTTACGCTATAGCCGATGAAACCTCCGGTTTGCCGGTAAGGGGACCCGGGCGCTTGCTCCAGACTTCATACTGCGCAAGTGGTTTCATTCGGCTGTCGGCTTCGCTCCTGGAAGGCGTTTTTTGAGCAGGGCGATCTGGCCGGTGTGGTGCGCCTCGTGCTCGCACACGTGGAACCACTTGCAGTAATTATTGGTCGGCCCCCAGGGCCAGCCCTTGTCGACGGCCAACAACCACGCGTCATCGCGCTTGCGGAACTCTGCCAGAGACTTCTCGCGAACCTCATGAAGAATGTTCACGTAGTAGTCGCGATCATGGCCTTTGATTGACTGACGTCCGGCATCGCCAAGATTCATGGCATCGTCCCATTTCTTCTTGATGTCGGCGGACCAACTGTCCCATTTCATCCCATCAAACGTGTTTAGCTGGTAGTAGGTTTCAGTCGCTGCCAGGTGCAACATCAGGGCGCCAATGGTGTTCGCATTCTTGTCAAACAAGTAATCGAGGTCGGCCTGGGAGAGTCCTTTGGTGGCAGTGAGCACGCCGTTGGCCTCGCGCATCCAGGTCAGCTCGGAGACAAACGCGCCAACCTGCGGGGAATAGCCCGGCCTGGGGCCAAGAACATTGAGTCCCGCAGGGTCGGGCGCGGCAGAAGAAGAGAGCGGAAGGGCTCCACAGAGACCGGCTGCCAATGTGGCGGCGGTTCCGCCAAGGAACCTTCTGCGAGCGAAGGTGTGCGGGTTCAGAAGATCGGATGTTCTCACTTGCGTCTACCTCCTGCAAGAAATGAAGCCGCTGCGCAAAATAAGCTTGCGCGGGGCGCCAGTATACACGTCCGGCTTAGCGAACGCCGACGGCCTTGCGCGGGTAGAGACTTGCCTATGCCGTTCTCAGACCGGTCGTGGCGACGTCGGCTTCCCGATTCGTGGGCTTCGCAGTGAAAATCGCCATTCCGATACAAAGCGCGATCAGAAGCTCCGTGATCACGGGGCCGGAGAAAAAAAAGAAGTAGGAGTTCACCGCAAACGCCAGGTACCCGGCGAGGAACACGGCAAGAATCGGCCGCAGGCGAGCAGCATCGGATTTTGCCAACGAGGCAAGAAGCCAGAAGACGAGGCCCTCCATCGGTGAGCAGGATCGTAACGCCGAGCCCCATACCGAGGAGGAAATCGGCGTAGCTTCGCGTGGCTCCCATAAAAGCGAACCGGTTTGACCGCATGGTCTCAGCAACCATTGCGGCGACTCCTGGCTGTGGCTTGCCGAATACTCCGCCAATGGTGTGCAAGATGGAGTGGATCAGCGTCAGGATAGACGCGATGCGCAGAAAGATCGCAGGCTTCATAAGCCGGCCTCCTGTCGGGATGGTGCAACTTTGAGGCCCAGGTCCCGATGACGGAACCCGGGCCCTACTATGCCGCCGAAATTACTTGTCGATCGCCTGGGCGAAGCTGGAGAGGATTGCAGTCCATGCCCCGGCTCTTCAAACTTCTCGCGCAGGTTGACGGTATCGCCGCCGTGACGTTCAAGCCTGCTGTGGACTAGTTCCACGAGGGTGGTGCCCGCTGGCTCTGCGGTGAACCGGATCTCCACTTCGCTCGCCCTGGTCAGATCCGGGTCGAATTTCCATTCGGGTGAGTTGTAGTCCGGCCCGAGTGCCATGAAAAGCGCACCAGATGAGGCGGCTCCCACGCGAGGACCGTGCCCCAGTTGCACTTGTTTCCCTCGGCATCGCGCTCGTACCACCACCCGCCTTTTCGCGGCTCAACGATGATGGTTTGAAACGGCTGCTTCGCAATGTGATGGGTCGCAGGCCACCATGTCTCCATCTGCTCGACAAAGACCGAAAATGCGCGCTCGATCGGGGCCTTCACACGAACGCTTTTAAATACGCTTAGGTCGACTTCTTCCGCTGATTTTGCCATGATGACCTCCGTCTGTCCGGCTTTTCTACAGCCTGCTGGAAAGCGCTCATCGCACTGGTCCACATCAGATCGAAATGCGCCCGGAGGCGCGCCACACCTTCCGGGTCTAACTGGTAGAGCCTGCGCGTTCCAGCTTTGCTGTCCATCACCAGCCCCGCATCCTTCAGGACCTTCAGGTGTTGCGAAACCGCCGGCCTGCTCACCGGCATCACGCGCGCCAATTCGTTCACGGCAATTGGGCCGCCTGACAGCTTCTGAAAGATTGCCATGCGGGTTGCGTCGCCCAGAGCATCCAATCCGGCCTGTAGGTAAGCATCCACTTACGGTAAGTTATCACGAACCGATGATCGATTGTCAACGAGAATTTTCGGGAATTGTTCAATGAAAGGAGGGGAGAATCTTTCCCCGGCGGGCTGTCACGGGGCTGGAGTACAGGTGTGACCAAAGTCGCTGCGGCCGTCCTGGGACTCTTCTAGTCTCGACCGTTAAGAGAAGAAACCATGGCCGCGCAGCCCATCCCGCCGATTGCCGTCACGCAGAAGAAGTCTTTTGTACGGCGAACGAGCCCTGACCGCTCACAACATATCAGGCGAGTTGTACAGGGTTTGTTCATGGTTCTGAATGCAGGGCTTGGAGTGCAGTTCTATCTATGGGTGCGTTCGTTTGAATCGGGCGGCCTTGCTCTGCAAGTGTCGCGCCCAGCCGGCATCGAGGGCTGGCTGCCGATTGCAGGCCTGATGAATGCGAAGTATTTCCTGCTCACTGGACGCGTGCCTGCGGTTCATCCCGCTGCGATGTTTCTTTTTGCGGCGTTTCTGTTCATGAGCCTGCTGCTGAAGAAATCGTTCTGCTCGTGGCTCTGCCCAGTCGGCACGGTATCTGAGTACTTGTGGAAGGTTGGACGACGCATCTTTCGGCGCAATCTGCGCCTGCCCAGATGGGCCGATATCGTTTTACGCGGCCTGAAGTATTTTCTGCTTGGCTTCTTTCTTTTCGTTATTGGCGCCATGTCGGCTGAAGCATTGCAGGAGTTCATGCACACACCTTATGGCCTGGTGGCCGACGTGAAGATGCTCAACTTCTTTCGCGATATCGGGGTGACGGCTGCTCTAGTGATTGGACTGCTTATGGTTGGCTCGATGCTGGTGCAGAACTTCTGGTGCCGCTATCTGTGCCCTTACGGTGCGCTGATGGGGCTGGTTTCGCTGCTAAGCCCTGTGAAGATTCGCCGCGACCAGGACGCCTGCATAGACTGCGGGAAGTGTGCCCGGGCTTGTCCCGCGGGGCTGGCCGTCGATCAACTGGTGCAGATCCGTTCAGCCGAATGCACTGCGTGCATGGCGTGTGTTGCGGCTTGCCCGGCGCAGGATGCATTGCAGTTTGCGCTGGCTCCAAGGCGTGCACAGGTTTCGGCTCAGCGCTGGATACGGCGCGCTGTCGGACCGGCTGCCGTCACCGCGATTCTTGCCTATATATTTTTCGGACTTGTACTGTTTGCCCGTGCCACGAGCCACTGGCAGACTGACATTCCGCGCGCGGTCTACTCCGATCTGGTACCACGTGCGAACCAGTTGACGCACCCGGGCATGTGATCCCTCGGAGTCTTCAGGATGAGCGAGGAAACGCTAGGCCCGGCGCGCGCGAAACTCCTCGCCGATGACAGCAATGGTCTTTCCGTCGAGCGCCTGGGCAGCGCGGGGAAACACGACCCTTTCTTCCATCTCGATGTGTTCCTGATAGAGACTCATGAGCTGTTGCAAGGCCGAACGGAGTTGCCGCTCATTGCCGGAGTTGAGGCGTCCGTTTCTGATCCACGCTGTATAGAACAAACTCACTGCGTTGTGTAACTCGTTGGCCTGGAGATGCTCGCTCTCTAATTCTCCTAGTTCGCGGAGATTTGCGAGCGCGGCGTTCTCTCTCATTCGTGGAAAGAGGGACTCTTCCTCGTCCGCAGTGTGTCGCTTCCCGCCGACACGGAAGTAGTGCAGAGCCGCCTCGATTGCAGCCGCTTCCTCTTCGCTCAGCGATCTCGCCTGCGCCCGCTCCACCACAACGCACAGGATGTTGAGGAAATGCTCGATTCTGCGATGACAATCCTTCAACATTCCAATCGGGTCATCGAATCCACTGTCGGGTCTAGCGCCAATCTGAGTTCCCATCTCGAGACCTCCCCAGGACAATTCCATTGAATATTGGATTCAAGCCGGCTGGCAATCGATGAGATGAGCCAATAGGAAATCTCGAGTAAAGAATTGGTGGGCGGCCTGCGCCGAGAGCGATAGGATAGGGGCGACTCTCGATGGGGAATTTCAGTGAGCACGAGCGCCAGACCGCCCCTTCCGGCCCATGCATCTGCGAGCAACCACTGGGCCTCGCACTTGTTTCTCGCGGTGCTTGTTGTGCTTATTCTTCTGCTTTTTCTGCTGTTTGTGCCTGAGGTTGCCAGCTTTCGGATGCGCTGACCGGCTTGCCTGCATCGAAGATGTTTTACATGTGCGTGATACCATCACCGCAAAAGGGTTCCCCATCTAACCATCCCGGAGGTCAGCATGAGTCCGTTCACTCGCCGAGATTTCCTTAAGACGACAATAGCTGCCGGAACTGCAGCGACAGTGGCGACATTGCCGCTGCATGCCGCCCGGCGCACTGCCACAGACATGGTTACCCTGGGCAAGTCGGGTCTTCAGGTCACGCGACTGGCGTTTGGCACGGGCAGCAACAACGGCCACGTGCAGGCGGAACTGGGCCAGAAGGAGTTCACCCGGCTCGTGCACTATGCCTATGATCGCGGGATCCGCTTCTTTGAGACTGCGGAGGCTTACGTGACGCCGGCCATGCTCGGAGAGGCCTTGAAGCCGTTCCCGCGCGACAGTTACCAGCTTATGACCAAGGTGGAGACGGATCCGGGCGCTGATCCGCACAAGCGATTCGACGAAATGCGCCGCACGTCGCAGACGGAGTACTTCGACATCATGCTGCTTCACTGGCAGCACACGTCAAGCTGGGTGTCAGATACGGCGCACTGGCAGGATTGCATCCTTGAAGCGCAGGAGAAGAAGACGATTCGCAATCGCGGTGCTTCGGTTCACGGGTTGCCGGCGTTGCGCCAGATGTCCGGGAACAAGTGGCTTGAGATCGCCATGATCCGCATGAACCACAAGGGCACGCGCATGGACGCGGAGAATTACGACGACAGCGTGCCGGGCGACATCAGCGAAGTGGTTGCGCACGTGAAGCAGGTGAAGAAGGAAGGCATGGGCGTCGTGAGCATGAAGTTGGTGGGTGACGGCACTTTCACGCGACACGAAGACCGCCAGGCCGCTATGCGCTTCGCTTTCCAGAACGCCGGTGTCGATTGCGTGACGGTAGGATTCAAGAGCACGCAGGAGATTGACGAGGCGATCGACAATCTTAATCTCGCGCTCGTATAGAGTCGGTTGAATGAATGCTGCCAGATGAGTGCAGAGCATCCCTCAGGGGCTAAAGTCCTAGGTATTATGCGGCTTCTGCGGCACGGCTGAAGCCGGGCCCTTTCAAAGCCAGGTTTATGCAACCAGCTCTAGTTAAGTGCGCGACGGCAATTGCGCTTGACTGGCGACCGCCTCCGGTTTTAGCGTGAAGCTACACGGGAAAGGAGGTTGATCCAGCCGATGAATAATGATTGTTCCAGTTGTAACTTACGTGAGGTGACTGAGGCCTGAGGCCCTTGCGCCCCAGCCCCAGGTAAGACCCGGCGGAAATTCCCGCCAACGGCTCTGGCATTCGCTTAAGCGCGGAGGCCCCAGTCCAATCCCAACAGATCACCGGCAGCGGCCTGGAGACCAACCCAGGCCGTTGTTGCGTTTGCAGCAAGGAAGAATAGCCGCTATGGACCTTGAAATCTGTGTTGATTCCGCGGAGTCGGCGATTGCCGCCGACAAAGGCGGCGCCGATCGCATTGAGTTATGCAGCGCGCTGAGCGAGGGCGGAATCACGCCGAGTGCCGGTCTGATCCGCGCGGTCTGCGCCGCGGTGGGTCTTGACGTGATGGTAATGATTCGTCCACGCGGAGGCGACTTCGTCTACAGCGAACTTGAGTTGGATGTCATGCGCAGGGATATTCTCGAGGCGAAATTGCTCGGTGTGAATGGCATTGTGCTCGGAGTCCTCACCGGCGATCGCGTGGTGGATCGTGTGCGGACCCAGCAACTGGTGGATGTGGCGCGGCCGCTTCAGGTCACATTCCACCGTGCATTTGACGTTTGCAAGGACAAGGATCGTGCGCTCGAGGACGTTATCGCGTGCGGGGTCGATCGCATTCTGACCTCCGGCGGAGAATCCGATGCGATTCGTGGCTCGTCGACGATTGCTCGCCTGCACCAGAGAGCCGGTGGCCGCATCCGTATCATGGCAGGCGTCGGGATCCGGACGAGCAACGTGCGCGAGTTCGTTCTCAGCACGGGGGTGCGCGACATTCACACGTCGATGGACGTCAAGGTCGAGTGCCCGGCTTATGAAGACGGGGTTGAGTTCGACTTTCACCCGGCAGCATTCTCACGCTGGCTTGTGAGGGAAGATGATGTGCGCGCGCTGAAGGCGGTGATGGACGAGGTTGCAAAAGAGGACTAGGGCCGGCTCCACGCGAAGAGCTGAAACTCACGGATATGCGCCTCGGATGTGCTTGAGAGGATGTTCAGTCGAACACGGCTGGCCGTGACAGCAGGGAATTGATCGATCTTCTTATGGCCGATGGCCTGACCCGTCGCGATCGCGCGCCACTTGTGCGTGGCCTCATCGAAAATTTCGATGGCGTATTTCTCAACGTGCTGGCCATCATTCAAGCCATTCCATCGTGAGCGCATGATCGAAGGTCATCGGCCGGTCGAAAGCGACTTCGAGGATTGCCTGATGGGAACCAGCCGGCGCAGACCAGAACGTGTCCGGGTCATTGTCGAGCGCCGCGGCAACGTCGGGAGTTGTTGCAGAGTGTTGCAAGGCGAGGTTGTTCTGCGCACGCCCTCGCATAGCTGCGCCGAACTCCTGAAGGCGCGCAACGTCAGACTCCGGCAACAGCCCTCGCTTGTCCGGAGCGAGGCCGAGCATCAACTGTGCGCCGCGGCCAACGGTTTTGTCGTAGGTGTCGAGCAACTCGGGCAGGCTTTTCAGAGAGGCTTCATCATTCTCATGCCAAAACCAGTGCTGTTTTCGCAGCGGCGTGTCGGCTTCAACGGGACGCCAGCGGCGATATCCGTGACGATCGATTACATTCCAGTTTTCGTAATCGACGTTGCCGGCTTCATTTCCCACCCAACGTGCGTCTCCGTATTCGAAGAGGCCCGTGTCCGCGAAGACGACGGTGTTCGGTTGGTAGGTGCGCAGTGTTTCGATGATCTTCCTGAAGTCGTAGACGTGTCCCGCGCTGCCGGCGCCATCGAGCCAGAATTCAACGAGGTCTCCGTAGCGGGTCGCCAATTCCTCAAGCTGCGCATTGTAGTAGCGGTCGTAGGCGGCGGCGTCTTTGTATTTGGGCTCATGGCGGTCCCAGGGTGAGAGGTATACGCCGAATTTCAGCCCGTATTTCCGAGCGGCCCGCGCAACATCGCCGACTAGATCGCCCTTGCCGTCCTTCCATGGGCTGCTTTTCACGCTGTAGTCGGTTTGCGCGGTGGGCCAGAGGCAGAATCCGTCGTGATGCTTCGCCACCAACACGACGTACTTCGCGCCGGAGTCGTGAATCGCCTTCATCCATTGTTCCGGATCAAATTGGCTCGGATTGAATGTGGATGGACTTGCTGTGCCGTCGCCCCATTCGCGATCGAGGAATGTATTCGTAGAGAAGTGGATGATGACGCCGAACTCAAGATCCTGCCACGCAACCTGATATGGCGCGGGCCTGATGTCACCGGTGGAGTCCTGGGCAAGAACCACGGGTGCGCCTGCAACCATCGCTCCGGCTAACAGTGCAATTCCTGCCGCATTGCTTATCGTATTGAGTCGCATTCCACTTCCTCGTACCGCGCGGTCATGCATGGACCAAGGGCTTTGCGGACCATCGCTCTCGCAGGCACCTGTGTGAGCGCATCAATGGGTTTGCTTGGCAGACGCAGGGCGAGGGTGTGAAGCCGTGCTTCCGTCTGTCATGCCGAGGGCCCATCGAATCGCCTCGAAGTACATCTTGCGGACGTCAGGGTCGTCCCACGATTCCTCTGTGTGTCCGAGCGTCGAGTAGAAGACACGGCCCTTGCCGTACATCTTGCTCCACGCTACGGCGAAATCGCGATCTGTGCGATGAATGCGGGGATTGTTCTGGAAATTGAGGCGGTCGGGATCCAGACTAAGAAGGACGTTCACCTTGTCGCGCGACCAGGACTTGGGCTGATAGATCTCGTCGTACTTCACGAACGCACTTTGGAAAATGGCGTACCGCGGGAAAGTCGGGATCTTCGTTGATGATCGGCGCATTGAATGTCGTCCAAGGATGCTCGTCGAACCAACCGCCAATCATCTCGCCGTATTCCGGCCATTTGTAGTTTGTGTCGAGCGCCGCATGAATTCCAACGAATCCCTTGCCGTCATCGTGGATGAAGGAGAGCATGTCTGCCTTCTGGCCGTCGTCCATGTCCAACTCGCCCGTGGTGCTTGCAAAGACAATCAGGTCGAAATAGTTCAGATTCTTCGCATTTCTGCCCGAGGTCTTTCTTGGTGAGCAACTCGGCGTCAGTGCGCATCGTCGGTATCCCACAAGCCGCTTTCCTTGCCCATGTTGAATACCGCAGCCATCGCTACCGAAATCGAATCGTGCTCGAAGCCCTTTGTCTGGCCAATCACCAGAATGTGCTTCAAGTGGATGGGCTTCGCGTGCGGCGGCGGGGGCGTTGTTTGCGCCCATGAGGCGATGCATCCCAAGGTTAGAAATGTGAACAGCAGGCCGCAGGCAAGGATCTGAAATCTACGTTCAAAGAGCAAGTTATCTCCTTCTTGATTCCGTGATGGATTGCTCGCATCGCCTTACGACACGCGAATGAGAACCTGTTCGCCTCGAGCACACCGGCGGAAGCTGGTCATTGATTCACTTCGGGGCCGTGAAGTGCTCGCTGGAATATCGTGGCTGCAATTCTCTGCCCGGCTAGAAGTCTATTGAGCAGAGCTAAAACACGCAAACGCGTGACCTCAGGTACCCATGTCAATAGTGACAGTTGTCCCCGATCACCCTCTGTGGCGATAGTGGAGGTACTTTGACTTCGCGTGAGGCGAGGCAGGGAAGTGCGACCCTTCCCGAGCAGGCTGGGAGCAGGGGCCGCCGTGAGCCATGAGAATCTTCCTGATTAGCACGATTTACCTTCTGATGATTGCCCTGGGCATGAGCCTGAGTCTCCGCGAGTTGTTGAGACGCTGGAGAGCCCTGAGCGCAATCAACTGGATTCGTTTGATTCTCGTGACCTTCATCATTCCGCCGGCCCTGGCGCTGCTGCTCGCGCACGCTTTCCGGCTGACTGGACCCGAAACGGCGGGCCTGTTCATGATCGGATGCGCGCCCGGCGCTCCTCTGCTCATGCGTAACGTCTCCCACAAGGGATTCGATCTGCACATGGCAGCCAGCTACCAACTCTGGGCGGCCTTGATGGCGCTGATCATGATTCCGGCCCTGACCGCGGTCGCCGGCGCAATCTACGATCGCGACGTCTGGATTCCGCCGTCAGCGCTGCTGCCGCAGATCATCACGCGGCAATTCCTTCCGATCGCATGTGGAATGCTGCTGGTCGCACTTTTGCCGAAGGTGAGTGAACGGCTGGAACCTGTGGTCATCAAGGTCGGAAACTTCATGCTTCTTATTTGTTTCGTCATTTTGCTTTTCGTGCTGGGCAAGGCACTGATGCAGACAACTTCCCTGGTGCCTGTTGCTGCGTTTTTGCTGGCTGTGGGCTCTATGGCCGCAGTGCATCTAATCCGTCTGGGAGACGATTCGATTCGGCGAACCTTTGCTCTGTGCAACGCTAATCGCCATGTCGGCCTGGCTTTGCTTCTCACTGCGGATTTTCTGCATATGCAGAAGTCGATTCCGGTGCTTGCGTGCTATGCGGTGATCGCTCCTGTGGCGATGATCGTTTACGCAAAGATGTTTCCAGCAGTAAAGACCATGCCAGCAAGCGTGGGATGAATTCGAAAACTGTTCAGATGATCCTGGGTTATCCCGGCAATTATCTGAAGGAGGGAATGAGCCATGACTATTCCAGATGCTGCAAAACAGAAGATCCAGGTGAACGATGCCCTGGAGGTATCCATTCAAGTCGGCCTGGCGGTTCTGCTGGTTGCCGGTTGTCTGCTGATCCTGCGTCCCTTTATCCCTCTTGTCATGTGGGGCATCATCATCGCCATCGCCTCACATCCCACGTTTCTTAAGTTAAGGCGAGCCTTGAAAGGGCGTGGGACACTAGCGGCCGTCGTCTGGACCTGCTGCTGCTTGCGGTGGTGATTATTCCGCTTGTATTGCTGGGTCAAAGCCTAATCGACGGGCTTCGGCCGCTGATGGCGCGCCTCAGGGAAGGAACCCTGGTCCTGCCCCCACCTCCTCCCACCATCGAGCACTGGCCTGTGATCGGCGCCCCTTTGAGCCGCGCCTGGAGCGCAGCTTCCTTAAACCTGACGGACACGTTGATGCAGTTTTCTCCCCAAATCAAGTCCGCCGTCCCCGGAATTCTCTCCGCTTCGGCGGGCCTCGGTTCTACACTCGTCCAGTTCGTTCTTGCCATCGTGGTTGCCGGAGTTCTGCTTGCAAATGCTGAAGGCGCCGCCGCTGTCGCCCTTTCCATGGCGATTCGCCTATTCGGGGAGAAAGGCCCGGAGTACCAGCACCTTGTGGGCGCCACGATTCGCAGCGTCACTTTCGGGATCATGGGCGTTGCACTTATCCAAACCGCATTCGCTGCAGCAGGGTTTTTCGTCGTGGGACTTCCTGGGGCAAGCGTGTGGTCAGTCATCTTTCTGTTCGCTGCGATCCTGCAGGTCGGGATGCTCGTGCTTATTCCGGCAGTTATTTACGTGTTCGCGATTGCCACAAAGACCACGGCTGTTATCTTCCTGGCCTGGTGCGCCATCGTGGGGTTGATGGACAACGTGCTGAAACCTGTGCTTCTTGGCCGTGGATCAGCGGTGCCAGTCATCGTGGTCTTCCTTGGCGTGATTGGCGGGTTTGTCGCGATGGGAATTGTAGGGCTTTTTGTGGGTGCCATTATCCTGGCGGTGGGCTACAAATTGTTTCTTGCCTGGATTGAAGGGGGTGCCACGCAAGTTGCAGAGTAATCAACGCTCTCTGTTCCCCGATCCCTGTTCCTTGCTACACTGGCAGCCAAATGCGGGTTTTCGGAATCGACTGCGGAACAGAGGTTACCGGATTCGGCGTAGTGGACTCGGATGAAACCAGTTCCACTCGACAACTTGTCTGCAGAACCATCGGTGCTATCCGACTTGCAAAGTCCAAGACACTGCCGGAAAGGCTGGCGCAGGTTTATGGCACGCTCTCCGCTGAACTGGAGCGGTGGCGTCCAGAAGTTGTAGCGATCGAAGAAGTCTTTTATTCCGTGAATGCAAAATCGGCTTTAAAACTGGGCCAAGTCAGGGGAGTTGCGCTGCTTGTCGCCGCCAACCATGGGATTCCCGTGGCGGAGTATGCGCCACTCAGCATCAAATCCAGCGTCGTTGGCTACGGCCTTGCCAAAAAGGAGCAGGTGCAGTTTATGGTGGCGAGGCTTCTGAACCTGGCCGAGCTGCCGGAGCCCTTCGATGCCGCAGACGCATTGGCTATCGCCATCTGCCATCTGCATACTTCCCAATCGTTGACGCGGCAGGGGGCACTGTGATGAGGGTGCTCCTTCTTGCGATGTTTGCAGCTTTGCTTGCGCCAAGCGCGTATGGCGATCCGACTTCAGTGGTGCGCGTTGAATTCTCCAACCCACAGCTATACCCCTCACAATGGACCCTTACCGTTCACCCGGACGGAAGCGGGCATTTTCATGCGGAGGGCGGAACCAGGCCCGGATATGAGGCCGACACGCTTCTTCCGGCCAAGGTGGACCGGGATGTGAGCCTGAGCGGCAACTTCACCAATCGGGTATTCGAGACGGTCCACGATCCGCGGATTCTTGGCGGGAACTGTGAGAGCCACCTGAAAGTGGCCTTCCAGGGATGGAAGAAAATCACCTACAGCGGGCCAGACGCCCAAGGCGGCTGCGAGTTCAACTATTCAAAGAACAAGGAGATCCAGGATCTGGGAGAGTCGCTTGTTGCGGTGGGCGCGACCCTTATCGAGGGCGCGCGACTGGAATTGCTGCTGCAGCACGATCCGCTTGGGCTCGATAGCGCGATGGAATACGTCGTCGAAGCCTCAAACGACGGTCGCCTTCAGCAGATTTGCGCCATCCGAGGCATTCTGGAACGGCTTGAAGACGATCCCCACGTCCTTGACCGCGTCAGGAAGCGGGCGCGCACGTTGCTGGCAGGCGCTAACAAATAAACCCTTGGGCTTCCGATTACCCAAGCCCACAAGCGGTAAAATTTAGGCGCGACTTTTGTCGATGTTGTGAGGTCTTAAGTAGTAGTGGCAGTGGGCTCCTTGCGACGCGATCTTCACCGCGGGACAGGACGGGAAAGGATGGGGGCTCCATGAGAAATCTCAGGAACACCGCGTTCTCAATTAGTTGGTTCTGGCCAGCCGCAATCGGGCTGGCTTTAATTTTGGTTGCCACTTCAGGAGTGAAAGCACAGGAGGCGGATCCGACAACCCGTGCAGTTCGGCTAAGCAGTGTGGACGGAGCCGTTCAAGTCTCCCAGGGCAACCAGATTCTTGCCGATCCGGCGCTGGCGAATATGCCCCTCTTCGAGGGGACGGTGATAACGACCGGGGACGACGGTCGCGCCGAGCTGCAGTTCGACGATGGGAGCGTGGCGCGCGTGTCACCGAACAGCTCGATGCGGATTGCCGTTCTCCGGCAGGAGAATGGGATTTCGAAAGCCGCACTCGCGCTGAACAGTGGGCTTGCCTACTTCGAGTTGCAGGGTGAGACTTCTTCGAGCAGCGTGCAGGCACAATTTGGCGACAGCGTGGTGACAGCCACCGGATTCAGCGTGTTGCGCATCAATCTCGACAACCCGCCGGGCGAACTGGCTGTGTTTTCAGGAAATGCTCACCTCGTGCGAGCCAATGCGCTTTCTCTGGATTTGCACGGCGGCGAGAGTGTGAGGCTAAGTCCAACGGACCCTAACGCATACAACCTCGCTGAGACCATTGAGCCGGACTCGTGGGATGCGTGGAACGCCGATCGCGACCAGGAACTGACATCGCAGGAGGCCGCCAAGACGAACGCAACGAATACCTTCACGAACAGCAACAATCCGGCATGGGGAGACCTTGATGCCAACGGCAACTGGTACAACGTGCCGGGTCAAGGCTACGTTTGGTCTCCGTATGTTGCGTCGGGAGCCGGGTGGGATCCATACGGTTGCGGGCATTGGGTCTGGACGCCTCAGTTCGGATACGTCTGGGTTTCCTGCGAGTCGTGGGGTTACCTGCCGTACTCGTTCGGATTCTGGAACTGGTATGACGGTTTTGGCTGGGGATGGGCGCCGGGATATTGGAATCCCTGGTGGTGCAGAGGCGGCTGGGGCTCGAACGTGGGGAACACGCCAGTTCATTATCGGCCGCCAAATCGGCCGCATGGGGGACCGCCGAGAGCTCCGGGAGGGGGTTCGCCAGTCCGCGTGGCCGGCAACAATCAACCGTATCCGGTGGTGACTTACACACGAGTCTCAAACCGGCCGATAGCGAGTCCAGTGCGGCATGCCGGTGGGCCGGTTACGATTGGAGGCAACACAATCATGCCCTTGAGGCCTGTTGCGACGCGGCCGGTTTACAACCACGAACCGGGGTCAACCTCGGTGATCGTGAGCAGGTCACCGGCGACTTACCCGGGATATGGGGCGACACCACGCACCGGATACGTGCACTCAGCGAATCAAGGTGGGGCCAGCGTGAACCAAGGCCGTAGCGCGTGGGTTGGTCCAGGCACAGCCGGCGCCAACATCTATCATCCAGGCGCAGTCTACAGTCCCGGGTCTTCTGTTTATGGCGGCGCGGCTGCAGGCCACCCGTCGAGCGGCGCAATGGGTAATAGCGGCGCACGGATTGGCGGTGCCGGTGGAAGCATGGGCGGCGGTGGTCACATCGGAGGTGGTGGAAGCATGGCGGCGGTGGCGGTCCATTGGTGGTGGAGGAAGCGTGGGCGGTGGTGGCATGTCGGCGTGGAGAGGTGGCGGCGGTCACGCCGGTGGTGGCGGTGGCGGGAGCGCACCCGCCCCGAGCGGAGGCCATCGCTAATCAGTTGAGCTTGTCGTCTGAGAAGCCACCTCGCCAGTCGGGGTGGCTTCTTTCCTTTGCAGATCTCTCCAGACCGCGGCGAGAGCTTCGATGGTCAATGATTCAGCACGCGCCATCGGCTCGACTCCGGCGACAGCGAGTGCCCCTGCTACTAGGTCTGGCAGCGAACTTCGCAGCGCGAAGGTTGTTTGCAAGCGTCTTGCGCTTCTGAGCGAAGGCGCATCGCAGAAACCGGGTGAACTCCACGGGTTCGATGTTGAGCTCCGCAAACCGTGGTGCAAATCTCCAGCGAAAGACAGTTGAGTGCACTTCAGGCGGCGGCGAAAAGGCGCCCGGCGGCAGAGTGAAAAGTCTCTCGACCGGTCCGTGGAGCTGCACGGTCACTGTGAGCAGTCCGTAGTCACGGGAGCCCGGACTTGCAGTCACTCGATCAGCCACCTCGCGCTGGACCATCAGCACGGCTCGATCGAGCGAGGCGTGGCACTCAGCCAGCTTGAGCAGGATGGGCGATGTGATCAGATACGGCAGGTTGCCGACCACGAGGAGACGTTCACCGACTTCCTGGGATGTGGAGGCGAAGTCGAAGTCGAGCACGTCCTTGCTCACAACGGTGACACGATCAGGCGGGAGCTCGTTGCGCAAGAGGCCGGCCAGCTCAGTATCCAACTCAACGGCCACCACGCGTCCAGCGCGCGCGGCCAGCGAGCGGGTGATCGCGCCTTTGCCGGGCCCGATCTCGACGACCGTGCGGCCCGCGCAGTCTCCGATCGCGTCGACAATTCGCTGAATTGCCTGGTGGTCTTTAAGAAAGTTTTGGCCGAGCTTTGGCTTGGAGGGCATGGGCTCTTCTGATGGTAGACGAAGGCATGCGCCTCGTGGCTGAGGCTGACGGAGGCGAGATAACCCGGGGCGGTGCACTTTGGATATCTCGCCCCCTTCCGCCTAAGCCCAGGTGCGAATACCGATGACTCCCCACCAGGCGAGATAGGCTGTTGCGATCATCAGCGCGGCCCCAACAACCACCGAATAAATGTGGACCCACTTGCGAACGCCGTCCCTGCGGGGGCGCCACGCCGCAAACGCGCTCATCAGGGCTGCGGCTGCGAAGAGCAGCGTGGTGAGGCAGAGAGCACCGGACCAGAATGTCAGATTGCCCATGCGGGTGATGACTTCGCTTACGCTTAGACCTGAAGATGCCGACGAATGCAACAAGGCTCAGCACGGCAATCAACGGCCAGATTCGCATCGCACGCTCGGCTGGTCGACGACGCCGCTTGATGAGTCCCCCGATGATCCAGAATGGCGCATAGAGCACGAACGGAGATCAGCGACAGGGCGACCAATGCAACCAACGCAATCTCAAGCAGAGCCAGCCATGCCGGAATGAACTTGAATGTCGTTCCCATGCCTGCCTGGATAAAACGACCTTCGCTGTTTGGCGCGAGCAGCACGACGGATGCGGCCGGTTCCGGCGGCCCGTCCTTTGCAACATAACGAAAGAACCTTCCGCTCACCGGGATGAATCTTTCCGTTCCGTTGAGCCCAGAGAGCAGCAACTTACCATCTGCGAAGTGAGCGCGGGTCAGCCCGGCCAGACGCTCGAGGAACCGCATGAGATTCTGCCGCGAGGAATCCGGTTCGTACCAGCCGGTATAGTCCGCTGCGTCGGGCGGCAGCGGAGCAATCGCGGGCACGGCCGGCTTCTGCAGGTTCAACGTGACATAGGCGCGGATCGCCTTGCTGATCTTGCCGAACGCGTCTCCGTTGCCGGAGTTGGTGCTGAAGAAGTAGCCCACGCCATAGTCAGACAGGTAAGCCAGCTCTGTCAGTCCGCCTTCCACTCCGCCGTTGTGACCGTGATAGACGAAGCCTTCCTGAAAGTTCCAGTAGTTGCTCAGGCCGTAACCGGCTTTCAGGCCTTCCCGAGCGGCCCACGTCGACGATGGACTTTCCATCCGATCGATCTCGGCAGCAGGGACAAGCTGCGTACCATTCACCGCGCCGCGATTGAGATAGAACTGGACGTAGGTCGCCATATCCTGCGCCGATGCGTTGATGGAGCCTGCAGGCCTGTAGATGATGTTCCAGTAGGGCAACGGCGTCCTGCCGTCGTCGTGATAAAGAACAGTCGCGCTCTGGCGATCGGGTTGAAAGTAGGTGGCGGTTTTCATGCCGATGGGCAGGAAAAAGTTCTGTGTGACATAGTCTTCGAACCGCTGCCCAGTTACCCGCTCAACAATGTAGGCTGCGACTGCCGGACCGGTGTTGCAGTACGCCATGCGCGTTCCCGGAGGCCACCGCGAGAACCGCGATGAGCGTCCGTACTCAAGCGCGTCGTGGAGGTTCATGCCGGTTGCGTCTTTCGCATACTCGCGGAGGTGCATGTCATCCCAGCCCGTGGTGTGCTCAAGCAGGTTCACTACGCGCACGGGATCCGTGGCCTCCCACCGATTGTCAAAACCGACATCAGGAACAAGCTTGCGCACAGGATCATCGAGCGAGATCCTGCCTTCGCGAACAAGCTTCAGAATCGACAGTGAGGCAAAGGCCTTGGAGGTTGATCCGATGCGGAAGAGCGTCGCAGGAGTGGTGTCCCGTCCGGCGGCAACATCGGCTTTGCCGAGTCCGGCAACCCACTCAGGTCCATCGCGGTGCACGATTGCAACAGAAAGGCCGGGAGTACGTGTGTCTTTGAGGATCTTTTCCAGTTGCTCGCGCAGTTCCGGAATCGATTGCGCGGGCTTCGGAGGTTCAGGCTTTGGCGCAGAGAAACAAATCGTTGAGATGAGGGGAAGAAGGAGTGCAGATAAGAACCGCGTGCCCATGGTCACACCTATCTTCTGGAGAGCCCAGACTTTCAGATAAAGGAATGATCATCCTACATCCGGCAACGGCAGATGGGCCACCTCGAACAAGGGCGTTCTGTCGTTGTCGCAAATGAATGGTGTTCTGATGCTATTACGGAATGGAGAAGGCGATGGTCAACACAAATGGCTGGAAATTCTGTGAGGCGCAGTGAGAAGGCTGTGCTCTTCAGCCTTCGTTCTTCAGCACTGCAAGATGGAGTGTCCGCCGCAGCGTAAAGCCAAGGCTCTCGTAGACGCGGATCGCCGGGAGATTGTCAGCGAAGACATGCAGAAACGGTGTCCGTCCGCGCCGCTGGATATCGCGCATGACGGTCGCCATCAGCGTATGGGCTAATCCCCGGCCCCGCACATCAGGATGAGTGCAGACCGCGCTCACTTCGATGAATCCGGGCAGGCTCATCCTCTCCCCCGCCATGGCAACCAGTCTTCCCGCCTCGAAGATCCCGTAGTAACTTCCCAGCTCGATGGTCCGCTTGCGAAACGGGCCCGGCTCGGTCAACTCGGCCAGTGCAAGCATTTCGGGCACTTCTACCAACGTCAGACGCCTTGGGGTGACTCCGGCCTGGGCCCGAATGATTTCGTCTGCATTCAATCCGCGCCAGATCATCTGGCTGAGCAGGCCGCCGCGCAGCAGCGTCCACCCGGCCTGAGGCGAGGGCTGGTCCTGAAAAAACAACGCGAGGACCCCGTCGGCGCCTGTGAGACTGTGCAGCGCCCAGTAGCTGGCAGGGGACTGGTCAGGCACGCCGCTGAGCGGACCGATCTCCGACGGATAGCGCTTTGCATGTCCGTCGCCGACTGCAATAGATCGATGGTCCGTCAGCAGAGCATTCCAGATCGGATTGTCGAGGAGGGTTTCATCGGCCGCGCAATCGACAGCGTCCGGCGCCTCACTCTCTGCATCCATGTGCTCGTGTTCAGATTGGGAATCAGCCTGGGGAGATGGCATGACACTCAGATGTGCCGCTTCGACGATCGGATGCGAAATGGTGACGCTGAAGGCATGAGACGGCGTGCATGAGAGACGTTGTAGACTTGGCCCTTGGCCGTGGATTCTGTGAGAGCGGAGAGTTGCGGCGAAAGCCGGACACGGCTCGCCGGGGGAGGAACTGGACTGATGCAAATTGTTTTTGCCGCCTCGGAGTGTGTTCCGTTTGTGAAATCAGGAGGCCTTGCGGACGTAGTGGGAGCGCTGCCACGGGAACTTGTCAGGCTTGGTCACGAGGTCACGGTTTACATCCCGCTGTATGCGGCTGTGCGGTCTCATCTCGAGGGCGAGTGGAAGTACGCCGTTTCGTCGATCACCATCCCTTTTCAGCATTACAACCGGTTTGCGGGAATCGTGGATGGCGGGGAACGTGACGGGGTGAAGCATTACTTTGTAGATTGTCCAGAACTATTTGACCGGCAAGGTGTTTACGGTCCAAATGGCGGCGCATATGGAGACAACGCTGAACGCTTTGGCCTGTTCGCGCGCGCTGTCCTTGAAGCCTGCAAACTGCTCGGCGTGCCGGAGATCTTTCATGTTCATGATTGGCAGCCTGCGCTGATCCCGGTGTTCCTTCGCACGATCTATGGGTCCGATCCGATTCTGCAGAAGGCGGGCGTGGTTTTAACCATTCACAATGCGGGCTACCAGGGGTGGTTTCCGCCCGCGACAACCGAACAGTTGCTGCTTCCCTGGGAGATCTTCACCTTCGACAAACTGGAGCACTACAACACCTTCAACTTCCTCAAAGGCGGAGTGGTCTACTCCGACATGCTTACGACGGTCAGTCCACAAATACGCGGAGGAGATTCAGACGCCCGAGGGTGGCAACGGGCTCGATGGCGCGCTTCGACAGCGGTCCGCCGATCTGCGGGGCATTCTGAACGGGGTGGATTACGCCGAGTGGGATCCGGCGACAGACGGCTACCTGGCCGCACATTACACGCCGGAGGATCTGGCGGGAAAGCGCGTGTGCCGCAGAGATCTCCTGCACGCATTCGGGCTGGATGTCCCGGATTCGACGCCGGTGATGGGAATCGTATCGAGATTTGCTACGCAGAAAGGTTTCGATCTCCTGAAGGATGCCGGCGGTCGGCTGGCAGAGCGCGACGTTGCCATCGTGGCGCTTGGCACAGGCGAGCCGATTTACGAGCATTTTTTCCGTGAGCTTGCATACGCAAACTCGGCGCGGGTTGGAGTGCAGATTCGCTATGACGAAACGATGGCCCACAAGATCGAGGCGGGGTCGGACATGCTTCTGATGCCTTCACGATTTGAACCGTGCGGGCTCAATCAGATTTACTCGCTGAAGTACGGCACGGTGCCGGTGGTGCGGGCGATTGGCGGGCTCGACGACACGGTTGAGGAGTGGAATCCGGGGCGAAAGAGTGGCACTGGATTCAAGTTCGTGGATTACAGCGCGCAGGCGCTCCTCGATGCAATTGATCGCGCGCTCGCCGCGTTTCACAACAAGGATTGCTGGCGGCAGTTGATGCGGAACGGGATGGCGCAGAACTTCAGTTGGGATGAACCTGCGAAGCAGTACGCAGCAGTGTACGAGGAAGTGGCGCGGCGGAAAGCCTGACTGTTAGGTCGAACATTGCGATCGGGTAGGAAGCCTTTGGATGGACTGTCTGGGACTCGTGCTTTTCAACTTCTCAGAATCGAGAGATGGGGCACCGATCTGCAGAGCGGTCTCTATTGCACAGGGTGGCTCTGGTCTGCGGGGATTGAAGTGCCGTATTTCCTTCGCACGAGCCAGAGAACCGGCAGACCGAGCAGGATGAGCGCAGTTCCGAGGAGCGAGCCTTTGAGGTTGCCGGCATAGCTCCACACGAGCACGGCGGCGGCGCAGACGACAAAGACGGCTGGAAGCAGCGGGTATCCCCAGACGCGGTAGGGGCGCGCGAGAGTCGGGGCGCTTGCGGCGGTACACGAAGACGGTGGTGGCGGTGAGCATGTAGAAGAGCCACTCCGCGAAGATCGCCAGCTCAAAGTGCTGTTGAAACTGGCTGAGGAAGAGCAGCAGCACAGTCGAGAGCAGTCCCTGCACGACGAGCGAAGTGGAAGGGGACTGGAAGCGCGGATGGATGTGCGCGAACTGGCGGAAGAAGAGGCGGTCGCGCGCGGCGGCAAAGGGGATGCGCGCGCCAGACATGACGGTGCCATTGAGCGTGACGAAGATGCTGAGGGCCATGGCTGCGGCGACGAAGCCGGCGCCGCGCTGGTCCCGCGACGACGGAAAGAGCGGCGACAGCGGGACGTTCGCTGGCGGCAATCTGCGCGGCCGGCAGGATGTACTGGATCGCGGCGTTCGTCGCCATGAAGAGAATGCCGACGATGAACAAGGCCGCCAATCAGCGCGATGGGAAGGCTGCGCTCGGGGCGGCGGACTTCGCCGGCCACCATGGTCAGGTCGTTCCAGCCGTCGTAGGCCCAGAGCGTGGCGATCAGCGCGAGCATGAATCCGCCGAAGCCTCCGACGGCGTGCGGGAGCGACGTGGCGAAGTTGCTCCATGATCCTGATGCGGAGGCAAAGCAGAGTCCCGCGACGATCAGGATGAGAATGCCTTTGAGCACGGTGAAGACGAGCTGGAAGTCGCCCGCCTTCTTGATGCCGAGGTAGTTGAGTCCGGTCATGAACCAGGTGACCGCGATCGCGAAGATCTGCGACCAGAGAAGCGGCAGAGACGCGTGAACGGGCGTCGAGAGCCAGTGAAATGCGCTGAAGACTCCGAGCGTGCGCGCCAGGCCGCTGGTGACTGCGGCGATGGAGGCAGGCTTGGCCACCGCGAACCAGGTCCACATGTAAAGGAAGGCGGGAGTGTCGCCGTAGGCGCCGCGCAGATAGACGTACTCGCCGCCGGCGTAGGGGAGCATGGCGCCAAGCTCGGCGTAGGTCATGGCGCCAAAGAGCGAGAGCAGCCCGCCGACGATCCAGGCAAGGTAGACCAGCGTGGAGGAACCGGTGTCCTTCATCATTTCGCTGGGGACGAGGAAGATGCCGCTGCCGATGATGGTCCCGACGACGATGGCGGTGGCCTGGCTTGCGCCAAGGACGCGGGGCAGGTCAGCAGGAGTTTGAGCTTGTGCTGGCGCGGAGGCGATTTGGCTCATGCGGTGATGTGAGCGTAGCACGGGCAAGCGGGATTCTCATTCAGGATGAATTGCTCTCGAGACGTAAGCCGTTGTCGAAGTGGTGCATTCGTGACCCGTGATCCAGATCACGAACAGCCATGTTGGAGAGGTCTAGACTCTCGGGCTACAGACGAGACTGGGCCCAATCAGCACTGCCTCGCCTGAACAGACCGTCAAGGAGCGGTTGGCCTATGGACGCTCACTGTTCAAAATGCGGAAACGATCTGGCGCAGCCCTGGAGTTTTTGTCCTCACTGCGGAGCGTCGGTCGCAAGGGAACACGTCGTGATGCCGCCGCATGAGCCAATACCGATGGAGGGCGCATTCAGCGGAATGGCTTTGGGGATGATTGCCGGGCCACTGATGATCGTTGCGGGCATCATGCTCTGCCTGACCGGGTGGGGCTTGTTTGTCGGTGTGCCGGTGATTATTGGAGGGATCCTCGCGCCGCTGGCGGGACCGATCTTCGGCATGGGCGAGCACAAGGGGAAGTGCCCTTCGTGCGGCACGCGGGTCGTCACGGTTGCCGATGGACATGCGCATCACTGCCCGGCGTGCAGCAAGGAGTTCGCCGTCGAGGACAGCGAGGTTGCCAGGGCGCGGTGAAACGGCAAGTCCGGGCTGCTTAAGCAGCCCGGGGCTTTAGCTTGAGAACGAGTGCTTTCATCACGCCAAGGAGTGTCGAAAGCCTGGGGTCCCCTTTGGCGGAGAGGGCCTTGTAGAGTGCCTCGCGTGTCACTCCGGCCTGATTGGCAAGTTGCGTCATCCCCACGGCGCGGGCAATATCGCCGAGCGCAGCTGTGATCAGAGCGGGATCGCCGTCTTCGAAGGCTGCTTCGAGATAGGCGGCGATGGCCTTGGGACTGTTGAGGTATTCAGATGGATCCCACTGGGATGTTTTAAGAGCCATCGCTCCACTCCTTTGCCAGGGCTTTCGCTTTGGCTATATCAGCGTTCTTGAAGAATACTGCGGAGGCCATCATCACGCAGGGGCTTCTGTTCTGGCAGGCGCACCTTCGTGGAAGTGCCGCCAGATGGTTTCGGCGGTTTTGCGGGGAACGACGGCGGCAAGGGAGTCGGCAGTGGCCTGCTGCACGTCGCGCAGGCTGCCGAAGTGGGAGATGAGGCGCTGGCGGGTTTGCGGACCGACCCCGGGAATATTCAACAGCTCCGAATCGCGGTCGCGCATGGCGCGGCGCTGGCGATGGTAGCCGACGGCGAAGCGATGGCTTTCGTCGCGGATGAGCTGGATCAGGTGCAGAACGGGAGAGTGGCGATCAAGAACGATCGGCTCGTCTTCGTTTCCGTAAAGATAAATGACTTCTTCTTTCTTGGCGATGGAAGCCAGGGGTTGGGAGGTGAGGCCGAGCGACTCGAGCGCGTCGGCCGCGGCGTGAAGCTGACCGAGGCCGCCGTCGATGAGGACCAAGGACGGCATTGCGGTGGGTTCTTTGCCTTTTGAGAGCTTTCCCTCAGGGGCTAAAGCCCCCAGAGGACTCTGAGCCATTATCGGCACGACTAAAGTCGTGCCCTTTCAAAGCAGTGTTGCCCTTATCGTCGGCATAACTGGAATCGCGCCCTTTCAAAGCAATCTTGCCCTTATCGTTGGCATGACCAGAGTCATACCTTTTCAGAGCGGCGTCGCCCTTGCTGTTATCGAGGATGCGTTTGTAGCGCCGATGGACGACTTCGCGCATCGAGGCGAAATCGTCCACGCCGAGCACGGTCATCACCTTGAATTTGCGATAGGCGGACTTGTTCATCTTGCCGTCTTCCCAAACGACGAGCGAGGCAACTGTCTCCGCGCCCTGAATGTGCGAGATGTCAAAGCACTCGATGCGGCGCGGCAGTTCAGGAAGCATGAGCGCGTCGGCGAGCGCTTCCTGAATGGCTTTGCGCGAGGGCTCGAGGACGCGGAATCGCTGGATGTACGACTGCTTGGCGTTCTGGCCGGCGAGGTCGACGAGGGAACGTTTTTCCCCGCGCTGTGGAACGGCGATCTCGATGCGGTGGCCGATGCGTTCGGCGAGGAGCGCTGCAAGGGTTTCCCGATCCCCGAAATCGACCGGAACGAGAATGCAACGCGGGACGTAATGCTGATCGATGTAGAGCTGTTTGAGGAGAGCGGAGAAGATGTGTCCGGCGTCAAAAACAGGCGCTTCGCTTTTGTGGTTTCCCAGGTCTCAGACTCGAGACCTGGGGCACCCGCCATTTGTGGCACGTCCAAGTCAATGAGATCCACGAAGTCCGGCAGGTCTTCCCAGAAGAACTCGCGGCGATCGACGATCTTGCCGCCGCGCATATGGAAGAGGTTAATGGCGAGGCTGCCGTCTTCGAAGTGATATCCGAAGACGTCTGCGTCGTCGCTCTGCTCGGCGGTGGCGATGCGCTGTTTCTCCTGCAGCTGGTGCACGGTCGAAAGCTGGTCGCGCAGGCGCGCGGCGCCTTCGAACTGCTCGGCCTCGGCGGCGGCCATCATGCGGGTCGTCAGAGACCGCTCAAGCTCGCTTTGCCGGCCCTCGAGAAAGAGCTGGGCGTCGCGTACAGCCTGTTTGTAGATTTCAGGCGTGGTGAGGTCCTCGACGCACGGTCCGAGGCAGCGATGAATGTAGTACTGCAGGCACGCGCGAGGGTGATAGCGCGACAGATCGACCTTGCAGCTCGGCAGCAGGAAGCTGCGATGGATCAGCTCGACGACACGGTACGCGAGGTTGCCGGGGAAGTACGGTCCATAGTAGGCCGATCCATCCTTGCGAAGCCGCCGGGTGACGAAGACCTTGGGAAAGCGGTCGGCGAGCGTGAGCTTGACGTACGGGTAGGTCTTGTCGTCGCGCAGCAGGATGTTGAATCGCGGTTTGCGCTGCTTGATGAGGTTGTTTTCGAGCGCCAGGGCCTCGTGCTCGTTGGCGACGAGGATGTAGTCTATGTCGACCGCCTCGCGCATGAGCGAGCCCGTTTTGGCGTTCGCCTGCGAAGCCTCCAGCAGATAGGAGCGGACCCTGGACCGCAGGTTCTTGGCTTTGCCCACGTAGATCACGTCGCCGTCGGCATTCTTGTATAGATACACGCCGGGTTGGGCGGGTAGAACGCGGATTTTCTCGTGCAGGTCCATGATGATGCGTGGGCCGCGAGTAAGGCCGACTTATCAAGGATAGCGGTTGCGTAGAAAAGGTGCGACAGGCGTCAGCGGACGCGCAATCCTTACAGAATCAGGTAAAAAGTACACGACATACCTAATCCACAGGCAACCCAAACGGTCTCCCCAAGTATCTTATTCCGTGAGGGTTGGACCGTCCTGCGAGTTTGGCGGGACGCATGCAATACATCACGGTGACGCGAGAGCCGCCGCCCGCCTATCCGAGGTTGCAGTCAGGCAAATCCGAGGCGGTAGAAATGGGGACAAGATGAAACACTCATATGGATTGTGGATTGCAGCTGCCGTAGCCCTGGTGGGCGTGACCGGATGCGCGACGAAGAACTATGTGAAGACGCAAACCGCTCCGATCATCCAAAAAACAAACGAATTGGATGACAAGACAAGGGCCAATAACCAAGCTATTCACGATGTGGACGAGCGTGCCACCGCGGGGATTTCCAAGGCTCAAGCTTCCGCCGATGCGGCGAACCAGAACGCACAGAACTCCACGAAGGCTGCAAGTGATGCCGAAACAGCAGCCAATGATGCCGTTCACCGTGCCGACTCGCTCGGCAGCGTCGTAAATGGGCTGGAAAACTACAAGTCGATGGGCAATGTGACGGTCAACTTCGGCTTCGACAAGGCGACGCTGACCAAGGACAGCATGGATCAGCTCGACGGCTTTGCGCAGCAGCTCGGCTACGGCGAAGAGCTACATTCTTGAAGTTACCGGTGGCACCGACTCCAGTGGGTTCTGCGGAGTACAACTACGACCTGAGCCAGCGGCGCGCCGACGCGGTCGTGCAGTATCTTGCTTCCAAGTACGGGGTCGCGGCCCATCGGTTCTACCTGATCGGAATTGGCAAGGATAAGGAAGTTGCTCCCAACACCACTGCCGACGGCCGCAAGCAGAATCGCCGCGTCGAGGTGCAGCTGCTTTCGAATGCGACGGGACAGACCAGCGCTGCATCGCCCGCACCGCCGACGACGAATAACTAGGCATTTGAGTTCAATGATTTCTTAAAGGCGCAAGCCGAATTATTTATAGCTAATTCAATTAGACCACGAAGAAACAACAGGCCACCCGAGAAACCCAGCGGGTGGCCTGATTTTTTTGCAACTGGGTGGCTCGTTGGCAGAGTGGATTATGGTCTTGCCCCGGCGATTTGCTTCACGTGCTCTGCACGAACATCGTTTGCCGTGAAGAGGCGCATGAAGGGGGCGTTTTTCGCGGCTGCCTCCACGGCGGGACGGCCATTGGCTTCTTCTCTCTCCACGATGCAAACGACGGCGGAGATGGTCATACCGGCTTCACGCGCGGCCTCGATTGCATTGATTGTAGAGGCGCCCGTTGTGCAGACGTCGTCGACGATCACGACGCGCGCACCTCCGCGGCAAAAGCCCTCAATGCGGCGACCGGTGCCGTGTGCCTTTTCAGCTTTGCGAACGAGGAAGCCGTTGAGAAGCGGTGCAGATGGATTTGACTGGGCGCGCCAGGCGCTGGCAGTGGCGACGTTGGAGACGATGGGGTCGGCGCCCATGGTAAGGCCGCCAACTGCTTCGGCATCGATGCCGTGCTGCTCAAGCAACTCAAGGATAGCGTGGCCAGTGAGCCGGCCGCCTTCGGCGTTAAGCGTGGTGGTGCGGCAGTCTATGTAGTAGTCGCTGGTCGCGCCGGAGGAGAGCTTGAACTGGCCGAGGCGAAAGCTTTCGCGGGCAAGAACGGCGAGGAGTTGTTGCGCGTGGGTCTGGGTAGGCATCAAGGAGATTGTAAAAGAGCAGGGAACAGGGAGCAGCGACTACATCTTGTCGAGGTGTTTGAAGCCGCCGGTGCCCAAGAGCATGAGCGAGAACAGCGTGAAATTGTAACCGGCATGTACGAGAGTGCTGGCTGCGAGGGAACGCGTGCCGAGGCGCACCCAGCAGAGAACAAGGCTTATGCAGATCAGGAGCGAGAACGGTCCGATCGACCAGCCGGTCTGTTCGCCGTGCATAAGAGCGAACGGGAGGCTGGTGATGAGTGATGCGCCGATCATGGCGGGCAGGGACCAACGCGGACTGCCGTCCGCATCAAGGGGACGCTGTGGCACGCCTTGAAGCTGCTCCGCGGCCCAGTCGTAGGCCGTGCAGAGTGCCGGCAGCAGGAAGCCACGGAACACGAGTTCCTCGAAAAACGGCGCGAGGGTCGCGCCGAAGGCGAAGAGCACCCATGCAGCTCCGGGAGCGCGGAAAAGCTGGTCAATCGGTGCGTCGGTGGGGCCGGGCAGGACGAGCATGTTCACCATCGCCCCGACAAAGCAGAGCACGACAGCGCTGATCAGGCGACCACGGTATCGAAATGCTTCTGCCCAATTCCAGTGAAGGCCGCGAAGAAAGCTCCTCTGCCACAGAATCGGAAAGATCACGAGGCATCCCGCGAAAGTGATGAAGTATTGAATTATCTGGCTGCCGACGGTGTACCGGAAGTCTTTGGTAGCCTGGGCGAGGGTTTTAACACCGAAGGCGTGGAAGTGGAGGGCGACGAGCAGTATCGATCCCGCTCCGAGCCAGCCGAAAACAAATAGAGCGAGCAAAAGCACAAGGTGGCCGAAGTTGGGAATTCGCGCTGGCGGGCGAACGTATGGAGGCCGGCTGTAGGAAGCAAATAGCTCCGGCAGGATGGGAGCATCTCCAATTGGTTCGCTCGTCTCCGCGGGTTTCGGAGTCTCCCCGTCCAATGCATGTGATGCGTCACGGAACTGTGGCTCTCCGGGCTGATCGGTCCACTCGGCGGAAGGGAGCGGCTGGGGAAGAGGGGCCTCCGCGGGCTCGTGGTCCGTGCGCGCATCAGGGTCCGGCAGAAGATTATCAGGGAAGGTGCTCAAGCGCCCACCGGCTTCCTGCCGCGCTTAAGTTTGCCGAGCTTGCTGGAATCAACCTTCTTCAATGCAGCCGATTTTGTGTTGGCTGGCACTCGCTGAGGCTCTCCGGACGCGCCGTTCTTGCCCGCTGACAAGTTGCCTTCATCGGTTGCAGGTTCCACATCCGTGTCGAGGGCGACCAGCTTGCCGTCGCTCGATGCATAATAGCGCGCCAGGAATTGCCCGGTGTAGGAGCCAGGAGTGCTTGCGATCCTGGTTGGTCTGCCCTGGCCGACGATGCGGCCACCGTCCTCGCCTCCTTCGGGACCGAGATCGATGATCCAATCTGCATTGCGAATCACGTCAAGGTTGTGTTCGATGATGATGACTGAGTTGCCGAGATCCGTGAGGCGATGCAGCACCTCCAGCAGCTTGCGCACGTCATCGAAGTGGAGGCCGGTGGTGGGCTCGTCGAGCAGGTAAAGCGTGCGGCCAGTCTGGCGCTTGCTCAGCTCGCGCGCCAGCTTCATGCGTTGCGCTTCGCCACCTGAGAGGGTCGTCGCGCTTTGTCCAAGGTGCACGTAGCCGAGGCCGACATCGACCAGAGTCTGGAGTTTCTGCTTGAGCTGCGGTACATCCGCAAGTACGGTCAGAGCGTCTTCGATTGTAAGGTCGAGAATGTCGGCGATGGAGTAGCCGTGGAATTTCACGGCCAGAGTCTCCTGATTATAGCGACGTCCATTGCAGACTTCGCACTGCACGTAAACGTCCGGCATGAAGTTCATCTCGATGCGGCGCTGGCCGTCTCCCTGGCATGCTTCGCAACGCCCGCCTGCGACGTTAAAGCTGAACCGGCCGGGCTTATAGCCGCGTTCGCGTGCTTCAGGAAGCATGGCGAACAAATCGCGGATGGGAGAAAAGACCTGCGTGTAAGTTGCAGGATTCGAACGCGGCGTGCGGCCGATGGGGGCCTGATCAATGCGGATAACCTTGTCGATCTGCTCGGCTCCTTCGAGCGATTCGTGCACGCCGGGCTCTTCGCGCGAGCCGTAGATTGTCTTTGCAAGTGAACGGTAGAGGATGTCGTTGATCAACGTGCTTTTTCCGCTTCCGCTGACACCGGTCACAACGGTCATGACGCCAAGCGGGATGCGGATCGTGATGTCCTGCAGATTATGTTCGCGCGCGCCCGTGACGGTGAGCCATTTGCCAGAGAGTTTACGCGGTTGGTCGCGGTGCAATATGCCGGCTGCGCCGGAGAGATAGCGGCCAGTGAGCGATTGGGGGCAGGCCATGATGTCGGCTGAAGTGCCCTGGGCAACGACGTTTCCGCCGAGACGGCCGGCTCCCGGGCCGAGGTCGACAACGTAGTCGGCGTGGCGAATGGTTTCTTCGTCGTGCTCCACGACAAGCACGGTGTTGCCGAGGTTGCGAAGTTGTTCGAGGGCCTCGATCAGGCGGGAGTTGTCGCGTTGGTGCAGGCCGATGGAGGGCTCGTCGAGAACGTACAGAACACCGCGCAGGCGCGAGCCGATCTGTGTTGCAAGGCGGATGCGCTGGCCTTCTCCGCCCGAAAGCGTTGCGGCATTGCGATTGAGCGAGAGATAGCTAAGCCCGACTGCGCAGAGAAACTCGAGCCGCTCAATGACCTCGCGCCGGATGCGATCGGCAACCAAAGCCTCGCGTGCCGTGAAGCTGAGCTCATAAGCGGCGGATAGCGCGCGATTCAGAGGAAGAGCGGTGAAGTCCGCGATGGAGAGGCCGCCGATTTTCACGGCCAGAGACTCAGGGCGCAGGCGCTTGCCCCGGCATGCCGCGCATGGAGTGGCGGACATGAAGTTCATCATGTACTCGCGATAACCGTCGCTGCGCGCTTCCTCAATGGTGTCTCGCAAGTAACTGAGGATGCCGTGAAACCCGGTCCGCGGTGCTTCGCCCTTTGGCGGGCCGTAGACCAGGACGTGCTTGTGGCGTGTCGGGAGATCCTCGAACGGCTTCTTGAGATCGATCTGATAGCGATCTGCAGCCAGGTTGATCAGGCGGATCAGGTACTGCGAAGCGGAGCCGGGGCCGAGGCCGCCGTCGAGCAACGGCTTTGACCAATCAGTGATCACTTTGGCGGGATCAAGATCGTAGAGGGAGCCCAAGCCGTGGCACTCGGGACACGCGCCGAACGTCGAGTTGAAGCTGAAACTGCGCGGCTCAAGCCTGGGGACGTCGAGCCCGCAGTCGGGACAAGCCATTGACGATGAAAACATCTGCTCTTCGCCATTCGCGAGCGCTACCAGCACGAGGCCGGCTGCAAGTTGCAGTGCTTTCGCGACGGCCGCTTCGAGGCGCTTTTCCATCGAAGGTTTGCTGGAGGCCGAGCTTCCTTTCTTGCTTTCCCAGGTCTCAGAAGAAAGACCTGGGGCACCCAAGCTCGATCCCACGGACGAACCGGGTTTGAGCAGAATGCGATCAACCACGGCCTCGATGGTGTGGTTCTTGCGTTTATCGAGCGCCGGCGGCTCAGAAAGATCGTGCATCTCACCGTCAATTCGCACACGAAAACCCTGCTGATCCAACTGATCGAGGAGGTCTTTGAATTCACCTTTTCGCCCGCGAACGACTGGAGCCATCACAGTGACGCGCTCGCCCCCACCGAGCTGAAGTATGCGCTGGATAATTTGATCGGCGGTCTGGCGGGCAATCGGGCGGCCGCAATTAGGGCAGTGGGGAGTGCCCACCGAGGCGTACAGGAGCCGAAGGTAGTCGTAAATCTCAGTAATGGTGCCAACAGTGGAGCGTGGACTGCGGCTGGTCGTCTTCTGCTCGATTGAAATGGCCGGGCTAAGGCCTTCAATGGAATCCACATCTGGCCGCTCGATCTGGTCGAGGAACTGGCGGGCGTATGCCGAAAGTGTCTCAACATAACGGCGCTGGCCCTCGGCATAGATGGTGTCGAAGGCAAGCGAGCTCTTGCCGGAGCCGGACAGCCCCGTGACGACGGTGAGCGTATTACGGGGAATGCGCACATTGATGTCGCGCAGATTGTGCTGGCGCGCCCCGCGCACCGTGATGTGAGTAATGGGCATGGGTGGAGACGGTGGGTTCTGCGTACAACTGCTTCGTCGGACTTATTACGGACGTACCTAGGGGTATTCTATTTGCCAACAGAAACAAGGGTCAACGCGTCAAGATTTCTGCGACAATCGCTGGAACAAAGCACCCGCCCAAAAGTTCGCAGGCTCAAGGGTTGGGGGCCTCCCACAGGTTGGGCGCAAGGCATCTAACATTTAGAATGGATTTAATCCATGGCTGATTTATTGAATTTGATCATGTTGGTTTGCGCCGCAGTGGGCTCGATGGCGTTTGGCGTCCTTACAGCTTACGCGATCTTCCGCATCGGGTTCGCGCTGATGCGCCCAAGGCGTCAGCAGGTAGCCGTAAAGGTTCGGCCGGAACTGGCTGCCGAATAGGGAGTCGCCGCGCTTCGCGTCGCCAAGCAGGAATCTTCCCCACGACCCCGCTCAACTTCGATCTGTGATGGTATTCGCTGCGCGCAATTGCTGCAGACCAGTGGCGCTGCGTCCTTGCGGCTTTACTCCGGTGGATTATTCGGCTGGGCGCCCTGCTGTTGCTGTTGTTGCTGCTGCAGCAGTTGCTGGCGCTGCATCTCTTCCATTACCTGCTGAGGAGTGCGTATCGGGCCGTTCGGTCCGAAGCCGGGCCTGCCAACATTCGGATTCGGCTGCATGGGAACGGGCTGCTGCGGAGGAGGCGGAGGCTGTTCGTCTACTTCACTGTTGTCGGGAATGTCGTCGTCAGGGTTGTTGTCCTGCTCCGGCGTACCGGCCATGGCCGGTGATGATCCCGCTCCTCCGCGCCGCGGACTCAGCACTACCTGCCGCGGTGCCCCCGAGCCCAAATCGCCTGCGAGCAGCACGTTGTAGCCGGATCCCTGCAGCAACTGCGAGATCACTTCGCGAGCCTGACCCGGCCCGTACGATCCGTAAACGCGCTGGTCGGAGCCCATACCCTCGACCTTTGTTCCGGTCTGACGGGAAACGTCGTTGAGAATCTGCTGCAGGCTGGAGTTCGAAGCATCAATGCGCAGTCCGTGGCTGTCCCAGGTTACCGAGGCTTGGCTTGGGCTGTCGTTGACCGGCCATTTTGGCATGGGAGGAGGAGGCGGAGTCTCAGTTTCAGGATGGGGAGCTTTGCGGGTTGCCGTCAACTGGGAAGAATGCGGAGCGACCTTTTGCGCGGATTGAGACGCGGGGGACTGGCCGGATGCTGATACTGAAATCTGCGCACAGATCAGCCCTAGACGCAAGCAAGATGGTGGCGAAGAGCGCGCCGCGTTCAATCGCACGCAATGAAGAGGAATTCCGCAGCACCGGAGATTGTGGCTGGACGATGAGGCACATGGGAACCGGCTCCCAGGGCAGGTACGGTCGCCACGGCGGCGATTCGTTCCTCCCTACTGCATTAGACTATCAGTGGCCCTCGATCGCTCAAAAGGATTTCAAAAGGGTAGAGAGGTATCGGATGCGCCTCTGCTGGAAGGATTGCATTGTCGCTCTTTTGTTGGCGACGCCTTTATCGGGCTTTTCTGCAAGTTGCACCACCCAGGCTGAATTGACGCCACAGGATCGCGCAGCGCTGGCGGCAGAGGGTGAGAGGCTGTCGATGGCTCTCTTGCGGCAAGATCTTGGCGCTTTGCAGTCCGCGTTGCTTCCGTCGTTGTCGTCCGAGTGGGAGAACATACGTAGTGCGGTCGAGCAGGCCGAGTCGCTGGTAAAAGGCGGCAAAGTCCAACTTCGCAATCTTTATCTGCTGGATGCAAGTACTCTTGGCGCCCAGGCAGACACACAGTTTTTCTGTTCCAATGCCAACGGCACGTTGACCGTGACCATCAATATGCGCTCGCTGCCGCCGGGACGCTACGCCCTGGTCCTGGCGGACGCTACGGGAGCGCCGCTGGCCGGACAGATCGGGATCATCCTGGTTTGGGATACGGCCGGTTTCGTTCCTGCCTGGAGACTTGGGGGGATCTCGGTAAGACAGGGGAGTTTCGACGGGCACGACGGTGTCTGGTACTGGATACGGGCACGTGAACTGGCGCACGAGAACATTCCCTGGGCAGCGTTTTACAGTTACGAGGTTGCCCGCTATCTGCAGGTCCCGGTTGACTTTCTCACCTCTCCTAATCTGGACAAGCTCAACCAGGAACAGTCTCAGGTCAAAGGTGCACCCATGGACGCTTTTCCGTATACGCTTGCCGGCGGCGAGCGCACCTGGAAGATCGATTCGATACGCCTTGATGCGTCTCTGCGGCAACCGGATCTGGGTGTGACGTACGAGTCCGCAGGCTCAGCCGATCCAGCCGTTGCGCGCACAGAAGCAATGGCGGTGTTGAGCGCGCTGCTCAAAGCGCAGCCCGGACTCAAGCAGAATTTTCACGGAATGTGGGCTTATTCCTCGACCAACGGCAAAGTGACGCCGGTGATGGAACTTCCCATGTCGCAGATACCGTGAGTACAGGGGGTAGGGATCAGGGGTCAAGAAGACAGGAAGCGGGGAGGAACACTTCATTGGCTGAATTGATTGATTTGCGTTCGGATACGGTGACCCGGCCCACGCCGGAGATGCGCGCCGCCATGGCAGCCGCGGAAGTGGGCGACGATGTGTATGGCGAAGACCCCACAGTCAATCTGCTTGAGAAGCGCGCAGCTGAGATCTTCGGCCGCGAGGCTGCTCTCTTTGTGCCGACCGGGACCATGGGAAACCAGATCGCCATTCGCCTGTTGACCGAACCGGGTCAGGAGGTGATCTGTGAATCGCGCTCCCATATTCTCGATTGGGAGATGGCAACGACGGCAGTTTTTTCAGGGTGCCTGGTGCGCGCCGTTCCGACAAAGAGAGGCACGCTGACATGGAAGGATATCGAGCCGGTCATCTTCAAGCGGGGATCGTTCCGCGCTGCAACCGGGCTCATCGAGATTGAGAACACGGCGAACATCGCCGGCGGCCGGGTTACGACTCTCCCGGCGCTGGAGGAAATCTGGGGCAGGGCAAAGGAGCGCAAGCTTCCGCTGCACCTGGATGGCGCGCGCATCTTCAACGCATCCACAGCGCTTGGCGTGGATGTGAAGACTCTTACCCGGGGTTTTGACACCGTCATGTTCTGCCTGTCGAAGGGACTGTGCGCTCCGGTTGGTTCAATGCTGGTTGGGTCGGCAGAACTGATGGAAAGGGCGCGCATCTACCGCAAGGCGCTGGGTGGCGGGATGAGGCAAGCGGGAATCCTGGCTGCGGCCGGTCTCATAGCACTTGAGAAGATGCCCGCTCGACTGCAGGAGGATCATGCCAATGCACGCCTGCTGGCAGAGACGCTGTCGCATATCGAAGGCGTCTCCATTGATCTCAGTGCGGTTGAAACCAACATCGTGATCTTCAGGCTCACGGGCCAGATATCCGGTGAGGAACTTGTGTCGCGCATGAAGGCCCGGGGCGTTCTGGTGAGCACGGTGGGGCCGAATACCGTTCGCCTTGTCACGCACCACGACGTGAACCGCGGAGCGTGTGTTGAAGCCGCAGAGATACTTAGCGAAGAATTGGAAGTAGCGGCCGTAGCGGATCGATAAGAAGTTCTTTAAAACTCAAGTAAGAGATTCAGGCACCTCTTCGCGCAACTTTTCCGGCGAATACATGTTTCAACTGATAATCAAGCCGGAAAGCAGGCTTCCCCGGCAATCATGTATTGCTCAAGGAGAGACACGTGAAGAGATTCGCTTTGGCAGCTTTGTTTGCCGTTTCTTTTCTTCCTGCAGTTTCAAATGCGCAGGTTTATGTTCGTGTGGGTCCACCGGCTCCAATTGTCGAGCGACGCGGTCCGCCTCCGGAGCACGGCTTTGTGTGGATTGACGGCTATCAGCGTTGGGACGGTCACCGCTATGTCTGGGTGCCGGGGCGCTGGGAGCGTCCGCCTCATCCGCATACAGGGTGGGTAGCAGATCACTGGGTTCATCATCACGAGGGTTGGGTGCTCGTTGAAGGACACTGGCGCTAGTGTGAAATCTGCAATCCAAACGAAAAGCGGGGCGGAAGTGCCCCGCTTTTTGCTGCTCGATTTCGATGGCTGAACTTAGCTGATTTCGATCACGTCTGAAGCCGCTGCCGCTGCAGCCTCTGCGCGCTCCATGAGTTTTTGCGCCACGCCATAGAACTCGGCGGCATTCGGGCTCTTGGGACCGGCGAGCGCCACGGGCAACCCTCGGTCACCGCCCTCACGGATGGCCGGAACAAGCTCAATTGAGCCGAGAAACGGGACGTTGAATTGTGCGGCTGTTCGCTGTGCTCCGCCCTTGGAGAAGATATCGATCTCCTTTTGGCAGTGGGGGCAGGTGAAGTGGCTCATGTTTTCGACGATTCCAAGCACGTCAACATTAACCTGACCGAACATCTCGAGCGCCTTGCGCGCATCCTGAAGGCTTACATCACTCGGCGTGGAGACGACTACCGCGCCTGTGAGGGGCACGGTCTGGACCAGCGAGATTACGACGTCTCCGGTTCCGGGCGGCAGGTCGACGATCAGGTAATCGAGTTCGCCCCATTCGACCTCCTGCAGGAACTGACGAATGATCTGGTGAAGCATGGGTCCACGCATCACCAGCGGTTTGTCGCCCGGCGAGATGAATCCTACGGAGATGGTTTTGATGCCGTGCGGGTCATTCGGCTGGATCTGCCTGTTCGCATTGATGGTCGGGGCTTGAGCCGAACCCATCATCAGTGGAACATTCGGTCCGTAGATATCGGCGTCGATCAGCCCCACACGCTGCCCAAGCTTGGACAGAGCGATTGCGAGATTCACAGCCACCGTGGTTTTGCCCACTCCGCCTTTGCCGGAACCGATAGCGATGATTTTTGAGACGCCTGGCAGAGCCACAGGCGCAGGCATGGCATGAGAATGAGCCATATTTTTGATTGCTCCTTTTGCGAACGGATTTCTGGTTGAAACTTCCCTGATTCCTAGACCTTGGTTGCCGGCGTGCATTCCTTGTCTTCTTCGCGTCGTTCGTGCTTGCGACGGGCTGCCTCGGCTTCGCGATGTTCGCGTCTCCTGAGGGCGTCGGCGTATCGGCGAATCTCATTCGGCGTCTCAGGGAGCAGTTGCGGCACCTTTAGCCGTCGGCCCTGCTCATCCACCGCTACGAACACGAGGTAGGCGCTGGCTACGTGCATCAGCTTGCCGGTATGCGGCTCTTCCACCCACACCTTTACGCCGGCCTCGAGCGAGGTGTTGAAAGCCCGGTTCACACTGGCCTTGAGAATCAGCAAATCGCCTACGTGCACAGGCTGGATGAAATCGATATGGTCCATGGCCGCCGTCACAACGTGCGTGCGTGTGTGCCGATAGGCTGCGATTGCGCCGGTGACGTCGATAAAATGCATCAGCCTTCCGCCCAGCAGATTGCCAAGCGTGTTGGCGTCGTTGGGGAGAATGATCTCCGTCATCTCTGACTGCGTGCTTGCCACTGTGCGGACAATCGGATTGTTGTCTGTCGTACTCATCTTCGTTTTCCCTTACAACCCGTGCCGATCCGCTGTTCATCGACAACCATTTACAATGAAGTCAGCGGCAACAAAATGCCGAGGCACCAGTTCCAGTTTCGGCAATCCAGCCCAATTACGCAAATCGCACAAGCGCCGCACCCCAGAGACTATGAGTTCAATTGACAAGATCGCAGGATTGAAAGAGATTCTCACCCTGGATCCGAAGAACAGCTTTGCGCGCTATGGCATTGCCATGGAACTCGCCAAAGACGGTTCCATCGACGCGGCCCTGGCCGAATTCAATACAATCCTCGCGAATGATCCAGACTACACGGCAGCTTATTTCATGGCTGCGCAGACACTCACCAACGCGGGCCGTACCTCTGAAGCCATTGAGCGACTCAAGGCTGGAATATCCTGCGCCGCCCGCACCGGCAACCGTCACGCAATGAGCGAGATGCAGGGGATGCTCGACGAGCTGGATCGCTAAGGCCCTTTCATTGCGCTGGAACAGCCAACTTTTCAACGTTTGCGAATCAGCCGAGTTACCAAAAGTTCCGCATCTTTAGCAACTTAGCTGCGTCTATACTACTGATATGCCGAAGTATTCCATCGTCGTTCCTTTTCACAATGAAGAGGAAAACGTTACAGTCTTATACGCACGCCTGAAACAAGTCATGGAGCAGGTTGGGGACTCGTTTGAATTGGTCCTCGTCGACGACGGCTCCAGCGACCGCTCCTATAAGTTGTTAGAAGAAATTGCCGCTGTCGACAGCCGCGTGCTTGTCGTCAAGCTTCGCCGCAACTTCGGCCAGACCTCCGCGCTCGCAGCCGGGTTTGACCATGCCTCCGGCGAGTTCATTCTCGCCATGGACGGTGATCTGCAGCATGACCCCAACGATATTCCGAACTTCCTCGAGAAGCTCGAGGAGGGGTATGATGTCGTCTCCGGCTGGCGCAAAGAGCGCATTGACAATTTCGTTATGCGCCGCATTCCTTCGCGGTGCGCCAACTGGCTGATGGCGAAACTCTCCGGCGTCGATATTCATGACTTCGGCACTACGTTCAAGGCCTATCGTCATGAAGTGATTCAGAACATCCCGCTTTACGGCGAGATGCATCGCTTCATTCCCGCGCTAGCAAGCTGGTACGGGGCCTCGATCTGCGAGATCCCGATCAAGAACGTGAATCGTGAGCGCGGAAAGAGCCACTACGGCATCGGCCGGACATTCCGTGTCTTCTTTGACCTGCTTACGATTCGCTTCCTGCTGAAGTACATGAGCCGGCCGCTCCACTTCTTCGGAAGCTTCGGCGCGTTGGGAATTGTGGCGGGGAGCTTTATTTCGACCGTGCTGCTCGGCATGAAGATCATTCATCCGCACCAGAACGTGATGGATGCGCACGCGCCGCTGTTCGTGATTGCAGGCGTGCTGATTCTCGCGGGAATCCAGTTGCTGGCCATTGGCCTGCTCGGTGAATTGCAGGTGCGCCACTTCCACACCAGCCAGCAGCGCGCGCCGTATGCGATTGATCGCATCGTTCGCCTCCGCTCGCCAGAAGAGCCGAGCATCCTCTCCGATAATCGGGACAAACTGTTTTAAGAGCAGCGACTGAGAATTCTTTAGCCTCGTCCGGCATTGGCCGGGCGGGGCTTTTCTCATCAACCGTGAAAACGCACAGGCACATGCATCAGGTCCGAGATTCAGACAGTTTGCTGAATTTGGGCCTGCAGGTGATATCTTGCGCATGTATGAATGCCATACAGATTCAGAACCCAGGTGGCCCGGAAGTCCTCCAACTGGCCGAGTTGCCCATTCCCGTGCCGGGACCAGGGCAGGTGTTGATCCGTATTGAAGCCATCGGGGTCAACTTCATCGAGATTTACTTTCGCAAGGGCGTGTACAAGGCCACGATGCCTCTCACTCCCGGCAGTGAAGCCGCGGGCACGGTGGAGGAGCTTGGGACAGGCGTTACGGGATTCGCACCGGGCGATCTGGTCACTTCAGTGGGCGTGCTCGGCAGTTATGCGGAGTACGCGCTCGTTCCTGCTTCGCAGCTCGTAAAGGTGCCGGCGGGCCTTACTCCTGAACAGGCGGCGGCCGCGATGTTGCAGGGCATGACCGCGCACTACCTTGCCACATCAACCTATCCGCTCAAGGCCGGAGACACGGCACTCGTGCATGCGGGTGCGGGCGGTGTGGGACTACTGCTTACGCAGATCGCGTCGCGCATCGGGGCTCGTGTCATTACCACTGTGTCCACGCAGGAGAAGGCAGAGCTTTCCCGCGAGGCCGGAGCTTCCGACGTAATTCTCTATTCCGAGCAGGACTTTGCAGCAGAGACCAAACGGCTCACCGGGGGAAAAGGTGTCGACGTGGTATACGACTCGGTTGGCAAGACAACGTTTGACGGCAGTCTCAACTGCCTTCGACCTCGCGGTCTGCTCGCGCTGTTTGGGGCGTCGAGCGGGCCAGTTCCACAGTTCGATCTGATTCAGTTGAGCGGCAAGGGATCGCTTTTCATCACACGCCCCACTCTTTGGCACTACGTTGCGACACGAGCGGAACTCGAGTGGCGCGCCGGCGAGGTTCTTGCCTGGGTTGCCAAGGGCGATCTTAAGTTGCGCATGGAACACGTGTACTCGCTCGCGGAGGCTGCGAAGGCGCAGACTGCGATGGAGAGCCGCATGACGACCGGCAAGATCTTGCTGGAGCCGTGAAAGGCAGGGATCAGGGGTCAGGGAATAGGGACCGTGGCACAAATCTGCCATTTCGCAAACCGATCGCGTTTTCGTACTGACTGGGGCGGGCATTAGCGCGGAGAGCGGTCTGCCGACGTTTCGCGCCTCTGACGGTCTGTGGGCAGGGCATCGCATCGAGGATGTGTGCACGCCCGAAGCGCTGGACCAGAATCCTGAACTGGTCTGGCAGTTTTACTCCGAACGGCGCGCGCAAGGCGCCAAGGCGATGCCGAATCCGGCTCATATTGCGCTGGCTGATCTTGAATCGAAACTTGGCGACCGGTTCTTTTTGTGTACGCAGAATGTGGATGACCTGCACGAGCGTGCCGGCTCCGTGCGGCTGGTCCACATGCACGGCGAACTGGCCAAGTCGCGCTGCGAGCATGAGTGCGGCCGGCCACCTGTCGAGGACCGCAGAGTCTACAGGAGCCTGTCTGAAGTGGGTCACTGTGCGTGCGGCGCCCGACTGCGTCCACATATCGTTTTCTTTGGCGAGATACCCCTGGAGATGGAGCGCATTCAGCGCGAGATCGCAAGAACCTCGGTGATGCTCGTTGTCGGAACATCGGGCTCGGTTTATCCTGCGGCGAATTTCGTCCACTGGGCTCGGCAGAACGGGGCGCGAACTGTCTACGTGGGTCCGGAGGCTCCGCTGAATGCGCACGCGTTCACGAACGTCGTGGAAGGCAGGGCAGGAGAAGTTCTTCCGGGGCTGTTTGCGTTGAAATAGCGCGTACGGCCCAACGAACACGTAAGAATCGGCCCGCACGCTTTGACGAACTCATGCCGGCGGAAGCGCAAAGCCGACCAGTCTTCGTCGATTGCCACAGCACGCACGGTTTCGAATCCCTGTTTGGTCAGCGCATCCCAGCCTGTGTCCCGGTTGAAGTCGCACTTGTATTTCTCAGACGTCCCCTTGGGATAGGCGAACCACACGATGGCATCGCCTTTTGCTCGCTTTGCAATCTGGGGCGCGAGGGCATCGACTTCACTCTTGCGCGTTACAAAGGCAAGGGAGAAATGGATCTCGGAAATCGAATCGATCCCGCGGTGGATCTTGACGCCCTTCAGTTGTGCAATTTCCGGCTCGAAGCTGGTTGGGGCGTTCAGCACCGCAATGGATTGCTGATCTTTCAGGTTAAGCTTCTCAAATGCTGTTGCCATCGGCGTCCATCATAGCCCAACAGGAGCTGCGAGGTGCAAGGCCTCTGTGCGCCGCGAACGGGTTTCAATCACCATTGGCAGCTTACAGGCGCGCAGTTTGGCTTCTCCTAGAATTTGAATCGGTAACGCATTTCACCATAGATCTGAAGAGGATCGTTGTAATGGAAACCTCCAAAGGTCAGGCTGTTGTCGAGCAGGACTCGATGATTGGTCACGTTCAAACAAGTGACGGACAAGGATAGTCGTTCGCCAATATCCTTTGCGGCCGATAGGTCAAAAGTCGTGTGTGCAGGCAAGTAGGCTCCTGAGTAAGGTGACGGCGGATCCTGTTGTCCGTTTGTGAACCCCGAGCCATAGTAGATGTTTGTCGAGGCATATGATGTGACTGGGAAGAGTCGCGTTAAAGCCGACATTGAGTGTGTTGCGTTGGTCGTGGTCCACCGGCGTATAGTCGAAGCCCTCATCACATGCAGGCGATCCGATGGGAGTACAGATGAGTCCGCCGGTGATGTTGCCGCGCTGTTTGGCGATCTGGTTGGAATAGGCAAGATGGGCCTGCCCAAAGCGCCAGATTCGTGGAGAACGAAGCGTCAACTCCCAGGCCTGGATGAGAGCTCCGTCAACCGTGACGGGATAATAGATGCTCGAATTCCCGATATTCGAGTGGTCGAGGAAGTTGTTTACCCGATTCTGAAAAGTATCGGCATCGAGAAGCCAGCCTTTATAGGGTATCTGCACGCCAAATTGATACTCTTCGTCGCGCTCGCCGTGAAGCGGAACGAAGGTTGTGTTGTTTGCGTTGGCATAGTCGACCACCGGGCCTGATGCGGTCAGAAGCGGCGGAGGTTGATAGTACTTCCCCCAGAAGCCACGGAACACCCAATGGAGCTTTGGCACTTCGATGGCAATTCCAACTCGGGGATCAATCTCGTGTTCCGTGAGGCTGGAGATGAAGTTCGACTGTCGAAGGCCGGCTATGAGGGTGAGCCAGGAAGTCGCCTTGTAGTTGTCGGATATGTATTCCTCGATGAGGCCGCCGCTGGCCGAGTCGGTAGTCCGGAAGTTCTCAAAGCTGCCGTCGTTGAAAATAGAGCCGAATACATAGCTGTCGTGCTGGCCCCAGCTGTAGATGCCGGCTTGAATGGTATTTCGCGCGATGTTGGCGTTCACTGCCGCCTTGAACGCCGCCATAGTTGGATGCCCTGTCCGACGTCGTGGCAACGGGATAGTCATTCGGATCAGCCGAATAGTTGGCGCTGTTGTAGTGGTAAAACGGCGAGATCTCCAGCATGGTCGAAGCGTTGAAAGTGTGCGCCCACGTTACCGAGGCCAGACCGTCGGTCTCGTGCTGTCCGTCCCTCAATCCCTGAGAAGGGTACAGCTGGTTTTGATAGCTGTCTGGATCGGGGTCATAAGGAATCTGAAAATAGTCGGCGCGAAGCTGACCGACTACGCGTAGTTGGTCCTGTGGCGTCCGGTTATAGATCAATGACATAAAGCCACCGTAACCGTTGGCAGCATCGTGGTACACGTCGCTGATAGGCGGCGCCAGTCCGTAGTCGGTGCGGGTTCCGTTGAGGCTGGCAAAGTAGGCGAACTTCTCCGAATGGTCACCGAAGCTTAGTTGGTCGTTGGTTTGCCAGAAGTTGCCGAGGCTCAGGATCAGTTCGCCTTCCCGGTCGCGATCAAACCCATTGCGCGGGGCAACGTTAAACACCCCATACGTGCGGTCTCCCACGTCAGCGGCATAGCTTCCACGCTGGATTTCGAGGTAGTTGATGTCTTTCGGATCGATCTGCGGGCCGATGTTGCTGGCAATATTTGTGTTCGGAATCTCGACTCCGTCGATCAGCCAGCTCACCTGGTGACCGCCACGTATGTGCAGCATGTCGTGGGTCATGTAGGCACCCGGAACGTAGTCGGTGATCATCTCCATCCCGTTACTGCGACTTGCCCCTGGCGTTTCCTGGATGTCTCTGTGGCTCACTGTCGTGGTAGGCGTAACACTATCCACATTCGTAGCATCTGTTTCCGCCGTAATCGAGACGGATTGCTGCACTGTTGCAATAGGCAACTCAAAGTGGAGCATCGGTGAAGTTCCCGAGGCGAGTGTGACCCTTTGTGTTAGAGAGGCGAAGCCTGGTTGCGGAGACGGTCAGGGTGTAATCACCAAAGGAGACGATCTGAAAGCGAAAGGCTCCATCGCGATCGGCTTCGAGCACCTGGACTGCACTGGAATCGATGCTCTTTAATTCCACCTTGGCGCCTGGGATAGGGCGGTGGTGCGGGTCGTGAACGATGCCCTGGATCTGTCCATAGACAGTGGCGTGGGCTCGCTCAACAGGAACCGCAAGGTGTAACAGCAATAAGATCGGGAGAAGGAACGAGGGCTTGCGCATAGACGAATCGACCTCCGCGTCAAGGGGACGCGATTTAGCCAGGAATGAGCTTGCGGGAAGCATTCTGGGACCTCGCAATCAGCGAGGTAGCGCGGGGAAGCTAGAGGAGGATGGTGGGAGGTCCGCGCTTTGGGCGGCTACGGTCGAGGAGGAGGCGACAAACGGTATTTGTCTTCGGATGATTCGCCGGGTGACTGGCAATCTGGACATAATGCGATGCAGCCGACGATGGCGCTGCGTGGAAGGGAAGTATCGGTGCGGCAGCCGTGCGAGGATAAAACGGGCAACGTTCCTGGATCTGGTGGGCCTGTGAGCCGGAAGCCGCGGAGCGCCGGGCATGCTCCATCATGGCGCAGTGGTGATGTCCATTGCGGCGACAGCATGCGGGAAGGTTTGCTTCGGGATCAGAGGATGAAAGCGCAAGGAGCGGCGCGGCCTGGAACGAGCCGATGAGCGCGAGCATCAATAAGGCCAAGAATCGCCGCATGCAGCGCCTAGTGTAAGCCAGATCACATTCAGGGCGCAATTTATTCCGGGTGATTCACTCCCTGTTGCCGCGTTACCGCCGCTTCTCATTCAACCAGGTAGCGAGAGCCGACAGGATTGACCATTGGGAAGGCGATGCAGGCTCAACGATGTGTGCCGGCCGACGACATGCCGACTTGTGCGCAGTGTCGTTGACCCGCGAAAACCGGCAATAAGGGCAAAGTCCCGAGGGAGAGACAGCGCGCGACGCATGTTCGGCAGATGCTCTACGAGACGCATGTTCCTCGATCAAGGAGAAGGTCAAACGCCAGTCAGGTATGATCGACGCATTGAATATTTGAGAGGAAGATCGACCGAATTGATGCCCCCACAAGAAAAGATCGCTTTCCCGAAGGATGATTCCACCACGATGGACGAGCGCCGGCAGTCGCGACTTCGCATCGCCTTATGCGGCTTCGGGACGGTCGGCAGTTCCGTGGCGCGCATTCTGCTGGAATCGAAGCCCGAGGGCATTGAGATTACGCACATTTTCAATCGCAACGTGGCGCGCAAACGTGTGGATTGGGTGCCTTCGAGCGTGGTTTGGGCCGACGACTTTGATGCGGTGCTGGCGTCGGATGTTGACGTTGTGGTGGAGCTTGTTGGAGGGCTCGATCCGGTTGGAAAGTGGGTACGCCGCACAATTGAGTCCGGGAAGAGCGTTGTCACCGCGAACAAGAAGCTGATTGCGTACCACGGCGTGGAACTGGAGAGACTTGCGGCTGAAAGAGGCGGCCACCTGAAGTATGGCGCGGCCGTCGCGGGCGGAATCCCGGTGATTCCAGGGCTGGAGCAGGGGCTGGCAGGCGATCACATCGAGCGGATGGAAGGCATCCTGAACGGGACGTGCAATTTCATCCTGAGCCAGATGGAGGCGGGCGCGGAGTATTCAGCCGTTCTGGAAACGGCGCAGTCGCGGGGGTACGCCGAGGCCGATCCCACCGAGGATGTGGGCGGGTTCGATGCGCGCGCCAAACTGGCGATCCTGATGCGCCTGGCACTGCGCGTGGTCGTCGATCCCGACGAGATCATTCCGCAGGCGATCACCGCGGTCACTCCCGTGGACTTCAGCTATGCTCGGGACCTCAATTGCACCATACGGCAAGTCTCGCGCGCGGAAGAGTGCAACGGAACGGTTGCAGCCACGGTGGGCCCGATGCTGGTGGACAAGAATTCACCCATGGCCTGGTCGCGCGGCACTGAGAATATGGTGATTCTGACAGGGCGCTACGGCGGGGATGTGGTGTTTTCAGGCCACGGCGCTGGCGGACATCCAACTGCAGTCGCCGTCGTGAGCGACTTGCTGACGCTGGCGCACGGTTCCCGCAGGGTCGAGATTCCGTCGGTTCCGGCACGGATTGGAGCGGAGTTTGAAGTACCTCATTACATTCGCTTTCTCGTTGTGGACAGGCCGGGAATTGTGCACGAGATAACCGGCGCTCTGGCTCGCGAGCGCATCAACATTCGGGCGATTGTGCAGAAGGCGGGGTATCCTTCCAATGCTCTCCCGTTCGTGGTCACGGTAGAGCCGTGCAAATCGTCAGCGCTGCAGCGTGCTCTCGCAAGCATCAGTAACATGGACTGCCTGCTGGAGAAGCCGCTGAACCTGCAGATGCTGGAGTAGGGGACTGAGGGACTAGGGACGAGGTGTGAAGTTTCAATGGGAAGGTCAGACGCGGAGGGACACCGGTGATTGACACGGTTTATCGATGTGAGATTTGTGGCGAGGAGAGCGACCGGCCCGTTCGATGGATCGTGATCCACTGTAGTGACACACAACTGACCATCTTCAAGTGGACGAAGGAAGCTGCCGACGCTCCCCACGCTCGCCACTATTGTGGCGAAGCACACGCGCAGGTGTACGTCAGCCGCTGGTTCCAGTCGTTCTGTGGATAGCGCGAATCAGGCCCTGGCGCCTGCCGGGGCGGGCCCGGTGGACTCCCTGACTACGAATTCCGGCGCCATGACGATCTCTCCCGGATAATCTGCTTCCCGATTGGCGATGCGCTCGAGCAATACCCTTGCGCCTCGCTGTCCCATCTCCAGCAGCGGTTGCCGGACGGTGGTGAGCGAAGGGGTGGAGTAGGCGGCGGACTGAATGTCATCGAATCCGACAACAGAGACGTCTCCTGGGACGTTCAGTCCGGCATCCTTGAGAGCTCGGATTGCACCGATAGCGGCGATATCGTTGAAGCAGAAGATCGCAGTGAAATCGCGGGTCTTCTCGAGCAAAGCCTGCATTGGCTTGTAGCCGATTTCAGGGGCCATCGGGTGATAGCCGGTCTTCATTGACCATCCGCTGGTATCAATGCGGATGACGTGGGCGGGATCAATGCGAAGTCCCACCTCGCCAGCCACCTGCTGAATACTCTGCCAGCGGTATTCGGAGTCAGGAATGGCGCGAGGACCGCGCATAAATGCGATGCGGCGATGGCCAAGTTGATAGAGGTGAACGAGAGCAGATTCCACGGCCTTGTGGTGGTCGAGGACAATGTTGGTTACATTCTCCTGCGCGCTGTGGGCGGAGATGGCTACGACCGGGACAGGAACGGAGATCTGGTCGGTCGGCGTATTGAGCAGAAGGAAGCCGTCAACAGAACGTTCCACAAACATGCGTGGATACTGCTCGATGAGTTCGCGCTTCCAGTCGTGGCAAGCGGTGAAGTAGAAATAATGGGCACTCGTGAGCTCATGAACGACTCCGCTCATGACGCGGGTGAAATAGCCTTCGCTGAGGTCGGGTGCGAGGACGCCGACGCTCATGGATCGGCTTTGGCGCAGCGAACGCGCGAAGTAATTCGGCCGGTAGTTGAGGCGGGTAGCTGCCTCCATGACCCTGTTCCGCGTTTCCTGGGGGATGGACTTTGCCGAAGGAGAGTTATTCAGAACCAGTGAGACTGTCGTCTGCGAAAGCTCCAGGTGCTCAGCCAACATCCTGAGATTAACGTGGGTAGATGGCGTCGAATCCTTGCCCTTTGCCATGTTGGAGTTTTAACACGAATCGGAAGAAGAAGTAACCCCGATTCCCAGAAATACATCGATTTGCCAAGCGGGTTAGCCGAAAATGGCCAAAACGTCTAATTAGCCGCAATTCGGTTAGCTCCGGGCTTGAGAGGAACGGCCTTCCCGTTCAATAAAAAGGTGCCAGAGACATCTGGCGGAAGGGTAATGGTCGCGTCCAACCCGGCCGGCCTTCGGTGGTATTCCACGCGGATGTCGCCGCGGGGGTGGGGAAAGCTGGCCGTGAGGTTGTTCAGAGCGCCAAGGTGCGGGGCGATGCGCACGGAGGCGAAACCTGGCGCGGCCGGCTCGATTCCGGCGATCAGAGTGAGCATGTCGTAGATGGGATGCGCCGACCAGGCGTGAGAGTCCGAGCGCGTATCTCCTGGGATTTCAGGCCAGGTACTGAAGTGCAAGGGAAGAAGTTTGCGCCATGGGTCGATCGAGCGCAGATATTCGTCTCCCATTCCTGCGTGGTCGAGTGCGCGCGCCAGATAGAAGCGGAAGTAGTAGGACGCGCTGAGGATCCCATTGGGAGTGGTTCCGGGCTCGATGGAAAGCATCTGGCGGAGGACTTCCTGCTGACGCTCTTTGGGGATCACGTCATAGAGGACGCCAAGGATATTGGCTTGCTGACTGAATACCTTGCCGTCAGAGTTGTCGGCCAGCAGGCCACGGGAGGATACCCAGCACTTGTCATAAAGGCCGGAACGAACGTGGTTGGCACGGTCGAGATAGCGAGAAGAAAAGACCTGATCGCCGAGCGATTTCTCGAGTTCGGATGCGTCGGTTAGTGCTCCCAGATATTCGAGCGTCGTGATGCACGACTCTTCGTGCGCGTCATAGGTGGGAGTCTCGCCGGAGGAGACCCAGTCAATAAAGCTCCACCAGGGCAACTTGGCCAGCAGTCCGTCGGGCTGCTCGTACCGTGCGAACCAGCCAAGCACGGCGCGGCTGCCGGGTAAAGATTCGCGGACGGGTTCGGGGTCAGGACGATACATCCAGTAGTCGTGCAGCATGCCGATCCAGAGAAGGGAGAACGGCGGGATGGTCTGCGGCAGGGAACTGGGATAGCGGCTGCGGGTGAGGCCGTCAGGAGAGCGGGACTGGTCGAATGCGGCGATTGCCTGTCGGCCAAGCCGGTCGTCACCGGCCACGGTGTAAGAGATCAAGGCCTGGATGCGGGTGTCGCCGACGTACTGAAGCTGTTCGTAGTAGGGAGTGTCCATGTACGTCTCGTGGGCGTCGAGGCGGGCAGTGCGCCAACTGATCTCCCAGATCTTGTCAAGGTCGGGGTCACCGGATTTGAAGCTGGCTTGTTCTTTGAAGGGGTAGGCGGTGAAGTCTGCGGTGAGGGATTCGAGGGTGAGGGGCTCGGCCGCGGTCTCGATGTCGAGATCGAGGTAGCGCCAGGTGCGCCACCAGAGAGGCTCGAAGGTGCGGTGGTCGCCGCCGTCGGGGAGGAAGCTGTCGGTGAGGCCGAGGGCCGTCCGGTTTTCGACAGCGTCGCGGTCGCCTTTGTGCTGATCCTTGTCGTATAGCGCTTCCGAATAGGTAAGGCGGATCTTTGCCCCTTTGCCGCCGGAAACTGTGAGGTGGGGGTAGGCAGTGGTAAGCGTTTTGCGGTCAAGCAACAGGTGGATATGTCTTCCAGGCGGTACCGTCACTGCTGATTTGGGAAATACTCGGAGGTCATCGAAGTCGGCACGGACGGTTTCGCCCGGGGTTGTCCGCGCGTACTCCATGTGCGGAAGCGAGTCAGGGATTAGGCCCCAGAAATTGTCGCCGGTGGTGTCGGCTGAATGTGCCTGGTTGACTCCTGGAAAGATGCTGTCGCGCATGGGCGATTCGGCGGGAACCCAGGCCGGGCCAGCAGCAGAAGGAGAGTTCCATTGCCAATCGAAGCGGGAGGCGTCGATCTCTTCTCCGGGCCCGGAGGCGAAATAGGTCTTCAGGGTGACGGAGCTGCGATCGAGAGCGCGTTGACCGGGCTCCTCCTCCACGAGCCAGCGATCGGGAGTGCTGATCGATTCCGGACCGGTTGCTTCGCTCTCAAGCAGGAACGCGGTGCGGTCACTCATTTGGGACACCGGAGCGAAAACTCCGAAGTTCCAGACGGTGACGGTTATGAGGTTCGGCCCAGCCTTTAGGAACGGCGCCAGGTCAAAACGCTCGTAACGCCAGTGGGCAAGGTCGCCGCGGGCCGGCCCGTCGCCGACCCGCTGGCCATTGACGAACAAGATGAACCGGTTATCAGCGCTGACGCGGACGGCGTAGCTCCCGGGGACGGAGGCCAGGTCCAACGTGCGGCGGAAATGCAGGACAATTGGCTCGCGGAGCGGGGCGGTTGGATGTGTGACCCATGCGGCCTTCCATTCACGATGGACCGGATCGGATTGCGCGGAAAGTTGACTGCAAAGAGGCAGGAAGAGAGCGAGAACAGGGAGCACAACAGTTGAGCGCATGGTTTTTACCGAAGATTTTCCAGTTCCACAGCTTACCGGAAGAGTCGGGGGCGGGGCGAGTAGAGAACGGATTTTGCGGTGAATCCTTCAACAGGAACGGAACTGAGCATACGGCAATTGCAGCTTGATGGAGGAAGCATCCAATGAGTGGCGTCAGATTTTGAGGCAGCCAGCCGAATGCGATCTAAATTTGCAGCATTTTGTTCTGTATGCGCTTGATTTAGCAGCCCTGTAACCTTCTATTCATCTTTCCCCGTTAGCCTACGGTGAGTGACGGTTCAAGTGCCTGAGATAAGAATTCCGCATCTGAAAATCCAAACTGAGCCCCAAGTTCCGGCGGTCACGCAAGCGGCGGAGCCGCAGAGGACTGAGGCTTCGGCGATTCGGAAGTTTCTTCTGTCTCGCGGAAATTCGGCGATCGCAGATCGATGCTTTCGTGTGCTGATGGTGCTGTGTGCGCTCAGCATCTTCGGCATCGTTGTTTTCATTTTGATTGAGTTGATGAGACAATCCGACCTGGTATGGAAGAAGTTCGGAATCAGCTTCTTCTTCAAGGCGTATTTCGATCCGAGTACCGGGCTGCCGGCGTACTGGGATCCGGTGAATGAGCACTTCAGCGCCATTCCGTTTGTCTATGGAACTCTTGTGTCTTCGCTGTTCGCGCTGCTGCTGGCCGTGCCGCTGGCGATCGGAGTTGCGATCTTCCTGACTGAGATGTGCCCTAAAATCTTGCGCGGCCCGCTGGCCTTCATTACGGAGCTATTGGCAGCGATTCCAAGCATTGTGTATGGATTGTGGGCAGTGTTCATCCTGGTTCCAATTCTTCGGGAGCATGTCAATCCAGCCCTCATCAAGACGTTCGGTTGGACGGGACTTTTCGATGCCAGTAACCCGACAGGATTGGGGTACCTGTCGGCATCAGTCATTCTGGCGATCATGATTTTGCCTATCATTTCATCTCTCACTCGTGAGGTGATGACCGCGGTGCCGCACTCGCAACGCGAGGCGGTGCTGGCGCTGGGAGCCACGCGCTGGGAGATGATCCGCATGGGAGTGCTGCGCAATGCCCGGATAGGCATTGTGGGCGCGGTCATTCTGGGTCTTGGGCGCGCGCTAGGCGAAACCATGGCCGTGACGATGGTGATCGGCAACACGCCGGAGATCCACCGCTCAATGCTTTCCAATGGGTATTCGATGGCATCAGTGATTGCCAACGAGTTCACCGAAGCGGTCAGCAATTTGCATCGAAGCGCACTCATCGAGATTGGCCTTGCGCTGTTCATTGTGACCATCCTGGTAAATGCGCTAGCCCAGTTCCTGGTGTGGGCAGTGACGCGCGGCGCACCGGCGCGGGTTAATTGAGGAGATCGCAGTGAGCGTGAGTCAAACCAGCTTTCGATCCAGATGGCGGTGGTTCGCCGATCGCGCGGTTACGGGGCTCGCGATCCTGGCGACGTTGCTTGTGATTGCTCCGCTGGTGGCCATCTTCATTTATCTGGTCGTGAAAGGCGCCAGCTCTCTCAATCTCGCATTTTTCACGCAGGTTCCAAAGCCGGTTGGTGAAGTGGGCGGCGGGATGGCAAATGCGATCGTCGGATCCGGCGTTCTGCTCGGGATCGCGAGTGTGATCGGAGTGCCGATTGGAATCGGGGGTGGGATCTTTCTGGCTGAGTTTGGACGCGGCACAAAACTGGCCAATGCCATTCGATTTACAGCCGATGTGCTGAATGGCGTTCCTTCGATTGTGATGGGTCTTGCGGCCTATTCCCTGATTGTGGTTCCTCAAGGACATTTCTCCGCCTTTTCCGGTGGAGTTGCGCTGGGAATCATGATGATTCCAACAGTTTGCCGGACGAGCGAAGAGATGCTGCTTATGGTGCCGCATGCAATTCGCGAGGCTGCGCTTGGGTTGGGCGTTCCAAACTGGCGCGCAGTTCTCTCCATTACGGTGAGGACGGCTTCGCCGGGAATCATCACCGGATGCATGCTCGCATTTGCTCGAGTTGCGGGAGAGACGGCGCCATTGATCTTCACTGCGCTCGGAAATTCGTTCTGGAGCACGAGCCTCAACCGGCCAATCGCAGCTCTGCCGCTTCAGATTTACGTGTACGCACAGTCACCCTACGACGATTGGCACAGGTTAGCTTGGGCCGGGGCACTGGTTCTGATTGCGCTGATTGTGATAGCGGTCTCGCTTGTGCGTTATGTGACGAGTCGCGGAGTTCTGAAAGGGGCAAGTTAAGTGGGTGTTGGCATCGAGGTCGCAAGCCTGAATGCGTGGTACGGAACAAACCATACGCTGCAGGACATCACGCTAAATATTCCTGCCAATCATGCCACGGCTCTGATTGGCCCCTCCGGCTGCGGAAAGAGCACATTCGTTCGCTGTTTGAACCGGATGCATGAGACGAACCCCATCGCGCGTGTGACAGGGACCGTCCGCATCGGGGATCTGGACATTTACAACGACGCCAAGCCGGTTGAGATCCGGCGGCGCGTTGGCATGGTGTTTCAGCGGCCCAATCCGTTCCCGACCATGTCGATCTATGACAACGTTGCTTCGGGGCTGAAGCTGAATGGCTACGGCAACCGCAGGGTGCTGGATGAGATTGTGGAACGGTCACTTAAAAATTCGGCGCTTTGGGAAGAGGTGAAGGACGATTTGAAGTCCAAGTCCGGCGCGAGCCTCTCCGGCGGCCAGCAACAGCGGTTGTGCATCGCACGGGCGTTGGCCGTGGATCCTGAGGTTCTGCTGATGGATGAACCCGCGTCGGCACTGGACCCGGTGTCGACATCGAAGATCGAAGATCTTATCTTTCAGCTCAAATCGCAGTACACTATCGTGATTGTGACCCACAACATGCAGCAGGCGGCGCGCGTCGCTGAGAAGACAGGATTCTTTCTGAACGGTCGGATGGTGGAGTTCGATTCCACACACAAGATCTTCACAAATCCAAGCGATAAGCGGACCGAAGATTACATCACAGGCAGGTTCGGATGACGCGCATTCGGTTTCAACAGAGTCTGGATCAACTGAAAGAGAGCCTGCTGGTGATGGCCGGACTGGCGGAACAGTCCATCCAGCGGGCGATTGAAGCTTATCGCGTGCGCGATCTTTCGATTTGCGATCTGGTGAGCCGCAGTGAGGTTGCGATCAACCGATTGGAGCGCGATATCGATCAGGCAGCGTTGGACCTGTTGGCAATGGAACAGCCCATGGCGATCGACCTGCGCTTCATTCTGAGCGTGATCAAGATCAACGCCGACCTGGAACGCGTGGGCGACGCAGCAAAGAGCATCAGCGAGCGGGTCCGCAACATGGAACAGATGGCGGTTGCGGAACTGCCGGTGGATATTCCGCGGATGGCTTCGCTGGCAGCCGAGATGGTACGCAAAAGCCTTCAGTCGTTCATCGAGGGCGATCCCGAATTGGCGCGTGCAGTGCTTACGATGGACGATGCCGTAGATACGATGAATCGCGCGGCCTACAAAGCGCTGACAAAGGTGATGGAAGAACAGAGCCATATTGCCCCTCAGGCGTTGAACGCGCTGATGATCAGCCGCGCACTGGAGCGTGTGGCCGACCACGCGACCAACATTGCCGAGGATGTGATCTTCTGGGTACAGGGTGACGATGTGCGCCATCACAAGAGCGTCATGGCTCAGAAGGACGGGAAAGCCGCCGGCTGACTTTCGTTATCATCCGAGACCCATCGATAACCTTTCTAACTTCGCTGCGATAGTCTTGTGTTGAGCCAGCGGAGAAGGGGATGGAAACGGACGCTGTGACACCAGGCGGGGGCGACCCTGCGACGCTGTACAACGAGCGACTGAATGAGCTGCAGAAGATCCAGTCAGTCGAGCAGAGGCAGGAAAGGCTGCTCGGTTATGCGAAGCTCGTGGTGGGATTTCTGACGCTCGTTGCAGCAGTGCTTTTCCTCCATCGCCCGACAGTTCTCGCCGTTCTCTTCGTTCCGGTCATTCTCTTTGTGATTCTGGAGGTGATCCATGAGAACCGCCTCCGCTCTATCCGTCTTCGGCAACGGTCGATTCAGTTTTACGAGCGCGGATTAGCAAGACTCGAGGACCGGTGGGCGGGGAGTGGGGAGACGGGTGAGCGTTTCCTCGATCCGCAACACCCTTACGCGCGCGATCTCGATATATTTGGCAGTGCATCTCTATTTGAGCTTCTTTGCACGGCGCGGACGAGGGCTGGCGAAGAGACGCTGGCCCGTTGGTTGTTGAGTCCCGCGCCGCTTGAGGAGATCATTGCGCGGCAATGTGCGATACGCGATCTGAAAGAAAGGGTGAAGTTCAGAGAAAGCCTGTTTTCGCTCGGCGAGACGGTGCGTCTTGGGGTACATCCGGACGCACTCTCGAAATGGGGAGTGGGCCAGCCGGTGTTCAAACTGCGAAGAACCCGCATTGTGACCTCAGTCCTCGCCATTCTTTGGACGTTCAGCCTGATTGTGTGGTGGCTCTGGGGACTGGGTGCAGTCGCTCTTGCAATTACGGTTTTGAATCTCGGTTGGGCTCACCGGATCCATGCCCGGCTGGAGGAAGCGTCTGAGAGGATTGAAGCGGAAACCGAAGACCTTCAATTGCTGGCGGGAATTCTGGCTCTTCTGGAAGCCGAGCTATTCTCTTCGCCGAAGCTCGTGACGACACAGGCTGCATTCAAGCATCATGGAGTTCCGCCATCCACCGCGATCGGCAGGCTTGCCCGGGTCGTTTCGTATCTCGAATCACGTCGCAACCCTGCAATGCGGTTGCTCGATGTGTTGACATTCTGGAGCGCGCAGTTTGTGTTTGCAGCCGAACGCTGGCAACAGGAGTTTGGTCCGCAGATTCGGGGATGGCTCTCCGCTTTGGGCGAATTCGAAGCGCTGACTGCGATTGCAGGGTACGCATTCGAGCATGCGGACGATGTCTTTCCTGAGTTTGCCGTGCAAGGTGGACTGTTCGACGCCGAGGGCATTGCGCATCCGCTGTTACCTGGAAGGGAAGCGGTGCGGAATGACGTAAAACTTGGCGATGGAACGCAACTTATCGTGCTGAGCGGCCCAAATATGGCGGGCAAGAGCACCTTCATTCGCTGCCTGGGGGTGAATGCGGTGCTGGCACAATGCGGTGCACCGGCGTGCGCGAGACGGCTGAGGCTTTCACCTCTGAATGTTGCGGCGTCTATTTGTGTTCTCGATTCGCTTGCGGGCGGTGTTTCGCGATTTTATGCTGAGATACGCAGGCTGAAGCTCGCTGCGGAGCTTACTCGAGGTCCAGTGCCGGTGCTTTTCCTGCTGGATGAATTGCTGTCGGGTACGAACTCGCACGATCGGTTTGTGGGCACAGAATTGGTGGTGAAGAGCCTGATGAATCGAGGCGCAATTGGAATTGTGAGCACGCATGACCTGGCGTTAACACAGATTCCAGATGCATTGGGATCGAAGGCAATCAACTGCCATTTTGAGGATCGATTGGAAGACGGCGAGCTGAATTTCGACTACAGACTCAGGCCAGGGGTTGTTAGATCGAGCAACGCGCTGGAGCTTATGCGGTCAATCGGGTTGGGTTCGGACAACTAACCTGCGCTAAGTCTGCCACCAATCCAGCAGAGACATGCGCGGATAATAGAGGCCGGCTCGAAGATTCGCGTTTGCGCCGTGGAGATTTCGCAGGAGAGTGGAATACATTTCAAGCTGAGGCGCGAATGCGGCGCGGAACACCGGCAGAACTGAAGCCGGATCGACATCATCAGCGTGGGCAGTCTTGAAATCAATCACCCACCATGTGTCGTCGCCATCAGCTACGGGTGCGGGGCCCGCGCGGAAGACACGATCGACGCGAACCTGTCGAAGAACTCCGTCAATAATTCCGGCCCAGCCAGCCTCACTTGCGGCGTCAGCGTGCGGTGAGAGGATCCATTGGCCGACGGCGTCGTTCGCGGCGTTGGAAGCCAGCTTGATGGCTTGTGTGGCGATGGATGCTGCTTCTGAGGCAGGGAATCCGGCGGCACGAATCTGTGCAACAATGGCAGGCTCCAGTGAATGGAGGGCCGCGATGGCGGAGCCCCAGTCGTGTGCGGCGCGAAGGCGGGCCAGCTCCTCGAGAAGGCGGTGAACTGCGCTGCCCAAGGCGCGGGAGTGAAGACCTCCTTCATGGCGTTGGTACGGTTTGGAGGAGTTGCCGATGAACCCTCGGCTGAGAGCGACCGGGGGAATGATCGAAGCGCCGACCTGGAAATCGACCGGGAGACGACGAACGAGCGTCGGCATGGAACGGCGAGGCATGACAACCACGTTCGTGTCTCCCGACGCAGCGAGAGCCGGGATTATCGGTTCTTCGATCTGCGGAGGAAGCGTTGCGATCCAATCTCCAAATCGTGCTTTGACCTCTTCTGAGACTGCGGGCCAAGCGGTTGCCAGAAGGGAATTGGACGGCTCGATGAGCGACCATGAATCATTCTTCTCGCGCTTGTATGCGGGACGAGCAAACAGGTGGAGCTCCTCACGCGCGCGTGTGGCAGCCACATACAAGATGCGTCTCATCTCCTGTGACTCTCGCTCAGAGTAGACGCGATCGACCCATTCCTTTGCTCTGCCTCGTTCTGCACCCTTGGGCTGCATCGGTGCGACAAGAAACTCTGTAATGTGATCAGATTCGCCCGGGTCGGCCAATCCACGCTCGAGCCAGGAAAGGAGCCTTTTTGAGCCCCCGCGCGTTCTTGCTTGCAGGTCAGGAACGATGACAACCTCGAACTCGAGTCCCTTCGATTTATGGATCGTCATCAACTGCACGCCGGCGTCGCTGCTCGTCGCCGGATCAGGTTGGGCACACAGCCGTTCAAGCGCGCCATTGAGCGCTGTGCCGCACAGATCCTGTTCTCCTTCCGGCAATCCATCGAGCAACTTCCAGAACAGATCGAGGTTGGCGCGTGCGGTTGCGTCTGCGCATGCGTCGCCGCCGAGCGCCAGCCAAACCTGCCTCAGAAGTGTGCCCAGTGTTCCAGTGGGCAGGATGGAGCGCAGGCGCGGAACGGAATTGAATGTGCTTAGCAGGCGATCGACAGCTTTGCGAGATGCGTCGCTGAGACGGTGTTGTCTGTCCATCAGCAATTGTGGAACGGGAGGGTGCGGGAAAGACCACTCGTCAGTGCCCGCAATCGTGTGCAGTTCTTCAAGGCTGAGGCCGCACCACGGCGCGCGGAGCACACCTAGCCATGAGACTCGGTCCTGGTGGTTCATGAGAGCCCGCGCAAGCGCCAGAGCGTCGAGGATTTCGGGCCTGTCCTTCAGCGTTTCGAGGTCGACAGCACGGAACGGAATATTCGCCTCGCGAAGAGCTTCCGCGATCGGAGCGAGAGCGCTGCGTGCGCGTCCGAGAACGGCCACACGGTATTTCCCGCCGGACGCAGAAGCCTCATGCATGCGGTCAGAGTGGGTTCGAATGAGATCGACGATCTCGGAGAGTTGCGCTGCTCGGGCAGCTTCGCATTGAGCGGCAGTCTCTCGTCTGGCCTCGACCGCGCTTTTGGACCTGGATACACCTCCGGCAGTCTGCGGGACAAAATTGAGATGCAGTTGAAGGCGCGGATTGGAGGCGGGACCTGGCGATCGCGCACCTTCCGCCTGAGTGAAAGCGATGCCGCTTCCATCGCTGATTGCCGAGATTCTGGCGAAGAAAACGTTCAATTCGTTGACGAGTTCCGGAGCGGTTCGGAAATTCGCAGTGAGGTCAGCGGGCGTGAAATGCAGAGGTTGATTGTCACCAGCTTCAAGGCCCGAAGCGCGAATCCTCTGGAAAAGCTCCACTTCAGCGTCACGGAAGAAGTAGATGGACTGCATCGGGTCGCCGACGACGAAGACGGAGCGGCCAATCTGATCGGGCCATGCAGCGATAAGGGACGACAATAGCTGGTGCTGGCGACGACTGGTGTCCTGGAATTCGTCGACGAGCAGATGACGGATGTTGTCGGCGACGACGAGCGCGGCATCGGTTGGATACCCATCCTCGCCCTGAAGCACCTGCTGAGCGATCTGAGCCACCTCGATGAAATCCACAGTGCCCGCTTCAGCAATTACAGTCTTGAGTTGACCAGCGGCATGACGTAAGACGGTAAAGCAGGCGCGTACGATTTGCCATTCATCTTCGGTGTAGCGACAATGCGGGAGTTTTCGAACGCCGTCGAGGGCGGCGGCCAGTCCGGGAATGGCGCCGAACCGATCGAGCAGTTCGCGCATCCTAAGTTTTTCGGTCACGCGGTTCGCAGGGAAGCCCTTGGTCTTATCGATCTTCAGGAGAAGACGGCCATCCTTCGTCAAAAGAAACTGAGCAAGGGACGCGAATGCCTCGCGCGCCTCTTCGAGAGTTTCACCGGGAACAAAGGGGCCGCAGGGCAGTTCCGCGATCTCGGCAAGGTCTTTGAGGGATTCCCCCCCACCGTTGCACAATGCGAATCTTGCAAGCTCAAGTGCTTCATCGCAAGCGCCGGGGATGCGATTCAGCAGCTCATCCAGGTGCGAGAGCGCGTCTGCCACGGCATTTGCGAACGGGCGCTCCAGTCGGGCGCGCAGCTTGTCCCAGCTCTGCTCGTCAACGAGCACAAAATCCCGCATCCAGCGGTCTCGCTGTCGAAGCATTTCAACGAGGAGGCTCTCCATCTCTTGCCAGTTGTTATCGCGCCAGAGGAGGAGTGCTTCGACGGCTGCGTCGAGGCTTCTGTTATCAGGGTCACCCAACCCCTCCAGCGTGAGACGTGCCGCTCGGCGAAAGAGTTCCTCAGGCTGCTCCTGGATTTCGAGATTGCCGCTGATGCCCGAGAGAAGCGGCTGTTGAAGTGCCAGTTCGCGACAGAATGAGTCGATAGTCGAAATGCGAAGGCGCGAGGAAAGATCGAGCAATTGCCAATCCATTTTCCGCGAGCGCGCGAGCGCGCGGTGCGCCAACTTCTCCAGCGAAAACGGGTCCGAGGGCAGCTGCGATACATCTCTTGCCTCCGCTTTTTCCAGCTCTGCCATGATGCGCTGGCGCATTTCAGCTGCGGCGGCTTTCGTAAATGTAATGGCGACAATCTGGCTGGGATCATCCACTTCGCCGAGGAGGCGCAGAAAACGGCGCGTGAGCAGGTCAGTTTTTCCTGATCCTGCCGGTGCCTGGACGAGGATCGAACGCTCTGGATCGAGCGCGGTGTTGCGCGCGTTGATATCGGGAGGCGCCTGAGTCGCTACACTACTCATCGGCTGCCTCCTCGCCGCTCGCATCGCCATTTGCATTCAAGCGTCTCTGATTCTCGGGTTCCTGGATGCGGCAGATGGTCTGGAGTCCGCAGCGAACGCAGGTCTTTGGGTAGTCTCGAGGGTTCACGTCTGAGCGCCCCTCAACGAAATCGCGTGCGAGCTCTTCGATGCTGGTTTTCCAGTCCCTCATCATTTTGGGTGTAAGGGGATCTCGCACGAGTGGATTCCTGCTCGAGATTTTGCTCCGCAGTGTTGCCCCGGCGTCTGCCACGTGGCCGACGAGTTCCCAGTCATTGGCCCGGAGTTTCGCAAAGACCAGGCCGCCCGGTTGCTCTTCGAGGGCGAAGGCGGCATAGAGAGGCAATTGAACATCTTCCGGACGCGGCAGTTCCCATGCGCGAGGTGAGACATCGCCGGTCTTATAGTCGATGACGAGCAGTGAGCCATCGCTCAAGCGATCGATGCGGTCGATGCGGAGCTTGAGAGTGAGTCCAGCCAGAACGATCGCGCGGTCGACCTCAGTACCTACGACTGCAAACTGTATCCGCTCCGATTCGTAAGCCAACCATTCGGTTACAAGGAATTCAAGGCGTCTCTCTTCGAGATCGAGGTAACGGCGCGGCATGCGTTCGAGCGCTGATGCCGGCCACTCTTCCCGCAAAGCTGTTTGAACGTGGTGCTTGATGAATCCTGAGCGATGGTCCAGATTCCTCAGGTTGTCGAGCGTGCGAATTCCGTCTGGAGAGCCGGACCATATTGATCGAAGGACCGAATGCAGGATCTGACCTCGTTGTTGAGGCGTGAGGCCAACTTCGGCCGGCTCCCAGCCGGATGCGCCGAGGCGTGCGACTGCAAATGCCTTGAACGGGCATTGTGACTGTGCGGTGAGAACGCCAGATCCGCCATGCACCTTGTCCTGCCGGAAGGGGACTTTGCTGGAGTCCAAAAAGAGTGTTGCCGCCGGCGGGTCGAGCGGAGGGGGGATCATATCGGAGGGTAAGTTGCCGCGGCGTGCCGGCGAGCCTTGCGATTAGTCGCGAGGGGCGTACCTCGGCATCTTCCTTTTGTCGTGCAAAACTGAAGTGAACCACGGGTGCGGAGTTAACCAGGCGCTTTGTAATGGCGTTAGACAACTCCCAGTCGCGCAGAGGCGATGCATGCGGCATGTCCGCCTCGCGCTGAATTTCGGGGGGAAGCAGGGGATGCATCGATCCGACTGCGGGCCACGAGCCCTCGTCGACGCCGAGGAACCAGATTCCGTCGGCTTTGAGACCTGCAGACTCGGCCGGACCGGCGATCTGGATGGGGGCGTTCAGTGACTCCGGAGCATAGAGTGTGTCTCTGAGAGTCCGACCCAAGATGGCAAGAAATCCGGGCCAATCTATCCGACGGCCGTCAAAGCCAAGTGATCCCGCGGTGTCCAGAGCTTGTTGCCAGCGCCGGATTGCCTGGAAATCAGCGCTTTCCTGTACCTGTGCTCCGGCCCAACCCATGGTCTCAAGCAGGTGAGGAACAGAGTCGGCCCATTCGAGCGGATTTCGAAGTCTGGGACCAGAATCCCGGAGCTGCCGCTGAGCGGCGATCATCTTCTGAACCCAGATTTGCGGCAGCCTTGCAGAGAGCGCGGGTTGATCGAGGAAGGCTTGAAGCGTCCACTGGATTCTCTGCAAGCCCTTGCGGCGCAGTACGCGCATGTAGACTTCCAGTGCCGCCGACTCCTCCGCGTTCGCCGTTAATCGGCTCGAGATCAGCCAATCCAACTCGTCTTCATTGATCGGTCCGTTCAGCCAATGCAAGAGCAGCAGGGCCCCACGGACCACAGAGACCCGCGCAAGGGGAATGCCGAGCGAGAATTCAAAGTTAGGTGCATGATCGCTGAATCGAAGAAAAGCTCTTTCAATCTCGCCCCGTTTCGAGGCGATGTCCTGCGTAATGACGAGTAGGCGACTTCCTGAGCCGCCTGCAAGCTGGCGGTTGCACCAGAGCGCGCATGCTTCCAACTCGGACTCAGAATCCATCGCAGCATGAAAGGACACCTGAGCAGCCAGGTCCTCAGAGGCAATCTGATCCCATTTTCCCCATGCACCGAAGATCTCCCGTTGAATGGGAAGAAAGCGATCAAATCCAGCAGCCAGGAGAGGGGGACGGCTTGAAACATCTGATTGGAGCTTCGTGACCAACTCTCGAGACATCCTGCTTGCGCTGACGAGGTTGTTTTTTCGGCAGGACTCATCGAAGGATGCGAGCCACTGGCTGAATGAAGCGGCGTCGCGGTCCCAGCCGCTCCGGGCTGTCGAACGCAGTGAGTCAGGAGAATAGAAGCAGAGCAGTTCATGTGCTTCCATTGCCAGCGCTGCCAAGCGCTGGACCGATGCGTCCAGGGCCGTCTGGAACTGCTGCTCATCACGAATTATGTCGGCCCAGAGCGCCAGTTCCTGAGCCGAGTTCATCACCAAGCGGCCATCGATACTGCGGTCTTCCCACGCGGAGCGGGTAAAGGCTCTCCAGTCCACGATGTTTGGCGCAGGCCACGCAGAGAGCCCCTCTGCGCGGCGAAGGCGATGGTGGGCTCCCTGCAACGCCCGGGTGGCGCGATCGCTTGAGGTTACGACCAGCCCTCCCCTCGTGAGCCAGCCGTCGATCTCTTCTCCCGCCCTGTTGCCCATTTCTGGGTTATATCGTGATCGGGGCTGGAGCGCCATCTGTGCATAAAAGGTCACCGAATTGATGGTTGTACACTGAGGAGTGGCTCGCCGCGTACTTGTCTTCGCACTCATTGCAACCGTGGCTCTTAGCGCGTGCCGATCGGGCAAGGAGCCCGCAGGCGCTTCGTCATCGTCGAGTTCGTTCAAGGTTTACAAGCTGCGCGGCAAGGTTGTGTCGTCAGACCCTTCCAAGGGTGAAGTCATACTTGACCATGGGACGATTCCCGGCTTCATGGAAGCGATGACAATGCCCTATAAACTCAAGGACTCGAGCATTGCGAGCGAACTGCACCCCGGTGATGTGCTTACTGCGGATGTTCTTGTGTCGCAGGGCGATGATGCGGAGGTCCTGCTTGACCATATCGTCGTCGTGGCTCAGGCGAAGCCCGACTACAAGCCAGCAGTGCTCTATCATGTGCCAGCACAGGGCGATGCTGTGCCTGATTTCACGTTGCGCAATCAGGACGGACGCATGATTCGCCTCAGCCAGTTTCGCGGGAAGAGTCTGCTCGTGACGTTTATTTACACGCGCTGCCCGCTACCCAACTTCTGTCCGCTTGTGACACACAACTTCGCAGTTATCGAGAAACAACTGGCCGCCAGTCCTCGACTTCACGGGAAGACTCACTTTCTGTGCGTGAGTTTTGACCCCGAGCACGACACGCCGGAACGCCTGCGAGCCTATGGCGCGGGGTATATCGGCAGCGACGCGAAGAATGCGTTTGCGGACTGGGACTTTGCTGTGCCGGAAAAGCCGGTGTTGCTGGAGATGGCCAAATTTTTTGACCTGGGGATCACGAACGAGCCAGATCAGACGATTACCCACACTTTATCGACGACGTTGATTGGAACTGACGGAAAGGTCATTCGTTTCTATCCGGGCAATGACTGGACCCCGGAACAAGTCTTGGATGACGTGAAGCGATCCGCAGGAGTGGCGTGATTCTGGGTTCAATTTTCAGAACTGACTAGATCGGGAGACAGTGAACGATGAACTATGGATTGAATATTCGAAGCGATGCGGCGTTGGATTTCCTGTCATTGGGTGCATTGGTACATCGCCTTGATCCGGGCATTATTCCATTCCGGAAGGCAACTGAATGCAAGATCCACGTCAGCGGAGGCGAATTTAATGTTGCCGCAAATCTTTCAGACTGTTTTGGGATGAAGACGGCGATTGTCTCCGCCATGTCTGAATATCCCGTCGGCGATTTGATCGCGGAACGGGTTCGAGCGATGGGCGTGAAGCCCATTTATAAGTTCTTCAAGCATGACGGTGTCAGCGGTCCAAACATGGCCACGGTATACAGTGATGGCGGATTTGGCATGCGTGGTCCGATGGTTTTTTACAACAGGGCAAATGAAGCGGCGGCACAACTGAAGCCGGGCGACTTTGACTGGAAGGCGATCTTCTCCGGCGGAGTGCGCTGGGTACATAGCGGAGGAATCTTCGCGGCTCTCTCATCGACAACGGCTGAACTAGCCGCGGAGATGATGAAGGAGGCGAAGGCTGCGGGCGCCGTCACGTCATTCGATTTGAATTTCCGGGAGAAGCTGTGGAAGATCTCCGGCGGGAATGAGCAGGCCGTCGAAACCATCGGCAGGATCGTCGAGAACGTCGACGTGCTTGTGGGAAATGAAGAGGACCTGCAGAAGGGGCTCGGCATTCCCGGACCGGAGGTCGCCGCCAAATCAAAGCTTGATCCGAGCGTATTCTTCGGCATGATCGAAAAGGTCACGAAGAAACTTCCGCGGGTAAAGATCGTCGCGACTACCCTGCGAGAAGTGCACTCGACCAGTCGTCACAGTTGGAGTGCGGTTGCCTGGATCGATGGGAAGACCTACGCCGCACCGACTGCCGAACTGGAGATTCTGGACCGTGTTGGCGGAGGCGATGGCTTTGCGTCGGGCTTTATTTATGGCTTGCTGGCTGGGGAGGCGGCTGAGGAAGCGCTCAAACTCGGTTGGGCACACGGTGCGCTGCTGACGACGTTTCCCGGCGACACGACCATGGCAACCGTGGAACAGGTACGAGCGTTCGCGGCCGGAGGGTCCGCCCGCATTCAACGCTGAACTTGCGGTCATTTCTTCGCATCGCCGCAGCAGGCAGCCGCATCCATGCAACTGGTATCCTGACATGGCCGCAAGGGAGGTCCTGCTTGGCGAAAGTAACATTGTTCTTTGCAGTTGCCCTGATTGCTCTCGGCCTGATCGGATACCTGGGTACGGGCAGCCAACATTCGACCGCTTTGATTCCGACCTGGTTCGGCTTGGCGCTGGGCATCTTTGGCCTGCTGGCCATGAGCCCAAGCGAGTCGCGCCGCAAGCTGTTCATGCACATTAACGTGACGATCGGCTTGCTTGGGTTTTTGGGTGCTACGGCCGAGGCCATCCGAGGTTATCTGCACGCAAAATCACAAGGGCTTGAGCCGGATCAGATCGCACTGGCCTCGAAGACCACGATGGCCGGGTTGATGCTCATCTACGTTATTTTTTGCGTGCGGTCTTTCATCAATGCAAGGCGCTCGGGGAAGGTTTAGGTCCAACGAATGGGCACAATGCGAGGCGGCGGACTGGGAATGAGCACGAGCGCGGAACGCTCACCGCGGGGCGGACACGCGCGCGCTGCCCGCTCCGATCTGCCAAAGCGCAAGCCGAACCTGAAGAGGCTCTGGCCACAGATCTGGACGCTCGTTGCTCCGCGAAAAGGCCTCTTGCTTGCTGGAATGTGCCTGATGGCGGTCAACCGCGTCGCCGGCCTGGTGTTGCCATTTACGTCCAAGCCGCTCCTGGACAAAGTGCTGTCGCCGACGAATGCGCATCCAGAGATGTTGCCGCGCATCATTGCCCTGGTGTTTTCGGCGATGGTCATTCAGGCGGTCACTTCGTTCTCTCTTACGCAGCTGCTTTCGAAGGCAGGGCAGCGTCTCATTGCGGAGATGCGACGCCAGGTGCAGCGTCACGTGGGTCTTTTATCGGTCTCGTACTATGACGAGAATCGAACCGGAACGCTGGTTGCGCGGATCATGTCAGACGTGGAGGGCGTGCGCAATCTCGTCGGCACGGGACTTGTGGAATTCGTCGGCGGCTTGCTGACCGCCTGTCTCGCATTCATCTATCTTCTCCATCGCAGCGTTGCGGTCACTCTCACGGTGTTCTCCGTTGTGGGTGCGTTTGTCTTTGTCCTTCAATACGCTTTCAAAGTGATTCGACCGATCTTCCGCGAGCGCGCCAAAATCAACTCAGAGGTGACAGGCCGGCTGACAGAATCGCTGGGCGGCGTGCGGGTGATCAAGGGTTATCACGCTGAGGAGCGTGAGGCGGGCGTCTTCGCGCAAGGTGTTGAGCGGCTGCTGGCGAACGTGATGAAGTCGCTGACGATGACCAGCGTGCTGGGTTCCGCTTCCACGACTGTGCTGGGCCTGGTGTCTGCGCTCGTGATGTGGCTGGGCGGCCACAGCGTGCTGCGCCATACGTGGACCGTCGGCGATTACTTCAGCTACAACATGTTTCTTGCGTTCATGATCGCGCCGGTGTTCCAGATCGTGAACATCGGCACGCAACTAACAGAGGCTTTCGCCGGTCTCGACCGCACAGGCGAGATCATGGCGGAGCTCGAGGAGAATCAGGACCCGCGGCGGAAGATTCAGATGCCGCCGATTCAGGGCACGGTGTGCTTCGAAGAAGTCGTTTTTGCGTACGAAACGGACAAGCCGGTTCTTCACGGCGTCAGCTTCCTCGCCGAGCCCGGCACGGTGACCGCTCTGGTGGGTTCCTCCGGATCAGGCAAGTCTACGATCATCAGCCTGCTCTGCGCCTTCCACACTCCGACGCAGGGCAGGGTGCTGGTAGACAAGATTGATCTGGCTACGGTGGATCTGGACACCTATCGATCACAACTGGGTGTGGTTCTACAGGACTCGTTTCTGTTCGATGGCTCGATTCGTGAAAACGTGATGTTTTCCCGACCGGATGCGTCAGAGGAGCAGTTTCTTTTCGCCTGCCGCACCGCTCGCGTGGATGAGTTTGCCGAGCGTTACCCGGAAAGCTACGAGACGATTGTCGGGGAGCGAGGCGTAAAGCTCTCCGGCGGACAGCGGCAGCGCTTGTCGATTGCCCGTGCATTGCTGGCGGAACCTCGCATCCTGATTCTCGACGAGGCGACCAGTTCGCTCGATTCGGAGTCGGAAGCGATGATTCAGGCCGGACTGAGCCAGTTGATGCAGGGACGCACGACTTTTGTGATTGCGCACCGGCTCTCGACGATTCGGCGGGCGGACCAGATCCTGGTTGTTGAACAGGGGCGCATTGTCGAGCGCGGCAATCACGCGGAACTATTCGCATTAGGCGGCCGATACTACGACCTCTACACGCGCCAGCACGGATTGGAGCAAAATCTGTTTCTGGCTCCAGGCGAAGGGGATGTGGTGCCGGCAGAACCAGATAGATGATTTCTGGATGCTCGGCGATGCACCGTGATCGTGAAACGGATCGTCTCAAAATATTGACTCGAGTCTCACATTCTGAGAAACTGTAACTGTATTCAAGATGCGAATAGAGGACCAATATGCGAGACGCATCCCCCCAGGGAACCTACAAGGTTCAGGCCCTTGACCGGGCGTTTGCTGTGCTGGATCTGCTTGGAGAGAGCGAGACTCCGCTCGGACTGGCGCAGGTTGCTTCGTCGCTGCAGCTGCACAAGAGCACCGCGCACAGGTTTCTTGATGGTTCTTGAACGGCATCGCATGGTGGAACGCACAACCAACGGCAAGTTCCGCCTGGGCTTGCGACTCTTCGACTTCGGCAACCGCGCCATTGAGCAATACGATCTGCGCGAGCGCGCCCAGCCGCATCTGCGCCGCCTGGTGGCCGAGACAGAAGAGACGGCGCACCTGTGCATTCTGGAGCAGGCGCGCGTGATTTACATCGACAAGATCGAGCCGGCGCGCTCGGTGCGCATGATTACCCGGATCGGTGCCAGCAATCCTGTTCATTGCACCTCGGTGGGCAAGGCAATGCTGGCATTTCTGCCGGAAGATCGAATCAACGAGATTATCCGGCGTACCCGCTTCGAGCGGTTCACGCATCGCACGATCGCAACGGCCGAAGCCTTGCGCACCGAAATGGAGAAGACGCGGCGCCGCGGTTATGCGGTCGACGACGAGGAACTGGAAGAAGGGCTGCGCTGCATCGCGGTGCCTGTGCTGGATGCGCAGCGCCAGCCGGTTGCCGCAGTCAGCGTCTCCGGTCCATCGTTCCGCGTGACAGCGCAGAAGTTGCCTGTCAATCGCCAATCATCTGCTGCAATGCGTGCGCGGAATCTCGATGGATATGGGCATTTCACCACGGCGGGCCGCGGAAGCCGGGCGCTGACAGCGTGAGACTGCATCAAGATCCTGTGCAATGATCGACGCGATGCGATCCTGCGCCCAAAGGCATCTTCTGATAAACTCATTGATGCGCCGGCGGCCTGATCGCATTCCGAAGGGCCGGCGTATTCTGATACACTCATGAAGTGTCAGAAGCATTCCGGGGACGTAGCTCAGTTGGTTAGAGCGCTGCCCTGTCACGGCAGAGGTCGCGGGTTCGAGCCCCGTCGTCCCCGCCATACATTCCAAAGGACTTAGGAGCGATATGGCGACCTAAAGTGACAACGAAATCAGGGTCCGATAAGGGTCCAATAAGCCCGCTACCTGCTGACAGTTTGCGGGTCAGTTTTCCTATCTGCTCTTCTGACCCACGTTTGGCACCATCATCCTTACAACCTTGCTCTGTGCGGCTCGCTTGTTCGAGTTCACTGCCTGCGTGTAAACGTCGAGCGTGATCCGGCTGTTCGCGTGCCGTAAGAGCTCCTGAACGGTCTTGACATCCTCTCCGTTTGCCTTCAGCAACGTGCCGAAGGAGTGGCGGAAAGTATGCCAGCCGATGTTCTTGTGGATGCCGGCTTGCCTGCGCGACCGGCCTGATGTAGCGCTTCATGAGATTGTCCGGCCAGTAGGGCTGCTTGCCCCTCATGGTCGGACTTGCGAAGACGTAATCGTCGTCCATCGGGTAGGGGCTCTGGCGACGCCAGCGCAGAAGATCCTCCGCCATGTAGCTGTCCATCGGGACAGGCTTGGCCGAGGCTTCTGTCTTGCAGTTGCCGACTACCTGATGCCAGATCGATCGCGTGACACGAAGCTCCAGGTTCTCGAAATCAACATCGCTCCCAGCGAAGCGCAAGCAGTTCGCTGACCCGAAGTCCGGTTGCCGCGTCGAGAAGAGCCAAGCGTGCGCTCTCGGACCGACAACTTGCTGAGGAGAAGTTGAAGTTCCGCAAGTTCGAGAACGTCGGGCATTCTCTCTCGCTTCGCGCTCTGACGCACGAGCTTGATTGGGTTGCGGTCAACCCACTCGTACCGCATTGCGTGATGGAAGATTGCGCTCATGAGGTTCCGAATCTTCGCTCTCGTGCCTTTTGCCCGCTTGATGCTGTCCAGCCATTCTTCAACTGCGACCGGCTTGACCTGATCAAGCCGGTGATCTCCCCAGCGAGGAAGAATCCAGCCCTTCAGATAGCATTCGTACGCGGCTCGCGTCGAAAACGCCTTGCGTCCCTGATTCTCACCAACCAGCTCCTTGAGCCGGTAGTGAGCGATCAGTTCGGCAATCGTGCTCGGCCCGCCTTCCGCCTGCGGGGTTTGTTGGTTGGCGTCAATGCGCAACGCTTGAGCTGCTTTGAGGGCCGATGCTTCCGTTGGAAGAGCTGATGACCGTACCGACGATTGCCTTGCGATACTTGCTCGTTCCGTCAGTTCCGGCCTCATACCATCGAAAGATCCAAACATCCGGTCCGCTCTGCCGCTTTTCGCGCTGCACGCTTCCTTGTTGATACCGTGTTCGCCTTGACATGAATTCTCCTGGTTCAGGCGCAACGGATGGCTGTCTTTCAGCGTACCGCGACGGCGGGCAGAGGTCGAGCGTGCGTTCTCTCCGTTGCCATGATTTGCGAAGCCTGCGAGACGATTGGTGTGCTCGAATCCTCGACGGCAGGGAATTCGTCACGAAAAGGATCGAGGAAGGACACTTTGAGGGATCGAATGTCAACTCGCCCGTTCCTGCCGATCCAGCCATGCATTCAGGTCGGATGCGCGGAAACGCCACATTTTACCAACGTGGGAGCCGTGAATCTCACCGCGTCGAGCCAACTTCTGTAGGGTCTTGTGATGAATGTCTAAGAGCTGTGCGGCCTGATGGCTGTTGAGGAGAGGTTCAAAATCAGGAATGCCGAATGAATGATTGTCGACTGAGCGAGGGGGGAATTTTGCGACCACCTGTGCCATTAGCGACCTCCTTTTCCACGAGAGTGCCCCAAAATTCCACAGGCGTCCAAGACCTTTTTCGTCAAGACTGATGCTCAATAGGCATCAGGAAGGCACATTCAGATATCCGCAGTACCTGAAGGGAACAATCAGATGTCCGACCACCTGAGATTGACACGGGAAGAACTCTATAGCCTGGTCTGGGCCAAACCCATGACAGAAGTGGGACAGGATTTCCAAATATCCGACCGAGCAATGGCGAAAATCTGCGCCAGAAAACAGGTACCGGTTCCGCCTCGCGGTTATTGGGCTAAGAAGAATGCGGGCAAGAGCGTTCCGAAGTCTCCCCTCCCCGAGTTTGTCGTGAAACCTCCGAAGGAAGGAAAGTCGCACTCACGCCGGCACGACAGACGCCAGAGAAGCGAAAATTCCCCAGCGTGTATGAAGAACGAAACCAGACGATCAAGAAAGCGCTCAAAGAATTTCGCAAGCCTCTTTCGGAAGCGATCGACTACACCGTGCGCATCGAGGGATGGCAACTGCGATTACAGCTTCGGCCTTAATCCCTCCTATGATCCCTTGCACCGGGATGACGGGATGTCATTCTTGTACGAATCGCCTTTTTTCGAGACATCGGGATCTGGTTTTGAGCGGGCGTTTTTCTTAGCCCGCAAAGTTAAGGGACCGAGAAATGCGAGGCTCGTTTCGTCCGCCGCGCCCATCTCGACGAAAAGGCCATCGAAGAACATCTGCATCGGTACGAGGAATCGCCACCGAAGATGCGTCGGAGGCTTTTCAAAGCAAAACCTCTCCTTGGTAGCTTTTCTGGCAATTCCGGATGATGCGTTCGCGCTGCTCATGCAAAATGCAGCGGCTCATAAGATCAATTTCATGACCCTTCGGGGCCAAAAGCTGCGATACGGGCACGGGGATATCTACGGTTATTCCCTCCAGGAACAGCAAGAGGAGCAATGGTAGACCCGTTTGACGGTTGGTGCGGATTCGACTTCAGGTGCCTCACGTCAGGATTGCGATCGGATGTCGGTCTAAAGAAATGTGGCGAATTCTGGAGAAGATTTGATCTAACCCTCTGATCTTTGGCAGAATTGGCTCAAGGGTAATGGTGCGCAGTGCGACTCAGAGTCTCCCCCACTCTTCGCATCGCTGCCGGATTGCTCCTGGCTGTCCTGTTGGGTGTTGTTGGATATCACGTCCTCCATTGGAGGATTCCGGGCTCCTCAGAGGCGTTGCTGGAACAAGCCGACGAGAAGTCGTGGGTCAACAACTGGATCGCTGCAGAACCCATCTACCGACAAGCCGAACTCGGATTCATTCGGAAGCATGAGCCATCGAAGGCTCTGTACGCGCACGTCAGCGAAATTCCCGCCCAGAGTGAATCGTCGATCAGTGTTCCGGCCCAGCTTGCGGAACTGACAGCGGATCTTTCCCTACCGCAAGCGCAGGACCCTGAGACAAGACTTCGCATCCTGACGATCCTTGGGATGCTGGAAGTGAATTACGACTCCGCGATGGCACGAGCCACGTGGGCACAGGTCGAAGCTCTCGCCAGGCAACGGCATCACTACTTGCTCGCCTCCAGGGCAATTGGCGAGCAAGGGATCGCGGCATTCCTTCTGGGAGACATTGCCACCGCGAAGAAGAACGTTGTCAAGGCATGGACCGTGGCAAAGGTTGCTGATCCGGCTGCTCACATTCGATACGCGAGTGTCTACGGCACTGGTTTGGTCGAACTGCAAAAGTACGGCGAAGCTCTCGGACCGCTCGACGAGGCAATTAAGGTGTCGAAGGACAAGCCGGATGTTGCGTATCCGACCATCGCAATCAATGCGAAGATCGAAGCTTTGAGCGGGCTGGGGCGCAATCAAGAAGCACTGGCATTGGCTTCGGAGGCGATGCAACGAGCGTCCAATTACCATCTGGCCGGACATCTCTACGAGCTCTATCAAGCCCGAGCGGGCGTCTATGGTCGAATGGGCCAATGGGATCGAGCTGCGGACTGACTACGCGCGCGCGATCCAATTTGCGAAACAGTTGTCGTATTGGCGAGGTGTGACTCAGGCGGATGGGCTACTAGCCAAGGCATACCTGCAACATGGGCAGTTGCAACCGGCTCTCGCAGCCGTCAACGACGCAATTGAAGCCAACAAACAGATTCCCGATGAACTTTATTTTGTGCCGCGGGACCTAGCGATAAAGGCAGAGATCCTGGCGAAACTTGGGGATGCCAAAGTTCGGATGAGCTCTATCGCAAGAGTACGGATCTCATCGATGCACTCTTGTCGAAAGTGCCGACACCGACTGTGGAGCGTCAGCTGCTCGGGCAGCTGAGCGAAGTCTACGCCGGATATTTTGCCTCGCTGAGCAACCGAGGGA
>CAVVTY010000027.1:0-126435 GCA_963751225.1 uncultured Acidobacteriaceae bacterium
ATGCGCCCGTTGTTCTTCAAGGCCACACTGATTCGACGCCGCGCGTCCAGCTTGACGCCGCGGTGGCAGTCTTGAAGAACGATGGCCAGGGCATTCCGGATCAACTGGTCCTGCACAATGCGACGAACGCTCCTATCGAGGCGCGGTACGGTCGGTCACGCACCCTGCTTCTCAATCCCTGGACCGCGGAGATTGTCGGACAGCCATCACAGCAGACACGCGCTTTCTTCGGCACGGTTGAACGTATCCACAGATCACTCGGGCTTGGGATGCAAAACGCGTTTGGGCGTGGCATCACCGGCGCCGGCAACCTGGTATTCCTCCTTTTGCTTTTGTCAGGGATGTACTTGTGGCTACCGAAGATTTTCAATCTTGCGAGCTTCAGGAATCGGCTGATGTTTCGCGGTGGCCTTCAGGGCAGAGCCAGGGAATGGAACTGGCACAACGTGATCGGCATATGGACCGTGTTTCCGCTGCTCTTCATCGTCGTCACGGGAGTCATCATCTCTTATCCGTGGGCCTCGAACCTGCTCTTCAAGCTGACCGGTTCGCAACCGCCGGTGCGCGGGTGGCGGGAAGAGCCGCGCTCGCGTCAAGCGCCGAATCGCGCCGTGAATTCGTTTACGCCGGACTTTCGCTCGCTCGACGACATCGCGCTAGTTGCGAGCAAGCAGAATCCCGGATGGTATTCCATGACTATCGCTGTCCCCGAGTCTGAGGACCGCACGGTGAACGTCTCGATCGACACGAGCGTGGGCGGACAGCCTGAGAAGGCATCGCAACTGGTTGTGAACCGCCAGAGTGGTCAAATCATGACCGCCAAGCGCTTCAGCAGTAACAATCTCGGCAGCAAACTGCGGGCATGGGCTCGCTTCACGCACACCGGCGAAGAGTTTGGGTTGCTTGGCCAATTGATCGCGGCCCTTGCGTGTTTGGGTGCCATGATGCTGGTGTGGACAGGGCTGTCGATGGCCATCCGAAGAGCTCTTGCGGCTGTCGAAAGAGCGCCTTCGAGATCATCTGCGCTGGAACCAGTTTTGAGTGTGCGGGAATGATACAACCGGGGGCAGTCCAAATCAGTGGCAGGCGTCTGGACTAATCGTTAGATTGCCTGCCGAAACTTCACGCATATTTGCGATAATCGGCGATCTTAACCGGAAGCACGAACGCTGAATGAACCCGTTCACCAATACTGAACATCAAGGACTTTGGGCGGACCGGTGCGATTATCGATGATTTGTGTTGTCACGAGGATTTCAATGTTCTTCTTGGCCGCATTCTTACCCGCGCTACGGACCAATTCCCCGAAAAAGCGCTCGTCAGTTGCCATCGAGGTTGCGGCGAGAGTTCCGTTGGCGCCGATCCCGGCGATGATTACGGTTTCTCGTTCCGTAGTCGGACTCAGAAAGCGAGCAACTATTCCGTAATCCTGGGTGGATTGGCTATACGGTTTGGTTCTATCGATCTGATAAAGGCGCGAGTCAGGGTGCTTCGTGTCAACGATGCTGTAAGTTTGATCGGTTGCATTCCGAACAAACTGGTACCTCAGAGGCGCCTGCAAACGCAACGTCCATGGATTATTGAATGCGCCCAACAGCACCCCAGAGGTTGATTTGAAGATCGGTGAAATTGGTTGAGGCGGCTCCGAGCATTCGCGGATTGCCACCCATGCGGCCGATTACAGCGCTCACTTTGGTGGCGGAAGTAGCATCACGCGTCAACAGGATGTCAGGCGAGAAGACTGTCTCGGTCGGCGCGGCTGTTTGGGCGGACTCCGAAGTAGCTCGAGGATATTGCGCACTGACTTGCCCAACGCATATCAGAACAGAATCTGTTTTCTCGACCACTGGTCCCCATAAAACAGACAGGGCTTCCGGTTCCGTGGGCGGCCAAGTGCACCAGCCTTTCCAATAAGGCGCCTCCGAGGCAAGCGGCAGCTAGAACCAACTGTGTAAATCAGAGTGCGTTGATTGCTCCGACCCCTAATCTGGGTGTCACTCCTATCCGATGTGACCTCGGCCCTTGCGACTGATTCTGATTCAAGAGATGGTGAGCCGTAATTTTCAACGACGTTCGTAGCTTCGCCGTTGTGATGCCTGCCCAGCCGAAATTCTGCCGTGTAGGAGCCCGGGGGCAATTCAATTCTTAATTCATGGTCGCGCCCCGGCGAATCGTAATACTGCGCGAGTCTCTTCCGTACTTCTGAGGCTGCCACGCGAACAATGGAATCAGAATTTGTATCGTAGTCGAGCTAGGCGATCGAAAACAGCGATACCGAGCGAGCGTTCCTTTATTCCATCCGAATTGCCGCTCAGTGTCTCCTCTACGACGAAACGCAGAAAGCGGGTGTATCGTTTGCTCCCTTTGAAATGCGGATCATCCAAGATCCTCTCCAGTTGGTCACGGACGTTCTTAAGGTCCCCATCGCTGGTCGGAGTCCATGGCGTCTCGAGGTTGTCAAGGTGAGTGATCGGCATTCCGTACCTGCGTGATATTTCGCGCGCGGGAGACAAGATCATCTCCTCGAGAGCCCAATTATATCTATCATCGCAGAATGCCGTTATTCCGGCCCGTGGTCAGGGTACTAACGTCATTGATTCAGAGGTTTTAGCTGGGCTAACAAGACCTAACAAATGGGCTCTCCGTTACGCACTTCACAGCGATGATTTGAGGAACGATAGGCGATCAGTTATAACGTTGGCTTTTTCCATCTGCTTCTCGAAGGGCATCCTGCTTGGATACTGTTACGCCGAATCCGTCTGCGACAAACTGAAAGGCGAGACTGCGGGATTCAACACACTGGCTTGAGACCGTTGCAGTGAGGTTGAAAATCTGGCGAGACCCGGTCTCAAATGAAATTCATCAACTACCTTGACGCCAAACCCGAATCGGGGGGGTCGAACTCCATCACGCTGTCGCCCCGCCATGCTCGCCATTTGGCCAATGCGCTCATGCATTTCGCAGCTGTTGAAGAACGACGACGCATTTGCCAAGCGCGGTCTGATACAACCGTATGGCTTGGCAGGGCCCGTCATTCTTGCACCCTATAGGATGGTGCAGGTTTCAAAGTCATCCGCTTCTACAACTGGTCCTGAGGCAAAAACCGCGTCCGTCGGGCGGGCTCCAATGAAACGGGGCGCAATCTGTTGAAAAAATCCGATACTGCGCTCCCTCGGGATTCCTCGTGGTGGAGCTTGGCGTCGCCACACTTAACCTGGAGAAACAACATGAAGATACGCATGACACGAGTTGTTGCAGGCTTGGTTGCGTGGACGGGATCGCTTTTCCTTGGCTCAATTATGCAGTTTGCAGTTGCCCAGGACACAGCGAATCTTCCATATATGAACACGAATTTGACAGCCGAGCAGCGGGCCGCTGACCTGGTGCATCGCATGACACTTGCTGAAAAAGCTTCGCAAATGCTGAACAGATCCGCCGCAGTTCCGCGGCTCAATGTTCCTGCATACCAATGGTGGAGCGAGGCGCTCCACGGAGTCATCGACCAGGGCGTGACGGAGTATCCGGAGCCAATCGGTCTGGCTGCGACCTTCGATACGTCGAACATCCATATCATGGCGACCCAAATTGGTATTGAGGGACGCATCAAATATGTGCAGGATGCACGCATCGGACAGACCGGCAATATTGGCGGAGGCCTGGATTTCTGGTCCCCGAATCTGAACATCTTCCGTGACCCGCGCTGGGGCCGCGGACAGGAAACCTACGGCGAAGATCCCTTCCTCACCGGCCGCATGGGCGTTGCCTACGTCACCGGTATGCAGGGCGACGACCCGAAGTACTACCGCGCGATTGCTACACCCAAGCACTATGCCGTGCACAGCGGCCCGGAGCCAACCCGGCACTTTGCCGATGTGGACGTGAGCAAACACGACGAGGTGGACACCTTCGAGCCTGCATTCCGCGCTGCCATCGTGGAAGGCAAGGCCGGTTCAGTCATGTGCGCGTACAACGCAATCAATGGCGAGCCCGCATGCGCCAACCAGTACCTGATGCAGGACCAGTTGCGCGGCAAGTGGGGCTTCCAGGGATATGTGGTCTCGGACTGCGGCGCAGTTACGGACATTGCCGCCAATCATCGCTACCGTCCAACGCAGGCACAAGGTGCGGCCATCTCCGTAATCCGCGGCATGGATAACGAATGCGGCTTCTCGGCCAGCCTGGCGAGCAGGTCGGCAAGGCCTATTTCGATGCCGTGCAGCAAGGCTACCTGCCTGAGAGCACGCTCGACACGGCTCTCATTCGCCTGTTCACAGCGCGCATCAAGCTTGGCCTGTTTGACCCGCCGGAGATGGTTCCCTACACCAAGATCGACGAGAAGGAACTTGACAGCGCAGAACACCGTGCCCTGGCTCGCAAGCTCGCCAACGAGTCCATGGTTCTGCTCAAGAACGATGGCGTTCTTCCGCTCAAACCCGGAATCAAGAAGATCGCCGTCGTCGGCCCGCTCGCTGACCAGACCGCAGTGCTGCTCGGCAACTATGCGGGAACCACGACGCATACCGTCACCGTGCTCGAAGGACTCAAGGCGGAGTTCCCGAACGCGACAATCACCTACGTACCTGGCACTCAGTTCCTTCGCAATGACGGAAATCCTGTTCCCGACGCCATGCTGACCACTCCCGACGGCAAGCCGGGCCTGAAGGCGGACTACAGCGAGTCGACGGGCCGGTTTGGCAGGGGGCCGCAGGCTCCGGTGCTTGTCGAGCCGCATCGAGCCGAACATCAATCTCACTGACAGCAACTTGCCTGCAGAGGTTGCCGGCAAGAAAGGCTGTTGGCGTGCGCTGGACGGGCTTCATCACTGCCACTGAAACCGGCGACTACCTCATCGGCGTCCGCGCCAATGGCTTCGGAAGATTGTCAATTAACGACAAGCAAGTTGCGCGGTTGGGCAGAGTCGAAGGCGTCGACGCAGCAGTTGGTCGCGCCCACCTGGTGAAGGGTGAGAAGGCGGCACTGAGCCTCGCGTTCGGCACCATGAACGACGTCAAACCGCAAGCGCAACTGATCTGGGCAAAAGTCAACGATGCACCTTCGCCTGAAGCAATCGCCGCGGCAAAGAATGCCGACATCGTGATTGCAGTCGTGGGAATCACCAGCAGGCTCGAAGGTGAAGAGATGCCGGTGACCGTTCCTGGATTCCTCGGCGGAGATCGCATCAGCATCGATCTTCCCCAGCCGGAAGAAGATCTGGTTGAAGCTGTTGCAGCCACAGGCAAGCCGCTCGCCGTCGTTCTGTTGAATGGCAGTGCTCTCGCTGTCAATTGGATCAACGATCACGCCAACGCGGTTCTCGAAGCATGGTACCCCGGCGAAGAAGGCGGCGCGGCTGTTGCTGAAACGCTGAGCGGCAAAAACAATCCTGGTGGAAAGCTGCCGGTTACGTTCTACAAGGACGTCAGCCAATTGCCCCACTTCGAAGATTACGAAATGACAAACCGGACCTACCGGTACTTCAAAGGCAAGCCGCTCTATCCGTTTGGCTACGGACTCAGCTACACCACCTTCAAATACAGCGACCTCAGTGTCCCCACGCAGGCAGTTGCTGCGGGGCAACCTGTCGCCGCCGATGTCACAGTAACCAACACGGGCAAGGTTGCGGGAGATGAGTCCGTCCAGGTCTACATCAAGTTCCCCGCCGTCAAGGGTGCGCCGCAGATCGCTCTCCGCGGATTCCAGAAAGTTCATCTGGAACCGGGCGCGAGCCAGAAGGTCCACTTCGACCTGAAGGACCGCGATCTGGTCATGGTCACTGAAAATGGCGATCCGATCATTGCCGCTGGTAACTACACCATCAGCATCGGTGGAGGCCAGCCTGATACCGGAGCGCCTACGGTCAGCGGGCACTTCAATATCGATGGCCAACTCGCCTTGCCCGAATAGGACTCCCTGGACAGGTACCCCACGAATTACCTCATGTTGAAAGGAGTTCTTGAATGAGCAAACATTTGTCATCACTTCTAACTCTGGCTTTGGCTGCTCCAGTGGTCATCGCGCAAACATCCACCTGGGTACCGGATAAAGCGCACAGCGGGGTCGACTTCTCCGTCCTCCACTTGAGCCTATCGAATGTGCGGGGCCATTTTGGCAATATAGGGGGCACCGTGGTCCTAAACGAAGTGGACATCACGAAATCCTCAGTAAATGTCACCGTTGACGTGACTACAGTGGACACCGGCGTTGCCCCGCGTGATGGCGACCTGAAGAGTGCGAACTTCTTTGACGTTGCACAGTTCCCTACAGCAACCTTCGTCAGTACCAGCATTGCGAAAAACGGTAGCGGCCTTACTGTGTCCGGCAATCTCACTCTGCATGGCGTGACCAAGCCGGTGGTTCTGCAGATGGAGGGTCCGACGGGACCAGTTCCCGGAATGGACAAGAAGCCTCACTCTGGCTTCTCAGGTACCACTACGATCAGCCGCACGGCATTCGGAATCGCGACAAAATTCCCGGCGGCCGTAGTGGGAGATGAAGTCAAGTTGACCATCGACCTCGACGTTGCAAAACAGTAAAGACGATCGGGAATCAAGGCGAGCAGGCTTACCTCCAACACGCCAAATTTCTCTGGCCGCTCTGGTGCCTTCGAGACAGCTGCATTTGGAGCCACCACTTCGAGTGCACCAATTCAGAGTCCGCGACCGATCCAGCATTCTGAGGGCAAGGTCAAGAAACCAGTGAAATTGGGTGCAAATTTGGCGCAGAATGCACCCAATTTCCACTTCGCATTCGAAATCCAGACAGAGGAGACGTCAGCATCATGCCGAAAGCCATCCGATTCAACCAGCTTGGTGGTCCCGAAGTCCTTCGTATTGAAGATCTGCCCGAGCGCCAGCCCGGTCCAGGTGAAGTTCAGCTCAAGGTCGAAGCAGTGGGCCTTAACCGGGCCGAAAGCATGTACTATCACGGCCTCTACATGGAAAAGGTGAACCTGCCCTCCGGCCTCGGATACGAGGCAGTCGGAAAAGTCATCGCCGTCGGTCCCGAGGTCGACCCCACTCTCATCGGTAAGCGCTTCGGCACCATTCCGGGTTATTCCATGAACCAGTATCCGGTGCTTGCGGAAAAGGCCGTCGTTCCCGCTGGCGTTCTCGCAGCCGTTCCAAGCTCCTTCTCCGCGGTCGAGGGTGCCGCTGTCTGGATGCAATACTGCACCGCCTATGGCGCGCGAGGTCGACCCCTTCGTCTGCGTAAGATTCCAGATCACCCGATCGGGAAATCTGGTTGTCCATCCCGCTCGCATCGGAGCTGTTCCAGACGGGAAGGTCATTGCCGTCCTTGTCGTAAGCAAACTACCTCTCGAGGTATTTCTGCAGACGCTGATAGTAACGATCTCGCAGCCATCCGTAATCGTCGCCATTCTGTCTGGATCCGAGCACGGCGATCTGTGCCAGAAACGGCTTGAACATCTGCGTCGGCCGAGGATAGGTAATCCCCAGCGTCCGCGAAACAAAACCGTCGGGCCGCTGTCGGTCAAGGAAGACCTTGAAGTTTGTAAAGTTGTACTTGCTCACACCATAGTAAGAGAGATAAACGCTCTCGAAATAAAGGTCCCAGTCGTAGTATTCCCCGTAAGCATAGCCGGTGAGCAGTCTCCCACCTGCACCCGGAAAGTCATGCAGACCTCTTTCAGCGATATCTTTGTTCAGGCTCTCAAGGCGCCCGCGAAGAAGCGCGTAATTTGATTTTCCAATGAGTGATTCAAGACTCTGGGTGCTTCCGTCTCTTTCGGACGGATTGGACGTCCGCAGTTCCGAATGAACTAATCAAGAGTACCCCGAGAGCGGCCCACTTCAGCATTCATCACCCGACTTTGATTCGACGTCGCACGGCAAACCCGGACATCTCGCGATCAGCCCCTTCATCAATGCTCTTTTACGGAGACGGCCGAACCGCTATACACCACCGTCCGATCCGGCTTCTCGACGACGCCTTCGCCGGTTCCGTGGTCGGTCGAGACCCATACGATGTGGAATTGGATTTCGGTCGGCATCCCGGGATACTTTCCGATGCGGTTGCCAATCACCAACGTCTCGTCAGCTTGCGACCACTTGATGGGAATCACCGCATGCGCTCCACCTTCGTAGTTGTAGTTGTCTCCTTCATCCGCATACAACTCAAACTGCCCGTCGGCACCGGTATACACGCGCAATTCGATTGGCCCTTCCGGCTTCTCATCAGCGTACTCGATCTCTGGGCCAAGCGGCACGATGGACCCAGCGCGGACGTAGATCGGCATTCTGTCCAGCGGTGCGTTCGCCTCAATATCCTGTTCGCCCCTCATCGATGCCCCTGTCCAGAAGTCATACCAGAGCGGAGCCTTCGGCAAGTAGACAGAACGCTTCGTCGCATCCTGCTTCAAGACGGGACTCACGAGAATAGCCGGACCAAACATGAACTGATCCGGAACATTCCAGGTCCTTGGATCCTTGCGCCAGTCCATCACCAGCGGCCGTTGCATTGTGTAGTCCTCGTTATGGACTCGCCAGGCTAGCGAATAGATATAAGGCATCAGCCGATAACGAAGCTTGTCGTAACTCAGCAGGACCGGCTCAACCTTGTCATATGTCCAAAGCTCGTTGTGTTCCCGATGGCCATGTGTACGAAAGATTGGGCAGAAAGCTCCATACTCAAACCACCGCGCATAAAGCTCCTGATAGGTTGGGTCGTTTGCCACGCTGCCGTGGGGAGGCCAATAGCCTCCGATGTCGGTCGTCCAATAGGGATATCCGGACAGGGCGAAGTTGAGTCCAGCAGCGACCTGGTGGCTCAGGCCCCAGTATGTGCTGTAAACGTCACCTGACCAAACGGTGGCTCCTACCCTTTGCTGCCCCAGGAAGGCTGAGCGCGTCAGCAGGAAGACACGCTTCCCATCGGTCGTAGCTTTCCAATTATCTTGTACGCCGAGAGTGTGCATGAATGGGAAGATGTTCGTGTAGAGCGCGCCATTGCCCATTGCCAACTGCTTGTTGCGCAGGATCGCGTCGCCCATGTGCGGCCAGTACTCCTCCGGCTCCGCGCTATCGAGCCAGAACGCATCCCATCCTTGTGCGAAGAGCTTGCCAGTCAGGTTCTGCCAGTAGAAATCGCGAGCCTGGGGGTTTGTTGCGTCGTACACATGCGCGTCGCGAATATCGAAATGATTCGCCCTGATTGTCTGGAAGTTTGTAGAATTCGGATCGAACAGGCCCCACACTGAAATCATTGCGTGCAGATGTTCGTCATGAAGAGTCTTCAATTCCGCCGGAATGTCGGTGTAATTCGAATTGAAGATCGGATCACCCTCAGTCTTCCACCAGAACCAATCCTGAACTATCGCATCGAGAGGAATATGTTCCTTGCGATAGCGAGCGGCAATTTCGAGAATCTCGGGTTGCGACTTATACCGGTCTTTGGACTGGAACAGGCCGTAAGCCCACTTCGGCAGCATCGGCGCGTGACCAGTCATCGTCCGATAACTTCGAATGATCTGATCTATCTCTGGGCCGTAAATAAAGAAGTAATCAACTGAGTTCCCGGCGATAGACGCAAAAGTCAGCGTCAGCGGAAATCGGTTATCCACCTCGGTCTCAGAAGCCGTGTTCCACATCAGCGCATATCCCTTGCTCGAGACAAGGAACGGAATCGCAACGTCCGTATTGTTCTGAGCAAGCTTCACCGTGCTTCCGCGATAGTTGAACATTCCGCTCTGGTGCTGTCCGAGTCCGTAATATCCTTCGGTAGCTTCTGGCGAGAACCGTTCCGCCACATGATGCGTTTGGAGTCCATTCACAACGTCGGGCTCGTACGTGCGTGGAACAGCGTCGCTCTCTCGGAGTAGGCTCTCACCTCCCACCGTACTGTAGGTTAAATTCCCGCGCTTGAGAGAGAACGAGACTCTGACTGTTGCTGTTGTAATCGTCGCGGATTCCGCATCGCTCGAAAACTGAAACTTTGCCCCGGGGCATGATTCGTTTTGAGCCAGCATCCAGGGTTTTTCTGAGGATTCTAAAGAACCATTGTCAGGGCGGGCAATGACATGAATCACAGATTCCCTGCAGACTGTAACCTTGAGGTCTTCACTCCCTATCTTTGCCGAGAATCCGTCTTCGACCTCACTAACTGAGATCGCCGGTTGTGGTGGAAGCTCGCTGCTAAGTTGAGCCTTCATGGTAGGAGTGCTTGCTATCAGAAAGAAAACAAAAGCTAGAAGATGAATGCTGAAGATGATCGGCCCTGATTGGGGATCCGTTCGTGACATGATTTCTTTTCCCCCCACTGAGCAACTGGTGTTCGGAGTAGCTCTGACACGCGGCGAACCTGACTCGCCATTAGTCCACAAAAGCGGCGATCCACACCTGGATCGCATTAGATTTATCGCCCTTGGCACAGGCTTGCGACGCACGAAAAAGTGTGAGCCGAGATTCTGTCACTGTTCGGCTCACTGATCAGGAGGTCCCTTGCATTAACAACCGTAACGACTTTTCAGAGGAGTCTGACGACACTTGATGAACTCGGGTCAGGCGGTTTGCACCGCCTGCCCCGATCTGTCTAGAAGCTCGCGCGCACGTGGAACTGGAGGCTGCGTGCCGGTAACTGGTTGGTTGCGTGTCCGAATAGACCGCTCGTCATATCCGACGATACGGTCCATAGGTTGGCGCGATTCCAAAGGTTGAAGACTTCGCCCCTGGCCTCGATTCTCATCTTCTCGCTGAAGAAGAACGGAATGTCGAAGAACTTCGCAAACGTGAAGTTGAGGTTGTTGTAGCCAGGCTGGTCATACGTATTTCGACCCAAGTCGCCTTCCTTCCCCAGAGTTGGCGTGGGGAAGTCAGAGGCAGCAAAGAGCCCGTTCAGAAAGTCCTTCTTCTTCTTTCCCGAGAGATGGTTGCCGAAGGACGGAGTATTGGGAACGTCGTAGTTGGATCCATCGGCGTTGTAGTCACCGCCCGTATTGCCAACCACATTGCCACTGGCGTCAAAGACCGGCTTGAATGGCGCACTGGTGTACACCGTGAAGGGCAATCCCGTCTGCAGGACCCAGACTCCACTGAACTGCCACCCACCCAGTATGTTCTTCGCGAGGGCGGAGGAGTAATTACTCGGAACGATCCAAGTGCCGTCGGCAGAGAACTGCTGGCGGATGTCATAGTCGGACCGGCCGTACTGCGCGTTGAAATCGTCCGGTTGAATCATGTTCGTGACGGTTGTGACCGAGCCGGAATCCAACGATTGCGCGGTACTGTAGACGTCCTGAGCCTTTCCAACCGTGTAAATTCCGCGCATTGCCAATCCATGTGTCATGCGATGGGTCAGCATTCCAGAAAAGTACTGGCCGAAGGAATTTCCGTTGGACGTACCGTATTCGATCGCTCCAAAGCTTGGATTCAGGTACTGCGGGCGACCTTTGTTGATGATCAGATCGCCTGCAAACCGGTTGGCATTCTGATAGATCGGAAGGTGATGCGCCGCGGTGCCAGAGTAGTTGACCTCGGCGATCATGTTCCCCTTGAACTGTTGCTGAAGACTCAGGGTCCAAGCCTCCGCCTGTGTCATCTTGTACTGCGGATCGAACCCTCCGAGGCCGGACCGTTGAGGTACGCCGTTCACGATGATGCCGCCGCGCGAGTCAAACGTCACATTCGATGTGTCGACAATCGGACAAACCTGGGTGTAACCCGTTGGAGGAGAGCAAACCTGGAATAGAGGCGTCGGGCTGCCTTGACGAACGTTGGGGGTGGGCGAGTAGAAGTACGGCAGGTTGCCCGAGGTTGCGTCTGTGATGTGCAGGTATGGAGGTTGATCCGCGAACAAGCCAAATCCTCCACGCAACGCGGTCATTCCGTTTCCGCGAACATCCCAGGCAAATCCGAGGCGCGGAGTCAGACCAAACACGATGTGGTCCAGTGTGTTTTGGCGGCCATTGGGAGCTGCCACAGTGACCGCGCCTGCGATCTGCTGCTGGCGCGTGCCCGTCGCAAGATCCAGAAGGGTCAGCTTAGGGCTGATGATCGCGAACAGATGGCCCATTGAGTCGTAGCGAAGGCCAGCATTGACCGTTAACCTCGGCATAACTTTCCAGTCATCCTGGATAAAGAGCCCCGTGTAGAGTTCGCGGTAGCGCCGCTGGTAAGGTGCCTGCCCGTGGGTCGTAAGATCCACGTGGGTAGCATTCTCTGAGGTTGACTTGTCCTGAACGAAGTCCAGAAGATTGTCAAAGTTGAAGGTGGGACGAGTGAACGCACTGTTTTGCTGATCGTTCTCACGAATGTTGTAACCGTCGTAGCCAAATTTCAGGGTGTGGGTCTTCACAGTCGCGGTCAACACATCGCGCCAGCCAACTGTCGTCTGGATGAAGTTCCCAGCTCCCCACTGGCCGAAACCCTGCAGCCCGATAACGTTGATGTAGGGAATGTACTCTGAGTGGGTCGATCCGTTTGCGCCTTGCGGACGAATCATGTTGATGCTCATGTCATTCAGAAGGCGCGGAGAGAAGGTGTGCGTCCAGTCAGCGTTGGCGAAATCCGCGATATCGTAGTACGGGATGTTCATGTAGGGCCGAGCGTACAAACCCTGCGAGGTACGGTCGGTTCGAATCGCATCGAAATAGACGCGATCGCTCTTGCCAAGGTAGGAGTCGACTCGGACGCTCCACTGGTATCCGTTATTGGGAGTCGTGAAGCTGACATTCGAGGTGCCGACAGCATTCAGATTCGCAGGAATACCGGCTGGAGGGGCATAGTACCCGGGAGTCTTGGCCTCCAGCTGCGCAACGGTCTGGAAGTTCGACGTCGGGAAGGATTGTGGCGGCGCTACCTTGAGGATCCCAGCAGCGACAGTGTTGGGAAGATTCGTCTCTACCCAATTGTCAAAATCCTGCGTCTCGGCCGTGATCTGGTAAGAACTGGAAGAACTGGATCGAAGCACATCGATCGCCCCGAACCAGAAGAGCCTGTTTTTGAGTGCAGGGCCCCCAAGGGTACCGCTGTATTCATTGCGGCTGAACGGTGCGAGCGTCGATTGGAATTCCGTGCGCGCGGTCAATGGATCACTCGTGTAGTAGTAATCAAACGTGCCATGCAGGTTGTTCGACCCGGAATTGGTGAAGACCTCAACCGTCGCGCCGGCATTTCTTCCCTTTTGGGCATCGAAATTGTTCGTTTTGATGCTCATGGACTGAACAATCTCGGGGTTCGGCGAGATCGAGGTGCTACCACCACGGGATGGAGTATTGGTGTACGCGCCATCAATCATGTAGCCGTTCTGTTCCTGGCGCAGGCCAGCTGCGTTGATGTTGATCGCGTATTCATTCGTATAGTTGTCTCCGGAATTGACCGCGCTTCCCGTCATTCCGGGTGTCAGGGCGGTGAGGCCATAGACGTTCTGGCCGGTCAGCGGAGTCTGCGTGAGCGTGGTATCCGCGATTACTGCCCCAGTGGTCGGGGTGACCAGGTCCACAGAAGCCGTCGAGGCTGAAATTTCAACATTCGCTGTTACGGCCCCGACCTGAAGAGCGGGGGCGAGGGTTCGAATCTCTCCCACCTGCAGAGTTAGTCCCGCTTGTGTCCAGGTCTTGAACCCACTCGTCTGAATCTCGATGGAATATGTCGAGGCGGCAATGCTGTCGATTCGAAAGTAGCCAGCATCATTAGTCCTGGTCACCTTCTCCACCCCAAGACGGGTATCTCTGACGGTGACTTGCGCACCCGCAACAATGGCTCCGGTGGAATCGTGGACCGTTCCCTCGATTCCGCTTGAGAACTGGGCGAACCCGGGGATTCCTCGCAGAACCAGTAGAAACACAGCTAACGTGAAGAACCTCCTCAGACTCCTCGCACTTGCCATTTTGGTCTCCTTTGGCAAACGTTTTCTGGCTATGTGACGCGTACCTGCCACTGCAATTCGCCACACTTCAAATCCGTGGCCATCTATCTCTTGGTTGCGCGACCGACTCCACGATATGCATGCGCTCGTCGGCTTCGTTGGTTTGTGCCTTCTTACGCGGGAAGCCTAGGCTCCACGATCGCCGGAAGACAAGTAAGACACAGTGGCATACTGTAAGAGGTTCTTTTAAGGCCCTAAACATCAACGGGTTACTAATTGATAGACGCCTACGCTTCTGCTCCGCAAAATGTAAGCTAGAGCAGAGCTCACCTCGAAATGGGAATTGTTCCGCCTTTCCACTCCTTTCCCCATGGGGATTCACGGATGCTTTGTCCGAATGCCTGCTGGGAAGTGGCGCTGACGAGCCAACGTTCTAAGATCGTCCATTACCGATCCCTCTCATATTTTCTGGAGCCGACTCTTGTCTTGACAGCATCGCGTGTCTACTTCATCCTTGCTTAGGTTGGTGTGTCACGTAAACGTTTCACCGACCGTCGAATCACGATTCGCTTGACGACGGGCCATGCCGCCCAAGGACCGACCCTGTGCGGTTTGAATAGCCAACGCAGTTCGCATTCATTAAGTCAACTGGCCAACGGGGAGTGACCTGACGCTGGCCACCCCTCTGTGGAGCGCGCGAAGAGCCACCCATGAGCTTTGCCGTTCAGCATCCGAGCCACACGCCCAATTCCCCCAATTCTGGCCAAGAAGACGCTAATCAGGCAAGGATCGTGCTTGAGGAACTCGACAGGATTCTGAACAGCCGCTTCTTCAAAAACGCAGTTCGCAGCAGGCAGTTCCTCGAGCACATCGTTCGCCACAAACTCGACGGACACGCCGAACAACTGAAGGAGCGAACGATCGGTACCGAACTCTTTCAGCGGTCACCCGGTTACGCAACTGGCGATGACCCTGTGGTGCGAGTCCAGGCTGGAGAGGTTAGACGAAGGCTTGAGCAGCATTATCAAACCGCAACTGTACGCTCAGCCGTTCGTATCGAACTCCCGGTCGGTTCATATTGTCCTCAATTTCACTGGCTGCCAGATGCCGTCAACTTCTCTGCCGAACCAGTCAATCGCCCTTCGTCCCAAACACCTAAATTCAGATCCAACCTTCGTCTTTCGTTAATCGTTGCACTCTGCCTGATATTCGCAGTCGGCGCGGGGCTTTTCTTCGTAAATTCGCGGCAGAAGGTCGAGCAGCAATCTCGAGTGGAGCAGTTCTGGGCGCCCGTCTTCGCAACACAGCAGCCCGTTTTGATCTGCCTCGCCAAACCCATCGTCTACAGGCCAACTCTCGAACTCTATAAACGATACTCGCGCTCGCATCCTGACAGGTTCCAAACCGAAGTCGAAAGGTCAAACCAGATCCTTCCTCTGGATGGAAACGAGAAGCTTGCGTGGAGTGAGCTTATGCCTTACCCGGATTATGGCGTCGCGGTTGGCGACGCCTATGCTGCGGTCAGGGTGTCTGCGTTGCTCGGAAAGCTCGGCAAACCCAGCCAAGTTCGCATCGGCACCAACTACTCTTTCGAGGATCTGCGAAACTCGCCAGCCGTCATTATGGGTGCATTCAACAACAAATGGACCATGCAGATAACCCCCGGCTTGCACTTCGCATTTGTTGAGGTAAATGGGGAATACATGATTCGAGAACAAGTCGGCGGTGGCCGAGTCTGGCACTCCAATCTCCGTCAGTCACAGCAATTCGGAGATGATTATGCGATCGTCGCTCGTTTGCTCGACTCCAAGACTGGCCAATTCACGATCATAGCTGCGGGACTCACCGGAAGCGGGACGCAATCAGCAGGAGAATTTGTGTCCAATCCGGAGTTCCTGGAGAGAGGGCTGCGAGGTTTTCCGCCAGACTGGCAAAAGAAGAACATGGAGCTTGTACTGCAAACCAGCGTCACTGATTCAACAGCCGGTCCGCCCCAAGTCCTCGCCTCATATTCCTGGTAAGTGGATTTAGTTCAGTCTCAGGATTCACCAGGCGGAGGTACGAGTTTGCGTCAGGTGCCAGCCTGGGTCATAAACCCCTGGTCCAGGCCGATCTCACCGGCGACCCACTTCTTCCAGTCACCCGTCTTGGCGTTCCTCCCATTTTTTGACGGCAAGTATTGCGGGAGCGGGTTTCTCACCACATTCACGCTTTCTGCGCTTGTTTGTTGTTGCATAGCGGTCGTGACGCAGAGCTTGCCGTCTATGTGAATTGGCAAGCGTTGTCGCACCAAATGGAAATCTGAAGCGCGATGAGAAGGAGATTCTGCCTCATGGCACAGAAATATGGAATCGCTGAAAACTTCGATGCCTTTACCGGGAACGCGTTAAAGGATCCAACGGTTATATTCAAGTCGTTGGTACGCACGTGTGCATGGGCGTTGAACATGGAGGACTGTCAAATGGGTATTGCATGCAAGATGCTCCGGGGAATGCGAAGGTCCGGAGTTCTCCTTTGTTATGCGGCCTGTTCTTTGCCTCTCACGGCGCAGAGTCCCGTAGCAAACCCTGGATCAGCTCACACATATTCCAGCAGTGCACTTTCAGATTCTGGCAACGCACCCCGATCAGCAGAGTACAGCGCAGTGCAGCGACGTCTCGCGCAAGGCTGGAACACGTGGGATGTCAACAGCGTAACGACCCTGGTGCTTCTACCCAAGGGACTCGCGATTCACCTTGGGATGAAGCACAACACCACAGAACATTCGGAGGCATATCTCGAAAGCACCCTCATCGGCCGACTGTCTTCAGGTGCGGAACAGGTCTTTCCAAAGTCGCATGCCTGGGACGGCAGCTACACCGACCTGCTCGCGACGTGGAAGGGCCATAGCTGGCGCGTACAGAGCGCTCACGATGACCAGGACGTCGTGATTCTCGTCACACCTCTAGCATCTCAGTCCGATGGAGCGTTGCCACCCACCGCAGTGTTCTCCGTTAATTATCTCTGGAACATGACCGGAAGGGTTGCAAGGCGGCAGGGTGTCATTGAAGCGAATGATTCGACCGGCAGCACCGCGGTATATTGCACTTGCGAGTCCGATCGGAGCCAGCACACAATCCAGCGCTCCGCGGTCCGTGTCGAGGGCCCGTACTTTGCGGCAGATCTGACTGCACCCGTTGGAATTAGCACCAAAAATAGACGTACGGTGGAGCAAGTTCAAGCAATCCTCGATCGCCAGCTCGCCGCGTACAAGCGATCGCTAGAAGGTCCGGAAGGCACCCAACCGATTAAAGACGCAATTGAGACTACGCTCGGCTGGGACACCATCTACGAGCCCGAAAAGCAGAGAGTCGTCTCGCCCGTAAGCCGCGTCTGGAGCGTGGACTGGGGCGGGTACGTGATCTTCGATTGGGATACTTTCTTCGCAGCCACCTTGGCGTCTATCGGTGACCGCGATCTCGCGTATGCGGATGCCATTGAGACTCTTCGAGAATCGACGGAGGAAGGATTTGTTCCGAACTATGCGCGCGCAGGAAACTGGAAAAGCTTTGACAGGTCCGAACCTCCAGTCGGCGCCATCACTGTCCTTGGACTGTATCAGAAGTTCAGGGACCGCTGGTTTTTGGAAGAGACCTTCCCGGCCCTATTGAAGTGGAACCGGTGGTGGGCCCAGCATCGCGATCTGAACGGCTACCTTGTTTGGGGAAGCGATGGACAAAACCCCCCGGTCAATCGCGACGATCCATCACCTGGTACAAGCCTCGGCGCAATTCTCGAATCAGGGTTGGACAACAGTCCGATGTACGACGGCACGACTTACAACCCCAAGACACACCTCCTGGAGTTCGCCGATGTTGGCCTGATGAGCCTGTACATCGCCGACTGCGACGCGTTGGCTACCATCGCAGATACTCTGCAACGTAAGGACGATGCCAATGAATTGCGTGCCCGCAGTGACCAATACGGACGTAAACTCGAAACGCTTTGGAGCCCAAGCGCAGGTATCTTCCTGAACAAGGACCTTCACACGGGCCAGTTTAGCAGTCGACTCTCTCCCACAAACTTTTACCCTATGCTTTCGCGTACGGCCACCGCAGCTCAGGCACGAACGATGATCCAGCAGCACATGCGGAACCCGCAGGAGTTCTGGGGCGATTGGGTCCTTCCATCCATCGCCCGTAATGACCCCGCGTTCGCTGACCAAAATTATTGGCGCGGGCGTATCTGGGGTCCTATGAACTACCTTGTGTACCTGGGCTTGCGCAACTATGACGACCCAACGGCGCGATCTGAGTTGGCGCAAAGATCGTATGAGCTATTCCTGAAGGAATGGAATGACAAAGGGCACGTGCATGAGAATTACAACGCAATCCTCGGAACGGGTGACGATGTCGCGAACAGCGATCGGTTCTATCATTGGGGCGCACTGCTGGGCTACATAGATTACCTCCAGATTGTCGAACCGAATGGTAGGCCCTAGTGTAGCGTCTCATTATTAGAATCGGTTATGTTTCGAGGCTCATCTTATGATGAGGAGACCTCGCTATGCGTGTCGCGCCGCCCGTTGTTCTGAGTGAAGAAGTCCGTCGCAGGCTGGAGCAGCAGTCACGTGGGCGTTGCACGCAGGCGCGTGTGGTGTTGCGCAGCCGCATCGTTCTGTTGGCTGCCGAAGGGATGCAGAACAAGCAGATTGCAGTGGCGCTGAAGGTCGCTCCGCGCATGGCGGCGCTATGGCGGGGCCGCTTTATCGAGCTTGGCATCGAAGGCCTTTTGCAGGATGCGCCTCGGCCCGGCCGCACTCCGACGATCTGCCGTGCGTCGTTGATCGACAAGACCACCCAGAGCAGTCCCTCAAACGCCACGCAGTGGTCTACGCGCAAGATGGCGCGGGAGATGGGCATCTCCAAGGCCTCGGTGTCGCGCATCTGGCGCGCCAGCGGCTTGAAGCCGCATCGTGTGGAGAGCTTCAAGGTCAGCAACGATCCTCAGTTCGCCGAGAAGCTGGAGGCCATCGTCGGACTGTATCTGAATCCGCCCGAGCATGCGCTGGTGTTAAGCGTGGACGAGAAGAGCCAGATCCAGGCGCTGGACCGGACACAGCCCGGCCTGCCGATGAAGAAAGGCCGCGGCGCCACCATGACCCACGATTACAAGCGCAACGGCACGACCACGCTGTTCGCCGCTCTCGATACGGCAACCGGAGAGGTCTACGGACTATGCCAGCAACGGCATCGCCATCAGGAATGGCTCCGCTTCCTGCGCATGATCGATCAGACCGTTCCGGCGGGGAAAGAAATCTATCTGATCTGCGACAACTACGCGACACACAAACATCCCCGCGTTCAGCGCTGGCTGCTGAAACACGCGCGATTCCATGTTCGCTTCACACCTACGTCGGCTTCATGGCTCAACATGATCGAAAGGTTCTTCCGCGATCTGACCACAAACCAGCTTCGGCGAGGAGTCTTTCAGGACCTGGAGCAACTGATCAATGCCATCGGCAACTACATCGACCACCACAACAAGAACCCAAAGCCCTTCATCTGGACCGCAAAGGCAAACGACATCCTCGAAAAGGTCACCCGCGCTCAGACCACCCTCAATAAAAGACGATCTGCGTGAGACGCTACACTAGAGTGTAAGTGGCGCGATTGTTGAGCTCTGGTTCAGAACGGCACGAGACTGGCAGGACCATCGACCATGTGGCAGATGACGGGAAACAGTCTGGACGCCGCCAACCACGTCGGTCAGCCGCCGCAGGTCTGCATCAAAGAGATAGCTTTGGGCGACGCTCCGCGCTCGCTCTCCGCTGCGCCCATCAGTGTCAAGATCTTCCGGTTCCCGGTCTCGCAAGCAGCGCAGTGAAAACGGGCTCTTAAAGCCCACTGCCCAAAAATGGTCCTGCTATCGCGCTTGTATGTACTCGGAAAGTTTTACGAACCGGAGGCCGGCCTTTTGAGCATTCTCAATAATTGCGGACAGTGCCTCCACAGTGTTCGACCTGTCTCCTCCCGAGTCATGAAGCACGATGATGGCACCCGCCTTGAGACCTCTCGAGATCGCCCACTCAATGAGCCTTTTGGAAGGTTGGTATGGGTCAAACGCGTAAGCCGAACCGAGGACAACAGAATACTTATGCTTTCGCAGTAGGCGAATCTGGGAGACTCTGATCAAGCCCCCCGCCGGGCGAAAGAGCTTGGGCGGGTCGCACGAGCCAATTGATTGTTCGGCTCGAAGCAAGTCACGCTCAAACTCATCATTGTCGAGTTGGATCGTTCGACGCCATGAGTCACTGTGGTTCCCAACACAGTGTCCCTCATCGCGTATCTGTTCCATGAGCGCGGGGAACTGGCGTACCCTTTCTCCGACCAGGAAGAAAGTTGCCCTGATGTTATGTCCTCGTAGCGTCGCAAGTATTTCGGGCGTGAACGTTGGGTCAGGGCCGTCGTCAAAGGTTATCGCAACCACTCTGTCCGACGTGCGAATATTCCAGATCACGTTCGGAAACAGAACCCTCAGCACGTGCGTTATGGCCTGAGGCCAACAGATCAGTATGCCGACCACACTCACAACGGCTGTTGCGGTCAAAGCTATCTCCGGGCTCATAGAGCACGACCCGTTCTGATAATCATGTTAATGAACTTCGGTGCCGATTACCGGAGAATCTTGTGCTTGCTTGACTCTTGCTCTTGCATAAGATTCAGCAAGGTAACGAGGTATCAAAAAGTTGTATGAATGAAGACGCGAGTGAAAAGCTCAATCTGGGATTGACAGTCGCAGGCGTGGACGGCTGCAGGGCAGGTTGGATTGCATTCAAAGTCGGTATTGCCTCTCGGGCGACTTTTGTCGAACTGATCGATCTTCCTGATATCCTCCGACACCGCCCGTCGGAAATTGCCTGCGTGGGGATCGATATTCCGATTGGTCTGCTTAACGGACCAAGAGCCTGCGACTCTGCGGCGCGACAATTGCTTGGATGGCCCCGCAGAAACAGCGTCTTTTCCCCGCCATGTCGCGAAGCATTGATAGCCAAATGTTATTCAGAAGCCTGCAATGTGAATAGTCGTGTCACGAACAAGAAGATGAGTCAACAGGCTTGGGGCATTGCGCCGAAAATCAAGCAGGTCGACGACGCGATTCGCGCAGAGTGTCAGAATTGGGTGTACGAGGTCCACCCAGAAGTCTCCTTTTGGGCGATGGCTGGCCAGCGTCCGATGGAGCATCGCAAAAAATCAACCGCGGGGTGCAGCGAGCGCCTCACACTGTTGCGACCTGAGTTTGATCAAATTGACAGCTTTCTTGAGGATCGCCCTTCCGGCGTCGGGAAGGATGATCTCCTGGATGCAGCCGTTGCTGCATGGAGCGCGTTACGGATTGCAAGGGGCGAAGGCCAAAGAGTCTCAGCGGAGCAGGAAGACTCCCTCGGACTTCGTGCATGCATTTGGTATTGAGGATCTCAGTCTCAGCCGAAATGGCAGTGCAGATGCCTATCGCTATCCGCCAAACGGCGGAATAAGCTTATCCCGTGTAACGGCTTGGGTAATGAATCTTTGGTCGATGTTCGTCTGTCTGGCTACGGTCCTCTTCCAGTCCCCCTTAGGAGATTCCTTCCATGCTTCGATCGCAATCTTCACGCAGGCGAGCTTCTTTTCGTATTCCTGCGACCGACGTGTTTTTGTTCTGTCAACAGCTGTCCTGGCCGACCCACATTTGCGCCCACAGTAGGTCTTTTGTCGAGGGTCGGTCTTCGCAAAGTAGTTCCCACACCGCGCGCAGGGCCCGCCGAGAGATGGCGAAAGCGGATTGACGAGAAGCCCGATAAAGAGCTTCAGAGCCTCCGTCTTCTGAGGAGTCGAATGCCAGCCGCGGAGGTCTGGCAACCACGCGAGCTGAGCTACCCCATCTCTGGAGGGAATGATGATTGTCTTCCCGGAAGTACAGCTCTAGCTGCAGATCGGGGTTCTTCCTAAACAGCTTGTCTAGATTTCGATTTGTTCTCTCCCACATCGCGACCAAACGTCGAAGCTCTTTTTGTCGCTCAGTGACGTCCACCTCTTGCCACTCCCAGCGTGAATGATCGAGTGCCATGGGCCTGCTCTCAGTCTCACGGTTCAGTGCAGTCAACGCCGATTGCAACTGAAGCTTCGAATACCCAGGATTCAGAATTGAAACCCGGGTGTCGGTCTGGTCGAGGCGCTTAAGAAGCTTGATCCGATTCATGATAGTACGAAGTTAACGATTATTGATTCGATAATACACCATTCGAAACGAGACTTCATGTCTATTGGGTTCAAAAGGAGTCTCATAATGCAACCGCCAAACGGCACTCTCACTCCATCGCACGAATTGCTCAATCTATTGGTCGTCAATCAGGCCATCACAAACCTTGCGGCTTTCCCCCGAAACGTTCGCACGCACCCCAAACAGCAGATTCGCCAGATCGCCGACAGCATCAAGGCATTTGGGTTCGTATCACCAATTCTCGTTAATAAGCAAAACACCATCATCGCGGGGCATCGCCAGGCTGCGCGCTGCACAGCTGTTGGGCATGTTTCGCGTGCCGACGATCTGCCTCGAATATCTGACCGAGGATCAGGTCAGGGCCTACATCCTGGCTGACAACAAACTGGCCGAGATGGCCGGATGGGACGAATCGATCCTGGCAATCGAGCTACAGTACCTTCTCACGGTCGATCTCGGGTTCGATGTGATCGTGACGGGCTTCGATGTTCCGGAGATCGATCTCATCATTCAGGGAGCCTCATCCAAGGCGTTGCCGAGGAGGAGGTTCTCGAACCCGTCCCGCAAGGTCCTGCAATCACCCAACCTGGAGATCTATGGTTGCTCGATACGCACGAGTCTTCTGCGGCAACTCTCTTCAGCAGGACTCGTTCACGAAGGTGATGAATGGCCGCAAGGCCGAGGTGGTGTTTGTCGACCCGCCTTATAACGTCGCCATCGATGGTCACGTGAGCGGCAACGGGGCGATTCATCACCGAGAGTTCCAAATGGCCTCAGGGGAAATGAGCGAAGAGGAGTTCGTTCGCTTTCTCGCGACCAGCCTCGGGCTCTTGGCCGGACACACCAAAGTCGGCTCGGTGCACTTTCGTCTGTATGGACTGGAGACATGTTGGTGAGCTGCTCGCAGCCGGAAAGCAAAGCTACGACAGCCTACTCAATCTCTGCGTCTGGGCGAAAGTCCAAGGGAGGCATGGGGTCTCTTTACCGTTCGCAGCACGAATTGATCTTCGTCTTCCGCAACGGCAAGTCTTCGCACCGCAATAATGTCCAGCTTGGCCGCTTCGGTCGAAACAGGACCAACGTCTGGAATTATCCCGGCGTGAACACGCTGTCGCGTCAGGGCGACGAGGGCAATCTGCTCTCGCTTCATCCAACCGTCAAGCCCGTCGCACTGATCGCGGACGCGCTCCTCGACTGTTCTGCGCCGGGCAATCTGGTCCTCGACTCGTTCCTGGGGTCGGGGTCGACTTTGATGGCCGCAAAGAGGACTGGCCGCATCTGCTACGGAGTTGAGATCGATCCGCTGTACGTGGATACGGCGATTCGACGTTGGCAGCGGGAGACTGGGGGAGATGCAATTCACGCACAGAGCGGCAAAAGGTTCGCGGAGATGGAGGGGGCAAATGCATGACGAGGTTGACTTCGAGATTGGGTATCGAAAACCGCCCAAGCAAACACGGTTCAAACAAGGCGTTTCAGGCAACCCGAAGGGCAGACCGAAAGGCTCAAAGAACCTTGCGACGATGTTCCGAAAGATCACGCACGAAAAAGGTCAAGGTCAATGGACCGCAGAGGGCCGCGCTGGATCTCGAAGCTCGAGGCCGGCATCACCCAACTGGTGAACAGGGCCGCTCAAGGGGATCCGAAGGCTATTCGCGAGCTGATTCATTGGACTCGAGTCTTTGGGGACACAGCTCCTAGCTCGGCTCCAAATATTCTCAACATTCGCTTTCGCAGTGCCGAGAAGAACAAACCTGGCGGGGAGGGGTCAGGAAGCGAGGAGTGACCTATAGCGCGCCAGCAAACCGGCGTTACCGAGAGAATCGGTAGCGCCCGTTTGCTTTTACCTCCTGATTTTGCGTGCATGCTAGCTCTGAATCTCGCAAAATGCCGAGTCAATTCGCGGGAAGAGACAGCTTGACTCCTTGCCCAGGTAGAGCGGAAATGTGGACACCGGAGAGGAGGTTCGCAGGTGTCCGAAGCGTTAGAGCGCGAGATTGCCGCGCTCCCTGAGATGAATATTGCCCAACTTCGTGCCAAGTGGCGGCAGAGACTGAAAGAAGCTCCGCCCTCGCATGTTCGGAAGCAGCTCTTTGTTCCGATCCTGGCCTACAAGCTGCAAGAGCAAGCCTATGGCGGCCTGAGGCCCGAGATTCGCCGGCAGCTCGAAAAGATCGCTGGCCGGTATCGGCAGGATCCGAACGCAAAAGTCGAGCCAATCCGGGAGCCAAAACGCATCAAGCCCGGCACGCGCCTTCTGCGGCAGTGGAACGGCAAAACGCACCAGGTCTCTGGGGCATCAGAGAAAAGGGCCACCGATGCCGAGGTCATTCCCTCGGAGAGAAATTCTCTAGCGGAAGTTTTGTGCGGAAATAGGCCGGAAATCGGGCCTGTTGTATGAGCGTAAATCGTTGATTATAGAACACTTGACTCGATGGCGGAGAGAGGGGGATTCGAACCCCCGATAGAGCTTTTGACCCTATAACGGTTTAGCAAACCGCCGCCTTCAGCCTCTCGGCCATCTCTCCGTGCTGAATCGGATTATACCGGAACTGCCTCGTTGACGGCGGATTGGGCTACTCTTCCAAGCGACCGGCGGTTGTCTCAGCGACTTTCAGTGAGTGCCACAACGAGCTAAGGACCTACATCAACAGCTTCCGCCAAGCGGGCGCCGCACGAGAGCTCGTGGAAGATCAATCATGTTCCTTGAGGTTCCCGGGCCTGAACTGCGCTTTAATGCTGATTCTGATTCCCCCGACAGAGCATTGAGGAATCAAGGTCTGAAATCCCGAGAGTTATTCAGCGATCGATCAACCTTCACGTACTTTCAGGATGGCTAGTGTCCTGAGTCTGAAGTTCCTGGCATAATTTCCGAAAAGCAACCGCAGATCCTTCGACTTCGCAAGCCGCAAAGAACGCGGCTTACGACGCTCAGGATGACACCAGTATTTATGGTGCGAACTTTAGAGACAGGACACTAGCCTGGCTTTGAAAATCGGAAGTCGCTCCAATTAGAATCCGTGAGCGGGATGCAAGGGTTGTTCTGAGGACGTCATCAATTCCTCCCTCACGCTCAGTCGGCCGCACTGTAATCGAAAGCCGATATCGACATAACTCCTGTGAGAATTCATTAGCGGATTTCCTGTTGTTCAACGGACGCCGTCAGTCCTTCACGCGCCGTCCCGTTGAGTTGCTCTGGATTTCAGAGTCGACCATAGCAGCCGCAAGAATCGGTGAGATGAATTTCGGCTTGTCACTGCGAGGGGCATCAGAACTTCCAGCCGTCTCCGACTGCCTATTTTCTTCTTTGCGAGCCGGTCGTGACGCTGCTGCCATGAGCCGCACGTTGAGTCCAGAGCGTCGCCACTGCAATCCTCCGAACTTTCTTGGTCTCGCATGCCTGAAATTGTTACATTCACAGTCATGCAGTTTGCCTTTAAGCCCGTTCGGCGAAAGATGCGTTTCCTGCCGCTCATCGCCGCTACCTATTTCATGGTTTCGGGCGGTCCGTACGGCATTGAAGACATTCTCGGCGGCGCGGGGTTTGCGCGCGCGATCGTGATTCTGCTTGTGCTGCCATTCCTCTGGTCGCTGCCGACTGCGTTAATGATCGGCGAGCTTGCGAGCGCATTGCCAGACGAGGGCGGCTTCTACGTCTGGGTCCGCCGCGCGCTGGGTCCGTTCTGGGGATACCAGGAGGGCTGGCTCTCTCTTTCCGCGAGCATCTTCGACATGGCCATTTATCCCGCCATTTTCGTTCTCTATCTCGGCAAGCTCGATCCGGGCTTCACAGCCGGCTGGCATGGCTATGCGTGGTCCATCGCGGTGGTGGTTGCCTGCTCAATCTGGAACCTCCGCGGCGCACCATCCGTGGGCGACGGCTCGCTCGGGATGTTCGTTCTCCTTCTCGCTCCTTTCGCGGTTTTCATGGCGCTGGCGGCGTGGCACGGAGTCTCGTTCCATCCGGCGATTCAATGGAGCCACCCCGTCTCAGAGACTGCTCTCTCGACGGCTGTTCTTGTGGCAATGTGGAACTACATGGGCTGGGACAATGCCTCCACGGTTGCCCAGGAGGTCGAAAATCCGCAACGCAACTACCCGCGTGCAATGTTGGGGGCCGCAGCCCTTGTTGCGGTCACCTACATTCTCCCCATTGCGGCCATGGCATATGCGGGTTTCTCTGCCGGAGACTTCTCGACCGGTGACTGGGTCAATGCAGCGAGTTCTGTCGGCGGCCGCTGGCTGGGCCTGGCTGTTGTTGCCGGGGGCGCCATCAGCGGAATCGGAATGTTCAACGCGCTGGTCATGAGTTACACGCGCCTTCCCATGGCTATGGCTGAAGATGGAATGCTGCCTCGCATCGTTGCCCGCCGCAACGACCGCAATGTTCCGTGGGTCAGCGTACTACTTTGCGGGCTTGCCTGGGCGCTGGCGCTCAAGCTCCCGTTCGAGAGGCTGATCTCCATCGACCTGATCCTTTACGGGTCAAGCCTGCTGCTGGAGTTTGTCGCTCTTATTGTGCTTCGCGTGCGCGAGCCTGAGCTCGAGAGACCTTTCAGAGCAGGGAATCTGGCCTTCGCATGTTCCATGAGCATCGGGCCGGCGGCGCTCATCGGCTATGCCATCTGGGCCTCGCGCGGCGAGAAGATCATGGGCTCGGCTTCGGCATTGCTGTTCGCGGTTGCCGTCGGTTTGCTCGGTCCCATCCTCTATCATTTGACTGCCGCGCCATGGGCGCGCCGGCGCCTGGCCGCTGCCTCTGCAGCCGACTGAAAGACAGCTTATTGCCTCCAGCTTCCAGCCTCCAGCAAGCAGCTCCCAGCTGCTAGCTACTAGCTCCCCAGCTACCAGCTGTGCTGTGGCCCTGCGAAGACAATCTGTTTGCGAGTTCCCCTGAAGGGTCTCCCTGATCGATCAGGTGGATATACCCCTCCCCTGTCTCTGTAAAGAAGTTCCTTGTTTTCATTGAGTTACGGAGAGGGTGTCGCGCCAAATTCCTCTCAATAAAGGACTTATCCGCAGATTCCTCTCAGCAAAGGAGTTAGAGGCAGCGGTCAGGGGTCAGCGATCAGTGATCTCTGATCAGCGATGACCCATTGAGTCCCCTCACCCCTCGTAGCAGTATCAGCAATCACCCCATTCAAAATGTCAGCTATGTCCCCGGTCTGTACCACCCCCACCTATCTACCCCCCCTCCCCCATCTCTGTGAGTAAATTCCTTATTTAAAACGACTTATGATAGGGATATGGCGCCAAATTCCTCTCAGCATTGGACTTAGCCGCAGATTCCTCTCAGCAAAGGAGTTACGGGCCAAAAGCAGCTACTAGCTGACTAGCCCCTAGCTCCCATTCGCTATGGAATCAGCTCTTTCCCTGCGAAGACAATCTGTTTGCGGGGTTTCCCTGTGAAGTCGTGTCCCGGGAACAAAGGCCCCAGCTTATTGGTCTCCTGCGGCACGCCTAAAGAGCCGTGCCTTTCAAGGCCTCCCAGATCATTGTGCGGGAAGTGAGGCTAATTCTCTGCAAGGGGAAGCTGCTTCAGGAGTCCCTTGTGGCGAGGGCGGGGATTTGAATCGGGTGCGGAGCACAAATTCCAAATTTGGGGCGCCATATCCTGATAAAAGGGAGTGGTGAGTTTAGGCTACAAATCGTTAACCGACCAGCGAGTCGTCGGTCTTCCCGATCGGCTCAAACCCCGATTTCTCTCGGGGCTGTCGACGGCCGAAATCAATTCGATCTTGTCGATGGCAACACCCCGGTATTTCGCTGAGCCCTCCGTGATCATCCACCAGGACGATCCTGCGGACCGATTGTTCCTTCTCACGGGAGGTCAGGGGAGGCAATTTGTCATCACGAGCGAGGGTCAGAAGACCATCCTGTACTGGTTGACGGCCGGCCAGCTCTTCGGCGGTGCGACGATACTGTCCACTCCATGGCAGTATCTTTCCAGCACCGAGGTATTGCCGGACAGTTCTGTCCTTGTATGGGATAGAAAGACGATACGGGAGTTCGTGTCTCGTTTTCCGATCTTGTTGGACAACGCCCTCTCCATCGCTGTGACTGAGCAGATCGCGTGGGCAATCTCAAGAGGGGTTTCTCTCACCTCCGACGACGCAGCGGGACGCATTGCCAACCTGGTGGTCAGTCTGGCCTGCGGAATCGGCAAGGTACATCCGGATGGGGTCGAAATTCAGGTTGGAAATGAAGACCTGGCTTCGGGTGCGAATGTAACGCCTTTTACCGTCAGCCGCACTTTAGGGGAGTGGCAGCGGGTGGGAATTCTGACAAAAGGAAGGGGCAAACTCCTTTTGCGAAAGCCGGAACTCCTGATGGATTGGAAATAGATTTTTTCCGCTGAATTGTGGCTTCGCGTATCGACATTTGATGCTAATGATTTGCGGGTCGAGACCGCGGCTTGATTGCCCGGGATCAACGAACAGGCTGCTCTGGAGCAACGACGTTCATACGCGGGTCATGCGATCATCGGGTCAATACATAATCAAAATTAATTATAGAAGTGGCCATGGGGGGCGATGGATCGCTGGGCAGCCTACGGACTGCCCAGTTCCTGGAAGGGATCCAGTCTTCCTGGCCGCGATGAGAAGAGCGCCGGGCGGCAGTCCAGCAAGGTCTCGGTGTGCCTTTCAGAGGCAGGAGACGTTCCGCATACATTCTCGCAAATCGTCATTTGGCTCGGCTTCCCGAGTCTCGCGGCATTCAGGTTGGTGGCAAGGCCGGATATTACCCTCGGCTTTCGGGCTCTGTCCGGATTGCCCGTGAATCGACCGGGACCCGGAATTTCAGCCCGGCGGTTCGTTACCCCCTTTAGAGCAGTTTCGGAATTCACGTAGACTCTTTGGGGGCGTCGAAAGGTGGCGTTTTCTTGATGAAAACGCCACTCTGCCGTGTGCCTTCGGTCTACACCAATTCCGAAACTGCTTTAGTCGCACAAGCAAAACTGATTTAGACCTGACTAGTCGGTGACGGGCAGCGACACGGGTTGCTGAAGGCGGAATTCGAGCAAAGTTTCGCTGGGAATTTGTAGTTGTTGCCCTTTCTTGGAAGCGGCAACCGCTGTTCCCGTGGCAGCGCCTGCGCCTGCGCCAATGGCGGCTCCCTTTCCTCCGCCAGCGAGTCCGCCGATCAGCGCGCCCAACCCAGCACCGCCGACCACTTTCTTCGCCGTATTCCCGCCTTCGCCCTTCCCCTTAACCTCATAAGTGCTGGTCAGCAGCGGAATGGCATTGCCATTGATGACGATGTCGGTCAGCTCTAAGGTCAACTCGGAACTTCCGGACATCTTCCCTGCAGAAGAAGCCTCCGCCAGACGGCCATACAAGGTCGTTCCTCGTGGCGCAACGACTGTGTCCTCGGCTTGCAGATTGGTTTCCAGGGTAGCGGTGAAGCGGTATCCCTTCGTTTGCTTAGTCGTATCGATCGAATCGACCATTCGAATGAGGATTCGAGTCCCCGCAGGCACGGTAATTCTCTTCTTGGTTTGCGCTGCTGCGTTAGCTGAGGCCTGGTTGCTGTAGCCTGAGCGGAAGCCCTCTCCAAAAATCCCCGGGACAGTCGCGACGCCCAGGAGAAGAGTAGTTGTCCAGACGAATGCCTTGCCCATGTGTGTGTCTCCTTTTCTAAAGCTGCGAGCCCTGTCCAACGACGGGCAGTGAGGAATCGATCTGCAGGTCAATGATCAACAGTAGCTGGTGTTCGATCATGGCGAACCGCGCCGCTGTCACGGCCCCCAAAGCTTCTTTGACTTTGTCATAGGTTTGCACAAACAACTCCGCGCGTTGCTTTTGATAAGCCAGCGCCTTCTGAATTAGCTCATCCGCTTTCGCATCCGTCATCTGGTCGTACGAACCGGCATATTCTTTAATGTCCTCAATTCGCTGGTCGTTCAGCTTCGCGAGTCGCGCGTCATACTCGCTGTAGATCGGCCAGAATTTGGCAGCATCCTGCGCGCTCAGCAGCATGACAGATCCCATAATCTCGGCCTTCTCCTGCCGCACATTCCTGCGCAGCAGGTCAATGTAAGCCTTCGTATTCTCTTGCGAATCGCTCTGGGGAGGCGCCGTGGCTTTGCTCTCAGCCTCTTGGGTTTTCACTTGCGCATGGGCAGGGGGCGTCACGACTCCCGCCAAGATGAAGAAGGTCGCCAGGAACAGGTGATTCAGAGATTTCATGCCTTTGTCCTTTCGTAGTTTCGCAAGAATTCTAATGAGGACTCATTTGGGTGCAGCCGGGACCCACACGTTATCCGGCGCCAGCAACTCCGAATTCGGAAGTTCAGTCGAAAATTTCACACGCTGGAACCCTGCCTTCTTTCCTGGAATAGCCTGAAAGACCACGTAATACTGATTGTCCAGCAGCTTCTGCATGCGTTCCATGTAGGGCTTGAAACTGACCGCTTGTGAAGTGCTCAAAGAAAAGACTTCCCCGCCAGTCTCATCGGCGATTTTGGTCAGTCCCGAAAGCCCAACCTGCAGGTCCCAGGAACTCCGCGCCGCTCGGCCAACACCTGGGGAGTACACGGGATACACAATCACGTTGTAGCGCTGGCTGATCTCGCTCGCCGAATTCGCGTCGACGCTGATTGTTGGCATGCTGTGATAAACCGGCCCAAAGCTGGGACCTAGGCGGCTCGCTTGAGGCTGTTCACCGCGCAGCCGATCGATGCCGTCCGAGACCATCAGGACCTCGCGGCGGACCTTGTGTTGAGGCCACGACTTCACAAGGGCGATCAGGGACAGGTAAGGGCTATCCATGGTCGAAAAGCCGCCGCGCGGCAGCCGCAGCGCCTTCACTGCAAGATCGCGATCGGGTGTGAAATTCTGGCCGATATTGAAACCGGCGTTGGACATGTAAGCGACACCGATTACTGTGCCCTTTGGCTGTGCGCTGATGAAGTCCTTGATGTCCGTGAGATTGTTCCCCACTGAGGTGTCGAGCGTGTCGTCAATCAGAATCATCAGCTCGAGCGCACTATTATCACCCTTGGCCGGAATCAGCTGCGATACCTTGAGCAGCGTCTTGCCCTGCGTTACCCTCACATCTTCCTTCTGCAGCGGTGGAAGCTCACTGTCACTCTTGAGCGCCGCGTCTGTGATGACCACGTGGACTTCAGCCGTGTTAGCGGGGCCCTCCTCCTGCGAGCGCGCAGTTGGTGCGCTCAACACGACTGCACAAATCGCACAGACAAGTTGCGGGAACGCAATCCATATCTTCATCGTGCACTCCTACCCCTAAAGAGGGCTGAATGACTTGTCTAGAAGTCTCACGTCCAGGTCCAGGTCCTTCATGGTCGTGGACACGGGGGTCACCTGAGCGAGCTATGATCGGTTCGCCGGTCAGTCGAAGAAATCCACCTTGCCTGTGGCCAACTCGTACATCGCCCCCGTGATCTTGATGGTTCCTGCCTTTTCCAAGTCTTCGAGGATTGGGCTGCGTCGGCGAATTGCGCTAACTCCAAGCACAACATTGGTCCGCGCCACGGCGTCAACATATGCCGCGTTCTTGCTCGACTTTTCGCCCTCAAACTTTGTTGCCGTTATCGCCGGCTTGATGCGGGCCAGCAGCCCGGTAAGATTACCCATCTCGACATCGTCAATTGCACCCTTCACCGCCCCGCAGGCCGTGTGACCCAGGACCAGGACCAGCTTGCTTCCCGAGACGGCGCACGCAAACTCCATGCTGCCTAGCTGATCATCGTTCACAACATTGCCTGCAACGCGCCCATTGAATGTGTCGCCGATACCTGCATCGAAGATGATTTCGGCTGGTACGCGCGAATCCACGCAGCCCAGAATCACAGCAGCGGGATATTGTCCCTTTGCGCTGGCTCGTTTCTCCGCCAGATAATCCCGTGGAGCCATCTTGCCCGCTCGAAACCGCTCGTTTCCCCGCTTCAACTCCTCAATGATTTGGGCCGGCGTCATTCGATCGCGTTCGTCCTTTGTCAACGATCCGACTCCGGGCGCGAGTTGCATGCTTAGCGATGTGACGGGAGTGATTGCGCACACCGCGAGCGCCGAACCCAGAAAACTCCGACGATCCCGTTCGGGTTCTCTCAGAGCATCCATTGCTGATCTCCTTTAGAAGCTGTGATCTCACAAACCTCACATTGAAGGCCTACAACGATACGCGCCGCGCTCCGCGACATAAACTGTCAGTTGTGCCAGCTACCCAGAATTATCGGAGCTTCTTATCCACTGGTACTTGCTGGGGTCGAGTCTTTTTGTCGCCCGTCACATTAGTCTAAGCACCCTGATTTCCCGGGTCGTCCTCCTGCAGCTCCGCGATTTCCTCTTCCTCCGCGTCCGCCAGAGCGGCGTCCTTATGGTTTTTGCCATCTGCAAGCTTGAGCTTTGTCACAACCCAATCCCAGTAGCCGACGCGGGTAGTTTTGCGATGAACCTCGGTCCGCCACTGCTCCATCGGGTGATCGGGATGTTCACCCCATTCACCGTCCTTAGCAAGGCCGTCATATTTGGCCCGCAGCTGTTCTGCGTCGAGCTTCTGATCGTTTGTCGGATCGCGAAAAGCATCAGGGGACATAAGACTCCTCATGGCCGATCACGGTATCGACATGCGATCTAATTTCCGGCGACGCCTGGATGGCCGTCATGACCTTTCAACCGCCTCGTGAAACCTTGCATTAGGGTCATTGAACCAGTAAAACGCCTCGGGTTCAAGTCGGCTACGGCAATAGCAGGAAGCCGTCCCCTCGTTTGTGGTTTCCGAAATCCTGGCTCAGACGGCAGCTTTTGAGTTTGCCGTTTTCGTAGAATTCAGCTGCTTGTTCGTGTCCAACGGCCGCCTTCCAGAATCCTCCGCCGGCGCAAGGAACACCTTGAACCACCTGGTCTCCAGCGAGGTAGCAGAGCTTGAGCTTTCCGCCGGGAAAAAGCACCGTGACAGAACCCTCTGCAGGACCGAGCAGCCCGCCCCCGGAGCATCGAACACCGCTGAGAACGGTGTCGTGCTTCATCATCACGTAGCTGAGCCTGCCATCCGGGAAAAGCTCGATGATTGATCCTTCGGGAATGTGAGCTTCGCCGAAGTCGATCTCCCGCGAGACGGTGCAACGATTCAAGCGGCCATCTGGGAAAAACCATGTGTAGTCGCTTGCGCAGGGGTAGCCCTGGATGACCGTGGGTTGATCCAGATGCTTTCGATAGGCTTCGGGAGAAGTACCGGCAGAAAGAAGCGATGCGCCGATCAAGACAGAGAGTGAGAGCAGAGTCTTCATGCATAACCTCTCGATGCAGTGCATTCTATGCGGAGCCGGACGGATTGTCTGTGACAAGGGAAGTCTGGTGAGACAAGCGTTCCGGCTGGTTTGGCCTTGATTTGTTTTGGCTCAGCGGCGTCAGGAGCTTTCCTTCCGCGCTGTAATGTCCGATGCGGTGCCCAGCGATCATGAGGGTTAGCGTCATGTCCAGGTGCTGATGGATGATCGCCTTGCATCCGGCCAGGGTATGGCGCAGTGAGCGCGCTCGAGCTGCATCACCAGGTTGTGAAAGCGCACGGTGTTGTCCCGATCAACGGTGCGCTCGTAGCGTTGTGTGAAGATCATTTCCAGGTTCCTGTGCCGGCAGGATATGAACGCCGTTCCGCGCTGTGCTGCCGGGACTGTGAAGCGCCGGTTGAACTCGGCGATGTAGTGTTCATCTAGGAACTTGTTGGCCGCTTCAGGGTTCGGATCCCGCGTAATCGCAGTTCTTGCGGCAGCCGTCCCTGCCAAGTGGAGAAGTTGCGTTCCGAGCGCCCCCGCGCCTGCGGGGAGTAGGCCGGAATCATATGCACTCCAAGTTCTTTCATGGCGCGGCCTACCTGTGTGGGACGCTCATAATCGACCTTGCCGCCGCTCTTCGGCGTCAGCCAGAAATGGGCTCCACGGTCGGAATAGAGCGAACAGAACAGCCCCTTCTGTTCGATCACTGCCCGCAGCCCGGCCATCACCGTGAAGGTGGTTTCCTCCGGCGCCAGTTGCGCGTAATAGATATCGCTGGTGGCATCGTCGAGGATCACAATCAGGTCATGCTTACGCTCATCCTGAAACCACCGGTGTTCGCTGCCATCGATGTGCAGCATCATCCCCGGCAGAGGACGTCGCTCACGCCGCTTACGATGAACCCCGCGCCTGGCCTTGCGCTTCACCAGGCCGGCTGCCTGCAAAGCCTGCTTGACCCACGTATAGCTCAACCCGATCTGATGTTCCTCGCCCAGCTTCTCGTGAAAGTGCCGCACGTTTAGATCGAAGTACTTGTCCCGGTAGAGGCTCAGAACCTCTTCGGCTTGCGCCTTCGGCACGCGCCTGCTGCTGGGCTTGCGCGCGCGGTGGGCAACTCATCTGTTACCCATCAGCAAACAGAAATGATGTGGCAGGAGCAATGCAGAGATGAAAAAGCCGAGCACAGTTCGGGCCCGGCTGATCTGGATTCAGTTTGGACCGGCTACTTCGCAACCTTCAGCTTAGCTGCGGCCTTCGGTTTGCCGTCAGAGAAGAGCTTGGCAGCGCGAAGCACGCGATCGCGGGCATAGGCGGCATCGTGCCAACCCTTGATCTCAACCCGCTTGCCTTCAAGGTCCTTATATATGGAGAAGAAGTGCGTGATTTCCTTGAGCATGTGCGGGTAGATGTCGGTGTAATTCCAGACATTGGTGTAGCGAGGATTGTTCTTGCCGACGGCGAGCACTTTTTCATCGAGCGTGCCCTGATCGAGCATTTCGAGCAGGCCGATGGGGCGCACCTCCTGCACGCAGCCTGGGAAACTGGGGCCGGGGACGAGCACGAGCACGTCGAGCGGGTCGCCGTCGTCGCTGTGCGTCGAGGGGATGAATCCGTAGTCGCCCGGGTAGTGCACAGGCGAGTGGAGGTTACGGTCGAGCTTGAAGACGTGCAGTTGCTTGTCGTATTCAAACTTGTTGGTGCCGTCCTTGGGGATCTCGATGACGGCCCGGAACACTTCGGGGGACCGCTCGCCAATCGGCAACTCTAGATAATTGACCATTCGTTCAGTTTCTCCTCGGGGGTTAGGTCCGGCGCATGGGCAAAAGCCGGAATCAGCCTGGGTGGGGTTCTGCAACAAACTCTGATGCTCTGACCTCGGCGGCGGCTTCTGCATGCAGGGGAAAGCCGGAGGATTGCGAGAACCAGCCCGTCGGCGCTTGCCGGCCATCTGCCGGAACTACTCTATAATCACAGCTAATGAAGGCGCATGTCTATGTCACGTTGAAGACATCGGTCCTGGATCCCCAGGGCCAGACCATCCATAACGCTCTGCGCAAGATCGGCTTTGCAGATGTCAGCGCGGTGCGGCAGGGCAAGTATTTTGCGCTTTCTCTTGCGGATGGGGTAACGCTGGACGCGGCGCGTGCCGAGGTGGAGCGCATTGCGCGCGAGGTCCTTACGAACCCTGTGATTGAGGAATTCACGTACCGCATAGAGGAATAGAACTACCCTTTTCCGATTCAAGGCTTATCAAGAAAAGCGGAGCTCGCAGGCCCTGCCAGCTTGCGGGAAATGCAGCCGGTCCTGTAACCGAGCGGCGGCAAATGTTTGGGTGATCTGCTCTCGCGATTCAGTGAAATGCTTCCATCCCTCGAAATGCAAGGGCACGATTGCTGCCCCGGGCACAGCGCGAGCGAAGCGAACTGCTTCTGCCGCGGTGAAGGTCAAGTGTGAATGCACCACCGGGATACGCGCCGCTCCGAGGAACAGAACCGCAATTTTGATCGCAGGGAAGCGGCAGAAGGTTTCTATCACGCCCTCATACCAGACGGTATCTCCGGAGATGTAGAGCATGTGCCGAGGATCGTCGAGAAAATGAATCACGAAGCCGGTTACCGGCCCGCGGTCTCCATCCGGCGGCCCGTGACGAGCCGGCGTCCCGGTTACGCGCAAGACGCGTCCGTCAGGCGCGGGAATATCGCGATGCTCCCAATTGGCGAGGCCGGTGGAATTGCCGCGCAATCGTCGCGCACCTTCGACCGTGGTCAGTACCTCTCCGCCTTGGGAGCTTCGTCAGGGTCGAAGCTGCCAGGCGTCGAGCCGTTGGCAAAGCTGATGCTCCAAATGCCGTTGATGGAGAGCGGTTTTCCATTCTCATCTTCGAGCAGGCCGTCGAATTTGCCCGTCGCCAGATCGTAAGCGGAGATGAATCCGGCAGACTGCGTGGTACCACCGGCAGAGAAATTCGATACAAGCAGGTGGTGGCTGAAGCGTCCGAAGTCGAGCGGAGCCAGCGTTACTCCCCATGGAGCATTCAGCCAGTCGCCATGCTCGAGACGGCGGAGCAGCTTGCCTGATGAAGAGTAGATGTCGACATAGCCAAGTCCCGGTCCAGGAGTCTCAAATGGGTCGCCGGCGAAATGCAGGGCGTAGGTTACGACGATGTCGTCTCCAACAGCCTGCACGTTAAATGGGACAAAATTCCGAGGAAGACGGTCATCGGTGAAGGGCCCGTCGTCATTGCCGAAGGAACGATTTTCGTCGAGGAAACTATCGTTATCGCTCCTGACCGGTTTCAAGTGGACCGGCATGAACGTGTTGTCGTAGACGTCGATTCGGCCCTTGAGGAAGTTTGCCGCGTAGAGGTACCGCTTGCCATCGATCAAAGCGGAAGTGAGCCCGGTGTAGCCGGAGCCTGTGGCACCGCGGGCAACCGTTACAGCATTCGTGGAAGGAGGGCTACCGCCAGGGGGTATCCCGATTTTGGGGTTCCAGGCAGCGATGGACCCATCGAGCGTGGCGAAGATGAAGGCAGCAGGCATTTGCGGCGCGATCGGGAAATCCGTTGTGCTGCCATTGGAAATGGCTCCAGTGGGAGTGCCATTGGGGAAAGTCGAATCGTTGGGATTGGATTTGGGAATCGTGACGACGAGGCCCTGCTTGGCCCCGGCGCCGTTGTAGAGTGTCGCGAACCCTGTGGCTTCGTCGGAGACCCACCACGCACTGTTGGAGCTTCGAGCGAGGCCCCAGCCATTGATGAGTTGAGGGTCAGGGGCCTCTGCGTTCCCGGGGACATTTGAATCGAGGTTGACCTGTGTGTAGTGTTGCGCGAACGCAGTGGGTGTAAGCGAGAGAGCAAGCGTCATGCCTGCCGAAAGACTCGAGCGAAATTTCATGAAGAAGCTCCTGATGGTGATTTGCCCCGCAGGTTAGGGGAGGTGCTCCAGCCGCATGTTGCGGGCGGCTGGAGCCTTGGATCAATGCAGGCGGGGAGAGCTGCGTTGAATTTCCGATTCAACTGCTGTTTCGGCATGGTTGTGCCGGCCCCGAAGCCACAACTCAACTCGACCCTGAGCTGTCCCCGGTTGAGGATGGGGCTGCTCGGGGTCTGTACAGCCTGGATTGTGGGGGAGCAGAACGAAGCGAACTACTCACTGCATGAAATATCGAAAGCAGTTCCACTGAGACGACACCGGAGACAAAGAAGTGACAATCTGCTGCGCCGGATTGTGCGAGATTCGACCTTATTACCCTGGAATTGTTTCCGGACACTGCAAATTCGGAGTCGCTTGCATCGTCGCATAGAATCTATCTATGTGCGGAATTGTCGGTTATGTCGGATCGAAGAAGGTTCTTCCTGTCATCATTGAGGGGTTGCGTCGCCTTGAGTATCGCGGCTATGACTCTGCGGGTATCGCAGTCGGCAGCCCCGGTAGCGCCGTGCTTCAGGTGTGTCGAGCGCCGGGAAAGCTTCAGAACCTCGAAGAGTCATTGAGAGAGCATCCGCTCGACGGCAGTTTCGGGATTGGGCACACGCGCTGGGCCACGCACGGAAGGCCCACGGAAGAGAATGCGCATCCGCATCGCGATTGCACCGGCCGCATTGTCGTGGTCCACAACGGCATTGTCGAAAACTATCTCGAACTGAAGCGGGAACTCACCGCGCAGGGCCACAAGTTCGTTACCGAAACCGATACCGAGATCATCGCGCACCTGATCGAACAGATTCAGAACGAGGCTGAGGCGGCCGGCAAGCCGCTTCCGCTGGAGAACGCCGTGCGCTGCGCGGTCAAGCGCCTCACCGGGGCATTTGCGCTGGGCATACTATCGTCAACAGAGCCGGACAAGATCATCGCCGCGAGGTCTGGGCCTCCGGTTGTTATTGGCGTTGGCGAAGGTGAGTACTTTGTCGCCTCCGATGTTCCCGGCATTCTGCATCACACGCGCAACATCTATTTTCTGGCGGACGGCGATATGGCCATCCTGACGCTGGACGGTGTGAAGCTGACCGATTTTGATGGCAAGCCGATTGAGCGCAAGCTTACTCGCATCCAGTGGGATCCGATCCAGGCGGAAAAGGGCGGCTACAAGCACTTCATGCTCAAAGAAATCTGGGAGCAGCCGCGCGCGATCCGCGACACCACCCTGGGACGCGTCTCGCTCGATTCCGGCAAGGTGTACCTGGGCGAGATGGACATTGCGGATGAGGAACTCGCTGCCGCTTCAAGCATCAACATTGCCGCCTGCGGCACGAGCTGGCACGCCGCACTGGCCGGAAAGTACATGATCGAACGGCTTGCGCGTCTGCCTGTCGACGTCGATTACGCCAGCGAATACCGTTACCGCAATCCCATTCCAGATCGCAATGCACTTGGCTTGCTGATCACGCAGTCGGGCGAAACCGCCGACACCCTTGCAGCGCAACGCGAAATGATCAGTCTCGGGTCAAAGACTGTGGCCATCTGCAACGTCGTGGGCGCAATGGTCGCGCGTGAGGCGCACGGCGCCATCTACACGCATGCGGGTCCTGAGATCGGTGTGGCCTCCACCAAGGCATTTACGGCGCAGCTCACTGCGCTGTTTATGCTTGCTCTCAAACTGGGCCAGCTGCGCGGGCGCCTGGACAAACAGCGTTCAGTGCATCTGATGGAGGAACTCGGCCGCATTCCCGCCCAGATCGAAGAGGTCCTGCGCACGAGTTCGCCGCAATGCGAGCAGCTGGCCGCCAGCTTTTCCAATGCGCGAGACTTTCTCTATCTCGGGCGAGGGATTCATTTTCCAATCGCGCTCGAAGGCGCGCTCAAGCTCAAGGAGATCTCCTACATTCACGCCGAGGGCTACCCAGCCGGCGAAATGAAGCACGGTCCCAACGCGCTCATCGACGAGACTCTGCCTGTTGTGGTGCTCGCAACGCGCGATGAGTCCGACCCGGCTTCAAAGCTGCGTTACGAGAAGACGCTCTCAAACATCCAGGAAGTAACGGCGCGCTCGGGCCGCGTGATTGCCGTGGCTACCGAGGGGGATACGACGATCGGAGAACTGGTGGAGCATGTCATTCATATTCCACATGCGGTGGAACTGCTCAGCCCGATTATCGAGATTGTTCCGCTGCAACTGCTCGCCTATTACATTGCCGTCCGCCGCGGATGCGACGTGGACCAGCCACGCAACCTGGCGAAGTCTGTCACTGTCGAGTAGTCAAAGTAGCCCGCGCGAACCGCCGCGCACCCGAAAGTTTGCGATGGTTGAAGTTGATCGGTTGTGACTTTTTAATCTGCGCTGCCTCGACTAAGGAACTGACACTTGGCCTTTCCTCGTGAGCGGTGAAGTCGCCAGGTAGGTTAGATGGGGAACTGACTGGTCCAGTAAAGATTGACTTGACTTTTGTCTGAACTTAGGTTTCCTTGTATAGCAGGTTTTTGAACCTGCGGCTCGAGACATCTTCGTGAGCTAAGAAAGCCGTCCGGCGCCAATCCAGAGGTTCTCATTGGAGAGTCGCCTTCCTAGTACGTCGGAAAAAGCCAGTCCAGGCCCCAACTGCGCGCGAGTTCCCGGCGTGACCCGCTCCCACCCTTCTTTGCGTGAGGAACAAAATGACAGCCAACCGTGCATGGATGAAACGCAATCTTGGTTTCGACCCCTACACAATTCAACCCCCTGCCAATACTTTCGCCTTTGCTCCCGCCGCCAAGAGGTCCGCAGCGCCGGAGGACTTTCAACGCGAGATCATCGATTTTGATTCGGAGGCTCCTGAAGGCAAGGAGTTTCTCAGCTTCACCACAGCCACGGGACTGTCCCGGTTTCAGGAGATACCTTGGCCAACGGCGATGAAGCCGAAGACGGCGTCATCCCCGGGTAGTGGAAGCGGTGGAGCTCTGCCCAATGCCGACGTCCTGGTGGTTACGTGGACAGTCGATGAGGGTCATGCTACGAGTCGTGTTCTAACTCCAGGCAAAGACAGCCGCAACGATTATTTGCCTTATACGCACAACTTTAATACGCTGCGTTCTGAATTCCGAGCCGGCTGTCCAGCCATCAACGCTGGGAGACTGGGCGCGTATTGGAAGACTCAAATTGCCGGAAAGAGTGTTGTCGTGTTCAAGTCGGAATCTCATCTTTCACAGGATGGCCCGAAGGCGCCCAACATCAAAGTTTGGGCTCAGATCATCGACGAGGTCAAACCAAAGCTCGTGCTCACCACCGGTACAGGGGGCGGGATCGGAGCAGGTTCCATGGTCGGCGACGTGATCGTAAGCCCGGTTGTTCACTTCGACGCAATCAAGAAGTTCAAGGCCCGCTTTGGCAGCGCACCCCCGTATGTGAGTGCGGCGCCGAACACGAAGTACTTTGCAACGGCTCAGCGCCTTTTCAAAGCGAATGCCGATCGGTTGCCGCCGGATAACAAGCGGCAACCTGTAATCGTGACCGCCCCAACAAGCGGCATAACAAAATCGGTTGTGACGACCGACTTCTTTGGGTTCGACACCACCGCCGATACCTATCAACTGCAGGGTTTGGGTAGTTTGTCAGAGATGGGCGATGCGGTGCTTGGGTACGTCATCAAGAGCATGGCGTCTCCGCCGTTATGGCTCGCCGTTCGTAACGTGTCTGATCCGCAAATCAAGTCGGAAGGCACTCTCAAACAGCAGGCACAGGCAGCCGCGCAGATCTACAAAGCTTATGGACGTTGGAGTACGGTGTGCAGTGCCATTGTTTGTGGTTGTTTGATCGCTGCGTTATAGGCCCCGGCCATCGTGCTATGGATCCAATCCGTTGGGCCTGTGGACGAGCACCAATCGAAAACCAATGTTGCATGCCTCCGTATTGCTTGTAATCGGTCGCCTGGTACAACACCATCGGGCTTACGGAGAAATGATTCCCAGTCTCAGAGATCAGATTGTCACCCACACGGAAACCTGCAAGATCGATGCTTCTGATGATCCCTGCGCTGAACGAATTGGCGGAGGCGAAGACGATCTTCACCGGTGAGGCCGCAAGACCTGGATTCCTGTTATCCTTGCGCCCATGAAGCAGAGAGTCTTTCCCCTCATCCTCGCGCTTCTGCTACCGCTGTCGGCGTGCAAATCAGGAGCGCCGTCCGCCTCTTCGCCCTCCACCGTTCCTGAGCCCACCAGCACGAAGTTGAACGACATTCCGAGAATCGCTCGTTCCGGATTCGACTTCTATCTCCTGAACCTCTCGTGGTCGCCGGAGTTCTGCCATTCGCACCCGAATGCCGTGGAGTGCGGTACTCACGCCGGGTTCGTCCTTCATGGGCTCTGGCCGCAGAAGAACGATGGCTCCTATCCAGAAAACTGCTCGATCGCCCCCGGACCCAGCAATCCCGCCGCGTTCAAGGACGTCTACCCGGACCCCGGCCTTCTGCAGCACGAGTGGCAAACGCACGGCACCTGCTCCGGCCTCAGCGCTGACGAATTCTTTACCGACGCGCGAAATGCTTTCAACTCTGTCACAGTCCCCCCGACTCTTCTGGGCCTCACATCGCAAACGTCGATGCCGCCCGAAGAGATTCTTGGCCTGTTCACTAAGAGCAACCCGGCAATTCCGCGCACCAGTCTCGCGCTCAGTTGCGGCAGCAACTATTTGACCGCGGTGGAAGTCTGCCTCGACAAGAACCTTCATCCCATCGAGTGTCCCGGCATCCGCACCTGCAGGGCTAAGGTCGTTCGGATTCCGCCACCCTAGATGCATCGGAACAAAAACAAAGGCCGCTGCCTTTTGGAGCAGCGGCCCTTGAAACAAACCTGCCTTACATCCCGTTCTCTTTGCTCTGCTCGGGGTGCACGACGCGGTACGTTGTGCCGCCGCGCGACCACACCAGCAGCAAGATGTCCTTGCCTGCGGGAACGGAGTGCACTTCGTTGGCGAACTTCTCAGCGCTCCCCACCGGATGGCGGTTCACTTCGAGAATCACGTCGCCCGGAGCAAGTCCTGCATCGTCAGCGGGGCTCGCCGGACGCACACTCTGCACCGCAGCACCGTTTACGTTTGAAGGGACATTCAACTGCGAGCGCATGTCGGGTGTCAGATCGTTCACCGCGAGTCCGAGCTTTCCTCCCTGATGCTTTCCGGGAGCGGAATTATCCGCCACTTCGGATTCGCCCTTGAATTCGCCGACCTTCACGTTGATCGTCTCCGGCTTGCCGTCGCGCAGAATGCCGAGTGCAATGCGTGTTCCCCGGTGCAATCTGGCTCACCGCAACCTGCAGCGCGCTGCCGTTCACGATCTTGTTGCCGTTCAGTTCACGCAACACATCGCCGCTCTTCAGTCCGGCGCGGCTTGCCGGCGAGTCGGGCGTTACCTGGCTGATGATCGCGCCGGTCGCATCGGGCAGGTTGAAGAAGCTGGAATTCTCCGGCGTCACGTCGTTCATGCTGATGCCAAGATATCCATGATGCACCGTGCCGTCCTTCATGATTGCTTCAGCTGACGCTCTCACGATCTGCGAGGGAATCGCAAAGCCGGCACCCGCAAACGAACCGTTGTTGGAGATGATGAACGTGTTGATGCCGACGAGCTCTCCGTGCGCATCGACCAGCGGGCCGCCGGAGTTGCCCTGATTGATGGCCGCATCCGTCTGAATGTAGGCGCCCGGCTTCCGCGGATCATCTGAATACGGATTCGGCCGGTTCACCGCACTCACAATGCCGCGCGTCACAGAGAACTGGAAGTACCCAAATGGGCTGCCAAACGCCAGCACAGTTTGTCCCGGGCGAAGCTTGGTTGAGTCGCCCCACGCAACGCTGGTCAGATTCTTCGCGTCGATCTTGATCACCGCGAGATCGTTCAATTTGTCCACGCCTACCAGCTTTGCCGGAAAGACGCGGCGGTCATTCAGCGTGACCTTGATTTGCGTCGCATCACCCACAACGTGATTGTTGGTCACAATGTAACCGTCGGGCGAGATGATGATGCCGCTTCCGATTCCGCGTTCAATCTGGTTCTGCGGCGGCAACACACGCATCTGTCCGCGGCCGTTTCCGAAGAAGCGCCTGAACTCCGGCGGAAGCGCATCTTCGGGGAACCCCGGGCCCTGACCATCTTCGTCGCCGTCGACCTGAGCAGACGACGCCTTTGCGGTGACCGAAACGTTCACCACCGCAGGTGTCACGCGTGCCGCAACCGCCTCGACCGCGTTGTCAAGCGCTACGAGCGACGAGACGCTGCTGTCATCCAGCGGTGTCGCTCCGTTTGCCGCAGCGCCGCTGCTGGCCGCCTGCGCTGCGTTGTGTCCAAGCAGAAAAGCAAAGGCCAAAAGAAGCACAGCGACCGGCACTCGCCGGCACCGCGAGCCTCTTCGCCTTTGCCACTAATGAATTAGTTGATGCAGACATAGCCACTCTCCATCGAAATTGAAGTTTGAACTTACAGTTGAATCACGAGCCAGCCGTTTCGGAATGAAACAGGATCAGGCTGGGCAGAAAACGAACTTGGGGGAACAATTCTAAGAATGAGCCGGGTGATCGTGATCTGGCTTCTCACCTGGTCATTCAATTCGTCGTTGCTCGTGGAGTCATTCACAACGGAGTCTCCGCCGGGAGGAAGGTCAAAGTCCGCGGTCAACTGAGCGCTTCGACCGGCGGCGCCTGACTGCTCGATTGAGGTGAACACGATCCATTGCTCCTGCGCTGCTTCCGGCTTTGGAGCACTTGGTCTCATCGCTTCTGCCACGGCTGTCGGGTTCACTTTTGCTAAAGTGCCGGATATAAGCCCAGGCGCGATCTTCGATCTGCTACCTTTTGGTTGCGTATTAGCCCCGACAGGATGCACTGCCGGCATCACAGCTTTTGCTTCCACGGCATGATAGCCCGGTGCAAGATTGCGCCTGTAAGTGAACACCGCATCGCCCTGCGCAGAATAAGCAACTCCATCCTTTGTCTCAGTCGCCGAGGCAGCCTGTGCTACTTCCGTTTTGTGTGAGGGCACGAATGCGACCAGTTGCGGACACCGCGTCAGTTCTATCGAACCGGCAACGAGCCCGCACCCCAACGCTCCGAGCACGGCGGCATTTGCCAGGGGGCGCAACGTCTTTTTGCACGCCAAAATTCCATGGACGCGGTGCACAAGCTCTGAGCGCCGCTGCCACGCGCCGAGGGAGAGCGTCTCCGCGCGCTGCTGGAGCCCGCGCTCGGCCAGGCCCGCCAGGCACGCGGCATATGCCCGAGGAGCATGCGTCACCCGCACCACTCCTTCGTCGCAGGCCATCTCACGCTCTCGGCACATCTTGCGTTCGATCCACCAGAGCGCTGGATTGAGCGGGAAAGCCACTATCAGCAGCTTCTGAGCGAGATTTGTCCAGTCGTCAAGGCGTCGCAGATGTTCGGCCTCATGCAGCACAACCTGCTCCAGTTCGTGCTGCGTGAGCCGCTTCAACAGCCAATCGGGAATCAGGATGCGCGGAGCAAAGAAGCCAATCACGCTGGGCCGTTCCAGCATCTTTGTCGAGCAGATCTGCACCCGGGCGCGTCCCAGGTCGAGCAGCATCCCGGCAAGCTTCTCGCTGATTTCAATCGGCATCGCGCTCTTCCATAGTCTCCGAAGTCTCAGCGAGTGAATTGCGAGATCGATGACGCGAAAGATCGCAGCCACCGCCCAAAGCCCCACGATTACAGCGCTCCATCGAATGTCGAGCTGAAGCAGAGGGCGGATCGCACTGCCGGCCAATGCAGAAACCGCTTCGTGATTTGGTGTCGATGCCAAATGAAGCATCAATGGCAGAGCGGGCAGGCATGCGGTGATCAAGAATCCCGCGGCCCAGGCTGCAAATCGCGAAGCGGCGGAGATGCGCGGCGAGAGCTTCATGCAGAGCGACACCGCGCACGCGATCAGCATGCCCTGCCAGAGTGAAGACACAAAAACCGTCGCCATGGACGAAACAAGGGGATTCGCAAGCGTCTGCATGCCTAGACCTCGCTCCCGCCATCCGGCTCTGCGTTATTGATCGCGTCCTTGAGGCGCTGCAACTCTTCCGCCGAGATGTCTTCATCGCCGAGCAGCGAGAGCAGGAGTTGCTCGCGCGAATCTCCGAAGAACCGGCTGAGCACGTGGCGTACCTCAGTCCGGCTGGCTTCCTGCTCGGCGACACAAGGGCGGTAGATGAAAGCACGCCCCTCCTGGCGATGCTCCACGTAGCCCTTTTGTTCCAGTATCCGAATTGTGGTCAGCACGGAGTTGTAGGCGAGCGTTTCGGCCGCCGGAATGGCGGCAACCAGGTCGTTCACGGCAGATTCGCCGCGCCGCCAGAGAATCTTCATCAGCCTCAGTTCGGCTTCAGTCAGCGTGTTGGACTTCTTCGGGGGCATCCGTTCAACCTTATAGACGAACAACTAAAGGATTAGTTAGCAATCTGTCAAGCCAACTGATTCGGTGTGGAGACGTCTGATCTTGGGTATATTTGATGAGACATTGCCGCGATCGCGGCCCATGGAGGAGCCATGTCCCCAACCATGTCCCCGCTCTCCGAAGTTGAAATCAGCACGCATCTTGCGTCAGTCCCTACCTGGCAGGTTCAGAAAGGTGAGCTGGTCAAAACATTTACTTTCAGAGACTTCAACAGTTCGCTCGCTTTTGTGAACAAGGTTGGCGAACTCGCCGAAAAAGCCGGCCATCATCCCGACATCGATATCCGCTACAACAGGGTCCGTCTGGCGCTGGTCACACACGACGCCGGCGGCCTGACCGCCAAGGACTTCGACCTTGCGGCTTCCGCGGATACGATTACGCACGCCTAGGGAAGTTGCAACTGCCCGCGCCGGACAAGGCCGGAAGTGTACCGAGGTCGGAACCGCCCTGCCTGATTGACCAGGAAGCCATACCCATGTGGCTGATGCGCGCAAGCGCGAGCCGGCGCACTGTAGTCTCCATAGGCAAACAGCCTCCAGGAGCAAAACATGCCGGCGTCTCTTGTTGATTTTTCAAATGAACTGGCAAACACCGTCGAGCGCGTGGGCAGTTCGGTCATCGCAGTTCCAGAGGGTGGACGTGTCGGCGTCAGCGGTACTGTCTGGCGCGAAGAGGTTGCGATCACCTCGGATCATACGATCCATGGACTGGATGAAGTGACCGTCATTCTCCCGGCGGGCCGCGGGGTCAAAGCCACGGTCGCAGGCCGTGATTATGGAACCGACATCGCCGTTCTGAAACTCCCCGAGCCAGTTCAGAGCGCCACACTCGCAGACGCTTCTCAGATTCGGACCGGCGAGATTGTGCTTTCTATCGGTAGGCGCGGGACAGATGGGCTTGCCGCTGCGCACGGACTGATTGGAGCGGTTGGAGGTCCGTGGCGCACTTCCATGGGAGCGCGGGTCGACCGTTGGCTCTCGCTCGACCTCAGCCCGTTCCCGGGGTTCTCCGGAGGTCCCGTCATCAACGCTCGCGGTGAGGTTCTCGGAATGGCGACGTCAGGGGCACGTCGCGCTGCAGTTGTAATTACAACGGGCACTGTGAACAGGGTTGTGGATCAATTGCTGCAGCATGGCCGGACGTTGCGCGGTTACATCGGCGTCGCGGTGCAGCCGGTTGCATTTCCTGAGGGGACGTCGCAATCGCTGGGAATCGGGGTTGACCGAGGCCTGCTTATCACGTCAGTTGCGCCCGGCAGCGCTGCACAAGAAGCCCAACTCATGCTCGGCGATGTCATCGTGACGATTGAAGGCTCGCCGATACGCTCCGCGCGCGACCTGCAATGGGCCGTTGACGATGAGAGCGTGGGGAAGTCCATTGCGCTCGAAGTCATCCGCGGAGGCCAGTTGCTGAAGTTATCGGTAAAGGTTCGCGAGAAACCGGCTCGATAGGAATGGCGCTGAATCCGGCTGAATTCCCCGGCATCCATCTAACCAGGGTGAAGTGACCAACTTTTTTGGAGGGGAGTGTCACCTGTTGGAGGCGGTGTGATTCGGGTATTGATCTGGGCGCGGTCGCCCTTCACGCAGTCCGGGCTTGAGGCCGCGGTTTGCGCCGATCCTCGCTTCGAGATCGTAAAGAAATCGGGTCGCTCCGCCGACCTTGGCTCGACAATTCGCAATTCCAAACCGGACGTTGTGCTGCTGGACGCTTCTGAGACCGACCTGCGCCGGATTCTGTCGGAGGTGTCCCCGCTGCGTCTCTCTCCTGTGTTCGCCGTTCTCATTGCATCTGCGGAACCAGCCGACTTGCGACGGTTGCTTCAATCCGGTGTGCGAGTGATCCTGCCCAGCGATTCATCGGCAAGCGAAATCGCGGATGCGCTGCAGGCAGCGAGCAACGGTCTGGCAGTCATTTCGCCGGAGCTTCTTGAGGTTCTTTTGCCCACCTCTGAAAATGCGGACGCAGATCTGCTCGCGTTACAGGATCCGCTGACCAGCCGAGAAGGCGAGGTCCTGGCATTGCTTGCAGAGGGAGCGGGAAACAGGGAGATTGCCTCGAAGCTTGGTGTCTCAGAGCATACCGCAAAGTTTCACGTGAGTTCGATCCTCAGCAAGCTGGGCGCCACCACCCGCACAGAGGCGGTGACCCGCGGCTACAGGCTTGGGCTGATTCTGATTTGACTTGCATTTTTAGAGAGAGTGTCTTGTGGCCCGGACTGCCCGGAGAAGTTACCTGCCTTTCCAGGGATGCCTTGGGGGAGTTGCAGAGTTCAGGCGCTGGCGTTGAAACTTAGCTCGCTATGTCTCTCGCTCGTACTCTGGTCGCGGTAATCTCTGCCAGCGTCCTGGCATGCCTTCCAGCCGCCGCTTCCCATCTGGTCACCGGCAACGGCTTTGGCTTCGCAGTGGTGTCGCCGGAGGACGCCACCGTGACCAGGTTCTACGCCCATCCCTATAGCTTTGTTCGACCGGATCCAAAGGACCCTCTGAGCGAGGGAGTTGAGACAGCCAACTTTATCAAGGCTCTTGGCTGGAGTGGTGGAAAGACGCACAGCGCGTCGACAGAGTACGAGAATGATTCCCATGTTATCCACGTGCGCAGCGACGAGAGCGAGGGTCGTATCTTCATGCCCTTTGGCTTACGGCAGGCTGCTCTCGTCATCAGTTGGGAACCCGGCTCTGACAAGGCAAAGCAGGGTGGTCTTTACGTGGAATGGAGCCGGCCGGTCAGGTCTCAGAGAGTTGTCAGGATGTTTGGCGTCGAAATGAAGTTGCTGAAATTCGACAATATCGCAGAGTCGCTGCTTCTTATTCCGCTGGGTCCGGAGCATAACAAACCGGCACGAACTGACCAGATTTTGAGCGGCAGTTCGGCTTGGGCCCTTGTTTCCCTCGAGAGCGCTGGTGAACTGGAGCAGGCCGCAGGAGATTTCAATCACTGGCAGGCCGGACTTGCGTCGCTGGCGTTAGCCAAACGTGAAATTGCGGAGATGGAGCATTGGCGAGTGAGTCCGGCTGTTCATTTCGCGAGTGATGAAGAGCGGCATCTCTGGCGTCAGAGCGAAGTCATGCTCCGCATTGCGCAGAGCCGGGAGCGCAACCGTGCCGGAAGAAATAGCAACGGGCTGATTGTCGCCAGTTTGCCCGACGGAGTGTGGTTTACGCCGTGGGTGCGAGACATGGCCTACGCGGCTGTTGCGCTGGCGCGCATGGGGCACAGGGAGGAGGCCCGTGCTGCGCTGTTGGCGTACTTCAACGCGCAGCCAACCGGGAAGATGCGTGCAGAGACAAGAGGGGCAGACTACCAGGTATCGGTGGTGCGCTACTTCGGCGACGGCTCCGAAGAGCCATTCTTCACGCAGGAGGGCAGCACCAATATTGAGTTTGACGATTGGGGTGAAGTGTTGTGGGTACTTGGCGAATACCTGCGAAAGTACGATGAGCCCGCATTGCTCAGAACACCAACCTATCGGGGCCGCATGTACGAGAGCGCCAGGGATTTCGTTGTGAAGGCGCTGCTGGCAAATCTGGAGAACTACGACGACGGCTTGATCGTGGCGGCCGACACATCGATCTGGGAGGAGCACCAGAAAGACAAGAAGCATTTCGCCTTTTCGACGGCGATGGCGATCGTGGGACTGAAAGAGTTCGCGGCAGTCGCGCACCGTGCGGGAGACGACGCGACTCGAACCGAGGTCTTGCACAAGGCAGCTCTGCTCGAGAAAGGGTTCAACGCTGCCTTCGTCAGGGACGGGAGGCTGCGGGGAACGCTGGAAGAAGGGGTGAAGAATGATATCGACGGCGCCTTGCTGGCGATTATCAATTTTGGAGTCGTCACCAACACTGCTGTCATTCGAGATGCGGTGGAGAGGATGGAACTTCTCAAGGTGGCTTCCGGCGGATACCGGCGCGTTCGCAGCAATTACACGGATCCGGCCATCTTTGAATATTGGTACGAAAGGCAGGAGTTCCTCTTTGTGGATCTCAGCCTTGCCGAAGTGTATCGGCGGCTGGGAAGGAATTCCGAGGCGGACGCGATTCTCAAACGCATTGTTGACAAAGCCGCCGCCGACCACAACATCATCCCCGAGATGTACGTTGCCGTGCCCTGCCGCCTCTTTCCCGGCGCGATAGGCGATCCCACGGGTGCCCTGCCGATGGTCGGATACGGCGCAGGGGCCTACATCCTGCATGTTTTAGAGCGCGAAGAGTTGCAGGGCAACAAAGATAAGTGACCGAAGGATTCGTTCTTTCTTCGCCGGCAAGGCAGGTGCCGTTTACCGTCAGGAAAGAACATAACCCCTCACCATGTGATTGACCTCACATCCCGATCCCCGTATAGTGGTTCACATGAGTCTCTGTTCCATGCCGGTCGCTTGTTGCGCATGTTGTTGTGCGCCGCGCCGGACTATGGGATAAGCCACCTCTAGACTCACACCGATCGACCCATAGGCCCGCGCTGCAGATTTCTCTGCCGCCGCGGGTTTTTTATTTGCCCCAAAAGAAACTCAAAGGACTGCATGCCAGCGATTCGCGAAGATAACCGCAGTGCAAATCTGCCCAACCCCGCGGCGACGGGCGTCTTCGCCCAGAACGCACCTCGCGCGTTTGCCGGCGACAGACGCAACGGGAACATTTCGCCCGCCGACCGGCTGAACCACATCCAGCTTCTTGAGGCCGAGAGCATTCACATCTTTCGCGAAGTCGTCTCGGAGTTTCAGAACCCGGTGATGCTCTACTCCATCGGCAAAGACTCCTCCGTCATGCTGCGCCTCGCGCAGAAGGCTTTCTACCCCGCGCCCATTCCGTTTCCGCTTGCTCCACGTCGATACCGGCTACAAGTTCCGCGAGATGCTCGAATTCCGCGACCGCTACACGGCTGAACTCGGCCTCAAGCTGATCGTCTGGCGCAATGAAGAAGCGCTGGCCGAGGGAGCCAATCCGATCCGACTTGGCACGCAGCGCTGCTGCGGCTTGCTGAAGACGCAGGCCCTGCTCGACGGCCTCCGCGCGCACGGCTTCGACGCCGCGTTCGGCGGTGCGCGCCGCGACGAAGAGAAATCCCGCGCCAAGGAGCGCATCTTCTCGTTCCGCGACAGCGCCGGGCAGTGGGATCCGAAGAATCAGCGCCCCGAACTCTGGAACCTCTTCAACGGCCGCATCGGCCCCGGCGAAAGCATCCGCGTCTTCCCGCTCTCGAACTGGACCGAGCTCGACATCTGGCACTACATCCATCTCGAAAAGATTCCCATCGTCCCGCTCTACTTCGCCAAGGAGCGCCTCATGCTGGTGCGCGGCGACAGCCTGATTCCGATCGAGCAGCCCTTCGTGCAGGGCCTGCCCGGCGAAGAGCAGTGGGTCAAGTGCCGCTTGCGTTCTCTCGGCTGCAGTCCGTGCACCGGCGCGATCCGCTCCGACGCGGACACCGTTCCCAAGATCATCGAGGAGCTGATGGCAGTTCGGAACTCCGAGCGCGCCAACCGCATCATCGATCACGACCAGGACGGCTCAATGGAGATCAAGAAGCGCGAGGGATATTTCTGATGATCTTTGCCGAGCAGAACCTCCTGGAGAGCAGGGATGACGTGCAAGAGCCGGACCTTCAGAACGAAGGGCAAATCGAAGCCCGCATCGAAGAGCGCCTCGAGGCTGAGCTCGCCAAGGACCTTCTTCGCTTCACCACCGCGGGCAGCGTCGACGACGGCAAGTCCACGCTGATCGGCCGCCTGCTTTACGACTCGCGCAACGTCTACGACGATCAGATTCGCTCGGTGACGCGCAACGCCGCGATCGACTTCGCGCAACTCACCGACGGCCTGCGCGCCGAGCGCGAGCAGGGCATCACGATCGACGTCGCCTATCGCTACTTCTCCACACCGCGACGCAAATTCATCATCGCCGACACGCCGGGCCACGAGCAGTACACGCGCAACATGGCGACCGGCGCTTCGACGGCCGACGTCGCCATCGTGCTCGTCGACGCCCGCAAGGGCATTCTCGACCAGACCCGCCGTCACGCCTGCATCGCCGCGCTGCTCGGCATTCCGATCGTGATCGCCGCGATCAACAAGATGGACCTCGTCGACTTCTCTGAGGAGGTTTTCGAGCAGCATCAGCGCACAGCCTGCTCGATCTCGCCCGCCGACTCGAGATTCCGGAACTGATCGCAGTCCCGGTCAGCGCTCTCGATGGCGACAACGTCGTCCACCGCAGCGAGCGAATGCCCTGGTACGACGGGCCGAGCCTTCTGGAACTTCTTGAGACCGTGCCTCTCGCCATCGAGCGCTCGCATGCTGGCTTCCGGTTTCCGGTGCAGCGCGTTCTGCGCCCTCATCAGGATTTTCGCGGCTTCGCCGGCCAGATTACCGCCGGTGTCGTTCATCCCGGCGACGAAGTTCTCGCCCTCCCCTCGGGCCGCCGCACGCGCGTCCGCACCATCACCACCTGGGATGGCGAACTCGAGCGCGCACACGCGCCACAGTCCGTCGTCCTCACCCTCGAAGACGAAATCGACCTCAGCCGTGGCGACATGATCGCGTCGGTCTCTGCGCCGCCGAAGAAGACCACGCGAGCTTTGAAGCAACGGTGGTCTGGATGCATGAGAAGCCGCTCCGCCCGGGTGCAACGTATCTGCTCAAGCACACCAGCCAGACCGTGCCGCGCCAGGTGGTGGAACTTCGCTCGCGCATTCGACGTTGAACATCTTGCGCAAAACTCCGGCCGAACAAGCTCGCGCTCAACGACATCGGCGAAGTCGTGATCGAGACCAGCCGCCCCTTACTCGCCGATCTTTATCGCGAGAGCCGCGCCACCGGCAGCTTCATCCTGATCGATCCGGCCGACAACACCACTGCAGGCGCCGGAATGATTCGCGCGCATCGCTGATGACGCCGATTCAGGGCGCATCGGTCATGCAACCCGCGGGTTGCTTGATTTAGGAAACCGCGCGCACCTGGTTGCTCAAATTGAGCAGTCCCTGCTTGCAATCGGGCGCTGTTGTTCTTCGTACGCGGGTTCCGGTATCGCCAACTCTCATCAATATTGCGCACCTGGGCGCCGTTGTGCTGGTTGAGAGCGCATCCAATGGGCCGATCACTCTCACGCGAGCCGACATAGCGGATGCAAAGCCTCACGAGCTGGCCCCAGAATTCGAATTTGCGGAGGCTGACCAGATCATCAATGAAATTCAGCGCCTCGGAACCTCATTCCGACAGGAGACGAGACAATGACAACGGTCTGGGCATCTGAAGCCGAGGCACGTGCGTTCACCGCGACCGACTTTCTGCGCACCCGGCTTGCACAGGCACGGAATACCTGCGTCACCAGCAGCTTTCAGGCCGAGGACATGGTCGTGCTCCACATGGTGCGCCAGATCGAGTCCGCGCGTCCCTGTCATCTTTCTGGAGACCGGCTATCACTTCCCTGAAACCATCGAGTATCGCGATCGCATGGCTGCCGAGTGGAACTGAATCTCATCAATGTCGCGCCCGAGCAGACGGTCGCCGAGCAGGAATCGCAGTTCGGCATTCTCAACCAGACCGCGCCCGACCGCTGCTGCGGAATGCGCAAGGTCGAGACCGCTCTTTCGCGCTCTTGGCGAGTACGAAACCTGGGTGACGGGACTGCGCCGCCAGCAATCGAAATCGCGCGCCAACCTCCAGGTGGAAGAAGCCTTCGCTCTGCCCACCGGCCACACGCTCGCCAAGCTGAGCCCGCTGGCTGAGTGGACAACGCGCGACGTCTGGCACTACGCGGGTGCGCACGACATTCCGCTGCTGCCGCTTTATGAGCAGGGCTACACGAGCATCGGTTGCGCGCCATGCACCAGCCTGCCCTTCGATCCCAAGCGATCCGCGGTCAGGCCGCTGGTCAGGCCGCAAGCTCGAATGCGGCATTCACCTGCAGGCCATTCGTAGTACCGGAGACACGATGGAACTCCTTCTCGGATTTGCAATTGCCGCGCTGATTGCGATGACCGGCGTGGGCGCCGGCACGCATCATCGCGCCGTTGCTGATCCTGTTTCTGCATGTGCCCGTCGCCGATGCCGTGGGCACCGCCCTCGCCTATTCGGCCGCGGTCAAGCTGGTTGTCGTTCCGGTGCAGATCTGGCGCCGCCAGGTGGTGTGGCGCACGCTCGGCATCATGCTGCTCACCGGAATTCCCGGCGTTGTCATCGGTTCACTCATCTTTCAGCGCGTGGCCCACAACTCAGGCCAACACGCTCTGGCTCTTATCTCGCGCTCGGCATCATGATCGCCGTCTCGTCGGCGTGGCACATCTATCGCCATTTCCGTCCGGCCGCCGAACCTGCGCGACAGCACCAACTCGCCCGGGCTGGCTCGCGCTCGCCATGTTGCCCATCGGCGCGGAAGTCGGCTTCTCGTCTTCGGGCGCAGGAGCACTCGGCACCCTCGCGCTGCTCGGCCTCACCCCACTCGATGCGCGACGCATCGTCGGAACCGATCTTGCCTTCGGTCTCTGCCTCGCGCTCGTCGGCGGATCGCTGCACCTGCAAAGCAGCGGACTCGATCCGGCGCTGCTGATCGAATCTCATCGTCGGCGGCGTTCTTGGCGCTCTTGTCGGCACAGGCCTCGCTTCGCGCATTCCCGTCCGCACCATGCGTCTTGCGCTCTCCCTCTGGCTGTTCGCCATGGGAATGCAGCTCTGCTGGCATGCGCTTGCGCAAGCTCGCGGCTGACCTGATCCCACACTGTTGTGCTCTGCCATCCCCGCGTCCTCGCTGGCGATACTTTCATATGGCGCTCTTTCGGGCCTCATCCTCTTAGCAAGCGAGAGTTCACCTTGGCGCGTGAGTTACTATACGGCACGTTTGGCAAGCAAGACGTGCATCTCTGAGTCGGCCCAGTGCTTTCATTTCGACTTCGTTCTCGAGGACCTGGAAAGCTTTCCCTTTCACGTCCGGCCAATTCATCTCCGCCGTCGCCACTGACCCCAACGGAAAGCAGCAGACACGCGCCTACTCCATTGCCTCGGCTGCCAACGCCAATCGCTTCGAACTCTGCGTCAATCGCGTGCCCGAGGGATTCTTCTCAAATCACCTTGCCGATCTCACCGACCTGCCCCCGGGCGGAACAATCCAGGTGCACGGGCCGCATGGCCACTTCGTGCTGCAGCCAGCCCATCACCGACTCCATCTTTATCGCCACCGGCACCGGCATCGCGCCCATGCGCGGATTCACGCAGTGGCTGTTTCCCGAGACCGGCCCCGACGCCGGCACTCGACCGCAGCGAAGGCAAGGATATCTGGCTGGTCTACGGCACCCGCCACGAGAGCGAGCTCTACTACCGCGACGAATTCGAGGCGCTCGCCGCCCGCAAACCCAACTTCCACTATCTGCCCACGCTCAGCCGCGCCGACGAAAGCTGGAAAGGCCTTCGCGGCTACGTGCAGGATCACGTGGCGCGCATCGTCGAGGAACGCGCCGCGCGCCTCGGCCAGCCGCTGCCGGTGCCGCCGCCCGATCCTTCGCTGCTGCCCTCCGAGCTGAAGTTCGACATCTACGCCTACATCTGCGGCCTCAACAACATGGTCTCCGGCGTCCGCGAAAAGCTGGCAGGCTACGGCTGGCATCGCAAGCAGATCGTCTTCGAACGCTACGACTAAAACGCGACTCGAGAACTGCCCCATCTTTAAGGAGCGCAGGGCACCACAAGGCCCGTCCCGACTGCAGAGGGATTGCGATTACGTGATCCAAGGTTCCGGATTGCATAGAGTTGCAGCGGACCTTCGCGCGAATTTCAGATTCGTACTATTCTGTGTCTTCCCCGGGGGCAAGGCTTAGAGCAGGAGCGCCCATGGGATTCCTCAGCCGAATCGGCATCGCCCTCGACTCCGACCTTCTCAATCGTTTCGATCGCCACATAACCCGCCAGGGTTACACGAATCGTTCCGAAGCCTTTCGCGACCTGATCCGCGACAAACTGGTCACCGAGAACGCTCCTTGAGCATCGGTTACCACGCTCTCGTTGCCCTCCACCCCATTGTGCGGTCACGAATAATGAGTTGGCCTTGCCGCCGACAACGGTGCGCAGAATCTTCAACTAAAGATCCACTACGAAATCCCAACCGCCGAGGAAACCCTCGTCATTACAGCCTCCGTTGCCGATCCGGCCATTGATCGCCGCAACGATTCGGTCTACAAGAACACCTTGTTTCTTTGCGACGATCAGCTTTTCGAGACGCTTGACAGTGGCATCAATGCTGGCCAGCACGAGGGCGGCGGAAAATCCATCGAGGTGCGTCGCTTTGGATTCGACCTCGACCACGGCGGCGCCAATGGAGGCCTCAAGGTATTGGTGGACGACATTCCGCAGAACCAGGGGACGCAGGGTCACGGCCAGGGCTACCTGGGTTCGCTCAAGGAACTCACTCCTGAGCTTGTCAATGACGTCGACATCGTCAACGGACCCTTCAGCGCCGAGTATGGCGACTTCTCCGCGCTCGGCGTCATCCACATCCGAACAAAAGAGAGTCTCGACGACCAGTGGGTGCTTCGTGCTCAGGGCGGTTCGTTCAACGGATATCGAACTTTGGCTGCGTGGAGTCCGCGGCGAAAGAATGCGGAAAGTTTCATTGCCTGGGAGCACGCCTACACCGGGAGGTCAGGCATGGCCGGAAAGGTGCTTCACTTCACCAGCGCAGGAGAGAGCCGTTCGCGGATTCCATGGTACCTGTGGTGCGCCGCCATGGCCGTCACATCCGTGCAGATGAAGCATCGGTCGACGGTGGAGACGGGAGTCTTCGACGCGAAGATTGGCGGTCCAGGGTAGCCGGAAGATCTGGAGGGGTTGTCGCCGCACCGCCAGTCGTGGCTCAGTTGGAATCGAACACGGCCGGGAATTTTTGCACCAACAGGCCGAGGAAGCTCGCCACGATTCTTGCCTGTCATCAGCTCGTGTCCAGCATCAGAGATCATGAACAGCTCAGTGTGTGCCGGGATTAGTTTCAGAGCCGTTTCCATTTCTGCAAGGGAGCCGAATCCATCTCGCGTGCCGTGAACAAAGAGGGCCGGAGTCTGGAGGTCAGGAAAGTGCTTGGTTCGCAACTCGGCGGGCCGCTTGGGAGGATGCAAAGGATACGAGAGCAGAAGGAGCTGTTCGACCAGTCCGGGCTCAGAGGCAGCCAACATCGACGCCTGTCTTCCTCCGTAGGAATGGCCTCCCAGAAAGATTTTTCCCGCAGTGTGATGTCTCATGGACGCGATCGCCGTTCGCAGTCCTTCCTGATCTCTCTCCGCACTTCCGCGCGGTGGCGGCCCGTGTAGTCGTGATTGACGGAAGGGAAGATCGCACCGCAGCACGGTCAAACCAGAGCTGCAGAACGCATCTGCAAGGGCCGTGAGCAGCGGAGACTGGCAGTTTGCTCCGGCGCCATGCGTAAGGATCAGGCAATCAGCATTGCTGGAAGCCGCGCGGTGCAAGTACCCGCGAACCGGCATATCCGTGATCGACGTGTCGATGTATTCCTGAAGGCTTTGCATGGCCGGGGCTAACCCATCCCGAACGGGTTCGTCGCTCTGTTCAGAGTACAACGATGCCGGACAGTAATCCTGAATCCTCATTGGCCACATCGCGCCCCCAAAAGGCCTCGGCGCGAAGACCTGACCGTGGAGTGGATGGCTACAGATTGAACAGTTCGCGCAGGCGCTTCGTCTGCGCCCGGCTCACCGGAATCTCGGTCTGTTTCTTGTCGTTCATGCGCAGCTGGTAGCTCGACTTGAACCACGGCACCACTTCGCGAATGTGGTTGATGTTCACCACAAATCCGCGATGCGCGCGCCAGAAGATGCGCCGGATCCAGCAGGTCCAGCAGTTCCTCGAGCGTGCGGCACTTGGAGTGTCCCTCGAAGTTCTGCGTGACGACGCGGATGATGCCCTCGTCGATCGCCGCGAAGCAGATCTCCGCCTGGTCCACCAGCAGCAGCCGGTTCTGCGCCTGAACGATGAGCTTTGCGGGTTGTGCCGCGCGGCCGGCGCCCTGCGGCGTTTGAGCAGTTGCAGCAGCGCGTCGAGTTGCGATTCGATCGGCGATTCGCCCGATGCGCCGCCGGCTCCGCTGCCGGTGATGCGTCCGCGCACTCGCTCCACCGCCTTATCCACGCGGGTGCGGTCGAAGGGCTTCAGCAGGTAGTCCACGGCGTTCACGTCGAAGGCGCGCACCGCATACTGGTCATACGCCGTGGCAAACACAAACTGCGGCAGGTGCCATCGTGCCGCTGTCAGGCCTTGCGTACGCCGAGCGCTCCATCACGCGCTGAATCACTGCAAAGCCGTCGAGCCCCGGCATCTGCACATCGAGAAAGACGAGATCGGGATGGTGCTCCTCGATCAGCTCCACGGCTTCAATGCCGTTTGCGCCCTGCGCCACGACGTCCACATCGCCGGCCGATTCGAGCAGATACATCAACTCGTCGCGGGCCAGTTGTTCGTCGTCGATGATGAGGGCGGAGATGGACATTCGAGCCGAAGCTTGATTGTAGGAAGGAAATCGGGCGCGGTCAAACCTGGGTGACGCTGACGCAGGAGAGAGAGGACGGTTTGCCCGGGAGGAGCACATGCAGGTTCCTCGACTCCCTGCGCCCGCTGCGGCGGACGCAGGTCCCTCGGAATGACCTCGGTTTTTGGGCGATGCGAGTTGCGGCGTCTTCTGCTTACTCCGCCATGACCCTCAGCCGCGGCGGCATCGCATCCCGTTCCAGCTCATGTCCGCAACGCGTGCAGAACTGATCGGTGGCTCGCACCGAGCGGAAGCAGTTCCCGCAGCTCGCCGTGAGCTGGTAGTTGCACTGCGGACAGAAGTGGAAGTCGCTCTGCACATGCGTTCCGCACGCAGGGCAGCGAGAAACCAGCGGCGCGCGCAGCAGGAAGTAGAGGACCGCCCCGATGCCGGCCGGCATCACGAAGCAGATCACCATCCAGAACTGCGAACTCATCGCACGGCGGGGCGCGTCTTTGCTGACGTAACCCACCATCAGGAAGTAGAGCGCTGTCACCAGTCCCCACGAGAGGTTCAGGTAGATGCGAAGTCCGAGCGGCGGTATATGATTCTGCGTCTTGGGCAGCACCAGCCAGAAATAGTATTCGACAAGCACGAAGGCTGCCGCAGCGGCCACCATGGACCACACCGGAACCATCCGTGTTTCTTCGTCGGCGTTGATGAGCTGTGGATCACGCATAGATTGCTGACCCTCCCCTGGAAGGGTCCTGAAGCATTTTAAGCAGAAGCTTAATAGCTATTTGAATGGACGGTGACCGGAACAAGGAAGTTGCGAGTTACTTTTGGCGGCCAACCGGGCATGTCTCAGGATCTGCGGCGGAGCCACCCTGCCAGCAACGCACAGCCAAGGAGGGCCGAAATCAACAGGAAGCTCCAGACGCTCAGCTGGCAGACAAGGCTTCCGAGGCGCCCCTCCTCAACAAGCGTGTCGACGATCCACCAGACCGCCGGCCCCACCACAAAGAGCACGACCAGGATCGCAGCCAGGGCCAGTGCGCGAATCCGCTTGCGCCCCGCCTTCTGCTCTTTCATTACGCCCAGGGACGCCATCACGACTCGGCGGGTCTTTTGGGCGACGCCACGCTCGTGATCTGCCTCAACTCTCGCAAGTGATCCAATGATTTCCCGGTCGCGATGCATAGCCGTATCCGGATAGCCAGCCGCACCTGCGGCTTGAAACTCAACCCTCACGCTGACTCGCGGTGATGGTGCTGTTTGCGCTCGAGCCGCGGCTTGATGGCCGCCATTCCCCGGTAAAGTCTTGATTTTACGGTGGAAAGCGGCGCGCGCGTCACCTTTGCAATCTCGTCGAGCGACAAATCCTCATGGAAGCGAAGGAGCAGCACTTCCCGATACAGCGCGTCCAGATGCAGCAGAGCCTCAGCAACGTGTTGTTTGTCCTCGACACTCGACAGTCGGTCAAACGGGCTTGGCTTCTGATCGGCAACCTCGTAGGCCATCGGCCGGTCATCGTCGCCGCCGACCTCAAAAAGCTCATCCAAACTCGACATGGTCCGTTTGCGTCGCTGATCGATCACCAGGTTCCGGGCGATGGTGAATAGCCACGTCTCGAACCGGGCTTTCCCGTTGAACTGGCCGCCACGCGTGAGCACCCTCATCCAGACCTCCTGAAAGAGGTCATCTGCCATCTCGCGGCTTCCGGTCAGGAAAAGCAGGTAGCGCATCAACCTGTGCTGATACCGCACAATCAGTTGATCGAGCAGCCCCGCGTCCTGACGCTTTAGTCCTTCAGAGACAGCGAGATTCTCCTGCCGGACTAGTTCTTCGGCTTGGGTGACACTGCTGGGGGAGAACAGCGATCGAATGGCCGCAACCGTACTCATCTAGATCAATTAGACGACAAAAGGCCACCTGAAGCCGCAGAAAAGTTGTTTTTGCACCAAAAATACATCGATTTAGTACAGGTTTGTCGCCACGGAGGCAGTTGCAGCTCTCAATCCCCGACCGAGCGATGGCTTCATTTCTTGCGTTCGCCGAGAAACGCGAGTCCGGCACGCTTTCCGGAAGCCTGCCAGATCTTCATCGCCTCGTAAACCATCGTCGTTCCATACGTGACGGCGATCCACACAAGCACCGCTTCAATCGGCAAACCTGCCCACGCGCCGATGAACAATCCCATCATTGCGCGTTGCTGGTAGCCCCACCACCCGTACGGGACAGCCAGAGTGGCCTCCCAAAACATGCTGATGAGCAGAATCATGAAAATCGTCAAGCTGAAGGCGCGCCAGTTGATGAATTTTCTGACGCTGGGGAACAGGATCATCGACGGAACCATCCCGCCGAGCACAAGCACCGCGAAATATACGGGGAAGCCCTCGGGGGCCGGAGACCGCAGCTTCTTGTACAGGATCGCCGCACCAAGCAGCGCCAAACCGGCAATCAGCGATTCCGGATGAAATCTCAGAAGTCGCCGCAGCAGTCCGGCTTCGCCGGAATAGTCCGGAACGTTGTAGGCGGCCATCCAATACTCGCTTGCCCAGACGTAGATCAGAAGGACGGCGAGGAAGCCCGTAAGGTAGAAGACGTATTCCTCTATGGGTACGCCGCCTCCAATTGCGGGCGCGCGGATTCCCAGGGTTGCATCCGCGTTCATAAACGTGAAGAGCCGGTGAGCACAGAAGAAGTCGAGGCCGCAGCCGATTGGCACCAGGAGCCAGATCGTCCTCCAGAATGCTCGCCTCGGAACTCTGACCCGTTCATTCGGCAGGAGCCAGCACCCGATCACAATCACGGGGACAATGAACAGGAGCAGGCTCCAGGTGTATCCGTACGGCGTAGGGTTTGGACTGGGAATCTGCAGAATGGCAGGAACCAGCACGGTGTGCAATGTGATTCCGGCCGGCACCGCGATCAGGAGCAACATCAGCAGCACAAGCCATGCGCTTACTCGTGGACTTGGGGAAGTTTCAGGCATGCTTCAGCACCTGCCTCGCGGCCGTAGCCAAATTGAGAAGATTCTACTCTGACATTTCCTTCACTCTGCGATTCTTCTTTGTCGAAGGGCGCCTATGCGTTTCGATTCTTTCGCGCAACCCGCAGGCACTCCTCGATGGCACGGGCGGCGCGGCGTTCGCGGCCCTCGATGGTCTGCACGTAGAAGATGCCCAGCAGATGATTGCGGCGCTGCGTCGGAGTCATTGCCTGCCAACCCTCCTGCGCAATCGGCTGCCGTTGAAAGGCAGCCCGCAGAATTGGCGGAGGCGTCTGCTCACCCTCCATCGCCAGCAACAGGCTCTCGGCCATCTTTTCTGCGCGCATGGCGCGTGTCTCGGCGCCCTTGGCCTGGTCGACAAATGCGCTGATGCCTTTGCGCATCGACGGGCTGAGCGCATCAAACCAGCGCCGCAGCCGCCGATCGCTTTTGAGCGCATTTGCCAACTCGGCGGGCAGTTCAAAGGCCTTTTCCTCCATATCCGGCTCGAGCCAGATGCGGACCTGCGCGCCGGGGCCTGCCTTGGCTCCCGCCTGCATGCGCTTGTTCACAAGCAAAACGTGCCGGCTCTCCCCGGATGAAGGAAAAAGCGTCGTGCGGAATGCAAAGCCGTTGATCTCGCCGATTACGCGCCTGCTCCGCCATGCGGGCCAGGCCTTCTTCAAGTCAATGGGCACGCGCGCAAACACGAAGCGCGGACCCATGCCCGCCGGCTCAAGCACTGCGCGAAATGTCTTACGTGGCGGACCGCTCATGTTCGTAGCACAGCCTTAACACGGAAGTTAAACAGCTTCAGAATTGGATTTGACCGACACTGGAACAATAGCTGAAATGGTGCTGGAGTCTTCAAGCGCCCCATGTCCCGGAAGTCTGACCGCGCAATCTACACTGAATAGATGGAAGTTCTTTACGGAGTGCATCCGGTCGCGGAGTCGCTCAGGGCAGGCCGGCGGCGTTTCGACCACGTGCTCGTGGCCAGTGAGCGTCACGACGATCGCCTCACGCGCCTGATCGCCGATTGCCGGCAGGCGGGTGTGCGCGTGCGGCAGGAAGCGCGCGACCAACTCACACAGCTTGCCGGAACAACCGCTCACCAAGGCGTGGTCGCCCTGGTCCGGCCCCAGGAGTCCCTCAGCGATCGAAGACCTGTTTGAGCCTCACTCCTTCCACTGGAACCGCGGCGCGCCTGGTGTTGGCCCTCGACGGTGTCGAAGACCCGCAGAACCTCGGCGCTCTTCTGCGCGTGGCAGACGGGGCCGGTGTGGATGGCATCATCCTCACAGAGCGCCGCTCGGCGCCGCTTAGCCCCGTCGCCGTGAAGGCCAGCGCGGGAGCCGCAGAACATCTCCGCATTGCGCGGGTCGTTAACCTGGTGCGCGCTCTCGAGGACCTCAAGAGCAGGAACCTCTGGGTCATCGGGCTCGATGAGCGGGGCACGACTGACTACGACCAGTTCGACCTCACTGGCGACTGTGTGCTTGTTCTTGGGCGGGAAGGCGCCGGGCTACACGATCTGGTCAGGCGTACCTGCGATCACCTCTTGCGCATTCCCATGGCGGGTGGAGTGAGTTCTCTCAACGTTTCCGCGGCGGGAGCTGTCGTTCTTTACGAAGCTGCCCGCCAGCGACGCGCAGCAGAACGCCGGACGGGCGCTCGCCCGGATTCCCCCACTGCGTCAAAAAAGAAACAGAAAGGTCTTGGTTCATGAAGTTCTGCATCACCCGGACGTCGGCAGTGGTGTTCGCCGCCGCGTTCCTGGCAACTCTCCCTTGCGCTGCGCAATCGACAAACCCACCTGCCGCACCTGCCAAGCCCAAGCCGCAAACGACGCAGCCCGCCACCGGACCAGCTGCGGAACCGGCCACTCAACCGGCCACTCAACCGGGCGGCCAGGTGATATTCCAGCGTTCGATCGACGAGAACGGCACCACGACCACGAAGAACAGCCCGGCCGCAGGCGAGACGCATGCTCAGATGGTTGGTGCGCCATCGGTCGATGACGCCGACCGGCTGGCCGTGACTTTCACTGGTCTCGATCTTGACGTGCATTTGCAGACGACCGGGCAACAGATTGTTGTCCGCGCAATCGTCACGGTCCGCAATACCGGGAAATCCCCGCTGCCTCGAGTTCCGCTTCAGATTTCTTCGTCGCTCAACTGGGAGCGCATCCGCGTTGCCGGCCGGGATCTCACGTTCCCGGTGGCTACGCTGAACTCCGATGCCGACCACACTGGCCAGCTCCACGAGGCGGAGGTTCCGCTCGCGGAGCCACTGGCCCCCGGATCGACATTGCAGCTCGACGTCACCTACTCCGGCACCATTGCTGCATCGGCCCACCGTCTGATCGCCATCGGAACGCCCGAGGATGCGGCGCTTCACTCCGACTGGGACCAGATCACCCCCAGCTTCACGGGTCTTCGCGGATTTGGAAACGTCGTATGGTATCCCGTATCAAGCGTGCCCGTGATCCTCGGCGACGGGGCCCGTCTCTTCGACGAGATAGGCAGGCAGAAACTGCGCCTGTCGGGAGCTTCGTTTCGTCTTCGGCTTACGGTCGAATATCCTCACGGACAGCCTCCGACCGTCGCCGTCGTCAACGGCCATCCGCTTGCACTGAATATCGCAGACGCGAAAGAGCTCAACGCTGACGTTGCAGGCACTGCCACGGGCTCGGTGGAGGGTTCCACTCTCGCGTTTGAATCTCCCAGCCTTTTCGTTGCCGTTCGTACCCCTCAACCCGGTACAAACGTGACGGCTTTCACCGCACCAGAAGACGAGGTAGCCGTCAAATCGTGGCTCACCGCAGCATCAGATGTTTCACCGTTCATCGAGCGCTGGCTTGGATCCCAACCCCATAGTCAGCTCACCCTCCTTGACTTGCCCGATCCGGACGACGTGCCATGGGAGACCGGAACGCTGCTGGTCGTCAGCCTGCGTGCGTCTCCGCCCGAACAGCTCTCGGGCGTTCTCGCACACTCCCTTACGCACGCCTGGTTGCGACCCAGCCCCTTCTGGCTTAACGAAGGCACGGCCAACTTCATGGGAGTTGTATGGACTGAGCGCCACCAGGGCCGCGACAAGGCAGTCGCCAGCCTTGAAGCAGGCCGCACGGCGCTGGCGCTGGCGGAGCCCTCCAGCCCCGCCGAAGGAGAAGGACAGCCGCTCGCCGCCGCGCTCTCGCCGGTCTACTACCGGACCAAGGCGGCTTTTGTGCTGATGATGTTGCGTGACCTGATTGGCGACGATGCTCTCGGCTCGGCGCTGCGCGACTTCAACGCCGGACAAAGCTCGACGGCGGTTGCGTCTTCGCAAAACGACAATGCGGCAACCACGGCGTTCGCGCAGGCGGTAAAGAAGGCGGCACCCGGCGCCGACCTTTCCTGGCTTTTCTCTGATTGGATCGAAACAGACAAAGGGCTGCCCGACCTGACCGTGGACAAGGTCTTTCCCAACGCAGTTCAATCAGGCAACTGGCTTGTCTCAGTAAGTGTCAGCAATGCCGGATACGTCGCGGCGGAGGTTCCGGTGATCGTGCACTCTGCCAATCACACCACAACCGACCGCATTCTGGTGCCGGCGCGCGGCAATGCGGTCAAGCGGTTGCTCATTCAGGGCAAGCCCACTGAGGTGCAGGTAAATGACGGCGTCGTGCCGGAGACGCAGGCCAGCATGCACGTCATCATGCTCGACCAGGCCAAACCCAATCAGTCTCCAGACGGCTCGAAATCAGATCAGCAACCTCAACCGCCGCAATAGAGCAGGAACCACGGAAGCAACGTCAGTGCACACCGGCTGCAGCCATCCGTTCCATCTCCTTTACGGGATCGGGCCAGGGAACCCTGAAGCCCATTTCGCGAGCATAAGCGACAACCTGGCCCATATGTTCATGCGTGTGAGCCAGGATCCGCAAATAGACTCTGCGCACGGTGGTTACCTCGCCAAAGAGGTCACGCGTTGCATCCAGGTCCTCGTCTGAAAGGGATGTGAATGACTCCTCAACCGTCTCAAAGCCGCGCCCCAGCAGTTTGATTACGTCTGGTTTTGCCGTGAGGGTCTTTTCCAGCGTCAGGCTTCTGTGCACCATCTCGAGCCAGCGTGCCACGCCCTCGCCCTCAATGCCGCCGCATAGATCCATAACCTCGTCGGTCACCACGCCCGCGCGATAGAGCAACATCAGCATGCCAGCGCTAATGTGCACCAGGGCTTCAGAGAACCTGCGCGCGTCGCTTGCCGGTCTCCATCCATAGGCTTCTTCGGGAATCGCTTCGGCCAGCGCCAGGACCTGAGTCTCCGGGATCTTCAGCTCCCATAGATACTCACGCTGAAACTTCGAGAGTTCGCGTTCCACAGTCTTCATAGATCACCTCCAACTGTGTTGCAGTAGCAATACGCCTCCGCCGTTGGCGCGTAAGTGACCGGCACCACGCCTGCGTGTCACCGCCTGACGAAAGAGGATATCGTTCTTCTTCAGCCCTTTAGCCCCCGAACCGCTGATCCGGATTCCTTCATCTTCGTCTCCACCCAAAGTCTGATGTGCGCCTTCGCTTTGTCTGCGTACCATAGCCGAACGATGCAGACCGGCGCTCAGACGGGGCGGCAGATGGGGGTGTGGGCGGCCACCGCCGTCGTCACAGGCGAGGCCATCTCCCTCGGCATCTTCCTCACGCCTGCGGGCATGGCTCGCTCCCTTGGTTCTCCCGTGTTGCTTGCAGCGGTCTGGTGCGGGATGGCTCTTGTCACACTCGCCGGCGCGCTTTGTTTCACTGAGCTTGCCGTCCGCAATCCACACGATGGCGGCGAGTATCTCTACCTGCGGCGGGGCTTCGGACGGCGCGTGGCGTTTCTCTACGGCTGGATGGCCGCGGTCGTCATGTATCCGGGCGTTGCCGCTGCCCTCTGTGTTGGCACCGTTCCCTACATCCAGGCTCTCGTTCCCCTCCCCCAGGCCCTCGCTTCAGCCCTCCCCGCACTCATGCTGCTGACCCTTGGCGCGCTCAACTATTTCGGAACGCGCCTGAGCAGCGGCGTGATGACAGCGCTCAACTGGCTCAAGGTTCCGGTGCTCGCCGCACTGGTGGGTTGGGCGCTTGTTTCGGGGAACGCCACGATGGCCAATCTCGCGCCGCTCACCGCCCGACGTCCCGGCTCCGACCCGTTGCTGGAAGCCATCGCCGGCGCCGCAATCAGCGCGTTTTTCTGCTTCGGCGGATGGTGGGAAGCGGGCAAGATCGCCGGCGAGGTCCGCAATCCATCGCGCAACCTTCCGATTGCATTTTCCGGGGGCGTGCTCATCGTGACCGCGATTTACCTGCTGGTGAGCTTCGCCTTCGTGGCTGTCGTGCCGATGCAGCAGATTCAGTCGAACACGGCATTCGTGGCGCAATTCGGCCAGGCGCTCTTCGGCGCAGCGGGCGGCCGCGTGCTGTCATTGTGCGTTGTGCTTTGCGTGCTGGGCGGCCTGATGGTGCTCAGCATGGCCGTGCCACGCGTGACCTATGCTCTGGCCCGCGGCGAGATCGGAGTCAGCGGAGCACGGCGGCCCGCTCGCGGCATTTGCTCGCCTGCATCCGCGCTTCGGCACTCCGGCCAATGCCGTTCTGCTGCAGACCGGAATGGCGCTGCTCGTCCTGAGCCTCGGCGCCTTCGACCGGATCCTTGCGTTCATCATCTTTTCCGCGGTCGTCTTTCTCGCATTCACCGTCGCAACTCTGTTCCGCGCGATCACGCCGGTGCGCCGCTGGTGGTTTCCGCTGGCGCCAATCGTCTTCATCGCCGGCAGCGGAGTGCTCGCCATCATGCTGCTGATGCACAACCCCGGCGCGGCACTGCTGGGTGCAGCCATTGTTCTCTGCGGCCTCCCCGTCCGGTGGCTACTGACGAGGGCAAATGCGAAGTTCACCTCCGCCGTCGCCGCCGATGATCTCTGCTGCTCACCAGTGCAACGCCTTCAGACTCACGAACTAAGAACTTCGAACTCACGAACTGGAGTAATTCCCAATGCCCCACATCCCACTTCCCCCGGAACACATCGGCATTCGCGGCGCCATGGCGTTTCGTCCTGAAACAGCGCGCCCTCTGAACGAGCTTGTCGAGATACTGCTCGCCGGCCCCAGCACGCTGACCAAAGGCGAGCGCGAACTGATCGCCACCTACGTCTCCAGCCGCAACTGTACGTTCTTCTGCGCGAGCATCCACGGGGCAATCGCAGCGGCGCACCTGGGCGGCGAACGAAGCGCTTGTCAAACAGGTGAAGACCGACTTCACGCAGGCCGACATCAGCCCCAAACTGAAGGCGCTTCTGAGTGATCGCCGGCAAGGTGCAGCAGGATGGCAAGCTGGTGACCATCAGCCGACGTGGAAGCGGCGCGCAAGCATGGCGCCACGGATCTCGAGATCCACGACACCGTGCTGATCGCCGCTGCCTTCTGCATGTACAACCGCTACGTGGATGGCCTCGACACCGTGCAGCCTGACGATGAAGCGCTCTATCGCGAACGCGGCCGCATGGTTGCCCGCAACGGCTACGTCCAAACCAGCAAGGAATACCTGGAAACAGTTCACAGTTCTTAGTTCGGAGTTGACAGTCTTCCGTCAGAGCTGGGTCACTTGCTTTGATCGGATCGGCAAACGAAGAACTGCTGAACTACACGAACTACGAACTGAGGAGACTCTCATGCCCCACATCAATCTTCCCGAAGGCTTCCCCGGCATCAGCGCCGGATTCGTTTTTCGTCCCGAGACCGCAAAGCCGATGCGCGAGCTGGCGCGACATCCTGCTCCACGAGCCCAACTCGCTCACTCCCGGAGAACGCGAGCTGATTGCCACCTATGTCTCTTCGCGCAACTGCACCACCTTCTGCGCACTCAGCCACGGCGCGGCTGCGGCAAGCCATCTGGGCGACGCTTCCATCGTGGAGAAGGTGAAGTCGGATTTCCTCGACGCGCCCATCAGCCCGAAGCTCAAAGCGCTGCTCATGATCGCCGGCAAGGTGCAGCAGGATGGCAAGCTCGTGACTGAGGCCGACGTGCAGGCGGCGCGCACCCTCGGCGCGACCGACATGGAGATTCACGACACGGTGCTGATTGCCGCGGCATTCTCCATGTACAACCGCTACGTCGACGGCCTCGGCACCGTGGCAGCCCACCGATCCCGGAGATGTACGCGCAGATGGGCAAGCACCTCGCCGAAGAAGGCTACACGAAGCCCTCGATCCGGCAGCCGGTAGGCGCGTAGGGACCAGGGATAGGGACGAGGGACTAGGCGATAGCTTTTGACCGAAGTCTCAGTCCCCGGATCCCTAGTCCTTCTCTTCTGCATTCCGCGCCTTCACCTTGAACCAGATCGGCGTGCCCTTGAAGCCGAAGGCTTCGCGGATCTGGTTTTCGAGGAAGCGCTCGAAGGCGAAGTGCAGCTTGATGTCGCGATCGGTGAACAGCACAAACGTGGGCGGCGCGACGGCGGCCTGCGTCATGTAGAAGATGCGAATCCGCTTGGCCATCGGCACCGGCGCGCGCTGGAAATCGATCTTGTCGAGGAAGCGGTTCATCTGCCCGGTGGTGACGCGCTTGCGCCGCTCGGCCGCGACTGGCTTTCACTTCGTTCAGCACGCGCGCCATTCCCGTGCCTTCGCAGCGCCGAAAGAAAGATCACCGGCGCGTAGTCCAGATACTTGAGCGCGCGTGCGCAGCTGCTGTTCGAAGATCTCGCGATCGGCGGGCGGCTTGCCGTCCGTGCGGCCTGTCGTCACCGCGTCCCACTTGTTCACGACGATGATGACGCTGCGGCCGCTCTCGTGCGCGTAGCCGCCGATGGTGGCGTCGCTCGCGGTCACGCCTTCGGTGGCGTCGATCACCAGCAGCGCCACGTCGGCCGCTTCAAGGTGGCGGCGCGCCATCACCACGCTCATCTTTTCGGCCATCAGGTGCGTCTTGCCCTTGCGCCGGATGCCCGCCGTATCCACAAAGCGCAGCGTGCTGCCTTCGAACTCGACGACCTCGTCCACCGCATCGCGCGTGGTTCCGGCGATGGGCGAAACGATGGCGCGCGATAGTTCCGGTGAGCGCGTTCAGCAGCGTGGACTTGCCCACGTTCGGCCGGCCGATGATGGCGATCGCGGTTTCGCGCTGCTCAAATTCGCCGTGGGTGCGGATGAAGCTGCCGTGTGCGATCGTCTTCCGCGCCCGGTTCGAGCGGACCGCCCTCGGAGATCTCGGCTTCCTCGGCTGCTCGTCCTCGTCGCAGTCTCGGCGCTCGCCGCTCTGGCGCGGGAATCGCCTCCGAGATCGCATCGAGCAGATCGCCGATGCCCAGCGCCATGTTCCGCGCTGATGGCGATAGACATTGCGGATGCCCAAGCTGGCGAAAATTCTCCGCCGCGTCGGCCATGGCCTCGCCCTCGACCTTGTTCACGGCCAGAAACACCGGCTTGTTGCTGCGCCCCAGCAGGCGCACCAGGTCGTAGTCGGGGCTGGCCAGCTCGGTGCGCGCATCGACCACCATGCACCAGCGCCTCCGCTTCTTCGAGCGCGACCTTGGCCTGGTTGTAGATCTCGGTGGGAATCAGCTCCGGGATCGTCGGGCACGATGCCGCCCGTGTCGACCAGGCGGAAGCGCCGCCCGCCCCACTCGTATTCGCCGTAGATGCGGTCGCGGGTGATGCCCGGCTCGTCGCCCACAATGGAGCGGCGGCTCTGCGTCAGCCGGTTGAAGAGCGTGGACTTGCCCACGTTGGGCCGGCCCACGATGGCCACCAGCGGCAGCGCCTCCGCTCCGGGCCGCGTGGGAACTACCGATCTGCGATACGTAGGCAAAGCATTCTCCAATCCAGGCATCTCGTCCAGTCGAATCAGACAGGCTGCTCCCAGCCGGTACCGTCCGGCGCACAACGGCGTCTCGTTTACAGTCTACCGTCTCCGGCTCGCCTCCAGGTATCGCGGGCGCCATTCGTCTGATCGCGTCATGCGACTCGGACCTATGATGGAGTAAGCACCCGCCGATGGCCTCCTCCGAAACCTCAACCCGCACCCTGCCCACGCTCCACGAGTTCTTCTCGCCCGGCGGCATTCTCGCGCGTTCTCCGCTGCCCTACGAGTACCGCCCCGGCCAGCTCGAGATGGCCAAGGCCGTCGAGCGCGCCCTCGCCGAGCGCCGCCACCTGATCGTCGAGGCCGGCACCGGCACCGGCAAGACCCTCGCCTACCTGCTGCCCGCGCTGCGCACCGGCCAGCGCGTCATCGTCTCCACCGGCACCAAGGCGCTGCAGGATCAGCTCTTCTTCCGCGACGTTCCGTTTCTCGAAACGCTGCTGGGCAGCCTGCGCGTCTGCTACATGAAGGGCCGCGCCAACTATCTCTGCCGCCACAAGCTGGTCGCGCTGCGCGATCAGCCGATTTTGTCGGGCCTGGAAGAGATCGACCAGTACCGCCAGATCGCCGAGTGGGAGAAGACCACCGAGACCGGCGACCGCGCCGAGCTTTCCGGACTGCCCGAGTCGAGCGCTCTCTGGCACAAGCTCGACGCGCGCAGCGACGCCTGCCTCGGCTCGACCTGTCCTGACTACCGCCGCTGCTTCATCACCGAGATGCGGCGCAAGGCGCTCGAGTCCGACATCATCATCGTCAACCACCACCTGTTCTTTGCCGATCTCGCCGTCAAGCAGGAGGCCGCCGGCGCGCCCGACGCGGGCATTCTGCCCGAGGCCGCGGCGGTGGTCTTCGACGAGGCGCACGAGCTGGAAGAGGTGGCGTCAGCTACTTCGGCCTGTCGGTCAGCAACATCCGCTTTGAAGAGCTGGCGCGCGACACCGACGTGCTGCTGCGCGGCAAGGAAGGCGCCGAAGAGCCTGCCGGCCGCCACGCAGCAGCTGCGCGATCGCGCGCGCATGTTCTTCGCCGGCCTGCCCATCGAACGGCGACGGCCGCCAGCCCTTCGCCGAGCGCGAGGAGTTTCTCGAAACCTCCGGCGACCTCTATCTGGGCCTGCGCACGACGCTGCGCCGGCTGGAAGGCGGAGATGGAGCGGCTCACCGACATCGACGAAGCGCCCGGCCTGCGCAAGCGCGTCGCGCGCCTGCGCACGCGAGCTCGAGTTCCTGCTCGAATCGAACTCGAGCAACATGGTCTACTGGCTGGAGCGGCGCGCGGTGGGCGGTCCGCCAGACAGAGCGCGGCTCCGAACGCAGAGCCTTGCGGCACCAGGCGCGGACACACGTTTCTGCAGGCCACGCCCATCGATGTTTCCGAACTGCTGCACGAGCTGGTCTTCGAGACGATCCCCACCGTCGTGCTCACTTCGGCCACGCTCACCGTGCAGGGCGGCTTCGAACACATCCGCAAGCGGCTCGGCCTCGACCGACGCGCGCGAACTGGTGGTGCCGTCGCATTTCCGCTACGGCGAACAGGCGCTGCTCTATCTGCCGCCGGACATGCCCGACCCGCGCGACCCGGAATTTCCCGAGGCCGCGGCCACACTGCATTCGGCGCGTGCTCGAGATCACGAAGGGCCGCGCCTTCTGCCTCTTCACCAGCTACAGCCAGATGCGCGACCTCTACGAGCGCCTGCTGCCGGTGCTCGATTATCCCGATCCTGCTGCACGGCACCGCGCCGCGCAAAGCGCTGCTCGAGGAGTTCCGCACCACGCCCAACGCCGTGCTCTTCGGCACGTCGAGCTTCTGGCAGGGCGTCGACGTGCAGGGCGAGGCGCTGAGCTGCGTCATCATCGACCGGCTGCCGTTCGCCGTGCCCAGCGATCCGGTGGTGCAGGCGCGCATGAAGGCGATCGAAGAGGCCGGCGGCAAGCCGTTCTTCGACTACCAGGTGCCGTCGGCGGTGCTCACGCTGAAGCAGGGCTTCGGCCGGCTGATCCGCTCGCTGGAGGATCGCGGCGTGCTGGTGCTGCTCGATCCGCGCATCCGGAAGCAGCGCTACGGGCAGACATTTCTTGCAAGCCTGCCGCCCTACCGCATGACGGCGACGATTACGGATGTGGAGGCGTTTTTCGCCGGTTGATGGGCAGGGTCGCTGCAACTTCCAGATCGTAGGCTCTGGACCAGTTCGCAAGAACTAGCGAAGGCCTTGAATTCATTGAAAAAAGAGTATCCGCTGCACAGGATTCAGGGTATATTTTGCGCTACCCATAGAACCAGGACGACGCCCGTCCTCAAAAGCTCAAGCCGTCTCGGACAATGCCATCCAGAAAATCAATGAGAGGAGATCCCCAATGGCGAGCAAGTCGCATGTACTTCTGCCGGGCAGCAAGCGCGCGAAGGATCCCAACGCCGTAAAAGTCGGGAAGCTGGATCCTAAGGAGAAAATTGACGTCACCATCGACTTGTCGGGACCGGAAATGCCCGCGGCTGACGAGTACGTTGGCCAGACACTCACTCCCGATGAATTAGCCGAAAAATACGGGACAAAGAAAGCCGACGCCGACAAAGTGGCGAAGGTTCTCAGGAAATTCGGGCTCAAGGTGGAAGAGGTGTCGCTTGCCAGCCGCAGCATGCGCGTAAGCGGAACCATCGCCGCAATGGAGGCTGCATTCAGGCCTGGGTTGGCCTTGATGCGGTCAGCGAGTCAGGGAGAATATCGCGGCAGGCAAGGGTCGCTGCAGATTCCGGCTGAGCTCAAAGGACTGGTGAAGAGCGTTCTTGGCCTCGATCAGCGGCGGATGGCCAAGCGCAAGGCGCGCAACCGGGCCGGGGCTTCCAATCCACTTCAGGCGCTTGGACCCGCTGACCTGGAATCGCGATACAACTTCCCGGCGGGAGACTGCGCCGGCCAGCAGATTGCGATCGCGGAGTTCGGCGGCGGCTTTATCGCCAGTGACGTGACGGCCTATTGCACCAAGTTTCAGCGGCCGGTCCCGCAGATTCAAGCCATCTCAGTGGATGCCCCGGCTTACACCCTTGCCCAGATCCTCGCCCTGCCGCCGAGGCAGCGGGCAGAAGAACTCGACAACAGCATTGAAGTCATGATGGATGTTGAGGTCGTCGCAGGACTCTGCGCCAAGGCCGCGATATCCGTGTACTTCTCAACCTTCGATCAGCAAGGCTGGGTTGATCTTCTTGACAAGGTGATCGCGGCAAGGCCGGTGGTTTGTTCGGTTAGCTGGGGTCTGGCCGAGGACGATCCCAGCTGGTCGGCCAGCGCTCGAACGGCTATCGACAACCGGCTGAATGCGGCGCGCCTGCTGGGAATTACCACCTTCATCTCGTCCGGCGACGATGGATCGGGAGACCAGATCGACGATGGCAAGGCGCATGTTGACTTCCCAAGCTGCAGTCCGAATGCCCTGAGCGTCGGCGGAACGATGCTCACACAATCCGGTTCATCCGTGAAGGAAGTTACCTGGTGGGACTCTCCGGGCCGAAGGACGAACAATGGCGGGGGAGCTACCGGCGGCGGCGTCAGCATCTTCTTCTCGCGACCAGCCTGGCAGAACGTAAAGGTGAAATCGCTCAACTCGAAGAGCATCGATGGACGCGTTGTGCCCGATGTGGCAGCGCTGGCAGGGGATCCCATGTACGAGCTTGTTGTCGTCGGTCATCCGCAGGCCAATGGCGGCACCAGCGCCTCCACGCCTCTGTGGGCCGCGCTCGTAGCCAGAATCAACGCATTGCTTCCGCCGGCAAAGCAGCAGCGATTCCTCACGCCTCTCCTTTATCAGAACGGACCGACAGGTCAGCCCGTCGGCAAGGCATCGTCACGCGACATTACAAGCGGCAACAACACTTCCAATCCCAAGCCGGGAAAGGGTTACAGCGCTGGACCGGGATTTGATGCCGTGACAGGATGGGGTGTGCCCGATGGCGTCAAACTGTTGAGTGCCCTTACTGCGATCTGAGGCGATCGAAGACCAGTCAGGGGCATGGGTCAACATCGCATGACGGCGACGATTACGGACGTGGAAGCGTTCTTCGAGCCGAAGCAGCGCTGATCAACAAGGCACAGATGCCCGTCGATGCGGCCATTACCACTTCAGGCTGCTGACATGCACGCCGATGAAGTACGGCCACAGTACGATTGCGAAAAAGCCCTTCCAGAAACTCAGGTGCAGGAATCCGATGGTGAAGAGCCACGCGGCACACCACACGCCTCCGGTGAAGCTGTGCTGTTCGATGCGTATCTTCGGCGCGTGTTTCGTGCAGGTGTCGGTTTCCACGATTCCCTCCCTCTGTGTTGCTTCAGAGTGTGAGCCGGGTTGGCGATTGGAGGCTGTGAGGTGCAGCACAGGGTGGTGGTTGAGCGCAGTCAAACCCGTCCCATCGGTTACAAATAGTGTGAGACGCCGAGTGCGCCGTAAACATGCAGATCACTCCCAAGGACGTCCTCCTCGTCATCGACGTGCAGAATGATTTCTGCCCCGGTGGCGCGCTGGCAGTTCCCGATGGCGACGCGGTGATCCCCGTGATTCATCGCGTCGCGCCTGCTGTTTCAGCACATCATTCTCACGCAGGACTGGCACTCGCCCGACCACGCCTCCTTCGCGTCCGCGCATCCCGGAAAGAAGCCCTTCGAGCAGATCGATCTGAGTTACGGCACGCAGACGCTGTGGCCGGATCACTGCGTGCAGGGCAGCCGCGGAGCGGAGTTCCATCCTGCCTTGCAGTTGCCCCAGGCGGAGCTGATCCTGCGCAAGGGCTTCCGCCGCGAGATCGATTCCTACTCGGCTTTCTTTGAGAACGACCGGACAACCCCCACGGGATTGTCCGCCTATCTGCGCGAGCGGGATCTGACGCGCGTCTTCTTTGCCGGCCTTGCCTATGACTACTGCGTGGGCTACTCGGCTCTCGATGCGCGGCGCCTCGGACTGTCGGCGGTGATTCTTCGCGACGCATGCAGGGCCATCGACCTGAACGGCTCAGTGAAGAAGATGGAGGCGGAGTTTGCCGCAGCCGGGGTGGTTCTGGCCGAGTCTGGCGACCTTTCGGCGCGGAGGCTGAGCGCCGTAGAATCCTGATAGGCCGATCCTCGCAGACCATGTCGCGCAACTTCTACATTCTCGCCGCCACGCTCGGAGTCTTTGCCGTGATCTCGGCGGGGATGGCGCTGGTGCCTTCGAGCTTTCAGCCCGGATTGCCGGCCAACGCCTCGTTATGGCGAACTGTCGCGCTGCTTATGCTCCTGGCCGCTCTGGCGTCGGCGCTGATCGGCGTGATGAGCCATCTTTTTGAACAGGTTGACCGTCGCAGCGAAGAGACCCGCCAGGCTGCCCGGCGAAAACGCCGGGGCCCCGCGGATAATCGGGGTCCCCGGCAAACGGTTTTGGTTTGCTGGGGTGGTGGATAGGTCCTTGTCCGCGGGGTGGTAAAAGGCGCGGTCAAAAGAACTAGAATTAAAGAAGACCGGGGACTCATCCCCGCAGAGGACCCGTAATTACCCATGTTTGAAGTCACCGTGGAGGCCGGTTTTTCCTCCGGGCACTACCTTCGCAACTATCGCGGCAAGTGCGAGAATCCGCACGGGCATAATTACAAGGTGCGCGTAACGCTCTGCGGCAAGGAGCTCGACGCAGCAGGGCTGCTGCTTGACTTCAAGTTGCTGAAGCAGGTGATGCGGCCGGTGATCGACCGGATCGACCACCAGATGCTGAACGAACTGGAGCCGTTCACTGAGCTGAACCCTTCGGCCGAGAACATCGCGAAGTTCTTCTACGACGAGACCAATGAGCAACTTGCCGAGATGACCGCCGGCCGCGTACGCGTAAAGGACTGCACGATCTGGGAGACCGACACGACGACGGCGACCTATTTCGAATAAGTGGTCAGCACTCCAGGCAGGCTATTTCATCGCGGTGGATTTGGACTGCAGGTACTTGTCGAACGGAATCTCAAAGTAGAAGAGCTCATTTCCGTCGGCATTGCGCAGCTTGCGCAGGTGCAATTTGGCGCCCCTCAGCGGGTGATCGAGTTGTGAGACGTCGTAGAAGAGGAATCCCGCTCGCGTGGAGTGGGGCTCGACCACGAGTGCCTCGTATTCAAAGGTGTCGAAATCGTGCTCGATATCTTTGTTGCTCGCCTTGGGCTTCATCTTGATGGTGGGAATGGGAGTGGGCATCGGAAGCCTCTTGCCTTCGCGATCAACGCGGGTCATCAGGCGTTCCACGTCGCCCGGCTCGGCGGCCTGAATTGTGTCACCTGCCGCCGTGATGAAGAGGATGCGGGCATCTCGCAGAGAGATGGGCTTGTCGCCGTTGTTGGTCACGATCAGGCGGACGGGCATGACGCCGTGTCCCAGGTAGTCAACCCGGAAAATCGATTCCTTTTCGCGTGTGTCATAGGGCTCGACCGCGATGGCGACCTTCTCGTCGTCGTGGACCTCGACCGCCGCGAAGGAAGATGCCGGCTGAACGGGCGGCGGGTTGTGATCATTGGCGATGGCTGGCAGCGCCAAGAAGCAAGCCAGCAACGTTAAACCAAATCCTCTCATCGTGCTCGACTGTATCATCTTAAGGGTTAGACACCACGAAAACGAATCCGTCGCATGATTCTCTTAATCTACAACCTGGCTCTGCTTGCATCCCTTGTGGCGGGAGCCCCGTGGTGGCTGTGGAAAATGGCGACCACGCAGAAGTATCGAGAGGGTTTAGGGCAGCGGCTGGGACGGGTTCCACAGGCGCTGCGGCGGGTGGACTCCAGGCCTGCAATCTGGCTGCACGCGGTATCGGTCGGCGAAGTGCTGGCGGCAAGTCATCTGGTTCAAGAACTTGGCGCGGCGTTTCCGGAATATCGCCTGATGATTTCCACCACAACCCGCACCGGCCAGGCGCTGGCCCGCGAGCGATTTGGCGCGGAGCGGGTCTTCTACTGCCCGCTGGATTTTCCGTGGGCCGTGCGGGTGTATCTCAAGGCGCTTGAACCGAAGATGCTGATCCTCGCCGAGACCGAATTCTGGCCAAATCTCCTCAACGGCTGCTTTCGTCGCGGAATTCCTGTCGTTGTTGTGAACGCGCGCATCTCAGACCGTTCGTGGCCGCGCTATCAGATGCTGCGCCGGCTTTGGCGACCCATTCTTGGACGGCTTGAGCGCGTGTTGGCGCAGACAGAGACGGACGCGAAGCGGCTGACAGCTCTTGGTTGCCGGCCGGATCGAGTGGCAGTTGGGGGCAATCTCAAGTTCGACGTGCGAGCGACGCAGGAAGCTGAGGCGACGCGACTGTTGAGATCTCGAGGGCAGAGCGTGCGCTTTATGGTTGCCGGAAGCACGCTCGAAGGTGAAGAGGCGGCTTTGCTGGATGCATGGCCACGCCTGGTCAAAGCAGACGCAAGCCTGTCACTGGTACTTGCGCCTCGTCACCCGGAACGATTCGCGTCCGTGGCCGCTCTCCTCGCCGTCTCGGACACTCGCTGGCACAAGCGGTCTGACTGGATCGGCAAGCCGGAAGGCGCGATAGGGCCGGTTTTGCCCGGTGAGATCGTTCTACTCGATACAATCGGCGAGCTCGCTTCGGTCTACTCTCTGGCCGCTGTTGCGTTTGTGGGTGGGAGCCTCGTGCCCGCGGGGGGTCACAACCCGCTGGAACCAGCGCAATTCGGCGTGCCCATCGTGATGGGACCGCACTACGCCAACTTCCGCTCCATCACCGACGATCTGCGCGAGCACGATGCGATCCGCATTGTGGCAAAGGAAGATCTGGCTGATACGCTGATTGCCCTTCTGCGCGACAAGGAAGCCGCTTTGGCAATGGCCGAGCGCGCCCGGCGGGTCTTTCAGCATCAGGCCGGAGCCACCGCACGGTCTGTCGATGCGATCCGGGAGATTCTGAACCCGAAAGCAGAACCTGCCGGTGTCTCAGCCGATTCGCGCAGCGCCGGGTGGCCGGCATGACCCAGACCCAAAAGGCCCGCCCTCTGCTCCTGCCCCTGGTTCCCGTCTACCGCCTCGGAGTTGCACTCCGCGAGCTGTGCTTGCGCCTCGGCTGGGAGCCAACTCGCCGCCTCCGCTATCCCGTCATCAGCATTGGCAATCTCTCCACCGGCGGCTCGGGGAAGACGCCGTTCGCCATCGCGCTGGCGAAGCTGCTGACGGCGCGAGGCTTTCATGTCGATGTGCTTTCGCGCGGCTATGGCCGCCTGAGCAAGTCGCCCGCGCGCGTCCGGCCCGAGGGAACAGCCGAGGAATTCGGTGATGAGCCACTGCTGATCGCACGCGAAGCAGGTGTCCCGGTGTATGTTGCTCCGCTGCGATACGATGCCGGGTTGATGGCCGAGGCGGATCTCGCGAGCCGGCGGAAGGATGATCCAGGGGAACACATCCCCGTGGTTCACATTCTGGACGACGGCTTCCAGCACCGCCAGCTTCACCGCGACATCGATATTGTGCTGATGAACCGGGACGACTGGTACGACCGGCTTCTGCCCGCCGGCAACCTTCGCGAGCCGCTCCGCGCGCTCCGCCGAGCCGCCGTTGTCGCAATTCCTGCAGATCAACCGGAGCTTGAGGCTGAGTTGAATGGCTGGGGCTGGACCGGAACAATCTGGCGCATTCATCGCCGCATGGAAGTTCCGCCCGTCAACGGTCCAGTCGCTGCATTCTGCGGGATCGCCCGCCCTGACCAGTTCTTTGCAGGATTGGAACGAACGGGTCTTCGCGTGGCGGCTCGGACCGTCTTTCGCGATCATCACACCTACGCGCCGGGCGATATCCAAAGGCTGGTCTCGGAAGGCGGCAGCGTGGGCGCCACTGCGTTCCTCACCACCGAAAAAGACCAGGTCCGGCTCGGGAGTCTGGCTTCGGAGTTTCCGGCAGAGATGCCGCTCAAAACCGTGCGCCTTGAGATCGAAATCGAGAACTCCGCCAATGCGCTTGAGGGTCTGACGGGGCGGCTCCCAGCCGGCTCAGTTGCCGCATCCCTGTGAGAAAATCAGAGTTTGCAGACGCAATCCAAGTTTCGCCTGCTCGTGGTTCGCCTTGGCGCCATGGGAGACATCCTGCACGCCCTTCCGGCTGTCACGGCGCTGCGCAGGTCGCATCCTGAGTGGGTGATTGACTGGGTCGTCGAGCCAAAGTGGCGCGCGCTGCTGGCCGCCGAAGACAGCGCTGGCCGGGATACAAGCGCCCCAGCCGCCAAACAGCCCGTTGTCGATCAACTCCACTTTGCGTCCACAAAGCAGTGGCGCCAGAACCTTCTCGCCGCGCAGACCCGTAGCGAGATCGCAGCCCTGCGGCGGTCGCTCAAAGCGGGAGAATACGACACGGTGCTTGACCTTCAGGGCGCGATTCGGTCCGCGGTGATCGGCCGCATGGCGGGATGCCGCCGTGTAATCGGCGAATCCAGTCCCCGCGAACCGGCCGCGCGCTGGCTTTTTACCGAGTTGGTCGAAACCCGCGGCGCGCATGTGATTGAGCAAGGTGTGGAACTGGCTTCCGCCGTCGCAGGAGACGAACTTGCTCCCGTGCAGCCCTGGCTTCCGGTGGATCCCGTCGCCGAAGCGTGGGCCGAGGAGATATTTCCTGTCTCCGCCAGCGGTCAGGCTGTCCTCATCAATCCGGGAGCTGGCTGGGGAGCAAAGCGCTGGCCGGTTGAGCGATACGCCGACGTTGCGCGAACCTTGCTGGGGCGCGGCTTCCGTGTCTTCGTAAACGCTGGCCCCGGCGAAGTAGGGCTCGCCGATTCAATCGTCCAGCGAACCGGAGGCGGTGCGACCCCGCTCCTCTGTTCACTGCAGCAACTCATCGCCGTCACCCGTCGCGTTGCGCTGGTGATTGCAGGCGACACCGGCCCGCTCCACCTGGCATGCGCGCTTGGCCGTCCGGTCGTCGGCATCTACGGGCCCACTGATCCCAGCCGGAATGGTCCTTTCGGGACAGAATTCAGGGTACTGCGCAGCCCTGAGAGCCGCCGCGACCACACGCGCCACGAAGCCCCCGAGGCCGGCCTGCTCACCATCACGCCTGAGGACGTCCTGCGGGCGGCTGACGAATTGCTCTATCCTGAGGCCGCACTATGACCGAGTCTGCCGAGACGACGAACGATTGGATCACCCGCTGGCAGCGTGTGGCCCGTCGAATCCGGGTCCCGCTGGGCTTTGCCACCGCCGCGCTCTACCTTTTCGAACTGTGGCGCCGTTCTCCCCGGCCCGCAGCCATCGCGTGGAGCCTCGCGCTGGTCCTGCCCGGTCTGTGGCTGCGCGGATACGCGGCCGGCTATGTGAAGAAGAATCGAGAGCTCACGCAGACAGGCCCGTATGCCCACACGCGCAATCCGCTCTACCTCGGATCGATCCTGATCGCTGCCGGTTTCGCCGTAGCCTTGCTCAGTTGGCCTGTCACTCTGGCACTTGCTTTCATGTTTCTGATCATCTACGTCCCGGTCATTGCCTCTGAGGAGCGATTTCTGCGCGCAACATTTGCGGACTTCGAGGCCTATTGCCGCCGGGTCCCGCGCCTGATTCCGCGCATCACTCCGGGCAACCCGCCGCCGCCTTTGCCCGGCGCCGTGACCGAAGTGACGTCCGGCAAGTTCTCATTTGCCCTGTACTTGAGGCACCGCGAGTACAATGCAGCTATAGGAGCCATGCTCCTCTACCTAAGCCTGCTCTTCCTCCGGCCGGCTCTGGGCCTCCTTGTACATGTGCCGCGGTGAAGAGTCACCAACGCCCTAAACCGGTTGCCGGCAGCCAAAGAGGCGTTCCAGCCCGAGAAAAGTCAAACCCACTAAGGAGCAGAGCACGACGGTGAAGAAGCGCACTCTATTACAGACACTCCTCTGCGCCCTCATCTTTGCCGCCGTTGCGCACGCCCAGCAATTCCCTCAGCTCCCCCCACCCCGTGCCGGCTTCAGCTTTCCTCAGAAGCAGACGCTGACCTATTCCGTCGATTGGCGTGTCTTCTCCGCCGGAACCGCGATTGTGCGCTTCGAGGATACGGGCGATAACGAACGCATTACGGCCACCGCCGAAACCGCCGGCGCGATTGACCTGCTGTTTCACGCAAGCGATCACTTCCAATCGAGCTTTGACCGGGCCAAGGGCTGCACCCTCGAATTCAACAAGCAGACCGTGGAGGGCCGTCGCCAGATCAACTCCACACTCAAGCTCGACTATGCCCAATCCAAGTCGATTCTCGACGAAAAGAACCTGGTGACCGGGCAGACGAAGCATGTGGAGTCGTCGATACCCGGCTGCATGACCGACCTGCTCACCGGCGTCTTCTATTCTTCGTCGCAGCCCATGGAAGTGGGTCATAACTTCCAGCTCCCGGTGGTCGACGCCATGCACAATGTGCCCGTCACCATGAAGGTGGAGGGCCGCGAAGAGATCAAGACGCCGCTGGGCACCTTCAAGACCATTCGCGTACAGCCGACGGCTGACGCGGGTGTCGTCAAAAACCGCGGCAACATCTGGATCTGGTACACCGACGATGAGCGCCATCTCCCCGTGCAGATGCGTGCACGCCTCTTCTGGGGCACGATCACGTTCCGCCTCATCGCCAACGAGAACAAGTGAGCACTCCCAGCTCTTAGCTACTAGCCTCTAGAGCATTTTCCTAAATAGTGTATAGTTTATTCGCTGGCGAATTCCGCGACGAATAACGTATGGCGAAGCCTTACGATGATGATTTGCGGCGTAAGTTCCTTGCTGCTTTGGATCGCGGCGAGGGCACGATCAGTGAGTTGTCCGCCCGTTTTGGAGTAAGTGCGGCCTGGGGATGGAAAATCTCTGCGGCCCGCAACCGCAGCGGTCATGCTGAGCGGGTACGGCATCGGCCAGGCCGCAAGCGGCTGGTTGGAGAGACGGTTGAACCTAAGGTGTTGAACTGGGTTCGAGAGCGAACCGACCTGACCTTGGCCGAGTTACAAGCAAAGTTGCAACAAGAGGCGCAGATAAGCCTCTGCTTGAGTGCGGTCTGGCGTCTTGTGCGCAGGCTCGGCCTGCGGCTTAAAAAAAGTCGCTCCACGCCACCGAGCGCGATACAGAGGCCAACCAACAGCGGCGCGCGGAGTTCCTCGAAAAAATCCGCGCTACCTCGCCGGAACGCCTGATTATCTGGACGAGAGTGGTGTGACTACGCAGATGACGAGACTCTATGCACGCTGTGCTGGCGGGGCCCGCATACATGACGCTGTGCCTCAAGGCAACTGGAAGATACTGACCATCCTGGGCGCCATGAGCATGCGCGGTCTGATCGCCACCATGACCATCGAGGAAGCCACGGACGCAAATATCTTCCTCGCCTATCTGGAACAGGTTCTATGCCCGGCACTGAAGCCCGGCGATGTGGTGGTGATGGACAATCTCAGCGCGCACAAGGTGGATGGAGTACGCCAGCTGATCGAGGTTGCAGGTGCTGAACTGCTCTATCTTCCGCCTTACTCGCCCGACTTAAACCCCATCGAGAAAGCATGGGCCAAACTCAAGCAACTGCTACGCGCAGCCAAGACCCGGAGCAAAGAAGCACTCGACCAGGCCATCACAGAGCTGATACCCCAAATCACCCAAGAGAATGCCGCGGCATGGTTCAGACTTCGCCTCGGCACTCTACAGTAATTAAGAAAATGCTCTAGCTGTCAGCTTTGTCGTGCCAGGGGAGCCTATTGCGGACCTGACGGCCGGATTCTTTGTGCGGGTCGCCATGAACTGATCCCTGACCCCTGATCCCTGTTTTTCTACTGCATTCGATACCGCTCGCGCATCAGCCGCTGCAGCCGGGGCCAGTAGATCAGGTCGAACGCAAGCTCCTTGTCAGGAAACATCACCAGCGCCGCGCGGCGTGTGTCGGCCACCATCTCCGAGGCCTCATCTACTGTCAGCGTGTGATCCTGCGCGATGACCTGCATCACCATGTTCATCACCATCTGCAGGCGGCGAATCTTGCGGCTCTCCTCCTTCAGTTCTTCGGGTGATTGAGCCGGCTCACGATGACCGGTTTCTGGAAGGGAGGGGGAAGCTGGGACGGCGTTCTGCTGCCGCTCCCAGGGAATCTCCGGTTGGCCCATGCGGCAATTCCTCCTGAGCTATTGGACGGAAGGTCGTGCTTGGTGTGCATCGTAGCACTGAACTGAATCGCGACCAGAGTTACCAATGAGGGACATGCGCCAAAGCGTTGTGAGAAAACCTCCTTACAAGAGGCGGCAGTTAGCCTGGAGGCGCACGGAAGAGCTCTTCGCTCATTGCAGACGCTGTCAGACAACTGCCTTACGGCTGATGTTGCGCCTGCAGGTCAACCTGAGTCTCCGTGGCTTCCCATGGTCCGGCGTTGGCGATCACGGACAACGCAGCATCGGTAGAATAAAGATGGATGGCTTTCACCGAACAATACGATGTCGTCGTCGTGGGCGCCGGACACGCCGGGTGCGAAGCGGCAATGGCGGCGGCGCGCATGGGGCTGAAAACCGCGATCATCACCATGAACCTCGACCTGATCGCGCAGATGAGCTGCAATCCCGCCGTCGGAGGAGTGGCCAAGGGCCACCTTGTGCGCGAGGTTGACGCACTGGGCGGAATCATGGGCGAGGTTGCGGATGCAGTCGGCATTCAGTTCCGGCTGCTGAATACGTCGCGCGGTCCCGCGGTCTGGAGTCCACGCGCGCAATGCGACAAGCAGCTTTACCGCGTCAAGATGCGCGAAGTCCTCGAGAGCCAGCCGGGCCTGCACATCCGCCAGGCGGAAGTCGTCGATCTGGTGATTGAAGACGGCCATGGTTCCGCTGAGAATCAGGGTGCCCCAGGTCCCGATTCTGGGACCTGGGATGGGAAGCGTTCCCATCGTCGAGTTCTCGGTCTCAAGCTCCGCGACGGGCGCAGACTCATGGCCGGCGCCACCATCATCACCACCGGCACATTCCTCAACGGGCTCATTCATTGCGGAGAAGAGCGGTACCCGGCTGGTCGCAGCGGGGAGCCGGCTTCGGTTCTTCTCGGCGAAGCGCTCAGAGCTCTCGGTCTTCGCACCTGCCGCCTTAAAACAGGCACGCCTCCTCGTCTCGACGGTCGCACCATCCGGTGGACTGCATTTGAAGAGCAGCCGGGCGACGCCGATCCGACGCCCTTCAGCTTTCGCACCCGGAAGATCGTGCAGCCGCAGATCAGTTGTCACATCGCCTTCACCACGCCGGAGACGCTGCGCCTTATTCGCGAGAACGTCCATCGGTCGGCGATGTACTCGGGGCAGATCGAAGGGATCGGCCCGCGCTACTGCCCATCGATCGAAGACAAGATCGTAAAGTTTCCTGACAAGACGCAACACCAGTTCTTTCTCGAACCGGAGGGGCTGAATACGCACGAGGTGTACGTCAACGGCATGTCCACGTCGCTGCCCATGGAGGTGCAGTGGCAGATCGTTCGTTCGATCCCGGGCCTCGAAGAAGCTGAGATGCTTCGCCCCGGCTACGCCATCGAGTACGACAGTGTCGATGCCACGGAGCTCGATCGCACATTGCGCGTCAAGAGTATGGAGGGCCTTTATCTTGCGGGACAGATCAACGGGACCAGCGGTTACGAAGAAGCTGCGTGCCAGGGCATCATGGCCGGCATCAATGCGGCGCTCTGGCTCAAGGGCGCGCCGCCATTCACGATGGATCGGACCGAGGGATACACGGGAATCCTGATCGACGACCTGATCTCAAAGGGTACCAATGAGCCGTATCGCATGTTTACCTCGCGTGCCGAGTTCCGTCTGCACCTGCGCATCGATAATGCAGACCGGCGTCTGACTCCGCACGGCAGGCGGCTCGGCTTGATCAACGATGAAGCCTGGGCCGCTTACGAGCAGAAACAGGCGCGCATGGCTTTCCTTGAAAAGCTCCTGAACACGCGCAAGGTCGACAGCAACAGCCTTGCGGCCGCGAATTTCGGCGAACTCAGCGCAACCGCCGGCCAAACCTGGGCGCAATTGCTCAAGCGGCCCGAGGTCGGCATCGAGCCGATCCTCGGCGCATTGAGCGAACAAATGAGCGAGCGAGCCTCTTCTTGCCTACTACACTGACCTCGCTCATCACATTCCCGAAGAACGCGCCGCGATTCGCAACGAAGCGCGCGCCGTCGAAACCGAGATCAAGTTCGCCGGATATCTCGACCAGCAGAAGAAGTCCATTGAGAAGCTCAAGGCCGCCGAGGCGGTCAGCATTCCCGAGTGGATCGAATACGGCGCCATCAGTGGCCTCTCGCGCGAGATGCGCGAGAAACTCGAGCGTGTGCGTCCCGGCACCATCGGTCAGGCCAGCCGCATTCCCGGCGTCACTCCGGCCGCGCTGTCGCTGGTTCACGTCTCCATTCGGGTGCAGGGACAGATGCGAGCCACCGCAAACAAATAGCCCCCGAACGCGCCGCGCGTTGCTCGACCGGGCCGCCGGAGATAAACTCGCTGCCGGCAATCAGGAGCACGGTTCGATGGCAGTGGAAGACGTTTCAGTCCAGATTCTCGCGTTGGAGCGCGGCGCATTGGATCGCTGGGGAAAGGGCGATCCCGATGGCTTTCTTGAGATACAGCGATCAGGATGTTGTTTACTTCGACCCGTTTCAGCCGGCGCGGATCGATGGCTTGCCTGCGCTTCGGCAACTCTACAACGAGTTGCGTGGAAAGATCCGCATCGACAGCGACGAAATCGTTGATCCCAAGGTTCAGGTGCATGGGGATGTTGCGGTCCTCACCTTTCGGTTCGTCTCCCGAGGGAGCGAAGACGAAATGCACTGGAACACAACGGAAATCTATCGGCGTAAGGAAGAAGGCTGGAGAATCGTCCATAGCCATTGGTCGTTTACCCAGCCGAAGTTTGCCGGGTAGACAGCCCATGGTTGGCACAAAGGCGATGACCGGGATCGACGGGCACACCGTCGTCGCCCGGTCGCATGACAAGCTTCAGCAGGCGATGAAAAAGCACAATCGCTGACCACTCCCGGTCTTCTGGCTACTGCTTTTCTTTGTCGCTCTTTGAAAACAGTGGTATGTGGAATGGCATTTCCGCGCTCGACTGCTTCTTGTTCTTTGCGTTCGAGTCCTCACGAAGCAGAGTACGCTGCGAGTTGAGGCACATCCACCCGCTGCGCGAGCGTTCAAACACCTGCGTAAACACGCCCTTTTCATCCACCTGGCCGGTGATGGCCTTGCGGTGCAGCACATAGGTGCCGTTGGCCACCGCTGTATCTCCCAGCATCCGAACCGTAATCACCCGCTGCGAAAGGTGCAGCGTCTTGTCCTCGCCCGCTATCAGGCTCGCAAGCTGTTGATTTCGGGTGGTAATGTCGCCCCCCGCTGAAACATCCAGAAACAACGGAGATAGAACGAGTTCCAGGGCGTATTGGTCCCGACGGTTGACCGCGTCATCCCATGAGTCCAGAATCTTTTGAAACTGCTGGATTTCAGGGGAAGCTGTTGAAGTCACGGACCCTTGTGCGGGTGCCGGGTTGGTTGTCGCATCCGGACCGGGAACTTGAGCGATCGCGAGAATGGAGAAAAGAGGAACAAAGAAGCAGACTGCAATACGAGTCATATGCGAACAGGACTCCCAGATTGATGATATCGCTTGGACGCCGGGAACCGGCCAGGCGGGAGCCGTAAATTGTCGGGTTTGAGAACGAAATGCCGGGCCGTCTCGGCCGGCTTAGACCAGCATCTGGAGGCGCTCGGGCTGTTGCACCGTAATGATCGAGTCGTCGATGGTGATCCAGCCGTCTTTGCGGAACTGACCCAGCGTGCGGGTAACCGTCTCGCGCGTAGTACAGGCCATCGAGGCCATCTCCTCATGGGTAAGGAGCAATGGAAAGCGGAATCCGCCACCATTCAGGTGCTCGCCGATCTGGTGCGACAACTCAAGCAGCAGGCGGCCAAGCCGCGCAGCCACCGTCTCGGCAAGCGCGATGCGGCATGCATCCTGCAGGGCAAAGCGGTATTCCTGACAGATGCATTGCACGGCGCGCATCTGCGCTTCCTTGTGACTGCGCAGGAAGCTGAGAAAGCGCTCTCGCTCCACGGGACGAAGCTGGGCCGCAGTGAGCGATTCGGCTGAAACTTCATAGACCCCGTGTGAGAGGACAGCGTAGAGCCCAAGTACCGAGCCGGGCCCGGCGACCCGTACGATCATTTGCCGGTCCTGCATCCTGCCGGCCGTGAGCTTGAGATAGCCGCCGCAAATCAGATAGAGGCAGCGAGCATCTTCCCCTTGCTGGAAGAGGGATGCCTGGGGCGGCAAACTGATGGTGCTGCTGACCAGTTCCAGATCCGCGAGAACTGCGCTGCCAAGGGAGCAGAACCACCCCGGACGCCTGGAGGAGCAAGCCGCACACCCTACCGGAGACTGGCGCGGGATATGTCTCTGCCGTCTCTCTCCACCCGTCGGAATTTCAAGTTCCGCCATTGTGTTGCCTGGATCAAGTGTGCCGAAGTCCACCCAAGCTGGATGTGACGAGGCTCACGTCTTAATGGTCCTGTCCTTGACGGAGGTATCAAAAGGTCGCAAATGCATCTCTTTCTGCCATGCCCAAAGGACAACTAATCGAAGGGGAGGTTGGTCCAATCTGTCCCACCGGGATTAAAGCACGCAGGAAGGTGTGTGATCTGTTGCCCGAAAGCTGGAAGATAAACCTCCTTCTGTTCGCGTCAACTCCGGCTCCGATTCTGGTCCCCGTTCCTGCCACGCAGAACTCGCTGCTATCGTTCAGGAGCATCTCAATTGAAAAGAGTTGCATCCCAAAGATGATCCTTTGAAGTAACCAATCTAACGATCCCACCCTGTCACACAAGGATTAGAAGATGAACAAGAAGGCCAGCATGTGAGAGGATGTGACGGATGTCACCGTCCGAGGCCCACTGGCAGGATAAGATGCGGCCCATGAGGTGATGCGAAGCACAGCGCGTGCGCCTCGTCTCAGTGAAGCTCAAGAGTCGGTGGTTTGTTCGTTTTCCTCTGGCCATTCAGTGCTACCGGTTTCTGGCCGAGCTGGTTCCGAAGGCTGCCGCGAGATCTCCCCAAGGTGGTACCTGATGCACAAGAGCAGGTCAGTAGTTCGATTGCCGATCTCTGCGGCTCCGGTAAGATCTCCGGGGCTGCGAGCCCTTTTGATGCTGTTGTTCGTGGTGGCCTTGTTGTCCATCTCGGCAACGGCTGCTCCTCGAAAGGGTGCCAACCCCGCCGGTGCGAATGCCAGCCAGGCAGCGCCCGCGCCGGGAGACTTTGTGGGACAGGAGACCTGCGCGACCTGCCATGAGGAGGTTGCCAAAAGCTTTGCCGGGAACCCGCACACCAAGCTGGCTGAGCAACACGGAAAGACGGGAGTCACCTGCGAGGGTTGCCACGGACCGGGCAAGGCGCACGTCGATGGCGGCGGTGACGCCACGAAGATATTCAATCCCGCGAAGGCGACGGAGAAGGAAGTCGATGCGAAGTGCCTCACCTGCCATCAGGGGCAGCATGCGAACTTCCAGCGCACGGCTCACGGCGAAGCCAATGTGAGCTGCATCGGATGCCACAGCATTCACGCTGGCGAGGGCAAGGAATCGCTCCTCAAGGTTGACGCAGCCGAAGCTCTGCTTCCAGTGCCACACCGACATCAAGCCGCAGTTCAATCAGCCTTTCCATCACAAAGTGGAAGAGGGCCTGATCAAGTGCTCTGACTGCCACGACCCGCACGGAACGTTCAACAGGAAGAACCTGCGCGTCCTCTTCGCAGATGGATGCGGTCTGCACCAAGTGCCATACCGAAACAGCCGGACCGTTTGTCTACGAGCACGCGGTTGTCAAGACCGAGGGCTGCACCGCATGCCACTTCCCGCACGGCGGACCGAACCCGCGCCTGCTGAATCGCGCCTCGGTCAACACGATCTGCCTGCAGTGCCATTCGCCGTCGCCGAACTTCTCCACTAGCTTGCCGATCGGACCGGCACATAATCAGGCGGTCCAGTACCAGGCGTGCACCATCTGCCACGCAAGTATTCACGGCTCAAATACGAACGCGGTGTTCTTCAATTCCGTACCGTAAGGGGCGAGCGATGACAAAGCAGACAGAATGCGAAAAAAGTCTGGTTGGGTCGCCGGCCGGGTCCAGCATCTCCCGGTTGTGCACCCTTACCTTAGCGGCCATTTTGGTCACAAGCGGTGCAGTTGCCGGATTAGCGCAGGACAAGCCGGCAGCACCTGCAACTCCGCCACAGACACCTACACCCGCAAAGCCCGCGCCGGAGAAGACGCCCCTTCCTTCCGATTCGACTGAGAAGAAGATGGGCAATTACATGGTGCATTCCATGGTCGAGCTGGGCGGCGTCATCACCGCGAAAGATGGCAGCGCCGCCATGTGGGCGACGATGGTGAACACGGGTACCGGTATGCGACTCGTGGGCCAGTCTGTCGAGATGCACTCCACCGATACCTCCAAGACGCCGTTTTTCGACACGCTATCCTCGGCCAGCTTTGGATACGGCGGCGACCCGATCGACACGTCCTTCCTGAAGATGTCCAAGGGCAAATGGTACGACTTCGACGGCAGGTTCCGTCGCAATCGCAGCTATTTCGATTACAACCTCCATGTGAATCCGTTCTTGACATCTGCAACGAGTTCTACGCCGGTGCTTGTTCCCGTGCCGAGTTCCTTGCACCTCTTCAACACTGTTCGCCGGAACACCGACACACTGGTGACGCTCCTTCCGGTATCAAGGGTCAGCTTCCGTGCCGGTTACAATCACGGAACCAGTGAAGGACCAAGCTACTCCTCAGTCCACGGAGGGGGCGACGTCCAGGTGTATCAGTGGTGGCGCAACGCGCTTGATACGTTTGTCGGCGGCGTGGACGTAAAGCTCGCTAAGCGCACAATGCTTAGTTACGATCAGTTCTACGGGCTTTACAAAGGCGACACATCGAACACCCTGACCGGTGCGACCTGGCAGCTTGCAAACGGAACGCCGGTATCTCAGGGCTTCAACGTTCTTACCGGTCCGACCGTCACCTGTGGATCGGGTGCAGCCAAGACGCAAAACGTCCTGAATGGAATCTCGAATCCCTTCTGCAACCAGACCATCATTCAGCAACAGTCGCAACCCACGCGCACTTCGTTCCCAACCGAGCAGTTTCGCTTCAGCTCGCACTATTGGGACAAGGTCGCGATGAACGGGCGCTTCACCTACAGCGGCGGCACTCTCAACGTTAACGGCTTCAACGAGACCTTTAACGGCTTTCTCTCGCGTTCAACCCTTCGTCAGGAGATTGACAGGGGCGCGCTGAATGACAGGGGTCGCCTCGCCCACAACAAGCGGATCAACGTCAACGCCGACTACGGCATTGAGGCGGAAATCAACAAGTGGCTATCGGTCTCTGACGCGTTCAATTTCTGGGATGTCAGAGTCCCTGGTCACTCCATTGTGGCGTCGGAGATCTGGGATAACACGCCCTTCGTGACTGGCGGCCCGACACCTGTGCCGTCTTCAAGCCTGAGCGTAAATACACCGCTCTCGAGCCTGCACCATTACACCAACACGAATGAAGTCTTCGGGTTCCTGTCGCACGAAAACATCATGAACACCGCTCTTGCCACAGTGACAGTCATGCCCGAGTTCAAATTCTCGGCGGGCTGGCGCTTTAACAATCGTGAGATCAAGTACAGTGAAGATCCCACGCTTGCATGGCATCAGAATGGCGTGCTGCTGGGCGCGGTTATTCAGCCTTCGAAGCTGGTTCGTGTGAATCTGAATGTCGAAACGATGAACTCACATTCTGCGAACTCAGAGACGCAAGCCGACAGCTATACGCGCATCGGGCCGAACTCCACGTATCACATTCAGGCGCGAGCCGTGGTCACTCCGAAGAAGTGGGTCAACTTCGCGATTGCTGCCAATGACTTCCATGGCAAGAACGATGATCCGTTGGTCAATCACACCGAATACTCCCACAACTTCAGCTTTGCGACGCAGTTCATTCCGACTGAGACCATAAGCATGGACTTCAACTACTCTCATGATGTCGTCCACTCGCAGACGGACTTGTGCTACATATTCACTGCCACTCCGAATGCCTCGGTTCCAGCGGGCGCATCGAATTCCGGAACTTGCGCGCCATCACCGAGCAATCCAACCGCGACCAGCAACCTGTATCTCGGCAACGGCTATTACGACGCGCCGGCTGACTTTCTTCATTGGCTCTCTGAACTATGCGCCGTCGAAGATTCTCAGGTTCAGCGGCGGCTACAGAATGACCGATACTGAATGGCGCAGCGGAACTCCTCAATCCGTACAATCCGCCCGGGCGCGCTTCTGTCGAAGTATGTGACGCCGTTCGCCGATCTGCAGATCCGAATCGCGGAGGGATGGTACTGGCACGGCAACTGGGAACACCACGGCTATAACGAAGGCGGGCCGTCGGGAGGCGTCAATGGCAACGTCTTTGTTCCAGGGAGTCTGCTCCCGTCCCGTGACTTCCACGGCGATGTGGTCACTTTGAGTGTGAAGTACGCATTTTAACTACCGGGGTGGACCGGTCAAGGTATTCGGCAGGTTCACCCTTTTTGTTTTTTCACTTATTCACGTCGCAGCGATTTTCCCTGGGTTCGTGCAGAGAGAGAGCAACGCGGCTGTTGTTGAAGAGTTCCCCTTCGTCAGCGATTGACCCCGTGCACTCAACCGGGAGATTTCTGGGGAGTTGGGCAATGACAATCAAGGCAAGAGTTTCCTTAGTGTCGGCTTTCATCCTGTTGTTTGCCGGCGCCTCGAGCTTCGCGCAGTCTTCAGCGGAAGCAACTTACAAGGCCAAGTGTCAGATGTGCCATGGCGCAGCTGGCATGGCTGACAGCCCGGCAGGCAAGTCAATGAAGGTCTTGCCTGTAACCGATCCTGCGGTCAAGAACATGTCCGAAGCCAAAATGGTCGAAGCGGTTCAAAACGGCATGGGGAAGATGCAGCCGTACAAAGACAAGCTGAGCGACGCTCAGATAAAGGACGTGGTAGCCTACTTCCGCACCTTTTTGAAGTAGCACAATCGATTCAAAACCGGCGCGGGTCTGCCAATGGATTCGCGCCGGATTCACCTGATGAGATTCCTGTTCGATTCACGTTCTCGAGTCCCAGCGACTCCTCGTCGGCTCAGGGGTTGAAGCGTGTAGCGCAATCACAGGAGCGGGAGTGGCCCTCGGCGCACTGGCCATGGAAGTCTGCAAGGAGTTTTTATGATCAAGTCGATTCGTTCTCTGGCGGTGCTGGCTGTTGCAGGGTGTCTGGCCGGTTCCATGGGCTTCGCTCAGTCCTCGGGTGAAGCGGTCTACAAGGCAAATTGTCAAAGCTGTCACGGAAGCACTGGGACGCCGAATCCCGGGATCGCCAAGGCGATGGGCGTCAAGGCAGCCTCCGATCCCGATATGAAAAAGCTCTCCGTCGATGAAGAGATCGCTGCAGTAAAGGACGGCAAGGGCAAGATGAAGCCGTTCAGCGGCAAGCTCACCGACGCGCAGATTAAAGATGTTGTGAACTACTACCGCACATTGAAGTAGATTGTTGTTCTGTCTGGCCCGCCGCCTGAAGAAGCCGAGCGATCCTTTTTGTCGCTGGATCGGTGAGGCGGGCCGTTCACTTTAGGTTGGGGGGCAAAGACAAAATGCTGGAAAGATTCCGCCAGAACTGGGTTCGGCCTGCTCTGTTCTTCGGCAACAATCCCATCAGCCTGGCCGGCGGAGCAATCACCACCGCATCCGGCGTGACCATGATTGGTCATTGGGTCGTGGAGCTGTTCGGCCGGCACTACGAAAATCCCTACCTCGGGATCATCTTCATCCTCATCTTGCCGGCCCTTTTCGTGCTTGGCCTGGTGCTGATTCCTGTCGGTCTGATTCACCGCCGCAGGGCGCTCAAGGCAGCGGGCAAGCTTCCCGCTGAGTATCCCAAGATCGATCTCAACGACCGGATTTTCCGTCATGGCCTGGACGTCGTATTGGTGGCCACGATCGTGAATCTCCTCTTGGTATCGATAGCCAGCTATCGCGGCGCGGCCTACATGGATTCGCCGCAGTTCTGCGGGCAATCCTGCCATGTCATGCATCCCGAATACACCGCGTACAAGGTTTCCGCACACGCACACGTCGCCTGCGTCGAGTGTCATATCGGTTCAGGCGCGGCATCCTATTTCGCGGCCAAGGTCAACGGCACAAAACAGCTCATCGAAGTCAGCATCAACCGCTATCCCACTCCGATTCCGTCTCCCGTGCGAGAACCTGCGCCCAGCGCGCGAGATCTGCGAGGAATGCCACACGCCCGCCAAGTTCATCGGTGAAAAGCTTCTCGTCAAATCCAACTTCGCAGACGACGAAAAGAATACCGAGACGCAAAGCGTGGTCATTCTCCATCTCGGCGGTCGCGACTCCCTGTCGAATCTGTCCGGTATTCATGGCACTCACCTGGGCCACATCGAATACATCACCACCGATCCCACGCGCACCAACATCCCCTGGGTACAAAAGCGCAATGCAGACGGGTCGACCACCGACTTTGAAATCTCGAGTCTCAAAGGCGCCGTACCCAATGGCGAGCGCAGAGTCATGGATTGCATCGATTGTCACAACCGTGCGGCTCATACCATGCAGACCGCGGAGGATGCTTTGAACCGCGCCATGGTGGAGGGTGCGGTCAGCCCCGAGCTACCGTTTGTGCACAAAAAGGGTCTGGAACTGCTCAAGGCCGCCTACACTTCGGAAGCTCAGGCACGCAATGAGATTCCCGAGAAACTCGCTGAGTTTTATCGCACGGAACACCCGGATGTCATGGCCACGAAGGCGAACCTCGTGAAGACCGCCGGCGAAGGCCTGGTCTACATCTTCACGACCAACGTATTTCCGGAGATGAAAGTCACCTGGGGCACGCACCCCAACCACATCGGCCACATGAGTTATCCCGGATGCTTCCGCTGCCACGATGGCGACCACACCTCAAAGAGCGGTGAGACAGTCACCCAGGATTGCGCAGCTTGTCATAACCTCCTCGCAGTCGACGAAGCCAAGCCCAAGGTCCTCAGTGACCTCGGCATTCGTCAATAAACTGCTTCGCAGCTTTACGCTTGAATCCAGAGGGGCGGCCCGTGCCGCCCTTCCTCTTGCCTGGATACTGTGTCTTCGTGTGGTACAGATTGAAGCGCTGATCAGTACGTCCTTAACTTCGCCGTGGTAGGCTGGCTATTCATTTTGGAAAGGCCTGCCTGACGATGCATTCCACAAAGACAATTCACTTCGACCTTGTTGCTGCGGCTCACGCTGCCATGCTTGAACACGGCTTTGAGCCCGATTTTCCAGCCGGGACCGATTCCGAACTCGCGGCAATCAAGGCACATGTGGGACTCTCCGCTACGGATGGTGTGAAGGATCTGCGAAGTCTTCTCTGGTCCTCCATCGACAACGACACATCAAAAGACCTGGACCAGATCGAGTGGGCTGAGCAGCTCGCTGACGGACGCATTCGCGTGCTTATTGGTGTGGCTGATGTGGACTCCCGCGTCGCCAGTGGCACTGTCCTTGACGCCCACGCCAAAAGCGAGACAACTTCGGTCTACACCGGCGTCAAGGTCTTTCCCATGCTGCCGGTCGAGCTCTCTGAGGGCATCACCTCGCTGAACGAGAACCAGGACCGCGCCGCCCTGGTGATTGAGTATGCGGTCGATCCAACGGGCTGTGTCACAGAGGGCAAGGCGTATCGCGCACTGGTGCGCAACCGCGCGCAACTGGCTTACAACAGCGTTGGCGCATGGCTCGAGGGCCCCGGACCCGCGCCGGAAAAAGTCGCAGCCAACGCCGAATTGGCCGCGCAGCTCAAGCTGCAGGACCAGGCTGCGCAACGCATGCTTGGTTGCCGCTTCCAGCATGGCGCCCTCGATCTGGAGACCATTGAGACTCGACCTGTGATGCTGGCAGATGAAGCCGTCGATATTGCCCGCCAGCAGAAGAATCGGGCCACGTCGCTGATTGAAGAATTCATGGTGGCCGCCAACGGCATCATCGCCAGGACATTTGAGGATGCGGGCCTCGCCTCCATTCGGCGCATCGTCCGCACACCCAAGCGCTGGGACCGCATCGTCGAGCTGGCAAACGGGCTCGGGACAAAGCTTCCTGCTGAGCCAGACTCGAAGGCTCTGAACGATTTTCTTCTGGCGCAGAAGCAGAAGGATCCCGATCACTTTCCCGATCTTTCGCTCGCCGTCGTCAAGCTGATGGGGCCGGGAGAGTACGTGCTGGTGAAGCCGAACGAAGTCTCACCCGGTCACTTTGGGCTCGCTGTGCAGGACTATACTCACTCCACCGCTCCCAACCGCCGGTTTCCTGACGTCGTTACGCAACGCCTTATGAAGGCCTGGCTTGCCAGGGCGCCGCAGCCGTACTCCGAGGGCGACCTGAACACCATCGCGCAGCGCTGCACGCAGATGGAAGACGCCGCGCGCAAGGTCGAGCGCGAGATGCAGAAGCGCATTGCCGCCGTCGTCCTGCGTCCACGCATTGGCCAGACCTTTCGCGGAATCATCACCGGCGTCAACAACTACGGGACTTTCGTCAGAACCCTCGATCCACATGTGGAAGGCATGGTCGTCAACGCAGGGAAGCCCGGATCGAATGGCTTGGATGTGGGAGATCGCGTTACGGTCAGGTTGGTCTCGACCGATCCCGTGCGCGGCTTCATCGATTTCGCAGTCTGACGAGACAGGACCGGATCGGGAAGAAGCGAGGGGATGAATTTCGCCAATCCACCATCGGGCTCATTGATCAATGCAGGCTGCTACTCTTCAGCGTTAGTTGATTCGGCCGCGCCCGATCCGATTTTGGGTGATGACGCTGCACCAGCTGGAACTTCTGCCTCCATCGGAAGGGCCCTGCCTGGCTCGTCGTACCACAGGCTGACGATCCACCAGATCAAAACGGCGATGTAGACAACGCTATTGGCGTTGAAGAGCTTCTCGTGGATGTTCACCACGCGCTGATACTCCGCCTGTGATTTTGGCTGACCTGCGGTGCGGACAATGACCTGCCAGATAACCTGTACTGCAACCTGGGCCAGAGACGCCGTCGAAAGACCGATCACGATGCGCTGCACATGGCTGCGCCAGCCTGCTCCGTATCTCCAGCCAAATGCAACCACGAGCAACCCAAGCCCGATGTTCAACACGTCGACCAGCAATCCGGTCTTCTGTGCCAGCAACTGCAGCACCGAGAGTTTTGCCAGCGGTGTGTCAAACGCGACGCTTTTCCACGCCGGCCACGCTCCCCAGAAGGCCAAAACGCAGGCACTTGCAGCCAGCAGCACGATTCCCCAGAGGATCCAGGTCCGGCGTTGCACTTTCTCGAAGGCGGTCCGTGCCATCTCGCCGACCACCGCCAGGCCGACCAGCGCGGAAAGATCCGCCATCACAATGACGGTTGCAGCCAACGTGATTTGCGGCAGCCGGCCGTGGAGAAGGCGGGTTGAAAGCAGCCGAAAGGCCACCAGGATGATGCTTGCGGTGAACCACGGAAAGCGCCGGATGCGCTCCCGCCCCTGCAGAACAATCAGCAAAACCAGAAGAGCCGCAAAGGTCAACGTCCAGAGAATCTGGACAGCAGAAAAATCAAAGTTGAAGTGCATGAAATCCTTACATTGCCCGGCTCCTGGCTGAAGCAAGGCCGACTTCCGCAAAGGAGTCTTGGGAGAGAAGTGGTGCGCCCGGAGAGATTCGAACTCCCGACCTAACGCTCCGGAGGCGTTCGCTCTATCCAGCTGAGCTACGGGCGCGCTTTATCAGGATACCGTATTCTGTTTGCTAAGCAGAAAGGCCTTGTCTTTTGTAAGACACCGCTATGGCAGGAGGCCCTCCGTGAGAGTCGCGAATTCCTCCCATACTCCCGGTCCCTTAGTCCCTAGTCCCTAGTCCCTGTCTTCTCTCGCGAATCTCCTCCATCACGGACTGAATCAGCGTCTTTGCTCCCTCCATGCCGCTTAGAACAGCCTGCAGGTCCAGCGCCGGCATCGACGGGTTCCGGCTCGACGTGCAGTAGACGCCGTGCTGGCCCACCAGAATCAGCGAATCGGTCAGCAGGTCGAGCGCCACAGCCAGCCTGCCGCGCTCCAGGCCCATCATGAACTCGTGCTGCTCAAGCTCCGTCCGCTTCTCATCGAAAATGCTCATGAGCCAAGCCTACCCCACAAGCCATCCCGAAACCCTACATCGGCCCGCCCCGCCATCGTGTCGTCCTCTTCGGCGGCCCTGCTCAGCGGAGGGGTATCTACACGTCGAGCTTGCGCATGAAGTCCGCGTCCTCACGAAGCTCTGTCATCGGATCGCCCTCAAACTCTTCCTGCTCGATGAAGTAGTGCTTCAGGCCGGTCGCTGCGCGAAGAATCGCCTTGTAGTCGATAAAACCCTTGCCCATCACGACATTCCGCAGCTTTCCGTCTTGCTGTTTGACCATGTCTTTCACGTGCAGCATCGGAAAGCGTTCCGGATATTTGCTCAGATATTCGACGGGGTTGTGGCCTCCGCCTACCACCCATCCGCAGTCCATCTCAAAGACCACGAGGTTCGGATCGGTGCGCTTAAGAAGCTCGTCATAAAAGACCACTCCGCCTTCCGTTCCGAACTCCACGGTGTGGTTGTGGTAGCCGAAGGTCAAGCCGGCCGCCTTTACTCTCTCCCCGATTTTGTTGAATTCATCGGCAACGTACCGCCAGTCGTCCAGCGTCAGATCGCCTTTGTGTGTGGGGTCCCGATGCACGCCCGCCCACGAGCAAATGATGTATTCGAGCCCCAGCGCCTGTCCGTACTGAATCAGTTGCTCCAGTTGCGGCCGCAGCTGGGTCAGCGCATGATGCGTACTCACGCAGCGCAGCCCTGCCTTCTGCAGAGCATTGCCAAAGTCGGCGGCGGTCTTGTCGTAGTAGCCGGCGGCCTCAACCTCTTTGTAGCCGGCTTCAGCCACCTGATGCAGTGTCCCCTCAAAGTCCTTGGGCAGCAGGTTCCGCACGGAGTAGAGTTGCAGACCCGACCGGCAGCCGAAGCGGCGCAGCCGCGAGGCGGTCGGCGCCGACGCAAGCCGCGGCGGCAACTGCGCCGGAAGCCTTCATAAAACCTCTGCGAGAGCAAATGCTCATTTTGAACTTCTCCTGGGGGCTTGTGTCAGCCTTTGATGCTCTGCGCGGCCGTGTCCCACACGGCCACACCATGCTGGAAGTATGAATGATTGGCCATGTGACAGGCTATGGCGGCATTGTTTCCGAAGACCTCGTCCTCGATAACGCGTTCGCGTGTCTCCACGGCGCGAAAGAAATTGGCAATATGGTCGACTGTGTCGTCATAGCCCGGCGTCGCTGAAAATGTCTCCAACTCCGCCAGCTTTGCAGGTGGCTCCGGATGCGCGGCATGCCAGTCGTCCAGGTACTTCTTCTTTGCTTCGGCGGTCCAGCCATTCAGCGCATAGCCTTCAGGCTGCGGGCGTGTATCCTGCGGAGTCACGGTGAGCGTATTCCCGTTGATCACCATCGTGCCCTCACTGCCGTAGAAAATGATGGGCTCGCCCGCCGCATTGTTCTGGTTGCAGTGCAGATTCACCGTCACTCCGGGATAGTCATAGAGCGTCGCCAGAAGATCAGGGAAGTCGCGTCCATCGTTGAAGTGCGTCAGGCTGCCTGTGGAATATGCGCGGCTCGGAGCCGTGTTGATGCCGCTGATGCATTGAATCCCCGACAGCAGATGCACGTACAGGTCGCCCGCCACGCCCTCGCCGTAGTCGCTGAAGCAGCGCCACCGGAAGAATCGCACCGGGTCGAATGGGCGATCGGGTGCATCGCGCAGCCATGCCTTCCAGTCCATGGTCTCCGCGGTCGCATCGGGCGCAATCGGATACACCCACGCGCCAGAAGGCGAATTGCGATCGGAGTGGCCTTCGATGTAGTGCACCTCGCCGAGCCGGCCTGAAGCGTAAATCTCCGCTGCTTTCCTGTACACGATATTGCTCACGCGCTGGCTGCCCGCCTGAAAAATCCGCTTCCCGTCCTGCACGGCTTTGACCATAGCCTGCCCGTCAGCCACATTGTGCGACATCGGTTTTTCGCAGTAGACGTCCTTGCCCGCCGCGACGCAATCCAGCACAACGCGCCGGTGCTGATGATCGGCAACCGCCACAATCACCGCATCCACATCTTTCCGGTCGAGCAGCGATCGGTAGTCGCGCATCGTCGGAACATCCGCGCCCCAGGCCTCCACACCGGCCTTCCGGTGCATGTCATACAGGTCCGCCGTGCCCACCAACTCGCCGTTGGGAACCTTCCGGGCCGACCGCAACAGATCGCATCCGCGGATGCCCGTGCCGATCGAAGCGAACCGGATCTTGCGATTGCCTGCGCCCGGAGCCGCCTGCGCGGCCAGCGCCACAGGTTCCAGAAGTGTCGACTTGATCACGGCGCCTGCCGCCACCGCACCCGCGCCGAGGCGCACAAAATCCCTGCGTGTCATTGATTGCATCGGTAGGAATGCCTTTCCTGTGCGAGCGCAATTCTCGCCTGCCGGACCGTAGCGTGTCCAACACATCAGCGCAGATTGAGGTTCATGACATAGGATGCAGAGTGCAAATCAAATGCACCCAGGGAGAGACCAAAGACATGCCACGCGCCAAAAGCAGCTTGCGCATAAAGACCAGCCAAATCGTCGCAATCGCAGCAGGGTGGATCTATCTGGGACTCATCGCCTGGGCGCAGTCCGCCCCAGCATCGAAGCCGGTTGCCCGGCCTGATCTCGGCCCCAATGTGTTCCTCTTCGATCCGTCCATGCCCGCTGCGGCCATTCAGGAGCAGATTGACAAGGTCTACGCCGTCCAGCAGCACAGCGAATTCGGCACCGCGCGCTACGCGCTCCTCTTTCTGCCCGGCGAGTACCACGTGGACGTCCCCGTCGGCTTCTATACACAGGTTCTCGGCCTCGGCTCGACACCGGACGCGGTCCACATCATCGGCAACGTGCACTCCGATGCCAGCCTCCCGCGCAACAACGCCACATGCACGTTCTGGCGCAGTGTGGAGGGCTTTTCGGTGACTCCTGCTGGCGGCACCATGCAGTGGGCTGTCTCGCAGGCCGTGCCGTTTCGCCGCATGCACGTGCTCGGCAACCTCGTGCTTCACCAGAACAACGGCTGGGCCAGCGGCGGATGGATGTCCGATTCCGTCGTCGATGGCAACGTGGGAGCCGGCCCGCAGCAGCAGTGGATCTCGCGCAACAGCGAGTGGGGCAGCTGGACCGGTGCGAACTGGAACATGGTCTTCGTTGGCGTGCCCAATCCTCCCGCGGGCGAATGGCCCGTGCCGCCCTACACCAAGGTCGACCGCACCCCCATCGTCCGCGAGAAGCCGTTTCTCCAGGTCGATGCGAAAGGCAACTGGAGCGTCCGTATTCCCGATCTGCGCAAGGACAGTGCAGGCATCACCTGGCACGGCGGGTCCACGCCCGGGCGAAGCATCCCTCTCAGCTCGTTCTATGTTGCGCGCGCTGACAAAGACACGGCGGCCAATCTCAACGCCCAGCTTGCCAATGGCCGCAACCTGCTCCTCACGCCGGGGATCTACGACCTTTCAGAGCCAATCCGCGTTACGCGCCCAGGCGCCATCGTCATCGGACTTGGCTTCGCCACGCTGCGTCCGACGCATGGCACGGCAGCCCTGACCACTGCCGACGCCGACGGAATCGACATTGCCGGCCTGCTCATCGATGCCGGCGAGGAAAGCTCGCCCGTGTTAGTCGAGATTGGTCCTGAAGGCAGCAAGGCCAGTCACGCGAAGAATCCCATCTTCCTCCACGATGTCTTCTTCCGCGTGGGCGGAGCCGGCGTGGGCCGCGCGCAGGTGAATTTGCGCATCAACAGCAACGACACCGTCATCGACCACACCTGGATCTGGCGAGCCGATCACGGCAAGGGCGTCGGTTGGACGAGCAATCTCAGCGCCAACGGTCTCGTCGTCAACGGCAACAACGTCACTGCTTACGGCCTTTTCGTCGAGCACCACCAGCAGTTTCAGGTTTTGTGGAACGGCAACGGCGGTCGCACCTACTTCTATCAATCTGAAATTCCCTACGATCCTCCGGACCAGCCAAGCTTCACCAGCGCGCCCGGAACCAATGGATGGGCATCCTACAAAGTCGCGGACAGCGTCGTGAATCATGAAGCCTGGGGGCTTGGTGTATACAGCGTTTTTCGCCATCCAAACGTCGTGCTCTCCCGCGCGATCGAAGTGCCGGCAAAGCCCACCGTCCGCTTCCACCACATGATCACGGTAGCCCTCGACGACAAAGGGGAGATCTCCAACGTGATCAACGATAAGGGCGGACCGACGACGCTCGCTCCACACCGCGTCGACCCGAAAGTCGCTGAATTTCCATAGTGCTCGGCGAGTCTAGCGCCCGGCGAGTTCTGGGCCGGCTACTTTCCTTGACTGGGCTTTCCAGCTTCTGACGGCTTGGCAGCTTGCAGCCTGGCCAGGGACCGCCCCACCCGCTTCCTGAAAAGACCCTCATCGTCGTTGGAGTTTCCACTGTAGGGTGCCTTGACCAGCATCTCGCACCCGGCATCCGTTGCGTTCAGGAGGACGGAGTTAACGCGCAGATGTTGCGCTCCAACGATCGTGTAGGAAGCAGTTCTTCCGGAGTCGTCGGCAGCCACAACAGCGTAGTCTCTCGCAACGCCGAGGGTGTCCCTCACGGCGTCCCAGAGGTCGCTGCAACTTACGGGATAGACACTGTTGGGTTTGCCGAACGCTGGAACAGAGATCAGAACAAAAAATAAAGCCACAACCATAAAACGTGCCACGTTTGGCCTCGAGCGTTAAATTGCATTCCCAGAATGCTCGACAGAGAAGGCGCCCCTTCGCTCATTCTGTGATTCGGTTCGAATTATATGCTTCACTCTTTTCGCATGAGGCTCGCATGGGACAATGGAACGGAACATATCATGACCAACGAATCCGCTCCCGATTCCCAGCCTCCCTCCGAAAACGCGCCAGAATCTGCCGACGTTCAGAATGCAGAACCCGCAATCGAGCTGCCCCCCGCGGTACTCGCCGAACCTGCCGCCGAGTCGGTTCCAGAGCAAGTTGCAGAGCCGCCCGCTGAACCGGTTGAGAGCTTTGCCGATCTTTTGTCGGAGTTCGAGCGCAGCCACACACACAAGCCCGCGTCCGGCGCCACGCCAGCTCGAGGGCACGGTCGTCTCGCTCTCCGCCGACCAGGTCTTTCTCGACATCGGCTACAAGACCGAGGGCGTTCTGCCGCGCTCCGCCTTCGAAAACAACGCCGAGGGCGTCAAGCCCGGCGACACCTTTCCCGTCTCCGTCACCGGCCGCAACGAAGAGGGCTACTACGAGCTCTCGCGCTTCAAGGTCGCGCAGCCTCGCGACTGGTCGGCGCTCGAAGCGGCCTTCGCGCAGAAGCTCGCCGTCGTCGGCACCGTCACCGCCGTCGTCAAGGGCGGCCTCACCGTCGACATCGGCGTGCGCGCCTTCATGCCCGCCAGCCGCAGCGGCACGCGCGACGCCGCCGAACTCGAAAAGCTGGTCGGCACCGAAATCACCTGCCGCATCACCAAGCTCGACGTCACCGACGAAGATGTCGTCGTCGATCGCCGCGTCGTGCTCGAAGAGCAGGCTCGCGCGCTGCAGGCGGACCGCCACGCCGCGATGCAGCCCGGCGACACGCTCACCGGCACCGTCCGCACCCTCATGCCCTACGGCGCATTCGTCGATCTCGGCGGCGTCGACGGCCTTCTCCACATCAGCGACATCTCCTGGAGCCGCGTCAACAAGCCCGAAGACGTGCTCACCGTCGGCCAGGAACTCCAGGTTCGCATCCTCAAGATCGATCCGGAGACGAAGAAGATCTCGCTCGGCCTCAAGCAGCTTCAGCCCGAGCCATGGGAAACCGCGCCTGACAAGTACTCAGGCCGGCCAGCGCATCACCGGCACCGTCACGCGCCTCACGGACTTCGGCGCATTTGTCGAGATCGAACCCGGCGTCGAAGGCCTCATCCATATCTCCGAGATGTCCTGGGGCAAGAAAGTCCGCCATCCCAGCGACGTGCTCAAGCAGGGCGACACGCGTCGATGCCGTCATTCTCGGCGATCAAGCCTGAGGAGCGCCGCATCTCTCTCGGCCTCAAGCAGACCCTCGCCGACCCGTGGTCCGACGTGTCGACGCAAATTCCCCGTCGGCTCGCAGATTCGAGGGCCCGGTCACCAAGCTCATGAACTTCGGCGCGTTCGTCCAGATCGCCGAGGGCATCGAAGGCCTCGTCCACGTCAGCGAGATCAGCGCCGACCGGCGCATCAACCACCCGCAGGACGTGCTCCGCGCCGGCCAGGTCGTCAAGGCGCAGGTGCTCGCCATCGACGCGGAAAAGCGCCAGATCAAGCTCAGCATGAAGCAGCTCATCCCCACCAGCATCGACGAGTACATCGCCGAGCACAAAGCCGGGCGACGTGGTCTCCGGCCGCGTGGTTGAGGAATCGGGCAAGCAGAGCAACTGTCGAGCTTGGCGAAGGCATTCGCGCCACCTGCCGAAGTCGCGCAGCGCCGCCCGCGGCGTCCGAAGCTGCGAAGCCCGCAGCGCAAGGCCGATCTCTCCTCGCTCTCGTCCATGCTGCAAGGCCCGCTGGAAGGGAAGTGCGCCCGCCGCCAGTCCGCAGCACCCGAACCCCTGCGCGCAGGCCAGATCCGCAGCTTCAAGATCATGAAGCTCGACGCCGACGCCAAGAAGATCGAGGTGGAGCTGGCGTAGACGTGTGCACCTCATGCGCCAGTCGTACTATAGATACGTCTCGTCGATGTAGCACCAGCGCCAGTCTTCGCCGCGCTCGGCGGATTGGATCAGCGGATGCTGCGTCGCATGAAAGTGCGCGCGCGCATGCCGATTCGGCGACGAGTCGCAGCAGCCCACATGTCCGCACTCCAGGCACATGCGCAGATGCACCCAGGTGTCGCCCGGTCTTCAGGCACTCCTCGCAACCTTTGCTGCTGCGGCTTGACGTTCTTGACGTGATCTTTGACATGTGTGCACTTCGTCGCCATGCTTGCCTCCACATCGGGGCGATTCCGAATTCTCATACCGTATACTGCTCCGCCAGCGCGCAGAACTCCTTCACCTGCGCTGCCACCCACGCCTCATCGCGATGAAGCTCCGCGGCCAGCAGTCGCGCCACCGGCTCAGCCATCGCATCGCTGCATGAGCATTCAGAAACAGCGCGCGTGTTCTCCGTGCCAGCACATCTTCCACCGTCCGCGCCATCTCCGCGCGCGCCGCCCACACCACCTCCGCCGCGATATACGGCAGCTCCGGATGGAGCCGCGCGCCCAGCGCCGGGTTCTCTGCGCCAGCGTGCGAATCGCCTCTGCGTCGGCGCCGTACACCTCAAAATGATTCTCTGCGCTTTCAGGCATGGCTCCGGCTTCAGCATATCCATGGATTCTCAGGTTCTTCGTCGTGCATTCCGCATCGCGCAGCCGGCCCAGCGTGATCGCATGGTCCACGCAGTCCTCCGCCATGTGCCGATAGGTTGTCCACTTGCCGCCGGTAATCGTCAGCAGTCCGGAGGTGTCCACGTGAATCACGTGATCGCGCGACAGCGCGGACGTCTTGCCTTCGCCCTTCTGTCGCTCTTGACCAGCGGCCTCAGCCCAACGTACACCGCCAGCACATCTGCGCGAGTCGGCTGGCCGGGTCAGATAGCGCCCCGCTGTCTCGAGAACGAATTCAATCTCCTCGTCCAGCGGCTTCGGCTCCAGGCTCGGCGCATCCACCGGCGTGTCTGTGGTGCCGGCCACCGCATGTCCATGCCACGGAATCACAAACAGCACGCGCCCATCGCTGGTGCGCGGAACCATCAGCGCCGTATCGCCCTTCAGAAACGAGCGGTCAAACACCAGATGAATGCCCTGGCTCGTCACCATCAGCGGCTCCGCGTCCGGATCGGCCATCCGCCGCACTCGAATCCGTGAACACGCCCGTCGCATTCACCACGATTCGCGCCGCAATCTTCAGTTCTTCTCCGCTCTCCTCATCGCGCGCGGTCACTCCGTTCACGTAGCCATCTGCGTCGCGCAAGCAGACCGGTTGCAGGGCAGTAATTCACCAGCGTGCGCCCCGTGATCTGCCGCGGTCATCGCCAGATGAATCAGCAGCCGCGCGTCGTCAAACTGCCCGTCGTAGTAGACAACCCCGCCGCGCAACTCCTCCGGCTCCAGCGCCGGCAGCCGTTCCAGCGTCTCTTCTTTCGTCAGCAGCTTCGACGCGCCAAATCCATACTTGCCGGCCAGCAGGTCATAGAGCTTCAGACCAATGCCGTAGAACGGCGCTTCCCACCACGAGTAGTTCGGCACCACGAATGCCAGGTCGTGCACCAGGTGCGGCGCATTCTGGCGCAGCAGCCCGCGCTCCTTCAGCGCCGACATCACCAGCGGAATATTTCCCTGTTCGAGATACCGCACGCCGCCATGCACCAGCTTGGTGCTCCGGCTGCTCGTGCCCTTGCCAAAGTCGTGAGCCTCGACCAGCACCACATCCAGTCCGCGCGCCGCAGCATCCACTGCGACGCCCACTCCAGTCGCTCCGCCGCCAATTACCGCAATGTCCCACGGCTCGTTCTTCCGAGCGCGCTCACGAACTCTCTCGACCATCTCTTCCCGGCGCATCACAGGCTCCTCTCTTACTGTGCCCACCCCTTCGACCGCTCCACTGCACGCTGCCAGCGCGCGCATCGCTCCGCTCGTTCCGCGGCATCCATGCCGCGGCTCAAACCGCACATCCCCGTGGCGCATCTTGTGCGCAGCGCCTCCGGACTCGCCCAGAATCCCGTCGCCAGCCCCGCCAGATACGCCGCGCCCAGCGCGGTCGTCTCCGTCACGCGCGGCCGCACCACCGGCACGCCCAGCACGTCCGCCTGGAACTGCATCAGCAGATCGTTCACCGCCGCGCCGCCGTCCACGCGCAGCGCCTCCAGCGGCGTGCCCGTCTCGCTCTGCACCGCCTCCAGCACATCCGCCACCTGAAACGCGATGCTCTCCAGCGCCGCCCGCGCAATGTGTCCCGGCTTCGTATCGCGCCGCAGCCCGATCAGCAGTCCACCCGCATGCGGATCCCAGTGCGGCGCGCCCAGCCCCACAAACGCCGGCACAAACACCACGCCGCCCGTATCCGGCACGCTCGCCGCCAGCGCCTCCACTTCGCCCGATGACCCAATCAGCTTGAGATTGTCGCGCAGCCACTGCACCACCGCGCCGCCGATAAAGATGCTGCCCTCCAGCGCATACTCCAGCCGCTGCTGCGCGCTCGCCGCCAGCGTCGTAATCAGCCGGTGCTTCGACCGCACAAACTCCGTCCCCGATGTTCTGCAGCAGAAAGCAGCCGGTCCCGTAGGTGTTCTTCGCCTCGCCCGGCTTCCAGCACAACTGCCCAAACAGCGCCGCCTGCTGGTCTCCGGCAATGCCCGCAATCGCCACGCCGCCCAGCCCCAGCGTCGTGGTCACCTCGCCCACCTTCTCGCTCGACCACACCACCTCCGGCAGCATGCTCTCGGGAATCGCCGAAGATGCGCAGCAACTCCGCGTCCCACTCGCCCTTCACGATGTTGTAGAGCAGCGTCCGCGAGGCATTCGTCACGTCGGTCACATGCCGCGCTCCGCTCGTCAGGTGCCAGATCAGCCAGCTGTCCACGGTGCCGAAACGCCAGCTCGCCGCGCTCGGCCCGCGCCCGCGCGCCCGGCAACGTTGTCCAGAATCCACGCACCTTGGTCGCCGAGAAATACGGATCCAGCACCAGCCCGGTCTTCGCAGACACCTCTCTCCGAGCCCGCTCTCCTCCAGCGCTGCACACTGCGCAGCCGTGCGCCGGTCCTGCCACACAATCGCCGGATGAATCGGCTTGCCCGTCGCGCGCTCCCACACAATCACCGTCTCGCGCTGATTCGTAATCCCGATCGCCGCCACATCCCGCGGCCGCGCGCCGGCCTTGCCCAGCGCCTCCACCGCGCAGGCCAGCTGGCTGGTCAGGATTTCCGTTGGATCGTGCTCCACCCAGCCCGCCTGCGGATAGAACTGCTGAAACTCATGCTGCGCCACGGCGACAATCGCGCCCGCCTCGTCAAACAGAATCGCGCGCGAACTCGTCGTTCCCTGGTCCAGCGCAAGAATGTATGCCATGCGTCGAGTCTTCCTTCGGCCACAAGTCAAACACGCGCCCCCACTTGCAAGCAAGAGAGCCGCCGCTTTGGCCGGTGGGTCTGCGAGACGCGCACGGCACTCGTCAATCGCCGTCCAGGATCACACCACGTACAGATCCACGTACTCGTTCACCGGCATCTGCTTCGAGCCTTTCGCGATCGAGCGAAACGTCCAGAATGCGCTGCTGCTGTTCCTCGCTGAAGCGCCGCCGCAGATTCGTCTTGAACTTCTCCACCAGCAGCGGCATCCCTTCTTCGCGCCGTCGCCGATGCCCGATTGGATACTCGACTGTCTCCTCAAGCACCGTTCCATCGTTCAATTCCACGCGAAGCGAATTCGCAATCGACCGCTTCTCCGGATCGTGATAATCCGTCGTGAACTGCGGCTCCTCAACGCATTCCACCTTTGCGCGCAACGCGTCAATGCGCGGATCGGCAGCGACCGCATCCTCGTAATCCGCCGCCGTGAGCCGCCCAAACAGCAGCGGAATCGCAATCATGTACTGCACACAGTGATCGCGATCCGCCGGGTTCGTCAGCGGCCCTTTCTTGTCGATAATGCGCAGGCACGCCTCGTGTGTCCGAATCGTGATCTTCCGAACGTCCTCGGCCGATTTGCCCGCGGCGTCAAGCCGTCCGCGCAGCGTCATCGCTGCTTCCACCGCCGTCTGCGCGTGAAACTCCGCCGGGTAGCTGATCTTGAACAGCACATTCTCCATCACGTAGCTGCCGTAGGGCCGCTGAAACTTGAACTCCTGCCCCCTGAACGACACGTCGTAGAAGCCCCATGTCGGGGTTGTCAGAACGGCCGGGTAACCCATCTCTCCCGCCTTCGCCATCAACGCCAGTCTGCACGGCCCGGCTCGTCGCATCCCCCGCCGCCCAGCTCTTGCGCGATCCCGTATTCGGCGCATGGCGATACGTGCGCAAGCTCTGTCCATCCACCCACGCCAGTGAAAGCGCTGCAATCGTCTGCTCGCGGCTCATCCCCAGCAACGCACAGACCACCGCTGTCGAAGCCACCTTCACCAGCACCACGTGATCGAGCCCGACCTTGTTGAACGAATTCTCCAGCGCGATGCAGCCCTGAATCTCGTGCGCCTTGATCATGGCTGTCAGAACCTGCCGCATCGCTAAAGGAGACCCGCCCGCAGGGTTTCGCGACAGCCAGTCGGCAACAGCGAGAATTCCACCCAGATTGTCTGAAGGATGCCCCCACTCCGCCGCCAGCCACGTGTCGTTGTAGTCCAGCCAGCGAATCATCGCGCCGATGTTGAAGGCCGCCTGCACCGGATCAAGTTGAAAATTCGTGCCCGGCACGCGCGCACCGTTCGGAACAACGGTACCCGGCACGATCGGCCCCAGCAGCTTCGTGCACGCCGGATACTCCAGCGCCTCCAGCCCGCACCCCAGCGTATCCATCAGACAGTAGCGCGCCGTCTCGTAGGCGAGTTCGCTCTTGATCTCATAGCTCAGCGCGTAATCGGCGATATCGGTCAGAACCTTGTCCGGCTCCGGCCGCTCATTACTGATGTGCAATGACACTCAATCTCCCTATTTGAACTTCGAATCTGAAGAATTGGGTGCCCCAGGTCCCGATGTTGGGACCTGGGATCTCCAACCTGGGATCGTTTGGGTGCCCCATCCATTACGCGGCTTTATCGCGTCATGGGTGGGAAAGCACTAAGTCCGCTCACCAATCGAAACAAATTCCAAATTCTCCGGCCCCGTATACACCGCCGACGGCCGAATGATCTTCCCGTCCTGCCTCTGTTCAATCACGTGCGCACACCATCCCGCCGTACGCGCCATCACAAATAACGGCGTAAACAGATTCACCGGGATTCCCATCAGATCGTACGCAACCGCGCTGTACCAGTCGAGGTTCGGAAACATCCGCTTCGCGTCATGCATCGTCGCCTCGATGCGCTCTGCCACCGCAAATAGCCGCGAATCTCCCGACTCCGTCGCCAGCTTTCGCGCGCACCTCCTTGACAATGCTGCTGCGCGGATCGCTGAGCGTATACACCGGATGCCCGAATCCGATGATGACTTCACGCGCGCTCACGCGCCGCCGTATATCCTGTTTCAGCCTCGTCCGGCGTTGCATAGCGCTGCTGAATCTCCAGCGCCACCTCGTTAGCTCCTCCGTGCTTTGGGCCTTTCAGCGCGCCGATCGCCCCGGCGATGCATGAATACAGATCGGATCCCGTGCCCGCAATCACGCGCGCCGTGAATGTCGAGGCATTGAACTCATGCTCCGCGTATAGAATCAGCGATGCCTGCATCGCCGCTCTCCACTCCGCGCTGGGAGCAGGCCCATGCAGCAGGTGAAGGAAGTGCCCGGCGATGGAGTCCTCATCCACTTCCACATCAATTCGCTTCCCGTTCAGCGCATAGTGGTGCCAGTAGAGAAGCATCGAGCCCAGCGATGCCAGCAGCGATCCGCGATTCCACGTGCCCCGGCGTCAACATGCGTCTCGCCCTCCGGCGCCACGCAGCCCATCACGGACACGCCCGTCCGCAGCACGTCCATCGGATTTGTGCCTGCGGGCAGCAATTCCAGCGCCTGTTTGACCGTCGCCGGCAGACTACGGTGCGGCCGCAGGCTTGCTTTGTATGCCGCAAGTTCAGCCACATTGGGCAGTTTGCCGTGCACCAGCAGATACGCCACTTCTTCAAACTCGCAGTGCGCCGCCAGATCCGCGATGTCGTATCCGCGATAGTGCAGGTCGTTGCCGCTGTGACCCACGGTGCACATCGCCGTCGATCCTGCAGGCGTTCCTGAAAGCGCCACGGATTTCTTGGGTTTGAAGGCCGCCGGCGCTGACTTCGCTTCCTTGTTCATTTCGACCCCCGGAGAGCATCAACCTAACGGATCAGCGGGGAAAGTGTCTACTTGCTCTCTTTGTCCTTCGCGAAGAGCTCGTCCAGCTTCTTCTCATACGCGTGGTAGTCGAGGTATTTATACAGATCGGCGCGCGTCTGCATCATCGGCATCACATGCTTTCTGCGTGCCCTCGGTGCGAATCGTCTCATACACCTTCAGCGCCGCCGCATTCATCGCCCGGTACGCCGCGCAGCAATACAGGATGATGTCCACGCCCGCCTTGCGCCAGCTCCTCGCGCGTCCACATCGGCGTCTGCCCAAACTCCGTGATATTCGCCAGGATCGGCACTCCCACCGCCTTGCGAAACTCCGTGTACTGCCCCAGTTCCGTCACCGCCTCGGCAAAAATCATGTCCGCGCCCGCCGCCACATACGCCTGCGCCCGCTCGATCGCCGCGCCAAGCCCCTCGTTGGCCAGCGCATCCGTCCGCGCCATGATCACAAACTGCTCGTCGGTGCGCGCATCCACGGCCGCCTTGATGCGGTCCACCATCTCCTCTGCCGGCACCAGCTCCTTGCCCGGCCGATGCCCGCATCGCTTCGCGCTCACCTGGTCCTCAATGTGCACCGCGGCCGCGCCCGCTTTGATCATCGAGCGAATCGTCCGCGCAATGTTGAATGCGCCGCCCCATCCCGTGTCGATATCCACCAGCAGCGGCAGCGCCGTCACATCCGTAATGCGCCGCACGTCCGTCAGCACATCTTCCATCGTGCTGATTCCCAGGTCCGGCATCCCCAGCGAATTCGCCGCCACGCCGCCGCCGGAGAGATACAGCGCGCGAAATCCCGTCGCCTCCGCCATGCGCGCCGCATAGGCGTTGATCGCGCCCACCACCTGCAGCGGCTTCTCCTCCGCGCACCGCGGCGCGAAACCTCTCGCCAGGCGACTCGACTCTTGTGTGCCTCTGCTGCATGCAATGCCTTCCGCCGCATCATAGCAGGCTCATCGCGCAGGCTGCTCCCGCGAGCTTCTTCCCGATCCGAGTGGCCTCGCGGTGCGACAATCATCCGCGTCGGAGCAGCTCCATAGCTTCGAATGGGGCTGCCTGCTCCACGAGGAGAATGAACTTCATGAAGCGTCTCTTGATCTGTGCCGGCCTTCTCGTCGCGCGTCATGCCACGTCTCTTCGCTCAGCCAGGCCCCGCCGAAGAGCCCGCCAGCCAAGGCCACCGGCACCATCGGCGGCCACGAGATCACCATCACCTACTCCTCGCCCGGCGTCAAAGGCCGCGAAGGCAAAATCTTCACCAAGGACGGACTCATCAGCCACAATCCGCACTACCCCGTCTGGCGCGCCGGAGCCAACTCCGCCACGACCCTGCACACCGACGCCGACCTCAAGATCGGCGACCTCGTCCGTCCCCAAGGGCGACTACACCCTCTTCGTCGACATCTCCGACCCCGACAACTGGGCCCTCATCGTCAACAAGAAAACCGGCGAGTGGGGCCTCGCCTACGACGGCTCGCAGGACCTCGGCAAAACCAAGATGACCATGAGCAAGCCGCCTGCCATGGTCGAAAATCTCAAGTACACCATCACCGACAACGGTGGCGGCAAGGGCACCCTTACACTCGCGTGGGAAAACCACTCCGCATCCGTGCCCATCACCGCCGCAAATAGTCAAGACTCGATCACCTTGGAATTGGTGCCAGACCTGCGAGCGAGGCCGAGGGTCTCGCATCTGAGACCTGGTAGGGATCTTCCAGTCGTAGCCAGTCTCGACAACCCGATATCAGAATCTCCGCCCTGCCGCTACAATAGATTCAGAGCTATCGCTTCCGGAGATCTGAACAGCCTTGCCTCTTTACGCCTATCGCTGCACCAAGTGCGGCCACAAATTCGAAAAAATCCAAAACTTCTCGGCCGAGCCGGAGACCGTTTGCCCCAAATGCGGCCAGGCGACTCTGATCCGCCCGCTCACCGCGCCGCGCCTTCAATTTCAAAGGCGCCGGCTGGTACATAAACGACTACGCCTCCAAGAGTTCCGATTCCTCGTCCGAATCTTCCGGTGAGTCCAAGCCAGCCGAATCCAAGGCCTCCGAGTCCAAAGAAGCGTCCAAGTCCAGCGAGCCGGCAGCCGGCTCAACTTCCGCCACCCCGGCCGCCGCGCCCGCTCCCTCCTCGAGTAAGCCGTCCACCGACAGCTAAACAATCTGGGTTCATTGGCCTCGCCAGTGCAGCACAGAAGCACTGCGACGCCGCCAATTTGGGTGCCCCATGTCTCGCTTTTGAGACATGGGTAGGAACTCCGCCTGCCCGCCCCCGCTAAACTGGATGAAGCACATGCCGCTGCTCGATCCCATTCCGTCCCCGGTCGAAAACGCCGACGCCGCCGCGCTCGAGTGGGAGCCGCTGCTCGCACTTCGTCGCCGGCTTTGCCGCCTCGCCCGTCGGCCGCGACGCCATCCTCGCCCTCCGTCCCTCCACCGACGAAGCCGTGGATCACCCGCCAGCACCAGCTCACCGGCGAACTCCGCCTGCTGCTCAACGAGCAGGTCTCCATCCCCCTCGGCGGCCTCTTCGATCCCACGCAGCTCGCCGCCAAGGCCCAGATTCCCGGCGCCGCCCTCGAAGCCGCCGAGCTCCAATCCATCGCCCGCCTCGCCAACGACGTCGCCGCCTGGCAGGCGCTGCTGCGCGACGCCTCCCGCGCGCGTTGCCGGCAAGCTCCCCGGCCTCTCCGAGCTCTCCACCGCGCTCACCGGCTCGTCTCTCGCCCCTGGCCGAATCCATCGAGCGCAACATCCAGCCCGACGGCACCCTCGCCGACGACGCCTCACCCGAGCTCAACCGCATCCGCCGCGAGCAGGAGCGCCAGCAGCGCGCCATCGAAGAATCCCTGCGCGCCGCCCTGCGCAAGCTCTCCGTCGAAGGCTCCACGCAGGAAGACCTCATCACCATTCGCGGCGATCGCTTCGTCATTCCCGTCCGCAGCGAGCTCAAGCGCCGCGTCTCCGGCGTCGTCCACGGCGCCAGCTCCTCCGGCCAGACCGTCTACGTCGAGCCGCTCGAAACCATCGAGCAGAACAACGAGCTGGTCCGCCTGCTCGAAGAAGAGCAGGCCGAGATCCACCGCATCTTCGTCGCGCTCACCCGCCAGGTCGGCGGCTATGCCGCTGCTCTCGTCGAAGGCGCCCGCGTCCTCGCTCTCGTCGACAGCCTGCTGGCCCGCGCCCGCTTCGCCCGCGACTACGATTGCGTCGCGCCAACCATCACGCCTGATCGGCTGCATCTCGAAGCCGCCCGCCATCCGCTGCTCGAAAAGCACCTCCGCGCCACCGGCGGTCAACAGTCGTTCCGCTCACGCTCGAACTCACCGCCGAAGCCCGCCAGCTCATCATCAGCGGCCCCAACACCGGCGGCAAGACCGTCACGCTCAAGACCACGGCGCTGCTCGCCATGATGGCCCAGGCCGGCCTGCCCGTTCCCGCCGCTGCCGCCAGCTTCCCCATCTTCACCGCCTTCCTCGCCGACATCGGCGACGCGCAATCCATCGAGGCCGAGCTCTCCACCTTCTCCGCGCACATCGTCAACCTCGATCGCCTCTCGCGCCTCGCCGACCCGCACTCCCTCGTCCTGCTCGACGAACTCGGCTCCGCCACCGATCCCGAAGAAGGCTCCGCGCTCGCCGTCGCCGTTGCCAGCTCACTTCCTCGACGGCCGGCGCGTGGTCGCTCATCTCCACCCACCACACCTCGCTCAAGGTCTACGCCGCCAACACGCCCGGCGTGCTCAACGCCGCGGCCGGCGTCGATGAAGTCACGCTCGTCGCCCAACTACCAGCTGCGCCTCGGCGTCCCCGGCGCTTCCGCCGGCATTCAAACCGCCGAGCGCCTCGGCCTCAACGCAGCCATCATCGCCGCCGCCCGCGAGCGCCTCGGCTCGCAGCAGGTCGACATCGCCCGCTTCCTCGACAAGCTGCACAACGAACTCACGCAGCTCGAAGAAGACCGCAAGGCCGCCCGCGAGCAGCAGTACGCGCTCAATCAGGAGCGCGCCAAACTGGCCCGCGAAGGCGACGTCGAACTGCGCAACCGCACCCGCGAACTCGAAGCCAAGCTCGCCTCGCTGCTCAAGGACTTCGAGTTTCAGATGCGCGAGAACGTCCGCGCCATCGAGGATCGCGCCGCGCAGCAAAAGCTCTCCAAAGAAGCCGAACGCCGCATCAACCGCCTGCGCCGCGAGTTTCAGGAGAGCTTCAACCAGACCGTCGTCGCCCACCGCACCGGCGCCGATCAGGGCGACGCGAACGCCCAGCCGCACCTGCTCCGCCACGTCGCCGCCGGCGATCAGGTTCGCCTCAAGTCGATGAACAAGATCGCCGTCGTGCAGCGCGAAGTCGAGAAGGATATCTTCGAAGTCGCGCTCGGCCCCATCAAGATGCGCGTCAAGCGCGACGACATCGCCGAAGTGGTCGCGTCCAGCGGACGCCTCGATCAGCCGAGCGGTCCGACCCGCTCGCCGCCGCGCGCCAGCCAGAAGGGCGTCCACGTCACCGTCACCAGCGCCAACACCGACGACATGCGCATGGAGATCAACCTCATCGGCCGCACCGTCGACGAAGCCACCGAGGAGCTGGAGAAATATCTCGACCGCGCCTTTCTCGCCGGCCTGCCGCGCGTCCGCATCATCCACGGCCACGGCGCCGGCATCCTCCGCCGCGGCGTCCGCGAGTTCCTCAAGAGCCACCCCCACGTAGCCACCATCGCCGAAGCCCCGCAAAACGAAGGCGGCCAGGGCGCCACGCTCGTCGAGCTCCGCCAGTAGCTCTCACGGTAAAAGTCGCGAATTTTGGCGGAATGAGTGACGTCCGGTCAGCCGGTCATCCGACCAGAATCCGAATTGTGGCGCAAACCCCCAAGAGCCCAGATCCAGCTTCCACAGCGATGCGATCAAAACCGTGTTACCAGGCATCCACCTTTTCCGTAATACCGATTGAGTCCAAATCCAGGAGTACATGAATGCAACCTCGAATGAACGGAAAGGCCATCTTCGTTACAAGCACCGCCATTCTCGTCTTGGAGATCCTGGCGGGGGCTTTCATGGACCTTGCGCACCTTCCCTTTGTCGTACAGGAGGTCCGCTCCATCGGATATCCAACTTACGTCTTGTACATTGTCGGAGTCTGGAAGGTCCTCGCAGTCGGTGCGCTGCTCTGGCCGCGGCTCCCTCGACTCAGGGAATGGGCCTACGCAGGGGTCTTCTTTGAGATGTCCGGCGCGGTCGCGTCTCATGTTCTGGTCGGCGATTCCATCGGCAAATATGCCGCGCCGCTGGCTTTCACCTTTCTCACGTGGGTGTCTTGGTGGTTCCAGCCGGACCGGGAAACGCCCTGGATTCGCAAATCGACGAACTGACCCTTTGGGTCGCATTTCCTCGTCTTCCGGGCGAGGGGCGGAGGCTTCATGGCCATCGTGATGCTCTCTGACGACTCGTCCATAGGCTCACGATTCGCGTGGTGACATTTTTCTTACAATCCCTTCCACGCGCGACCCTTATGATCGAGTACAACCTATCTTCGAGGGAGATTCCATTGCGAAAACTGAGCTTGATCCTGATGATGTTCATCGCGGCCGGCATGACTGCCGCGCACGCCGCCAGCATTTACGACTACACGATGAGATCGATCGACGGCGAGTCCGTCAGTCTCAAGAGCTACAGCGGGAAGGTCGTGCTCCTGGTCAACGTGGCCAGCCGTTGCGGTTTCACGCCACAGTATGCCGGCCTCGAAGCGCTCTACGAAAAGTACAAGGACCGCGGACTCGTCATCGTCGGTGTCCCCGCGAACAATTTCGCCTCTCAGGAACCGGGCACCAACGAAGAGATCAAGAAGTTTTGCAGCATGAAGTACAACGTGACTTTCCCCATGATGGCCAAGGTCTCCGTACTCGGCGACGACCAAACCCCTCTCTACCACTTCCTCACGGACAAGTCAGCGAACCCGCAGGTCGGGGGCGACATCAAGTGGAACTTCACCAAGTTTCTATTCGACCGCAACGGAAATCCCGTCGCGCGCTTCGAGCCTGCCGTCACACCCGACTCGCCCGAAGTCCAGGCCGCCATCGAGGCCGCTCTCGGCAAGTAGCAAAATCCCGAATCGCTGTCTTCCCCAGCAGAGCGAAGATTCTGCTTTTAGCGACGATTCAATCGCCCCAAAACCTGGGTGCCCCAGGTCTCGATTCTGAGACCTGGGAACCTCGATCTCAACCTTGTCATCCTGAGAAGAGGTCGCCGCGGCGACCGCAGTCGAAGGACCTGCGGTTCGGAGTCTAGGACTTGGGCTGCGCTGCATCATGACACGCAGTTGCCCGAACTTCCGCCTTTCCCGTTGATGTGCCTGCCGCCGCCGCGCTCTTCATCTCCTTGAGCAGCTTCACCAGCCGCGCAAACCCTTCATCGCGCGCCGTCTTGTTTCCCGGAACGGTGTTGCCCGGATCCTCGCCCGCACGCATGAAACCGTGCCCTGCGCCGTCGTAGGTCACCGGCTCATAAGTTTTGCCCGCCGTCTTCATCGCTGCCGTCGTTCCGGGAACCGTGGCTCCCACACGCGCGTCGTTGCCCGCATAGAACCCGTACACCGGCGCGTTGATGCCGGACACATCGGCCGGTCCCGTGCCATAGAAGACAAACGCGGCCGACAGGTCCTTGCGGTGGGTCGCAAACGCGAATGACTTCGATCCGCCCCAGCAGAAGCCAGCCACGGCGATCTTGCCGTTGGCCGCCGGCAGCTTTTTGCCATAGTCAGCCGCTGCATCCAGGTCGGCCAGCACGACCTCGGGGTCCAGTCCGGAGACAGCCTTCACCGTCGCATCCTGGCTCGCAAATTCACTCGAGCCTCCGCCGTCCTGGCCCGAATCCGCTCAGCAGATCCGGGGCAATCACAATGAAGCCTTGGCCCGCGAGCTCGTCCGCCATCTCCTTTGCCCAGTCACTCAATCCGAAGATCTCGTGAATCAGGATCACCACAGACGCCTTGCCTTTGACCTCGGGATAGACGACAAGAGCCTGCAACGTGCGGTCACCATGCTTCAGCGCGACATACTCCCGGTGGCGCGGCGACGCCTCCAGCCGTGCCTTGGCCCAGTCCTGTGCGTTGAGCGCAACCGTCACCGATGCAACGAGCAGCATGACGGCAAATCTCAGTGTGCGGGGAAGCATGTTTTTCATGCGCAAAAGTCTACTGCATTTCACATGCATCGGGAATGAAGAATGAATTGCGGCGCGCTGGTTTCACTCCGGCTGTGTGTTGCTCTTCCCTGCGATCCGATCGGGTCTCCATCCAGCTCTCGCCTTCTCCCAGTGCGGAAACCTGCTTCTCCACTCCCAGCCTGGCGGCCGCACGCAGCAGCCTCGGCAGAGGCTCGTCCATCGGTTCCCGGCCCAGGGGGAAGCTGTTGTAGTGCATCGGTATCATCACGCGCGCCTCAAGGTCCGCGAACGCGCGAAGCGCATCCTCGGGACTCGTGTGCACCGCGCGATAGCTGTCAGGGAAATACGCGCCAATCGGCAACAGCGCAACCTCGGGACGCAATCGCGCCCCAATCTCCGCAAAGCCGCTGAAATATGCTGTGTCTCCAGAGTGATAAATCGTCGGTCCGCTTTCCGACTGGAGCACGTATCCGCCGAAGCCCCGATGCGTGTCACGAAACATCCGCGCACCCCAGTGCCGAGCAGGGACCGCCGCAATCGCGATGGAGCCGGCATTCGACGATTCCTTCAACTTCGAAGATTCCCACCACTCAAGGGCCTTGATACGAGAAAACCCAAGATCGTGCACCAGGTCTTCCACGCCTCTGGGCACGATCACCACGGGAGCAGGCAATCCGCGACGGCGCATCGATCGATTGATCGCTCTAAGAGACGGCCGGTTCAGGTGGTCCATGTGAGCATGCGTCAGCAACACCGCGTCAATCGGCGGAAGATCGGCAATGCGGACGCCGGGACGGCGCTGACGCCGCAAAACCACCAGGCGCGTCGCAAACACAGGGTCAATCAGCAGGGCACGCCCGGCCGTCTGAATCAGAAACGACGAGTGCCCGATAAATGTGACCGCCGTTTCTTCTTTTGCAATTGCAGGCGGCGCCTTCGGCGTGCCCGCGAGCGGCTGCGCATGGCTCTCGCGCACCACATGCCAAAGCTGCCCCAGTTTCGTTATCCGGAAAGGAACTCTCATTGCACCTATTCAATGGATGCGCGAAATCGTGCATCGGTCGAACCTTTTGGGGTCTCTAAATCTCTTTTCGCCCCGCGCGATTCTTCAAACAGGAAATCCCACAGCTCCGCAGAGTGGAACTCTGTGAAACTGCGAGACTTCGAAATGGGGGCCTCTCTCCCGCTGTCAATCCTGCAGGCGCGATCAGGCGCAAGCGGCATCCCGTCGCGACATGTGGTTATGCCATCGCCTCGCGCCCCATCGGCTCAAAGTGAAGCTGGTTTGAGTTGCGATCCACGTCGATGCGCACATGCGCTCCGTGCAGCACCTCGCCGTTCAGGATCTTGATCGCCAGCGGGTCCTGCACCATCCGTTGCAGCGCCCGCTTCAGCGGACGCGCCCCGTACGCCGCATCCGACCCGGCAGCCAGAATCAGTTGCCGCGCAGGTTCCGTCAGTTCGAGCGAAATCTGCCGGTCTTCAAGCAGCTTCCGAATGTCGTTCAGCCGCAGCTCCAGAATCTGGTTCATCTGCGCGTGGCCCAGCGGACGGAAGATCACCATGTCGTCCACGCGATTCAGAAACTCCGGCCTGAAGTGCTCGCGCAGCACACGCATCACCGATTCGCGCGCCATCTCAAAGTCGTGCTCGGTCTTCAGCGCCTCGCCGGACAGAAACGCCGCGCCCAGGTTCGACGTCATGATCAGCACCGTGTTCTTGAAGTCCACCGTGCGTCCCTTCGCATCGGTCAGCCGCCCGTCGTCCATCATCTGCAGCAGCACGTTGAACACATCCGGATGCGCCTTCTCGATCTCGTCGAACAGAATCACCGCGTACGGCCTGCGCCGCACGGCCTCGGTCAACTGCCCGCCCTCGTCGTAGCCGACGTATCCCGGAGGCGCGCCAATCATCCGCGCCACGGCGTGCTTCTCCATGTACTCGCTCATGTCGATGCGCACCATCGCCTGCTCGTCGTCAAACAGGAACTCCGCCAGCGCGCGCGCCGTCTCCGTCTTTCCCACGCCCGTCGGTCCAAGGAAAATGAACGAGCCAATGGGCCGCTTCGGATCGCTCAGGCCCGCGCGCGAACGGCGAATCGCATTCGCAACCACCGTCAACGCCGCATCCTGTCCCACCACGCGCTCGCGCAGCCGCTCCTCCATCTGGACAAGCTTCTTCACTTCGCCTTCGAGCATCTTCGACACGGGAATCCCGGTCCACTTGCTCACGATCCGGGCAATGTCTTCCTCGTCCACTTCTTCCTTCAGCATGCGTTGCGTGCCGGCGTTTCCGTCCTGCAGCGCGTTCAACTGCTTCAGCTCGGCCTCCAGCCTCGGCAACTCGCCATACTGAATCTGCGCCGCCCGATCGAGCTGCCCCTTGCGCGTCTGCTCTTCGGCCTCAAAGCGCAGCGCCTCGATCTGCTTCTTCAGCTCGCTGATGCGGCGTGATGGCGTCGCGCTCCTTCGTCCAGCGCGCGCGCAGTGCTGTAATCTGCTCCGCAGCGCCGCCAGCTCGCGCTCCACCTGCTCCAGCCGTCCGCGACTGTTCGCGTCCGTCTCGCGCTTCAGCGCCGCGCGCTCAATCTCCAGCGACGTCGCCTCGCGCTCCAGCTGATCGATCTCCGTCGGCACACGAGCCGATCTGAATCGCCAGCGAAGCCGCGGCCTCATCCACCAGGTCAATGGCCTTGTCCGGCAGAAAGCGGTCGCTGATATAACGATGCGACAGCGTTGCCGCCGCCACAATCGCCGAATCCTTGATGCGCACGTTGTGATGCGCCTCGTACCGCTCCTTCAGCCCGCGCAGAATCGCAATCGTGTCCTCGACGTTCGGCTCGCCCACGTACACAATCTGGAAGCGCCGCTCCAGCGCCGCATCCTTCTCGATGTACTTGCGGTACTCATTCAGCGTCGTCGCGCCAATCGCCCGCAGCTCGCCGCGCGCCAGCGCCGGCTTCAGCATGTTGCTCGCGTCAATCGCGCCTTCCGCCGCACCCGCGCCCACCAGCGTATGCAGCTCGTCGATGAACAGCACAATCTGTCCGTTCGACTCTTCAATCTCCTTCAGCACCGCCTTCAGCCGGTCTTCAAATTCGCCGCGATACTTCGCCCCGGCCAGCATCGAGCCCAGGTCGAGCGAGATCACCCGCTTGTCGCGCAGGCTCTCCGGCACGTCGCCGGAAACGATGCGCCGCGCCAGCCCTTCGACAATGGCCGTCTTGCCCACGCCCGGCTCGCCAATCAGAACCGGATTGTTCTTCGTGCGCCGGCTCAGCACCTGGATCACGCGGCGAATCTCTTCGTCGCGCCCGATCACCGGGTCGAGCTTGCCGCGCCGCGCCAGCTCGGTCAGGTCCTTGGCATACTTCTCCAGCGCCTGGAACTTGCCCTCGGGATTCTGATCCGTCACCCGCTGCGATCCGCGCACCGCGGTCAGCGCCTGCAGAATCGCTTCATGCGTCGCGCCCAGCGCAACCAGCGCATCGCGCGCCGCGTCGCCCTTCAGGTGCGCCACGCCCAGCAGCAGGTGCTCGGTCGAAACGTACTCGTCCTTGAAGTTCGCCGCTTCGCGAAACGCCTGCTCCAGCACCTTGTTCAGCGCAGTGCTCAGGCCCGGCTGCGTCGCCGACCCGGAAACCCGCGGCAGCTTCTGCTCAATGCGCGTGCAGATCGCTCTCCAGCCGCTCCGTGGGAACACCGATCTTCTCCAGCACCGCGGGAATCACGCCCTCGCGGTCCTCGATCAGCGCCAGCAGCAGATGCACCGGCTGCATCTCCGGGTTGCCGAGCTCGGCCGCGCGCCCCTGCGCCTGCTGCATCGCCTGCTGCGACTTCACCGTCAGTTTTTCCCAACGAATTGCCATCGTTTAGCTCCCAGCCGCTAGTCTCCTGCTCCTAGCTTGCTCCCGGGCGCCGGCAAAATCCAGCCGCGCCTTTGATTCGTGTTCATGCGGTTTCAAAAAAGGAACGTCGGGAGGCAGTTTTTTGCCCGCTCCCCCGACGCACAAATCAACCTTCCGCACCACCCACTAGCAATCAGCTAGAGACTAAAAGCTGGTAGCTGGCACCTGCCGTTACGCCGCAAGCGTATGGCCCTTTTCCACGTTGACCTTGATCTGCTTCGGCTGCGCCTCCGCCTTCTTCTTCAGTTCCAGCTTCAGCACGCCGGCGTTGTAGCTGGCCTGCACGCTCGTCCGTGTCGACGGTCGAGGGCAAGGGTGAAGGCACGATAGAAGCTGCCATAGCGCCGCTCAATCCGATGGAAGTTCTCTTCCTTCTCCTCCTTCTCGAACTTGCGCTCGCCCTTCACCGTCAGCGTGTTGTTCTCCACGCGCACATCCAGGTCCTTCTCCTCGATGCCCGGTACTTCGAGCTTCAGCATGACCTTCTTGTCGTCTTCATAGATATCGACAGCCGGCACAAAGCTGGCAGTCGTCAACGGGCTCTCGCCTTCGTTCAGATCGCGAAACAGCGAATTCACGCGATTCTGCAGTGCTACAACTTCCCGAAACGGGTCCCAACGAGTAATTGCCATGATTGTGTCCTCCACATAGATTTCTAGAGATTCGGTCGGCTCGGAAGGGTCACTCCCGACCCGCTCAATCAATCTGATGAGAACTATAGCACAATAGATGCATAAAATATGAGTGTAATACGCTAATATATTGAATGTAGACTTAATCTATTTATATTTAACAACTTATCTCACAGTGCTCCGCCTGAACTACCCGGATTCCTTCACACAGAGACAACTTCACCGGCCAAATCTCCGCCTGGCAGCCGGGTCAGCGTTACGACCGTGATGTCATCGTTCTGGCCAAAGTCCTGTGCGGTCCGCACAATGGCGTCCGCGGGCTTTCCGCTGATTGCTGCCGTGCGCTCGAATCCGAAAAGCTCCCCCGTTCCTGCGCGCGCCTCGACCACGCCATCCGTGAGAAGCGTGAGTTGAGTTTCCGGAGTTAACTCGAAGGTCGATTCGGGATACACTGCCTCGGCTCCAAGACCGAGCGGAAGACCGTTTTCAATCTGCAATTCGGCCCCATCGACGTACGGTGCGAGGTGGCCTGCGTTCGCGATCGTAATGGTTCCATCGATGGCCGCGCGTACCAGGATACATGTTGTAAATCCACCGTTGCTGCGCCCCAGAACCCGACGGTTGAGCCCTTCGAGAATCTCGCCAACGCTGCGGGTAGTTTCTGCCAGCGAGTGGAATGCGCCCACGAGCAACGAGACCATCATTGCGGCCGGCATTCCTTTGCCACTTACGTCGCCCACGATTACCAATACGCCGCCTTCGGATTGCGGAAGAATCTGGAAAAAATCGCCGCCCACTTCCCCAAAGGGTTTGTATTCCGATTGAATCCGAAACCCGCGAATCGCCGGAATCTCCGCAGGGATCAGCACCTGCTGCACGGCTCGGCTGGCCGCAAGCTCTGCGGCCATGCGCAACTTCTCGCGTCGATCCTGTATCAGGTCGCGAACAAAGACAGCCAGTGTAACCCCACCCATCGTGGTCAGAGACATCGCGGTCAGCGACCATTCCCAGCCGCCGACTCGTATGCCATTGCCAACCCCTGTCAGTCTCCGGAAAGTGGCGGAGAGAGTCATGCGTAACAGAAAATGAGCGCTAAAAGCAGTCGCAATAATCCGGTCGCGGCCGGTCCCGATGCGAAGTCCTTGCACAATCAGAACCGCAAGTGAGATCTGCGAAAGGATGACCGGCCAATCCCGGACACCGGCCATCGAGGGAATCCAACCGGCGATGAGCGCGAACAAGCTCACCGGCCACACGGACCACTTCAGCAGGCGATTCGGAATGCGCATTGCCTCGGCCGCTATCTGCACCAGCATTGCTACGGCGACGGTTCGCAACGGCCAACTGTCTCCGCCGAAATATTGCCACGACTGATCCAGCGCAATCAAAGCGAAGAAGATCGCCATGGAGCGAAATATGGTGTAATCGCGCGCCGCACACCAGAGAGAAAAGTACGCGATTGCAAGGCACATCTCGAGAGCCGCAAAAATCAAAATCGGCGTCTGTTGTACTTGTTCAATCAGCGGCCGCGGTGCGAAGAGCGAGGTCGTCAGCAGAACGGCCATCAGAGAATGCGCAGGGAACATGCGTGACCATCCTGATCAGGCGCCGGCAAATCGTGGTGCTGACAGCCGCGTGCTCGACTGCTCGCCGGATCCCAGTCTCGTCAGCGTCAGTACCGTGATGTCGTCATCCTGGCCAAAGCTTACCGCCGCATCCGTGGCCTTTGCGGCGTCTGGAACAGTCGCGAAAAGCTCATCGAGGCGCTTGAAGCTGAAGATCTCGCCGCTCTCGCTGCGCGCCTCCAGCAAACCGTCCGTGTACAGCGCAAAATGATCGCCTTCGTGCAGGTCAAACTCCGTCTCTTCGTAGATCGCGTTCTGCACAATCCCCAGCGGCAACGCTCCCGGCAGCTTCAGTTCCTTCCTGTTCAGAAACGGCGAAGGATGTCCTGCGCTCGCCATCACGCAGTGCCCGTCGACCCCGACGCGAAGCGCAAGGCACGTCGCGAAGCCGCTTTGCAGCCGCCCAACCAGCCGCTGGTTCAGTTCTTCAAGGATTTGGGAAGGGTGAGGCGCGAACTTGGCCAGCGTGCGCACTGCGCCCACAATCAGCGACACTGCCATCGCGGCGCGCAATCCCTTCCCGCTCACATCGCCCAGCAGAATCAGGGTCGACCCCTTGAACTCGCCCTCGAGCGGAATGATCTGGAAGAAATCGCCTCCCACCTCCTGCGCCGGCCGGTACGAACTGGTCATGGCAAACCCCGGCAATGAAGGCAGCGTCTCAGGAATGAGCACCTGCTGCAATTCCCGCGCGCTCTGGAACTCCTGCTCCAGCATGCTTTGCCGCGTTGCCGACTCCTTCATGTAGCGGTAAACGGCATAGATGATCGCCAGCAGCAGCAGACTGTTGGCGATCGTCTGGGGCGTAAACCCGTTCCCGTTGATGGTAAAGATCGGCGTGCCCATTTTCTGACCCAGCGTCCAATGCGTGTACCGGCTTCCTTGCTGCAGCCCGATTCGTACCACTGAAACCATGCCCGAAAGGAATGCCGTTATCGCCACCACCCAGCGCGCCGGATCAAGCCGTTTCCGCAGCGCAAACGCCACAAGCACCAGCGGGTAGGCTTCCATACTCGTGGTGATCACTGTCAGTCCCGCATCTGCTCCCGGTGCCCATGACGCGATCAACGGGCTGCTCCAGTCGAACATGCTCAACATTCCATCCAGCGAAGTTGTAATGATGCAGATCGTCGACAGCAGGCGAGTGAACCACTTCACGCTGCTAATCTCGTCCAGCTTGAGCAGGTACAGCAGCAGGAACCACAACCCGATGTCCTGCAACCCCAGAACAGGCTGCAGGAGGCCCATGCCCACGTAGTAGGACCAGGGGAGATGCAGGCCAGTCAGAATCGTCGCAAACGTAGCTGCAAATGCAAAGACAGACATCCAAAGCAGCACGCGCTCCGTCCGATCGCGCAACCACGCCAGCAGCCCCAGCATTGCCACCAGCGCGTAGAGAGACGACAGCGCGAAGTAATATTGCCGGCCGCGCAGCCATTGGTAATCAAGCTGCGCCTTCCGCGCCGCAATTGCCTCAGGACTTCCCACCACCGGCGCTGCGTACATGCCACCCAGCTGATCCGGATCGAAGGAGGTCAGAGCGTTCTTCCACACCCTGATCGCCAGCACTCCATCGCGTGCCGGGCCCAGACCAAACGTCTGTGGAGGCGCGGCGTATACGAAGGAAGGACTCGGCGGCATCTTGCCGAATCGTCCTACCAGGGTTCCGTTCCAGTACACCTCGTACGCATCGTCAATGTGCCGGATCATCATGGCAACGTCCGGCGAAGCGCCGGGCGCCAACGCCAGGTGAATGTGCTTCCGATACCACGCAAACCCCGTGTACGCCGGATGCCCCTGCGCACCCCAGGTCGCATCGGGGCTGATCTGCTCCCAGCCCACGTTTTCGCCGTCGTCCCCAGTCTCCGGCAAGGCCCACGCCGCATTGTCGCCAAGGTGGAACTGCCACGGTCCGCCCAGCGCTGCATCGCCCTTTCCCAGCGCTTCAATCGAAAGGACAGGCGCGCTTGATGGCACAGCGGCATGTGACGGAACGGAAAGAAGGCAAACAAAAATCAGGGCAACAGTGTTTAAAAAACGGCCGGGAAGTCGAGGCATGTCAAGAGCATACTCTGCGGAATCTGGGAGGCGGTAGCCGAAAATTCGGCCCGGTTCAAACGTGTATTCATGTGCTCAATGCGCGTGTCTGGCGCGACTGTCCAGCCAGCCAAATACAATCAAATCTCGATGATCCTCATCTCCGGTCTTCCCGCCTACATGGATTGGCATTGGCTCTGGCTAACCGTGGCGGCGTTCATCGCAGGTGTGCTCAATGCAGTCGCAGGCGGCGGCTCATTCCTGCTTTTTCCGGCAATGCTGGGGATGAAGATGCTGCCCATTCAGGCCAACGCCAGCAATACGGTGGCGCTCTGGCCCGGCCAGCTCACTTCCGTTGCTGCATATCGCCGCGACATCCGTAAAAACCTGCGCGTCGCCATGCCCATGGCCCTCGCCGGCTTCATCGGCGGGACCTGCGGCGCAATCGTCCTGCTCATCACTCCGCAGCTCACCTTCCTGCATCTGGTCCCATGGCTGTTGCTGTTGGCCGCCTCCATCTTCGCCGTCAGCGGCCCCGTCTCGCGCTGGCTCGAGCACCGCAAATTCGTTCGCACTCAGGCTCCCGCCGGCCAGACACACGCGCCGCGCCGCCTGCCGGTCTTTCTCTGCACCATCGCGGTCTGCTTCTACATCGGCTACTTCGGCGCCGGCGCGGGATTCCTCATCATCACCGTGCTCTCCCTCTTCGGCTACCAGGACCTGCACGAGATCAATGCGCTCAAGGTGGTCTCCACCACCATGGCCAACGGAATGGCATTTATTCTCTTTGTGCTCAACGGACAGGTTGTCTGGCGATACTGTCTGGTGGCGATGGTTACATGCGCGATTGGCGGTTACACATCGGCCAGCATGGCCCGCCGCATCCCGCAGCCGGTCCTTCGCGCAACCGTCGTCTTCATCGGCCTTTCCATGGCCGCATGGTTCTTC
>CAVVTY010000028.1:0-715843 GCA_963751225.1 uncultured Acidobacteriaceae bacterium
GGCTTCGCGGTTATTCTCCGGTCTTGCCCCACGACGCCTTGGTCCATCCGTATTGCTCCAATCGCACCAGGGCGGGATAGAGCGTTCCCTGGTTCAGATTGAGCATCTCCTCCGACATTTGCTCCAGGCGCGAGGCAATACCATAGGCGTGCTGTGGACCCATGGTGACGAGGGTACGCAACACCATCAGGTCGAGTGTGCCCTGGAGAATCTGGATTGACGGCTTCTCTTCAGTGGCCATTCAAGTGGAACCTCGTTGTTCAGTGTTCCTCCGTTTCACTGGGATGTCAAGTGGAAAGTTTGATTAGTCAATCTCTTCTGCGAGTGGTCTCACGATCCGACTCGAGGGAGTTCCACGTTTGGAGTGAAGCCCGCCTTCCTCGTGCCCTAGAAAGCCCAGTGGTCAACCAAGTCAGTCATAATGATCTCCGTTTGCCTGATTTTGCGGTGCGGATGCCCGACTACTCGTCGGTGCGGAACGGTGCGGCAGGCAGGCCTGCGTTGTTGAACAGCGATTGCGTCGGCTAAGCTCGACCAGGTATATCGCACGGCGGTGGGCTGCTGCACGAGCGATGTGGAGACCACGACTACGCCGTTGACCAGGTGAGCCTCGGCCGGGAACCAAATGTGATCGGCACCGGCAATTTCGAAGGCGCCGCGGCCCGGGCTCTTGAGAAGAAGGCCGCCCTGAGCGTGGGCGAAATGGAGCAGCATGGCGCCCTGGGCGATCTCGCGAAGAACTGAGCACTGGGCCCTGGGCGCCGGCTGGCGCGCCCTGGTACTCGGGAGGCGCGGGGGACGGGTCAACGTTTGCCGGCGCGGGCTGCTGCGCGGCGAGCGGTGTGAGCGAGAGAATCAGTGCGCACAGGGTGGGCGTGAAGCCGTCGCGTGTTGAACGGTGTGATCTGAAGGATCGGTGCGATTGCAGAGCTGTCATCGAGTCTCTCCCTTGCCTTTGGCGGCATTCGCCGTGAGTTGTTGGAATAGGGCGGGGTCGTACTCTTCGAGTGCGTTGATTCCGTGAAGGTGATTGGCGGAAATCCAGGGCAGCCACAAGCGGTGCGAGCCTACGCCTCGCCCGCGTGGGCCGGGTCCGAGGCCAAAGTTCTCCTGCTGCCAACCCGGGCCGCGCATGTCGTACAGGCGGCCGGGCAGCGCGACCATGGATTTGGTATCGTGCAGCAGAAGTCGCGTCACCTCGAGATAGTGCGGGTCGTGCGTGTAGTTATACAGCCGGGCGTAAAGGGCGACGGCGCAATCCAGATACTCGTCCGCGCCGCCCGCGTGCAGCGCCGTGATGCCCTGGAGGCCTACGGTGGAGACACCCCGCTTCCAGTGGAGCAGCGCGTTGTCGGCGTCGGCAGGCATGGGCAGGTTCCAGATCCAGATCCAACTCTCGGCGAAGTCGCCGGCAGCCTGGGCGTAGTCGAGCCACTTGGGGTCGTGAGAGTTTTCATAGAGGGCAAGGAAGGCCTCGAGGCTGAGCAGGCCTGCCTCTTTGTCGGTGATGTTGGGATTGTCGCTGGCGCCGCCGATAAAGAGGCCGCGGCTGCCGTATTCGGTCCAGGTGTAATCGGCGGCGCGAATGGCTGACGCCCGATACTTGTCATCGCCAGTCATCTCGGACATCAATACAAGCACAGGAACGGCGTTGTAGCTGGCCGTTCCGGAGGGCTCTGCCGCTTCGTTGCTCGAAGGTTTCCAGCGGCGTGGAAATGAACCGTCCGGGCGCTGCTGTTCGATCAGCCAATCGCAGTACTGGCGCACCCAAGCGAGCCACTCTGGGTGAGGGCGCCCGAGCTTGGCTTCGCGGCGATAGGCCACCATCAACACGCGCATATCTTCGGTGGCGTTGCGCAACCAGGGAGCGAGCCAGATGTGATCCCACGCCTCGCCGGTGGTTAGATCAATACCGGTCGCGGGCAGCGGCACAGAAGGGAGGCCTTTGATCATGGTTGCAATCATTGCCAGGCCGAGTGCGCGCATGTGCTCTCCGCGCGGGCCAGGGTCGCGGTCCGCTTCGCGCAGCAACGCGTCGGCGCAGTCGAGATCTTTGCCAACAAAACCCATGGCGATCATCGTCCAGTTCCAGTTGTGCGAGTCGTCCATGGTGGAGCGCACAAACGGCACGCCGGTGTGGCCGTTGATTTCGGTAACCTGGGCTGCCAAGTGGTCTGTGAGGACGCGGCGCACGGCAGGTATGTCGATCTCGTGGATCGGAGGCTGAAGTGTGTTCCACGACCAGCGCCACGCGTCGCGGCTAAAGGACCGGAAGGTTGCGTTGTGAGCGAGCCGAAACGCAACCTGGTAGCTCTGCGAAAAGCCGGCCCGAATGGGATGGTACCGGCGCATGAAGACAGGTGAGTTGCCTTGACCGGCGAAATAGCCCTGAACGGAGCCTGGGTACTGGAAGCCGAAGTTCAGCGGCATCCCCTGAGGCTGCGAGACGCTGAGCGAGCCAAACTGGAAGCGAGCGTCGGTCATCTCCGGTTGAGACAATTGGCTTTCGGCTTCGGTGGTATCGCCGCGGGGCATGGGGTCGAGAATAGCTACGGACGCGCCGTCGCGGAAATAGAGCCCCAGCAGTGGAGCGGGCAGAATGTCTTCGCGCATGTTGAGGTGGTGGGCCGCGTAGAGTAGCGGGCCGCCTGGAGAGCGTTCGCCGTCATAGGTGGGGTCCGCGTATAGGACCCCAGGGGCGAGATAGTTCGCGTCTTCCCAGACGAGCTTCGGGGCAGAGAAGACGACCGCGGAGGAGAAGCCTCCGGAAGCTGAGCCTTGAACAATGACAGTGCGTTGGACGGAGAGAACGTCATCGTGAAGCTGCCAGAGATCTCGAACAAGGAAGGAGACATTCGGGCTGCTGCGGATGGTGGCGGTGGCCTCGACACCGGCTGGGGTGCGCGAGGCCTGATTATAAGCCGCATTGAATTCGTGCACGCCCCCGCCGCTCCCGCCAGAGACCTCCACGCGCGCAGGCTCAGGTTGCGAAAGCAAGGGCGAGTTTGGGCCCCCAATGCTGATCGACCAGCCGGCCCTTTTGCGGATGAGAGTGACGACAGCGCCGGTCGAGGTATGTCCCAGCTCGAGGCGTTCGGGCGTGCCAGCAGTGGCGGTGCGGGGGCTGGCGAGCGTGGCGATCAGGAAGAGGAGGGTCGTGAGCACGTAATTCCGCATGTGAATTCTAGTCTGCACCGTTTCGCTGTGAATGGACAGGAGCCGCCCATGGCGTGGTTCGTGACCGCGATAGGATCGGTAGTGCGTCGCCGATTTTTCGGTATGAAACTTCTCAACCGGACGCTTACAATCGGAAGCTTCTGCCTTTTAAACTCGGCCCCATCGAGTCGACAACTTGCGCATCCGCGAAGCGGAAGATCGGCAGATGGACAGTACGCATTGCCTGAGTAGTTTGCGGGCGATGTTCGAGCGGAGCAGCAAGAGCCGCGTGATTCGTGAATCGAGTGCGCGATTGGCACAGTACAGCAAAGGAGATGCAAACTCGTGTCTAAACCGGTAAATCGCATAGGTATCACACGGCGTGAGGCGCTGCTTCTTTCGACGACGGTTGGGCTGGGGGCGGCGCTGAGCAAGCCCGCCTTCGGTTCCGACAGCGTCAAGACGGGAGCTCACCAGGAGCCGGGCAATGTCTCGACGCCGCGATCGGCGATCGCGAAGACGCAGTACGGCAAGGTACGCGGATTTGTCGATGGCGGCGTCTTCACGTTCAAGGGCGTGCCGTACGGGGCCACTACTGCGGGCGAGAATCGCTGGCTGCCGGCCAAGCCACCCACGCCGTGGACGGACGAGTATCCGGCCCTGGTGTACGGCGCAAACTGTCCGCAAAATCTGCATACCTGGACGGGCATCGAGCAGACGTTTCTCCTGGACTGGGACGACGGCTGGCAGAGCGAAGACATGCTGAAGCTGAACATCTGGACGCCGAGCCTGACGGGCAAGCGGCCGGTGATGTTCTACATCCACGGGGGCGGATACAGCTTCGGATCGTCGTACGAGTTGCCATCGCACGAGGGCGCGCAGATGGCGCGGCATCACGATGTGGTGCAGGTGTCGGTGAATCACCGCCTGAATATTCTTGGATTCTTCGATGCTGCGGAGATTGGCGGCTCGGCGTACGAGGACTCAGTGAACGTGGGGATGACGGATCTGGTGGCGGCGCTGAAGTGGGTTCAGGAGAATATCGAAAATTTCGGCGGTGATCCGGATCGCGTGATGATCTACGGGCAGTCGGGCGGCGGGTCGAAGGTGACTACGCTGATGGGCATGCCTTCGGCGGTGGGGCTGTTCCATCGTGCTTCGGCGCAGTCGGGCGGCGGCGGCAACATTCCCAGCAGGGATCAGCAGAAGGAACTTGCGCGGCAGGTGATGAAAGAGCTCGGGCTTGCGCCGAATGACATCGGAGCGCTGCAGAAGATGGAATGGGCGAAGCTGTTTGCAGCAGGCAATGCGGCAGCGGCGAAGATCAATCCGCCGGGGCCGCCGATGATGGGACCGGGAGCGCCGGGCACACCGCGGGTCGGGTGGTCGCCTTGCGTTGATGGGAAGGTAATCAACATGCGCTCGATTCTTCGACGCAGCTCCAGAGATCTCGAAGAATGTGCCGATGCTGGTGGGCTCGGTGAGCGAAGAGGGCAACCGGATGTCGTCGCGTCCCACCGAAGAAGAGTGGCATGCAAACCTTTCCAAGATGTACGGCGCGGAGAAGGCGACGGCCATTGTTGCGGCTCTGAAAAAGGCGTATCCACAGAAGAAGATTCAGACGTTGTCGTACATGTGCAGCGGCAATCCGGGGCTGAATGGGCTTTCGATGCGCAACAACGTGGTGAAGATGGCGCGACTGAAGCACGAACTGAAAGCCGCGCCGGCATACGCTTACTACTTCACCTGGCAGACCGCCGATCCTGGATGGCGTGCCCGGAGCGTGGCACACGGCCGAACTTCAGTTCTGCTTCGACAACACCAAGCGGTGCGAGCAGGGGACTGGGAATACCGCCGAGGCGCAGATGCTGGCAAAGAAGATGGCGTCGTCGTGGGCGGCATTTGCAGCGACGGGGAACCCGAGCATTGCAGGGTTTAAAGTGGGCACCAACCGATCCGGAAACGAACAAGACGATGATCTGGGATAACGAGTGCCGCATGGCCGACGATCCCGACGGGGAGGGTCGCAAAATCATCTTGGCCTGATCCATTCCTGCGATCTCATTGAACTCGCATCAAACTTCGTCCGCCCGAGTTGAGCTGCGAATTCATACGGGATCACGCTCATCTGGGTTCGCTTGTCACTGGCATCGAAACCCAAACCACATGGCCGTGTAGTCGCCTATCCGGACATGCGCATTTTCGGACTGGTATCAGGGAATGCCAATTCTCTGATACCGGGGTGATAATTCCCTGTTTGGTAAGGCGTCAGTTTCACGTTAGATCTGATGGAAGCTCCCAACATATCAGATACCTAGAGCCAGAGCTGCTCCGGAGACGTCGGGTAAATTTGATATTTTCCCTGTATTTTTCCCTGTTAGCAGGGAAAACCAAACCCGGAGAGAGGTTCGCAACAGACTCCAAGCACCACCATAAAGTCTCAAGGTTGGTGCCTTTTGAGACTTTTCCTCGCACAATCGTCAGTTTCCCCGCGAAGTAGCTGGCTTTCGACCCCCGGAGGACACAGGAGAGAATTCTCCGCTCGCAGGACTCGGGTGGAAATCGGCTCCATTCTCTGATCCGGAAGTGGCGTGTGTCCTCCGCCGTCGGGAAAAATCTGGGATTCTCGGTTTCAATGCCGGTTTTTGGAGACGTTCGGGCGAATCGTCATCACGAGGAGCACAACGGCCCAGAGAAGAAAGCCCAGGCACCCGATAGCCGATCGGGGCGCAATCGCTCCACAGTGAACTTTCTGGTGATCATCACTTCTCAGCAATTCCGGAAGTTACCAGCAGCTCCGCGACGGCGGCACGACCGACTTGCCCGCCGCCGCCGGAGGCAATTGCGGCGAAATTCTTCATCAGCAGAAACTTTGCTCGGGCAAGGCTGATAGCTCGGGCGTCCTAAAAGAGACTCATAGCTCGTCTCAATTTGAATTTTGGGTTGAACAATTATTCCACTGAATGCAGTGGCCGAGGGATACTTTGCCGACTCCATTCCATCGGAATGTTTGCCAGCAAGGCTTTGAGAGTGAGATCAGTATTGAAGCGGAGGATCGTTTGCATGCAGGCCGGGCTTAAGAAAGCCAGTGGGAAGATCTTCTTGGCATGGGAAGCATCGATACCATCCCGGCGGATGATGTCGTTCAAGCATGTGGCCTCGCCATTGATGATCTCTTGATGCCAACGATGGGCTCGCGCGATTGCCCGGAGAATCAACTGCCGGCTCCTGTCATTCGAAAGACGATCTTTGCCGATGACCAGTCGCAAAGCCCGGCCGCTATTCATGTGTTTGAATGGACAAGATACGGAAGCAATCGGAAGAAATTTGGCTGCGGCCTGAACGCCCTGGCCTGCCGGATCAGACCCGAGCAGTTCATGCAAGATAGCTGCCAAGCGCAATCGAATCTCGATGTGCTCGGCCTGGACCACGATGCGATCGATAACAGCCTTGAGGAATTGGTGGCGGTCCGGAGTCGGACGCGGCTTCCAACTCTTGACCATCTTGGCTGCTCGTTCAACGACGGCAGTGTAGAACCCATTCGGGGGAGCATTTTCCTCGTCGAGAAGGTTACTCTTCAGAACTGCCAGCAACTCGCTCGGCGCGCTGAACAAGTTCAGGATGCGGTCAGTGACAGCCTTTTCAAGACCAGGAGCCGGGATTCGCGCCGGCGAATTGGCACGTTCAGTCTTGTGGATGGCTGCCCGCGAAGTGTAGTAGCGATAGCGACAGCCGTTCTTATTTGAGTGCGTGGGCGAATATCGGTTATCGCTGGCATCGAAAATGATTCCGGTAAAGAGACTCGGCTGTGTTGAGCGCTCCTTGCGCCGCTGTCCATGAGTGTTTTGATCGAGCAGCGATTGCGCCTTGTCCCAGGTGACCCGGTCGATGACACCCTCGTGCTCGCCAGGATAGATCTCCGTCTTGTGCCGGATGAGGCCGAGGTAGAGCTGATTGCGAAGCATCGTATAAAGAGGTCCGCGCCGGAAATAATTGCCGCGCCGGGTTCTGATATTGTTCGCGCGCAGCAACTCCTCCAGGCGCAGTACACTTTTCACGCGAAGAAATTCGCGGAAAACCGTGCGTACCGTATCCGCTTCCTGCTCAATAATCAGCAGCTTGCGATTAAGTACCTTGTATCCGAGTGGCACCCTCCCGCCCATCCACATACCCTTCTTCTTAGAGGCCGCGATCTTGTCCCGAATGCGCTCGCCCGTGACCTCGCGCTCGAATTGGGCAAAAGAAAGCAGCACGTTGAGCGTGAGCCGGCCCATTGAGGTGGTTGTATTGAAATGCTGGGTAACCGAAACAAAGCTGACCTTATATTTATCGAAGTGCTCGACGATCTTGGCGAAATCTGCCAGGGAGCGGGTGAGGCGGTCGACTTTGTATACCACCACAACACCTACTTTTCCAGCCTCAATGTCAGCCATGATCTGCTTGAGCGCCGGTCGCTCCATATTGCCGCCTGAGTAGTTGCCGTCATCGTAATGAGAGGCAATTGCCTGCCAGCCCTCATGCTGCTGGCTCTTGACGTAGGCCTCGCAGGCTTCGCGCTGGGCGTCGAGGGAGTTGAAGGTTTGCTCCAGGCCTTCGTCGGTCGATTTGCGCGTGTAAATGGCACAACGGATACGTTGATTCATTGGGTCAGCTTCTTCCTCTTCAAGCCGAAGAATGCCGGTCCTGACCACTTGGTACCAGTGATGACCTTGGCGATTTCAGTCAGGCTGCGGTAGCTTTCGCCTTCGTACTCGAAACCGTCGTCGAGCACCGTCACCTCGTGCAATTTACCGTTGTGCTCTCGAACGTAGCGGGTGCCGGTCTTGGGTCGATACGCAGGTTGAGCTTCACTGGCTATGCCGAGAGCCAATTCCCGCAGCATTCGAACGGTCGATTCCTTCAACCCTCCGAAAGCCTTCTCCTGGGCACGATAGGCAAGAATCGGAATCATGTGATTGCGGCGCATGCCAGGGCTCGGCTCGCGGCCAAACAGATCCCTCCAATGCTGCCGGAGTTCTTTGTGATGCATCGCCGGCAATCGAGCTAAAAGCTGGTCAACGGCCTGCTTTTTCGTGGGTTTTGGCCTAGTGTTCTTGTTACGGATCAAGACTCCCCTCCTCCGGGTGAGTCCATTCACGCTCTGCTTGGCCGAACAGTCAAGCGAACTCTCCGGGTTTTCGACAAGGGAATGTCCTCGGCACTTGAGCTGCGGTCTGCCCATTGACCTGCGTCTCGAGCGATGGAAACTGCTAGCGCACCCACGCCACATCTAGCATCCTGTCTAGATCCAATCCAGCTGTGCTCATCGAAAATCTCTCCTCGGACCGCACACGGCAAAGTGTACATCGCAATCTTTGGAGTATCTAATGGCGGCGACTGGAATCGATTTGCCGAGCGGCTGACAACGCCTCCGCAAACCTTTCACGGATTTCTCCACGCGAGCCGACTTGCCGTTCCCGGTCACTTTCTCTGAAACCCACTTCCGGATAGCTTCCGGTTAGCCTGGATCCGCTCGTACTTCCCAATCCTGGACCCCTCAGCCTTGCACGAGCCGGAGCCTCAATCGGGCGGGCACGGCAAAAACCGATTGAGCCGGATCAGGGGTTAACCAAGTGATCTCGACTGAGCCAGCGCCAGCGCATCGGCACCCGCTGGGAATCGGAGTTGTCCCGTCGTGTCGTTCGCAGCTCGCCACACCGCCTCGGCCACGTCGGACTCGGTTGTCACCGCAGCCGGTTGCGCGAATGCCGCGAAGATCGGTTCCGCGAACGGGCATACGCCTCGGGGATCAATCCTTGCATGCGGGATGCGCCATTACTCGTAAACCGCGTCGACTGGGCATAGCCCGGCTCAACCAGTTTCAAGCGCACATTGAACCACTCCAACTCGAACGCCAGCGACCCGGTGAATCCTTCGATGGCTGCTTTGCTCGCGGTGTACGCAGCGGCCAGCGGCATCCGGGCCAAGGTCGATTAGGCTGCGCGCCGGGTGAGTTTGCACGAATCGCCCGGACGGCCCTTCAGCCGGGTACCGCCCGTGCCCGCTCGACAGATCTCGTCTAACGTCCACGTTTCTCGATACTTTGGCACAAGCCGACTTTTCCTTCCCGATCTGCGGTCGATGAGTGCATTGACGATAATGCGCTCATGGAGAGAACCGTAAGGAGTCAATTTGCAGCGATCACTTGACCGGATTGGCGGTTTTTCGGCCACTTGCCGAGACATAGATCGCCCTTGAATAGCTCAATGAGCGGCTTTGAACTGATATCGCCAAACGGGTTTCGTTTGGGCAATTCGAGGAACGCCAGCTTCATTCACGGCGCAAAACTCGCCGTGGAAGGAGGGCGCACAGCCATCTGAATAGCAATTGACAAATTTCGCAATTCAGCCGCTTTCAATCACGGGGTGAACGAACTGAGTCACTAAAGAAAGGCGGCTGGCCTCTGCAAATTGAAGGAGAGAACAATGCTCGACCACATGATTCTGACTGTCAGCAATGTCGAACGTTCGTTGGCTTTCTATGAGGCGGCCCTGAAGCCTCTTGATATCAAGTTCTTCCTGCCTTACAAGGGCGAAGGCGATCATCCGGATCTGTGGGGATTTGGTGATGGCAAGAGGGCCTTCTTCTGGATCAAGGAAGGGAAGCCTGATCCAGCCTCTATTCACTGGGGTTTCACGGCCGAAAACAATGGTAAAGTCGATAAATTCTACAGGGCGGCAATATCCGCTGGTGCCAGGGACAATATTTCACCGAGGGCAAGGGTGGAATACTATCCGGGATACTACGCCGCCGATGTATTTGACCCGGACGGGTATTCGTTTGAGGTCGTCCATAAAATCTAGTGGAACCTCACATCTCCACCAGCGCTCGATGCACGAGGTGGATCGAGATTGAACCTTCACCCACGGCAGATGCAACCCGCTTCACGTTGCCGGAACGAATATCTCCGACAGCAAAAACTGCGGGCAGACTGGTTTCCAGCATCTGCGGAGGCCGGCTGAGCGGCCATTTGAGTGGCGCGCTGTCCAGAATCGGATCCAAATCCCGTCCTGTGAGGATGAACCCTTGCTTATCGAGTGCAAGACATCCACGCAGCCAATCTGTACGCGGCGAAGCACCTGCCATCACGAACACATGGCCGATCTCATGCACAGATTCTTCGCCTTTCACCCGGTTCAGCCAGGTAACCCGATTCAAGCGCGAATCACCTGCCAATGCGACAATCTCGGTTTGGAGATGCAGTTCAATGCCTGGATTCTCAACGATTCGCTGAATGAGATAGCGCGACATTGTTTCGGACAATTCCTTGCCGCGAACCAGCATGTAGACCTTGCGTACTGTCTCTGCCAGGAAGACTGCTGCTTGGCCGGCAGAGTTGCCGCCGCCAACCACGACGATCTCCTCGCCTGTGCACAGTTGTGCTTCCATGGCTGTGGCGGCGTAGTAGATGCCCTGTCCCTCGAATTGCCCCAAATTCTCAACTTTCGGCTTGTTGTACTGAGCGCCGGAAGCAATAACAATGCTTCGCGCCTCGATGCCACCGCCATTTTCCAAAGTAAGCTGGTACGGCCGCTGGTCGCACCTGATCTTCACCACCTTTTGACCGACCATCATCTGAGCGCCGAATTTTTCTGCCTGCACAACAGCACGGACGGCAAGCTCCTGCCCCGAAATGCCCATCGGAAAACCGACATAATTCTCGATTTTTGAACTCGCGCCCGCCTGGCCTCCGGGAAACTCGGATTCGATCACGAGGGCGTCCAGCCCTTCGGAAGCCGCATACACGGCTGCGGCCAAGCCTGCAGGGCCAGCGCCCACAATCGCGACATCATAAACGCGGTGCTCGTCGATATGGCCCGCGAATCCCAGACATTCCGCCAGCCGCTGGTTGGTCGGATTTCGCAACACACTTGTTCCACTGCAGATCACAACGGGAATGTCTTCCAGCTTTATGTCGAACCGATCCAGAAGTTCTTGCGACGCTGTGTCGCTATCGAGATCGACATAGCTATGGGGATGACCGTTGCGGGTCAGGAATTCGCGCAGGCGCAGCGTATTTGCTGAGTGTTGCGATCCCAGCACGACCACATTACCCAGGCCTCCCGCAATCATCGCGACACGGCGCAGGAGGAATGCGCGCATTAAGATATCGCTAAGCTCAGCATCCTTTGCAATCAACGTGCGCAACGCGTCTGCGCCGATTTCGAGAAATTCCCCCGGCTCGGCCACTCGCCCGCGAGAAAGGGCGCGCACACCGGAGATCAGGACAACCTCACCAGAGAATTGACCGGGGCCGTATGTTACAAACACCTTTTCGCCGGAGAGTCCGGATACTGCGATGTCAAGCTTTCCTGAGAGCACTACGAAACAGGACATGCCCAACTTGCCCGGTTCAAAGAGAACCTCTCCAGCCTGGACCGTTCGGACGTTGCCATAGGGCCGGAGACGGTCTATCTGCGCCGGCGTAAGCACGGGAAAAGCCTCGGCTTGCCGGTCAGGCGTATTGATCGTTGGCAACATTGTCCAATTCCCCCACGACCGTATTGAAACGCTTTGCGGCGATCTCGCGTTCGACGGTCGCCCGGCAGAAAGACCTGGAAACAGTCTATCTACGGTTTCTTATCGATGAGCAGTTGGCCCCGGATGCGCCCATACTGGACACGTCCGGGCCTTCTCGTGGGAGCAGTTATGCCGACATCATCTTGGCAACAGCATCGTTGAAGCCCTTTACCAAGGCGTTGTAGCCTTCTATTCCATCTTCAGCGGCAAAGCGCTGCGGCTTGGCATTTTCGACGATGACTTCCGCGACGCCGGGCTGGGACTGGAGAATCTGCATCGACTCCGCGATGAAGTCGTTGAGCGGCATGGCCATCGGATCGCTTGCTTGACGAGAACCGGTAAGCTCGGTCTGAAGATAGGGTGGCACCAATTCGATGACCTGCGTTCCCGTCCTGCTCAATTGGTAGCGCAGCGACTCTGTCCAGGTGTGAAGGGCGGCCTTGGTCGCGCAATACACCGGCGCAAAAGCCAATGGTGCGAAGGCCAAACTCGACGTCACGTTGATGATGACCGGGTGGCTCTGCTTGGTGAGATGAGGCAGCAGGGCCGAGGTCAGACGGATAGGACCCAGCAGGTTGGTGGTGATGGTGGCCTCGGGCACCGACAGGTCTTCGGGGTGGTTGACCAGGTCTTCAAGACGCATGATGCCCGAGTTGTTGATCAATACATTAAGCGCAGGATGCTCGGCGACAATCTTCTTCGCGAATGCGAGGATGGCCGCTGGGTCATCAATGTCCAGGGGAATTGAGGCCATGCCGGGGTTCGCGCTGGTCGTCTGGTCCAGAACGTCCTTGCGACGCCCCGCGATGATTACCTTGTTTCCGAGTTTGTGAAAGGCTTCTGCGAGGCCGCGGCCAATGCCCGAGCCGCCTCCGGTGATGAGAATAGTGTTGCTGGTCAATTGCATAAATGCTGTTCCTCCTTCGAGGTGGTGTGCGGGTTGAGGGGCGAGAGCTATCAGGCCCCGTTGATGTTGAGCACAGGAACGAAACTGTGCAAAGACAAGCTTGGATAGGGCGTCGTCGATGCCTTGGGCTTAATCGTTTTTCGGACGATATCGAGGGGATATCAGCTTACGATCGGTGGCTCCGCCGCTTCCTGTACCCCATGGGCTGCCTGGAGTCTGAGATTCTCTGCTACGGCTTGAGAATCCTCATACGCGTCGATATCGGCAATCTTGAACCAACGCATCTTGAGGATGTGTACACCATGATTGCAGTATGGGGAACCGTCGATAAGGGTGTCTTTTGCGGACCATCGCATGATGATCGTGGTGTCATGGGGCAGTCCCTTTACCCAGACGTCATGGACGGTAAGAGTGAGTCCAGGACCCATGCGTCCGAGACGCTCGAACCAGCGGCGAACTGCCTCACGGTCATGGCGCTCACCGCTCAGGGCGTGAGACCCGTAAAAGCGATGACGAATGTCTGGGACGCAGTCCCTGAGCAAGGCGTCGAAGTCCTTCTGGTTTACCCGTTCAAAGTTCTTCCTGGCAATCCGCTTCACTATTGCGTGATACATGCTTCCTCTCCTTCAGAATTCAATGTCAATATCCTGCCGAGCGATGGGTGAGTCGAGATAATGTGACATAGCTTTCCTTCTCGCGATTTAAGCGGGCTTAGAATTCCAGCTCCGACAGTGATCGCCGGCGACCTCGATCTGGCTGGTGATTCATGGCGGGCGCCGGCATGGGTTCAGCGACTCAATGCTTCACGAATCCCGTCGTTTGCCTGCTGAAGAGCAGCCTTAACCGGCGGAGTGTCCCGAATGGCGTTGAGCAAGACAAAGTCATGGATCATCCCGTCGTAGCGAGTTGCAGCAACTGGAACGCCGGCATCCATCAGCTTGCGGGCATAGGCCTCGCCTTCGTCACGAAGCGGGTCGTTTTCTGCAGTGATTACGAGAGCAGGGGGAAGCCCCTTAAGTTCATCTTGGCTGGCGCGAAGCGGGGAGACGTATGGGCTGTTCCGCGTCTTCTCATCCGGCGCATAGAGGTCCCAGCCATACTTCATGAAGGCGCGTGCCAAGAAGCGGCCGGTACCAAATTCGTGGTAAGAGTCGGTGTCAACGCTTGCATCTGTTGCCGGAATCAGAAGCACCTGGTAGGCGATCTTCGGTCCATTCTTGTCTTTGGCCATGAGAGCTAAAGCTGCCGTCATGTTTCCGCCCACGGAATTGCCGGCGACAGCAACGCGAGTGCCATCGGCTCCAAGCTCAGCAGCATGTGCCGACACCCACTTCAGTGCGGCGTAACACTCGTCCAATTGCGTTGGATACTTTGCCTCAGGGAGCGGGGTGTATTCGACGAAGACGCCAATCTGGCCCGAACCTACCACCAGATCACGCAAAAGCCGTTGATGGTTTTGGAAGTTACCCACGATCCAAACCCCACCATGGATGAAGAGAAGGACACCAGGGTTTGCGGCTGCCCGCATCGGTGTCATGATGTAGAGCTTTACGGTGCGTCCTTCTTCGGTAATTGTCTTTTCGACTGTAGTGACGCCGGACATATCGACCGGAGTCTCATTTTGCAGTCCAGTCAGAATCTCCTGCGGCTTGGGCTGGGGCAGCTCCCAGAAAGGGCTGGCGTTCTTGTTGAGTTCCCCAAGCAAGACGCGAACTTGCGGGTTAATTCGCGGGTCTGTCACCGCGTTCGGTGTCTGCGCTGAAGTCATCTGAGCCAACCCGATGGTTGCGCCCAATGTCAATGTGAACAACTTCCTGAAGTTCTTCATGGACCTCCTCCTTGCTCGGCGTATCGTGTTACCTCCGCGAAAATCATGGTGGCGCTACCAGACTGTTTTGGGGATTTGCTGGCAGCATCCCGCGCGGTTACACGCTAATCGTCTCGAGCTTTCTTTTTTTCTGTCTGTTCGCGGAACATCCACTCCCGGATGTACGGCGAACAATTCAACACAGAGATGCCCTCTGCTCGGCAAGCGTTGAGAAAGCAAATTCCTTTGAGATCGACCAGGTCCAATTCTTCGAGATCCAACACGACTCGTGGTCCGCCGCGCGCGATCTCAGCTCTCACCTGATCGAGGTGTTCGCACCGCAACTCCCCGCTCAGCCGGATTCGCGTTCTGCGCTTTCCAGAAATCGGTTCAATCTTCAGCGTCATGGATCCTGGGTTCGAAACCCGCATTGGTTCAGGCAATCATTCGGCCATTCTCAATTTGTTGGGAGAATGAGACTTAGACGACTCGCAATTGCTCAATTACGAGCAAATGCTGATCCATGAGCAATCAGCCTTTGGCGAGAGTTGCTGCAGCAGCTGCTCGCGTTACCTGGATGGTTGAGATTTGAATCTGAATTTATCGATACTTAGACGCTTGATCTTTGCTTCCAGGGTCGCTCTTGGGAGCTTCAGTTTGGCTGCAGCGCCCATGGACCCTGAGATGCGGCCGCCACTCTCTGCGAGTGCGGCTTCGATCATCTCTTTCTCTTGCTTGAGCAGCACACCGCTCAGCGCGCCTATTGAGCCCGCGGTTTCCGGCTGCTTTCGCTTGATCCACGTCTCGTCCACAAAGAACGTGTCTCCGTCGCTAAGGATCACCGCCCGCTCGATGACGTTCTGAAGCTCACGAATATTCCCCGGCCAGTCGTACGCCTGGAACCGTTTGAGAGCTTCTTTATCGATTGATTTGAATTTCTTTCCCGATTTCTTCCCGTAGCGATCAACAAAATACTCAACCAGCAGAGGAATGTCTTCTGCTCGTTCTCGCAACGAGGGCACGTTGATTGGTACGACGTTGAGCCTGTAGAGGAGATCCTGCCGGAACTTGCCCTCGGCCACAAGCTGATCCAAATCCCGATGGGTAGCAGCCACCACTCTCAATTCAATAGGAATAGGCCTGTCGCTTCCGACACGCTCGATTTCACGCTCTTGCAGTACGCGCAATAGCGCAACTTGTATCTCCGGCGGAACATCGCCAACCTCATCCAGAAAAATCGTTCCCCCATTCGCCGCCTCAAAGCGCCCCAGGCGCCGCTGCGTGGCACCAGTGAATGCTCCCTTTTCGTGTCCGAAGAGCTCGGAAGCAATCAAGGATTGTGGGATTGCTGCGCAATTCACGGCTATGAACGCGCGTTTGGCGCGCATCGATCGCTTGTGAATGGCGCGCGCAATCAACTCCTTGCCCGTACCCGTCTCGCCAAGAATTAGAACGGTAGAGTCTGACGGCGCCACCTTGCTGACTTGGGAGAGCACCTTTCGCAACGCAGGCGAAGACCCGACGATGTCCTCGAACATCGACGTGCGCTCAATCTGTTCACGCAAGGCCAGGTTTTCATTTTGCGATCGCTCTTCCGCTTCGGCCAACCTGCTATTGGTAGCGGTCAATTCTTCGTATTCCAGAGCATTCTTCAGTGCAATCGCGACCTGGTTGGCCACCTGGTTGAGAAACTCCACATCTTGCCCTGCGAACGCATTCTTCCGCCTGCTGATCAACTGAAGAACACCCGACGCCTGCCCGGAGTTCATCAGAGGCAGAAAGCAACCGGACTCTGTACCTTCGTGTTGGACAATTGTCGAAAAGATCCTGAATCCTTCAGAGTTCCAGTTGGCGCGAACTTCCGAAAAGCTATTGAGCACAACTGCCTTGGCTGTACGAAAGGCACGTCCGGCGGCCGATCCATCCATGGGAAAGATCGTGCCTTCCTTGAAGTAGCCCTTCCCTTCAGGAAAGTCGATCAGGTGTTGCAGTAAATGCTCGCCAGAGTCGTCAGGCAATGCCAATCCAACACACTCGCATTTGAACAGGCGTCGAAGCTCACTTGATATGGCTTGAAAAACCTGGCGAAGTCCGCAGTGGGTGGCCACTCGATTGTTGAGATCCAGAAGCAATCGAAGACGATCTCTCTCCTGGAACACGTATTCGAGACCCTGGCGCTCCTGTTTCGCCCGTATCTCGCCGGTTTTTTCGCGATCGGCGATCTCACGACAAACGACGTATTTGAACACAGATTGGAAGGAAATGCAGAGAGGACCTTCGAGCAGAGAAACGTCGAATCGCTGCCCTCCTTTGCGCACGCATACGGATTGACCGGAAACCGTATTCGCAGGAGAACTCGAGCCCGCTAAGCGATCGGATTCGTCGCAGAGTTCGGCAGGAACAATGAGAGTCGAAAGGGGCGCGCCAATGATCTCCTCCGGCGCGTAGCCGAACATGTGGACAAACTTATTGTTTGCCCGTATGACACGACCCCCTCCGTCGACAAAAACAATCGCCTCGGGCACTTGCTCGAAAAACTCGTTGAGGAGTGCACAAGGCCCCATCGCCGTATTGGTTTGAATCTGAGGCGGAACCTCAGGTTCAGTCGAGGACATACTGCCTCCGAGGAAGCCATGGCCGCAAGCTAAGCAAAAGTTTACTCCAGGTAGTAAGCATTCGAGATCGCTCCTGAGGCCAGATCACCACCGATGCTCGAGTAATTCGGTTCCCAGCGCAGGACCTGTCCCATTGCCTCGGTCCAAATCGTATTCAATGAGTGATTTAGTGATTTGACCTCTAGGGCCAGTTGAGACCGCACGAGGCCTCCGCGAACACTAGCCCCCTTTCATTCGCCCTGGGCACCTCGGATTGCAATGGCCCCCGTTTCCGTGGGAACCGGTCCCACTATCCATGCGGCCACCGGTCGTGACGAGCGCGTTTTCGAACACAAGCCCCGGACCGCGATTCGACTCCGGATAGCAGGACCCACGCTACTTTTACCAGGGCACGGGCACAAAGAAGTCGCGTGACAACGGGCATGTCTCCGCAAGGGATCTCGCTTAACGCAAAATCGCTAATTCGCTCTTCGAGAATGGAACGCAGAGCACATGATCGACGCAATGATCTCTTCGGATTCTTCAGCCAGCGTTAGAAATTTCTTCGTAATATCCGGATCCCGTGAGACTACAAAGTCCTTCCAATCCGTAATCTCCGCCATTGATCAATTAGTTCAAGCAAGAGAAAGAGATGATCGAAGCCGCACTCGCAGAGAGTGGCGGCCGCATCTCAGGGTCCATGGGCGCTGCAGCCAAGCTGAAGCTGCCAAGGGCGACCTTGGAAGCGAAGATCAAGCGTCTAGGTCTCTGACCGTATGATTTGGTTTCTTTTGTATCCGAACTTGCGTCGAGCCTTTGTGCGCGTGAACTTCCAGTTGATGGTGATGTGGTGGTGGTTCATTTTCCGGTTGCATGCCTTTGCTTCCTGTTGCAGTTGACCGATGGATGGGATTCTTCTCCGGCCCAGGCACTGGCGGGAGAATAGACTGATCTCGATCTCCGCCTGGTTGAGCCAACTGCCATGCTTGGGCGTGTAATGTACGGTGAACAGGTCCCATAGCAGGCCTCCGATCTTCTCTCCGAACCGGTCCACCATCGCCTTGCGGGTATGCGAACTCAGATTGTCCATGACCAGATGGATGGTGTCGGCCTCGGGATAGCTGGCCGCGATCTCCAGCAGATAATCGGCGAACTGGGGTGAAGATCGGTTGGGGGTCGCCTTGGTAAAGTGCCGCCCCGCCTTGGGCTCGACACCGCAGAAGACGTTGGCGGTGCCGCAGCGCTGATATTCGCAGTCACGCCGCGCAATCCGCCCCGGCCGCATGGGTCGCGGAGGGCGAACGTCGGCATGCAACACCACCGGCTTTTCGTCCACACAAACCACTGGCTCCTTCTCCGATAGCGGCTTTTCATACAGCGCCAGCACGTCTTCCATGCGGGCCAGGTACTCCTCATTGAGTTCCGCGATACACCAGCTTTTTTTCCCGCCACGGCTTCAGTTCGTGGCTCTGGAGAAGGATGCGAATCGTCTCCCGGCCCACCCGCGGCGCCATCTTCCGCTTTACCGCTTCAGTGGCAATCAGCCGTACACTCCACCGCGCCGCGCCCCGTGGAGGCGGACCACATACCATCGCAATGATTCGCTGGCTCTGGCCTGTGTCCAGCGCGGGCGCCTTACCGGGCCGCGGTTTTTCATACAATGCCGACTCCAGCCCTTCTTCTTCATAGCGCCGAGCAATGGCTCGCACGGTTTTTCTAGCTACATCGACATTGGCGGACACCTGTGCCACTTTCTGCCCATCGTCGAGCTGACGCAAGATCGAAGCCCGCCGCAGCACACGTGCCGATTCCTGCCCCTTCCGCAGCATCGCCGCAACCTGCTGCCGATCCTTCCTGCTTAGCCGGACATGCACACGATGGTAGCTTTGCATGTCCTTACTGTGCGCCCCGTTTGCATGCCGGGGAAGTAACACATAAGGTACATCTTGATACGGTCAGAGACCTAGGTATCGATAAATTCAGATTCAAATCTCAACCATCCAGTTAACGCGAGCAGCAGCTGTTGTCAAAGGCTGATTGCTCATGGATCAGCATTTGCTCGTAATTGAGCAATTGCGAGTCGTCTAAGTCTCATTCTCCCAACAAATTGAGAATGGCCGAATGATTGCATGAACCAATGCGGGTTTCGAACCCAGGATCCATGACGCTGAAGATTGAACGGATCCCCGATGCGAAGTAAAGGAGAACCACCATGAAGCAATCAATCAAGGCCATCTATGACGCGATCCTCGCAGCCGCAAAGCGGGACGAATTGATCGTGGTTGAACCCGAAGCAGATAGCTTCGACGCTGCGATGCTCTGCGCAGTGTCGATGGAGTCTCTCGACATTACGCCCCTGGCTGTGATCTACGGCGACAAATCCAAGAAGAGCGAACTCGCCTGCTTCACGGCAGATGACGACAGACTCCTGCAAGCAATGGGAATCAAGCCCTTCCGGCCGTTTCCCGATATGTGCCGCGTCATCTCCGGCGAGTGAACAGAGTAACGGATAGCGCCGCAGTTAGAAGCGTTGGCGGCTCCAGAATGTGTAGGTGATGTCATGACGGCGCAAGTTATCACGAAAGCTGCTGAGGCAAGTTTTGAGACGCTGCGCAGAGCAATCGTCGGTGGCGATGCTTGCTTGATGGTTTGCAAAGACCGCGAGCACGGTACCCCAGTCATTGCAATCTGCGCAATCAGTACATTCTCGGGGCATGGGAACAGCCAGGAGTTCGAGGTTGTTCCTATAGCGAAGATGTTCACTGGAAATCCCTATGTGGAGTTAGTCACACCTATGGAGGAAGAGAGTGGACGACCATGCTGAATATCATTATGTTCCTGATTATTTTGAAAACCGTTCATGTCTTCTTCGGTATCAGCGCCATTGGTATGGGGATTCCTGTCTTGCCGCTGTTTCGCTTCACGATTCCGTATCGGGAAAGTTCAGGCCGAATTTCAGGCCGATCTGTTTTACCGTCTCAATGTGTTCCCGATTCGGGTTCCTCCACTGCGGCAGCGAAGAGAAGATATTCCCCTGCTGACGAAGTATTTTGTCCAAAAGCTCGCCAGGCAACTCACCATGGCGAAGCTGCTGCAACGCATGGTTTCACTCCAGGCTCGTCGACGACGCCGGAAGCACTTCCCTGGTTGCGGCTCGACTCCGCCAGAACCCTTCAGCTGCGCCAGTCCCTTGCTTCCCGCTGTGCTCCTGGCAGTAAACGACAACTGAGACCTTTCGATTGCTTGAGTGGTTCAACGTTTTTTTGCCTCGCAATCGGTCATTGGATCAGATCAGCCCCTTGCGGCTCGAGGATGACGGCTCCTCTGTACTCGCGATTGCTAATGATTCCTCTTCTGCTGCCGATGATAGGAATCTCTTTCTCCTGGGAGGTAGTGTTCACATAGAGTGTTCGGCCGTCGACAACTCTGGCGTAGACTCCTTCGGGAGTTTCGGGCCCCGGTTGAATGCCCGCCATCTTGTACAAATGGCTTAACACGGATGCAATGGTGAACGCATTCGATTCCGTCGCCAGGTACACCGCGTTACCTTTCCCGAATCTATTGATCGTGACCGCCGGTGTATGGTTCGAGGTCGTCGTGAATCGCGCTAAAACCGTCGCCGTGGACGGCTCGAGCACCTCGTAGCGGTGTACACCCGTTTCTATCGACTTGCCGTCTAGATCGAAGTTCAATATCTCCCAGTCGTAGAACGCGTTGGTCTTGAGGCCAAAGACATCGCTCAGGCGGCCAGGCAGCGGCGTATCGAACCATTGCCCGTGCTCATCCACCTTGGCAGAATATGCTGTCATCAACACGGTGCCGCCATTGCTCACGTAATCGCGAATATTCTTTGCGCTTGCTTGGTCCATTACGTAGTCGGCCGGGACGACAACCAGCTTGTATCGCGAAAGATCCTCATGCCCGATATTGATGATGGCCGTATCAATGTTGGCGCGGAATAAGGGCTCGAACGCATTCTGCACTTGCTCCGTGTACGGAGTCCTGAAGTATTGCAGGGTCGTATTCGATGGGCTGTTGGGGTGCGAATCGATGGCGGAATCGAACGAATAGGCGACGGCCACTTCGGGATGCGTGTAACGCGGAAATCCGTATTTCTCCAGTTGCTTGAATTCCGAGGCGATGCGCGCGAATTCATCTACCTTCCAAGAAGGCGTTCCGTCGTGGTCGACAAGCCCGAAGAGCGCCTGCTCCTCGCCGCCGCGATGGCTGTTGAAGGTCCACGCCAGAATGCCCTGCGCCCCCATCGCGAGTCCAAGATACGCGTACATGCGGCTGCGACCCGGCGTGCCGTAGTAGCCTCCGCCCCCTGCGGTGAATTCATTGAACCAGATGGGAGTGGGCAATGCGCCTTTGATCATTAATGCACTAAAATGCGCCACTGATCGGATCGCCCGGATAAAAGCCCTCGGCGCCAAACGAGACATACGACCGATATGTGCTGAGATAGTCAAAGCCTTTTCGTCCGGCGTTGTCCCATAGATTCGAGATCGAAGGCAGGTCTGGCATGTTGCGATGTCGGATTGCATCGAGTTCTTCGAGGCGCGCGATCGTCACATCGGACCAGTAGCGATGCAGGTCCAGATAGCGCTCGGAAGGTCCGGGCCCGTCCGCAAGAGGCAAATCTACATCTTCAAAATTGTTCAAGCGGCGTGACCAGCGCTGCGTCGCCCACGCCTTGTTGAGTTCCTCGATTGTTCCGTATTTCTTCCTGAGCCATACGATGAAGCGTTGCCGATCAGCCTCCGAATACGACATGAAGCCATTGCCGATCTCATTGTTATAGCCGACAGCGATGAGCGCAGGATGATGCGCATAGCGCTTCATCATCGTATCGGCCAGAATCCCCAATTCGCGCACGTAGTTTGGATCGCTGATGTTGTCCATGTAGCGCTCGGCGGGAGGAAGGCGCGTGCCGTTCTGCGCCACGATATCCACCCCAGGATAAGCGTGATGCAGCCAGATTGGCGCGGGCGCTCCCGGTATGTCGAGGATTACGTGGATGCCCGCGGCTCGCATCTTATCCATGACTTCGTCAAACCACCTGAACTCGAACTTCCCCTGCGCAGGTTCGAACGAGTCCCAGGACAGATCGCCCATCCGCACGATGTTAAAACCCGCATGCTTCATGATTTCGATGTCGCGGTCGATTTCCTCTGATGAGCGATCGATGGGCTGATAGCACGCGCCAACAAAGAGCTGCCCAGGACCAGGCCACTTTGAATGCACAGGGACATCCTGTGCGCTCGACACAGAGATCAAAAGACTCACGAGGATGAGAGCGCGGACGATCGGTTTCACTGAGATGCACCACCTTTTCTGATGATTCGCAAACCCGGAAACGTGCTCGGTGTTTGAATAAAGCGCATCGCACGATTCCGCAAGCATCGAGTGGGGCTGCTTTTGCCTAAGCCCCAATCCCATCCTATGATTGCCGAAACGTCTCTCCACTTTTATTTGTTCCCCTTCACCCTCACGAGTTTCATGGCATCAGTGTCACCAAGACGATATCATTGCTGTTCATCTGGATAGAGAGCTCTGCTCAATGGTCAACTGCTTCGGAGAGCCCATCTCAAGATAAGCCGTGTACGCATTGTTTGCATGGTCGCCGGCACGATGCACCTCCAGTCGGTACGCAGCGCCTGGAGTGAGATGCGTCACCAACACAGCTTCACGGGAGCGGTCGGATGCGAAGGAACCCGCTTGAGAAAGAAAGACCGGTTGCTGACCTTCTGATCCGGCTGTTCGAAATCCCAGATCACACCTGTGAAACTTCCATTCTTCGTCGATAACATCGCTTGAGGATCGCTTGTGGCGACGCTATCGCCCTGCAGTGCATGGAGATACTTATAGGCAAAATATGCCGGCTGCGAATGCCCTCCCTCGGCCTGGGACATCAACGCTTTAGTGACTGAGCGTCGAGAACTCGGTGGCTGACAAGGAAGCTCGTCCACAGGGAGGATCAACCGTCAACCAGAAATGAAGGCCGTTCGCCAAGTCAAAAGCTCCCAAGCATGAGCCGGAAGCGGGCCTTCCCATTCTCATCGAAGCTGAGTTCAAGGCCGGTAGCTCCAACCTGGCTCGGGAAGAATGCAGCGATGGAAGTGGCCTGATGCGTTTTCCAGCCTTGGGAGCCCAGGTCGAACCTGCCTGCCTCGTACCAGACCGCGAGGCCGGGATGGGATGAGACATGGGGAATGGGCCGGGGATGCAGAATGAAACCCGAGCCGGCGGTCACCAGCGTATTTGCATGGAACTCCTGGTAGCGGAATGCGGGCATGTTGCCCTGATCGCCGGCAATAAACTGATCGAAGTAGTCCATCTTCCGCCCAAAGCTCGTCCCCGCGTGATTCAGCGCGAAAGCCGTTACATGCCGGTTCAAGGGTTTGAACGAGCTGTACTCTGACTGAAAGAACGGATAATCTCCGGTTCGCCTGAAGAGATATCCGGCCGATCCTTCAAAACGCGTGCCGCGCGCAGGCAGTCCACCGGAGTCCTGATCGTTCAAGATCCAGCGGAGTTGCGGTTGGGTGAAACCGCCACTATGCGAACGAACACCGTCCACAGTGACAGAACGGCTGTACGAGTCGTATCCGGCTTCCGCCCCGAGGCGAAGTTGGGCGAAGCGCCAGGTTCCGATGCCTCCGTAAATGGCACCGCCAACGCGGTCGCGCGTGTCGCTCTGGCGAGTGGGTCCCATATAGCTGTTGAAATGGGTTCTGCCGGCAAAGAACTGGGGAGCGACGAAGTGTTGCGTTCCTCCAAACGGTTTGTAAAATTCGCCCTGAATCGATGGATCATAGCCGAGATTGGTGGTGGCGAGAATGCGAGACTTGTAGGCGTTCTTGGTAACCATCACCATTGACAGGCGCGTGCCGAACCGAGAAGGCTCGCCGGGCGATACCGAGTATTGCGCGGATATCCGAGCGAGGACCTGATCGGTGGGACGCTCTGCAAACCTGACTCGATAGCCCTTTTCTCCAGTGTCATCCTGCCGCCAGTCGTAAGCTGCCCCTGGGACAGCGGTCGCAGCCACCATTCCAGACAAGACCTTTTCCAGTTGTTGTTCCGAGACCACCTTTTCCCCGATGACGCGGCGCATCTCCGATTGAGCATTCTTCTGGAATGAAGCGTCCGGGCTTGTCACGGCGAGGACTCTCCCTCTCTGCTCCGAGGGCCTCATCCGCGATCGCCGCTCGGAAACATGCGCATCCCACTCCGTCTGAGAGAGTTCGAACCGTGACAAAGCGGATTGCTGAGCTTTCGCGGCCTCGTATCCCGCCTCGATGATCTCCCTCCATCGACTGTAATCAGTTCCGGAGAAGCGCCTGGTATCTACCGAGATCACTACGTCGGCCTTTGCCCGCGAGCGCTGTTCATTCTTTGCAATGGCAAGGGAAATCGTCTGCCGCATCACATCGGACAGCGATTTGATTTGATCGGGATTAGGTCTGTTTGTCTCCAGGGCGACAGCAATGACGACCTTGGCCCCCATGTCTCTGACCGCGTCGACGGGGATGTTCTCGAGCACACCACCATCCACGAGAACCATCTCTCCAAGTTTGACCGGCGTAAAAATGCCGGGCAGTGACATGGTCGCGCGCATCGCGACGGGCAGAGAGCCTTTGGAGAGCACAACCGAGTCGCCGCTCACGAGGTCCGTAGCAACACATCGAAACGGGGTGGGCAGTTGATCGAAGTCAGAGACATCGGCGTATCCCAGCGTTGATCGGCTCAGAAACAACGATAAGGACTCACCCGGATTGAGACCCGCTGGAAGCGAGAATCTTTTGCCAAATCTCAGGGTCAAATCACCGAAGGTGCGATTCCATTTCTGTTTGTCGACGATGGGTTGGTCAGTGAACGGCGGGATGGGGCTGAGCAGCGCGTTCCAATCGGCACGCTCAGTAAGGGCCTCGATTTGGGATGAATCCATGCCTACCGCATAGAGACCACCTACGAGGCCGCCCATACTGGTGCCCCCGACCTTATCGACTGGAATATGATGCTCTTCGAAGTAACGCAGGACTCCGATGTGCGCTAATCCGAGAGCGGCCCCCCCGCTCAGGGCAACTCCAATGGAGGGCCTTTCCGTATTTGACCGTTCCTGGGGAACGGAAGTGGCTGGGAGAAGAAGGACAATGCCGCAAGCCAGAATCCTATAACCCAGTCGCATGGCGAACCTCGTCACTATTTCTCTCTCTTCCAATCTCTAGTAAAGGCTCTCCGCCACAGTCGAATTAAATTTGATCTGGCCGTTCCTATCGCCTGATTTCGACCGGATCTCAAAGGGAAATGTGGAGAGCTGTTGTTCAGAAAAACCTACAGTACGTTCCTTCCCGTTCTCGTCGATACCCTGAAGGAACACGTAGCCTGCCTCGGCTCGATAGACGAATCTAGCGACGGCAATCGCACCAATGGATGTGTGAAGAACGTAGAGTGCATCGTCCGGCTTCTGTATGAGGAACCGAATGTCGCGCACGTCCCAGAAATGTGAGTTCATCGCTCCTCCTTGAGTGGCCCCGTCTGCTCTGGCAGCCAACGGGCTACCTCAGTTTCCGCATGGTAGATTTCTTGTTCGTCCCGCGTCCTTACTTATTTGGCTGAGGCGGATAGTTCTTGAAGAGTTTGGCCATCGCCTTTTGCAGATTCTTGTAGTTCTGATCCGGATCCTTCTTCAGGTCGATCGTCTTGGTCGCGTCTCCACGCCAGATCAGCTGCTTCTGTGCGGGGTCATACAAGTCCACGACTATCGTCCCGATTGGAACGCTAGAAGTCTGGCCCTGCACTGAACCGTCCAACCAACCGCCCAAGCCTCTGTCGCCCCAGCCCGACAAATACAGGCTCTGTTCCTGACGGATGGCAGCGTGGTAGCCCACATGAAGGTCCGCGTTTTTGTCGACCTTGGTGAGACCCTTTTGAGCAAGCTGCTCGTCGACTGCCCGCTTGATCTCCTGGTTGATCAACTGATCCTCTGACGCATTGTCCCGGATGTCCGATGCGCCGCCCGGAAAGTTCGGTATGCCGCCGAGGGGGATGGGCGGAGGGGCGGGGAGGTTTGGCAGAGCCGGAAGGTTTGGCGGAACGCCAGCGTCGGTCTTGGGCGCGCTTGCTGGATCGGATTTGGGTGCGGCAGTAGAGGTATCGACCCATTGATAGGTTTTGTACGCAGAGAAGTTCGCGCCTCGCTGGTAGTTGTAGTGAACCTCCTGGCTAAAGACGATTGCGGTGGTGACGGGAAACGTCAACACGAGTCTCAATATCGTCGCAAGTCTCATTTCAGTTGCTTTTCTTTGACGCCGGCGTTCGTTGCGACGGGTGAAGTAAGTGATCGTGAACAAAAAAGCCGGTAAGGATGTCATGTGCTTTGTAAGTCTCACTACTATTCCTTTCAGTCGTATCGATGTCGTTTGAGAGTCCGCCTAATACGCCTTTTGGGGAATCGGACACGGTCGTAGCTTCCAGATTTCGGCTGCGTATTCGGCGATGGTGCGATCGCTGGAGAATCTGCCGGAGCCGGCCACATTCAGAATGGCTTTGCGCGCCCACCCATCGGGGTCGGCATATAAGGCTCGAAGCCGCTCGTCAGCCTCCAAATACGACTTGAGGTCAGCCAGGTGCATATAGTGATCGCCGTTCGTCAGCAACGCATCGCGCAAAGGGGTGAAAATGCCGGGTTCGTTGCGGCTGAAATAATCAGAGAAAATCAGATCCAAGGCTTCGCGGGTTTCGGGCTCATTTTCGTAGTGCCAGTACGGGTTGTACCACCCGCGACTGCCAGCCACCTGCTCAGCTGTCAACCCGAAAAGGAAGAAGTTCTCCTCGCCCGCTTCCGCCGCCATCTCGATCGTCGCGCCGTCGCGTGTGCCGATCGTCAATGCGCTGTTCATCATGAATTTCATGTTGCTTGTGCCGCTGGCTTCGTAGCCTGCCGTCGAAATCTGGTTGGAGACGTCGCTGGCTGGAATCAGGTGCTCCGCAACCGAGACGCAGTACTCGGGGAGGAACACGACTTTAAGCCGTCCGCGTACTGCGGGGTCGCCGTCAATGGTGCCGGCAAGATTGTTGATGAATTTGATAATCAGCTTGGCGAGCCGATATGCAGGGGCAGCCTTGCCGGCGAAGAGGAATGTCCGTGGAGGCATGTTCAGCCCGGGGTCTTTCCTTAGCCGGTTGTAAAGCACAACAATCCTCAGCGCGTTCAGTAACTGACGTTTGTATTCGTGGATGCGCTTAACCTGGCAATCAAAGATCGTATCCGGATCAAGAATCTCTCCTGTCGACCACCGGAACCAGTCGCAGAATTGTCGCTTGGCATCTCGCTTGGCCTTGAGGAAGCCGTCGCGGAAGCTCTTGTCTCCCGTGAATTCTCGCAACTGGGTTAGCTGACTGAGGTCAGCGATCCAGCCATCTCCAATCGCATCCGTGATCAGATTAGACAGCCCGGGATTCGACAGTAGCAGCCAGCGCCGGGGGGTGACGCCGTTAGTCTTGTTGTTAAAACGCCCAGGAAAGATCTCCGCCAGGTCTTTCAGCGTTGTTTTGCGCAGCAAATCCGAGTGAATCTCAGCCACTCCATTGGTGCTGTGGGAACCGATGACGGCCAGATTGGCCATGCGAATTTTATTACTGGCTCCCTCTTCGATAACGCTCACGCGCTGAATTCGGCCTTCATCGCCCGGAAACTGTCTGCGGACATCGCTCAGAAAACGACGATTGATTTCATTGATGATCTCGAGTTGCCGGGGCAACATGTCTTGAAACCATGCCACCGGCCATTTTTCGAGCGCCTCGGGCAACAGGGTGTGATTGGTGTACGCCAACGTGTCCTGGGTAATCTTCCATGCATCGTCCCACCCAAGGTGCTCCTGGTCCACCAGGATCCGCATAAGCTCGGGAACCGACAGAGCCGGATGCGTATCGTTCATTTGGATCGCCACCTTGTCCGCAAACAAGTGCCAATCCGAATTTCCGCGCTTGAAGCGGCGAACCGCGTCGGCCAGCGAGCAGGCCACAAGAAAGTATTCCTGCATGAGGCGCAAACCTTGCCCCATGAAAGTTGAATCATCGGGATAAAGAACCCGCGTCAATGTTTCAGCCGAGAGGGTCTGAGTAAATGCCTCTACAAAATCGCCTTGAGAGAATCCCTCGAAGTTGAAGTAGTCCGGTGCGGCCGCGGCCCAGAGACGGAGGGTATTGATGGTAGATCCGCCAAATCCGATGACGGGGCGGTCATATGGAATGCCGATTAAAGTGGATGGACGTCCCGGCACCGTGCGCAGACTCCCTCCGCTGAGTTCGAATGAGCAACCTAAGCTGACTTCCACCTTCTCGTTCGGGTGGGCAACTTCCCAGGGATCAGGAGAGCGGAGCCAGTTGTCCGGCAATTCCCGTTGCCATCCGTTCTGGATGGATTGCCGGAAGATTCCATACTCATATCGCAGGCCGTAGCCCATGGCGGGAAGTTGCATGGTTGCGGCAGATTCAATGAAGCAGGCTGCCAGACGTCCAAGCCCACCGTTTCCGAGGCCCGCATCGGGCTCCTGCTCCAATATCTCAACGAGGCTGATTTTCCTGTCCTCGAGGACCTGTTTCGCGAGCGGACTCAGCAGGAGATTAGTAACATTGTTTTCCAGAGAGCGGCCGATGAGAAACTCCATCGAGAGATAGTAGAGCCGTTTCGCGTTTTGTTGCTGGTAGGTCTTCTCGGTCAAGAGCCATCGCTGCGATAGAATGTCGCGCACGGACCGGGCCAGCGCTTCGAACCGGTCGCGCGCAGTCGCCGCCGCCGGATCGAGATCACTGTCAAAAAGCAAGTGCCGCTCATACAGCGCGTCACTGGTTCCTGCGAATTGCACTGGACCGCATCCGTATTGAGTCTTAAGGAGCCTGGCAGGATCCGGTAGTGCTTGCTTTTTCGCTGTTGCTTCAGTCGCCATTTTCTTGTCCTCCAATGTTCCCGCAGGGCATACCTACGGGGTCTCCACATTCAATCGGATCAGCTGGTACGATTCGCACAAGTCGCGATTCGCGGGAAAGGCGATTCCGCTGAACCAGTTTGTGGACGATGTAAATGCAGATTCCAACCAATACAAGACTTACCAAAAGCGTTCCCGCTCGCGACACGTAGGCTGCCGCGCGGTCCAGATCGTTGCTAAAGAGATATCCGAGTCCGACATAGACGGATGCATAGAGACCAGCGCCAACGGTATCAAAGGCCAGGAAGCGGACTCGGCTTGTGCGCGATGTCCCTGCGAGGGGCGGCAATACCGCGTCCAGCCCAGGGACTAACTTAGATATCAGGAGGAGGGGAAGTCCATACCGGGCAAAGGTCTCCTTTGCGCGGCGATCGTGAAAGTCAGGATCTCGCGTGAATCGATGCAAGAAGTGCAACACCTTGTCACCGCCCCGACGACCCGCCTCATACCAAACCCAGTCAGCCAATACACAGGCAATGACAGTGATGCCGATGACGGCGAGAATGCCCAACTTCCCCGCCGCCGCGAGCGCCCCAGCCGGCAGCAGAAAGAGAGGTCCCGGTATTGGGAACCCTATCTGATGCGCAAATAGCGCAGCGAAGAGGATGGAATATCCATGCTTTAGAACGAAATGAAGAATGGTTTTCACTGACGGCATTCCCTGCGCACAAGTTCTGCCTGGGCGACGACTCTCCGCATCTCCGCATCGAAGAGCTGAGCTTTCGAATCGGCCGGTTGCGCCTGCGCATCTGGGAGAACAGATTCGGTTGTAGTCTTCGCAACCACCTGATCACTCGTAATCCGGACCAGTTCGTTCCGTGTCACAATCCACGTGTTCAGGGTCGGCTGAGCACGAGAGCTACCGATACGAAACATCCACGACCTCCGTTCAATTGCGTGCCATTCGGCTTAAGGTTTCAGAAGTGACTTCCCGAAACCAACCGGAATGGCGAAGTTTGATCCGCCGAACTCACGCAGCACAGCAAAGTTAATCCCAATGACTTTGCCCTCGTTGTTGAAGAGTGGGCCGCCGGAACCACCCGAGGTGGTTTGGGCATCATAGACAATCTTGTCGCGAAGTACATCGCCGATGTGCCCCTGGGTAGCCGTCGGCCTGATCAGGTGGCGGCTCGCGAGCTCCTCCATCAATTGTTTTGAATCACCCTTGGATGCAGTGGCGATCGACTCGAGCGTCTCTGCGCCCGTTCGAGCCAGAATCGCATCAAGAGCAGCGGGGTATCCAAGAAGCACGACTGGGCCCCCGCTGACGGCCGAACCGCGGCCATCGGCAAGGACAATCTGTTTGATGCCCAGTCCTGAGAGGTTTCCTCTCACGACAGCGATGTCCGCGGCAGAAGAGATCTTCTCGGTGGTGATGACGATGCCGTGTGAAACGCCGGGGAAATATGCCTTCATTTCAGTGATCGCTGGCTCAAGACCTTGATCGAGCATTTCCTTCAGATCGTCATTCTGCCACCAGGGCTCGACCACATGGTGATTGGTAAGGATTTGCCCGCTTGTGGTAGCGAGAAAACCGGTACCAAAAACATCGATACGAACTTCCGGACCATCTCCGGTGAGGCTTAGCAGCGGGTTGTTGTGTTGGTCGGTGACGGGCTCGCCGCTGCTCGTAACGCTCGCATAGCGCAATCTCACGCCGGTGGCGTGGTCGCGGAAGGCCAGCACAATATGGATGAGGCAGACGCTCTGTTCATAGGACTGGATAATCGTCTGCGCAATCTGACCTTCGGTCTCAAGCTTCTGAAGCCTGCTTTCCACTGCGGTTAGTTGATTTTGCAAAGCGGAAGTGTCTTCTGTTTTGCTGGATGCAATTTGCGATCTCAGGTCTTCACTCTTCTTTTGGAGTTGAAGCTTCTGTGGATCGCTCGCCCGGAATGGAACGCCTTGCAGATCTTCGACGGTCCGGCGCGAACGCTCCATCAACTTTTGTTGCGTCAGCACTCCGGTCTGCAATCGAGTGATTGCAGCATAGACCCGGGTGTCCTGTTCCTGGCCGCGGCGATAGAAGAACAAAAAAACCAGACCAGTAACGATAAGCACGGCAACTGTCGCCAGACCGCTGATCCGAAGGGTCTTTCGTCCTTCGTCAACCGCTGTTGCCACCTGCTGAGCAGCGGTCCGGTTATCCTCGGCAAGCTGCAGCCGTTCTCGAAGCTCGTTCGCGATGTACTCTCGAAGCTCGTCCGCGATGTATTTGTTCCTTAGTTGCAAACGCACTCGCGACAGCAATTCGTGCAAGTCGAAAGGTAGTGACAGCACATCATCAGCCCCGAGATCCAACCCCCGTCTGCGCTCGGCTGATCCTCCCGGAGATATCATTACAACGCGTATGTTGTGCGTGTGTTCAGAACCTTTGATTTCGGAAAGAAGGTCGCAGCAATCAAGATGGGGCGGATCAGCACCCAGGATCACTGCGTCGGGATCGAAGGCGAGGACTGCCTTCATTCCCTCCCGGTAGTCGGTTGACACCTCATATCCAGCTTCGCTCAGGGCCGAGACGATTTGCTCCCTGAGAGCCTCGTTCGGCTCAACCACCAACAGTTTTCCTGCCATAGAGTTCATAACATCTGTCCCGCTTGTTCTATTTCCCACGTTCGGCGCGTCATCATTGGTATGCAGGCCGTATTCGAAAACGAAGGCGCTGTCGGCCACAGGCAAACTACATTGGCCCAGGACAGGCAGCGCCTCATGGACGTGCTTACGACTCCCAGCCTCCGCCGAGGTTTCTGTAGATCTCGACCAGGTTCAAAAGCTCGTTCAGTTGAGCCTGAGTCAAGCCCAGCTCCGCGTTGAAGGCATTTGTTTCATTGGTCAAGACCTCAAGGTAGCTGGTCGCACCGCCTCTATATCGGAGTTCGGAAAGTTGTGCCGCATCTTGAGCCGCAAGCACGAGTTCTTCCTGATGCTGCCGGAACTCATGACTCTTTTGATATCCGACAAGCGAGTCCGAAACGCCACGAAACGCCTGCTGGATTGTCTGCTGATAGGTCAGCACCATTTCCTTCTGGCGCGCCTCGCTCAAACGCACGCCCGCCTTGATTCTGCCGCCCGCAAAAATCGGCTGTGCGAGCGATCCACCGAAGCTCCAGAAGCCAGCCGGGCCAGTAAACAGGCTTGTCAGCGCCGAGCTTTGGAATCCGCTATCCGCGGTCAACGTGATTTGCGGGAAGTAAGCTGCTTTGGCGACTCCTATTTGAGCGTTGGCCGCCATCAACTGCGCTTCAGCCGCACGGATATCGGGCCGCCGCTCAAGAAGACGGGACGGTATTCCAGCCGGAACCTCTGGCAAGTGTGGTTGCTCGGTCAACTTCATACCGCGCGCAACCGGACCGGGATTGTTTCCGAGGAGCGTGCTGATCAAGTTCTCCTGTTGCTGGATACGCCGTTCCAGGTCGGGTATATTCTCGGCTGCCACGGCGACCAACTGTTCCGCCTGGCGAACGTCGAGCATGGTGCCGGCCCCGCCGTCTGCAAGGGTGCGGGTAAGTTTCAGTGAGTCCTGCCGCGAGGCCAGCGTCCGTTTCGCAATTTCAAGCTGAAGATCGTCTGCGCGAAGCTCGAAATACGCGGCGGCCACCTCACTTACGAGGGTGTTCGTGACTACCCGGCGCGCCCATTCCGTCGCCAGCAGATTGGCACGCGCTGCTTCGGTGGCGCGGCGGTACTTGCCCCAGAAATCGAGGTCCCACACCATCGAGGCACTCACGGCGTTGGTGTTTGTCTCGAACTCCTTGTTCACGGGCTTTTGTTTCGCGGAGCGCTGGTTGTCGGCTGAGCCGCCGGCATTGATGGTCGGCAACTGATCAGCCCGCGTGATGCCTAACTGCGCTTGCGCCTGCAGGATTCTGGTTGCCGCAATTCGAACGTCGTAGTTCTGCTGGAGGGCAGCGCGGATCAACTGCTGAAGCTGCGGGTCCTGAAACACCTCCCACCACTTCTGATCTCCGAACGATGGCTCAGAAGAAGCCGACGCTTGCGGTGACGCCTTGTCCGCAGGCTGTGCCCCTTGCTGCGGCGAGTTGTTAGCGGGCTGTACTCCCTGCTGCGACGGAGTCGCAGCAGGGGTTGTTGATGGCTGTGACGGGCCCTGCTGAGGTTGCGCCGTTTCCGGCGCCGTTGTTCCGCGGTACGAACCGGGGACGTCAACGTTCGGTCTCCGGTAGTTAGGTCCTACCGTGCACCCGCACATGAAGATCAAGATGGAGAAAGCGATTGTCTTTTTCACGTTAGTCGGCCTCAACTGGTATCGGTTCAGAAACGGCTGCGGGGGTCTGCTTGTGGGCTTTCCGACTCCCGGTTATCCGCTCCACGATCACGTACAGCGCCGGGATGATGAAGATGGCCATGCCAGTTGCGGCCAGCATGCCTCCAATCACTGTGGTACCCATGATCTGACGGCCCACGGAGCCGGCCCCAGTAGCGACAAACAGGGGCACGCAGCCAAGAATGAATGCAAAGGAAGTCATCAGAATTGGCCGCAGTCTCAGCCTGGCTCCTTCCAATGCCGCATCCACCAACGGCTTGCCTTGCTCATACTCGGCCTTCGCGAATTCCACGATCAGGATGGCGTTCTTGGCTGCGAGGCCGATCAGCATCACTAGTCCGATCTGCGAGTAAACATCGTTCTCGATCTGCACCATGAAGGCTGGGAAAATCATGCTGAGTACGGTGCGTCGTAGCCACAACAATCCGAACGCCCCGAACACCGCGACTGGCGTGCTCAGCAGTACGCCAAACGGCAGCGACCAGCTTTCATAGAGGGCCGCAAGAATGAGGAACACGAACAGGAACGACATGGCGAAGATCACCCAGGTGGGAATACCCTCGCGTGCCTTTTGTTCCTGCCGGGACATGCCCATGTAATCGAATCCCATCCCGTTGGGCATGGTTTGTTTAAAGACATCCTCCAGGGCAGCAGTCGCCTGGTCCGAGCTATAGCCTGGCGCCGCGCTGCCGATGATCTGCGCCGATGAGTACTCGTTGTAGCGCATCTTGAATTCCGGACCGTACCGCGACTCGAAATGGGTCAGCGCGGAAAGCGGCACCATCTCTCCCTTCATGTTGCGCACGTAGTACTGTCCGACGTCGTCCAGGCTGGCGCGATAGGGCGCATCCGCCTGCACGTAGACCTGCCACGCGCGGCCGAAGTCGTTGAAGTAATTCACAAACGTTCCGCCCATGAAGGCCTGGAGAGTGGCATAGACGTCGCTGATGTTGACGCCCTGCTTCAGGACCTTCTCTTTGTCCACGGCCAGGAACTTCTGGGGCGTGCTGGGGATGTAGGTGGTCGCCACCATTCCGAGTTCGGGACGTTTGTGGGCTGCTTCGAGAAACTTGTTCAGGTTGTTCACGAGGAATGCGGGATCGCTTCCGGAGCGGTCTTCAAGTACGAACTGAAATCCGCCCGAAGTGCCGACGCCCGAGATCGGCGGCGGCGAGAAAGCAAACGTGGTCCCTTGCGGAAGAGTAATCAGCTTCAGGTTCAACTTTGCCTTGATCACCTGGAACTGCTCCTCAATCTTCTTGCGGTCTTCCCACGGTTCGAGCGTGACATAGAAGAACGCGTTGTAGGTGTTGCGGGTCAGGCTGAGAAGGCTGAATCCCACCGCGGTGGTGGCATACTTGACACCGGGAGTATTCTTCAGGACATCTTCGACGACCCGGGTTGCTTCCGCCGTGCTCTGTATCGAGGAGCCTTCAGGCAACTGCATTTGAATGTACATATAGCCCTGGTCTTCGTCGGGCAGGAAACTTGTCGGAACTGCCTTCATGAAGAAGACACTAGCAACAGCAAACCCCGCGAGAGCTACTACCGCGAAGAGACTCTTACGAATGAGTCCGCCCGACACGCGGATATAGAACTTGGTGCCAGCTTCAAACCTGCGATTGAACCATGCGAAGAATTTCGCAACGGGTCCGTGGGCCTCTTTTTTCTGCCGTAGCAATAGCCCTCCCAGCGCGGGACTCAACGTCAACGCGTTGAAGGCGGATACGATCACGGAAATGGCGATGGTGATCGCAAACTGCTGGTAAAGACGGCCGGTGATGCCCGGGATAAATATCGTGGGCACGAACACAGCCGAAAGCACCAGCGCAATGCCGACCACGGGACCGGTAAGTTCCTGCATCGCTTTCCGGGCGGCGTCCTTTGGAGCCAAGCCCTCTTCGATGTGCCGCTGGATTCCTTCGACCACCACAATCGCGTCGTCCACCACCAAACCAATGGCGAGTACCAGGCCAAACAGGGAAAGGGTGTTAATCGAAAAGCCGAAGATGGGGAAGACCAAAAACGTGCCCACCAGCGAGACAGGCACCGCCAGCATGGGAATGATGGTGGCGCGCCAGTCTTGCAGGAAGACGAAGACAACCAGGATCACGAGGACGAAGGCTATTCCCAGCGTGATGACAATCTCATGCATGCCTGCCGTGACTGCATCCGTCGTATCCAGCGCTACGACGTAGTCCACGTCCGCCGGAAAACTCTCCTTCATTTTGGCCATGAGCTTGCGGACGGCCTTTGCGGCTTCGACCGCATTGGTGCCCGGTAATTGATAAATGCCAATGCCTGCAGCTTCCTTGCCGTTGAGGCGCGTGGCGATGTTGTAATCCTGCGAACCCATAGCGACCCGGGCAACGTCTCTCACCCGCACCACGCCGCCGTCAGGATTTTCGCGGACCACAATGTTGCCGAATTCTTCCGGCGTTTTCAATCGCCCCTGAGCGAGAACGGCGTATGAGAACCTCTGGCCCGGGAGGCTGGGTTCGCCGCCCAGTTTCCCGCCGGGGTTCACCGTGTTCTGGTTTTGCACGGCATTCACGACTTCATTGACCGTCACGCCCAGCTTTGCCATCTGATCGGGTTTGACCCAGATGCGCATCGCGTACTGCCCGGCATAGATATCGGTCAAACCTACGCCGTAAGAGCGCTGAAGCGGGTCTTTCAGATTGATGTAGGCATAGTTGGCCAACCACTGGAAATCGTGTGTGCCCTTGGGCGAGGTCAGAACGATCATCATCATCGGAGACGTCAAGGACTTCTTCACGTCGATCCCGACCTGGTTTACCACTGCCGGAAGCTGCCCGTTCGCCAGTTGCTGGCGCGACTGCGTGAGCAGCAGGTCCGCGTTGGGGTCGGTACCCAAATCGAAATCGACCATTAGTACTGAACTCGAGTCGCCGGTTGAGTTCAGCGAATACATGTAGTCCATTTTGTCCACGCCGTTGATCTGCTGCTCAATCGGCGTGACCACGGCTTTCTCCAGGGTCTCGGCATCGGCGCCCGGGTACAAAGCCTTGACTCGTACCTCGGGCGGAGCAATGTCGGGAAACTGAGCGACCGGCAGGCGGGTGATGGTGATCGCACCCACGATCACCATCAGAATCGAGATGACGATGGCAACGATCGGTCGTCTGATGAAGAAATTCGACATAAATTAGCGCGCCTCCCCCGCAACCTTTGCGGGCTTAGGCACAACGACCGTGCCATCCTTCACGAATTGATTCCCGGTTCCCTCAACGACCACCTGGTCACCAGGATTGAGGCCGGACTCAATCACCCACATCGTCCCAACTTTTTCGCCGGCTTTAACGGGGCGAATACTCACCTTCTTGTCGGCACCCAGAACCGCGATCTGATAACCTCCCTGAAGTTCTTTGACCGCGCTCTGCGGCACCAGCAAAGCGCCCTTCTCTGTGCCGGTCTGGATCCGCACACGCCCGTACTGGCCCGGCCGCAGAACATTGCCAGGATTCGGGAATCCGGCTATGAGGCGAATGGTGCCGGTATTCGTGTCTACTTGGCGATCCGTCATCAGAATTCTGCCTTTGTGCGGATACACCGTGCCGTCGGCCAGGATGAGCTCCGGCGAGGCGTTGAAAAGGTCCATCGGCTGCCCGGCGGAGCTGAGGTGCTTCGCCCGCAGGTACTCCTGTTCGCTGACGGGGAAACACACCTTGATAGGATCAACTTGCGACACTGAAGTGAGGCGAACTTGCGGGCCCACCAGGTTGCCCATCTGCACTTCGGCAATCCCCGCAATTCCATCTACAAGCGAGGTGACCTTGGTCCAGCCGAGATCGAGTTCCGCCCGTTCTACAGCAGCCTCGCCCGCAGCGACCGCTGCCTGAGCAGACAGTTTGGCCTGAATCTCGGTGTCCAACTTCTCCCTTGGAACCGCCTTTTTCTCTGCGAGAGGCGTATCGCGCTCAACATCGATCGTGCTCTTGCCCAGTTGCGCTACAGCCTGGGCAAGCTCAGCCTTTGCTTGGTCAAGGGCCGCCTGGAACGGTCTCGGATCAATTTCGAAGAGGACCTGACCTTTGCGGACTACCGTCCCTTCGCTGTAGTTTTGCTTGATGATGTAGCCTGAAACCTGAGGACGAATCTCGGCGTTGACAAAACCGTCTGTTGTCGCCACCCACTCGTTGTGCACGGGCACATCTTGCTGAACGGGAGATGCAACCAGTACCTCCGGGTCCGGCATCTTGATTGCGGCTCTGGCTTTGCTGCATCCAGTGACTGCAAGCATGGGAGCGATTAAGAGAATGCACGCCAGGACTGCCGACATCTGACTACCTGCGAGTCGGGCTGCGAGCGTTTCCGTGAATGCTGCGCGTCTGCTTCTGCAACCACGCGATTGTTTCGATACCGTAATGGTCCTCATATGTCCTTTTCACAACCTCAGCTAATGTTGAGTTTGTTGCGGTCAAAGCCAGCACATCGGCGGCGTCCTTCTGCTCCGACCCACGAGAAGGTGCATCAACGAAATCGCAACCGACACCTTAACGTTTGCAGCTAGAGTGCCAAAGCAGAGAGGCCGCAATTCCCTTTGGAATCAGGTGATGGAACAAAAGATCTCAGGGACGGGTGCCGCTATGGGGACGGGGTTGCCGCCATTGCGGCAGCAACAGCCCATGATGACCGGAGTGAAGTCGCCATTCTGCGCTTCCAACATATTGAAAACCAAAGGGAGCTGACGGCTTGCTCGTTTGGCACGATGCTTGCCCATTAAGCAAGGGCAAGCGATATGTTGAAGATTCGATTATCCGAGGGTTGGATGTGATCTCGATCACCTTCAACTCGTCATTGATGTTCGGTGAATGACCGTCATCGGCGCAGACGGAGAAGAGGTGTTACTCACCTCATGGTTCGAGGCGCCAAGTTCCGCGGGAGTGACGTCTTCACGAAGCAGATCTTGAAGCAACTCGCTCGACAGCACAACGGAACACCCAGGGGAATAATTCTTGATCCTGGTCAAGTCGGAAAGGAAATGCGTGCATTGCGACACTTGGCCGCCGATAAGGCCATGATTCCTGGCGCCGCGTCGGAGCCGCCAAGTGGGAACGCAGGCATTGCGGGACAACGATGAACGAAGAAGCAACGAAGACCATAACCAGCGATAGAAGGCACGGCGCACCCCTCAATGTCACAAACGCTTCGGATCCTGAATCGGATTTGCATGCCATTCTTCATAGCGTGACTCTGCTCCTGTCAAAGATCATTGGATGCAATTGTGTCGCCCTGTTTTTGCTCAATGAAGACGGGCAGAGTGCGCGACTTTACGGGCTGGAACTGGGATGCAGTGCATCGGAGACGCCGATCGTACGAGACATGTCGGTCCAAGACGCGACTCTGGTCCAGGTTATGAACGGGCAGAAGCCAAGGTACATCCCTTGCCTTGAAAAAGAACTCGCCCTGTTTCCTGGCCTGATTCATTTCACTCGAATTGAGCCCTCGGCCAGCGCTCATGTGTTTCCGGTATCAACCGCGCAAAAGCGGCCGGGGGGCCTCGTTTTTGTGACCAATGGCGCCGAAAATTGCAGCGCCCAAAACGCAGAACTGATGGCCTCAGCGACTGTTCTCATTTCGAAGTTCCTGGACACCGCGTTGGCCTTTGCCGCGGCGGAATCATACAAGCAGAATCTCGCCCGCGAACGAGATCGGTTGAAGCTGATCCTCGAAATCAATAACTACACGATTGCGCACCTCGACATGAGCGCACTGTTCCGCGCCACTTCCAAATCGCTCCATGCATTCTTCGACAACGCGATAACAGGTTTTTGGCTTTTCGAGGAAAAGTCAAGTCAACTCGAACTACTGACGTTGGAGTTCCCAAGGGGACTGGGCTTCCGCGAAAACATAACGACCACCATCCTCCAAAAAGATGACGTTGTCACCATGAGCGCCAGGATGACAGCCATCTATGGGCCTCACGAGATCGATCAGCTCCCGGAAGCAGTTGCAAAGCCTCTTCGCGAGAATAGGATTGTCAGCGTGGTATGTGTCCCCCTGGTTGGAAGTAAAGGGCTCCTGGGCATTATTTCTCTTGGAAGCCAGGACAAGGATGCCTTTAACCAGGATGACCTCGACCTGCTCTCGCAAATCGCCAATCAAATCTCACTCGCACTGGACAATGCGCTTGCTTACCGCCGCATCACGTTTTCCTGTCGCCGCCTTGAAGACGAGCGAAATTACCTCGAGTCAGAATTTCAGAGCCAATCCAACTTTGAAGATATCGTCGGGCAAAGTGCCGCGATCAAGGACGTTCTCGAGCAGGTAGCTATTGTCGCTCCCACGGATTCAACGGTGCTCTTAATCGGGGAAAGCGGAACCGGTAAGGAGTTGGTTGCCCGCGCCATACACAACCTGAGCCTGCGGCGAGATCGCACCTTTGTTCGGCTGAATTGCGCAGCGGTTCCCTCCGGTCTTCTGGAAAGCGAACTGTTTGGGCATGAGAAAGGAGCCTTCACAGGCGCATTGGCGCAGAGACGCGGCAGGGTCGAACTGGCTCACGAAGGCAGCTTGTTCCTCGACGAGATCGGAGATATTGGCCTTGAGCTGCAACCCAAGCTGCTACGGGTACTGCAGGAGCGTGAGTTTGAGCGCCTAGGAAGTAATCACACCATTAAGGTGAATACCCGGTTGATTGCAGCGACCCACCGGGATCTTCCCGGGATGGTCCGAAAAGGGGATTTCCGAAACGACTTGTTCTATCGTCTGAATGTGTTTCCGATTCACATTCCGCCGCTTCGGGAGAGAAAAGAGGATATTCCTCTGCTGGTCCACTACTTTGTGGAAAATCTGTCGCGGAAAATGAGGAGATCCATCCGGGTGATTCCCCCGAAGGTGATGACGTCAATCACATCTTTCAGCTGGCCTGGGAACGTTCGCGAGTTACACAACTTCATCGAACGATCCGTGATCCTCAGCCGTGACGAAACCCTTGCCGCTCCGATATCGGAACTCGATGGTGCGCTGGTTCCGAGGGAAATATCGGCGAACACACTCCATGAGATGGAACGGGAGATTATCCTCAATGTGTTACGTGCGGCGGGTGGCAAGCTCTCCGGTTCGGGGGGTGCGGCTGAGCGCCTGGGTTTGAAGCGAACTACCTTGCAGCGGAAGATGGAGCGACTTGGGATTTTGAGATCAGATTACGCCTGAAACGACAATCGAAGTACACGCGAACTTTCGGGGAACAGGCGAAGACGCTGGAAGGCTTTCTCAGCGAAGACCGCTCAGCCCTCGTCGGTCGGCAATGCCCCCTTATGCCCGTTGACCCCCTCGCCCGCGATTAGCACTACCACGGAACGCGCCCCAACGCGATAGGTTGAGTCCGGTATTCGTACTTCCCGGTTCCACTCGCAAATCTCGTGCGGCGGATCGAGTGCAGTATCGATCCACCGCCACCAGTTCCGGGAGCCATCCCCCAACACCGGAAGTTCGAAGTCCAGAGGCTCCCAATACGCATTGAAGATGATATGCGCAAATAGCGCTTCGTTCTTTGATTCTCCACTGATTGCGAAGCTACGCGAGGAAGGCGACCAGTCCGGCTGGTTGAGTGTCACTCCGTGCCAGGCACACCTCAACTCGCGGAGGACCTGGGTTAAGCTCGTACGCCGGAACTCATGTTCCACGTCCCGTATCACACGGCGCTCGATCAGCAACTTCACAAAGCGCTGTACGTCAGCGTGTTTTGATACCAGCGTCCAGTCGAACCAACTCGCATCATTGTCCTGGCAATAGGCGTTATTGTTGCCCCGCTGACTACGCCGCGCTTCGTCGCCCATGACAAACATGGGCACGCCAACGGAAATCATGGTAGCGGTGAAAAAGTTCTTCACCTGCCGGTTGCGCAGCTTCTCGATTTCGGGATTATCCGTCGGACCTTCCAAACCGCAGTTCCAGCTTCGGTTCTCCTCGTGCCCGTCGCGGTTGTCCTCGCCATTTTCTTCGTTGTGTTTGTAATTGTAGGCGGTGACATCGTTCAGCGTGAAGCCATCGTGGCAAGCAACGAAATTGATGCTCTCCTCGGCTTCGCGCCCTCTTTTGCCATAAATGCTTGGGCTGCCAAGCAGGCGGTCGGCCATGCGCCTCACTGAATCATGCGAACCGCGGAAGAAGTCGCGGGTGTCATCGCGAAAGCGATCGTTCCACTCCTTCCAGCTATCTCCGACGAAGCTGCCGACCTGATATAGTCCTGCCGCGTCCCAGGCTTCCGCAATCATCTTGGTGCCGGCGAGCGCCGGATCAGACTCGATGTCCCACAGCACCGGCGGATTAGCCATCACGGCGCCGGACGAGTCACGCGCAAGGATGGATGCAAGATCGAACCGGAAACCATCCACATGCATTTCGGTCACCCAGTAACGCAGGCTGTCAACAATCATGCGTCTTGTGACAGGATGGTTCGCATTGAGCGTGTTTCCTGTACCGGTAAAGTTCGCATAACGTGAACTGTCTTCACACAGGAGGTAGTAAGTAGGATTGTCCAGACCACGGAAGCATTGTGTGGGTCCATCGTGTCCACCTTCCGCAGTGTGATTGAACACGACGTCGAGAATCACTTCGATGCCGGCCCGGTGAAGCGCCTTCACCATGTCTCGAAATTCATCCAGCGCGGCAAGCGGGTCCTGACGGGAACTGTATGGCTGGTGCGGCGCAAAGAACGAAACCGGCGAGTAGCCCCAGTAGTTCGTTCGGCCCCGCGGCGCATCCTGAGGATCGAACTGGAAGACGGGCAGCAGTTCGACCGCCGTGATGCCGAGTTGCTGAAGGTACGGGATCTTCTCGATCAGGCCGGCGTATGTGCCGCGTTTCGATTCCGACAGGCCGGAACTGGGATGTGCGGTAAACCCGCGCACATGCATCTCGTAGATGATCGTGCGGGCCCACGGTCGATTCAGGGGAACGTCTCCCTCCCAGTCATACGCCCGTGGGTCTGCAAGCACGCTTTTCATTGCGGTCGCGGCGTTGTCGCCTTCCCGACGGGCGCGCCTCGCGGCTGTAATTCTTAGGGACACTGATCGCCCGGCCATACGGATCGAGCAGTAACTTGGACGGATCGAACCTGAGTCCCCGATCCGGCTCAAACGGCCCAAAGGCCCGGAAACCGTAGATCTGGCCCACTTCGAGCCCGGGAACAGACACGTGCCAATAATGGTAGGTGCGGTTCGCTGACGGGTCCATCGGGATCACGCGCGAAGGACGAGCGTCGTCCACCCGATCGAAAAGCAAGAGTTCGATTGAGGCCGCACTCCGGGAGAACACCGAAAAGTTGGCGCCACCATTTACCAGCGTGGCGCCTATCGGAAAGCTGCAGCCGGTTTTCGGGCCCGGAAGTGGATGTTCTGCTACGTTTTCTGTTGCACTGGACATGGTTGCACGTTCTGGCTGCCAGCGCATGGTACTGTGCGTCATTGTCTCTCGCTGCGATCGAGTCAGTCTCACGGATCAGTCGCTCATCTCAGAACAGATCCGAGCCATCCACGAGACTGCCTCTAATCGATTTCATCGGTACGGCCACTTCCAACCGGCGGTCTCCGGGCTGTCGATTCCGTACTCGTAAGCATGGCGGCGGCATGCGATCTGTCTGTCGCGGAATTCCTCTTTGGCATGTGCGCCATTCCGCTGCAGCTTGGGGATGCGGTCGATCGCGTCAATGGCAAGACTGAACCGGTCGGTCTGGTTGTTAATGGCCAGCTCCATCGGCGTGTTGATGTTGCCCTTTTCCTTGTAGCCGCGCACATGCAGGTTACGGTGGTTGGTGCGGCGATAGGCGAGGCGATGAATCAACCAGGGATAGCCGTGGAAGTTGAAGATGATCGGCTTGTCGGCCGTAAACAGAGAATCGAAGTCCGAATCCGTTAAACCATGTGGATGTTCTGAGCTGGGTTGCAGCTTGAACAAGTCAACCACGTTGATAAATCGAATCTTCAGGTCTGGAAAGTGTTCCCTGAGCAGTACTGTCGCAGCCAGCGCTTCCTGTGTTGGGATATCGCCCGCCGCAGCAAACACGACATCAGGCTCATTACCCTCATCATTACTCGCCCAATTCCAGATACCGATGCCCTTTGTGCAATGAGTGATAGCGGCATCGATATCCAGGAACTGCAGATGTCGCTGCTTGTCCGAGACAATGACGTTGATGTAGTTTTCCGAGCGCAGGCAGTGATCCGCTACTGACAACAGACAGTTGACATCTGGTGGCAGATAGATGCGAGTCACAGCCGCACTCTTGTTCAGCACCACGTCCAGAAATCCAGGATCCTGATGCGTGAAGCCATTGTGATCCTGACGCCATACGGTTGACGTAATGAGAAGATTGAGCGAGGCGATCTTGCGACGCCATGACAACTGATTGCAGATGGACAACCATTTAGCGTGTTGATTAAACATCGAGTCGATCACGTGAACGAAGGCTTCATAGGATGAGAGAAACCCATTGCGACCGGTAAGCAGGTAGCCCTCGAGCATGCCCTCCATTGTGTGCTCGCTGAGCATTTCGATCACGCGTCCGTCCGATGCCAGCTCTGTGCCGTTACTGTCCTCGGGGAACATTTCAGCAATCCAGAACTTCTTCGAAACCTGGTAAATCGCATCGAGTTTGTTGGAAGTGTTCTCGTCGGGCGCGAATACCCGAAAGCTGTTCATGTTCGATTTCATTACATCCCGCAGAAAGATACCCAGCGGCGGTACGTTCTCGACTTCGGTTATCCCCGGTCGGTCGATTTTGATTGCATAATCGCGGAAGTCGGGCAAGCACAGCTTGTTCCTGAGGTCTCCATTGGCGTGGGGACTCGCGCTCATACGGCGGGACCCTGATGGCGCAATTTCGGCGAGTTCGGGTTGCAGCCTCCCAGATTCATCGAAGAGCTCTTCCGGTTTGAGCGACCGCATCCAGTTCTCCAGAATGTGCAGACGCTGCGAATTCGTCTTGACGTCCGCCAGCGGCACCTGGTGCGAACGCCAGAATCCTTCGATGCGATGTCCGTCCACTTCCACCGGTGCACCCCAACCCTTTGGCGACCGCAACACCACCATCGGCCAGCGCGGCCGGGTCGCAATACCGGTTCTCCGGCACTCTGCCTGATGTGTCCTGATGTCGGCATGACAACGCTCCAGCGTCGCGGCCATGGCCTGATGCATGCTGTCATGCTCGGATCCCTCAACGAAGTAGGGATTCCAGCCGTACCCGCGCAGCAGATTCTCAAGTTCCTCATGCGTGATCCGAGCCAGCAGAGTCGGGTTGTTGATCTTGTATCCGTTGAGGTGAAGGATAGGAAGTACAGCCCCGTCGCGGATCGGATTCAGAAACTTGCTGATATGCCATGAAGTCGCCAGTGGGCCAGTTTCCGCTTCGCCGTCACCTACCACGGCTCCAACGATCAGGTCGGGATTGTCGAACGCGGCTCCGCAGGCATGCGAGAGGACATATCCCAGCTCACCTCCTTCGTGAATGGACCCTGGAGTCTCTGGCGTGCAGTGACTGCCAATGCCGCCTGGGAACGAGAACTGTTTAAAGAATTCCCGGAGGCCCTTTTCGTCCTGGCTCTTCTCTGGATAGATTTCAGTGTATGTGCCCTCCAGATAGATAGGAGCCAAAACTCCAGGAGCGCCATGGCCGGGACCTGCGAGAAAGATCATTTCGGCGTCATGCTTGCGGATAAGTCGACTCAGGTGGGTGTAGATGAAGGCAAGCCCGGGGCTCGAGCCCCAATGACCGAGCAGCCGACTCTTGATATGTTCGGGCTTCAGTGGTTCTCGCAAAAGGGGATTGGCCTGAAGATAGATCATGCCTAGAGCCAGGTAATTGCACGCGCGCCAGTAGGCATCGATCTTGTCCAGTTCGTCGGCGCTTAGGGGCGCTCCCGCGACCGTCGACCGTGCTGGGCCATTCGGCGCTCAGTGATTCCGTCAATTCTTCGGCCTTCGCAAGTACTGTCATTCTTTTTGATCTCCTCACTTCGTGATTTTCTGAATCTCGGGGGCGACGAGATCTACCGGACGTTCCTTTGTCTGGTACGCTCGCCGAAACTGGTCGATCGTCGGGTATGGTCCTGCAGCCCTTGTCATACGCCTCCTTCTCTGCCACCGTCTGCGCAGTTCCGATACTTTGCGCACGGCGGGCATTTGCTTTCTCCAGAGCCTGACGGAGATTTCTCTTAGTTGACCGTGCAAAAGCTCCAGTATCTGTCTTCACCTCTCCTTTGCAACTCGCACTGAATCTGTTGGATTTCTGTTCCATCGGTTGCAGTGACCGGAAGTTCGCAGGTGAGAATTGCGAGCAACATGTCAATGAGCGAATTCGTCGGGATGTTTATCAGTTCTCCGTGCATCGGGTCGTCACCTGGAGCGAGTTGAGTTCAGATCGACACTTCGTATGTGCAATCCGGCTGCCAGAGGTGAGCACGCGCGAACGGGTGAAAAGTCCTTGCATATCAGCGACCCAGATCGTTCCAGGGCAAGGCTGGCATGCCGCCATTTGGGCACTGACGCAATCCGGGCAGCAGGGTGAACAGGGAATGAAGCACGCTTTCACCGGAACATGCGCCCGTCAACTTCAACCCGTCTTGGCAGGCCTAAAATCGGTGTTTCCGGCCTATGCTGTTGTATGTGTTAGGATTTAGACCCACTGTGAAGCGCAGAGTCGTTATAGCCGCGATTGCCCTGGGTATTCTGCTGGGGGGCTGCCAGAGCTTTTTTGCGCTCAATCCGTCCCTGGATATCAGCCAATATGCGCATACCGCGTGGACCGTCCGAGACGGATTCTCCCTGGGCAACATCTACGCGATTGCGCAGACGCCGGATGGGTATCTCTGGCTCGGCTCGGAATTCGGGCTGTTCCGCTTCGATGGTCTCCGCTTCACACCGTGGCAACCTGCGGGCGGGACTGCCGCTCGCTGAAGATCAATATCAACAGCCTTCTCGTGACTCGGGATGGGACTCTCTGGATCGGCACTTTCGGCGGCCTTGAAAGCTGGAACGGCGTCAGGTTGACCAGCTATCCGGAAATTGACGCACTTTGTGTCATCTCTCTTTGAGGACCACGAAGGCACCGTCTGGGCCGGCACGCTGGAACAACCGGGAGGGCGGCTCTGCGCAATCCGTGGCGGAAACGTGCATTGCGACAGGCATAATAGCGCATTTGGCCGAGCCATCTGGGCTTTTTACGAAGACAGCTCAGGCAATCTCTGGGGCACGGCGCAGTCGGGGCTGTGGCGATTGGGCCCTGGTCCTCTCAGGCTATACCCGACATCGACGGAACTGATTGGACTGAGCAGAGCCGATGAAGACCGCCTGCTGATTGCCGTACATGGGGCGGGACTCATGCAGTTCTCTGGCGACAAGATCGAATCGTATCCCGTTCGCGGCCCAAACAATTCACCCAGGCTGCTCCCGGACCGCGAGATCGATTCGAATCGAATCCTGCGGGACCGCGATGGAGGTCTCTGGATCGGGGCAATCGAGCGGGGCCTCATCCATATTCATAGCGGCCGCACCGATGTATTTGCCAAGACGGATGGCCTGTCGGGTGACGTCATCCTCGCCATGTACGAGGATCGAGAGGGCGACATCTGGATGTCCAGTACAGGAGGACTCGACCGGTTTCGAGAACTCCCCGTCTCTACTGTTTCGGTAAAACAAGGCTTGTCGAGCGACGCGACTCAATCCGTGCTGGCTGCCACGGATGGAAGCATTTGGGTTGGTACGCACGATGGCCTCAGCCGGTTGCAAAGATGGACAAGCAACAATCCTCCGTAAGGGGAGCGGACTTCCGGATAGTACGACGGAGTCTCTGTTCCAGGACGATCGTGGGCGGATCTGGGGGACGTTCGCTGGGCACGGGCTGGGCTATTTCAAGGACGACAGGTTTGTTGCGGTACTTGATCTGCCCAGCGAAGAAGTGCATTCCATCACGGGGGATAATGCCGGCAACCTCTGGCTTTCAAGTGAACAGAACTTTCTCCACGTGTTGAACGGGCATCTGGTCGAGAGGATCTCGTGGTCAGAGTTGGGACGTCCGCCGAGTGCCTCGGTCCTGCTCTACGACCCTGAACGGGGCGGATTGTGGATGGGATTCTGGTCGGGTGGGGGACTGTTGTTCTTCAAGGATGGCCATCTCCGACGCGACGTATACAGTCGCCGACGGGCTGGGCACAAGGCGAGATTGCCGATATGAGACTCGATCGGGATGGCGCGCTCTGGGCTGGCAACCGAGCGATGGGGGCCTCAGCCGACTTAAGAATGGCCGCTTCACCACGCTCACCACCAGGAATGGGTTGCCTTGCGACACCATTCACTGGTCGATAGAGGACGACGAGCGTTCCTTGTGGTTGTACACGAGCTGCGGCCTCGTGCGGATTGGCGAAGCGAGCTGGACGCGTGGATCGCCGACCCGCAGAGGAGAATTGCAACCACGGTGTGGGACCCGGGAGACGGCGTCAGGCTCCGCGAGACTGCGGCCAGCGCGTACGGTCCTCGTGTTGCGAAGGCCAACGATGGCAGAATCTGGTTCGTGACCGGAGAAGGCGTACAGGTCGTCGATCCGCGCCATCTTGCTGCCAACAAGACCGCGCCGCCAGTTCACATTGAGCAAATTGTCGCGGATCACAAGATTTACTGGCAGAACCTGCCGAGCTCTGCGGCTTCGAGCGTGCGTCTGCCGGCGCGAACTCGCGATCTGCAGATCGACTACACTGCTCTCAGCCTCACCGCGCCGGAGAAGGTTCATTTCAAGTACAAGCTGGAGGGGCAGGATCCCGACTGGAGAGAGGTGGTTAATGACCGTGAGGTGCAGTATTCGAACCTTCCTCCGGGGCCCTACCGGTTTCGGGTAATCGCGTGCAACAACAGCGGCGTGTGGAACGAGCAGGGCGATGCACTGCGAGTTCTCGATTGCCCCCGCCTATTACCAGACGAATTGGTTTCGCGCCCTTTGCGCAGTTCTCGTTCTGGCACTCGTGTGGGCAATCTACCGGATCAGGGTCAGGCAACTGCGCCACGATTTCGCCCTAACTCTGGAGGCCCGGGTCGCCGAGCGGACGAACATCGCTCGGGATCTCCACGACACGCTGCTGCAAAGCGCTCAGGGTCTGCTGCTGCAACTTGAAGTGCTTTCGCAGATGCAAAAGGACCGGCCCATCGAGGCAAAGGAAAAGCTGGCAGAAATCATTGACCGGACCGCCAAGGCGATCACGGAAGGCCGGGATGCGGTGCAGGGACTGCGCGCCTCCACGGTCGCAGACGAATGATCTCGCACGGGCCATCAATACGCTGGGTGAGGAACTCGCAACTGATCCAGCCAACGACGGGTCTCCGGCATTTCGCGTCACAGTTGAAGGCGATTCGCGCGATCTTCACCCGATCATGCGTGATGAAATTTACGGATTGCCGCAGAGGCCCTTCGGAACGCATTTCGGCACGCCCAGGCGCCGGCAGATCGAAGTGGAAATCAGGTATGACAATCAACAGTTCCGGCTGCGCGTGCGCGACGATGGAAAAGGCATGGATGCAGCAGTTCTGTCGGGAGAAGGGCGTTGAGGGACACTACGGTTTACGCGGCATGCGCGAACGCGCCAAACTGATAGGGGGGAAGCTGGTGGTGTGGAGCGAAGTCGGCGCCGGCACTGAAGTGGAACTGATTGTTCCTGCTTCCTCCGCATACACGACAGCTCGGAGGGGTTCCTGGCTGTCGCAAAAGTTTGCGGGGAAAGCATGATCGCCATATCGCCGAAATACAGCGCGGGCCTTGCGTCGAGCGATGCAGGATCGTGCTTCTGTGCATGATTCACTGCTTCGCTGTAACAGCTGAACCCAACGCCGCCAAAGTTGTAATTGCCCAGAGCAGTAGCACGCCCTTCGCGCACCTGACTGCGAAAGCCGCCTTGCGCCCGGAGCCCGAATCTGGAGCTGACGCGACTCTTCGCCACTCGCAGGATATCCATCCTCAGGACGTCCATGCTCTGGTGAGGGACCTCAAATTCACCCACCTCACCACCAACGATGGCCTATCTCAAAGCAATGTTAAAGCCATCTTGCAGGATCGCCGGGGCTTCATGTGGCTTGCCACCCAGGACGGTCTTGATCGCTACGACGGCAACGCCTTCGTCGTGTACAAGCACAACCCCAACGACCCTGGCAGCCTAAGCGCCAACCTTGTTATGGATTTGATCGAGGACGATCAGGGCTATTTGTGGATTGCCACCTACACCGGCGGCGTGAACAAATTCGATCCCAGAACCGAACGCTTTACCCGCTACAGGCACGACCCCAGCAACCCCAACAGTATTGGCGCCGATTCCGTCAACAGTATCGCACGCGACAGTCGCGGCTATCTGTGGTTTGGCACCGAAGCAAGCGGCCTCGACAAGTTTGATCCAACCACCGGAACATTTACTCATTATCTGAATGACAGCGAGGGCCTATTTGTTGGCAGGATCACTCACGTCATCGAAGATAGGCATCACGATATCTGGTTTGTTGGCGAGCGCGGGTTGTTCCATCTAAACCCAAGGACAGGAGAGATTACTCGCCCACTCGCAACCAGGAATGGCTTGGGCGCGGACTACGTCTATCAAGACGATGTCGGCAATTTTTGGATACTGGCCTATTCCCCAATTGTCGGGCTCATCAAGTATGATCCGCACACAGAGAGACTGGCGAAATACCCGGTTGCTACCGGTGGTGTCGGCCTGGTTAGTAGCAAGCTTTTCGATGATCGAGGAAAAGGACTCTGGGTGTCATCGAGTGTGGGCCTTTATTATTTTGACCGACGCACAGAACATCTAACGCGCCTCTTCCATCACGATGAGAGCGACCCGGATAGCCTCAGCGATAACGGAGTTATCTCGGTCTATCAGGACAGGGGTGGTGTTTTGTGGGTGGGAACTGAGAAGGGAGGAGTTAATATTCTCAATTTCCAGCAAAAGCAGTTCGGCCGATATATGCATCGCCCCGGTGACCCGAATAGTCTCTCCCCTGGCCGGGTCACCGCAATCTACGCAGATTCAGAGGGTATTTTGTGGGTAGGCTTCTCCCCTCGCGCATTGGATAGGTTGGACCGAAAGACGGGACGAGTCACTCACTATGCTCTCGGACTGGACGACAGGAACGCCATTGAGAAAGGTGCTGACGTTAATAGCATTCATAAAGATGCGCGCGGCTATCTCTGGTTCGGTGGCTGGGGTGGCGGTATTGACCGGTTCGATGAACGGACTGGGCAGTTCAAATATTACCGGCACAACCCTGATGATCCCAACAGCTTGCCCTCTAATCACGTTCTTCGTATCTATGGGGATCGAAGTGGTCAGCTATGGGTGGGACATATTTACGGCGTCGCTCGTTTGGATCCGGTAACTGAACAGTTCACTTACTATCGTCCCGATCCAAAAAATCCGACCATCTACGGGAATGCTGCATTGACCTTCTATCAAGATCGTTCTGGCATGCTGTGGGTAGGGAGGGGAGAGGGCGTGCTAAGCCGCTTTGATGACAGGACGAAAACTTTTTCGAACTACACGCCCGATTCGCGGAACCCTCACGGACTCAATGGAGGCGACATCAGTGCAATTCACGAGGACCGCACTGGAACGTTGTGGCTGGGGGCACTGGATGGACTATATCGATACAACCGTCAAAACGAAACTTTCACCCGCTACACGGAAAGTCAGGGCCTACCCAGCAGTGTTATTCAGGGCATTCTGGAAGATAATCTCGGCAGACTATGGCTTAGCACGAAGAACGGCATATCTCGCTTCGATCCCCAGACGGAAACATTTAGAAATTACGACGTGTCCGACGGCCTGCAGGCCAATGAATTCAGTCAAGCTTGTTATACGCAGGGCCGGGACGGGCAAATGTTCTTTGGCGGCAGCAATGGGTTTAACGCGTTCTTCCCTGAAGCCATCCGAGATAATCCGTATGTGCCGCCGGTGGTGATCACCAGCTTTAGAGTCTTCAACAAATCTGTGCCCATTGGTCCTAAGTCGGTGCTTAAGAAAGCCATCCCATACGTCGATTCCCTGACTCTCCCCTACCGCGACAATGTTTTCTCCTTCGAATTCGCCGCGTTGAGCTACGCAAATTCCCACAAGAACCGTTACCGATATAAGCTCGAGAACTTCGAACCTGGCTGGAACGAGGTGGACAGCAAGCAGCGCCTGGCTACTTACACCAATCTCGATCCCGGCAAATATGTCTTTCGCGTGCAGGGATCGAACAGTGATGGGATATGGAATGAACAAGGGGTGTCGTTGACCGTCGTCATCATGCCACCCTGGTGGGGTACAAATTGGTTTCGCGTCCTTTGCGCGATTCTTGCCGTTACGTTGCTGTGGGCAATCTACCAGACCAGCGGTCAGGCAATTGCGCCACGACTTCGCCCTGACCTTGGAGGCGCGCGTGGGAGAGCGGACAAGCATCGCACGCGAACTTCATGACACCCTGCTTCAAAGCTTTCAGGGATTGATGCTGCGGTTTGAAATCGTTGCGCAGTTGCTCCCTGACCGCCCCCTCGAGGCAAAGGAAAAACTGGACGGCGCGATGAACCGGGCTGCCGATGCAATCACCGAAGGCCGAGATGCGGTGCAGGGGCTGCGAACCTCCGCGGTCCAAACCAATGATCTCGCGCAGGCCATCAATGCGCTCGGCGAAGGACTCGCCATTGACCCGGCCAATCATGGGTCTCCGGCATTTCGCGTCACCGTTGAAGGCGTCCCGCGAGATCTACATCCTATCTTGCGTGACGAAATCTACAGGATTGCCGCTGAGGCATTGCGGAACGCGTTTCACCACGCCGAAGCCCGGCAGCTCGAGGTTGAAATCAGATATGACAATCAACAGTTCCGGCTGCGTGTGCGTGACGATGGTAAAGGCATTGATACGGCAGTTCTGTCGGCAGAGGGGACTGAGGGACACTACGGTTTACTCGGCATGCGGGAACGCGGCAAACTGATCGGGGGCAAGCTGGTGATTTGGAGCGAAGTCGGCGCCGGCACCGAAGTGGAACTGATTGTTCCTGCTTCCTCCGCATACACGACAGCTCGGACCGGTTCCTGGCTGTCGCAAAAGTCTGCGGGAAAAGCATGATAGCCGTCCGCCGAAATGCAGCGCGGAGCTTGCGAAGTGCGAGCACGATCGTGCTTCTGTGTATGATTCACTGCTCCCTTGCCGTAACAGCTGAACCCAACCCTGCCAAAGTCGTAATTGCCAAGGGCAGTAACACACCCTTCGCGAACCTGACTGCGAAAGGCGCCTTTCGCCAGGAGCCCGAACCTGGAGCTGACGCGACTTCTCGCCACTCGCAGAATATCCATCCTCGGGACGTCCATGCTCTGGTGAGGGACCTCAAATTCACCCACCTCACCACCAACGATGGCCTCTCTCAAGGCTATGTCGTTGCGATTTTGCAGGATCGCCGGGGCTTCATGTGGTTCGCCACCCGGGATGGCCTCAATCGCTATGACGGCAACGCATTCGTCGTATACAAAAACAACCCCAACGACTCCGGCAGCTTGAGCTCCAACTTTTTGCAGGACCTGATGCAAGACGATCACGGCTATCTGTGGATCGCCACCAACACCGGGGTGAACAAATTCGATCCTGAAACCGAACGCTGTATCCGCTACCTTCATGACCCCGGCAATCCCAATAGTCTCGGTGGCGCCTCCGTCAAGAGCATCGCCCAGGACAGCCGCGGTTCTCTTTGGTTCGGCACCGAAGACAGCGGCCTCGACAAGCTCGATCCAACGACCGGAACATTTATTCATTATCGAAATGACAGGGATGGCCACTTTGTCGGAAGGATCAGCCAGGTGATCGAGGATAGGCGTCACGAGATCTGGTTTGTTGGCGAGCGCGGTCTGTTCCATCTGAATCAACAGACGGGACAGATCACGGGCCCTCCTGCAATCAGGAATGGCCTCAGCGCGGAAAGTGTGTATGAAGACGAAACCGGCAGTTTGTGGATGCTGGTCGACTCCCCGGTCGTGGGGCTCGCGAAATACGATCGGGAGGCAGAGCGCCTCACGACATACCCGCTTGGCGCTCGTGATGTCGGCGTTCTGGCATCGACAAGCAGCGGGGGATCGCTGAACGGCACCCTTGTGGCTGACAGCAATGGATTATGGGTGCCATCCAGCCAGGGTCTCTACTACTTCGACCGGCCAACAGAACGTTTCACGTACCGGTTTCAGCACGACGAAAGCAACACGGACAGCCTCGACAGCAACGCGGTTTTCTCTGTCTATCGGGATAGGGGCGGGGTGCTATGGGTGGGAACTGAAAACTCCGGGCTCAACATTCTTGATTTCCGGCAAGAACAGTTCGTCCAATTCATGCATCGCCCTGCCGACCCCAATAGTCTCTCACCGGGCAGGGTCAAGGCGGTTTATCAGGATCCCAATGGCGTACTGTGGGTAGGCTTGTTTCCTCGCGCTCTGGATCGGTTCGATCGAAAGACGGGAAAAATCACCCATTATGTTCCCACTCCGGGCGACAAAACGGGGTTCGGTGAAGGCACGAACGTCAATAGCATCTACAAAGATACAGCGGGTTATCTCTGGGTCGGTGGCGGAGGCTCCGGTCTTGTGCGATTCGATGAACACACGGGGCGCTTCAAGCATTACCGGCACAACCCCGATGATCCCAACAGCTTGATTTCTGATAACGTCTACACCATCTTCGGAGATCGGAACGGTCACTTGTGGGTGGGCCAGGTGGGCGGTCTGAGTCGCTTCGATGCAGCGAGGGATGGATTTACCAATTACCGACCTGTTCCGGACGATCCGACCAGTCTGGAAAATACCGTCTGGGTCATCGATCAGGATCGTTCCGGCACGCTGTGGCTGGGGACGTGGGGCGGTACACTGGTCCGTTTTGATGACAAGACAAAGACCTTTGCGAATTACGCGCCCGACGCGCGTGGCCCTGACAAGCTCAATGGCGGCGGCATCAACACGCTCCACGAAGACCGGACTGGAACGCTGTGGGTGGGAGCGATGGACGGACTCTACCGGTTCAACCGGCAAAGTCGAACGTTCGCCCGCTACACAGAGAACCAGGGCCTTCCGAGCAGCACGATTCGATGCATTCTGGAAGATGGACTTGGCAGGCTTTGGCTCAGCACGCAGAAGGGTATATCCCGATTCGATCCTCAGAGGGAATCGTTTAGAAACTACGACGCGTCCGACGGCTTGCAGAGCAATGAGTTCAGTACCGGTTGTTATCAAGCCTCAAACGGAGAGATGTTTTTTGGTGGCACGAATGGGCTGAATGCATTTTCCCCTGAAAATGTCCGCGACAATCCCTACGTGCCCCCGGTCGTGATCACCAGCTTTAAAATTTTCAACAAATCTGTGCCCATCGGTCCTAAGTCGGTGCTTAAGAAAGCCATTTCATACGTCGATTCCCTGACTCTCCCCTACCGCGACAATGTTTTCTCCTTTGAATTCGCCGCGTTGAGCTACGCAAATTCCCACAAGAACCGTTACCGATATAAGCTCGAGCACTTCGAACCTGGCTGGAACGAGGTGGACAGCAAGCAGCGTCTGGCTACGTACACCAACCTCGACCCCGGCAGATATGTCTTTCGCGTGCAGGGATCGAACAGCGATGGGATATGGAATGAAGAAGGGGTGTCGTTGAGTGTCGTCATCTTGCCCCCATGGTGGAGTACAAATTGGTTTCGCGCACTTTGCGCGATCCTTGCCGTGACGTTGCTGTGGGCAACCTACCAGCGGCGGTTACGGCAGTTGCATCATCAGTTCGAGATGACTCTGGAGGCGCGTGTCGGAGAGCGGACAAGCATCGCGCGCGAACTTCATGACACACTGCTTCAAAGCTTCCATGGTTTGCTGCTGCGATTCCAGATTGTTTCCGAATTGTTGCCGGAGCGCCCTGTGGAAGCAAAGGAACAACTTGACAGAAGCATCGAGCGGGCTGCCAAAGCGATTACCGAGGGCCGGGATGCCGTGCAGGGATTGCGCGCCTCCACGGTCGAAACAAACGACCTCGCACGGGTGGTGAACTCCCTGGGAGAGGAACTGGCCACTGATCCAGCCAACCACGCAGCTCCGGCATTTCGCGTCACCGTGGAAGGTGAGCCGCGCGATCTGCATCCCATTCTGCGCGACGAAATCTACAGGATTTCCGCTGAGGCGCTCCGGAACGCCTTTAACCATGCCGAGGCTCGGCAGGTCGAAGTTGAAATCAGGTACGACAATCAACAATTCCGGTTCCGTGTGCGGGACGATGGAAAAGGCATTGATCCAGCGGTTCTTACGGGGCAGGGGCCTGAGGGACACTTTGGTTTGCCTGGCATGCGAGAACGCGGCAAACTGATAGGAGGCAAGCTGGTGATTTGGAGCGAAGTCGGTGCAGGTACCGAAGTGGAGCTTCGCATTCCTGCGGCCGTCGCCTACGCCACAGCTACTAAACGTTCTTGGATTTCAGAATTGCTGGCCAAAAAGTGAAGGAATCACCAGGAGATAGAACCGTGAGTAACGGTACCGCTCGAATTCGAATTCTTGCTGTCGACGACCATCCCATCGTACGCGAGGGTATTGCCGCATTGATTGCTATTCAGCCGGACATGATCTTGGTAGGCGAAGCCTCCGACGGCCGTGAAGCCATCCAGCAATTCCGGACGCATCGCCCGGACGTGACGGTGATGGACCTGCAGATGCCGGAAATGAACGGGCTCGATGCACTGATTGCCATTCGTAATGAATTCCCGGACGCGAAGATCATTATGTTGACAACCTACAAGAGCGACGCTCAGATTGTCCGAGCGCTCAGGGCAGGCGCTCAGGGTTACCTGTTGAAGAATGCTCTGCACAAAGAATTGCTGGCGACGATCCGCGCCGCGAATGCGGGCAAGAAAACAATCTCCCCGGAAGCTTCTCTGGAGATTGTGGAGCATGCGACCGACGATGCCTTGACGCCGTCGGAAGTCAGCGTGCTGCGCCTGATAGCCGCTGGAAAGGCAAACAAAGAGATTGCGGATGAACTCTCCAGTACCGAAGAATCAGTCAAAAGCCGAGTCAGGAGCATCCTTTCCAAATTGGGCGCCAACGACCGAACCCACGCCACGACCATCGCTCTGAAACGCGGAATCATCGAGCTGTAGATTCTCGCCACCCCTTTGATCTACCCCTGCGCCTCAAAAGAGGCTCGATCCGACCTCTTCGTGGGGCTCCATTCCGTGGGGAAAAAGACGAAAATTGAACACGTATACGAGAGGTGCGTCCATTGCGACGCTTGTATTCCACGTTCGCTGGCGGTTGGCCCGGGATTGGTCTCATCTTAATGCGCCTGGTTGTCGGGTTTGCTTTGGTGAGTAGTGCAGGTTCCGCCCTGCTATTCAGTCGGGCCATCCCCATGACAATCTTGTCTGTTCTCCTGGCTGCCGCAGCGATTCTCATCATCATCGGGCTATTTACCCCGATCGTGGGAACACTGGTGGCTCTGATTGAAAGCTGCATGCTCGTCACCATACCTGTAGACAGGTTGGTCTACCTCCTGGTAGCAACCTTTGGCGCTGCCCTGGCAATGTTAGGGCCGGGTCTATGGTCGGTCGATGCCCGCCTGTTCGGATGGAAGCGCATCGAGCCTACGCCTCGCAAGAGGTAGCTAGCGCACCCGAAAGAAACCCTCCGCTCCCCTCAAACAAGCCTGTCCTCTCCGCGAATGGAGGCGTCGACTCGCCTCCACTTGGGTCGTCGTTTCCCTCGATGCAGAGTTTCGCGAAATGGAAATAGCAGCCAGAATGTCTTCAATCAAGAGGTAGCCAGGGTGCTCCGGATGGAATGAAAGAGACGGGCATTGCAAGGACATCAATCCGAACTGCAAAGCGCCCTTCCCGGGTCGCTGCAGAAAGCGAGAAACGAAAATGACTGAATCAATCAAGGCCATCTATGACGCGATCCTCACAGCCGCAAAGCGGGACGAATTGATCGTGGTGGAACCAGGCGCAGATAGTTCCGACGCTGCGATGCTCTGCGCAGTGTCGATGGACACTCTCGAGATTACGCCGCTGGCTGTGATCTATGGCGACGAGCCCAAGAAGAGTGAGCCCGCGCTCTTCACTGCTGATGACGACAGACTCCTGCACTCAATGGGAATCAAGCCCTTCGTGCCACCTTCCCATATGGACAGAGCCATCTTCGGCGACTGAGCAGAGTGACCTGCTTCGGCGGGGTAATGACCAGCGCTGGCCCAAATCGGGGCAGAAAGCGAGAAACGAAAATGCAGACTATCCAACGCAGCGAACGTTACACCGATAAAGGACACTACGCCGTTATGACGCGGACGACAGTTCTCAAAGACGCGCAGCTAGCCAGGATCGCTGATCACCTTCGCCGCAACGCCGAGGATCTCGCGACCTCTACTGATGTTCCCACGTTCGAAAATTGCCGCATTGCCGGAGCAATGGTGGCGTGGGCCTTCAATCTCGCGCCATTGCGCGTCGGGGCAGGGTTCGACTACTAGCGAATGCCCAAAGGCGGCCGCGGATGAATTCTGGTCCGTTCGGCTTCTGGAGTTCCTGTCAGCGGCCCTGAACAGTGCTGGAACAAGGCAGAAACGGCTGGCTGCAGGTCGGGAAAATATCCAAGGAGGAAGACAAATGGCGACGGTTGTTTTCACAGACCCCGGAGGCTTCATGAAAGCACGCTTCTCCAAAGTGAGTGACTTCGAAGACGAGCAGCTCTGTCCCGGATCAGAAATCAGCTCTGGTTACGGGTTTGAAGACATCGTCGGCAACAGCTCCGCTTTGCGTAGGGTGCTCGATCAGGTAGCGATCGTTGCTCCGACCAACGCCACCGTCCTGCTTCACGGAGAAACGGGGACGGGGAAGGAACTGATTGCACGTGCAATACACAAGCTCAGTAGCCGGCGCCACCACAATTTCGTTTGCATGAACTGCGCTTCCGTTCCGTCGGGACTCCTGGAAAGCGACGTCTTCGGGCACGAGAAGGGCGCGTTCACCGGGGCCCTGATACAAAAGAAGGGCAGATTAGAACTGGCGCATGGGGGCACGCTGTTTCTTGATGAGATAGGCGACATCAGCCTGGAATTGCAGCCGAAGCTGTTACGGGCAGTGCAGGAGCAGGAGTTTGAACGTCTGGGAAGTACCAGGACGATTCAGGTCGATGTGCGAATGATTGCCGCGACCCACCGAAGCCTCCCTGAGATGGTCCGCAACGGAAGCTTTCGCGAAGATCTGTTTTACCGGCTCAACGTGTTTCCGATTGAGATCCCGCCTCTTCGCGAACGGCGCGAAGACATCCCACTCCTGGTGAATTACTTCGTCTCGAAGATATCCAGGCGGATGGGCAAACAGATCAAATCAATTCCCGACCACGCGATGGAACTTCTCACCAGGAATCCCTGGCGGGGAAACATTCGGGAATTGGCAAACTTTATCGAACGTGCAGTCATTCTTACTCGCGGAGATGAGTTAGAGGTTCCGACTGTCGAGTTCGCTAGTTTCCCCGAGATGTGTATCACCACCCCATCGACCTTTCATCAGGCGGAATCCAGCGCAATCATCGGGGCTTTGAAAGAAGCCTCCGGACGCGTATCGGGCCGCGGCGGGGCGGCCGAGCGACTGGGATTAAAGCGTACGACTCTGCAGACCAAGATGCGCAAACTGAACATCTGCCGCGCCGATTACGGTTGCTAGCCGACGCGGGCAGGGCGAGTGCCGCCGGACTCCGGTCTAGTTAGGAAAAAACCGCCAGATGAGGAGTATCGATGAGGTCAATCAAAACACCCCGTTGTTCCGAGAAACGTGACCACTTACACGCCTTTCGGACCAATAGAGTTCTCCCGCCGATGGGAGCTTTGCTCCTGATTTGCTCCGTTGGGTCCTCATTTGCCCAAATCGATCCTGCGCAACTCATAAATCGAGACTCATCGAGACCGCAAACAGTGTCTAAGAACCAATTGCTCGTGCCGGACAAAGCTCTGCGCGCCATTGAGCGAGCCCAGAAAGATATCGTCGGGGGGCACCTCGAATCGGCACAGAAGGAGATCGCCCGGGCACTTGACATCGCCCCACATTTCGGGGTTGCCAAGGTTCTGCAAGGAGCGATTGATCTAGAGGCCGAAAACTTTGACGGAGCTGGAAGCTTCTTCCAGCAGGCAATCGCCGACGACCCTGCGTTGGGCGGGGCATACGTGGGAATGGCTGTGGTCTTGATTCGTCAGGGGCGATTCCAGCCAGCCCTCTCCCAACTTAACCGCGCGGAAGGGCTCTTGCCTGGCGCCTGGTTCGTTCAGTTCGCGAAAGGATGGGCCGAACTGGAACTCGGAAACACCGGAGCTGCCCTCAAGCAGGCAGACTTTGCCGAGCGAATTGCGGGCACGGACTCAGAAAAGAGATCTGGCGTGTCCTACTTGCGAGCAATGGTGTCCCTCCACGTGAACGATATGGATGCTGCAAGAGAACACCTGGCCGAGGCCGTCGCGCGCGATCGCGCCGGCGACTATGCCGCCCTTGCAAAGAGAAAGCTTGAACGACTTCAACCGCTTTTGGCAGCAGGCGATGAAGCATCCGCAGGCCGCCATTAGAGAATTCGAGGCACAAATGAGCGCTGCTGCAATCAGCTTCGGAGCAGAAGTGCCGATTCTGGAATCGGATTCAGTCCAGTTGAACGATTCCGCACCTCGGGTCAATGTGGATTTCCCGGGCGCTCCTATCGCCCAGAAATCAGGCAAAATGAATGAATCCGGTCTCTGTTATCAGGCTGCCTGCGAAGCTCAGTTGGTTTCCGCAGCGAAGAATGGCGATCAACCCGCATTCGTAGAGTTGTGCCGCCGTTACGGTCCATCGCTGAAGCGGAGGATACGCCGGATCGTCCGAAACCGTGAAGATGCCGAAGACATCCTTCAGGACACATTCATAAGTGCATACAAAAATCTGGCAAGGTTCCGTTCCAAGAGCAGTTTTCATACTTGGATCACGACAATTGCAATTAATAATTCGTTGATGCTCTTGCGGAAGCGAAGGAACCGTTCTGAAACCGGCTTTGGATTCATCACCAACGACGAGAAGGAGTTTGAGACCTTAGAATTATCTGACCCGTGGCCCAACCCTGAACAACTTTGTGCAAAGCGGCAAGCGAACCGCAGGTTAGCCCAAGCCGTGAGGATACTTCCTCCGGGCTTCCGTTTACTCGTGGAGCGCTATCACCAGGACGAGGACAGACTAGTGGATGCTGCGAATACGATTGGCATAACAGTGTCTGCCGCGAAGTCCCGGCTTTTGCGTGCACGGAACCTACTTCGCCGTCATCTGAAGAACGACAAGACTCGGTAATCTTTGGATGATGGTATCGAAAATTGAGAGCAGATTCATGAAGCGTCCTCAGCCATTGCCGGTGAAGCACGTTGGCTGCGTCCGGATACCCCCGGTCTCTCTGCCGCTATTGCGGCAACTGCCATCAGAGCGTTGGGCACGTGTCCTGTCCTTTGCTTCGCCCTGCTTCCTTCTCATTCATAACATTGAGATTGGATGATCGTCAGCAGATGGCCATTCGCGTGCTGTATAGCCTGCGTAGGAAGAACGATCCTTTCGATGATAAGAAAACGGAGGATCGTCGTGGCGGAGTCCGATCACTCAACTGTTCGGCTTCGCGAGGTCAAAGGAATTACGGTGATCCGGCAAGCCATATCGTGCGACATTTGCAGAACCGAGAAGCGGCAGGCCAACCATTGGTTTGTTGCCTACGAGCAATCCGGAGAGCTTCGCATCAGCGGCTGGAACTCTCTCCACCTGCTGTCCCCTGAAACGAAGCATCTCTGCGGAGAGGCCTGTGCCCACAAGCTGATCAGCCAATTCCTGATGAGATTGGTCGATCTGGGAACACAACGGACTGCAGACAACAGCGAGACTGCGCCGGCTGCGGACTCGAACATCTATGCGCCAGCAGGTAGCGCCGGGCCTTAGGCCTCGACATGGCAAGGTCCGCCGAGCAGACCAGATTCCCGCAGATCTCCCGATTATGCACGTCGGCGGAAAGATTCTCCACGCACGAACCGCAAAGTGAATAACCGCGTCGCCCAGGCCCTGCGCAGGGCTGCCCAGCCACTCGCCCGCAGCCACGGATGGCTAGGCCAGTACTACCGCCGCATGCCGACCAAGCTCGGCGGACCCAAAGCCGTAACCGCAACCGCACACAAACTGGCCCGCATCGTCTACACCTGCTCACCACCGGACAAGCCTACGACGAATCCGTCTTCGCACAACAGGAGGCCCAAAACCGACAGCGCAACGAGAGCCGCCTGCGCCACCAAGCAAGAAAACTCGGCTACGAACTAACCCAGATTCCATTGGAGATCTGAGGATGTTCCTTAGGAGGCCAAACTCAGGACGAACTTCTCGAGCAATTGACCATGAAAGTTCGCGCGAGAAGGAGCATTACTGCCGCTGTTGCGGCACTGCCACGATGGCGGCAATTATGCGCTCGGCCACTTACAGAAACCAAAGGAGATATTTGCATTTTCTTTGGCATTGATATTGCCCACTGCATTGATGAGACACCGAATTGCATCGGCACCGAGCGGAGCGGTGAACCAGTATAGCCACCGCATCGATGGACGAAGCGATTGCAGCCGATCTCGAAGGGCTACGACAGGAGGGAACGCCATGAACGTCCTGGTTTGGATCAACCTGGCATTTGGGGTACTTGCAGTGGGTTATGGAGCGATCGTGCTCCGTGGTGTTCTGAAGGGAACACTCCGCGGGAAGTGGCCAAAAAGGTTCCTGGCGTGCAGCCTTCTTGCCAGCCTCGCAGGCCTCCTGCCTTTCACCCTCCGCCTGGCACCGATCCAGCAGATCTGCATGGTCTCGGTGTATTGCTCGGCAGTAGCCATTGCGGCTTGGCTCAAGTTTCATCTCTTCGGAATCTGGCGCCCGGTTTTCGCATTCTCAGTTACGGCTGTCCTTTATCTGGACGTATTGTCCGGGTCCGTGCAGTTGTTCACGAACTCGCGCCTCTTTGCTACGGCGCTCGCGGGACCCTTCTCTGCTTTTCACGTCATACAGTTCTTTTTTACGGTGCTCTTCGCTGTGCTGGGAGTGCTAGTAGTCAGAAAATGCCACGCTGAGCCGACCCGCTCGTTCTGATGGATGAGCCTCCCGGCAAGTGGCTGGAGCATAAGCCCCGCGGTCCATTTTGATCCCGTTAAGGCACTGAAGCATGAGTAGACCTGAACTCGGAAATATCGGCGATGCGGATGACTGGCAGGACGCCGGCTGTGACTTCGACTGCGCGGGAAAAAATCCCGCTCCGCAGCCGTCCCAGGCATCAACGAAGATCGCGATTGATTCATGTTTGTATTCTCAGGAGCTTCCCTTTCTGGCAGAGGAGCGCGCCGACGTAACCATCCTGTTCGGCGGGCTCACGTGGAAGCACGAGCGCCTGATCGAAGGACTTCTGGCGGGCGCCGGCTATCGTTGTCAGGCTCTTCCCGAGACCGATCGCGCGGCACATGAACTAGGAAAGGAATTCTGCGCGAGCGGTCTGTGCAACCCGGTTTACTTTACGGCTGGCAATCTCATCCGCTTTTTGCGCCAGCTTGAAACGACCGGGCTCAATCGTGCAGAGATTGTCAGGCGATACGTGTACTTCACTGCAGCATGTGGCGGTCCTTGCCGCTTCAGCATGTACGAGAACGAGTTTCGGATTGCGTTGCGGGCTGCGGGATACAACGGATTTCGCATTCTTTCTTTCTCGCAGGACCATGGTCTCAAGGCCTCCACCGGACACACGGGGCTGGAGTTCACGGTTCATTTCGCGATGAACGCGTTGCACGCTTTCATCCTGGGCGATTTGCTGAACGCGGTGCAGCGCCGCTTGCAGCCCTACGAGATGCAAGCCGGGTCTACTATGCGGGCGGTCGCGAGGGCGGCTGACAGCATCGCGGAGCACTTCAGAACCCACCGCGGCTTCGAATTGGCGGACGTCGTTCCATCTCACTTGCGCCCCAGGAAGGAGTCGCCCTGGTACTGGGTTCCCAACAATCTGAAAAAAGTCTGGTCCCATCTCTACGGCGACGCAATGACGGCCGTCGTTCCTTCGGCCGCGAAGGAGTTCGAGAAGGTAGAAGTGGACTGGCTGCAGGTCAAGCCGGTCGTGAAGGTCATCGGAGAATTCTGGGCGCAGATGACAGAGAGCGACGGCAACTTCCAGATGCTCGAGTTCCTGGAAAGAGAAGGAGCGGAGGTCTCGATCGAGCCGATCAGCACGTGGGTGTTGTACCTGCTGCAGCAGAAAAAAGAGAGGGCGGCCTATCGGCAGAGAGTCAATGCTCATACGGCCAGGTGGACCGCGCCCCAAGAAGGCTCTCCTTGCGCGGATGTCATGCTTCGGCCAGCGGATTGGACTACGCGCTCGGGTCGAGGATCTATCTTCATCACTTTCATCGTCTGGCCGGGCTGCTCGGCGTGCCGGATCTGCACCCTGCGCCACAGGCGGCTCTCGCAGAAGTTGCCCGCCCGTACTACAACACATTTCTGCGCGGGGGAGAGGGACATCTCGAAGTGGGCAAGACTCTCTACTTCACGCGCGAAAGTCTTGCCACCTCGTCCTCGCTCTCAAGCCTTTCGGCTGCCTTCCGTCGGTGCAGTCCGATGGCGTACAGGCATCGCTCGTAGAGCGCTATCCCGATGTGAGCTTTCTGCCGATCGAGACCTCGGGAGATGGGGAAATCCACGCTTACAGCCGTGTCCAGATGGCGCTCTCAGAGGCAAAGGCGAGAGCCGCCGCTGAGTTTGAGCGGGTGCTCCAATCGGTGCGTCATCCGCTGGATGAGATCCGCTCCTTCGTCGCCGAGCACGCAGAATTGCGCCACCCGCTTCACCCCATACCACGCCATGCTGGAGTCACTTCCACTGCCGCAAACTTCCTGCTGTATGCCGACCGGATGATGTCGCGCTCTCTGCCGGACCATGCGACTTCCCGTCGGTTTGGGGAGCACAGGAGCAGTTCAGCGGCCTTGAATCAAATTAGTTCCACAGGAGATTGAAAATCATGAGCGATCTGCCCAGAACCAACTTAGCAACCATCTCCTCCCACCGGCTGGATACGGGGCTGAACGAAGAGTTGATGCAAGGCCAGCGGTCGGTGCTTCCTTCGCCTCAGAACGGGATCGCCGAGGGTCTTCCTACTCCGGCATATCCGCAGCGTCCAGAGCTCTTGTGGGCGCCGGATGAGGATTACTTCCCGGAAAACGGCAAGAGGCATTACAGCGCAGCAGAGATTTTGCACCACATGCGGGGATGGGCATTCCCTTATTTCCGTTCCCGCCTGATGCCGGGAGAATTCCACCCCATCATCGCGTACCTCTTCAACGAGTGGAAGTGCAACCTGGACTGCAATTATTGCTGGGCCTTCGACAACCGCGTCAACGGCATGACGGAGAGTGTTGCCAAACGATCGATCGATTGGTTGCATTCGACCACTTGCCGGGTGCTGGCGCTAATGGGAGGCGAAGTTCTGCTCCGCCCGCAGTTCGCGCACAAGGTGATCTATTACGCCGCGAAGAAGGGGTTCTGGGTTTACCTGCCGACCAACGGTCGCCTGATGAAGCCGGATGTGATCGATCGAGTGGCGGATGCCGGCGTGTCCACGGTGAATCTCGCCGTAGATGCATGGGACATCAAGCCGGGCCTTCCCAAGGCGATGGTTCCGATTCGGAGCTACTTCGACTATCTGGTGCGCAAACAGTACAAGTATGGGTACTCGGTCTTCCTCAACATCAATATCTGCCGCAACAACCTTGAGGATGTTCGCATGTTGACCGAACTGGCGCACGACAATGGCATTGCCACCGATTATCACATCTGCGAAACGCCGATGATGGAGCATGACCATTTCAAGCATCTGGAGGACAACCCTGTCTTTATCCGCATGGAGGATCGCGCCCCCATCTGCGAGTTGATCGACTGGCTCATCGCAAAGCAGAATGCGGGCTGGCACATGGTGAACTCAGTGCAGCGGCTGGCAGAGATGAAGAAGTTCATGAACAAGGAACTGGACCAGTGGGGTTGCCGGGCCGGATTCAACAGCATCATTATCCGCACTGATGGAACCCTGGCCCCGTGCTTCCCAATGTACTCCGCCAATCACGACTGGGGGACAATCGAGGCGCCGAAGATGGACCCCGATCAGTTGCAGAAGATGAAGTGCGACTGCGAGAAGAACTGCTTCTCCACGCTCAATCACATTCTGGCATTCTGCTACAACGACACGCGCGTGATCCGCTGGCTCTTCAAGCAGGCGCTGCACGGATTCCAGGGCGTGCACGGCAACATGGAATAACCGATGAGCGTGCGCAGCTCAATATCTCGATTCGCGGCGAAACCGGTTCGCTCGACGGAGGCTGGCTCGCTCGGAGAAACCAGGCGTTTTCTCGTCGGCATTGATGTGGGTTCGACGACGGTGAAGGCAGTGGTGTGTACGCAGCCGGGAGGCAAGCCGCTGTTTCACGATTACCGCCGACACGAAGGCCGTCAGGCGGAAACCGTGCTGGATGTGCTGCAACGAGCGAAAAGCGAGCTGGGCATGGCGGACGGCAGCATGCGCCTGTTCATGACCGGGAGCGGCGGCCAGCAACTGGCGCAGATGCTCAGCGCGCGATTCGTTCAGGAAGTCGCCGCGGTCAGCCTTGCCGTGGAGAGAGCCTATCCCGAAGTACGCTCCGTTATCGAGCTTGGCGGCCAGGACGCCAAGATGATCCTGTTCCAGGATGGCGGTGTTGAAGGCAGGCGCAAAAAGATTGCGACGATGAACGACAAGTGCGCGGGCGGCACGGGAGTCATCATCGAGAAGATCGCGGCCAAGTTGCATCTCTCCTACGAAGATCTCGTCACGCAGACCTATGAGCACGCCCAGCTCTACCCGGTCGCCGGCAAGTGCGGCGTGTTTGCGGAAACCGATATCACAGGCTTGCAAAAGCACGGAGTACCCAATAACGACCTCATCGCTTCGTTGTTCTGCGCAATCGTCCTGCAGAACCTTTCGGTTCTCACCCGGGGAAACACGCTGATGCCCACCGTCTTCCTCCTCGGTGGGCCCAATGCGTATTTCCCGGGATTGCAGATCGCTTGGCGAAAGGGGTTGCTCGATTTCTGGAAACGCAAGAATATCCCTCTGCCGGACGGAGCCGCGATTGAAACGCTCGTGACGGCGCCTCCCTTGGCTGAGTATTTCGCCGCGATGGGCGCCATCGAATTCGGTGCATCCGAACCGGAACACGGGTTGCAGTATCCCGGAACCAGGAATTTGGATATCTTCATCCGTGAGAATGACCGCTGTCCTGACCTGATGGGTCTTCGCCGCGGATTGTGTACAGACCCTGCGGAGCTCATCGAGTTTCGTGCCGAGCACGCCGTCACCCCGTCAGCGGCGCTGACACCTGTAAGCGATCCGAGTGAGGTTTTTATTGGGCTGGATGGAGGCTCGACGTCCACGAAGGCCGTGGCGATCACGCCCCGCGGAGACGTTGTTTGCGCTTCCTATCGTCTGTCTCAATCCGATCCAATCACCGATGCCGTCACAGTCCTTCGCGATCTGCGCGCGCAACTCTGCGGTGCTGGAAAGCCGGTGCGGGTCCTTGGGCTTGGAACCACTGGATATTCGAAGGACTTGTTGAAAAAGGTGCTCTCTGCTGATATCGCGCTGGTGGAAACAGTCGCGCACGCCAAGTCTTCTCTGCGCTTGTTCCCGGACGTCGACGCTATCATCGACGTGGGCGGACAGGACATCAAGATCATCGTGCTGCAGAACGGAACTGTGAAGGACTTCAAGCTGAATACACAGTGCTCGGCCGGCAACGGGTATTTCCTGCAAGCAGCCGCGGAAGCGCTCGGGATCGCGGTACAGGACTTTGCCGATACGGCGTTTCGAGCGAAGAGAATGCCGAATTTCAGCTACGGCTGCGCAGTGTTTCTGCAATCGGACATCGTGAATTTCCAGCGCTTGGGCTGGAGGCCGGAAGAGATCCTCGCAGGCCTCGCGACCGTTCTCCCCAAGAACGTCTTCCTGTATGTCGCCGGAGTGTCGAATGTGGCCAGGTTGGGCCGGCGGATCGTGCTGCAAGGCGGAACTCAGCGAAATCTCGCTGTTGTCAAGGCCGAAGTTGACTTCATCCATGAGCATTACCATGGCGATGGCATTCCGGAAGTGAGGATTCATCCTAATTGCTGTGAGGCAGGAGCCATCGGTGCGGCGCTGGAAGTGATGGAACACTATCGTACGACGCAGCGCACGGTGTTTCCCGGATTTGCATCCCTCGATACCATCGAATACTCCATCCGGCGCGACGAGAGCACGCGATGCAGGTTTTGCACAAACCGCTGCTTGCGGACTTTTGTCGAGTTGCGGTCAGGCGGGCCAGCGGAAAACGCGAGGCATGTGGTGATTGCCAGTTGTCCACGCGGCGAAGCTGAGAGCGCCGATGACGTGCGGAAGATCAATGCCAGTTGGAACCGTCAGCGCGAAGCCGCTCCCAACTATGTTCATATGGCGGCAGAACAGGCGTGGCAGCCAACCCATCCTCCCCTGGCGAGCGCGAGCCAAAACCGCAGGCTGGCAATATTTTCGCCCCGCCGGTCGGCATACAAATCACGGTTCCGCGCAGGACATCCGGATCGGGATTCCGAGAGCGCTCAATCTGTTCACGTATGCGCCGTTGTTTTCCGCGTATTTTGAAAGCCTGGGCGTGTTACCCGAGCACCTGCACTACTCCCACTTCGCGAGCCCTGAGAAGTACCAGCAGGCTGCCGGGTTCTCGGCCATCGATCCCTGCTATCCGAGCAAGATCGCCGTTTCTCACGTTTTCGAACTGCTACAGCATTGCGAAAAGGAGCCGCTGGATGCGATCTTCTTCCCCATGTTCGACGTGCTGACCTCGCCCCTCAAGGATTGCAGCGGTTCGAATGCGTGTCCATCCGGTTCCGCCACTCCGGAAGCGGTAAAAGCCGCATTTTCGCGCACCGTGGACTGGTTTGAACAGCGGAAGGTCCGATACCTGAATCCGGTGATCGATCTGGAAGATCTCGATCTGTTCAAGTACCAGATGTTTTCCTGCTGGAACCAGATCCTCGCGCTCGATTGGGAGGAGAATTCCCGTGCAGTCGACATCGCGTTTGCCGAGTGGCTGGAATTCGAGGACAACCTGCGCAGGCAGGCTCGCTGCACCCTGGATGACCTGGAACAGAGCGGCAGAGTCGGACTGGTGATGCTCGGTCGTCCCTATCATCACGATCCGGGGCTAAACCAGGGGATTCTTGATGAGTTGCAGAGGCTCGGATACCCGATCTTCTCGCAGAGCCTGCTCCCGCTTGATGAAGATCTGCTCGCAAGCCTGTTCAGAGGCCAGCTTCGCAAGGGAGTGATTCGCAGCCCGTTTGACATTTCGGACGTGTGGAAGCAATCGTTTTCGGCCAGTTCCAACCACAAGCTATGGGCAGCCAAATTTGTGGCTCGCCATCCCAACCTGATCTCGGTGGAACTCTCGAACTTCAAGTGCGGGCATGATGCGTTCATCAGCCGGACGATTGAAGAGATCATCGAGCGTTCGGGTAAGCCGCACTTCTCATTCCGCGATCTGGATGAGAACCGGCCGTTGGCTTCTATCCGTATCCGCGTCGAAACCATTCATTACTTCCTGAAGCAATACCAGGAGAGGCTGCAGAGCAATTCGCGAATGGCAGCGCGCTCCAGTCGTCACGCTGGATCTTAGTCAATCGCTGACTCATGACAGACAGTTTGCTGTGGGTGCTAGGGACGAAGAACGCGGCCAGCGCCGCGTTCTTTGGGCCCGGGGTCTCCGGAATCCGCTTTCTGAACGTCGCCTGACAGGACGCCGGCTTCGCTTCGTCTGAGGCGCTTCGATCAGCTCACCTCTAGACTTGGGAGATGCGTCTCTTGACAATCCCGCGTTTGAGGAATGAGTCGAACACCCGGCGTCGAGTGCGATAGAGACTCGATTTTGCTGAACCAATGGTGACTCCGAGAGAGGAAGCCACGTCGCCAATTCGGGCATCATTGAAGGCACATTGTTCTAGAATGACCTGGTGTGTTCGGGGTTGCCGCAGAAGTACTTTTTGAAGGATGCGGAGCAATTCCTGGCGCATCGTTTCCTGCTCGGGATTGAGGCGACCATCGGGAATGTCAAAATTGCTCATGCCGCCGAGCTGGTCCTTCCGGCTATCGAGAGATAACCAGTAAAGGCCCTTTCCCTTCCGCTTCATCGTCAGACCGGCGTTATTCACGATCGCAACCAGCCACGTGGCGAAGTGAGACTCATGGCGGAACTTTCCGACGTTTACAAAGGCCCGCAACATCGCGTCCTGCACCAGGTCTTCCGCGTCTTCATGGCTTTTTGTGAATCGTCGGGCAGCTCGATACAGGGACCCTTTGTGCCGGGACAGGAGCTCGTTCATGGCATCGCTGATTCCAGCTTGAGCGGCCGAAATAAGGGCCTGTTCGCTGGATGCATCCTGAAAACTCCCATGTGCATCTTTGCCGAGACGACATTCGTTGTGAGTGGTCGATTCATTCATGGCTGTTCCTTGGCATGTCAATCACAATGGCTCCTGGGTGCAGAACACCAGCAGCGCAAGCGCGAGTAGGAGGCAGAAGAGCAAGACCTTACACGTCCGCTTCGCTTTATAGGTCATGATGCCGCCCCGCAGGCATGGCGACTGCGCGATGCCTGTTTTGCTCCCTCGTCTCATCAGTCCCCATGAGTCGCTCTATCACTGCCGCCAACTTCTCGGGGCTGATTCCGGCGGATATTCGTTCGTCATATAGCGGATCGTCCAGAAGATCGCAGTCATCGCTGACCAAGAGAATGACAGCGTCAGCCCACCTCCGCCGGATTAATTCCGCTCGCCGCCGCAACTCCCGGTCCGAAAACGAAAGGTCCAATATCGCCAGGTGGAATTGCTCCGCCTCACGGAGCGAGAGCGAGCACAGATCCCAATAGTTCGCGGCGACTGCCAGACGGGACCGACCACAGAGCACCAGCGCGTCGCGGACCACATTGGTCAGTTCCATGGGTCCGATCACCAAAACACCAAATCTGCATGGCATCCCATTACTCCTGGCGAAACGAATGAATAAATCTCTCGCAACTGATCTCGGTAACGCGCTCGGCCGCCGGCCTGCCGCCTGACATCGCCTCGGAAATCCGAACCAACTCATCAGTTCTGCCTACGAATGTCCGTCTCAACACGATGGCCTGATTCTGCCGCGGCGATTTGTCGGCTGCTGGTCTCACATTCCCCGCGAGTTGGCCGCTTGTTCTGCTCATCATGCTTCCTTTCTCAGTTCTCCGGGTAGGAGGAGCACAGTGAGGCCACGACTCGAGCGCAATGTAATCCGCAACTGCCTCTTTGAATTGCACGAACTGTGCCATTTCGGTGGAACTCCCAAGCATTTGAGGACGAACGACATAGGATTCGCGCGGGGCGCAGCGCGGACAAGGCATTGCCGCGATTGCGGCGTTTGCCGCGATAGTGGCAAAAGGGCGGGATCGTCAAGGCGTATCGCAGCTACGAGCCAGCAGGCGGCTCAGCGCTCACTGCGGTGATAGCAGACGTAGTTCGACAGACAGCGGGAAATGATCCGAAGCAGCGATTGATATTCCAACTAGCAACCCGGAGCGTCTCAGGCCACTCACGCGGGAACGGAGGAGCCACAAATGAACCTATTTCGAGTTCCTCGATCAAACGGGCGCCCGGCATCATGGGACTGAAGACGCCCAGGCTAGGGTGACCAGAGGTGTCCTTCCTGATCGTCATGCACCTGCTTCCGCAACCGCAGAATTGCTCCTCATAGAAAAACTAATAACAGTGCGCAGGGAAATAATCCATGCCACGTTGGCGCCGATCGCAGCCATGTAGATTAGCGCGGGCGTCAAGTTCAACAACGCGAGCAGCAAGATCCAATAGGGCAGAAAGCAGCGGCGGACGACGAACTCCGTATGGCGGGCTATCCTGACAAGCAAACCCGCCGAGCGTCTCTCCGCGTTCTCTTGCCACCTCTCGAGATACTGCTCGGGACGATCGCCCGAAAGCCGCTTGCGGCCAATCCCGGCCATGATGAACGTAAGGATCGCACCGGCAAAGATTGCGATACCCCATTCGGCCAGGCTCGAATCTCCCTTGCTGCGCACCACTCCAATGGTTACGCCGGCGAACGTCACGAAGTAGTAGAGATAATCACAAATCGTGTCCAACCAACAGCCGAAATCCGATACTTGCAGCTTCAGGCGAGCGACTTCTCCATCGCATCCGTCCAGGATGCTCCCCCACACGCCCAGGAGGGCGCCTATCAGACAATTCCAGTAGCCTCCAAATGCGAAAAACGCACCCGCCACAAGGCTGAGACCGAGCGTGAATAGGCTCACCATGTTTGGCGTGATGGGGGTTTTTATCAGTTGTCGGCTGATCGGAATCGACACTCGCCGATTCATACGAGCAAAGATGCCGTCGGTGGACTTGACCAACCACCCATCGAGCTTTCGCTCCGCGGCAACGCAATCCTTGGGGTGCGTAATGGCTTGCCAAGACTCTTCGTCCACCTCTCTGTAAGGCCACAGACCTTTGCCATGCAGGTCCGCCTTCTCGGTGATCCAATGATGCAGGTCCACCTCGTTGGCGACTCTTGATCCTGAATCCGCGGCAAGATCCGCGGCCATTTCGGGAGCGAGAGCGGCCAGCCCTATTGGCTTGCCTGAGCTTACCAACTCGATGGCGCCACCTTCTCCATTCCATTCGTGAAGCATTCGGAGGAGATTCGGACGATAGGTGGAGCCTCCCATGATGAATGCGACTCGGCCGCCGTTCAAACCGGCGGTCTTCAGCATCGAGGTAAGCGTTGCGCCAACAGGCATCTCCATCCATTCGGTGTCCCCCAGCCACCTCCCGGTCGCGGAAAGCTCCGCCCGCATCCTGCGACCAGTGCCCGGCCTGACTACTATGATGATTCGGACACGTTCTTTGCCCCGAGCGCCAAGAATCGTGCGCAGAAGAACGGGAAGAGTTGCCACCCTGGCCAGGGCCGGCTCGAATTGCCCGTCACCAGGAAGATCTTGGGCGAGAATGTACACGGTTTGGCACAGAGAGAGTGATGGACGGGATTCCTCGGCAGGCATAGTTGTTGTACTCGTTTCAATTTCGGATTTGAGTTCGATGGCTGCAGCACGTTCCCTTCTCGAAAACCACACCAGGCAGATACCGCCGACGATTGCCCAGAAAACACCGCGCACCCGTCGACAAAGCGCCAGCAGCAGGCCTTGGGTTCCGCTCAGCGGACGAGCCGGACGATCACCATGTTTCCGCCCTCATACGTGCCCACGTTAGGTGTCATCACTCTGCGCATTGATGCCTACACAACCCCGGGCACCATGGTGGGACTTCAATCTCTCCGAACACGCGTGTGCCAACGGGAAGATCGAGAAGATCTTCCAGGAGCATCGTTCGCCTTACTTTCTACTGCTCGACCGGTCAGTGGCTAATGCATCAAGCCTTCCGGCATGCCCGGTTAGGCGCTGCCTGGGCTTGTGAGAACCTTCCGGCCTCTTCCCGTTGTTGCCTTCCACTTCTGAGGCGACTACCCGACGCAACTTCAGCCGATTGCAGAGGTCCTTGCCGTATGCCGACTCGGTGATGAACCTCGCTCCGCATCCGCCGAGCAATCGCAGAGCACCTTCGCCTGCGGAATCGACGTAAAAAACCTCCTGCAGATCGAAGATGTTGCCAAATCCCTGATTTGCCCCTTGAGCGACGCGAAGGAGTTCCTGGGCCCACAAGCCGGTCAATCTGCCCTCGAGGATGAAGGCCTCAGAGCTGTTCGCCGACGGCAATGTAATTCGTAACATGCCCACTCTCAGTGCACGCTGGCTGCCAAACGCGATTGACCAGGAAATTCGTTGAATTGGAAGCAGATTGCGAATATGTTCCCGCGGCTGCCGGCGAATAGCTGCTGCCGCGCTCGCGGCAACGCCGCCAAAGCGGCACTCGAAAGGTTGATAAATGATGGTGGCCAGCGTTGGAAAGGGAAACCGGGCTATTCACTGCGGGATAGCTATTCGGGGCAGGCGACATGATGGAGCCCACCATACTCTTGCTAATTCCGGAAGATATGCCAAGACACACCTTATAAGTAGAGAGACCGCCGCTCCGGTTCGCACTTCTGGCACCGCCGCTATTGTGGCAGTGCCACGATCGCGGCAACAGGGCGCAAGCCCATCTGCTGAAAGCGAACGAGATAGGCGAATCGAAATTTGGCACCTCCATTGCAAGACACATGATTGAGAACTGTCCGAGAGCTGGCCGGCGCCGCGGCGACCTTCGCAGGGGACCACTTGGATAAACGAAACCGCATTTAAACCCGACGAGCGCACGCCGGCACAGATTGCGAGGAGGAAGAGAAATGAGCAGAACTCTGCTATCCAACGATCGATGGAAGTTATCCCCAGTAAGCGATTATGCAACCTCGAATGACTTCCAGAAGTTGTTCGCCTCCGAGATGGTTGAACTTTTTCGTTTGGCATTTCTCCTCACGGCCGACGCTGAGAAAGCCGAGCATTGCGTCGTTCTCACCATGCAGGAGTGCTTGGCAACTGGCGACGTACGTAAAAGTTGGCTGCCGTTGTGGACCCGGAATGCGCTCATCCGTAATGGCTTCAAAATCGTGACAGGCAAGCCGGTCGGTTCTCTGGGCAACATGCAGCCCCACAAACCGTTCCCCAAGATCCATAAGTCGCGCCGGAGCGCCATCGACGTATCCGATGATTCGCTCGGGATTCTGCAGTTGAGCGATTTCGACCGACTCGTCTATGTCATTTGCATTCTCGAGCGCTACCCGACGCGTGACTGCGCGGCACTTCTCGCCAGCTCGCAGCAAGAAGTCCGTGATGCGCAGAAACGGGCCCTCGGACAGGCTGCCGCATTCGAGCGCGAATGGCGTCGCCCTTTCAGTGAGGCATCACCAGGTCCTGGCTCAGTCCCTCACGAGAGCGGAAAGGACCTGGATGGTGCATTTGGAACTGTTCTCGGTTGAGTTCCGCAACCTGCGGTTTTCGAAATCGACAGAATTGGAATGAACACACCCACCATGACAACGCTAATGAAGACATCCGCGATTCCGCTTGTCCATGCTGTACTTTGCCTGGACTGCAATTGTGTATCTGACGCCAACCGGGAGTGCCCGGTGTGTTCATCAAGAGCACTGATGAACCTAGGCTCGGTGCTGGACCGCCGAAACATGTTCAGCGATTCCCTAAGCCGGGCGGCTGCCTAACATGAAAAGATTTTCTGCAACTGTCTCGCTCGATTCGCATAAATACCTGGGAGACGAAACGAAAGTAGCTGTGAAGCATTCCACCACGCCCGACACTGAGAAGCGAATGAGACCAAATATCAAACTGATGCTGTTCGTTCCCCTGGTTGCCTTCATATGCGGAGCCATCCCTCATGTAAGAGCCCAGTCATCATCCAGCGTCGAGAACAATATCCGCGCGACAAAGCCCTCGTCAATTCCCGTCTGCGAGAACGGCGATGCAAACGCGCAGGTCAAAGCAGCCCTGCAACTCGTCTGTGCACAGAGAGTTTCTGACCAAGCGCCTGCATCCGCGCAAGGGCTGATCGTTATTGGATTCCTTGGAGGGTTCGCGAAGAACGACACCAAACACCCCGAGGTATGGTTTGGCGCCTATCTTCGAGAGCTTTACTCGCCGGCGGCTGAAGTCTCAGTTTTCCCGAATCACCAGCGGCGAAGAGCAGTGGCGGAGGTTCTGCGGCTACTTGATACAGATCAGAACGGTATCCTGACGACCGCCGAAAAGAGGCAAGCACAGATAATAGTGTATGGGCATAGCTGGGGAGCATCGGAAGCTGTGGAATTCGCCAAGGAACTGGAACGGCTCGGAATTCCCGTGCTGCTCACGATTCAGATTGATATCGTGCCCAAACCTGGCCAACAGCCGATCCTCATACCTTCGAATGTTGAAGCGGCAGTCAATTTCTTCCAATCGGAAGGGCGAGGGCTACTGCACGGACGAGCAGAAGTGGTCGCCGAAGATCCGGGACGGACAGAGATCATCGGGAATCTTCACATGACTTATGAAGGTCAGCACGTCGATTGTCGAAACTACCCTTGGTTCCCGCGCACATTTAACAAGCCTCATCATGAGATCGAGAACGACGCCCGCGTGTGGAAGCAAATTGCAGCTATCATCGATTCGCGCCTTTCCTCGCGGAGGAGCTCAATGGATCTGGCGGCAATGCATTGACGGCGGATGGAAATTGCGTGACTAACGCCCACCACGAACCCCGGCGTCTTCATCAAGCGCACGGATGAATTTGAGCAGGGTGCTCATTCCGGGAACCATGTTCTGCGTGCTGGGGCGAGGGCAATGAATATGCTGGATCGGATCTTGGCTGCGGTCGATAACTCGACGGGAGGCGCAAGCGCACTCCGATTGGCGATCGAACTTGCACATGAAATCGAGGCCAAACCCAGCCTATATCCGGATGCCGAGCTGGTCGCCGGCAGTAAAGTACATGCCATCCTGAGATGCGCAAAACAATACCGGGCCGATCTGATCGTCATGGGTATGAAAAACCGCACGATTGTGGCCGATCGTACCACTCAAAATGTGGCTGAGTGGTCTCCTTGCGCTGTACTGGGCGTGCCATAACAGTCCATCCCAGGGGATGGCGTCTAGGTTCCGTGCTGACCTCACCGCCTCCACGTCTTCGTCAGCAGCGCACACCAGGTTCGGGATTGTAATCGGAGCGCGAGATATTCAGCCGGCTCATTTTCCGCTGCAGCGTGGTGCGCTTCAGGCCAAGACGCTCAGCCGCGCCGCCACGACCTGCGATTCTGCCCGAGCATGCCCGCACCGCCTCAATGATCGTCCGCCTCTCCGCTTCGTGGAATGTCGACGCAGGTATCGGGTGCCCTGCCGCAGGTCGCGCCAGCTCGTCCACAGGAGCGAACAGTTGGTCGCCTTGCGTCAGGATCACGCAGCGTTCGATGAAGTTTTCGAGTTCCCGGATGTTGCCCGGCCATGAAGCATTCGTAAGAGCGTCCATGGCGCGTGCCGGAATCGTCCCGATCCGCTTGTCCATGAGGCGTGCGAACCGTGCGACAAAGTGGTGGACGAGCAGCGGTATATCTTCGCGGCGCTCCCGAAGCGGCGGCACCTCGATCGGGAAAACATTCAAACGATAGAAGAGGTCTTCGCGGAATTTGCCTTCGCGGATCATCGCCCCGAGGTTGCGATGCGTTGCGGCGATCAGGCGCACGTCGACGCGGACGGTTCGCGTGCTGCCAAGGCGTTCGAATTCTTGTTCCTGCAATGCGCGCAGGAGCTTGGGCTGCAGGTCGAGGCCGATATCGCCAATCTCATCGAGAAACAGCGTGCCGTGATCGGCGAGTTCGAAACGCCCACGCTTCTGGATCAGGGCGCCGGTAAACGCTCCTTTCTCGTGTCCGAAGAGTTCGCTCTCGACCAGCCCTGCAGGAATGGCAGCGCAATTCAGCCGCACCAGGTTGCGATCCTTTCGAGGGCTGAAGCCGTGCAGCGCGCGTGCGACAAGTTCCTTGCCGGTGCCGGTCTCGCCGTGCAGAAGAACCGTCGAATCGGTCGGCGCAACGATGGCGACCTGTTCCAGGACTTTGCGCAGCGCGTTGCTTTTGCCGACCATGTCTTCGAAGTTGTATTCGGACGGTATCTCCGTTTCGAGGTGCAGACGTCCCTCTTCATAGTACGTGGCACTCTGCTGGATTGCGCCCAAAAGCTCTTCATCGTCGAATGGCTTGGTCAGAAAATTGACGGCGCCCGCTTTGACCGCGCGCACTGTCATGGGGATGTCGCCCTGGCCGGTGAGGAAGATGATGGGCACGTGGACAGCGGCTTTCGCCAGATGCTGTTGGACGTCGAACCCGCTCACCCCGGGGAGATTCACGTCGAGCACCAGGCAGCTCGGCATTTTGGGCGGCGGAGCGGCAAGGAATTCCTCTCCTGACGCAAAGGTCTTCGCCCTCAGTCCCGCGGAGCGAAGCAGACCAGCCACTCCTTCTCGCGCGGACGCATCGTCATCCACTACGTAAACCAATGTTTCAGTGTCACTCATAGGTCCTCGTTGGTTATGCCATCTTGCGCTAGCGGCGGCCACTTCAGCGCTGCCTGGACGGCGTCGAACAACTCGTCCTCACTGAATGGCTTGGTTAAACATGCCACCGTCCAGTCAGAGTGGGTTTGCGTTCTTGTGTGGTCGTCGTATCCATGTGCCGTGATGAATATAGCCGGCACTTTACAACTGCGAGCCACCAGTTGACGGTGGAGGTCGATGCCGCTCATGCCCGGCAGGCGAACGTCCAGGATGAGACAGTCTGCCTTGCAGGGATGGGCCGCGTTCAAGAACTCCTCTGCAGAGGCGAACAATCTCACCTCCAGGCCCGCGGACCTGAACAGGCTCTCGAGCGATTCACGCACCGAGATATCATCGTCGACCACTGCTGCAAGAGGTGCCATTGATGCTTCCAACTAAATGGATATTACAGCCGGCACAGAAAAAATCTATTACACCTTGGCACTAGATTTACGCGTTTCAGCCCGTCGGCACGAGGCTCTCTTCGGACCCCGAACAGCATGTGCAGTTGTCGATCTTGTTTTCGGGCTTACCGCTTATGCGAGTGGATCCCCAGGCTCTCAGCCATCCTCACCAGGTCCGCCAGAGAGTCAGCACGCATCTTGCGCATAACCTGTCCGCGATGAATCTTGACCGTGAATTCAGTGATGTTCAGCTCTGCCGCGACTTGCTTGTTCAGCAGGCCGGAGATCACCTGCTGCATCACTTCCCGCTCACGCCCGGTCAGCGAGTCATGCCGACTCTGCAGATCATGCATCTCGGCGTGCTGCTTCCGGGTACGACGGTCGCGGTCTATGGCCTCTTGAATTGCCCGCAGGAGGTCCCGTTCATCAACCGGCTTCGTCAGAAACTCAATGGCTCCCGCTTTCATTGCCTGCACTGAAGCTGGGATATCGCCATGGCCGGTGAGAAAGACGATGGGGATCTCCAGATCGACTTCGGCCATGCGCCTCTGCAGGTCGAGGCCGCTCAGGCCGGGGAGTTGCAAGTCCAAAATCAAGCAACTTGGCGCCTTGGCCCGGGTACGGGCCAGAAATTCCTGCGCGGAGCCAAAGGCCTCGACACTCCATCCCGCAGACCGCAGCAGACTGTGCAGCCCCTCACGAACAGAGGGGTCGTCGTCCACGATCGCAATCACTGCTCTAGGCTCGCGCGGGCTCTGCATTTGCCTCTTCTCGTTCCTTCGGAAGGGTGAAGTGGAACGTTGTGCCTGGCCCTTGGTTTGCCGTAGCCCAAAGCCGGCCGTCGTGGGCCTGAAGAATGGAACGGCAGATCGACAGTCCCATACCCATACCGGCGGCCTTGGTGGTGTAGAACGCATCAAAAATCCTGGCGCTTGCGTCCGGATCGAGACCTGTCCCCGAGTCTTCGACCGTGACCTCCACCTGGTCCGGGTCAGTGTTCCGGCTGGTGATCACAAGTTCCCGGGCCCGGTCAGTTACGGTGTTCATCGCTTCGATGCCGTTCATAACCAGATTAAGCACCACCTGCTGCAACTGCACGCGATCGCCGAGAACAGGAAAAACATCATCCGCAAAACACGTCCGGATCATCACGCTCTCTTTCTTTGCTTCATCGCCCACCAGCGGGAGAATTTCCCGGATTGCCTCATTGAGGTCTAGCTTTTCTCTAGGCATCGCAGTCCTCTTGGTCAGGGCTCGAATGCGGCCGATGATTTCAGCGGCTCGTTTGCCGTCGCGGACGATGCGGCGGGCGGTTTCCCGGGCCTCCTCGATGTTCGGCGTATCTCCGGCCAGCCAACGCAGGCAAGCGCTGCCGTTGCTCACCACGCCCGAAAGCGGCTGGTTGACTTCATGCGCGATCGAGGCGGTCAGTTCTCCCATGATGCTCACCCGGTTGATGTGCGCGAGATCGGTTTCGAGCCGGTGTAACCGCGCCCGCTCTTCCTCAGCGCGTTTGCGTTCCGTGATATCGACCGTCGTGCCCATCACTTCAACAACTTCCCCATTTGCATCCAAAACTGGGTGGCCTATGCCGTGGGCAAATTTGATCGTTCCATCCGGTAAAACGATCCTGTAGTCAGCTTCGGCATCAACCTTCCTTCGGATCCCAGTCTCGAAGGACTGGATCATCGCCTCTCGGTCGTCCGGATGGATTCGCTCCAGCGGTTGCTCTCGGGTCGGCAAGCCCTGTCGCGGGTCGAGTCCAAAGATCCGGTAGTGTTCCTCAGACCAGTACAACGGCCGGTGAGCGCCGTCGCCGGCCCAACTGCCCGTGTGGGTCAGCCTCTGCGATTCGGCCAGGTAGGCTTCACTGCGGCGCAGAGCCTCCTCCGTGCGCTTGCGTTCGGTGATGTCGACCGTCGTGCCTACGATTTCAACCAGATCCCCGTTCGCCTTCAATACGGGATGTCCGATGCTATGAGCGTATTTAAGTGTTCCGTCCGGAAGTACGATTCTGTATTCAGCTTCGGAATCAACCTTCTGATGGATGACCCGCTCGAAAGCCTGGAGCACTTTGTCCCGGTCGTCCGGATGGATTCGCTCCAGCGGTAGGTCGCGCGTCGGCAAGCCCTGCTGCGGATCGAGTCCAAAGATGCGGTAGTGTTCTTCAGACCAGTACACGGGCCGCACGGTGCCATCGTCCGCCCAACTGCCGGTGTGGGCCAGCCTCTGCGATTCGGCCAGGTAGGCTTCACTCCGGCGGAGAGCCTCTTCGGCGCGTTTGTGTTCGGTGATATCGACGACTGTGCCCTGGATTTCAACCGGGTCCCCATTGGCATTCAAAACAAAATGGCCGATTCCATGGACGTATTTGAGGGTTCCGTCCGGCAGCACAATCCTGAATTCCACTTCGGAATCCATTTTCTTCTGGAGGCCCACGTCGAATGCCAGGAGGAATTTGTCCACGTCCTCCGGATGGACTCGCTCGAGCCACTGTTTGCGCGTGGGTAAACCCTCCTGCGGATCGAATCCAAAGACCCGGTAAATTTCGTTGGACCAGTACAGCGGGGCGCCCTTGCCATCGTCGGCCCAACTGCCCGTATGGGTAATCCTCTGCGCTTCGGCCAGATAACGTTCGTTCCGGCGGAGAGCTTCTTCGGTCCGCTTACGCTCGGTAATGTCGCTGTTGGTCTCCAGGACTGCGAGCGGAGCGCCACGCCGGTCGCGCTGTAGAGACCAACGGCTGGCCACTACGACCCGGGTTCCGTCCTTCTTGGTGTGCACAACCTCGCCTTCCCAGCGTCCTGTACGTATCAATTCTTCTTTAATGTGCTCAAGCGGAGCCGGGAAAACAGTCTTCAGCAGGTCGCGAGCGAGTCTGCCCACCGCCTGGATTGAGGTCCACCCATACCGCTCTTCGGCGCCCCGATTCCAGTAAGTGATTACCCCCTCTTTGTCCATCACCAGAATGGTGTCGTGCGTCAGATTGAGGAGATCTGCCTGCTCCTGCAGAGATCCCTCGGCGCGGCGCCGAATCGTGGCGAACCATGATATGAGCGAGGCGAACGCAACAAAAATAACGAAGTACGGGATCTGAGACGGATAGATGTAGGGGGTGCGCACCGGCTCCACGAAATACCAGTAGAAGCTGATTGTCGACAGGACTACCGCCAGGACCGCAGGCCCTGTCCGGCTGTACCAGGAGGTTATGGCGACTGCAAACAGCAGCAACGGAACCGCCGCGTCCCGGAAATGCAGGGACTCGAGGAGCAACGCCGCGCCGACTGCGATGGCGACGGACAGAACCGCAAGCCCGTAACATTGGAGATCTGTGGGGCGCAGGGACCGCGGTCGCTGTTCGGCTCGGGACTCATGCGCCCGGTTGCGTGAGAGGTCATCTGCGGAACTCCACGCCGGCGATTCGCCGTCACCCGGAGCGAGTCTGTCAGAACAGGAGTTGTCATTATTGTCGTTCATGGCAACCTCCCTTGATGGGCTTAGCTGGGAATCCATGTAGGGCTAAACGGACCGATGTTTCGAGTTGGGGGACCAATATTTGATCGCGGGCCTCAACTTGAATTAACTCGAGCACCGCCAACATCAACCGATTAAAACACAGTCGACCCTTCCTGGTTGTACGCGACTCCTTTTGGCACTGGGTCGCCGGTTCAACACTCGCGGGCTCAGTGACACGCGTCGGCGAACGAAATCCTCTGTTTTTCCAAACTCAACCGAATTTTCAGTCGTGCACGCAGCAAACGTGATTTGGCGGTGCCCAGCTTGATTCCCAATTTCTCGGCGGTCTCTAGAAGCGATTGTTCTGTACCGTGGAATTGCTGAACCAGGTCGCGGTAACGCGGCGAAAGCCGATTAACGGCAACCGACATGCGTTCGATTGCCTGTCGCTTTACATATATTTGTTCCGGATTGGGTGAGCGATCCGGGAATTCCCATATTTGCCATTCCTGATCTTGATCGCCTCGCTGATCATAAGATATCTCAGACCGCGATCTTCTCTTGCGCATCAACATCAAAGCTGAATTGATCGCGATTCTGGTCAACCACACCGAAAAGCTACATGTGCCTCGAAAGCAATGAAGGTGCACAAAGGCCTTGTAAATTGCATCCTGAAGCACATCCTCTGCATCCTCGCGATTTCTGAGCATCCGGAAGACTCTTTTTTGTATTGAATTTGCAGGTCTGCGGCAGAGTTCGGCGAATGCGCGCCCGTCGGAGCTTCTCGCGGCCGCCAGCAATTCGTCATCAGACGCCCGAGAGTATTCGGGCATCCCATTAATGTTCGCACTTGAGTCAGGTAAGTGTGACCGCCAAATGGGCACTGAGCTCTTCATTTCTTTGCTTGCTGGAAGGGACGTCATTCCGGAATGCCCTCACTTTGGCGCAGTCTGATTCTCGCGGACAGCGAGATCTGCCGGACGCTCGTGGTTCAGGTGCGCCCGCCAGAATTGGTCGGTTGTCGGATATGGCAGTCGAGGTTCAGTAGGCTTGGTCATTGGGGAGAATCCTCTTCAATCGGTACTGATTTTGTCCGTTGGCGCTGCGAGCCTTGCAGTTTTCGCGAGTGCGCTTCCGAGAATTTACGTCCCGCTTGTCAATGAGTTTGTCAGTCCTACATGATTGCAATTCGGCTTCCAGATGAAAGCCCTTGTTTCTCAGCAATATCGGCAACAATATGGCAGGATCTGCCTGACTCCATCTCGGCAGCTGACGCGATCACGGCAGAATGCGGCGCTGAATCACATGAACGACGGTGGCCGGATTATCAACATCGTTCAGCAGTGGGTGAGCGTGTCCAGACGCTGGGCTAGTGCTCTACTCAGCGGCAAAGGGGGACTGTGAAGATATTCACCTAGGAGCTGTCCAGAGAGTTCGGGAGCCGGGGCATCACGGTCAACCACCTGCGGCCACCATTGCTATTTCACAAATCTTACATTCCGACCGAAAACGTTGCAGGCCAGCTCAAAATCCCTGATCCGGGCTAGTTGTGTCATCATCGATCTCTCTCAAATCATCGCTACTGTGCGAACCCTTATCACGACCTTGCCGCTATTGCGGCAGTGCCGCCATAGCGTTCGACATTATCTTGTTCGAGCTGTTTGTGGTGAGCAATTCTCCTTGAACCTGAACAAGTTACCTCATTTCCCCAAATGGCCACCTACGTGCCAGTAATTAAGGCGTGTGCGACATCTTCACAAGACTAGGACCAATGCGATGAAGAGACCTGATCCAAACCATCCGATCAAATGCGTTGTGACGATCAACGTCTCACATTCTGCAGATGCGATCTTGCGCAAGAGTGAAGTTAGTCGTGTGGGGGTCGTTGGCTCATCACATCACCTCGAGTTCTCACCGACCCATATGGTCGCTTGCGCTATATGCTCGATGATTCTTTAGCTGAAAGGGGTTTATGGGGACCACTACTACAGCAAGTTTGAAACGCGCCTCGTCCGCATCAATCTGTCAGACAGCACTGAGGCAGATCTTCGATCGCGATATGATGCACCTGCTCTGGCTGGCAGAGGCCATTGTCGGCGACCCGCTGGTCGCCGAGAGTTGCGTCGCAGCCGCAATGTTGCGTGCCGACAGCTCAACGAACGTGGCCCCGAACTGGGGCGACCTTTGGATCAGGCGATGCGTGGTTCGCGATGCAGTAGAGAGAAATAGCGCGGAGATCAAGCGAATCGCCGCGACCTATATGCGTAATGCCATCTGTAAGCAACTCTCCAACCCGGAGGCGTGGGATAGACAAGCCATCGGATCTCTGACGGCCATCAATATTAGCGAGAGTTTGAACGTCTTCGAACGAGCCGCACTCATCCTGCATGGGTACTTGGGCTTCTCAACTCACGACTGCGCGTTACTAATCGACTGCCACTGGTCCTTGATTGAGCCCGCATGTTCGAACGCAGTATGGCGCGTATTCCGAGAGCGCATCAATGCTCGTGAGAATGCAGCAGAACTCGGAAACTCAGAGGTAATCGCATGATCAGTACTCTGCACGTACTCTCCATTGGATCTCAGGATACCGGTGCGCTGGTTCGGGATGTACTCGTATTGCGCACCAAGTGCCGACTCTACGTGGCGTCATCTACCTGGGACCTCTCTGTTGTGTTGGGATCCGCGGAAATCGACGTTGTCATTCTTCACAACACACTCTCACCTCAGCAATTGCGCGTTTTTGCGGCTTACATCACCCGTCGTTGGCCCTGCGCCAAAATCCTGCTGATGGAGCCCGAGGGAAAGAATGCGGATTACAGCATATACGCCGAGCGGATCGCGCCCGGTGTTTCGCCTAAAACTCTTCTCGCCGCAATTGAGCGGCTGGGGGCTTGCGCAAGGCGGGCGAGACGCACCATCGCGAGCACACCATACAGCCAGGTTCCCAAACAGAAGGGCAGATCCCGGCCGAAACTCACCCGAGCGGTTCAAAGGCCCTAGAGGAGATAGTTATGCTCAACTTACTCAAACTTATTCACGTCTTCCTGGGTCTCAATGGGCTCGGCGCAGGCACAGCCGTTTGCATCAGGATGGTCACGGGGCGTCCCTTTGAGATGTGGTTTAAACATTTCTTGCGATTCAGCCTCGCCGCCGCCTCAGTCGGGCTGATCTTGTCCATTAATCACACCAGCGTGACCCAGTTGCTTACGATGCTCACCGTTTACGCATCCGCCTTCGCCGTACTCTCCTGGCGCAAATACAGCGCCTCTGACAGTTGGGGACCAGCCGTCGTGCTGAGCACGATGTGCGTTCTCTGTCTCGATACGGTGATTATGATCGCGCACATTTTCAAGTTTCTGGCTGCCTGCAACGTCCTGGATTTGGGGCGGCCTGACATCCCATTAGCCGTTTCCATGGTCACTGTCGTCCTTCTGTTTGCGTTGTTAAGCACGACGGCCCTGAAGAAAATCCATCAGCATGCAAGCAATCCTCTGATGCACAAGGCGGCCAGATGAAATTGTTCCTCCACTTCCCCAGTCATTGTGGCCGTTGTTGCAGCTGTGATTGCCTCATCCCACGGGCTCAATGCGCAGCAGCTGGCGCCCTCGCCCTCGCTTCCAGACGCACCCAGACCCCAATCGCTCAACGCTGGGGGCCCGATGGTAAGCGATGACACCGACACCGCGCCGGAGAGTTCAAAGACCGCCTCAAATCCTGATCCCGCGAACATCAGTGGCACCGTGACTGATCTAAACGGAGATTTGGTCCCAGCTGCCACCGTGATACTCGATGGCCCGCAATCCGAGGATCATCGCGAAGTTGTCGCAAGCGACAGCGCTGCATTTGCCTTCAACAACCTCACGCCGGGTGCTCCCTATCGCGTGACTGTCAGGGCCAAGGGCTTTGTAGATTGGACATCGTCGCCCATCATCCTTTCTCCCGGACAGTACGATTTTCTTAGCGATGTTCGAATCAAAATCGAAGGAGAGGGGACTACCGTTACCGTCTACGCTTCGAATGAACAGCTTGCTGTCGAACAGGTTCGATTGGAAGAACAACAGCGCATTCTTGGCATCGTCCCAAACTTCTATGTCGTGTACGACTCAAAGAATGCTGTACCGCTCACGACCAAACTGAAATTCAAGCTCGCGTTGAGAGTCTCCGTCGATCCAATCACGATCGCTGGCGTGGCTGGGATGGCTGGGATCAATCAGGCTGCCAATCGGCCTGATTTCCAGCAGGGGGCCAAGGGCTACGGCCAGCGCTTCGGAACAGAAGCGGCGCAGGGCGCGAGCGACATTCTGATAGGGGGCGCCATACTTCCGTCCCTGCTGCATCAGGACCCAAGGTATTTCTACCAGGGTACGGGCACCACGAACTCACGGTTGAGACATGCGATGTTCAGCCCATTCATCTGCAGAGGAGACAACGGGAGGCTACAACCCAACTATTCGAGCCTTGGTGGGGACCTGGCATCCAGCGCGTTGGCGAACACCTACTATCCTCAATCGAATCGAGGCGTAGGCCTGGTGTTTGGCACATTCGCGATCGGTACCGCCGAGCGTATGCTCAGCGGCATTGCGCAGGAATTCATCCTGCCCAGATTCACACCGAAAGCGGCCAAGAACACCAGCAGCATAAGTGATTCACACTAGAAATTCTAGGGGTAACAAGCTATGAGCAGGAAAAGATGATGGTGCCCATAACAGCGTACATTCGTAGACCGTTCGGAATTAGTGCTCGGCCACTGACCGACCAACTCTGCTCGAGAGCAGCGGCAATTCTGATTTGGGCTTTGCCGGCGATTCTGTTCGCCCCTTCCGCTCTTTCGCAGGCGGGAGCCGGGACAGAGACGTCGACGCCGATCCCGACGACAGCGCAGATCGTTGAGCAGATGAAACGGCACGACCAACAACAGGCGAGAACTTTGCAAAGCTATGAGGGACTGCGTCATTATTCAGTCGTCTATCGAGGATTTACGCGGACCATAACAGCAAACATGGATGTGGAGGTCAGTTATGACGCCTCTTCGGGAAAGAGTTTCCGGATCATCTCGCAGAATGGTTCAGGCATGCTCTGCGACAAGGTTCTGAAGCGCGCTCTCGACAGCGAGAGAGAAGCATCCTTGGACAAGTCCTCGACCGCGCTCAACTCAGCGAACTATCAGTTCCAGTTTGTTGGAACGGATCGGGTGGGTGACCGCCCGGCATACGTCCTCAGCGTGGAACCGATCTCGCCAAGCAAATTTCTCTACAAGGGAAAGATATGGGTCGATGCCGCTGGGTTCGCAGTTGCAAAGATGGAGGTCCAACCCGCCAAGAACCCTTCATTCTGGATCTCACGTACGCTAATTCACCATACAAACGGGATGACGAATGGTTTCTGGTTACCGGAACAGAATCGAAGTGAAACCAAGGTCCGCATCGGTGGGACAGCAACCATGTCCATCGACTATCAGTCCTATCGAATCACAACGCAACCTGATCCTCGACCACTTCTCCAGCAGCGGGAACTCGATAACAGGATGAGAATTGGATTCCGCTTTCGACGATGGAGTACTTTGCGAATTGCCAATCTGCAATTGATCTGAATACCACGATGCCAGAGAGTTGTCTGATTGACAGCGATACCTAGCCGGAAAGGAATGCAGAGTTGTGAGTGTTCGTCCATCTTCTGATGTCCTCGTTCGCAACATCGCGATTGCAACTGATTTTTCGACCTGGTCCGATCGCGCAACGCGGCACGCCCTGTTCGTAGCTCGTCAGTTCGGAGCAGTCGTTCATTTTCTGCATGCGGTCCGTCGTTCCGAATTCGCTCTGGTCCCGGACATGATGGTCGAGCTTGACGCGTTGGCACAGCGCGATTGCGATGACCTGATAGCCCGTCTCCGGGCGGTACATGAGCTCGAAAGCACTGGGATTCACTGCTGGAACATAGATGGCGAAATCTCAGAGGTCTTCGGAGACTTCATTCAGGATCATCGCATCGATTTACTGGTGCTCGGAACTCGTGGACGAAGCGGTATCTCGAGGTTCCTCTCTGGTTCGATTGCACAGGAGATCAGCCGTTATGTCTCCTGTCCAATTCTTACCGTTGGTCCTGGGTGCCGCGGCGCGAGCAGACAGCTTCTTCTCAATCGGGTGCTCTTCGCTACCGATCTCTCCAAAGCGTCTAGAGCCGCTATTCCCTATGTTTTGACCGCAGCAAGAACGTGGAATGCCGAGATCGACGTTTTGCATGTCTGCTCATCAGGGAACTCCAATTGCCGGTACTTGATGGAGGAGTTTGGCCGCGCAATAGAAGACATCGCAAAGCCGGTTGGGTGTCCTTCGATCCACGACCACCTGATTCCCGGAAAGCCATCCCGTGCAGTTCTCGATTTCGCAAGACAGAATAGAGAAGATCTGATCGTCTTGGGACTGGACCGCAATCGCTCTCTGTACGGTGGCCCCTCCGTGTCTCATGCCTATGAGATCGTGTGCAAGGCGACCTGCCCAGTGCTCAGCGTCTGCTCCACTGCGGTCACCGCGGCAGGTGGCTGCGGATTAGAGATCTAAGCTATTCAATGGAGCACCTGCCGCCGATGTAGTTTGGGGTTTGATAATCGCTGTTCTCGAAGCATGTGATTCAACGCGCCGCTATCTGCTGCGAGCGCGTCTTTTCACGCCCCCCTTTGTCAAGCGAGGCCGTGAGGCCGCGCCGCGGGACGATACAGATGGGATTTCGTTGATCCAGTGGTCAATCCGAGCGGTCGTGCAGCTTCGGGGTCGGCTGCTCGTCGAAGACACATGCTTGCATGACAAGCTGGTGTCTCTCGCATTGCCGGGTGATGCCTCTATTAAGAACTTGCAGTAGTTCCTGTCGAATGACTTCTTGCTCAGGATTGCGGGTAGCGTCGGGGAAATTCCAAGACTCCAAGCCTTCTTCCCGCTTGCGCTCGTCAATAGAAAACCATAGGGTCAACTTCGCCCCTCGCGCCCTTCATGTAAATCTCCAAACTAAGCGGAAAATGATCCGAGGCGCAAACTGAGTCGTGAATCTCAGGGCCTGACGTGCGTAGTGTTTTGTCCGTCAATATCCAATCGATCGCCGCGCATCTTGCATGCCCGCGAACCCGTGCAGTTTTCTTTTCCGCAAGTCGGGCAAACGGGCTGTTCAACTGCGTGCCCGAGATGAGTGACGCTGCCGGACCCCGTGAGATGTTGAAATTCAAGTCGCCGGCCACAATCACATGCGCCTTTCCGGAATTACTCTCCATCTCACCGAGCATCTCAGAAAGCTGGCTATACCGAAGTTCGTCGCTCCCGCGGCTCTCAAGGTGCGCATTGTAGACAACCATCGTCCGGCCCTGAATCGAAATCTCGCAAATAAGTGCCATTCTTGCTCCGAGCCGTCTTTGGAAAGCCTGCAACCGAGGAATGAACCATCGCGGCCGCCAAAACGTCGATTGACGCCGGAACCGGAGAATGCGAGGATTCGAGATCGGGAATCGGGATAACGTCGTCTGCCCATGAAATGCGGCGCAGACGCGGCTTCCCTGTCCCAACTCCTCGAACTCGTGTCCGAAAACGTAGCTCATCTTGAGAGCTTCGGCGATCTTTCGGGGCACGTTGAGATAGCGCGTTCGACGCGCATTCACATCTGTCTCCTGCAACAGGATCAGGTCTGCTGACGATGCTGCCAGAAACTCGATAATCTCAGTTAAGCAAAGACCACGATTCACGTTCCAGCTAACCAGCCGAATCGGCTCAGGCCACTCATGTGGAAATGGCTCCATCGAAAATGAACCCTTCTCCAATTCAATCATTTGTTGTCTTTTGCATCAAACGACGGCAGCTCACGCCTTCGCCATCGCAGGCCTTCGGTTCGGTCCAGATGATGCGAGCCCCTCACCGGCGAACTTGCTCCGTCCAGAAAAACTGATAAGTGAACGCAGTGAAACAATCCAGGCCACATTTGCACCGAATGCTGCCATGTAAACAAGCGCATGCATCAGGTTCAGAACTGCCAAGGCCAACAGAAAATACGGCAGGAAGCATCGCCGCACGATGAATTCTGTTTGCCGAGCCATCCTAAGCAGCTTTCCCGCCGACCGGCTCTCTGCATGCTTCTGCCAGACCAGAAGGTACTGCTCAGGCCGATTCCCCGACATCCGTTTTCGTCCGATTGCTGCGGAGATGAAGGTAAGCAAGGCTCCCGCGAAGATCGCGATTCCCCATCCGATGATTTTGGGGTCGCAGGTACTGCGCGCCACTCCGACGATGATCCCGGCGAATGTGACGAAGTAGTAGGTATAGTCGCAAATCGTATCCAACCAGCACCCGAAATCAGATGCTTGCAGCTTAAGCCGGGCAACCTCTCCATCGCACCCGTCCAGGATGCTCCCCCCACTCCCAGCACCGCACCGGCAAGGCAGTTCCAGTAACCTCCCGAGGCGAAAAACCCGGCGGCCGCAATGCTCAACGCAAGTGTGAATAAGCTCACCATGTTCGGAGTGATTGCGAACTTGATCAGCTGCCTGCTGATCGGGATCGACACACGGCGATTCATCCGGGCAAAGATCCCGTCGGTCGGTTTTACGAGCCATTGATCCAGCTTGCATTCCGCAGCTTGAAGATCCTCGGGCTGCGTGATTGCTTGCCATGATTCTTCATCCACCTCTATATATGGATAGGAGCCTGGTGCCGCGACCTCCACATGCTCAGCAATCCAATCGTGGAGATCCATTTCATTGACGATCTTCGTTTCGCGCTCTGCAGCGAGTTTCTCGGCCATCTCGCGCCCGAGGGCGATAAGGCCTATTGGCTTCCCTGAGTCTACAAGCTCGATTGCTCCGGCTTCTCCACCCGATTCGTGAAGCATTTGAAAGAGATTTGGGCGATAGCTGCAGGTTCCCCTGATGAATTCGACTCTGCCAACCCTCACATCAGCCACGCGCAAAATCTCGGAGAGAGTGGCGGCCGCAGAAACCTCCATCCATTCGATGTCCGCCGGCAAGCGACCGGTGGCGATAAGAACCCTTCGGATCTTCGGACCGGTGCCGGGATTGAGCACCAAAATCGTCCGAATGGAGTGTTTGTGAACACTCAGAATTGCACGGAGGATGACCGGAAGAGTTGCCACGCTGGCCGTAGCAGGTTCGAATTGCCCCTCATGAAGATCATGGGCGAGGATAAATGCGGTACTGGGTGGTGTGAGCGTCTGACGCAAAGGTTCAGCTGGCTCTGTCGTCTTGCTGTCATCAGTTTTCGGCTTAGGAATGATGGCGACAGGTTTCTGCTTTCTTGAAAACCAGAGGAGGCAGATTCCGCCAATGATGGACCAGAAAAGCCCACGGAGCCGGCGACATAGCGCCAGTATCAGTCCCTGGGTTCCGGTCAGCCGGACAAGCCGGCCGATGACCATGTTTCCGCCCTCGTACGTACCCACATTGCCTGGATTGACAGATCCGGCCACATTGATCAGCTTCGTCAGCGACTCCAGAATGAGCGCGCCAAGCAATGTCGCGGGGGCTCCAAGCATCCTGATGATCAGGTAGACTTCCATGATTGCCAGAAGGTGACAGAAGAAGTTAAGCAGCAGGCTGCACCAGAACGCTCCTGGCGCCTCGTGGTAAAAGTCGACGATCCGCTGCTCCGCCGCTTTGAGAGTCGTCTCTTTGCTGAGAATCCAGTTCCGGAACCATGGAATGCAAGCGGCTGCGCGGGCGGGCCCGGAGAATACCGGCCACTTTCGGAGGATGGCAATCGCCCCGGCAAACAAAAGCAACAATATTCCTACCACCAGCGCCGCTAAGTAAATGTGAACCGCATGGGAAACCGAAATTGCGAAAAGGAGCCCGACAACGCCGACTAAGGTAACTACAGCACCTGCGAGAATGAAGAGGGTGCGGTCCAGTGCCACGGAGCTTATGGCGCCGGCGACAGAAACTCCAGAGCCCAATAACGACACTCGCGCCGCTTCTCCGCCAAGCATTCCGACAAAGCCGAACTGTCCGATTGCTTCGGAAACCAACCGTAGACCTAGGGTTCGCCCAAAGGAGACTTTGCGAGACTCACCCAACAGAGTGAGTCGCCATGCCCAGGTCTTGATGACGTGCGAGACCCCTCCCAGTGCAATAACGACAAGCATTCCCCAGCCAATTGTCTTTGCATTTACCACCAGGGCGCTCAATCTCACCGTTGTCAACAGGTAGGCGAGCAAGCCCACTCCCAGCAACGGTGCAAGGCGTAGGAGGACCTTCATCCCTCGCGGGCGATCAGACATAAGCAGGCCTCGCGATCCCGGGTGAGCGATGAATCTGCGGAGCGATGATGTGTTGGGCGTAATCCAGAGCTGCCGGCGTGTCTACGTCCTGCCACTGTGCGTCGCCGATATCGAATCCCTTGAAGGTGCCGTTCTGCGCCATCAGCCGTAGTCCGTCCGACAAGGAACAATCGCCGTTGATCGCAGCCGTTTCAAGCCAGCCAAAGAGTGCGGGGCTGCAGTGAAACATTCCGGTATCCAGGGCGTTGTAGTTCCTGAGGGATTTACCGATTTCAACGACGCGATCCTGGTCGAGTCTCACCTTTGTCGCATCGTCGAGATCAAATACGCGGCAGATGTTCGTATCGACCCCCAGGGTAACCTCATCCAAGCCAAGTGGCTGACTCAAGAGCGACCTGGCCGTTTCGGGTTCAAAGAGATGATCTGCCATCAGCAACAGGAAGTTCTCGTGAATTGCTTTCCTTGCACGCAGAACCGAAATGCCGTTGGCCTTTTTGTAATCAGGATTTGCCACCCAGGTCACCTGGACTCCGTCGAACGGGTGACTTTCATACCACTGCTTGATTACGTGTCCCCGGTAGCCAATGACGATTACGAATCTCTCGATCCCTGCCTGCCGGGCGCCAGTCATCACGTGCTCGAGAAGCGGCTTCCCATTCATGTTTACGAGCGGTTTGGGCAACTCTCCGGCCCGAGCTGCAATGCGGGATCCATTGCCCGCCGCGAGAATTAGAGCGAGCTTAGTGTCTGTCATTATTTGCCTCCATCGATGAGAAATTTGGGAGGCCGGTCGGTGCGGCCGAGACCGGCTTGTAATCGAAATAGCGTATGTTTACATCGGTCGCACCGAACATACGTGCATCAGTTACGCTTGTCGTCATTACTGGAAACCAAAAGGATCCGTTTTTCTGGTACTGCTGCACAAAATGCACCTTCCGCGTCCAGAACGACGGATTCTTTGCCGGCTCCCCCTCCGCACGAGCAAGGGCATAGTCTTCCGCATCCACCCAGATCCGGCCGCGAAATAGGGCCTTGTCTTGTCGCTTGGGGACTACATCGATGACATATGCGGTTCGTCCGTCAAGGGAACCCGCTTCAATCAATCGAAATGTGTAATTGTCTGTGGTGATGCGGGACCTCGTGCGCGTGTCCGGATGCGAAATATCCGATTCCGTCGCAAGCATCTCTCTAAGAACACGCTTGTTGGCTGGTTTCCATCCATCCTCAGACAACACTTCAAAATGCTTGATCCCGTTCGGGTCGCAGTTGACTCGGACTAGCATCTCTGCCCGCTTCTGGAATGTACGGTTTTCAAGGACGTATTCCCGGTCCCCGATGTACCCGCCGCTTACCGACTCCCGAACGCCATCGCGAGCTAGCATTGTGGCGACTACTTCGTCAGCGGTCTTGGCTTGCTGGCCGTACAGGGGCTGCATGGATCCAGCTGCGTATATCAATGTTGAAAGAACAATTGGATGAAATCTCATAGTCAAAACTCGAACACTAATTTGCCGCGAAATTCTCTCCACGCGTCGTTGTAGAAAGAGCCGTAACTGGAACTATCGAGGTCATTCTGAACATCACGTGGATTGTCATGATTGAACACGTTGGCAACGGCGCCGCCGGCGCGCACTCTAAAGTCGCGATCCCCAACGTGCATCGTGAAGGGCCTTGTAATCTGCAGGTCCGCAGATGAGAACGTCGGAAAGCGCTTCGAACTGCGCGGCCCAACATATTCGCGATACTCGTTTTGTACCGAGTAAGGGAAACCGGTGTGGATGTCGTAAACGGGAGCTATGGTGAGTTTCCACGGCCCCTTCATGTCAGCCCAGAAGAGCTCTCGGTTAGGAGCGTCGAAGAGCAGACGACCCTTCTGATTGGGCTGAATCACTGCCTGTGGGTAGTTGCCAAAGAAGAGAAACGGATCGTTGAGGTCTCCATGGGCGCGAGAGTGAACATAGGAGCCGTTCAAAGTCATGCGCGGGAGCTGATATCTGCCGGCTATCTGAAATTCCCGGTAGGAGTCGCTGCCCGCATTTGACAGGGAGATCACGCTGGATTCCGGTGCGCTGGTTTGCGACACCACGAAATCCCGTGCCGTGTTGCGGTTTTCATATGCGATGCGGACGGCAAATTGTGTTGTAACCTGCCGATCAAGCTCGACGTTCCATGCAGTGCTTCGCGGATTTTCGAGAGAGCCGACGGTCCGGTTGACGAACGCCGTCGAACTCAAAACATCGCCAGTTCTGTCAAAAAGCGTTACCGTTCGGTTTGGAAAGTTCGGGAATGCCGGCAGCAAAAGCGGTACGCGATCGTAAAAGATGCCCGCCCCGCCCTTGAGAAGCGTCTTGCCGTCGCTGGTTAGCGACAGCAAGACGCCGGCCCGAGGTGCGACATGCGTAGAACTCGTAATCGTGTCGCTGTCAAGCCGAATGCCGTAATCGAACGATAGCCGGGAAAAGACTGTCCATTGATCGGCAAGATAAAATGCCGTTTCGTTCTGATCACGCTCGAACCAGGACGCGGGAGAGAACTTGATCTGTTCGATCACAGTGCCCGAGGTTCCAACAAGCTCTACGGGACGAAATGTTTCAATTCCACGCAGCTCAGAGTGAGAGTAATCCCATCCTGTCTTGAACTGGTGCGTGCCGAGGTACTTTCGTGGTGCGAATTGGTAGCTCTCTACAGACTCATAGCGCGATGTTCTCCGGTGTTGCCGATTGAAAAAGCCTCCTTCAGTCGTGTCAATGAGCAACTGGAAAGCATCGTCACTCTGCGCGTTAGTATCGACGTCGTACGTCTTGTAACTAAACTGCGAAATTAAGGCGGTTTGTGTACTCGGAAAGTATCTATGCTGTGCGTATACCTGATAACCACGCTGCTTGAAGTCCGTCGTGGACGGTTGCGGCGTGAACGTATTCAAGCCCATGTAATCCAGTTTCTGCGGATAGATAGTGAGGGAGACTGTGGCCGTCTGCTTCGAGGTTGCAGCGATATCCGCCTGCGTGTATGAATTGAAGCCTTCCAGCTTGGTGTCTCGTTGAAGCGCAGGGAGACTGTTTACAGGCGTCCTGATAAACCGGTATTCGAATGACTGTGTAATCGCGACCCGGTGCGGCACCAGCGGACCGGTGAAGGTCAGCCTTGGCGTAGCCGCGCCCAGTCCCGCGATTGTGCCGCCGCGGTCACGCCAGCGGGGGACCACATTCTGAATCGAGAAATGCGGCTTTTCGTAATCTCCTGTCTTCGTCTCTACTTTAGAGAGCGCTCCGGTAAATCTGCCGTACTGCGGATCAAACGGATCCGAAACTACCTGGACGGACGAAACCACGTCGATTGGCAGGTTGATTGCTGGTCCGCCCGAAGCTGGATCCGTAACGTTTGCGCTGTTGACGAGGGCCCCACTCTGAGTATTGCGAGCGCCCTTCATATTGATCTTTCCATCCGGACCTCTCACGACACCGGGAACAAGAGGAAGCAAGGTCTCGAATCGTTGGTCTGAATTGGGCGCGTCGGCTATGGTTTCTTCTTTGACCGTCTGGGTCGCCGTGGTGATATCTGCGTCTGGGGCATTGGCACTGACCGTAACCGACGAGGTTGTCGCGGCGAGTTCAAGCTTCACCGATACTTCGGCGACCTGACCGGGATCGAGAGTGACCGACAGCTGCCCCTCAAGTCCGGGAGCATTCGCTTCAATCGTGTAATTGCCCGGGGGGACCGAGGAAAAGTTGAACTGTCCATTTGCGTCTGATTCTGCTTTGAGGTTCTCTGGACCGTTCAGAACAAGCAGCGTTCCCGGGACGTAGGCGCTCCCAGTTGAGTCCGCGACCAATACTTGACCCTTGATCGTTCCAGGCATTGAGCCGCTCTGTGCGGCAACTGCAGCCGTATGCATCAGCGAGATCACGGTGAATATCATGGCCAGGAATGCCGTAGGAAGTGCTCGCACCATCCAGCCGCTTCCGTTTTGTGTATGCACTTGCGTCATGTTGATATCGCCTGCTCCAGTTCCCGGTTCATTGTTGATTCATCTGCTTCGTTCTCACCGTCATATCCAAGATGAATGCGCGTACATCGACTGGGCTGGACCTCCGTTCGCGCCGCAACGTATTCGTCGTAGTCTCGTATCCAACCGAACGGAAACGTGACATAACCGTCGGTCCATCGAATAAAGCGGGGGCCGTCTTTCATGGATTCCACAACACCTGGAACAGTCCTTGTGATCTGCAACTCTCCCATCACCGGCGTGCCAACCGGAAGCGCCAGCAGTTCTTCGATAAGCATTCGATCCCTCACTCTCTGCAGCCCGAGTGCTGCTGCCCTGAGACATCAGCACCTGATTGATTGCTTTTCGTGGCATTCGGAATACATCCGCCACTGTGGGCATCGCCTTCCACTCCGTGCTGGCTGTCGCGCAGTTCCGGGGCGGCAATCCTACGCAGCCTCAGTCGCTTACAGAGGTCCTTTCCATATGCCGAGTCAGTGGCAAACCTCGCACCAACCCGACTCAAGATTCGCAACGCCTTCTCGCCGCTTGAATCGACATAGAAGACTTCGTGCAAATCGAAGATGGTTCCCGGGCCTTGATTCGCCTCTCGAACGACGCGCAGAAATTCTTGCGCCCATAGACCGGCCAATCTTCCTTCGAGAACGACGATTCCTGAACCGTTCGCTGATGGCAAGGTGATTCGCAACATGCCCGTGTACGTTGCACGCGTTCGGCCAATCGTCATGGAGACAGAGAGCGGCTGAATCCAAAGCAGATGCAAAGATTCTCGACGCCGTCTGATCTGGAAGGTGCTGCCGCTGTTGCGGCACTTGCCGCGAGCGCGGCAAGTGCGTCGGACGATGAAAACACCGTGCCAGCTGAGGACAAAACCCTCCGAACCGCTCTCTGTGTGAGCATTGAGGCGGTCTGTCACAGCAAAGTCCCGACCGAGTCGCCGCAGTCCTCACCGCAGCGAGTCTCGGCCTCCTGCCTGGGCATCAGCTCCGGCACACACGTGAGAGAGGGCAAGTTCTGCCGCCGCCATTGCAGCAGATGACGCAAATGCGGCAACAAGGCTCCATTCCGGCTGCTGATAGCGAACAAGATAGTTACTCCTCTGTTTGGCAAGCGCGGTGCAACATTTGGCCGTGAAATGGCAGGAACCGTGTCGAACCTGACACGATCTTGCTGACTTCTCGAGTGCCTCTGGCCCCGAAAACGCTAGATGGCGCTCCGGAGCACCGCACACGAAGGAAATCCGATGCACATGCTTCCACTGTCATACCTCACGTTCATCGCGTCTGGCGCTGTCGTTCAAGGTGGAAGCAAGAAGGAAGACAGACGCGAGATCGGCATTCCTGCCGAGCAGTGCTTGTTACTTGCATCAGACCTGGAATTAAGTATCCCCGGAAATCGTCCGGCTTTCCGTAACCTTGGGCCGTTGATTTGAGAGCACTACAGATTGCGAGATATATGAAATGAGCACAGCCCCTCTGTTAACCAAACAAGCGAAGCTCGAATACGCCACGGCAGACGATGTGCAGAAGCTCTTCGTGGCTGCGATGAACGATCTCTTTTGCCTGGCATTTCTTCTTACGGCAGGTGCCGACAGGGCCGAGGATTGCATTATCCGTTCCATTCGCGAGTGCATGAAGAACACTTGCGTACTCAGGGAGAACCTGCTGGCATGGGTCCGGAACAGCGTCATCCGGAATGGAATAGCGATCGTGACAGAATTCGAGTTCGATTCGCCCCAAGACACACAGATCGATTCGATTCCCCTCACCCCCGAGTCCTCGCAAGCTTGCGTTGGAACGACGGACTACTCCGCGGGCATTCTGGAACTAAACAGTTTCGACCGGCTTGTTTACGTGATTTGCATCATCGAACTCTACACGAGCCAGCATTGCGCCCTGCTGCTGCGTAGGTCGCGCGAGGAAGTCTGCGAGGCGCGGACTCGGGCGTTAGCACATGTTGCCGAATTCGAGAGCACATGGCGCGACATCCCGAGCGGTTGCAGCGCAGAATCGGGGGTGCGCTTTGACACTTCTCGATCGGGATTCGGACCCTCGTGCGGCAGTCTCCTCGATTGAGGTCAGTTCACGAAGTTCCCCGACCGCCGATATGAAGCTGGGACGGCGGAGAAGCTAGGCCGGTACATGCGTGATCCGATCAATGAGGGTTGCGCATGCCTTGGCCGGACGCGAAATTGCGCAAGTCTTTTGCAGGTGATTCGATGCGTGAGTTGGTGAGAAATACGGTCGATCTCAGTCTTGCCTTGGCGGGAAACCTGCTTGCCATCGTGCTAGACACCTCTCTGCTGAGCATCTTTATCTCCCACATGCACGTGGCTTCGGACAGAAGAATCCTGATCGGGATTCGAAGCGCTCAAAACAGACACGATCCGGGTTCAGCATACGCAAATACAGAACGGATGTGACCGGTCGCTCTCGGATATCTCCTAGGTCCTTCGATCTTCACACTTTGAAGATCGAGGTTGACTGTGCCGCAAGCGCGGCGCTACTTCGCCACCACATATGCCTCGATAAGGCTTCAAAACTCTTTTGCAGCCTCGCCGCACTGCGTTAGATTTGTGGATTTCCAGCCGAGCATGCCGGTTTTACCGGTGTTGCCGGAGCGTAAGCCATTTGCCATCTGTAACATGAGCGACGGTCGCTCCATGGCATGGAAGAGGTCATCGGTTCGATCCCGATCCACCAACTTACCCCCACCGCTTGGCGACGATTTTCATTCGTTAGTCTTCGTTTCGTAGAGCCCTTTGCCCTCGAGACTCATGGACGAGGATGGGACGAGCTTCCGCAGTCCCACTGATGTGGTGGCGCGGTTCACTCTTACTGCGTTGCTGCAAGGCCGCAGAGGTACTTGCGCCTATTGAGTCACGCGATTCTGCCCCTCTTGCAACTGCTGGCTCATCGAGATCGTTCTTACTCGATTGCTGACAGGCGCGCAAGCTGGGCGAAGATACTGTGTGACACGTCGGGGAGATGACGAAGAGAGTCGGAAGGAATGCGCTGCATTAAGGCAAACTTTTGTTCCTTGGCCCAAACGAAGCCGATGTTGACGCCGCGCGGGTCCGGGGGTAGATTGTTCTCGTACGTGGAAGGGGGGCAGTCCAAAAGATGCAGAGAGAGTCTTCCATCAGTACAGAGCGTCAGGTAACTGTGGCCTAGGGTAAAGCGCTAACGACCCCGAGGTTACCCCGGCGAGAAATGCAGATCGCAGGGGACCACTGCATTGTTTCACGTTGCAATGTATCCGTTGACCCGATGCGCAGGGCGGCGATTCTTCCAATGGAGTGATGACTTTCACCCAAGAAGCCCGGTTTGCCGGGTAACGCCATCGAGTGATCGCGGCTTCGGAGCATGAGTGAGAATGTTTGGGAATTTGCGTCGGCGCGAGAGCCTTAGTTCAAAACTCACAGCTAACCGCAACGGCTCGGGCAATGCGCCTGGGCCGTTGTTGTTTGAGAAGACTGATGCCATGGAGTCATTGCCGCGCTGCTCGTGCAACCGACTGGTCATGCCGCGATGACGTGGATCGCTTTTTCAACGCGACTTGCGCAAGTCTATGCGAGAACTGGTGCCGGTTTCGCGAGCAGAACGCCGAGGGCGCAGCTTGCCATTCGGGCCAATTCTCCGTCGGCGCGACTGGTGAGAACGATGGGGACTTTGGCTCCAACCACAACCCCAGCAGCCAGTGCTCCGGCCAGGTATTGAAGCTGCTTGAAGAGGATATTCCCGGCTTCCAGATTGGGAACCAGGAGAAGATCCACATCGCCCGCGACCGGTGACTTGATCTTCTTGATTCGTGCTGCATCGCTTGAGATGGCATTATCAAACGCGAGCGGACCGTCAACAATGGCTCCGGTGATTTGCCCGCGATCGACCATCTTGCAAAGGGCGGCAGCATCGAGCGTAGATGGAATGGCGGCATTGACTGACTCGACCGCCGACAGGATTGCTACCTTCGGCTTTTCGACTTCAAGATTGCGCATCATGTCGATCGCATTCTGCAAAATATCTATCTTGGTTTCCAGATCAGGCTGGATATTGATCGCCGCATCTGTAACGAAGAGAGGCTTGTGGTACGAGGGCACATCCAGGGCGAATACGTGACTGATGCGCCGTCCCGTGCGCATGCCTCCTTCGCGTGAGACGACAGCGCTCATGAGCTCATCGGTGTGCAACGAGCCCTTCATGAGCATTTGAACCTCGCCCTTCCGAGCCAACTCTACTGCCCGAATTGCTGCAGTGCGACTTTCGGCGACGTCTACAATCCGAATGTTCCCCAAGTCAAGTTGCATCTTCTCCGCGATACTGCGGATCTTGCCCTCGGAACCAACAAGAACCGGAACAATCAAACTATCTTTAAACGCCTGGATGGCGCCTCCGAGAGATACTTCGTCGCAAGGCCAGACAATCGCAGTTGTAACGGCCGGACGTGAGGTAGCGCGCGCGATCATGCCAAGGTAGTGACGATAAGGATTGTTCACGATGAGCTGGGGTACGGGGAGGGTGGACCAGCGTTGCTTCTTCGAAGGTGCCAGAAGCTGGGCAGTACCCGAAAATATCGGGGTACCGTCGCCACTGATTGCCTCGCAATCGAAATTTACGCTCTTTGTGGAATCGTCCTTGGCCATAACTTTTACCTTGACGAGAATGCGATCTCCCACGTGGATACGGTGGTGGAACGAGAGCGAGACGTTCGTCAACGTGCACCCGGGCCCAGGTATGTTCATGCTGAAAAGACCGGAGATGAGCGAAGCGCACCACATGTTTGGCCCGGTTGGAGGTACTCCACCCGCGCGCTTGATCAGTTCATCGGAATTCAGGACGGCGTGGAATCCCGAGATCGAGGCGAAGGCCATCGCATCATCTGTAGTCAACACATGCTCTGTGGTGGCCGTGTCTCCAACTGAAATCTCGTCGTACGTCTTGCTCTCAATAAATCCTAGATTCATACAGACTCCTTCTTTACCTCGGCATCCGCCAATGTGCGCCTGGATCTCATCGTATTTCCTGAGCGTCAAGTCCAAAGTGATTGATATCACGGTTGCCATTCGCCGCGGATTCGATGGCTTCCCCGCGCAGAGCAGAATCGACGATTTCCAGCCCTTTTGAGGACTCTGAGCCCAAACCAGGATCAGGCTCAGTCCGGGATGGCCAGACCATGGCACTCCTTCTTCGATCTCCCGGAAAAAAGAGAAACACCTTCGATTTCGATTTTGGAGCGGGCGCGATAGATGAGGAGAGCCGCAAGAATGAGCGCAAGATCGGTTACAACTGCAACAAATGTCGCGCAACTTCAGCGCAATCGAAAGCCGCGTGACTCTGGACAGAGAATGCACCCTGGCTTTCAACCAGCTTGCGTCGTACGATGCAAGCGTTCGCAAACGGAGTCGGCTATTTCAGTTCCCTCACCCAGATGTTCCTGAAGCTGATGGGTTCGCTCTTGTCGCCATGTGCCTGCAGCTTGATCGGCGCACTGTCGTATTTCTTGTAGAACGGTTTGCCGATGTAAAGGGTTTGCCCCTTCAGTTCGAAGTGGTTCTGCACGAGCACGCCGTTGAAGAACACCGTAACGTAGGCTGGGGCTTGCAGTGAGCCGTCGCCGTTGAATATCGGTGCGGTCCACACAACGTCGTAGGTCTGCCATTCGCCCGGCTTGCGATTCGGATTGACAAGGGGAATTCCCTGCTTGTAAATGCTGCCCGCCTGGCCATTGGCGTATGTCTTGTTGTTATAGGAATCGAGGATCTGCAGCTCGTAGCCGGCGTCGCCCGGGCCGGTGGAGGCGAGGAAGACCCCGCTGTTGCCGCGTGCTTGATCGCTGCCGGTAACGTTGGCGGGGATCCTCCACTCGATATGGAGCTGGTAATTCCGGAAGGTCCGCTTCGTCTCGATGTTGCCAACATCGGGCTCCTTATTGACTGTCATCACGCCGTCAGCGACAAACCATTTTGCAGGCGACTTGTCCTGGGCAGACACCCACTCGTCGAGGTTCAGGCCATCAAAAAGCACGATTGCATCTGAAGGTGGTGCCCCTTCCGTCGCGCCCGGAGTCACAACTGCCGGCACTGGTTCCCACACTTCTGTGTCGTGAGGATTGGGGGCGGCTGGTTGTTGCGCAGGCAAGAATGTGGCTAGAGAGGCGAGAGTGGCTAACGCGAGGACTCGGGAAATGTAAATGCGCATGATTGCCTTTGAGAATACACTTCTTTCGAGAAGGGCCAAGCGCACGGATGCCCTGAGGAATGCATCCAGATGCTTTTCCCGCTGGGAAGAGCCCCGATCAGGCAGGCGACGGGTTCGAAGCCGCGCACACGTCAAGTATCGTTCGAGACGCCCGCTCAAGCGAGACATGGGTCATAAAACTCACTTGCGTAGCGCAGAACGGACACTGAGCCTCCTGAATACCCGGGGCATCGGAGGTCGCGCTTAGGGAAAATGCGCGAAGACAATCTGAACATGTCAGCATGAGTGAATCGTGGCCGCTCGAATCATTCACAAAGCGAGCCAACTGCACTGCTGGCTGCTGAACCGGACGATAGTTCGCAGGCCGCGCGACCGGGGCACCAAGCAGATGAGCCACACTGCGCATCAATTCATCGGGTTTGCACCTGGCCTTTGGATAAAAGGCGTCTGCCATCACTTCAGGAGGAACACCGCCGCTGATGTCATAAGACTCGCTGATTGCAATCACCGGAATCGCGGGAAAGCGGCGACGAACCACAGACAGGAGTTCAAGCCCTGACATGCGCGGCATGTTGATGTCAGAGATGATCAGGTCTGGAGTTGACACTCGAAGCTGAGAAAGAGCATCAAGCCCGTCGCTTGCCGTCGAGACGTCATAGCCTTCCTCATTCAACAGCACGGCCATAATCTCACGCATGCAGGGTTCATCATCGACGAACAGCACTCTCTTCCCGGGGGCGGATTTCATGCTCTATGGACCTCTTTCAATTGGGCAGATTCCGCAATTGCTACGGCCAGACCGGCCCTGAGGATCGGCGGCAATGACTCGATTAAGGCGATCACGGTGCTCATTGCTTATCTGTTTCTATCCAATGAGATGCACCGACGCCGGGAGATGGATGCCCGCACGCCCAAGTTCAGCCAGCGGATTATGTTCGGCGTCTGAGAGGAATAGCAAAATCAGCTTCTACCGCGACCGATATCCATTGCGGGTGAGATGGGATTGCGCTCGTCAATGTATTCGTCGATGACCTTTTGAAGGAGTCCCTTGGCTTCGAGGATGAATTCGACCGCATCGCGTCCGGCTCCGTAGCCGCCTGAATTCGGAGTTACGTAGTGCGCTTCGGCCTTGACCTGCTCGCGCGCATTCGCAACGGCAACTGCAAGTCCGCATTCACGCATGACCGGGAGATCGATTACGTCATCGCCGACAAATGCGATCTCTTCGAGTGTGACCCCTTCCTTCTCGATAATTTCGCGGACGGCCTGCATTTTGAAGGCCTGCCCCATGTAGACGAACTCAAGCTTGAGATCGCGGGCGCGCGTTGCCACCGTTTCACTGATGCGTTTGGTGATGACACCGCACTTCATGCCTCCCAGACGCGCCAGAGAGATGGCCGTGCCGTCGTGAGCGCTGTACCCTTTCGCTTCCATCATGGTCGCGGAGTGAACGCCGAATCCAATCTGGCCATCGAGTTTCGAGAGATGGCTCTGGGTCTCAGGGCTGCTCGACGACGGGCTGGGAGCGGGCACCAGCCAGATTGTGCCGTCGGTGAGGACGCCATCCACGTCGAAAAGAATGATCTTGATGCGGCGGGCACGATCCTGCGCGGTCAGTGTCATGCTTTAATTTTAACCGCGTCTTATCCCGCGGTAAGATCGAACGAACGCAATCGTTGCAGCATGGTTGCGAATCGTACCGAGACGACCGATGGACCAACAGAATCCCGCTTCCCCGCCTTCTCTCGAACCGGAAGACTATTACTACGATGGCGAGTACATCGTCTTTACTGCCTCCTACCTCTTGAAGCGCGGAACCTGTTGCGGCTCAGGATGCAGGCATTGTCCGTATCGAGGAAGCGCAGAGGACAGAAATCGGCAAGGGTAAGTGATTCAGTCGGGGCTCTTAGCCTTCGGCAACCTGGTCTGTTGCTGGGGTGCTCATCTCTCCAGAAGGCTCGCAGCGTTGATCCGGCTCGGGGCTTAGAATTTCCGGAACAGCTTCTATAAGCTTCCCTTCAGTCTCTGGTGCCTCGGGGGAGCTTGGTGCAGCCCCAAGAATGAACAACACCACGCGAGCAAAATCCTCCGGCTCCAGAGAATCAGCAGCTCCAGGATTGCTATCCGCTGCAATCTCCCATCGGGCGTGAAGACCAGTCTTAACGAGACCCGGCTTGATCGACGTGACGTGCACGTCGGTTCCGTCCAGCTCAGTGGCCAGCGCGTCAGACAGTATCTCGATCGCAGATTGGGTCGCGGCAAAGGCTGTGGGGCGTGCCGTGCTGCCCACACCATGGGAGACATTGACAAGGTGCCCTAAGCCTTCCGAGACAAAGTGCTTCATAAAAACATAAGCAATGCGAACCGCGCCCTCGACATTCACCTTTACCATGCTGATCAGACGCTCGATATCGACGGTCTCGATAATGCCGGCTTCAAACAACGCGCCGTTGTTGATGCATATATCGCAACGGCCAAACCTGTCGAGCGCTGCGTATAGCAGAGTATCGGGGAGCGATTCATCAGTCAGACTCCCGGCCACTACCGTGCAAGGACCGTCCAGTTGAGAGGCAAGAGAGGTGAGCTTCTCCATTGATGGGGCGCTCAACACAAGCGAAAACCCGGCCCCCGAAAGCGCTTTGGCAACCGCGGCACCGGGCCCTCCGGTGGCTCCCGTGATTACCACGACCTTGCCTGTTTCGTCGCCCTTCATACCGTCCCTCACGCATCAGGATACGCGGAACCAGAATAAGCGGAAAAAGAATACGCAGAGCGATGAGGAGTCGCGGAGTGCCCGCCTCGTTACTCCTGGCCTGCGGCGGCTCCGCCCGATCCGCTTGCGGCTGTTGGCGTGTTACCCGCTGCAGCAGCGACTGGTTCACGGACCAGCACGGCAAAGCGGGGAAATGCAAAGCTGCCGCCCACATCATCAATGACGTTGAGCTGGCAGAGGTATTGACCGGGCTTGAGATCTGTCAGCGGGACATCGAGTTCGATGGCGACCGCGTCGCGCCCCTCCACGTTCACGGCTTTGGCCTGCACCAGGGGCGTTTCATACACCTTCGTAGCGCCTTGCATGAGCTGAAGGCTGCTCAGGATATCGATTCCCGGCTTGGCGCCCTTCGGCTGGTTCTGGGAGACCTTATCGCGTGAGGGCCCATAGACCTCGTAGAGCAAGTAGAGATGCTGATTTCGGCGGAAGACATGACTGATATTCGGAACGTACTCCTGGCCGTCGCGCACCAGGGGGGAAGTTTTCCTGGTCGGTTGGCGGAGTGACGCTAGCACGATGGAGCTCATCTTCAGCGGCTGCTTCTTCATCTCAGGCAGATTGATGTCTGCTTCGAATGAGCCCATGCGGCCGGTCTGGTTCTCACGGACAACAAACTTCAGGTGGTACTTGCCCGGAGGCAAATTGAAACTGGTCGTGTATTGAATATTCCGCTGGCGTGCCTGCAGCGACGGATCAAGGTTCAGCTTTACCGTTTCGCGCGCGTTGCCAATGGGCCGCTTAACCTCGTCAAGGACTTCGCCAATGATGTCCAGCGTGGCCTTGTCTTTGTCGCCGCCTTTCACAAACGGAATCTGCGAGCCCGGCACGATAAGCGAAACCGGTACATAGAATCGGTTCTCGTCGAGCCGGAAGTAGAGTGCATCAAGATATACGGCCACATCAGTCGCGGGCAGATCGCTGGCCAGTTGCTCGTCAAGCTCTCGCTCGCGGTCTTCGCGGCCCGAATGCTGAAAGTCTGCCGGAGCATAGTAGCCGGGACGAAACTCAAGTTTGATGCCTGGACGGTTCACTTTGATTGTGAGTTTGCGATACTTTCCGTCGCGCACGGGATTTGAGGAGTGGAAGCCAATGGCGTAATAAGCGGAAGTATCGCGCTGAACCTGTGCGAACGCGGGCGCAAAGTCATTTGAATCGAAGAAGGCCTTGCCGCCGGTATCGGAACTCAGCGTGGCCATCACTTCTTGCGACGCGAAGTTGGAACTCATGTTGTTGGAGAGTGCCGCACCGTTGAATGCGCCAGACCCGCGAATACTCCCGGTCGAGGCATCGCCAAGAGGCGAGATAGCCTGCAGGCCGCGCGTGTCGACACTGTAGATGGCCAGATTGGCTCGGACCGCGGAGTTGATGGCAGCGCGGAGTGAAGCCTGATTCTCAATCCCGTCCCGCGAGATGCCTCCGGAAAAGTAAAGCAATGACTTCTTTTCGGTGATCTTCTCGAGTGACTTTGAAATAGCTCGCAGGGCAAACAGTTCGCGATCAGTGTTGAGGTCGTTGTACTCGCTCTCATCGGGTGTGTAGCCCGTAGTATCCTCCACCTGATTCGTGTTGGCGTTGGCTCCGCCGGCGAAGCCCTGTCCCTCCGTGCCGTTGTAAATGCCGACCTCGTTGGCAAGAGCTTTCTTGTCAGAGGTGAAGTCCTGGTCAACCTTGAGCGTGTCTCCAAGTGATACGAGAGCGACCAAATCGGCCGGCTGCATCTTGTTCGTCAGGAATTCGCGTGCCGCCTTGACGGAACGATCGAGATCTTCTGGTTGCATGGATGTGAGATCGAAAAACATTACGATCAGCCGATGATTGCGCAGGTCCTCAGGCCGTGCAACAACCGCGGCCTTATTGCCGTTGCCGTTTGCTCCCGGGGCGAGTCCGCTGATCGTTGCTTCATTCAGCGGTGTCGCCATGTCGACACTCTGAAAGTCGAAAGTTGCAATCTCCTGCCGCTTCCCGTTCTCGAAGACACTGAAGTCACCCTGGGTGAGACCACGAACAAGTTCGCCAGTCTTTGCATCCCGTGCCACAACATTCGTGAGCACAAGCTCGGCATTTTGTTTCAGCACGAATCCGCCGGTCTGCGTGCCCGCGTCCTGTCCCGAGCTTTGCGCCAACGAGGGCTGCACTCCCGGCATGGCCAGTACAAAGGCTGTCATTGCCGCCGCAACTCTTTGCATGCAACCCGTCATTGAATCCCTTCCCTAGAATCTGAATCGCGCCGTGAATTGAAACGATCGCATTGGCGCAGTTGAGACTACCTGGCCGAAGCTCGGCGAAGTTACATTTGTATCTACCCCTGAGTACTGCACGGTGTTGAATACATTGTTGATTGTTGCGCGAACTTCCATACTCCGCGTCTCTCCTAACTGCATCGTTTTCGAGAGCGCCATATTGTTCTGGATGGTACCCGGGCCTGCAATGGAGTTCCGCGAAGCTGTGCCATACATGCCGGCGGGCGCGGTGAATGCCGACGTGTTGAACCACTGGCGTGCAGACCCACCGCCCGCTGTAAGCGACGTTCCCGGAACGCGATCGGGGCGCAGGGTGCCAGCGGTGCCTCGCCCAACGTCCGCCACGGCCGCGGCGTAGCTGGGAGTGAGCGGCGTCCCTGTCGCGAAGATGAAATTGCCTGACAGAGAAAGTCCCTCAAAGATATGTGAGCTTGTCCCAGTTGTCAGCCAGTGCTTGTCTTTGCCGAACGGGAGTTCATACAGGTAGGTTCCACCTACCTTATGACGCTGGTCGAGGCTCGAGTTCCCTTCCTCCGCATTCAGGTCCTGCCAGTTCTGCGCAACAACAGTGGAGAGTCCGCCAAGTGCTCCTGCGTTATCGATCGAGTGCGCATATTGATAGTTCGCTCCGAAAGCGATTCCACTTGAGAGCCGCTTGTTCACGCGGAGAGTTCCGGCAGAGAATTTCGAGAATGCCGCAGCCTGCTCGTAGTTGAAGATCAAGTTTGTTGGATTCGTATTGGGGCTGCTTGGAGTAGCGCGCGGCGCGCTGGTGATGTCGAGGTGATTGCCCTTTGACCCGTTATACCCCACATTCATCACGATGCCCCATCGCAGCGTCTTCTGCACGTCCAGATTCCAGACCTCAACGTAGGGAAGGTGGTAGTGCGGATCGAGCGCATAGTTGCCGGTTGTCGCCGGCGCGGGAAATCCCTGCGCAAGGGTCAGACAGCCAACGGGAGTTTCTCGCGCGCAGGCAGACGTAGGAAGATTTTCAGCGTCGCTCTCCTGGTTGGTCTGTTCGTCGGCAAAGGGCGGCTCGTGTGCCATGCTTCGTGCAAAACCGGCATATTGGCCCACCGTGTAGTTCATCCCGAAGCCCGCCCGCACCACTGTCTGCTTGCCGAGGCGCCACGCAATACCCACACGAGGTGCGAACGCCTTGTAGAAGGGGTAGACGAGCGAGTCCGGTAATTTCCCGCTAAACGGGCCAGTGCCCCCGGCGGTTACCTGTGCCTGACCAGTGAAGGCGTCGTTGGGATTGGTGTCTACAAACGCCAATCGGCTGTATTTCTCCGTGTAAGGAGCGAAGAACTCGTATCGCAACCCATAGTTGAGCGTCAGGTGCGGCAACAGCCGCCAGTCGTCCTGCGCATACCCTTCGATCACGTTATCGCGCAGATAGCTTTTGTTGATCGACGAACTGAGCGTGGTCTCCTGCGGAAGTCCCAACAGAAAATCGGCAAACGAGGAACCCGTGTTTGGATCGAGGGAAGGGTCTTCAGTGAACAGGCCGGTAAACGTGAACCTTCCAGTTGCGTTCGAGCTCGAGAGGAAGTCGTTGTGGACGCGTCGGTAGTCGCCTCCGAAGCGGAGATTGTGCTTGCCGTGGATCCAGCTCACAGTCTCATTGACAGTTATGGTTTGCATCAGCGAGAAGTTCGGTTGCAGCTGTGAGAGTCCCGAAATGTTACTTAACTGCACACTGGGCAGGCCATAGTTCAAGGGGCTTGAGTTCAGAGGTGTGTCGCCCGGCCCGAGCACGCCAATCTCCGTCGCGATATCCGAGCCATTGGTAAAGAAGTTGATCGTGTGACTGTTGCTGCGATTCCAACTGATGTTAAAAATATTCGTTACTTTGTGGTATCCGACCGTATAACCAGCCTGAAGAGAATACGAGTCGGAAGCGTTCTTCCCGCCCAGCTGCGGAAAGAGATTCACATTGTCTGAGGCAGTGTGACTCCAGTTGTAGTTGAAGTTGATGCTCTGCCGCAGTCCCTGATTTTGCTGCGTTCGGCGTCCGCCGCCGCCTCCGCCACGACCCAATCCCATGAACGGAGTGGCGTTTGCGCCGAGGCTGCGCATATAGCGCACGCCTGCCTGTGTCGCGTTGGATTGTGTTGTCGTTAGAAGGTGATAGTTCTGCACTGTACCGGGCAGATTCGGCTCTGCAAAGTACTGCAGCAACGCTTTCGCTTGCGCGTCAATGCGGGAAGCCGGAATGACGTTGGGTATGCCGTTCGAGATGAATTGCTGGAATGTTGTGGGGTCGTAGATTGGCGGCTGCCCTGCGGCGGAAAAATCCCCGGCGCGCTCAGCATCAGTGGGAACCGTTGCGTACTCATCCAGAGGACTTGAATTTCGCGAGCCTGAGAGCGTCAGAAACACGGTGTCTTTGCCGCTTGGCTTGGTAAGACCGGGCAGGTACGGCGCGCTCACGAACGTAATTCCAAAGCGATTCGTGCCGCTGGCTGGTTGTTCCTGCGGCTGGCCAAACAGGCTGTAAGGCTGCGCGTTCAGAGCCGAATTGCTGCCCATCCAGAAGATGGCTCCGTGCGGCTGACCGGGATTGAAGTTGCGGAAGTTCATGCGACCGCCGCCCATGCCTCCGCCGGGGCCGCCCGGACCCCCGAATCCGCCTGGCCCGAATCCTCCGCCCATTGCGAAGATGCCTCCACCTGGGCCTCCGCTATTCAGTACCATCACACCCTGGCCATCCTGGCCGCCATTTTGCGCACGCATTGTCTCAAAAGCATCGCGCAGGCGGTCCATATCTACGCCGGCCAGAGGACTGACGTTGCCCGACTGCCCGCTAATCGCAACGGACTGATCGCTGAAGTCCGAGTTGCCAGCGACCGACGGCAACGCTGCTCCACTCGCACCCGCCACGCCTGCCTGCGTATCGGTCCCTGCCGTCAGCGTATTCAGCAGGTTCAGACTCTGGGCACCGCTACCCGCGAGTTGGCGAATCGCCTGGCTGACCTGCTCCGTTTGCGCATCCTGCTGCTGCGCCTGTTGGGCTGCCCGCGACGCCAGTACGAGCTGAAAGTCAACAGACTGGTCATGGGTGGTCGCGTTGAGCACACCTTCCTGTGCTCCCTGCGCAAATGCCGCAAACTGGGTGCGGATGACATAACGGCCGTTTTGCGGAATGGTCATGGACCATGCGCCCGTAATGTCTGTTGTTGTTGAGTAGCGTTTGCCGGTTAGCGTGTTCTGGGCTGTAACGGTCACTCCCGGCAGCGGCGTTGTGCCGCTCTTCACATGGCCGTGGAGCACTCCGCCAATCGGGGAAAGAGGGTCGGCCTGTGCACCTGTTGCGTTCCCTGATTGAGGTGTCGTGGGAGCGGTCGTTGGGGAGCCTGCTGACTGCGCACCCGCCGGGAGGCCGGCCGCCACAACGAGCCCCAACACAAGTGCGCTCTGGACCGCCGCTCGACCCATTTATCCAAACTCCCGTCTTATTCCGCGCCAGTACTAGATGAGACGCACCAATACCCGTCAGAGTTTACGGCTGCAAGCTCGCCTGAACTCCATCGTAGACTTGGGCATGGCGACATCCCCAGCCCAATCGCGAGAAATCGAATTCGTAGAACTGGCTGCCGATTCATCTTCGATGATTGCCGAGGCGCGCGAGCTGCTGCTTGAGTACGGGCGTTTCGTTGTTGCCCAGCCCGGTGTCGCACGCTTCTGTTTCGGCTCGCTTGAAAGGGAGGCGGAACTGCTGCCCGTCAGCTATCAGCAGCAAGGCGGTGGCTGCATGATGGCGCGTGTCGATAGCAAGGCTGCCGGTTTCGTGGCATGGCGTGAGGTGGATTTGAGTGTTGCGCCGAATTCGTGGGAGCTGAAGAGGCTTTGGGTACGCTCCTTCGCTCGTGGTCTGGGACTGGGAAGGGCTCTCACGCTCGCTGTGCTCGACCGCGCCGTCAAAGCGGGGCGCCAGGCTGTTTACCTCGATACAGTTCCCGAATCAATGGCTGCCGCCCATCGGCTTTATCTCGAGTTGGGATTCACCCCGTGCGGGCAGTACAACGACAATCCCGTTGAAGGCCTGGCATACCTGGTGAAGTATCTCTAGTCGCGCCGGTCTTCGTGGTGGTCCGGGTTTACTCATTTGCAAAGCTGCGAAGGCCTGAGAAGCGACCGGGTTGGGGCCGTAAGTTGCCGCATGGAGGAGCTAGGCCCATGGTTGGCTAATGCTAAGCCGACACTCAAGGCCGTTGCCACAACTACGGCTCATGGGCAGCCGGCAAGGCCACCCCTGAGGAGATACGTGCATCAGAGCCGGGCACCTTCGGCGGGTCGGATCTCGGCATTCCGCTAGACTCGCTCAAGGCCTTTGAGGAGTCGAGGGAGGCGCTCGGTAAGCCAGTGGATACAAAGGTTTACCCGGGTGCCATGCCTGCTTTTGAGAATTCATGACCGTAGCGGATGCCAGGCCGAAAATGTGCTACGGTTGCAACGGAAAAAGGTACGAATCCTGCGTCGCACAGTCGAAGTAGTCCGACGCTCGAATCGATACTCCTGAACTCCTGTTGGCGGCAAGATTACTCTTGTGTTTTGGCGGGGAGAATTGTGCTTGCGTTTTTCTCCCTGGCCTGTTTACTCTCACGTCAATAACTCATCGGTAGCTACCCGTGGAAGTAGCTCACGGCAATGGGGGGAAAGATCGACCGTGATGAAGATTGGCACTACCATCCGCGCACATCGGCTTCAGAAGGGCTTGTCTCAGGGGGACATCGAGAAGAAAACCGGGCTCCTGCGCTGCTACCTTTCTCGTGTTGAGAACGGCCACACCGTACCTTCGCTGGATACACTTTCAAAGATTGCCTTGGCGCTCGACTTGCCGATCGCCCAGTTCTTCGCCGACGATTCGCTCGGCCACATCAATACTCAGAGTCTGACGGACGACGAATTGCGTTTCCTGACACAGATCCGTCGCTACTCCACAAACCTCAACGACAGCGATCGTAAGCTTCTGTTGGCGATGGTGAAGAAGTTCGCCTCCACCGCAACGCGATAGCCCAGGTTCCAGACTGTTTCGGCGCACGGGCCTCCCATATTCGGAGGCGCCGGCAGTTTTTGTCTGCTTACTACACATCGTTTCCGAGGTGGAAGATCGGCTCGACGCCCTTCCCGCCGGCTAGCAGAGCCTGCTCTTCGTGCGACCCGATAGGCTTGTAGTTCTGGGCTACATCCATTGCAAGCCGGAAGTAGCGCTCGTCTCCCGGCGGAATGGCTGCCGTGATCGGGTGGCTGAGCGTCCAGCGTAGTCCCAGCGATGCCTCGTCCGGGAATCCAGCCGGCTGATACCAGCACTTCGGCTGCGGATGGTTCTGTTTCTGATCCGCAGGCCATACCGTCTTCGCCATGCTCTTCAGTGCGAGAATGCCCATCTTCTTCTCCTGGGCCTTCTTCAGGATCTGCGGGCCGAAATCTGCCTGCGTAAACAGAACCCAGTTCAGCGGGAAGAGAATGGTGTCGAAGTGGTAGCGATCCATCGCCGCCACAGCCGTCTCGGCCGAGTGGACGGAGAAGCCGATGTAACGGATCTTTCCCTCCTTCTTCGCTGCCTCAAAAGTCTCGATCGCACCTCCGGGACCCAAAACCTTGTCCAGGTCTGTCATCTTCGTCAGCGCATGAAACTGGTAGAGATCGACGTGATCGGTCTTGAGCAGCCGCAGCGACTGCTCCAGATCTGCACGCGAGTCGTCCTTCATGCGACCGTCGGTTTTGCAGGCAAGGAAGCAGTTTTTGCGATAGGGCGCCAGCGCCGGGCCGAGTCGCTCCTGCGCGTTGCCATAGCTTGGAGCGACGTCGAAGTAATTGACTCCGCGGTCGACGGCCTCCGCGACGATGTTCGAAGCGGCACCGGTTTCTTCGTTCATCACGACAATTCCGCCGAACGCGATGATGGAGAGCTGTTCGCCGGTGCTGCCGAGGGTTCGGTGCGCGATAGGATTCGCCGGCGTTTTGGCGGTAGCTTTGAGATGGCTGGTCGACGCTACGGCTGCGGCGGTTACTGCGGCTTGCTTCAGGAATTCACGGCGCTTCATAGTCTTCCTCCATGGGGCGGAATGAGACGAGCGGCGTTCTGAAAGAATTCTCGCACAAATGGATCAGGCAGCGAAGTGCCTTACCCTGCGAGCTTGGCGATGTAAAAGGCGAAGAGTATCAGCAATCCAACGATCATCCCGATTGCGATCCGCAGCCTTGAATTGAAGACAGGACGGGGAGAACCGAGCCTCGGCACCATGGGTGTTGCAAATAACAACCCGCAACTGAAGCCGCCCAGGTGCGCCATGTTGTCGATGCTTATTCCAGAGCCAAACACGCGCGTGCCGCCGCTTATGGAAAAGCCGATCACCAGATTGATGGCCGCGAAATAGATCACGGACTTGCGCAGTCTCTTCAATTCGATCGGCGGCACGGGAAGTCGCTGCGACTTGAGCAGGATGATCAGAGCACCCGCAATCCCAAACACGGCCCCCGACGCCCCTGCACCCACAGGGAACCCTATGCCCGCTGCATCTCGAATTGGCCATAACCAGTTGAAGAGAGTTGAAAGCAGGTTTCCGGCAGCGCCTGTAAGAAGATAGACCCCAAACACACCGAGTGATCCCATGAGCGGCTCGGCAAGAAGACCCAGATTCCAAAGGCACCACATATTCGTTGCGAGGTGAAGAATCCCGACGTGCACGAACATTGCGGTCACAATTCGCCACCATTCGCCGTTCAGCAGTACGGAACCGGCATTGTCCGCTCCAAAATGCAGAAGCTGCTCAGGCGCAGGATTGACCGGACTCACTCCCTTCAATGTCATCGCCAGAAAGACGAGACAATTGATCGCGACGAGCGCGTAAGTCGCCGGGGAGGACGCCCAGGATGGTCGCGAACGGCGTTGCACCGGTTGCGGAACGTAGCCCGGATCGGGACGCAGGATCTCCGGCTCGTAATTCGGTCCCGCGGAATCGAGCCCTTGTCCGCGGGTTGGAGGAGTGGGGGGAAAACTTCCCATAGTTCCACTCTAAAGCATTTCGCCTCGAAGCCTGCGAGCTCAAGTTCACATCTGCCGTTGCGTATCAGTGCAGGCATTCCGGCCGAGTCATTCGATGTAGTCTGTTGTTTGGTTCTCGCAGCCTGAAACGCACTGAATCCGCTGCAAAGGCCTGACGAGGGACCGCAAGGAGTGAAACTGTGGGAACATCGGCGGGTACGGTCAAAAAGATTCGGCGGGCGCTGCTCAGCGTAACAGACAAAACGGGACTGGTTGAGCTTGCAAAGGTCCTGGCGAGCTTCGGCGTCGAGCTAGTCTCGACGGGCGGGACAGCTCGGTCTCTGCGTGAGTCCGGCTTGACCGTGAAGGATATCAGCGAACTCACCGGCTTTCCGGAGATGCTCGACGGCCGTGTAAAGACTTTGCACCCGCGTGTCCATGGTGGACTGCTCTACATTCGGGGCAACGCCGAGCACGAAGCCGCCGTCGCCGTACATGACATTCAACCGATCGACATGGTCGTGGTGAATCTCTACGCTTTTGAGAAGACCGCCGCGCAGCCCGGAGTTGCATTTGGCCATCTCATCGAGAACATCGACATCGGCGGCCCTTCCATGGTGCGCTCCGCTGCCAAGAACTTCGAAGACGTGGCCATCGTGACCCGGGTTGCGGATTATCCCGCTCTCATCGAGGAACTGAAAAGCGCCAATGGCGCCCTGAGCCGCGAGACACGCTGGCGGCTGGCCAGGCAGGCTTTTGCCACCACCGCCGCGTATGACTCCGCAATTGCGAACACCCTGGATCAGATTGCCGAGGCGCCCGCTCCTGAAAGCGCAGCCAGGCCTGATGCGGAGACTCTTCCATCCACTCTGCGCATCAATTTCCCTCTGTTGCAGGCACTGCGCTACGGGGAAAATCCGCATCAGCGCGCAGCCCTCTATGGCGACGGTTCAGGTTTGGGTGTCGCCGGCGCAATCCAGTTGCAAGGCAAGGAACTCAGCTTCAACAACCTCGTCGATCTCGACGCATGCTGGGAACTTGCCCAGGAGTTCGACGAGCCCGCGGTCATCATCGTCAAGCACACGAATCCCTGCGGCGGAGCCACGGGAAAGGATCTGCATGAGGCCTATCAGAAAGCATTGGCCAGCGATCCCGTCTCGGCATTCGGCGGTGTCATCGGTATCAATCGCGAGGTCGACGGTGCAGCAGCTGAAGAGATTGCAAAGTTGTTCGTCGAAGCCATCGCCGCCCCTGCATTCACGCCAGAGGCACGCGAACGTTTCGCCGCAAAGAAAAATCTGCGTCTCGTTGAGGTTCGATCGGCTCCGCCGAGGCCCGTGGTCAAGCACGTCTCCGGCGGATTGCTCTTGCAGGACGCAGATACGGTTCGCGTGACTGAGGATGAACTGAAGGTGGTTACCTGGCGACCTCCGACAGCACAGGAATTGCGCAATCTCCTTTTTGCGTGGCGCGTCTGCAAGCACGTAAAGTCCAACGCAATTGTCTACGCGCGCGACGGCCAGACAGTGGGCATCGGCGCGGGCCAGATGAGCCGAGTTGATGCCGCTCGCTTCGGCGCGCAAAAGGCCGTATTGCCACTGAAAGGAACCGTCGCCGCGTCAGACGCGTTCTTCCCGTTTCCTGATGGTTTGGAGGCAGTAGCAGCCGCAGGAGCAACTGCCGTGATTCAGCCGGGGGGGTCGGTGAAAGATCAGGACGTCATCGCCGCAGCCGACAAGCTGGGTATAGCCATGGTCTTCACCGGCATCCGCCATTTCCGGCATTGATATCCAGGAACTTCACGCCATGATGAACAGGACTCGGTCTCTGTCAGGGGAGGGCATCCGCGAGAAGGCAGTCGCGATCGTCCGACAAATGGACTGGTTTCGAGGCTTGAGGGCTGCGGTAGCGCTCTGTGGACCCATCGTCATTGGCGAACTGGCTGGTCTGCCGAATTTCGGATGGGCCGCGCTGGGCGGCATTGAAGCCATCATTGCCGATACTGGCGGTCCATATAGGTCGCGGCTCGCGAGTCTCGTGACACTCTCATTTGGCGGTGCAGCCGGACTCTTTCTGGGCTGCATCGCCGGCAGAAGCCTGTTCTGGGCACTGCCCGTAACAGTCGCCTTCTGCTTTTTGTGGAACTATCTCGCGGTTCTCGGTCAGCCGTTCTCCTCCGCCGGACTCCTCGTGCAGGTCATCTACATCTGCGGGGTTGGCGCGCCTGCGGCTTCCTGGCACGTCGCCCTTGGATGGTCATTGGCCCTACTCGCCGGAGGAGCGTGGGCTGCTGCTCTTTCGCTCTTTCTATGGCCTCTCGATGCGTATCGCCCTGCGCGCGCCGCAGTGGCCGATTGCTACGCGGAACTTGCTTCGTTCCTCGGCTCAGTCGCGGATTTAGCCAGCCGTGACAGATCGGATCCCCACGAGCCAACTGCAGCCCTTTGGCATCGGCTGGCCAAGCATCACCAGTACCGCGTTCGGAGAGCGGTAGAGCGCGGCTGGCAGACCGTGGCCAATGTGCGCGCCGAGCGGATGGCCGACTCCCCACGTGGCCGCCAGCTTGTAGTCCTGCTGGAGCATGCCGATCTTCTTATCGCCCGCACGGTCGCGCTCGCCGAGCACCTTGAGGTCCAGTCCGCCACGGACAATTCGCCATGCTTTGACCGTGGGTTGTATGGCCTGGATGAGCTGCGGTCGGCTGAGAAACTTGTTGCGTCTCTGCTTACGCGCCGCCGGGGACAAACAGCAGCAGATGCAGAAGCCAAAATCAGCGAGATGCAGGATCTGCCCGGTCAACTGGAAAGCTGCCTGAACACATCCGATGCGAACAATCGCTTCATGCTGACGCAGGTGACCGAAGCGTCTTCGCTGATTGAGACTGCCCTTGAAAGTGCATCCCTGCTTCGAACGGGCAAGGTCCCGGGGTTGTCGAACAAGACATTACAAACATCATCCGGACACTCCGGCTATGTGCATGAACGGCTCGGACAACTTCGCCAAGGTCCCGATCTCGAATTGCTGGCTGCCAACTTTACACGCAAATCGCTCACGCTGCGTCATGCCGCCCGAGTCGCGCTCGTCTGTGGAATTGACGTCGCACTGATTCTGCTCCTGCACATTGACCATGGCTATTGGTTGCTGCTCACCTCACTCATCGTGCTGCAGCCGCACGTCTCCGGAACGCTGCGTCGCGGTTTCGAGCGCATCGCCGGTACAATCGGCGGCGGCATCCTGGCTGCGGTGCTGGCGGTCGCGCTCCACTCGCACATGATGACGGCCGCGGCACTGTTTCCTCTGGCGCTCCTTGCACTGGCAATACTGCCGGTCAGCTATGCAGGATTCGTGTTCTTCCTTACACCGACATTCGTACTCGCGTGGCTCCCGTATTCGGGCGACTGGCAACTTGCGCTTATCCGAACTTTGAACACGCTCGCGGGCGCGATCATCTCGGTACTGGCAATGCTTTTCTTTTTCCCCGTATATGAGCGCAATCGTGCACCTGAATTTCTACGGGCCAGCCTGGCTGCCGACAGGCTCTACTTGAAACAGCTTGCCGCCGCCTGGAGTATCCGGTCGCGCTCATCAAGGTTGCTAGCGAACGCGCGCCGCGCGACGGGACTTGCGCACAATGACAGCGAGGAATCACTCGAACGGTTGCTCGCTGAAAGCTGGCCGCGTCGCGTTCCTTTCGCCCAATTTGCCACGGCCTTCGTGACCTACCTCCGTCGATTTGCCCAGAGCGTGACCACGCTGGCCACTCTTGAAGGTGAGTGGGAGTGGAAGCAATCCCTCGCAATCCAGAGCCGGTTGAATCTCGTTGAGCGCCGCCTTGACTGGCTCGAACACCAGACCGGCCAAGTATCGCCAACTGGTCCGGCTGACTGGCCTGAGTCAAACGCATGGACTATGCACTCCGCCGCTTCAGCACAAGAACATCCCGGCGAACGACAACTCCAGCGACTTGAACGCCAAACGGAAGTCCTTCACCGCCAGTTACAGTCGCTCCGCGAGCATGGAGGGTTGCCCGGGAAAGGGATGCCGTAACATCTTCATTTGGCCGAACAAACAAGTCATGAACTATGCAGCATACACCGGTAACGGGTAAATCCTTACAAACTCTCTCCTCACTGCGACCAATCACGGGTAAAATCGTCTTAATCAGTAGGCGAGTCAGCTAAGGCAGACTGCCCATTTTTTGAGGCGACCTGCCGATCAGGTCTTCCCTCTTCCGGCCCAATTTTGGGACGCTTTGGTTCCCAGAGGATCATGAAACTAAATCACTTTTCGCCCCCCATCTGGCTCCAGCTCGCCGCCGCAACCCTGATCTTGCTGCCGGCTTCGATTGTTTGTGCCCAGGGCACAAAAGCAGATCCAGCCACCCCCAACCCCGCAGGGACAGCCCCCGTCAAAGCTCCCGGAGGCGCCGAGTCCCAGCCCCTTGACCGTTCCCAGGCATATTTTCACTCGGCGTTGGCGCACATCTACGAGGAGGAGGCCATTGCCTCTGGCCGCCCCGAATACATGCGGCATGCGATCGAGGAGTACAAAACCGCGCTGAACGCCGATCCCGGCTCGCCGCAGCTGAATGATGCTCTTGCCGATTTGTATTTCCGCACGGGACAGGCGCGCGAGGCAGAAGCCACCGCCCGTGGGCTGCTGAAGACCTCACCGAACGACATTGATGCGCACAGGCTCCTAGGGCGACTCTACCTGCGCCTTCTCAGCGAATCGCAGAATTCCGTCTCATCATCGTCTCCCAGCGGCAACACCCTCGATCAGGCGATAGCGGAGTTTGAAAAGATCATCGCGTTGGATCCAAAGAGCGTTGAAGATCGCATGGTGCTCGGGCAGCTTTACACCGTCAAGCACCAACCGGAAAAAGCTGAGGAGCAATTCAAGGTCGCGCAGCAGATCGATCCGGATTCTGAAGACGTCATTCTTAATCTCTCGCGTGTTTACGCCGAAAACGGCGATCTGGCGCACGCGGCCAAGGTCATTGAATCTGTTCCGGTTTCTGATCGCACTCCGAAGATGGAGTTCGCTCTTGGAGCCGCCTATGACCAATTGAAGCGCCCCAAGGATGCCATCGATGCCTACAAGCGCGCCGCCGATCTTGATCCCGACGACGCGCGGACCATGGGTGCTTTGGCGCAGGCTTTTCTTAACGACGACCAGTTGGACGAAGCGTTGAAGCAGTACAGACTCCTCGCCGACGCCGATCCCGAAGATGCCAGCGCAACTGTGCATATCAGCGAGATTCTCCGTCGTCAGGGCAAATATGAAGAAGCTCTGACCACCGTCCGGAAGGCACTGAAAAAGGACCCGGACTCGCTTGAAGCCGGCTATAACGAGGGGCTTCTTCTCGACGTGCTTGGTCGCTACGATGAGTCTGCCACTGTCTACGAGCACATGGTGGACATCACCTCGCACGCAAACGGTGCGTATACAGCAGAGGAAAAGAATAACCGGGCAATATTCCTTGAGCGTTTGGGTTCCGTCTATCACGAGCAAAACAAAGTCGAGCAGGCCATCAACACCTATCAGAAGATGATTGATCTTGGCGGTGACACGGCTTTGCGCGGCTACCAGGGTCAGGTGGATACCTATCGCGACGCCAAGATGTTCGATAAGGCAATCGCGGTCTCGCGCAAGGCAGTCGAAGCCAATCCGAAAAATCGAGATCTGAAGTTGATGCTGGCCGGCGAACTTGTGGACCAGGGCAAGGACGACGAAGGCATCACGATGGCCAAGTCGGTGCTCGACAACTCCCCAAAGGATCGCGAAGTCTGGCTGCAAATCGGCCAGATGTACACCCGCACTTCGCCGCTGGAAGGAAGCTGAAGATGCGCTCAACAAAGCGGCCGCTCTTACCACAAAGAAGGAAGACAACATTTACCTCTACTTCCTCAAGGGCGCCCTCGCTGAGCGGCAAAAACACATCGAGCCGGCAGAGCAATACTTCCGTCAGGCGTTGGACATCGATCCATCGAACGCAATGGTCCTGAACTACCTCGGCTACATGCTTGCCGACAAGGGGATCAGGCTTCCGGAAGCGCTGAAGATGATTCGCAAAGCCGTGCAACTGGAGCCGATGAACGGAGCTTATCTTGACTCCCTTGGCTGGGCTTACTTCAAGCTGGGCCAGTATGAGCTGGCCGAAGAAAACCTCCGCCAGGCCGTGGAGCGCGATCAGACCGATCCAACCGTCCACGATCACCTTGGAGATCTCTACGAAAAGACGGGACGCATTCGCCTTGCAGCTGCGCAGTGGGAGCTTTCACTTTCTGAGTATTCCAAGTCTGCCGCCCCTGATGTGGAACCTTCCGAAGTTGCCAAAGTGCAGAAGAAGCTGGAAACCGCACGCGTCAAACTGGCAAAGCAGGACACCAGTACTGGCCAGCCAAAGCCGGAGTAAGGGCTCGTATAGGTCTCATCCAGAGACATCAAGGGCGGCTCTCGCATGAGCCGCCCTTGATGTTTTGCCGCCGTCAGGCTGAGGAAGCCCGGCACGCGCTAAGCCACATGCGCCAAGCGGGCCGTTTCGCTGGTGGGCAATGGTTCAGCCAAGGGCGGAAGCACGTCGCGGTGCGGGAGCGAGCGCTTGGCGATGAAGACCTCCTTCATGACCAATCGCACGTTTCCATTAAGATCCAGAAAGCCCGCATGGCTCTCAGTGCAAAGCGTCTGGGCTTCCTGTGACAGACTCGGTGCGATCAAAATCGGCATCGCATCTTCCGCGCAGTCTTCTACAAGCCTATTCAGGTCTTTCAGCGCACGCCTGATTCTCAAAGTCTGGGTGCTCTCCCCGACCTTGCATACAAGCGTTCGATTGTGACCAAAGATATCGATATTTGCAATGATGTCCTTCGCGCGACGGCGACCCGATGACTCCAGCTGTATCTCTTTCACTTTGATCCCAGAGACTTCTTTTAGCGCTGCCTTGAGAGCCTCGATCGCCTGTGCCCTTAAATCCTTTGTCATTTCTCTACCTCTTTTCACCGGCGCATCCTTGTCGGCCGAGTTAGTTGAGGAGTAGAACTCAATGGCAACATTTGGAACCGGCTTACACCTGACTTCGGAAGCCGCGCTCCACAAGTCTTCCAGCGGGAAAGCCTCAGCATTTCATGCAACAGACTTCACCCGTTTCAAACTCGAATGCCCTCCATTTCCGGTGGACAGCAGCGTAAATGTGTTCTCACCGGATGGCATCATCGCCAGTCTTATCGCCGACCTGCTCTGCATGTGATGGAAGATCTTGAAATCCAGCCACTCACAGAGGCGCGGATCGTGGATCTCCGGTCGGCCCCGCCAAAACTCCGGAGTCAGGGGACATCGAATTTGCAAGTGGTCCAGTTGAAACTCGACAAATCTCACTTTTTTAGGAAAATAGCGACGGACGTTGCTCGCGCCAACCAGCAGGCCAGTGATTTCGCTTCCCGTGACTTGTGTTTTAACTAACATCGCTCACCCCGAAACCGGATGGGATGTGATTGATTCATGCTTCCAATCGAACAGATTTTCCTGGCAAGTGGAGAATTGCACTCTAAATCTCGTGGAAGGCTAGAATGCCCATTTATCCGCTATCGTGAACCCAAACCCTGAAGACGTCAAGGTGGAATCGGCCAGTTTCGCAGGGAAATTTTCGGCGATTGACTTTGGGAGGGGAGCATCGTTTCGTTCGGATCAATTCCAACCGCCGAGTTCGACTTCAGGAGCACCGGAAGATTCGGCGGCTCTATCCTTAGAGCCGCCGTTCTTCTCGTATTCCAGGCTTCGCTTTTCGATGCAATGGCGAAGCTTACGAACAATCCGCCATCGGGCGCAGCCTACTGATGTGCTGCCGCGGAGGCGATATACCCATCAACGTTCTTCTGGTCGACGAGTGATGTGCCTGTATCCACAAAATCAGGATAGGGCGAAAAGGCGTCGGCGCTGAAGTCCTTGGAAAGTGACGCCGGCGGATCATGGAAGATCTCATCCAGCGCTTTCAGCCCGACATAACCCATGGTGTAAGGCTTCTGGGCAACTGTCGCATTAATCGTTCCAGCCTTGATTCCATCGAGTGTGTCCTGATTCACGTCCCACGCAAGAACCAGCCGATCCGCAGTGTTCGACCGCTTGACCGCGTCGGAGACCATCTTGCCCGACGCTGACTCCAGGCAGATGAACGCATCGATCTTCTTCGGCCCCGTCAAAGCCATCATCTCCTGAGTCTTGTCGAAAGCAGCGCGAGCATCCGACTTGATGTCGATCACATCGACAATGTGAATATTCGGACGCGTCCCCAGGATGTCTTTAAAGCCTTTCAGGCGCTCTTCCATGTTCGGTTGCCCTGAGATGGAGAAGAAGACAACGTTGCCTGAGCCCCCTAGTCTCTCGACCACGCGGTGGCCACCCAAACGCCCTGCCTCGAGGTTATTGGTGCCGATGAAATACAGTCTCTTGCTCGCTCTTGCGTCTGAGTCAATGGTAATCACAGGGATGCCTGCCGCCACTGCTGCATCAATGGCAGGCCCGATTACGGATTCGTCGGCAACGGTTATGAGAATTCCAGCCGGCTTGGCCGCAACTGCCTTCTGCAACTCGGCCAACTCAGCCTGTGGATCGTAATTTTCAGGCCCAACTACCTTCGCCGTCACGCCGTACTTCGCTGCAGCCTGGTTGAACCCCTTCGCACCCGTCTGCCAGTACGGCAATGCCATGTTGACCCCAACAAGATAGAAGACTTCTTTCTTGGAGTGCCTCTCGCATCCACTTGTGAATACAACTCCAAGCGCCAAAAGGGCAAGTCCAACACTCTTTGCAATTTTCATGTTGCCTCCGGTCGGAAAGTCAATCGATTCTTTGGGTGCGCAACAAACTGAAGCCCATTTCGCGCACACTCGAAAATTCGGCAGGATGGTACTCCCCAAGGTCTTACCTTGTCCAATCCCTGCTTACGAAAGAATTTATAGCACTTCAGCTTCCGGCAAATAGTGATTCAGAACACGTGGGTGAAGGTCGCAGCGTTTTCGGCCGCAGGCCATCAAAGGCCGCCTCACGGAATGCACTGCTGAAGTCTGGTGAGGTATAACCAGACGTGAACAGCAGTCTACACCGAAAATGAACGCGGCCCGCAAATCAAGAGCCCTCTTACCCCCGGGGATAGCCGTGGACGGGAACGGCGTGCTTGCTCGTCGTGCTCATCTGGAACCGGTCCACCCTTACCGAACACCTTTCGCACGCGACGCAGCGCGCATCCTGCATGCGCGCGCCTTTCGCCGCCTTGCGGGCAAAACTCAGGTCTTCACCCGTCTGCCCGGAGAGAGGCCAGCAGATCATTTTCGCAGCCGATTGACGCACACGCTTGAGGTGGCCCAGATCTCGCGGACCATCGCAGCCGCCCTCGGATTGAACGCTGAATTGGCTGAGGCCCTCGCCCTGGCTCACGACATCGGCCATCCGCCCTTCGGCCACGCCGGTGAAAAAGCGCTGGACCTTGCGCTTAAAGCCCATGGACTTGGTTTCGATCACAACCTGCACGCTCTGCGCATTGTCACGTGGTTTGAGGAGCGCTATGCAGCCCATCGGGGACTCAATCTGACGCTCGGCGTGAGAGAAGGTATCATCAAACACTCGCGAGACTACACATCCGCGACTCACCCGGAACTGACCGACTACTTCCTGGACCTCTATCCGCCGCTGGAGGCGCAAATTATCGACCTTGCGGATGAAATCGCATATTTGACGGCTGATTTCGACGATGGGCTGGATTCAGGTGTTCTGTCGCTCGATCAGGTTCTGGGAGAGGTGCCCCTGTTCCGCCGCTTTCACTCGGAGGTGGTTGATGAGTATCCGAGTGTGACTCCCAAACTCGCTGTCTATGAGACCCTGAATCACGTTCTGAACGCACTCGTGACCGATCTGATTGAAGCAATTCGTGACCGGGTGAACGCACTTGGCGCCTCGACCCTGGACGAGATTCGTCACGCACCTGGGCGCCTGGCAGTGTTGAGCGCCACAATGGAAGCCGAGCGGGCCACGGCTAAGCGCTTCCTTTATGCCAATTTCTATAACTCGCCCGGCCTGGAAGAAGCGCACGAACATGCAGGAAAAGTCGTCGAAGAGCTGTTTGCGGCTCTGATGACCAACCCCGGCCTGATGCCTCTCGATCACCAGGTACAGATTTCCACTGAAGGCCTGGCGCGCACAGTTGCCGATTACATCGCGGGCATGACCGACAGTTTCATTGAGCAATTGTGGGTACGCCAATGTTCAAAATAGGCAGCAGCAAGAGAACGCCATATTTCGCCGCACTCCCCTAATTATCCGCATATTGCAGGTCGTCCGGTTCCACCCCAATGTGGTCTGGTTCGGGATCACGCTGGAACCGCACCGCTTCGATGCTTTCTTGTCCTTGCAGAAGCGCCTTGCAGACGCGATGCATTCCATCCATTACCCGGCCATCGCTCGAGAGAATCACTGGGAACCCAAGGTTCGTGTCCCGCATCAATCGCGCGTGATCCACTACCTGACGACACGTCATTCGCGGCCCCTCATTTGACCAGAAGGGCTCATCCAGTTCGCGAATGAGCGAGAGGGGCACCGTTTCGCGTGCAAAATCGCGAGTAAGTTCCACGAGCCGATGAACGTCCCAGGCAAGAAGACCGCGCGGTGATCTTCGAAAGTGGTATTGTCTCCGCACTCCCGCTCCAGTCAGCAATTTAGATAACTACTGAACAGTCCCCTGTGGTCGCAGCCGGCGCAGGTCAAGAGCGCACTCGACGGCATTCTGCGCTGCCAGGCGGAGATTGTCAGATGCCGCCCAGAGCCACAGGCGCGTTGATTCGTTTGGATTCCGAGATCCCGGTTCCATCCGCAGCCTGACCAACACATCGTTCTGTCCGGTCGCAGCCAGATTTGACGGCGAATCCGTGTCTTCCAGTACGACGTCAACATGTTCGCCGCCCATCAACTCTTCGATCACCGCAAAGTCCACTGGCCTCTCCAGTTCGACCGCGATTGAAAAGCTGTGACCGTGAAAGACCGGCGCACTGATCGCCTGCATCGCGATCGGAGGAAGTCGCCTGCCGGCAAGGGCAGCATATTGGCGTCGAATCCGCGCCTCTGCCGCGGCAAGGCTGGCCTTCGCATTCTCCCCAAGCGAACAGAGCAGATTGTAGGCCGCCTGCGCATCAAAAGTGTCGCGTGGCAACGACTGAAAGCTGAGCAGGCTCACCGTTTGCTGGTGGAGCTCGTCCATCGCCGCCCGACCAAACTCGCTTGCAGGCAACAGAATCGTGGCCGCCGCGGTCCGCACCGGCGCTGCCTGTTGAAGTCGCTCCATCAGGAGCGCCAACGCCAGCGCTGCCGGGTGCGCAGGAACCACTGCCGGCGTAAAGAGGTCTGCCGAAATATCCTCCGCTCCAACCCAGGGAGACCGCACAAGTACACCGGCCTCTTGTTCCAAAGCGCCGGAAAGATCCAGAACAGTCGAGCCCGCGCGCAGTGCCTCGCGCCAATGCTTTCGAGTGAGTTCCTCCGCTGCACAGAAAAACGTGAAATCCACGCGATCAAAAGCGTCCGGGCTGATCGCCTGAACAAACGTGACTTCATCCCCCAGCTGATCCAGTTGGCCAAGCCCCTCGTCTTCGTCAAGCAACGTAAAACTCGAAGCCGCGAGCGAAGAATCCGCGAGCGCGTCTTTCAGTTCTTTCCCCAGCAGGCTTGAGGCTCCGGCAATTGCGATCTTGTACACAGGCATCCTTCTTAAGAGGCAGGGATTAAGAGTGGCGCAGGGGGTCGGGGTCAGGTTGTGGCGTCTCATGCAGGCTTCTCGAATCACCGATAAATCCGCGACGGCGACGGCGCGACCACGAATAGGCCGCGCGCGCCCAGATACCGGAAAACATGTAAACGAGTGCAATCGAGAAAAGAACCACCTGCGAAAACCTGATCATGACATAAAGAACGATCGCCAGGACAAGCAGCATCCTGGAGGGGTGACTGCGGCCGAGGTTAATCTCTTTGCCTGACCAGAATCGCCAGGTGCTCACCATTAAAAATCCGGCGAGACCCACCATCGCTAACCATGGAATTGCAATCCACCAGGCCTGCACCGGAATTCCCCAGCAGAAATGAACCGTGGCTGCCAGAAGACCCGCCGCCGCCGGAATCGGCATTCCCACGAAGTACTTGCGGTCAGGCCGTCCCGGATTTCGCGGCTTCGCATCGTGGCTGATGTTAAATCGCGCAAGCCGTGATGCCCCCGCGATTGTATAGAGAAAGCAAAGGAACATCCCAGCCTGCGCAAGATGATGGTGCAGCTGCGGGTTTATTGAATCAGGCAGAAAATGGAAGCCCCACACAAACGCAAGCAGGCTAGGCGCCACTCCGAACGTAATAACGTCAGCGAGCGAATCAAGCTCCCGGCCAAACTCGCTGCAGGTATTTGTCATTCGGGCGATTCGCCCGTCCAGGGCGTCGAAGGGTATTGCGAAGAGAATTGCGATCGCGGCCCAATCCAGGTGGGTCTGCGCATTGTTCGTGATTGCTTCGAGGGTCTGGGTGATTGAGAAGTATCCTGCACCGATGTTTCCCGCCGTGAACAACGACGGCAGCAGGTACATTCCGCGCCTGAAGCGAGCCCGAGCTCTTTCTCTGGCGAGTGCGGGATCATGTGAGCTCACGCGCGGCCCTCCCCAATCTCCTCAGGTCGCGCGCTCATCGGCCCGCCTACTCCGTCCGCGATCGCTGGAACGGGAATCCCCGCGAGCACCGATGCGCCGCCCTTGACCCGCTGCCCTTTCTTCACTCGAATCTCAGCTTCGCCGGGCAAGATCACGTCCGTTCGTGAACCAAATTTGATCAGACCAACACGCTCCCCGCGTTCGACCTGGTCGCCTTCGCGAAAATTAAACACGATCCTTCGCGCGATCAGGCCGGCAATCTGTTTGAAGACAACTTCAACACCTTCTCCCTGCAGCGTCACGACGTTTTGCTCATTGCGCTCCGCCGATGAGGCGTCCATCGCATTCAGGTACAGACCCTTCTGATAGCGAACCGATGTCAAGGTACCGCGGATGGGAGAGCGGTTAACATGCACATCAAAAACATTCAGGAAGATGCTGATCCGCTGCCGCGGACCCTGAGGTGTGTTGATTCTCGATGTCTCAGTGACTACGCCGTCTGCCGGCGAAACAACCAACCCCGGCCCGCTCGGGATCGCGCGATCAGGGTCGCGGAAGAACCAGAGGAAAAATACTGCGAGCAGGACGGGGACGATACTCCACACCCATTCCGCCGTCGCCCACTTGAGAGCCCCTGCTATCGCAAGCAAACTCAACCCGTAGATATAACCGTCACGAACCATTGTCCCTAACGATTATACGTTCGAATCAAGACAGAAACCCTGCTGGCGGCTCACGCTCGTCATCACGGACGGCCAGGCAGCCACCCCACCATCGTCTAGAGCCCAGGAGCTTCTCAAAAAAACCTATGCCACAACCGGAGTTCGATGTTCGAGTGCGTAAATCAGGTCTTTGGCGTGCAGCTTTAACTTCTTAAGACGCACTTCTTCGAGTTGTTCGTCCGTTGAGAGGTAAGGCTTCTGAATTAATTCTTCCAACCGCTGAGCGTAGCGACGATGTTCGGCGTGCAGGCGACCTATTTCTTCGCTCAGCGTTGCGTCCTTTATCTCATCCATCAAGCACCTCCGTTCGTTCTAACCAAATACATATAGTCCCTCGAGCAACAATCGGCAAGCGGGAAGGAAGACGAAAAACCATGAGTGCCTGTGGATTTCGGGCTAGAGTGATGCAGGTCACACCTCAGACTTCCAAGCCCCTCGGCCTTTGGCCTTGTTCCCAGTCACAAAGATCCAGACGCATCAGGATCGCATCTTCAGCTGGATCAGCATAATAGCGCGGCCGGCGTCCCGATTCCGTGAACCCCACTGATGTATAGAACGCCCAGGCTTGCCGGTTCGACTCGCGCACCTCGAGAATGACCCTGTTCACCCCCGCATGGCGCAGTTTGCAAGCAAGAGAGGTGAACAACCTTTGTGCAACACCCCGCCGCTGGTACTCGGCAGCAGTCACGATACCCTCGAGTTCCGCCTCCGGCGGGGTGATGCTCAGAATCGCAAAGCCGGCCATCACGCCCGTCGCGGCATCCTCCGCCACCAGCGCAACACGCCTCTGCGCCACCGGGTTCACAGCAGCCTTGTATGCGCCGCAAGCCCACTGGGGCGCATCCGATTCGCTCGCGGCAATTTGCATTGCCTGCTCAATGTCACTTTCTCTCATCACGCGCACGACCATTGCCTGAGTTCTGGCAGAATCCGCCTTCAATGGAGCATGCACCGGTTCTCCGAAGATTTCGGCATCTGAGCGTCGCAGATAGTGCCCATCCAAAAGAGCCAGATCAACGAATTGCCCGTTGAGGATCGGCTTCACTGCGAATTCAATTGCATTCGCTGCAGTTGGCGCATCCACTCGCACCAAATCGACCCTCGGCCGAACGCCACTGAGCAGCGCAGCGGCCCCGTCGTCACAGATGGCAATCCGCCCCAACCTGATTTCAATTGCATTCAGTTCCTTGACCCCAGCCAGCATTTCGCGAGGCACCGCATGCTCGCCATCCAGTTGCAAAAAGACCTCGTGCCGGTGCGCGTCGAGGGCCGCCGACCCTACTCCGGCTTTCCAAGCCAGCACACCCAACCGCGAGACCGGGACCACCGGAATCCCCCCCGGCTCGGCCAGTCCTTTGACCGCGCTCAATCCAACGCGAACCCCTGTGAAGCTTCCCGGCCCAAAAACAGCAACAATAGCCCGAAGGTCCTGTAGTATCGCTCCACAATCTGACAGCAATTCTCCAACCGCCGTAATCAGCGTTGCCGAATAGCTGCGTCCGGCCAGCTCCTTCTGTCCCAGGATCTTCACTGATTCCCCGGACATCCAGCCCAGAGCCACCGTGCCGGATGGGCCGCAGGTATCCACCCCGAGCACGAACTCAGCCGAGGCCTTTTGGCGCGCTAAAGGTAAAGAATCGGCAGGCATGACTTCTCCAGAATGACACACCCGTCTGCGGCTCATCTCTGGGGCACTCAGGTCCGGTAATCTGGTGTAAGCGCCCCACACGCAAGCAACGGCCCATGGGGGGCGACAATCCCCATCGTCAGAGACAAGAAGAAAGGTACCTCCTCCACTTGGCGGCCGCGGCGACACTCACATTCCATGACACGTGGCGGCCCCGAGCCAATCCCTGGGTCATCGCCATTACGGTCACCATGGCCACGTTCATGGAGGCTCTCGACACCTCGATTGCCAATGTCGCCATGTTGCATATCGGCGGATCACTTTCCGCCAGCCCTGACGAGGCCACCTGGGTACTGACCAGCTATCTCGTAGCAAACGCCATGGTGCTGCCAATCAGCGGCTGGATTGCCAACCGGATGGGCCGCAAGCGTTTTTACATGAGCTGCGTGTTCCTGTTCACCGTCGCGTCCTTGCTCTGCGGCATAGCCCCGACCCTCGGAATGCTGGTCTTCTGCCGCGTTCTGCAGGGTGCGGCCGGAGGAGGCTTGCAGCCTAGTGAGCAGTCCATCCTCGCTGACACCTTCCCGCCTCAAAAGCGCAGTATGGCTTTCGCAATGTATGGCGTCGCTGTCGTCATGGCTCCCGTCCTTGGCCCCACCGTCGGCGGCTGGATCGTGGACAACTACAGCTGGCGCTGGATCTTCTTCCTGAACATCCCTGTCGGGATTCTGTCGCTTTATCTCACCAATCGCGTGGTTGAGGATCCACCTTACCTCGCCGAAATTCGCAAGCGCCGCGAAGGTGTTGACTACTGGGGTCTTGGTCTTCTCATCGTCGCCATCGGCGCAATTCAGATCATGCTCGACAAGGGCCAGGAAGACGACTGGTTCAGCTCGCGGTTTATCACCACGTTGGCCGTCGTCGCCGCTATCGGGTTGGCGTTGTTCTTCTGGCGCGAACTGACGATTGAGCATCCAATCCTGGATCTGCGTCTCTTCGCCCGCCGAAACGTCGGCACCACCCAGCTTGTCATGTTCATGGTGGGTGTCTCGCTCTACTCCTCCACCGTGCTCATCCCCGAGTTTTTGCAGGAGATCATGGGCTACTCCGCGCGCCAGGCCGGCATGGCCGTTTCCTCTGGCGGACTCGTTCTCATGTTCCTTTTCCCAGTCGCTGGAGCGCTGGCGCCAAAATTCGATCCGAGAAGACTTGTCTCCATCGGCTTCGTCATCACAACCTTTGGCCTCTGGCGCATGACGAGCATCAATCTCAACATCAGTTTTGGCATGGCAGTAAGCTGGCGCGTATTCATTGCGCTTGGATTGCCATTCCTTTTCATCCCCATCAATACGCTCTGCTACTCAGGGATTCCGCAGGAGAAATACAACGAGGTCAGCGGGCTCACCGCGCTCATGCGTAACCTGGGCGGCAGCGTCGGAATCAGCTTCGTTACAACATTGCTGGCGCGTATGACGCAGAAGCATCTTGCGATGCTCACACCGCATGCCTCCGACGGCAATCCATCGTTCGACGCGATGCGTAACGGGCTCGCGGGTGCCTGGAGAGTGAGAGGCGTCGCGATCCCCGACGCGATGCATCACGCCGGTGCGCAAATCTACGGCATGGCGCAGATACAGGCGCGCCTTCTGGCTTATGTCGACGTGATCTGGGTCATGGTCGGCGTAACCGCTATCCTCGTTCCGATTCCCTTCATCATGAATCGGCCGAAGAAGCTCGCACCAGCTTCAATAGGACATTGAAGATTTCCTTGGGGTGCTACCAGCACCCCAGCCAGCAGCTAGTGTCCTGTCTCTAAAGTTCGCACCATAAATACTGGTGTCATCCTGAGCGTCGTAAGCCGCGTTCTTTGCGGCTTGCGAAGTCGAAGGATCTGCGGTTGCTTTTCGGAAATTATGCCAGGAACTTCAGACTCAGGACACTAGGAGCCGGGTGCCGGGTGCCCCACATCTCGCTTTTGAGATGTGGGATTGAACAATGTTTCGTGCCTCACAACTCTTCGAGATATGGGCACCCTGACTGGAAGCTAGTAGCTAGAAGCTAGCAGCTAGAAGCTAAACAGACTTCAGCGCATGCTCCAAATCCGCAATCAGGTCGTCCTTGTCTTCGATGCCGACGGACAAACGTACCAGACCATCAGTGATGCCGATTGCGGCACGTTCCGCGTCGTTCAGCGCCGCGTGCGTGGTGGTTGCAGAGTGGGATGCAAGCGATTCAACGCCACCCAGGGATTCCGCGTTCAAGAAAAGCTTCAAAGCGCCGAGAAATCTCCCCGCCGCATCGCGCGAGCCCAGGTCAAAACTCAGCATGGAGCCAAAACCCCGTTGCTGCTTGACCGCCAGCGCGTGCTGGGGATGGCTCTTCAATCCCGGGTAGGCGAGGCGTGTCAGCTTCGCTTGCGTGGATAGGAACTCGGCCACGGCGCGACCGTTCTCTTCATGCTGCCTCATGCGCAGGGGTAGCGTCTTGATGCCGCGAAGAACCAGGAACGCTTCAAACGGCGACATGATCCCGCCCGCGGCTTTCTGCACCAGCAGAAACCGCTCCTTGTGCTCAGGCTTGCTCCCGATCAGCGCTCCGCCCAGGCCATCCGAGTGGCCATTCAGGAACTTCGTCGTCGAATGCATCACGATGTCTGCGCCGAGAGCCAGCGGGCTCTGCAATGCCGGAGACATGAACGTATTGTCCACGCTCACTTCAACGCCCTTCGCATGCGCGACCTCGCAGACAGCGGCAATGTCCGTCAACGACATCAATGGATTGGTTGGCGTCTCGATGTGAATGAGCTTCGTGTTCGGCCTGATCGCCCCAGCAACAGCATTAAGATTTCCCGTGTCTACATACTGGATGTCGATGCCATAGTGCCGCACGATCTGGTTGAAAAGACGCGCCGTTCCTCCGTACACATTGTGAGAACAGATGAGGTGATCGCCGGCGTGGAGCGTTGCCACCAGTGCATAGATGGCCGCCATGCCGCTCGCGAATGCATGGCCGGATGTTCCGCCTTCCAGCGCGGCCAGCGCGACCTCCAATCGATCGCGCGTCGGGTTTCCAGCTCGCGAGTAGTCCCAGCCCCTATCCGTGCCGATGCCGGTCAGTTCAAAGGTCGATGAGAGATATACGGGAACATTAACGGCGCCTGTCAGCGGGTCAGGGTCCTGTCCCGCGTGCACGGCGAGAGTCGAGTACTTTTGTTTGGACATGCTTGCCTGGAGCTCCTGGTTACAAGCTCTAGCTTATCGCGGGAGGGTGCAGGCGTTCAGAGAGCGGGGCCTCTCCGAAAGTAAAGCGGCCCTGGCATCTATGTCGTTCGGTGCCAGGGCCGCGCTGGTTCAGAGACTCGAAATCAGGGCAGCGAAACCGCCTGCACCGAGTACTGCGGCACGCTGATCGTCGTGGAGAGGCTTGAACCCTGCGTACTGAACGAAATCGGTGTTGTGCTCACCTGCGTTCCGCCGACGATTTGATACAGGGTCCCCTGCGTTCCTGACAACCCCGGGTTTGCGAGCGTCACCGTGATCTGCGAGTAAGGAGTTGAAGTCGGGTTGATGACTACGACAGCATCCTTGGCGGGGGTATAGAACGCCGTCGTCGCGAGACCTCCACCACCCGTTGGCGTAGAGATCGACTTCGCCATGTATCCTCCCGCCGACAAGCCCAGATACTGCGGAGACGCAATGAGTTGAAACGCGTAGTACTGCGGAAATGGAGATAGTGAGGCGCCAACAGAGTTCAGGCAATCCGAGTTGGTGTCTGGGTGGCCGATCAGGCAGAACCACGGATAGGCAGACCCTGCAAAGTAATCGATGTTGTTGGGAACATGCGGAGAGCCGGAATACACGGTGTTCAACATGTCTGTCAGATAAAGCGAGTTGAACAACGGCGCATAGGTTGAATTGTTCCGGCAGCAGGTGTCGAAGAATGCCCAGTTGTCGTTGTACTCGGTGACATAGATGGGCGTCTGGGCTCCTCCGGGCTGCTTCCCTGCAGCCGCTTGCGCAACAAACTTGGCGTAGGTGGCAACGGCGCCGTTGCTCGCATCCTGCGTTGCTTCGTACAGCGAGATGATCCCTGTGTAAGCGTCCCACTGGACCTGCAATTGCCCTTGGCCAAAGAAGTATTGGTGGTAGCTGATGAAGTCGACATACGGAGCGGTGCCGGGATTCGTCAGCAGATTCGACAACCAAAGCTGCGAATAACCGGAGAGCACCGGTCCCCCGATGCGAATGGTCTTTCCATCCTGTGCTGCCTGGGCTTTCATCGCTGGTGCTGCAGCGGCATAGAGGGCGAGGTAGGTGTTCAGATGGTCGGCGGTTGTGCACATTCCAGTAGCATTCGGCTCGTTCCAGATTTCGTAATCGGTGACGACTCCTGGGAATGTTGTGTCCATGTGCTGCACGTATTGCACAGCAATCTGCACCCACGCGTTCACGTCGGTCGGCGCTGCAAACGAATTCCCCGCACATGAACCGGTCGTCGGCTGCAGCCACGTTGGCGACTGGTTCAGCTGCAGGATCGCGTGCTGACCGGCGGCCTGCACCGTGGTAATCCACGGATCGATCTTGGTCCAATCAGGCTTCGAACCCGATTTGAATACATTGAAGATCTGGGCGGACATGCGGGAGACCGTAACGCCGGCGTCCGTAAGAATGTTCCGTTGGTCAGTTGAGACCAGCGATTCACCGCGACCGTATCCGAAGATATCCGGAGGAACAGGCGCGGTGTTGTTCGCACGTGATCCAAAGTCCGCCGTGATACTCGAGAACACCGTCACGACACCGCCGCTTGACTTGCCGATCTTCGAATCGGTCACGCGCACTGTATGCTTGCCGGCAGTCGGCGGGGCCGTATACACGCCGGTGTTGGAAACTGTTCCAACCGTGCTGTTACCGCCCGAAATGTTATCTACTGTAAAGCTGACATTCGAGTCGGGTACCTGACAGACCTGCGCCTGGAAATTCTGCTGCCCCCCGACAGGAATCGACGCAACAAAAGGATAGATGGAGAACGACGGTGTCGTCGTCACTGACACAGAGGCGAAGCCGGAATAGGACGGGGAACCTTGCGTGACGGCTTTGATTGTGGCGGTCTTCGCCGTTGACGGAGCTGTGTAAAGGCCACTGCTTGTAATCGTCCCCACGCTCGAGTTGCCACCGAGAACGCCGCTCACATACCACTTCACAGGCGTGTTGGGCGTCCCGGTCACATTTGCGGTGTACTGCTGTGTTGCCGAGGGAAGTATGCACGCTCCGGACGGAGTCACCGTTACGGTGGGCCCCGGTGTTCCCGCAATGCCCGCGCCCTGAAGAGGAATCAACTGGGGGCTGCCCGGCGCGTTGTCTGACACCATGAGGCTCGCGCTATAAGACGTAGCCGCTTGCGGGTCAAAAGAAATGTTGACGGTACAGCTGGCTCCCGGCGCCAGACTGCTTCCGCAGGGCGGAAATGGGGGGATTGTAGTAGGAGGTGTGATTGGGAACACCGGGGATGTGGTGATGCTGCTGAACGTGAGCTGAGTGTGCAGGTTGTTCGTCAGAGTAACCGGTTGGGAAGTACTCGGCGTGTTCACAATTTGATGGTTGAAATAGAGCCCGCCCGCTTTGGGCACGGTCGCGACCGGCACAACTCCATTGCCGTTCAAGCCGACATTCTGGGGAGAAGTCGACGCATTGTCGGTAATTGTGAGGCTTCCGCTGTAGTACTTCACGGCCGTTGGACCGAAAGTGACATTCAGGGTGCAGCTCATCCCAGCTGACAGTGAAGTGCCGCAGTTGTTCGTCTGGGCGAATCCAGTTGAGGTTTGAATGCTCGATATGTTGAGCGCACCGGGCTGCTTATTCGTCACGGTCACCGTGTAGCCCGAGCTCGTGGTCCCTGTTGCCTCCTGAGGAAATGAAATGGCAAGGGGCACGAGCGTGACAGGAAGATATCCATTGCCGGTGAGCGAGACAGACTGCGGCGAAGTCACGGTGTTGTCGGTGACTGTCAGGCTGGACGTATAGTACTTGGCCGCCGTGGGAGAAAAGGTCACGTTCACCGTGCAGCTCTGTCCTGCTGCGAGAGAAGTACCGCAGTTGTTCGATTGTGCGAAAGGCGCCGATGCGGCGATCCCCGTAATGCTGATTGCCGAGGTCTCGTTGTTCGTGAGAGTTACTTGAGACGCGGAACTCGTCGAGTTGATTGGTTGGTTCGCGAACGGAATCAACTTTGGAGAATAGAGAAGCGGCGCAATACCCGAACCACTCACCTTGAATGACTGCGGCGAGCTGGGGTCGTTATCCGTAACCGACACGTTCGACGAGTATGATTGCACAGCCGAAGGACCAAAGGTCACGCTCAAGGTGCACGATTTGCCGGCCGGGAGCGAGGCGCCGCAGTTGTTTGTTACTGCAAACGGAGCTGGCGACTGAATCGCCGAAATGGCGAGCGGAGCTGATAGATTGTTTGTCATCGTAACGTTTGTTGCGCTGCTTGTCGTGCCCGCCGCCTGATTTGGAAAGTTGATCTGAGACGGCGAAAACGTCACTGGAATTACGCCGTTGCCAGTCAGCGCCACACTCTGCGGTGAGTTTCCGGCCGAGTCAGTGATGACAAGCGAGGACGAGTAATATTGTCTCCCCGTCGGTGCAAACGTGACGCTGAGCGTGCATTGCTGATTTGGCGCAAGGCTCGAACCACAATTGTTTGTCTGCGCGAAGGGCGGTGAGACCTGAATACTCGAGATCGAGAGCGCACCGGACTGGTTATTCCACAGCGTCACGGTGGCGGGAGGGCTGACCGTGCCGATTCCCTGATTCGGGAACGGGATCAGTTGCGGGGTAACAGATATGTTCTGCGCCGGAACAACGCAGCCATACATAAGAGGCAGAGCAGAAAGAAGGAGTTTTACGAAGCGATGAGTCTGAATCTTTATCTTTCTCACGGACTCTCCCTGAACTTGGCAAAGTTGCCGATGAAGTGTGTTGCCCGTTCAATGGCTACTCGAGAGAGGTGCGTCGCGTGAATTCAGAACCGAACGCAGAACTCTGTGCTCGTCGTAACCGCGAACTAAACAAGCAAAGACTTCAATCACTGCAATGAAGCAAGAGCGGCTTTCAGATTTGGTATTGAATCGCCGCGGACCGAACGCGCTATTCATTTGAGGTACCTGCGCGTCCGCCGCCTCCATACCTTGGGTTGGACGCGGCTATCCTTCTACGTTCCCTGAGATGCTGCGGGATTTAAATTGGTTGGGCGCCGCAAGTCGGCATATGCGCTGTAAAGCCCCAGGCATTCTCACGGTGGCCGTTAGCAAAGTCGATTCCCAGGCGATGGTTCATTTGAGGTTTTCCTCGCTCCACTCGCCATCCTTTGCCCGGGTTCAGGCATCGTAGGGGCGTAAGCTCTGCCGGGCTCGAAGACAGAGACTCATGAAGGAGATACGCCATGGCTGTCGCCGCAAAGAAGTGCGCCAATCCCGCCTGCGTCTGCATCCCGCCGGAAAAGGAAAAGTATTGCAGCGCTCACTGTGAAGGAGTCTCGGACAAGGTTGAAATCGTATGCACCTGCGGCCATCCTCCTTGCACCAGTTCCGGCATGAATGCCTGATTCCGTTCCGAGGGACCGTTCGGGTGAATAGTCAACCAGGTCCAACCCACGTTGGCGAGGCCAGTGCACTAATCCGCCATTGGGCGTTCATTCAGTTACTCGTCTGAGAACCATGGAATCCACCGCCTTCCCGGTGATCTGCCCGTAGGCGCGGAAACGCGCGCATTCCGGGTTGACACGGGCTGAAAACCACCACATAATGCCGCCGTCACTGGACATTTTCTTGTGACGTTGCGGTTTCTCCACAGTACAGACAAGCCAGCTCTGCACTTGGTTCCGCGCAACTCTCATTGCAAGCCCGCCTCCCCGTAGGACTTATGTTGAGCCTTGGTCGATCCGGTTCCGCTCCTTGTCTGCCTCGCGGCATTCACGCTACCTTCGTTCGCAGTCACCGTTTCCCCCTCAAGCGTTACCGTTCAGGAGCACGCCACCCAGCAATTCACAGCCAGTACCCCGTCTACCTGGACGACGAATTGCGGGTCCATCTCTTCGGCAGGCTTGTTCAGTGCACCTCTTTATCCAAAGTTGTGCACCATCACTGCAACGGCCACGAACGGGAGCGGAAGCGCAACCGCGAGCGTGAATGTCGTTTCACCCATAACCATGACGCCGGTCGCCGCGACAACGCCCCAGGGACAGGACGCAGCAGTTCATCGCGAGTGCGCCTGTCACTTGGATTGCGTCCTGCGGAAGCATCACCCCGGCCGGCCTCTTCACTGCCAGCGGCAGCGTCGGACAGTACTGCACAATTGAGGGGATTGCGACTACGAGCCCGAAGTTCACGGTCTATGGATACGACCAGATCGGGTCGCCAACCTCTCCGCCGCCATTCTCAATCTCCCCGCAAAACCCAACAGTTACCGAAGGTGGCATGCTGCAATTTACTTCGAGCAGCAACGCGACGTTTGCGGCGACTTGCGGCACGATCTCTTCCGCGGGCCTCTATACGGCGCCACTGATACCGGACAACCTGCACTATTACCGCGACCGCGACGAGTGGCAGCGGATCAGCAAGTACCAGCGCAAACGTTACGTCCCCAATCACCATCACGCCCTCGTCGGCGACGACGCCCCAGGGTCAGACGCAGCAATTCACAGCAAATGCCCAAGTCACCTGGACAGCGACCTGCGGCTCCATTAGTCCAACCGGACTTTTCACCGCGAGTGGAACCGTTGGATCGACCTGCACCATTGAAGCAATCGCACCGAGCACCCCGCAGTACACCGCATTTGCAAGCGACACAATATCTTCATCTTCTACGACATTTTCAATCTCGCCATCGAACCCGACCGTTTTCGAGAATGCCACGCAGCAGTTCACAGCCGGGAGCGGTGCGACTTGGGCAACGAACTGCGGCTCCATCTCATCGACGGGACTGTTCAAAGCCCCGCTCTATCCCAAGCTCTGCACCATCACGGCGACGACGACAAGCCCCGCCCAGACTGCAACGACGAGCGCTAACGTCATATCTCCGGTCACAATGGTTCCATCGGCAGCGACGACACCGCAGGGGCAAACTCAGCAATTTACCGCGAGCGCGCCCGTCACATGGACTGCGGCATGCGGCTCTATCACCGCAAGTGGTCTCTTCACCGCAAGTGCGCCGGTCGGCAAGTATTGCACTGTCCAAGGAACCGCAAGTGCCGGACCAAAGTACACGGTGTATGGATATGACAAGATTGGTTCTCCATCCACCAAAATATTCTCGATCTCCCCGGTCAACCCAAGTCTCACCGTAGGGACAACTCAGCAGTTCACCGCCAGTGCGGGCGCAATCTTCGCTGCCACGTGCGGCACGATTTCACCGAGTGGACTTTACACTGCGCCGTCTCTTGCCGAATCGTGCACCATTTCGGCAACTGCCACCGATGGAAGCGGCCAGGTTGCCTTTTCCACCGCGACGATGTTCTCAGGGGTTACCATCAGTCCCGCAGCGGCCTCTCTCTTCGCGATAGGCAAACTGCAGTTCAAGGCAAGTGTGCCATCTAAGTGGTCTGCCAGTTGCGGATCGATCGATACCGTCACCGGACTTTTCACTGCTCCAACCTCCGCCGCAAACTGCACCGTAACTGCAACATCCACGAGCGGACCTGCTTCTACTGCCGTCGCCAGCGTCACGGTATCCGTCATCAACTACACGACGTTCCGTGGCAGCACCGATCGCAGAGGCGCGCAAACACAGGAGCGCGTTCTCACGCCATCCAACGTCAACTCCACCACGTTTGGACCTGCATGGTCGCTGACGCTCGATGCCGGCATCTGGACGCAACCGCTCTACATGAATGCACTCACAATAAACGGCGTGGCCCATAACGTCGTCTTCGAAACCACAGCCAATGATAGTGTCTACGCAATTGACGCGGATAATGGCTCGTCGCCCCTTTGGCAGAGGTCATTTTTGTCGCCGGGTGTTACCGCCGTTGCCGGTTCGTCAATCGGCAGCTCAATGAACCCTGTTGGCATCGTGGGCACACCAGTGATCGATCCCGACGACCACACGATGTATGTAGTCGCCATGACGGCTGAGAACAACAACACGACCTTCATCCATCGGCTGCATGCGATCGACATCACCACGGGTGCGGAGCGGCCCAGCAGCCCGGTCGACTTTTCATTCCCCGGATTCGTCGACTCGAAACAGATGCAGCGTGCGGCATTGTTGCTTGCTAACAACCGTGTTTATGTCTCCTTCGGGGGAATCGCAGATCGGCCGCCGTACCAAGGTTGGATCTTCGCCTTTCATACGAAGACCCTCTCTCTCGATGACGTGTTCGACGGGGACCCGAACAGCGATTCTACCGGCGGAGCAGGTATTTGGATGTCGGGAAACGGGCCTTCGACAGACCCGAATGGCAACATCTACGTGTCGACGGGGAACGGATATGCAGATGATCTCAACAACTACGGTCAGAGTGTGCTTAAGCTCTCTCCCGATCTCGATGTGCTCGACTACTTCACTCCGTTCAATCACGTCGCGCAGTCGACGATGGACCTCGACCTCGGCTCGGGAGGGGTCCTCATAGTACCCGATCAGACATCAGGGCCATTCCTTCATGAGCTGATCGTATGTGGCAAGCCAACCCCGATCTATGTGCTCAACCGCGATCAACTTGGAGGAATTAATTCGTCGAGCGACAGCATCATCCAGCGGCTCGACGGCAAGCTCGGGCAGACCGGGAGCTTTCGGGATTCCGGTATGCCGTGCTTCTCTACGCCTGCCATGTGGAAGCAGAATGTCTACTTCATTGCCAATCACGATGTGATGAAGATGTTCACGCTTGACTCTGGCACCGGTCTTCTCTCCACCGCGCCGGTGTCGCAGGGCTCCACAATCTACGCATGGCCGGGAGCCTACCCTGTCATTTCCTCAAATGGCGACTCGAACGGGATTGTCTGGGCATATGAGCCCTCGAGCGGCACGCTGCGAGCCACCGACGCAAACAACGTCGCAAACGAGCTCTTTGTCGGGGCGGTATTTACCAACTCCAAGTGGTCGGTACCGACGGTCATTAACGGCCACGTCTACATCGGCACACAAAACAAGGTTTATTGCGTTCGCGCCGCAGTGATTAGGCCCTGCAAAGGCGCGAGTCTAAACGCCGCCCTCAAATATCTTCTTTGACAGATATCGTTCCGCCGAATCGGGAATGATCGTGGCAATTCGTTTGCCTGCTCCAAGCGCCCGTGCCAGTTCCACCGCGGCATGCACTGCTGCGCCCGCGCTTGAACCTGCGACCAGACCCTCTTCTGCTGCAAGCCGCTTGACCATTGCGAATGCATCGTCATCGGTCACCATTGCAACGCGGTCACAGACATCGCGATGGAAAGTTTCTGGAATGAAGGAAACACCAATCCCTTCCACGCGGTGTTTGCCTGGAGTGCCCCCCATCAGAATCGATCCCTGGGTTTCCACGGCTATCGTTACGACCGCCGGATTGCGCTCCTTCAGGAACCGCGCCACTCCTGAGAAGGTTCCTCCCGTCCCGACGCCTGCTACAAAGCCGTCCACATTGCCTTCCATCTGGTCCCAAATCTCGGCGGCGGTCGTCTCGTAGTGAAACTGCGGATTGGACTGGTTTGTAAACTGGCCGGCCATGAATGAGCCAGGGATCGAAGCCGCAGCCTCATTCGCAAGCCGGATCGCACCCGCCATCCCCTCTGCCTCGGGAGTGCGCGCCACTTCTGCACCAAAACCCCGCATCAGAATGCACTTTTCCTCGGCAAATCCTTCGGGCACAAACAGCTTCACCGCGTACCCGCGATTGACCCCGATGAGTGCCAATCCAACCCCGGTGTTGCCTGCTGTGGCTTCCAGGATGGTCGAGCCGGGATGGAGAAGACCCTTCGCTTCCGCATCCAGAATCATTCCCAGCGCGGCGCGATCCTTGATGCTGCCTCCCGGGTTCAGGAACTCAAGCTTGGCAAAGATCGCGGCGCAAGACTCTGGCGCAACACGCGCAAGCTTCAGCATCGGAGTGCCCCCTACAAGTTGGGTGATGTCACTTGCAATACGAAGGGATGAAAAAGTACCGCTTTCGACTGCCATGGAAGTTAAGTTTAGCTTACGGTTTTCGAAGATCACTTCCTCACCGGCGCCGGCCTTTTTAGCACCCGTGCAGCCGGGAAGTAGCCGGTCCTCGTCCGAACATTCAACTTTCCTTTGCCAGGCGCCTCTGCGAGCACCGTCACACGCCGGAATCCAGGTTCCGAAGTCGGCTTGGTGGAGTGATATCCGATCGTGTATTGATTGCGGATGTCCCGCGCCACTTCGGCGGCAATCTCGTCCACCTGTTCGATTGACTTTGGGAAGAACGCAATCCCGCCGGTTTCCGTCGAAAGCATATCAAGGGCGCGCCGTGCATGCCGCACCTCGGAGTGGCTCATCTCATCGCCAAACAGCAAACCAATGGAGTAGATAACCGGTCCGGAAAGTTGTTGCACTCTGCGAATGGTCTGCTCCAAGGTTAACGTCGAGGCATTGTCTTCGCCGTCGGTAATGATGACCAGCACTTGCTTGGGTCGTTTTGCGTCAGCAACCAGTTTGTCCGCCGAAGCCACCACCGCGTCGTAAAGCGCCGTGCCCCCGCGCGATTCAATGTGGCTCAGCCCTTCGCGCAGTTTGTTGATATTCCCGGTAAACTCCTGGTCAATGAAAGCTTCGTCAGAGAAGTTAACCACAAACGCCTCGTCCTGAGGATTCGAGGCTTCCACCAGGTCCAGCGCCGCCTTGTTTACAGACGGACGCTTCTTTGACATCGATCCGGAGTTGTCCACCACGAGTGCAATCGACACCGGAAGATCCGTGTGCTGAAAGCTGATGATGTTCTGCTTCACGCCGTCTTCAAAAACCTGGAAGTCTTCCCTCTTGAGGTCCTGGACGAGCTTGGATCCCTCCAGCACCGTGGCGTTGAGAATCACCTCTTCCACGTCCGTGCGCAGAACGTAGCCTTCTCCTTCTTTGTGCAGGGGCTGGCCCGCAACGCTTGGCGATACTTCGCCATCCGGCGAGCGAACCGGGTCGCGATCGACGGTCAGCGGCGGGGCCTGACCGGGAGAAGCAGGTGTCTGCTGCTTTGGCGCTTCTTGTGCGCCCAGCGTAATGGCTGTTATCGAGAAAAGAATCGAGAGAACCGCATTATTGCAAAGGCGCATAGTAACCGGTACGTGCATGGACCGTGAGTGGAGGCAGTCCTGACGGAGGATTCAGCTTCACCTTCACTTTACGCCACTTACCGTCACGCGCGATGTCCTTCGGTGTATATCCAATCACATATTGGTTGCGTAATTCGGTGGAAATCTTCTCGGCGATATCGCCCATTTCAGCCAGATCGTCAACGCGGAACAGTCTGCCTCCCGTTTCCTCGCAAAGTTCGTTCAGCAGCATCGGCCCCGTGCGCTCCTCAGGGGTCGCGGCGTATGGGTCAAATATACCTATCGAATAGATCTCAACGTCCGATTCTCGAACCTGCGACCGCACTTCGCCTTCCGTATAGCGCGAGCGGTTGTCGCCGCCATCTGAAACCACCAGCAGCGCCTTCCGCTCATGTCTTGCTTCCTTCATTTTGGCTACGCCGTAGTAAATAGCGTCCAGAAGGGCTGTGCGGTGTCCGCTTTTAACCGTTGCCAGCCGCGCCTGGATGTCCTCCACCGAACTGGTGAAGTCCTCAATCAGCTCCGGCCGGTCGTTGAATCCGATCACAAAAAACTCGTCCTCGGGATTGGCGGTCTTGATGAACTGCAGGATGGATTCGCGGGCGCGGATGAGCTTCGAGGTCATCGAGCCCGAAAGGTCAAAAATGATACCGATGGAGACGGGAGCATCTTCACTGGCAAAGCTGCGAATCTTCTGCTGTCCGTTGTTCTCATAGACCTGGAAATCTTCCTGTTCCAGCCCGGTGACCAGCCGATTCATCGGATCAGTCACCGTGATCGGAACCAGGACCATATCGACGTTCATCCGGATCAGCGCACCCGGTCTTGCCCTGGCGGCGGCAGCCCCTGTTGCGGGAGCGGCCTCAGCTCCCTTGGGCGCACCTTCTCCTGGCGTGGCCGACGAAGGCGGCGGTACATGCACTTTGTTCAGGGGGTCATCCTGAGCGACCAGTCTGGACCCACTGAAAACCAACGCCAAAACCCAGGTCCAGGACCAGAAAAGATGTCCCCAGGCCACCCGTCGTCTGCCTTCCGCTTTCCTGCGCCTATCCAGAAACATCCTCATGCCCGGTATCCCTGAGATTGAAGGCGATATTAGCACGGTTAATTGACGGTTGGTGTCACCGCAATGTCATCGGCCGTGCTTCAATTCAGTGAATGCTGCCTCGCTCGAGCGGCTCGAGGCACAACCACTGCTGGTTTACAATCAAGCCTGAGCGCGCTCGCACGCCATTGAGAAAGCCATGCGCGCAAGCTACGTCGATTCAACGGGGAGCACAAAGTTCTTCATGGCAAGTATCTATCCATTTCGCGCGTGGCGTTACAACGCTTCAACAGTCAGGCTGGAGGATGTGGTGACCCAGCCGTATGACAAGATCTCTCCGGCGATGCAGCAGGCGTATTACCAGCGCAGCCCGCACAACCTCGTCCGCATTATCCTCGGCCTGCCTGAACTTTTCGATGCGGAGCGCGGCGAAAGTGTCTACACGCGCGCGGCACGCGACTTCAAGGCATGGAGAGAGCAGGGCATTCTGGTGCAGGAGAAGGATCCTTGCATCTTCGCTTATGCGCAGCGCTTCCGCGTTCCCGGGTCCGATGAGATCAAGGAGCGCCGCGGCTTCATTGCTCTCGGGAAGCTCCATGACTACTCTGAGCAAGTGGTCTTCCGCCACGAGCAGACGCTTTCCAAGCCCAAAAGCGACCGGCTAAACCTTCTCAAGGCCACACAGGCCCACTTTGGCCAGATTTTCATGCTTTATTCTGACCCGGCCGGAAGCGTGGAAAAGATCCTCTACGAGGATGCCGGACCTGCTGACGCCGAAGTCACCGACGAGTACGGTGTTCTGCACCGCGTCTGGCGTGTCAGTGACCCGGCCACCATTCGCTTGCTCACCTCGACGATGGCCGACAAAAAGCTGATCATTGCGGATGGCCACCATCGCTACGAGACCGCACTGAACTATCGCGAAGGAGCACACCGCAGAACCCGGACGGACCGAGCACGACGCCCACGAACTGCCGCAGCCCGCCTACCCCGAAGCCGCAGTCATGATGACCTTCGTCAACATGGACTCGGACGGGCTTGTCATTCTTCCCACGCACCGCGTGGTCCACGATTTGGCAAATTTCGACGCTCCAGCCTTTTGCCGTGCGGCCGCGGAGTTCTTTACCGTCGAGCCTCTTACCGTCAGTGATACTCCCGGCTTTATCGACGTGCTCCGCCGGCAAACCGGACCTGCCTTCGTGGCTGTGACCCGGACCGGCGCGCATTTGCTTTGCTCAAAACCGGGACCGGCTACCGCCGCCCTGGCCGGCTTGCCCGAGAACCAGCGTCAACTCGATCTAAGCCATCTGCACACCATCATCCTCGACCGGCTGCTTGGTCTCGACGCGGAGAAGGTCAGGGAGCAGACAAACATCCGCTATCTCCGTGACGCGGCCGAGGCAGTAGACCAGGTTCGACGCAACGAAGCAGATGTAGCCTTCCTCACGAACCCGGTAACCCTGGATCAACTTCGGGAAGTCGCCTTTGCCGGCTCCGTCATGCCGCAGAAATCCACTGACTTCTTTCCCAAGCTTTTGAGCGGCCTTGCTATCTATGCACTTAAGTAAGTCCGCGTCCGCGGTCTTGGTCGTAGCGGCGGCCGCCGTCGGAGTTGCGGTTGCGCAGCAGGCGCCCCCCGCCCCGGTTCAGAGGTTCGTCGTGGTACTCGACGCCTCTCACGGGGGAGACGATTTCGGCGGAAAGCTTGGGAGCGGCCAGCTTGAAAAGACCGCCAACCTCGCACTCAGCGTAAGGCTGCGGTCCCTCCTGGGAGCCCGCGGCATCCTCGTCGTCACCACGCGCGAATCCGATGCTTCTGTCGAACAGAACAAGCGCGCCGAAATCGCCAACCGCGCCAGCGCGGGCGTTTGCCTCAGCCTGCACACCAGTGAGAGCGGGTCGGGTATTCACCTCTTCGCCTCATCCCTCCCTCCCGCGCCGCCAACCCGGTTTCCAGCATGGAAGACGGCACAATCTGCATGGATCACGCGCAGCCTTGCCTTGGCTGGTGTCCTGAACTCAGCACTGGAGCACGCGGGCCTCCATGCAACCCTTGACCGCACCTCCTTGCCGGGCCTGGATAGCATGACCTGCCCGGCGCTGGCCGTCGAAATCTCCCCGCAACGCGGCGAAGACAACCAGATTACCGCCGAGCCTGACGATGCGGACTACCAGGCACGTGTGGCAGCCTCGCTTGCGGCAGCCATCGTCCAATGGCGCACGGAGGGACGCCAGCCATGATCCCTCGATACCAGAAAGTTCTGTTTGTCGTGCTGCTGATTGCGTCGCTTGCGATGGGTGTAGTGCTTTGGCAGCTGCGCGAGCGCGCGCACAAGCGCCTTGTCGCCGGCGAGTCTTCTGCCCCCACTAAGGCCCCTGAAGTTGCTCCCGCCGAACAAGCGACCCTGGTTGCAGCCAACGATGCCGACAACTCCCTTATTCCACAGGTTCATTCCCTTCCCCTGCCAACCGATCCCGGGGCCCGTGCCCGCGCCGTCCTGGGCCGGTTGCTCGACCTCTACGCAGATCCGGAGGCCACGCATCCCGTTCCGGGCGGGGCAGCCTCTGTGACGCAGGTGTTCTTGCTACCCGCTCCCGGCGAGATCCAGGCTAACGATCCCGGCGCCCTGTTGGCAGTGGTCAATCTCTCGGGAAACTTCGCGGCCAGCCACCCGTCTGGTTTGCAAACTGAGACACTCACGTTGGAATCAATGTGTGCGACGCTCCGGGCTAACCTGCCCCGCGTGGCTGAGGTGCGCTTCCTCGTCGACGGCCAGCAGCGGGCCACGCTTGCCGGCCACGCCGACCTCACTCGGACCTACCTGACTTCCAACGAGACTACGCCCAGCAAAGGAACCAAGCCGTGACCGACACCTTCAGTGCCGCCCCCACAATTGGCGTATTTGATTCCGGCTTCGGCGGGCTCACCGTTCTCCGCGCACTGATCACAAAGCTGCCCCGCGCCCGTTTTGCTTTCCTCGGCGACACCGCACGCCTCCCATATGGCTCCAAGTCGCGTCGGACTATCGCTCGCTACGCGGTCGAGAGCGCACAGTTTCTGGTCCGGGAACAAGGCGCCGAGTTCCTGGTAATTGCCTGCAACACGGCGAGTGCCCTCGCCCTCGATGCAATTCAGGACGCTGTTCCCGTTCCGGTGCTCGGCGTGATCGAACCAGGCGCGCAAGCAGCCCGTTCCGCATCGACAACGGGAGATGTCCTCGTTATCGCCACAGACGCCACTGTCCAGAGCCATGCCTATGCTGCCGCCTGCCATGCTCAGGGCCTTCGAGCCATCGAGAAAGCCTGTCCCTTGCTGGTCCCTCTTGTTGAGGAGGGTTGGACGCATCATCCCGTGACCAACGAAGTATTCCGCATTTACCTCGACGAGATCACCCGGGATGCCGCGTCGAACGAACTGAAGCCTGACGCTCTTGTTCTTGGCTGCACGCACTACCCGCTGCTGCGGCCACTGATTGAGCGAAGCCGTGCCCCGGGGAATGCGGGTGATCGACTCGGCTGAATCGGCCGCCGAAGCCGCTGCACGCCTTTTCAACGACCGCGCGAAACCAACCGGACCAGCCGACGAAGATCGACTGACTGAGATCCATTGCTTTGCAACAGATTCGGTGGATAAGTTCGAACGCCTTGGCTCTCGCTTCCTTGGCCGTCCCGTTGGCGATGTTCAACTGGTAGACCTCGGCGGCTGATCAGGCTGCGGAAAAACTAGGTGTCTTGAAAGGGCACGGCTTTAGCCGTGCCGTAAGCGCGCAAAATCAATTCGGCCTTGTAGGCCCTGAGGGATGCCTTTGCGACGTTTGGCCTACAAGTCGGCCTTTTCTCGTAGCCTGTGATGCCCCTCTAACGACTGATATTCTAAGAAACGGTTGCCCAGACAACTCCCCGGACTGAGCACGGGCATTGGAGGAACAGGATAGGCATGATTGATTTGGCAGGCAAGACGGCTGTGGTGTTCGGGCTCGCGAACAAGCGTTCGATCGCCTGGGGCATCGCCCAAAAGCTGCACGCGGCCGGCGCGACCCTCGCCATCTGCTACCAGAATGAGCGCATGAAGCTCGAAGCTGAGGACCTGATCAGCGAACTCCCGGGCGCCAGCGGCTTCCAATGCGACGTCTCCAGTCGACAGCGAGATCGACACGCTTTTCGGCGCGCTGAAGGAGAAGTACGGCAAGCTCGACATCCTCGTCCATGCCGTCGCCTTTGCGCCCGCCGCTGATCTGCGCGGCGAGTTCATCAACACCAGCCGCGAAGGCTTCCGTGTTGCGATGGACGTCAGCGTCTACTCGCTGATCGCCGTCAGCCGCGGCGCCGCCCCTCTCATGACCGACGGCGGCAGCATCATGACCATGACTTACTTTGCCGCGGAAAAGGTCGTTCCCAACTACAACGTGATGGCCGTCGCCAAGGCCGGACTCGAATCCACCACGCGCTATCTCGCCTGGAATCTCGGGCCCGAAGAACATTCGCGTGAACGCCATCTCTGCCGGACCGATCAAGACTCTTGCTGCACGCGGCGTCGGCGACCTCAGCGAGATGATGAGATCGCACGCCGAACGCGCCCCGCTGCACCGCAATGTAGACCAGCTCGAAGTCGGCGGCCTCGCACTCTACCTTGCCAGCGATCTCTCCTCCGCCATCACCGGCGAAACCATCTACGTAGACTGCGGCTACAACATCATGGGCTTCTAGCCCGCATTTCTCACGACAGAATTGTTGTTTGTTTTGGGTGGAACAAGAAAAGGGATAGGAAAGGCCGTCATTTCATGGCATAACTGCGTTGTCGAGACGTAGTTTTGGCCGAAGAAAGGGCGGCCTTTCTAATGACAGAGTGTAGCCAAGAAAGCTTCTCATTTTCGACCCATTTTTCTCGGCGTGTGGAAGCCGGTTTTACGGCGGGCCAGGTATCAAGCGACGGCGGGGCTCTGCTGCTTCGCGAAGTGGATGGCAAGATCAACCTGCTGGTCCGGCTAACCTGCTGCTTCCGTGATGGGCGCAACCAGGACCAGGTGGAACACACGGTGGCCGAGATGCTGTCGCAGCGTATCTATGGGCTGGCGCTGGGCTATGAAGATCTGAACGACCATGAGCAGTTGCGTGCCAATCCGATGTTCGGGCTGTTGAGCGGCAAGCGCAAGCTGGAGGAACCGCTGGCGGGCAAAAGCACGCTAAACCGGCTGGAACTGTGTGGCCGTACGGCGCGTTACCACAAGATCAGTTATCTGCCGGAGGCTATTGACCGCCTTCTGGTTGACCTCTACATCGAGTCGCACGCAACGGCGCCCACCGAGGTGGTGCTCGATCTGGACGCGACCGACATCCCGCTGTACGGCCATCAGCCGGAGCGGTTCTTCCACGGCTACTACGACAACTACTGCTACCTGCCGCTGTACATCTTCGCCGGCGATCAACTGTTGTGTGCGCGGCTCAGGCCAGCTAACCAGGATGCGGCTGCAGGTTCGGTCGAAGAGGTGACACAGATCGTTGCGCAGTTGCGGCAGCAGTGGCCGGAAGTGAAGATCGTGCTCAGAGCCGACTCCGGCTTCTGCCGCGATGAACTGATGGGCTGGTGCGAGAACAACCGCGTCGATTACGTGTTCGGCCTGGCCCGTAACCAGCGCCTGCACCGGATCATCGGCAAGCAGATGCGCCAGGCGCAGCTGGAGCACCAGACCACCGGCAAGCCGACGCGTGTCTTCGCCGAGTTCTCTTACCAGACCCACAAAAGCTGGTCCTGTTCGCGTCGCGTCGTGGCCAAGGCCGAGTATCTGGATAAAGGTGAGAACCCGCGCTTCGTGGTCACCTCATTAACCGCCGGGCAATGGGCTGCACAGGACTTATACGAGAAGTTCTACTGCGCCCGCGGCGAGATGGAGAATCGCATCAAGGAGCAGATGTGCCTGTTCGCCGACCGGCTCTCCACCGATGAGATGAAGGGTAACCAGTTGCGTCTCTACTTCTCCGCGCTGGCCTACACGCTGGTCGAAGCGCTGCGCCGGCTGGCCTTGAAGGGCACTGAGTGGGCCGAAGCTCAGGTCGATACCATCCGCCGCAAGCTGTTCAAGATCGGCGCCATGGTGCACCTGAGTGTCCGCCGCATCGTGCTGGAAATGAGCTCGGCGTATCCATGGAAAAGCATCTACACCGCGGCTTTCCGCGCTCTGCGCTGCTGACCGTCAGCGTATAGCTCAGAAACTCGCTTCTCTTCGCCCCGGAACCGACCGGCCCCGCGGAGCCATGCTCAAAATACTCACCGTCAATCGAAACCAGATCACAGCGAGGACATCAAAAGCTTCCGACGGACTCGTTCGCCTTCAAAAAAGCACAATCGACAGTCCCACACAAACACAAACACTCACAACATCAGCCACCGTGAGAAATGCGGGCTAGAAGCTATCTCATAAATCTGTTTTGAAAGGGCACGGCTTTAGCCGTGCCGTCAAAACCGCATAAATCAAGGGGCTTTAGCCCCTGAGGCGTGCCTTGTGAGGACTGAGCGGCATTGATGAGATAGCTTTTAGTGTCCTGAGTCTAGAGTTCGCACCATAAATACTGGTGTCATCCTGAGCGTCGTAAGCCGCGTTCTTTGCGGCTTGCGAAGTCGAAGGATCTGCGGTTGTTTTTCGGAAATTATGCCAGGAACTTCAGACTCAGGACACTAGCAACCCTCAAGCCAATGCCGTCCCGGGCGCGGACGGACGTTATGCCCAACAAAAGCACATGAAATTCGTACCCACGGTCATTGCAGCTCATGAAATACGTTCCCGCAGTCATTCCGAGCGAGTTCGCAGCGGACGAGTCGAGGAACCTGCATTTCAATCGCTTACCATGATTTTCGACGGAGCGTAGCAAGGCAAAGTCGAGGGATCTGCGGTTGTTCTTACGTGGCTTCGTCGTGGAAAACCCTCGGGAAAGGCCCAAAGTGTCGGGCACGGCTTCAGTCTCGCCTGGAGTCTGAAAAGGGATCGCGGCCTCACCCTTGAAGAATGACCTTCCGAGTCACCTGAATTCGTGAAACTTCGGGATAGCCGGTAATACACCCAAGACGGTCAGGGAGTTCCGTGGCAAGGCAGGCTCCGCCTAACTCCCTGATCTGCTGTTTTCGTTATTCTCTGCCCTGATTTCCTCATGGCTTGCCAGATGAACATCGGGGGAGCCAGGCAACACAACGCCTCGCCCAAGTTCATGAATCGATCAAGCCACGCACTATCGACGTGCAATACCAAGCCTGCGACGCCGCAAACGGAGATCGAACAACGCCCACTGCAAGTACAGCCAAGCCGATCGCAAAATGCGGATGTTTCCTTGCCACGTAGTAATAGAAGCAAAGCGACAAGATCCCGGCGAATGCAATGACGGAGAACGTGGTGCGATTTTGCGCAATGGCGTGCAATAGACTTGGCTTGAAAACCGACCAGATAACCACGGACCAGATCGCGGCGAGCGAAATGATCATGAAGAGTCGCCGCACATAGACTGCCTTCATCGGATCCTCTCGAAGCTTTCCCATGGCCATGCTCTCGAAAGATGGTCGAGACCACCGCAGTCGAATGATGGCCAATTCGGAAAAAACTCGCGAACGGGCGGAGCCACACACAGGCGCTCCGCCCAAAAGATCACGCCTTTCTCACTTCGCCGTCGGCGCCAGCGCCCCCTTCAATTCAACTGCCCCGCTAACCGTCTTGGGATCGACTGTAATCTCCTTCAGCTTCGCCTCGACGTCCGCGGGGACTTCCTTCTGATCGCGCCCACCAAGATACTTGACGAGGAAGTCCTCCATCGCGGTCACCATGGCGAGATTGTTGATGGGCCGCGCGAATCCGTGACCTTCATCCGGAGCTACCAGGTATTCGACGGGCTTGCCGTTGTCGCGCACTGCAGCAACGATCTGGTTGCTCTCGCGAACGTTGACCCGCGGATCGTTCTTGCCCTGCACCACCAGCAGAGGAGTCACGATATCCTTCGCCTTCGTCAGGGGTGACTCGGCAACCAGCAGCGCCTTCCCTTCAGGCGTCGTCGGATCGGCCATGCGCGCATACATCTGCTTGCGACCGGCCTCCCAGTACGGTGGAATCGCATCGAGTAGCGTGATCAGGTTCGACGGAGCCACAATCGCCACCGCAGCCGCGTATACATCCGGAGTGAACGCTACCCCAGCCAGCGTCGCGTATCCACCGTAAGAACCGCCTGCAATACCCACGCGTTTCACATCGACTGTTCCGTCGGCCACAAGCGCCTTCACGCCCCAGGTGATGTCATCCTGCATTTTGCGGCCCCATTGCCCGTTGCCGGCATTGAGGAACTTCTTCCCATATCCCGTGGAACCGCGGAAGTTCGGCTGCAAAACGGCGTATCCACGATTCGAGAGGAACTGAGCAAACGTGTCATAGCCGTATACATCCCGCGCCCAGGGACCGCCATGCGGGAACACGACGAGAGGCAGATTCTTCGTGGGAAGACCCTTCGGCAACGTCAGATACGCCGAAATCTCCAGCCCGTCAGACGATTTGAAATGATATGGCTTGCGTTCCGAGAGCGACGCGCGCGGCAACTCCTCACGAATGCGGTACTGCAGATCCAGCGTCTTCGCCTTGCGGTTCCAAAGATATGTTTCGCCCGGTTCTGTGTCGCTGAAAGCGCTCACAATCCAGATATTCTCGTCCTTTGACCGCGCGCCAAAACCGATCTCCTTTCCCGGCAGCTTCGACTGGAGCCAGCGATATTCCTTCTCAAAGTCCTTATCCTTGAAGTAAAGCCTCTGGCGATCATCCTGGTATTGCGTGAAGTAGATGTGGTAGTCGACTCCCGAAAGCTGCAGCCCCTCAATGTCGACGCGCTTCTCCGGATCGCTCTCGAACTTTGCAGTGCTGCCTGTTGCTGGATCGAGCATTTCCAGTTCGCTCAGATCCAGGTCGCCCTTGTTCGTGTTCAGGTAGACCTGCTTATTTGAAGCGTCGAAGTCCTCAACTCCGCAGTTTTCCAGAACCGAGCAGCTATAGATCTGCTTGAATCCATCGGGATCGACGCGCAGAATTTCCGTGTCGCCAACCTGGTTTGTCCGCTCAGCAAGCCGCAGATTTCCATCGTGATCAAAATCCCATCCGGCAATTCGCTCCGTGTTTTTGCGAAGCAGCTTTTTCTCTCCAGACGAGATCGTGAGCTGATAGAGATCATGCCATTGCGGGTCACGATCGTTGAGCCCGATGTAAAGAATGTCAGGCTTCGCTTTGGGCGCAGCATAGATCATTGTCCGAACGCCCTTGAAGCTCGTCAGCGCGCGAGTCGGCGGAACACCCGTCGCGGGATCAGCGGGAAGCGACGGGTCGATCGCATAGACATTGAAGTTCTCATCGCCAGCCGCATCCTGCGCGTAGAGAAGGTACTTTGAATCGCGGCTCCAGAAGTACTGGCGGATCGGGCGCGTCGCTTCCTTACTCATCGGGCGTGCCGCGCTGAATGGTTCGCCTGCCTTCTTCACCCATATGTTGCGCGTGCCCTTGTAGGGCTTCAGGAACGACAAATACTGTCCATCAGGCGAGATCTGCGCGCCTGCAATCTGAATCTCGCCGAAGAAAAGCGCGCGATCGATGATCGGAGGCTGTTGAGCGGTGACGGCTATGGACACACCAATGCTCAAGGCAGCAACGAATGCGAGAACAATTCTTTTCACTGCGGGACTCTCCCAATATAGATTTCGGTGCGCTAAAAGCTTACTCCGTAAGGGCTTGGATGATGAAGCGATAAGTGACGGAATGCGCCTTCAACATCCGCAGGCCTCTCCGCGCCATGCACGGCGTCCTTCAATGACGAGGAAAGGCACCGCCGCGAGCGCCGCTACCGTATCGACCCAGGGGATAAGCCAGATCGCATTGATCACTAGGCCAGCAAGCGTCACCCCGGCAAGGTAGGCACACGTTGCCGACTGCGTGGCATCGGCGGCCAGGGCGCGGTTATTCATCGCACGAGCCTGCTTCCGCTTGAGCCAAGCGAGCACAGGCATTGCGACAAGAGCAAGGGCAGTGACGGCAATTCCAAGGTAGCTGGTCTCCGCCGGTACCCTGCGGGCCACAACAGCAATGCAAACGACCGCGCCGGCCAACAGAAACAGCAGAATTGCTGCCGCCTGGTTCGCGTTTTGCTTCTTCAATGGGAATCGCGGCAGAAACTGCATCAGAACCACGGCCGCCGAGAGCATCTCAATGAGGCTGTCTGATCCAAATGCCAAAAGCGCCACGCTGTGCGCCTTTGCCGCAGCCCAGAGCGAGGCTCCGCATTCAATTGCCATCCAGGCCAGCGTGACCCACTGCAGCCAGGCCACCTGGCGCGGCAAAGCAGGAATCGCTTCGCACGCTCCGGAACACACCTCATCGCTGCTCAACTGAGAACGCATGCCGCAGGGCTCCATTGTAGGCATTCGATTTCGAAGCGGAAATGCTAGAAGCCAGGCGGGTCTGGATGATAAGGAGGCCGCTTGGGCTGACCCGGCGCAATTCGGTATGCAACTGGCTTTGCATTTTCGCCATGCCCCTTGGATTCACTGGAAGAAATCCCGATGACGATTGGCGCCGTGCTTGTGCTTGCTATCGTCGACGTATTTCCCCGCCTGTTTGCCGACTCTACAGAGGCAACCCCGACGACGACCCGCGGAATGTTTCGCCGCCCAATCCAGGGAGCCGCGATCTCGTCCTCGGCGCCTTCGAACCTTCTTGTTTCCCAATGGGCTCCGTTGATGACTTCTACGTCGGGTATGGCAGACGTGCTCTCCGGTCCCCTTTGAAGAAGATGCTTCCCTGCCTTCTTGTGCGCACCTGGACCTTGAGGGGTGACAGGCGGTTGTTCCTCTTCGAAAACCTGCGTCCGCCGTGCCGCTCCGTTGATCACCTCCACCGAGTCCACGGCAGTTGAGGACCGTGAGCTCCCTGAGGCCGTTCCGGACGAATGAGGGGGTTCAGAACTCATCCGTCCACCGTGATGCACCGTTAAATACCTCGACCTGGCCGGAGGAAGGCTCGGCTTGTGAAGCCTTTTGGCGATTGCTCTTGTTCGGCAGGCTTGCTGGATACCGTCCCTGGACTCTGGCCGGGAAGCTGATAAATCAACAGAACAAGCCACGCGGAAAGCAACGCAACCCAAGAACGGGACCGGCCTTTGAGCATTGGCTTCACCCCTGTGCGCTGCAGTATATCCAGCACCTCGCAGTCTGAACAGATGACCGAAGGGCGTCCCGGGTGCAATCCAGAAGAAACGAGCGGGCCCAGGTAAGAAGCCGTTGAATCAGCCGCTCTAATCCTTGAGCGTGACCGTAATCTTCCGCGCGTCGCCGCCTGCGGAGGTGATGGCAATCTCTCCAGTCGCCTTTTTGCGAATGCTCTTGAACTTCTCGCCCCACTCCACCAACACAAGCGCATCGGGCGTCAGAAGGTCATCCAGACCCAGAGTCTCCAGTTGCCGCTCCCCTTCGAGTCGATACACGTCAAGATGGAAGAGCTTCACAGGCTGCCCCTCGCGAGAGCCATCGTATTCATGCAGCAGCGTGAATGTGGGGCTGGTCACCTCATCCGGTTCGGCCGCGTCGAGGGCCTGGGCAATTCCCTTCACCAGAGTTGTTTTCCCCGTTCCCAGGTCGCCCCGCAACACCAGCAGTTGCGGCGGCGCGAGCAGTTTCACCAGCTTGCGCCCAACTTCCACGGTATCCGCCCCGCTGTGCGTCACGAATTCGTGAATCCTGCTCTCGGCGACCATGGCTTCCTTGCTCATTCTGCTGCCTCGTGGAACGCCACCCCTGTTGCCGGCAATCCCTGCAACCAAACATAACCGTTCTGGCCGCGTGAGCGAAAGCGAAAAGCCCGAGAAAAAAATCGCAGCGAATCTGTCGCAAGTAACGTGTGTTCGTCGAACTCGCGTACGGCAAGGTCAGCCGCCAGCCCGTGAAGATAGACAGCCGCCTCAACGGCGCGTGCGGCATCAGCAGGATACTGGGCCAGCAGTCCCGCGATCAGCCCCGTCAGAGTGTCGCCGCTGCCGCCCTTGGCCATTGCGGGGTTTCCGGTCGTGTTCACTGCGACGCTTCCATCCGGATGGGCGATCAGCGAGTGCGCTCCCTTCAGCACCAGGGTCACTCCGTGGCTTCGGGCGAACGTGCGCGCCGTCTCAAGCCGGTTGGATTGAATCTCTTTCACACTCCTGCCCGTAAGCCTCGCCATCTCTCCCGGATGCGGCGTAAGTACAATCGTGCGCCCGGCTTTTGCGGCCTTGATCAGCTTGGCCAGCAGCGTTGGACTGGATGCCAGGGTGTTCAACGCGTCCGCGTCAAGCACAGTCGGAAGCTCTGTCTCGCTTAAAACCGATCCAACCAGCTTTGCCGTGCCCGCAGATTGCCCCAATCCCGGGCCGACCGCGAGCACCGATTTGCCCCCAACAAGCTCGGCAAACGGCTGCCCTGTTATTCCCTTTGACGCAATCGCGCCCGAGGGGCTCGTGGGAAGTGGCCAGGTCATGAGCTCCGGCGCGACGCTGGCCACCTGCGGCAATAAGTTGGCTGGCACTGCTGCGGTCACGAGACCGGCTCCCGCACGCAACGCCGTCAGGGCCGTCATTGCCGGCGCGCCCGACTTGCCCACCGATCCACCGATGACAAGCACATGACCGTATTTACCCTTGTTCGAGTCAGCGGGGCGCGGCTTCTCAACAAGCGCGTGCGATGCACCGGCCCATGTGAGCTGTTGCGCAGGACTCGATCGCCTCCTGCGGCGACCCTATGGCCGCAACAATGATTGGCTGGTCCCACCTCCGCGTTAAATCGCAAAACACATGCGCAGGCTTCGGCGCAGTGAAGGTGACAACGGCATCGGATGGAAACACCGCGCTTTCCGTTGTCGCGCTGGTCGCATCCGCAGGCCATCCTGAGGGCAGGTCGACGGACAGAATCGGCGCTGCACTGCCCTTCACCCATTCGAGTGCCGCGAGCGCGAGCCCCTTCAACGGGGGCTTGAATCCTGTGCCGACGACGGCATCGACAATCAGATCGGTCGTGAGCGCGTGGCTCTGTCTCGACAGTTCCTCTGCTGAGTTTGCCACGTGAACCTGGACCGAAGTCTTGCCCGTGAGTTCTCTCCAGGCGGTGGCCGCGTCGCCTTTCAATTCCTCAGGAGAGCCGAGAAGAATTGTCGTCACATCGAGGCCTGCCGCCGCGAGAAGACGCGCCGCCATCATGCCATCGCCGCCGTTGTTGCCTTTGCCGCAGAGCACGGTAATGCTCCAGGCATTCGGAAAATGCTCGCGCGCGAAGCCGGCCACCGCGGCAGACGCAGCGCGCATCAGTTCAATCGACGGAACTCCAAAGCGCTCGGTGGTTGCGCGGTCGCACGCCTGCATCTCTGCCGCAGACAAAACCTTCATGGCCATCATGTTAGTGCATTCGGGTCGGGCGTCAGGAAATCTGCGGTGCCTATCCTCTCACCATCAGCAGAAGGAACCATGCATTCAGCCCGGCGATCAGAATGGCTACGGCCCACGCAAGACCCTTCAGCCAGGGTGCGTTGACGAATTCGCCCATTCTTTTGCGGTCGCTGGTGAAGATCACCAGCGGCACAACAGCGAAGCTGAGCTGCAGAGACAGAATGACCTGGCTCAAGAGGAGCAGCTTCTCCGTTCCCCGTTCCCCGTTGACGGCAACGACGATGATGGTGGGAATAATCGCGATGGAACGCGTGATGAGACGGCGCAGCCAGGGGGCGAGCTTCAGGTGAATGAACCCCTCCATCACCACCTGGCCGGCCAGCGTGCCGGTGATCGACGAGTTCTGGCCCGAAGCCAGCAGAGCAATGGCAAAAAGCGTACTCGCAAATGTCGCGCCCACAAGCGGGCTGAGCAGTTTGTAGGCATCTTCAATAGCCGCAACCTCAAAATGGCCGCTGCGATGAAAGACCGCTGCTGCCACAATGAGAATTGCCGCGTTCACAAAGAGCGCAAGCGTAAGAGCGGTAGCCGAGTCGACATTAGCCATGTGGACGGCTTCGCGCTTCCCTTCGGGTGTTCGTTTGTACGGCGGCTCTGCACGATCGATGAGTGCAGGTAGAGATTGTGCGGCATCACCGTGGCGCCAAGCATCCCGATGGCGATGAAGAGCATGTCGGGATTGGAAATGATCGACCGCGAAGGAACGAAGAGGTTGCGAACCGCAGGCCAGTATTCCGGTTTCGATAGGAACATCTGGATGCCGAAGAGCCCCACGATTGTCCCGATAAGCGTGATTACAACTGCCTCGACGTAGCGGAATCCAAGGCGCTCGATGGCCAGAATTATCGAGTACATCGAGGCTGGTGATCAGCACTCCATAAAAGAGCGGTATGTGAAAAAGCAACTGGAGCGCAATCGCCGAGCCGATGACCTCTGCCAGGTCGCAGGCCGCAATGGCAATCTTGCCATCACCCATAGCACAATGCTCATTGCGCGTCCGCTGCTTTCGCGGCAAAGCTGCGCCAGGTCGCGTTCTGTGGCCACCCCAAGTTTGAGCGAAAGGCTCTGCAGGAGAATTGCCATCAGGTTCGAGGCCATGATGACGAAGAGGAGCGTGTACCCGAATCGCGATCCGCCCGCAATGTCGGTGGCCCAGTTGCCGGGGTCCATGTAGCCAACGGAGATGAGAAAGCCGGGTCCGAGGAATCCCAGGAGTCGCCGCCAGTAAAACGGGGAGCGCGAGATGCGCACGCTGGCATTCACCTCTGGCAAAGAGGGCTGAGGTCGACAGGGTTCCGGCAATAACTCTGGCTGCGGAAGGCCCACGTTCGTTGTGATCTCCGTTGCCATGCAGGGACAGGGGCTGGCCCCGTATTGGGGTCAAGTACAGTATGACACGAAAGTTAATCACAGTTAACTATTTTTATTACTTTTAATTATTTTATAATTCGCGTCGGAGCCACACCGCCTCGGCTGCCGGCCTGCCCAGGATCGATTTTCCTGTAGGCAGCTCAATTGAAACGGTTTGATCGTAATTCTGGCTCACGACACGCAGGCTCCGGCTCGGCCCGATCCCCATTCGATGCAGAAAGCGAAGGAGCTGTGGGTCCCGCTCGTGAAGGCTGGTCACGTTAGTGTCGCCTGCAGAGGCTTCGAGAGGGGGAATTCGCCATGGCCGTTTGCGTTGGATCGGGTTCCGGGGCAGGACCGAGTTTCCATGGGGGCAGCTCCGCCTCGCCGAGCTTTTCGCGGAGGTTGGCTTCAAAGGCAGGGGAACGGCATGCTCCAGCATCTCGGCTCCTCGTGGATCTCGTACCACTCCATGCCGAACACCTCGCTCAGCATGCGCTCGATCAGATGATGCCGCAGGGCCGTACGGTAGGCCGTCTCGGTGCCCGGTTCGTGAGACGCACAGCCATCCGCGCCCACTTCAACATAGCCATCGCGCCGAGTCGCTTAAGGGCCATGGTGACCGCCGGCGCTGACACTTCAAGCCAGTGGGCAGCGTGGCGGGAATCACCGATGCCCCTCCGTCGCCTCGAGGATGCCTTGAGGTAGATGCTCTTCGATACGTGGATCGAGGCTTCACGGGTTTGCCTTATCCAATGTAATTCTTTTTGGAGAAGCGCAACTTGTGAGAGTATCTGTCGCGGGGCATTCGGGCCATGACTCTCAAGGAGAAGTGAACGACGGGATTCTCTGACAGGAGCGCCAAACAAGCTGCCGCAGACCCGCTCCAATTGCGGCATGACATTAGCAGTTGAAATGAAAACGGCCGGCAGCTCAAAACCACCGGCCGCGCGATGTCGCGTGATGCTATTTCACACGCACCTTTGGTTCGACTGAAAGGCCAGGGCGTAGCGCGTGATTCGGATCCTCGCTCGCCAGATCAGTGAAGTCAACGCGTACCGGAACACGTTGAACGACCTTCACGTAGTTGCCGGTGGCATTCTCTGGTGGAAACAGCGACAAAACGGAGCCGGTTGCTCCGCCAATTTGCGTGACCTTTCCGTGATAGGACTTTCCAGTCGCGTCGACGCTGATTTCCACTGACTGCCCCGCGCTCATGTGCTTCAGCTGCGTCTCTTTGAAGTTCGCGGTAACCCAAAGCCCTTCGAGCGAGACCAGCGTGAGAAGGTTCTGGCCGGTCGAAACATTCTGGTTGATCTCCACGCTTTTGCGCGTGATGATACCGGCGGCAGGCGCGACGATCTTCGTGTAGCTCAGATTCAGATTGGCCTGATCCAGTTGCGCCTGGGCCTGCTGCACCTGCGCCTCCGCAGCCTTTGCACGCGCGGACTGCGCCGCCACCTGCTGCGGACCGGTCTGTGCGTACTTGAGACTAGACTCGGCTTGCGCAACCTTCTGGTTGGCGACGCGAACTCCGTCAGCGGCAGCCGCCTCATTGGCATAGGCATCGGCAACCCCAGCCTTGGCAGCGTCTGCTGCGGCCACTGCCGCATCCCATTGCTGTTTGCTGATCACGTCCTTCTCGACGAGCGGCTTGTAGCGCGCCAGATCGGCCTGCGCCTTGGCGTTATTGGCTTCAGCCTGCGCCACGCGAGCCTTTGCCGCGGCCAGTTGCGATTGCGCCTGCGAGACGGAGGCGGTTGCCGCTGTCACGTCTGCTCCTGCCGAAGTCAGGTTGCTGCCGGTGTTGATCGTCGTGATGGGCACATTCACCTGGGCAGCAGCGGCTGCAGCCTCCGCGTTGGCCAGTGCGGCCTTGGCAGACTCCACCGCCACCTGGAAGTCGCGCGGGTCAAGTTCTGCGATCACATCGCCCTTGTTGACCTGCTGGTTCTCATCGACGCTGACCCTGAGGACCTGCCCTGCAATGCGTGAGCTCACCTGGATGAGGTGGCCGTTGATCTGCGCATCATCGGTGTCTTCGTAATATGTGGAGTGCCACCAGAAACCGACGCGCGACCAAAACCAGAACCGCAATTACGGCAATGATGATTCCTTTGCGGCGAGAGGGCTGCGTCACCTCCGTGCTGTCATCCGGCGGGGCCTGGACTGCTGTTGGGGTTGAATCCGCCACGTTTACTTTCCTCCCAAATAGTTCTTGTAATCCTGCCCGGCTCCGAGGGCACGCGCAAGGCTGAGCTTGGCAACGTTGTGTCGGTAGAGGCTGGATACGAATTGATCGTTGGCCTGCGCCACGGACCGCTGTGCCTCGCTGACGGCGAGGTTGTCGCTCACGCCGTTGGCGTAGCGCTGCTGCGCCTCGCTCAGGGCCTGGTTTGCCAGATCCACGCTGGATCGCGCAACCTCGACCTGCTTTTGCGCGGAAGCAATATCAAGCAGCGCGTCACGAACGTCGGCATCCACTTGTGCGTTCAGATCACTCGTTTGGGCGCGCTGAGTGTCCAACTGCGACTGGGCGATCTCGGCCTCGCCGCGTAATGCGAACTCATCAAAAAGAGGGAAACTCAACGTTCCCGCCGCGCTGCCGGTACCATGCGAATTGCCCACATTGACCCCAATGTCGCCATAGTCGCCCGCGAACTTGATCGTGGGATAACGCGAAGCGGTCGCGCCCTTACGCTGTTCTTCAGCAGCCTTGGTCTGTTCCAGCATGGCGGCCAGATCCTTGCGGTTCGCATGGGCCTGGCGAATAGCTGCCTCCGCGTCAATCTGGTCAAAGGCTGCGTATGGGGACTTGTCGCTAAGATTGAACTTCTGCTCCAGAGGCAGCCCGATGGCCCGTGCCAACGCGAGCTTGTGTTTCTCGGTCTGGTTCTGGGCCACGATCAACTGCTGCTGCAGTGACTGATAGTCGACACGGGCGCGCAACTCGTCGATCCTCGGTGCAGTTCCTGCTTCATGATTCGCGACCGCCTGGTCGAGCGAAATCTTGGATGTAGCCACCTGGGCCTCATAGCTCGCGACAAGCCCTTCGTCCGCGAGGACGAGCATATAGACATTCCCGACGGTGAGCACAACCATGTCGCGTGCATCCTGCGCAGAGAACTCCGCGGCGCTCAAGTTGTGGCGCGCTGCAAAGTAGGTTCGCAGCGATTTCACGTCGACCAGCGACCACGTTAAGGTAGCCACGCAGGTCGGTATACCCAAACGGGCCGATGATAGTGGGAAACCCGGGAATGCGGAGTCCCTGGGCGGCCAGGTCAACCTGTTGAACGGCTTCGGTGGCTCTGAATTCCACATCCGGGAGAAGGGCCTGCAGCTCAGAGAGACGCTGCGCCCGTGCCCCCGCAGTTTGCGTTCCGCTGAGGATTACGCCGAGGTTGTTCTTCAGGCCGCGCTGGATCGCGTCGTCCAGGGAAAGCTCGAGCGTCTGCGCGGTAGCCTGCCCCGCGGGGACACTGCCTTCATAAGCGGTTGCCGGAGGCGGCGCCGCCTGGCCAGACCCCAGGTTTGGCAACTGCTGCGCCATGAGCGACACCGGTGCAAGCGTGCCCAATGTGATGACAATGGCAGCGCAGGCACAGAGATATCTCCTACAATTCGTTGAATCTTCTGACATCGATCGTCTTCGAAATCGCGGCAGAGACTGCCGAAAAGATGTTTGCACTACACTAGATGCCCTATAGGGGCAGGCAGGTTCTTAAATGTAGTGTATTCGAAGAGAAGGCAAAGCTGAATGTAATGCCCGACACACGAAGGCGCAGCTACGAAACATCCCGTCTCTGCGCGAATCACACCCCTCGAGAATCAGCGCGCCTTCTATCTTGAACTCGTAGCGTGGATCAACTGCGAGGCAAGCGAGCACAGCCCCTGGCGGAAGAAGATACGCACACCATCGGCGGTCCACCCGCCGGCACTTGGGCCACCATGGCGGGCCAGGAGCGCAGCGGTCTCGTCCGACGAGAATCCCGCCACCGCTCGAATCACGAAGATCACACGCGTCTCAGTTGAGAGGCTTTCGAGCCAGTTCCGGACGCTTTCGCGATTCGGGCCCGCAAGCATGGTTTCCAGTTCTTCGGTCGAGATTCCAGCCGCTGAAAGGTCGTCGTCCTCAATGCAGGTGGCGGAAGGTTCCAGGTCATGCGAAGCAGCCAGGCTCTGGGGATCTCTCTCTGCCAGGGTTTCGATCGCCGCAGAGCACAGCGCCATGCGGCTGCTCTGGCGCGCCAGCTTCGCATCGCCGCCGCATCCGGAGATCTCGGCGCGGGCAACCGCCGTCTCCACGAGCCGAATGCTGGCCTCGCCCTCACCCACGAGCATCGACGCCATGCTGTACAGCCCGGCGGCAATCGCGTCAAGCATCTCGTCCATGCCTTCCAGGGCTTTGGCAACAGCCGCTTCATCTTTGGGCCGGCCCTCAAGCAAGCCGTGCACCTGCCGGGAGAAGGCTTCGCCTCCCTCCGGGATTGGCGGGGCGGGAATCAGACTGTCTGGAGTGGACTTGCGCTCGTCAGGCATGAAAGTGCTCCTCTCTTCCGGGGAATGAAGCGGGTGCGCGGTCGCAAAACCAGAGAAACCGTATCCCGAAACCACTAACCTGAAGTCGGCGCGACAAACAGGGAGCGGTGACCTTGCTAAGAACTCAGTTGGACCACCTTTTCTGGTTTTGCCGTAGCCTCTATCCTCAACCTCGCGGGGTGGGTGGGTCAATGCACATGGACCTGCTTTTGCCATGCGTACCGACCAACCGTCATTTTTTGCAGGTCTTTAACGCTCAAAGGCTGGGTATTTTGTAACGATTGATCATCAGGAAGATCACACCCTGATTCGACGCTCCAGCGTGGAGTTTAGACGCAGGACGCTGTAGACTTGCCAACACGGCGAATAGACGACTTCATGGCCAGTACTAAACAGAAACAAAGGCTCTTTACCGGTCGGGACCACTCCTGGATGCAGTTCAATCGGCGTGTCCTTGAGGAGGCTGAAGATCCCTCGAACCCGCTGCTCGAACGGGTAAAGTTCCTGGCTATCACTGGTTCGAATCTGGATGAATACGTTGAGATTCGCCAGGCCGGCCTGATGCAGCGCATCGAGGATGGATACCGCGAGCAGGGCTACGACGGCCTGCGTCCAAACGAGTCATTGGCCGCGCTCACGGCTGAGATTCACTGCTTCGTGGATGCCCAATATCGTTGCTGGAACGATCAGCTTCTTCCTGAACTGCGCAAGCAAGGCATTCGCCTGCTTGAGTGGGAAGAACTCGACGAGCAGGCTCGATCCTTCGCGCGAAGCTACTTCCAACGCGAAGTTGACCCTCTGCTGACCCCGATCGCGATTGACCCGGCTCATCCCTTTCCGCGCGTGCTGAACAAGGCGCTGTGCCTTGCGCTTCTACTGAGGCGCAAACGGCGAAGCTCCGGACCACAGGTACTCGGAGTAGTGACAGTGCCAAGGGCGCTGCCCCGGTTCGTTCGCCTGCCGGCAGATGAAGGGAGATTTGATTACCTCCTGCTGCAGGACCTGATCGCGCAGAATCTCGCAGGCATGTATCGCGGCTACGAGGTGATGTCGCGTGCTGCATTTCGTGTAACAAGAAATTCGAATCTCTACTTCGAAGAGGAAGAGGCCCGCTCGCTGCTCGAGACCATTCGCGTGGAATTGCACAACCGCCGCAAGGGGGACGCCGTGCGGCTCGAGATCGAAGCCGGTTCTGATCCCGAAATCATTGAGCGGCTTCGCGTGAATTTCGAACTTGATGAGGACCAGGTCTTCCGTTGCGATGGACCGGTAAACCTCTCGCGGACAATGTTCTTCTACAGCGACATTCAGCGGCCGGATCTGAAATTTCAGGCGTTTTCTCCGAAGCCACTTCATCTGAATCGTAAGTCCGCCAATATCTTTGACGAGCTGCGCCAGCACGACATCCTGCTGCACCACCCCTATGACTCATATGACTCGGTGGTCGACTTCATTCAGCAGGGCGCCGAGGACCCTGCCGTCGTCGGCATGAAGCAGACCCTCTACCGCACCAGCCAGGATTCTCCCGTGTTTTCCGCACTGATTGAAGCGGCTGCCACCAAGGAAGCCACGCTGGTCGTGGAACTGATGGCCCGATTCGACGAGGCATCCAACATCCGCTGGGCGCGGAGCATGGAAGACGCAGGCGTGCAGGTCTTTCACGGAGTGGTCGGACTGAAGACGCATTGCAAGCTGGCCATGCTTGTGCGTCGCGACGAAGACGGCGTAACGCGCCGCTACTGCCATCTTGGAACGGGCAACTACAATCCAGTCACTTCGCGCTTCTATACGGACTTGAGCCTGCTGACGTGCGACCCGCAGATTACCGAACGGGTGCACATGGTTTTCAACTACCTCACGGCGCACGCTGAGATCGATGACTACAGGCCGCTGCTCGTTGCGCCTCTCACAATGGCAGAGAGCTTTCTTGGGTTGATTCGCCGCGAGACAGAACACGCCAGGGCTGGCCGTCCAGCGCATATCGTCGCAAAGATGAATGCCCTGCTTGAGCCCAGCGTGATCGAGGCACTCTATCAGGCTTCACAGGCGGGCGTTGAGATCGATTTGATCGTGCGCGGAGTGTGCATCCTCAGGCCCGGAGTGAAAGGGCTATCCAGCCGGATCCGGGTTCGATCCATCGTCGGCCGGTATCTGGAGCACTCTCGAATCTTCCACTTTGCGAACGGCGGCGAGGACGAGATCTATCTAGGCTCAGCCGACTGGATGCCGCGAAATCTCTTTGAGCGGTGCGAAGTGGCGTTTCCGGTACGCGACCCGGCGGCAAAAACGCGCATTCACGATGAAATCCTTCCCGCCTACCTTGCCGACACGGTGAAGGCGCGCCTGCAGCAGCCTGACGGCACATACCGGCGCGCCTCGCAGGTGCTTAAGGATGTTCCCAGTGTTCTCCGCTCAGGACTTCCTGATGCAACTGGCTGATGGCAAAGCGGAGATCACTGCCATTCCCGCACCAAAAGCCTATGCATCCACAGCGAAGTCCGCGCAGAGGAAGTCCCTGAACAACAAGGCGCACGCCGCGGATTGAGGCGCGCCGTCGGACTCCGCGCCGTGCTGTGCGCGATCGGAGAAGCGGCCCGCACCAATGCAGGCTGCGGGCCCAATTCAACCATTACGCTCACAGGTCTATTGGTTCTTCTTCCTTCCGCCCAGCATTCCGCCGAGAGCGCCACCCACTCCGCCGGTCTTGCCCGAGACAGCGCCCTGAATCGCCGATGTTGCCACGCCGGTTGCCACGCCGGTCATGTTGGGAACGAATTTCGGATTCGATGTTGTTCCCTCGATCGAAAATGGAATCGCATTCCCCCCACCACCCATTCCGACTCTTTGAGTTATTCCACCGGCCATGCCGCCCTGGAGATTGGCAGACATCTTGAAGTCGAGCGCGCCGGACGGACTGACGGTGCCGGCCCCGGTGATCACGCCTATCGCCGGAACGGTCAGGTTGATTGCATCGGCTCTGGTGCCCTCAGGCGCCATATGCGCATTGAGGCTTGCGTTCTGGATGGTGGTGTCGGTACTGCCCCCGGTCTTTCCTGTGAAAGCCTGGAGCGCCCCCAGTTTCGAGCCCAGATCGAAGTTCGCCAGCTTCGTGTTGGAGAGCCGCACTGGTCCGGTAACTACCGCCTTATCCACCGGTCCGGTGACTGCCAGGTCGGCCGACAAAGTTCCTCCGGTCAATCGCGATCCTGAAGGAAGGACAATTCCCAACGCCGGCAACATTGCTTCCAGCTCATCGACTGGCATGTCGGGAGCATTGAGTTTGAGGTTTACGACCTCCGACTTCTCCCTGCGCCTGATAAGTACCGGTGAGGTGCGCCATGGCCCGTCCGATGGCAACATCACCCTGCGTGATGGTGCCGGTCTCCTTCATGAGGTCCGTATTCGCGGCGTAGGTGACGTTGATCGGCTTCGGAGCCGGAGACCCCTTGGGAGAGAGTTTGATATTCGAACAGGTGATCTTCCCGGTTCCCTTGGCCAGCGTTCCATCCGATGAAACCTTGCCGTCAAGCGAGATCAAGCCGGCAATGCCGCTTGCCGGATCGATGAACCCCGAATCCGCCACGTTCATCTTGTCCACCTTCAATGAGGCATCGAGAGGTGTGGCTGCCGCATTGGCAGGATTGATGGGTCCCGCCTCCCCCGAAACTTCGGCTTTGCCATCGCCTGGGAGTGCGGCGGTCAGCTGAAAAGGAAACCGTGATGTGAAAGAAAAGTTCTTCACTTCAACGTTGACCTTGTCATACACCTGCGGCTTGGCGGTGGAATTGGCCCTTCCAACCGTTAGCTTCCCATCCTTGATTTCCAACTTTCCCACGGAAAGGTTCTGCGGTGTGGAGGAAGCCGACGTTTCCGGGCTTGCGCTCTTCGCCTGGGCCCCACCCAGACTCGAGAAATTCCAGGTTCCGTTGGCAGCTTTGATTAAAGAAATCTCCGGCTCCTCCAGTTCGATCCCGTTCACCTCAATCTTTTTGGAGAAGATTAAGGGAATCAAATTCACATCCACTTTCAGGGATTTGGCGGTGACAAAGGGAGATTTGCTGAAGGCCGGATCGTCCCCGATGCTGATGTTCTCAATACCAATTGCGCCAGACAAAACTGAGAGGCTCAGACTCCCGAGCGAAACGGGCCGTCCCAGTGCGCTGCTTACTTCCGACTCGATCTTCGGCCGGAAGCTGTTCACGTTGACGAAGAGCGGGAGTGCCATAAGCAGCACCAGCAAACACGCTACGATAATTCCGCCTATTTTCAGATAGCGCTTCATTCCGGGGATTTCCAGATAGCGTCTCATCTTCTGCTCCTGTCCTCCCGTTTGAATCGAGATTTGTGACCGAGTTGGAGGAGAGCCTCGATCAGAATAGAACCGGTGTGGGCGCCAAGCAGACCACCACCCGGATACCCGTTCTGGGGTGCGCGTTGGTATGCAGGCGCCCGCATGAGAATTGGGAACGCTCGTTGCGAATTCCGCCGCGAAATTCGCAGCGCGTCTACTCTACTCCCCAAACGCTTCTTAAGTCTCTTCATCCATTTGATCTCGTCCTTGAAGCCCCCAGACGCAAACGAAGAAAGTTGTCGAAGTTTGATGCAGAATTGAAATTGAACAACAGCTTTTTCAATCGGAATAGTGGATCTTCCCCTCGCAAATACGCTGGCACCCTCCGGCAGCCAAATACGAATTCCTCCGGTTCATCCCATCAAATTGCACTTCGTGGCATTCAAGGAACACTCCCACTCTGCCCGGCGTAACCTTGGGCAAAGCATTTGGGAGGACTACAGCCTTGAATCGAATTACACGTCATGCATTGCTTGTCGCTGGGCTGACGATCAGCTTCTTCCCCGTAGTGACGTTTAGTGAAATTACACGCCCCCACCCCCCCGGGAAACTGGTAGACCTAGGCGGGCATCATCTCCATGTGCTCTGCACCGGGACCGGGAACCCTACTGTTGTCGTGGAAACTGGCCTGGGAGATTTCTCGTTCGACTGGACCCTCGTTCAGCGCGAGGTCTCTCGCTTCACGCGTATATGTACCTACGATCGCGCAGGGTACGCATGGAGCGACCCGGGACCAAAGCCTCGCACCTTTGCGCAGATCAATCTCGAGCTGCATGACGCACTGCAGAAACTGGGCGAGAGGGGCCCGTTTGTGCTCGTCGGGCACTCCTATGGCGGACCGGTGATGATGAACTACGCGGCCGTTTACCCCCAGGAGGCCGCTGGATTGATCCTTGTGGATTCGGCATTTGAGGGCATGAGGGTCAATGTCGGAGGCAAGCAGACAATTCGCCTGGGCGAAGGAGCACAGATTCGCGACATCCCCGCGCCACGCGAGGAGATGACCTCGGCAGACAAATTCAACCCGCCTGCCGATGATCCGCCGCCGCCGATGAAACTCGAGGCGATCTACAAAACTCTGCCCACGTCAGATCAGAAGCTGCATCTCTGGGCACAGAGCCTTCCCGCCATGGAGGACGCGGAAAACAGCCAGCGCGAGTGGTCGGACGTCTACTTTGCACTGTGGCTCGCAAAGCCTCGGGACGGTGCGCTCGGCCAGCTGCCCTTGATTGTGCTGACGCGTGCGGACGGCGGATACACCGAAGACCTGGACGTGCCTGCCGTTCAGATGGATCAGGAGCGGAAAGACGGACAAGCGAAGCTGGCCAAGCTGTCGAGCAACAGCGCGCAGATCGTGATCCGCTCAGGCCATAACATGGACCTCGAAGCGCCGGCCGCTGTTTCTTTTGCAATCCATCGGGTAGTGAATGTCGTTCGGACACATCAGCCTTTGTGAGAGGTGAACGAGGACAAAAGGCCGCATCGCGATCTCCGTACCTTTTGTGTGCAGGCCTTGGTGCCTTCGACACTCTTCCAGGGTGTCTTCAACAGTCTTCAGGGGTACCGGCAGACTTTCTCCGCAGGGCTGCTGAGGTGGATTCCCTGAGATCGAGCTGTGCGATGTTCCGCCGGAGAGTGCACTTCAGCTCGCGGATCAGCGCATCTTTCTCGGCGGGTCCGGCATAGTACTCGACAAGATGAAGCGTGGTGCGCAGAAGTTGAGCAAGTGGTGGGGGAGGGAGAGGTTGCATGATGCTGCTCCTCAAAACAGTAAGTTCACGCTCAAGAGCCCAGGGAGAAATCGTATCTGCTAACGAGGAAGGATCGCGTTCTTAATCACGTATACCCCAATACCGATGAACTGTATATAGATAACTGAATACAAAATTCTTCAATTTGTCTGGTTGATTCGTTCGCCGATGTGCGATTTCATTTCATCAAAATATTGGTAGAAAATGTTAATCGTAAGCCGCATAGACCGAGATCCGAGAGAGCAGCCAAAAGATTATTTGTCTATACATTAATGGAATTCCATGAGCGTATCATCGTCCCGGCATCCTGCGCTGGATTCAAAGCCGGCTTTTAACGAGATGAATTTTTGAGCAGAAGCAATCTCTCCGCCAGCGGTCAGCGCCCGCTATCTGTTTGAATTGTTAAGGACGTGTTAACATCGAGCCTCAAGGAAGTGGCCACCTCCTCCCACCCGGAAGACGCCCACCATCTGTCATGAATCTCTACCTCATGCGTCATGCCAATGCCGGGATCCCTCGCGAGAGTGCAATGCTCGACGCCAAGCGTGGACTGATCAAAGAAGGCAAGGAGCAATGCATGATTATGGGTCGGGTTCTGGGCGCTCTGAAGGTGCAGCCGGACGTGATCGTGTCGAGCCCGTTGAAGCGTGCTTTGCAGACCGCGCAGTTTGTGGGCAACGAGCTGGGATACGAAGGAAAGGTGGAGATCAGTCAGGCTCTTGCGCCTCAGGCCGACTTTACTGAGTTTCACAGGATGCTCGAGGCCTACGCCGACCGCCAGGACGTTCTCGTCGTGGGCCATAATCCGAGCCTGTTCAAGTTCATCGGCCGCCTCATCACCGCCAACGGCGGAGGAGCAGGCATTCGCATGCGCAAGGGCTGTGCTGCCCGTATCGACATGGACAAGCATCCGCCCCTTCTGCAATGGCTGATCGACCCCCGCATGGCACGCTGGATCTATGCCAGCGTGGGGAAAAGCTCCCGCCCGAAGACTTCGCGGAAGTAACCCGCCTCTTTCCGCAGCGACCAGAGTTCGAGTTCCGCACCCGTTCGTCCCGGTTCCAGTTCGAGATAAACGCGTTTGGGATATACCCTCGCCGCAACGCGGAGCACATCGCTGGCGCGGTCCTGATTGAGCGCCACCGCAAGCCTCAGCAGAACCACGGCTCGATGGACGTGCCTGTGCTGCTCGGCAGGAATATTGCGCAGTGCGCGATCGCCGGGCTGCGGCCGGCTCTTGCCCAGGTAACGCGCGAGCGCCGAGACGATGGTCCGCTGCACTTGCGTATACCCGTATAACTCGGAACTCGACACGATGTACTGCGTGTGCCGGTGGTGCCCCTGGTGATTGATGAATTTCCCCGTATCCCGCAGAAGGGCCGCTGCGGCAAGCCAGGTTTCATACTCCACCGGCAACTGATGAAGAGCTTTCAGATCGTGAAAGAGTTGCACGGCGTGGGCGCGCACCGGCTCAGCCTGCCGGATGTCCACGCCGTAGCGTTTGGCGGTGGCCACCACGCTCTCCCACTGCTCGATTTCAAACTGCCTGTGGCCCGCAGCCCGCGCATCCTGCTGTGCGAGCATCTGCGCCAGGATGCCATCGCGCAATCCCAGATCGGAATAGCGGAATCCGGACAGCCCGAACGTCTCAAGCAGTTCCGCAAACACCTGGGTACCCGCCACAATGATCTCCGCGCGACGCGGTCCAATCCCAGGCACTGCCTCACGTTCCGGCAGCGTCATGCGCGCGATCTTTGCAGCTAGCCTGCGAACCTCCGCCGTGGGCGCTTCCGATCCAGCAACAGAGGAACTTCCCGTAGTAGCGCGCCGCAGCTTTCTCTGCGATTTTCCAAATGCCTTTTCGCGTTTGCCCAGTGCTGCGCAAGCCTCGGCCAGCGCGGCTGCGGTTCCTGAAGTCGCAATGACCGCCTGCACGTTGCCTGGCTGAATCCTCCGGTGTGCCCGGCGTAGCTCGCGCGCAATCAGGCGTCGCATGCTCGCCAGTTCTTCGGCAGGCGCTGGATCAACCGACAGAAACTCCTCGGTGAGGCGCACCGCGCCCAGCGGGATGCTGATCGTGTCCTTGATTCTCTTGTGCTCGGAGAGCGTGATCTCGCAGCTTCCGCCGCCAAGATCCACCAGCAGCACTTTGCCGCCCACGCCGGCCTCGGCATTCATCAGGCCACGATGGATAAGGCGGCCCTCCTCGAGGCCGGAGATGGTCTCCATGTTCCATCCGGTCTCCGCCTTTACCCATGCATGAAACGCCGGCGCATTGCGGGCATCGCGCATGGCTGACGTAGCAACCACGCGAATCTGGTCCACTCCGTGCTGTTGCACCGCCCTCTGAAAGCGCTTGAGCGCGCGGAGAGTTGCCGCCATGGCCTCCGGGGAAACCAGCCCGGAGGCAAAGACGCTTGTCCCAAGTCGCGTCACTTCGCGATCTTCATGAAGAGTTCTGAGCTCGTGCGCAACAACCTTCGCGATTTTGAGCCTGCAGGAGTTGGAGCCGATATCAATGGCGGCAAAGGTGGGCATCGGGGACTAAGCACACTCCACAGGATTGAAACAGGTTCTTTGGCCAAGATACACGACTGCGGGCGGCGCGAAGCGACCCTGTTTTTGACGATCGCACATGAATTGGAAACTCAGGCGAAATTGCTCAGTGCAGGCGAGCCCATCGGCTCTGCGCTTCGGACGGGCGGCTTCTTCGCGGGAGGGTGCGAGGATTCGTTCGTCACGTTGCTTTCTTGCAACAGGTTCTTCGTAACCCGTTCGCAGACGGCGAGAGCCTTCTCCAGCGACTCGGCGGCCAGGGTCTCCAGCAGTTCGGTCAGCTCTGTGCGCCTGCCGCGGGTGTGGCCTTCTCGCTTGGCCAGGGCCTGCCAGTCGTGCCACTCGCCTATTGCCGACTGTATCTTTCTGATCGACACCGCCTGCCGGCCCGCCTCGGGATCGTGAGCCGCGAAGATCTCTGCCATGTAGCGGACCTTCTTGATTTGTTTGCGGAACTCGTGCAGGTTGCGCTCATCGAGGGAGGTAAACTTTGCGACGACGTCCCCGAACTGCTCGCTGATCTTCGAAGCACCAGCAGCGCCCTGCGAGGCACCGCCCACCGGGTCCAATGCGATAGGCACAAGCTGTATCCTTTGCGCCGACTCTTCGAGCCTGCCGCGGCGACTCGCGATCTCAGCCACAAGCTCTTTCTCCCACTGCTTGCGCTTCGCTTTGAGTCTGTCTTCAAGTTCATCGATCTGCCGGATGCAGAACTTATTCGAGCGCGGACTATATCCGTTCGTATTCGCGAGCGACTGGCGGAGGGCGGCTAGCTTATCCAGCCAGACATCTGCCTCGCGTACCGGGCTGAGGGCCTGACGCAGCTTCTCTCCGAGCTTGATCCAGCGCGTTGCGGCGATGATTCCGGGGCTGCCTTTTCCCTGTTCCCCGATCTGATACTCCAGTTCGGCCAGGATGCGCAGCGTGACAACTCTGAGGGCGTGAACGCGCTTTCTGGTGGGCTTGCGGCCACAACGGGCGAGGAGCCGCTTCCACGCATCAAGCCGTTCGCTGCTTTGAACGCGACGGGGACTTCTGCGATGCCCATTCGAACCTGGGGAACCGGAATTCACCTGGCTGTAACCTTCTGTCTTCTATTGTGCACTGTCTGGACGGTCGCGCAAAGTCCTGCGTGCCTGGCAGTTTCGGGCCGTGGGATGGTGCGCGGAATTCACTGCTATGCTTGCATCAAAAGGCCCCACCCAATGCCGACACATGCAGAGATTCGAAGCCGAGCCAGCAAATCCCCTTCAGCGGTGGCGGCATGGATGCTGCTTGGAACGATCTTCGTCGCCGTCCAGTTTGCATCTCTCTTCACGCCACCCTTGCTCGACGACGTGGATGCCTCACATGGCCAGATCGCTCAGCACATGGACGAAAGTCGCGATTGGATAACGATGAAGGTGGACGGCATCCGCTATCTCGAGAAGGCCCCGCTTCCCTACTGGCTCGATGCCGCGCTTTACCCTGTCTTCGGCCAGAACGCCTTTGCAACGCACCTCCCCAATGCGCTTGCGCTGCTCGGTTGTGCGTGGCTGGCATGGCTCTGGGCTGGTCGCGCATGGGGTCGGCGTGCCGCACTGTACGCTGCGCTGGGAATTCTGACCGCGATCGGGCCATTCCTCTTTACCCGCTTCGCAATCCCCGAGGCGCTGCTCAGCTTTCTGCTGCTCTTTGCACTGTATTGCTTCCTCACAGGCCTCGAAGATCGGCGGTCGTCACGTTTCTATGGCATGTGGGCTGCACTGGCTTTGGCAACGCTTACCAAAGGCCTGATCGCTCCAGTCTTTTTCTGTCGCCGCCGCCATCCCGCTGCTCGCCTTGAGCGGGCAGTGGCGCCGCTGGCGTGAGTTGCGGCCATTCACCGGGGTGTTGCTCTTCCTGGCGATTGCTGCGCCGTGGCACATTCTGGCCGGGCTGGCCAACCCCGACCAGGGCCACCCCGTCGGAAATCACCCCACGCCGGGTAATGTCCACGGCTTCTGGTACTTCTACTTCGTCAACGAGCATTTTCTGCGCTTCCTCGGCCAGCGCTTTCCGCACGACTACAACAGGCTGCCCTTCGTCGCCTACTGGCTGCTCCACCTCGTCTGGTTGTTTCCGTGGAGCCTTTTCCTGCCTGCAATGCTGGTGCTCGCCTGGAAGACGCGTCGCAACTGGATGGAGCACCTGCATCGCGACGCCGGCCAGACGGTCGACTTTTACCTCGACCACGCCGTACGCGAAGACGTGGCCAGCTATGTTGCACGGCTGAAGTTTCGGGTGCGCACGACGTGGCTCCTCGGCCTCTTTTCGGCGTTCACGCTCCTGTTCTTTTCCATCTCGACGAATCAGGAATACTACACCTTCCCATGCTGGCCGCCCCTGCTGATCCTGACTGCAGGAGTGTTGGCAGGCATTGAGGAGGGCGATCCGGAGGGCAGGAAGCCGATTCTCAGCCCTGCGTGGCTCACCAGCGCGCAGGCGGTCTTTGCCGTGGCGGGCCTGTTGGCGGCGCTGGCCCTTGGCTGGGGGCTGTGGGAGTCCCGCCATCTCCCGTTTGTCGCCGACATCGGCACGCTTCTGGCGCACCGCGATGTCGGCGGCTACACGCTTTCGATGTCGCACTTCTTTGACCTCACAGGACCATCATTTGCCGCGCTCCGCCTGCCCGCTGCAATCGCTGCGGTCACGTTGCTTGTGGGCCCGGCATTGGGCTGGTTCTACCGCATCCGTCGCAGGCATCTGGCCGCGACCATCAGCGTGGCAATAACCTCCGCAGCTTTTCTCGTCGCGGCGCACATTGCCTTCGCGCGCTTTGAGCCGATGCTCAGCTCGAAACAACTGGCCGACACGATCATCGAAAAAGGGTCGTCAGCTGACTCGTTCATCATTTACGGTGATCAGTCCGATGCCTCTTCCGTGGTTTTCTACACGCACAATTTTCTCCACAAGCCGGCGTACGTTGTGGTCGAGCCCTGTTCGCCGCACGGAAACGGATCGTCATTGCTTTGGGGCTCCTGCTATCCCGACGCGCCCAAGGTCCTTATCAGCGACGACCAGTTGTCGAAGATGTGGGGTACGGGCGAGCGAAAATGGCTCTTCGCTCAGGATACGAATCAACCCAAGGCCGAACAATTGCTTGCGGGCAGGCTGATCTTCGTGACAATCGATCGCCGACAAGGCGCTGTGGACTGATCGGCCGTTGCGCTAGGGCGAGATCAAGTCTTTCGTTCATGATCGGGCACATCAAGTTATTGATTTGCCAGGCACGGTCGCTAGCTGACGGCGGACAGTGTCCAGTTGCGCGCCATGCTCCCTCAATAACCCTGCGGCGAACGAATTCTCTTCCCGCAGAATCCCCAGCAACAGGTGTTCGGGCCGAGATGCTTGTGGCCGAGTCGTTCCGCCTCCTCCGACGCATAAGCCAGCACCCGCTTGCACTCGTTCGAAAGCGGCACGTCTACACTTGTGGGGACTTTCTCGCGAATTGCGGAATGTTCTTCTATCTTCCTGCGGATTTCCTCGACCGAGCGGGACGAGCGAAGGAAGCGATTGGTGAGCACCTTGTCTTCGCGGAAAAGACCCAGCAGAAGGTGCTCCGTCTCGAGGTAGGGTGAGCCGAATTCACTGACTTCAGACCGCGCGAAGAAGATCACGCGGCGTGCTTTTTCCGTGTACCTTTCGAACATTTCGCGAGGTACTCCTCTCTTGCGGTTGAGAACCACTCAGCGAAGACGCTCTTGAACCAGCCTACTCCGCCGCGCGCATCTTTCCGCCCGGAAGCAATTGGAAAACGCGCCCGCGCCACAGAATGCGGCTGCCCACATAACTCGCGGCCCAGAAGCAGAATCCCATGAAGTCGCGAATGGGATAAAGCACGAGCAGATTGAACCAGCTTCGATCGCGAACCACAAGGCCACCCACCGCGATCGACAGAGCCTCTCGCGTCGCGACACTCCACGCAAAGAGCGCCACATCCCCACCACGAATGTCCCATCGCCACTGCCGTGAGCCACCCCAGGAGGCCGAAGGGCAAGCTGAATGTCAGCGCCGTTCCAAAGTGTCCTTTGGGACGCGAGAAGCGCGTCGACTTCATCCATCGGACCTGGTGCTTGAGCGAGGCCAAAAGACTCAGGTTGATGACGATGTGATCGATAGCGTGGTGGCTCAATACAACTGTCTGGCCCAGCTTGAATGTCTCGTTGCCCAGAACAAAATCGTCCGCGCAATAGTCCGCCGTCACCTTGAAGCCGCCCATCCGCCGGATCGTCTCGCGACGAAACGCCATCGTCGGACCGAGCGTGAACTGCATCCCCTCCATCATCCGTGCCACCAGCACGCCGGCCGTCATCTCCACGCTCATGCCAACCGCTTCGAGCCGCGCCCACAGGCCCCCGCCCGACGCGATTCCGCGATACGGGCAGCACATCCCGCCGACCTTCGCGTCAGCAAACGGCAGAGCCACAGCACGAAGATAATCCGGCGTGACGCGCACGTCGCTGTCGCTGATGACGAGGATGTCGTGAGCCGCCGCGGCCTCCATCATCTCCATTGAGGCGACCTTGGCGTTGATGTATTCGGGCTCGCCCGTCGTAAAGAATCGCGCCGGAATGTGCGGATAGCGCGCGGCAACTCGACGCGCGATCTCAAGCCCGGCGTCGTTCTCCGTTCGCGCGCAAAAGAGAATTTCGTACTCGGGATAATCCTGCTCGAAAAAGCTGGCGAGGTGCGCGTCAAGATCCGGCTCCGCTCCGTGCACCGGCTTCAGAAGAGTGAGCGGCGGCGTGAATCCCGGGCGCGCCTTCAACTGAATCTCGGCAGCACGGCGCTCCCGGAGATAGCGCGGCACCGCGGCCAGAACCATTCCTGCGAATACCGTGGATGTAATCAGGCCGAAGACGGCCAATGCGAGTAGGACGTACGACATGCAGCTTCAAGAATACGCGCGGAGAATGGAGACCCGTGAGGTTTCTGAAGCGATCCAGTTCCTCCCGGAAAAATCGTGCGCTGCAAACTACGCGTCGCGCTTCGTCGAGTTGCGCGGCGGCATCACCGTCGGCTTGCGCAGCGGCACAATGGCACCGGGGTTGCTGGGAGCCGCCTGCTGAAAGCGCGTCAGCATCTCCGACCGCACGTACTCCACAAAGCTCTGCATCTGGCGGTTCATCTCTTCCATGCGCTCGCGCATCTGCAGGATGATGGCGATCCCGGCGATGTTCACGCCGAGGTCGCGCGCCAGGTTCAGAATGAACTCCAGCCGCTCCAGGTCCTCGTCCGTGTAGAGCCGCGTGTTGCCCTTCCGTGCGCGACGGCTTCAGCAGCCCCTCGCGCTCGTAGAGCCGCAGCGTCTGCGGATGGATCTCGTACATCTCGGCCACCGCCGAGATCATGTACGCGCCTTTCGATTTTCGTTTTGCGGTCATCAGTTCACCATCGGATCGACTTACTAGTCTGTCCCTGCCAGTCCCTGATCCCTGGTCCCTGTTCCCTGTCTTTCTACAGCTTCTCAAACAGCGCCACGCGCGGATCCTGATTGTTCAGCTTCGCCAGCTCGCGCATGATCTCGCGGCTGCGCTCGTCGTTCAACGTCGGCACCACCACCTCGACCGTCACAATCTGGTCGCCACGCTGTCCCGGACGCGCCGCGCTTTCCACGCCACGCTCGCGCATGCGCAGTTTCTGCCCGCTCTGCGTTCCCGGCGGAATCTTCAACTGCGCTCGCCCGTCAATCGTGGGCACATCCACCTTTGCCCCCAGCGACGCCTCGGCGATGGTCACCGGAACCGTCAACTGAATGTCGTCGCCCGACGCGCGTAAATACCGGATGCGTGCCCGTACGCACAATCACGAACAGGTCCCCCGGCGGCCCGCCGTTGACGCCCGCATTGCCTTTGCCCTGCAGCCGGATCCGCTGCCCGTCGCGCGTGCCGGGCTTGATGCGAAACTCCACGGTCTCAGTGCGGCTGACCGTGCCCTCTCCGTGGCAGGTTGCGCATTCGTTCGATGTGCGACCGGTGCCGCCGCAGCGCGGGCATGGGATGTTGAACTTCATGCGGCCGCCCATCTGCGTCACCTGTCCCGTCCCGTTGCACTCCGGACATGTCATCTGGCCCCCGGTATGCGCCATTCCATGGCAGGTGGGGCAGGTCTCCTGCCGATGGATCTGGATGCCTCGCCTGTCCTCCGCGGATCGCCGACCAGAAGTCGACCGTCGCCTGGTACTCCAGATCGGTGCCCGGCTGCGGACCGCGCGGCCGTTGCGGCTGCTGCGCTCCCGAAAAGATGCCTGAGAAGATGTCCTTGAAGCTGCCCCAGCGACGAACCTGACTGCTGCTGCGGGACCCGGCCCCGCCCTGGAACCCGGAGAAATCAAACCCGTCCGAAATCGACCGGGACTGCCCGCCCTCGCCGCTGGCTGCCGCGCATAGGCTTCGGCCTGCGCCGGATCAATCTGGTCGGAGTAGAAGCCCACCTGGTCGTACACCTTGCGCTTCTTCTCGTCGCTCAGAACATCGTTGGCCTCGGAGATCTCCTTGAACTTCTCCTCGGCCTTCTTGTCCCCGGGATTCACGTCGGGGTGATATTTGCGCGCAAGCTTGCGGAACGCCTTGCGGATCTCCTCCGGCGAGGCCGTCTTCTTCACGCCGAGCAGTGCGTAATAGTCTTTGGTGGTTGTTGCCATGGGCGTTTTGTTATCTCACATAGCGTACACGTTGCAATTCGACTCTCATGCCGGCAATCTGCCTGGGTCATCTGAATATGCATCGGCAGACTCTCTATTGAGCATTTGAGGCTCTGCCGAGCCTCTATGCATAAAGCTCGGGGTGGACAACGAACTCGTCGCCCACCCCGCTTGACTCCGCTGACTTGCCTGGACGGCCAGTTGCTTACTTCTTGTCCTCCACGTCGACGTACTCTGCGTCGATGACGCCTTCGTCCTTCTTGTGGGCAGAGCTGCCATCCGGAGATCCGCCCGCCGCAGGCCCTGCCGCCCCCGCCGCGGTCTGCGCGGCGTTAGCCTTGTAGAGCACCTCGGCCAGCTTGTGGCTCGCATGGGTCAACTTCTCGTGCGCGGACTTCAGATCCTGCGAGGACGACGTGCCTTCAAGGGTCTTTTTCGCATCGGCCAGTGCTGCCTCGACTTCCGTTTTGTCGGCAGCCTGCACCTTGTCGCCGGAGTCCTTCAACATCTTCTCGATGTTGTAGACCAGCCCGTCGAGCGAGTTGCGCGCCTCCACTTCCTCGCGCTTCTCCTTGTCCTCGGCCGCGTGCGACTCGGCTTCCTTCGCCATCCGCTCCACCTCTTCCTTGCTCAGGCCTGAGCTCGAAGTGATGGTGATGCGCGTGTCCTTGCCCGTCGCGTTGTCCTTGGCCGTCACGTTCAGGATGCCGTTGGCGTCGATGTCGAACGTGACCTCGATCTGCGGCACGCCGCGCGGCGCCGGCGGAATCCCGCCCAGCTTGAACTTGCCCAGCGTGCGGTTCTGCGCCGCCATCGGGCGCTCGCCCTGCAGCACGTGCACTTCGACCTCGGTCTGCGAGTCCGCCGCCGTCGAGAAGGTCTCCGTCTTCTTCGTCGGAATGGTCGTGTTGCGCGGAATCATCGGCGTGGCCACGCCGCCCAGCGTCTCAATCGCCAGCGTCAGCGGAGTCACGTCGAGCAGCAGCAGATCCTTCACCTCGCCCGCCAGCACGCCCGCCTGAACCGCCGCACCCATGGCAACCACTTCGTCCGGATTCACGCCGCGATGCGGCTCCTTGCCGAACAGCTTCTTCACCAGCTCCTGGATCTTGGGCATGCGCGTCTGGCCGCCCACGAGCACTACCTCGTCGATGTCGCTGGTCTTCACGCCGGCGTCGGCCAGCGCCTTTTTGCAGGGTTCGAGCGACCGGTCAAGCAGGTCGGCCACCAGCTGCTCCAGCTTGGCGCGAGTCAGCTTGCGTACCAGGTGCTTCGGGCCGGTCGCGTCTGCCGTGATGAACGGCAGGTTGATCTCGGTCTCCACGGTCGTCGAAAGCTCGATCTTGGCCTTTTCCGCGGCATCCTTCAGGCGCTGCAGGGCCATCTCGTTGCCCTTCGAACTCAGGTCCAGCCCTTCCTCCTGCTTGAACTCGGCGATCAGCCAGTCCACGATCCGCTGGTCGAGGTTGTCGCCGCCCAGGTGCGTGTCACCGTTGGTCGACTTCACCTCGATGACGCCTTCGCCAACTTCAAGAATCGAGATATCGAAGGTGCCGCCGCCAAAGTCATACACGGCAATCGTCTCGTCCTTTTTCTTGTCGAGCCCGTAGGCCAGTGCCGCCGCGGTCGGCTCGTTCACAATGCGCTTCACATCCAGACCGGCAATCTTGCCCGCGTCCTTTGTGGCCTGGCGCTGAGCATCGTTAAAGTAGGCCGGCACGGTAATGACTGCCTCGGTGACCGTCTCGCCCAGGTAGGCCTCAGCGCTCTTCTTCAGCTTCTGCAGGATCATGGCCGATATCTCGGGCGGGGTGTACTCCTTGCCCTGCGCCACCACGCCAACGTGGTCGCCCTGCTTGGTGACCTTGAAGGGCACCATCTTCATTTCGTCGGTCACTTCGTCGAAACGGCGCCCCATGAACCGCTTGATCGAGAAAATGGTGTTTTCGGGGTTGGTTATCGCCTGACGCTTGGCCACCTGTCCCACCAGCCGCTCGCCGCTCTTCGAAAAGCCGACGATCGAGGGCGTGGTCCGCGCACCCTCTTCATTTGCAATCACTTTGGGCTCACCGCCCTCAAGTACGGCGACGCACGAGTTGGTCGTGCCAAGGTCAATTCCAATGATTTTTGCCATAGTTTGGTCCTGCCTGCTCCACACAGATTTCTGACACTAAATAAGATGCATGATTGAGTGAGTTAGTGTCAACTTTTCTTGATAGTTTTTGCATTAGTTTTCCCGGATTTGACACCCTCCCCCAAGCTGCCCGAAACGCGGCGCTGGCAATTAGTTGCGTATCGAAAACCCGAACAACTTCACGAAGGTGCAGGGTCGGCTGAGTTCGCCTTCCCCTTTGGCCGATCCGGCTCTGTCCCCCAGACACCTGCAATCGCTGTCGCTCGTCACACCCCGCCGCTGCCTCAATCGGTTAACCTCGTCTGTTCCGGTCAGCGGTTCCGCGGTTGCTGTGTCCGGGGTTATTGCGGCGAAGTAGCTTCTTCCTTTAAGAAGAAGCCGCCCTGCAAAGAGGCCGAAAAGGGCTAAATGAACTGCGGAAGCGCTCGATCATGACCACCGCCGAGGCCCAAGCCCGTTATCCGCTCACCCAGGGCGTCAACCCGTGGCTCGTCACTGTCTCCGTGATGCTGCCCACGTTCATGGAGATTCTCGACACCGCCATCGCCTCGGTGGCTCTGCCCTACATCGCTGGGTCGCTCTCGGCCTCGAACTCTGAAGCCACGTGGGTGCTGACCAGCTACCTGGTCGCCAACGCCGTCATCCTTCCAGCCTCCAACTGGTTCGCCCGCCGCTTTGGCCGCAAGCGCTTTCTGCTCACCTGCGTAGTCATCTTCACTGTTGCGTCGTTCTTCTGCGGAGCGGCCCCTTCGCTTGGGGTGATTCTCTTGGCCCGCGTATTGCAGGGCGCCGGCGGAGGAGCGCTCCAGCCGCTCTCGCAGTCGATCCTGCTGGAGAGTTTCCCGATCGAGAAGCGCTCCATGTCGATGGCCGCGTATGGACTCGGCATCGTTCTGGCTCCAGTGCTCGGCCCCACACTCGGCGGCTGGCTCACTGACACCTTCAGTTGGCGCTACGCGTTTTACATCAACATCCCTATTGGCATTCTGGCTGTGTTCCTTATCAGCCGCTTTGTCCACGATCCGCCGCACATCAAACACGCAAAAGTCGGCGCATTCGACAACATCGGCTTCGGCCTGCTGATCGTCTGGACCGGCTGCCTGCAGGTGGTTCTCGATAAGGGCCAGGAAGACGACTGGTTCGGTGCCACCTGGGTTCGCTGGGCCACCGCGGCGCTGGTGATCGCACTCATCGCCTGGATCTGGCGTTCCTGGACCAACCCCAGGGGCCTTGTCGACCTGCACGTCTCTGAAGGATCGCAACTTCCGCACCGGATGCATTGTCATCACGATGCTCGGGCATGTGCATCTACATCACCATCGCCATCCTGCCGCTCTACTACCAGGAGGTGTTGGGCTACACGGCGTTCACGGCCGGACTCGTCGTAGGTCCGCGCGGCATCGGGGCATTCGTGGGCTCGCCGGTCATCGGCTTTCTCGGGTCGCGCATCGACAACGAAAACTGATGAGCGCTGGCTTTATCGGGTTCGGCCTCTGCGCGCTCACATTTGGTACAGTCAATCTCGATATCGGTCCATACACGCTGCTGATTCCCATCCTGCTCACCGGCTTCGCGCTGAGCTTCGTCTTCGTGCCCATGGCGACCATGATGATGGCCACGGTTCCCAACAAGGAGATGGGAAACGCGACCGGTCTCTCGAACATGCTGCGCAACATCGGCGGCTCAATCGGCATCTCGATGGCGACAACCGCGATCATTCGCCGCGCCGCGCTGCACCAGACCGAAATCGGCGCGCATCTGTCGGCGTCGGATCCGGTGCTGCAACAGAAGTCGCGCCATCATCGCGATGTATGTCGGGCATCAGCTCGGCCCAGCATCCGCGCGGCCGGGCTCGATGGGACTCGCTTTACCGGTTAATGGAGCAGCAGTCGGCGCTGATGGCCTACGTAGACGTCTTCCGCTGGACTGCGCTGCTGGCGTTCTTCTGCGCCGCGATGACGTGGATGTTCAGGAAGCCCGCAAGAAATGCCGCACCTCCGCCGGGAGCGCACTAGTGTCCCCGAGTCTAAGCTCGCACCATAAATGCTGCTGTCATCCTGAGCAGCCCGACTCGCTTTCAGCGAGTTACGGATGAAATGACACCTCTCGGCTCGGCTGATTTTGTTGAGGTTACGAGATGTGTCATGAGGAGCGGAGGTCGCCACTGCGACCGTAGTCGAAGTGGACCTCCAGTTCACAACGCAAGCCCAGCCACGAACCGAGGGTGCCCCATTCATGCCGCAGCTTCATCGCGGCATGAGTGGGAGACTAGAGCTGGTTGCATAACAGGTTTGAAAGGGCACGGCTTTAGCCGTGCCGTCAAAGACCGCATAAACCAAGGGGCTTTAGCCCCTGACGCGTGCCTTGTGCCCCACGGCAATCAGCTTTCGTCAACCCAGCAGCGGCACAAACCTCCGCATCTCCTCGTCGTAGCGCTCAATGCGCCCCGAAAGAATGTCGTAGTACCACCCGTGCACCGAGAGCCTGCCTTCCATCACCGCACGTGCCACCGCAGGCTGCGCACGCAGGTTCAGCAGTTGCGCCACCACATTGCCGCGAATGAGCGAGCACAATTCCCCTTGAGGCCCGTCGGCGGGATCGACCGGCTGACGATGGCTGAATGCCGCCTCGACGTGCTGCAGCCAGCGGCTCGCCTTGGGCAGCTTCTCCAGGCCTCCTCGATCAAGCGCGGCCTTCATCGCACCGCAATCCGAGTGGCCGCAGAGGATGGCGTGCTTCACTCTCAGCACGTCGACGGCATATTCAATTGTCGCCGTACATCCATCCACGTCCTGGCTGGTAACCGGCACCACGTTGCCCGCATTGCGCGTGATAAAAAGATCGCCGGGCCCGGTGCCCAGAATCAGGTCGGGCAAAACGCGCGAGTCGGAACACGTAATGAACAGCCACTCCGGCGCCTGCGATTCAGCCAGCAGGTGAAACTGATCGCGCCTGCGCGGAAACACCTCAGCCAGAAATTTTTTGTGGCCCTGTATCAGCCGATCCATATTGACCTCGTCGTGCGTGACCTCATCCTACTGACCCCGTGAAGCGCGGGATCTCAGACGCTGTTAGGGTCGGAAGCGCCTGTTCCAGCCTAATGCATCGCCTGCGTGTTGGAGTCCCCGCGCCCGTCCCTGTACCCTTGTCTTCGATCACGTTGGAGGAACACTGCACTCATGAAACTCATCGCAATGTTTTTATGCCTTGCCGCGACGCTTGGCTTCCCTGCAGCAAATCACGCACAAACAGTCGACACCATCGATCCTGCACTCAAATCCCGAATCGACCGCATCGCGACGCAGGTCCTCGAGCAGACCGGCGTACCATCCGCATCCGTCGCCGTGGTCAAGGGCGGCAAGCTGGTCTACACGCACGCATATGGCAAGGCCCGCCTCGAACCGCCCACGCCCGCCACGCCCGACATGCGCTACTCCATCGGCTCCATCTCGAAGCAGTTCACCGCCGCCGCCATCCTGCTCCTCCAGGAACAAGGCAAGCTCTCACTCGATGACACGGTCGGCAAGTACGTCCCTGGCCTCACGCGCGGCGACGAGGTCACCATCCGCCAGATTCTTTCGCACACCTCCGGCTACCAGGACTACTGGCCCGAGGACTACGTGATGACTCCGATGCTGCACGACGAATCCGCCCAGCAGATCCTCGACACCTGGGCCAAAAAGCCGCTCGACTTCGAGCCCGGCACGCAATGGCAGTACTCAAACACCAACTTCGTGATCGCCGGCGCAATCGTTGAAAAGGTCAGCGGCCAGAAGCTGATGGACTTTCTCGTCGAACACATCTTTCACCCGCTCGGCATGAAATCCGTGTGGAACTCCGACGAGACGAAGCTCACGCAGGCTGACGCCACGGCCTACTACCGCCATGCGCTCGGCCCGCTCCGCGTGGCTCCGAAGGAAGGCCGCGGCTGGATGTTCGCCGCCGGCGAACTGGCCATGACCGCTCACGATCTCGCGCTGTGGGATGAGAGCCTGATTGCTCAGACCTTGCTCAAGCCCGAGAGCTACAAGCAAATGTTTACCGAGGTCAAGCTCAAAGACGGCAAAGGCACGCACTACGGCCTCGGCGTTGAAGTGATCGACCGCAACGGCCATCGCTCAATCGAGCACAGCGGCGAAGTCTCCGGCTTCGTCTCCGACAATGAAGTCCTCGTCGACGACGGCGCGGCCGTCGCGGTGCTCACCAATCAGGATGCGGTCGGCGCTGCCTCCACCATCGCGCGGCTTGCCGCACCCGTGGTCGCCGGATACCCGCCCAACCCCCGAGGAAAAGCAGGCTCTCGACATCTTCCACGACCTGCAGCAGGGCCGGATCGATCGCAGTCTGCTCGCGCCGAATCTCAGCGACTACTTCACCCCGGAAGCAATTGCGGATTTCCAGTCGAGCCTTGCGCCGCTTGGCGAGCCGCTCACATTCCGCAAGACCGGCGAAGGGCTGCGCGGCGGCATGACCTTCCGGTCGTTCGACATCGTCTATCCCGGAAAGCGCCTGCGCCTCACGACCTACACCTACCCCGACGGCAAACTCGAGCAGTACCTGATCGCGCCAGCGGAGTGACTGGGTGCCCCGTTCTAGCTCCTCTAGGGCGGGGTTCACGCCTGTCGAGTTGATACTCATCCTTGCCGATCATTTCGCTCCCACAGCGCACAATTGAAGCTGGAGTCCGAACCAGAGAACGCCTTCGCAAGCCTGTCCATCACAGGCACTGATATCGCGATGTGGGAAAAAGTGAACAGATTGCTCCAAAAATATCCCGTAAGTCATTTGCTGAGAGGAATATGCGGCTAAGTCCAATGCTGAGAGGAATTTGGCGACACACCTTCTCCGTAACACATTGAAAACAAGGAATTTCCCTACAGAGATGGGGGAGGGGGGGGTATCCATACTACATTGTGGTACGGCGAGCGGTTCCCAGCTTCTACCAACGGCGAGCCCTCCTCGTTCCGCGCTTCATCGCATCAGGAGCCGCCATCCACCCAACCGCAGGCAGCAATCGGGAGTTCGATACACTTGAATCTGACCTATGTTTGAAAACCTTACAGAAAAGCTTCAACGGGCCTTCAAAAATCTCCGTGGTCAGGGCACGCTCACCGAGGAGAACATTCAGGAGGCACTGCGCGAGATTCGCGTCGCCTTGCTTGAGGCCGATGTCAACCTAAACGTCGCTCGCGAGCTCATCGAGCATATTCGCGTCAAGGCAGTTGGCACTGAGGTGCTTACCGCTCTCTCGCCCTCGGAGCAGGTAATCAAGATCGTGCGTGACGAGCTGATCGATCTGCTCGGCAAGGACACGGCGCGCTTCAAGTTTGCCTCGCAGCCTCCAACAGTCATTCTGATGGCGGGCTTGCAGGGCTCCGGTAAGACGACCACCAGCGGCAAGCTGGCAGCGTGGCTGAAGAAGGGCGGACACCGCCCCATGCTCGTCTCGGTGGACGTTTACCGCCCCGCCGCGCGCGAGCAGCTTAAAGTCGTCGCAAAGTCCGTCGAGGCGCGGCTCTACGAGGGCGACCTGAAGGGCGAGGCTCCCGGCTCCGCGTTGGTAGAGCGGCTCGCGCAGGAAGCTCGACGCGAGGCACGCAACATGGCCTGCGACACGCTCATCGTCGATACTGCCGGCCGCCTTCACATCGACGAAGAGCTCATGGACGAAATGGAACGGCTGAAAAAGCTTCTCAATCCGCAGGAGATTCTCTTCGTCGCCGACGCCATGACCGGACAGGACGCAGTCAACTCCGCAAAGGATTTTCATTCTCGTCTTGGACTCACGGGCGTGATTCTGACGAAGATGGATGGCGACTCGCGCGGCGGCGCGGCGCTTTCGATCCGCCACGTCACGGGCCAGCCGATCAAGTTCATCGGCACCGGTGAAAAAGCCGATGCCTTCGAGCCCTTCCATCCCGATCGCATCGTCGGACGGATCCTCGGCATGGGCGACATGCTCTCGCTCATCGAAAAAGCCGAGGGAGCTCTCGACCGGAAGAAGTCAGAGGAGTTCGCAAAGAAAGCTCTGCTCGGCGACGGCTTCACGCTCGAAGACTTTCGCGATCAGTTGAAGCAGATCAAGAAGCTCGGATCGATGGAAAGCATCCTGAAGATGCTGCCGTCGGTCGGTCCGTTCGCAGGAATACAGCAGGCATCGAAGAACATCGATGAAAAGCAGTTTGTGCGGCTTGAAGCGATCATCAGCTCGATGACGCCGAAAGAGCGCCACAACCACGAGATCATCTCCGGGTCGCGCCGTAAGCGCATTGCCGCCGGCTCCGGCACATCGGTGCAGGAAGTGAACCAGCTTCTGCGCCAGTACGCGCAGATGAGCAAGATGTTCAAGCAGATGGGCAAAGGCGGCCTGGCAAAACAGATGATGCGCGGCGGCATGGGCGCGCTAGGCATGGGCCGCCAGAAGTTCGGGCGGTAGAATTGCGGGTGCCCCACTTCTCGATTTTGAGAAGTGGGAACGCAGCATCCCTGACAACCCTTGTCATCCTGAGCGGAGCAGGTCCGCTTTCGGACCAGCGGAGTCGAAGGATCTGCAGTTGTCTCTTTCGCTTGAGACGCGCATTCACCGAGGCGCGATCATGACATTCCTGCAGGACCAACTCGACGAGATCACCTCAAACACGAGGCGCCTGGTGCAGGCCGAGCGGCTTGCCGTGGGTGAGCGCGCAGTTGAGGAACTATTCGCCAGCGGCATCGAAGAACGAATTCTTCCCGTTGGCGCAGTCGCACCGGCATTTTCCCTCAAGGATTCGAGCGGCAAACTTGTACGCTCCGCAGACATGCTGGCGCTTGGTCCCCTGGTGATCAAGTTCTTCCGCGGCCGCTGGTGCCCCTATTGCATGACCGAGCTTGAGACGTGGCGCAATCTCTACGGCGAGTTGCGCGAGCATGGGGCGCTCATGGTGGCCATTGGACCGCAGATCGAGCGCCAGAGCGACTTCATGGTGGGCCAGCACAGCCTTCCCTTCCCAGTGCTTTCCGACCCCGGCTGCGCTCTCGCCGAGCAGTTCGGGCTCGTGCACACCGTCCCTGAGTACTATCGCGAGTACTACCTCTCGATCCTCGTCAACATTCCATTCGTGAATGGCGAAAAGAGCTGGCGCCTCCCGCTGCCTGCGACATATGTCATCGGCCGCGACGGCCGTGTGCTTTTTGCGGAGGCCCACGCTGATTTTCGGGTGAGGCCAGAACCGGAAGAAGTTCTCGCCGCCACGGCCGCAGCGCAACGCCGATAACATCTGCAAATTCAATTTGACCGAACGGCCTGACCGAGCCTCGCCTCCGCCTGCGCCAACGAAACTCCACCGAGCAGAAACACCTTGCTGCGCGAGAGCTCTCCACTCACGAGTTCTACTCTGCTTCGTGGCAGACCGAAGAAGTCCGCGAGAAACGCAATCAGCGCCGAGTTCGCGCGGCCTTCGATGGGCGGAGCCTGCACGGAAATCTTCAACCGCGCCTCCGCGCCTTCACCGAAAACACCGGCAATCGCTGTCTTCTTCGCGCCCGGCTGAACGCGCACGGCAAGCGTAACTCCGGCAGCAGTAGCGCGCAGCATCAGGCCGGCCCCGTGTAAGGCGCACGCTTACCGAAGAGCGCCGTGCCGATGCGAATCCGCGTCGCACCCTCGGCAATCGCGAGGGGAAAGTCGCCACTCATGCCCATCGAGAGCACGTCGAGTTGCAGACGCGGATACTTTGCCGCCCACCGGTCGCGCCATTCGCGCAGGTTCCGGAAGCAGGCGCGCGTCACAAGCTCCGGCGCACCCCACGGAGCGATGGTCATCAGCCCCCGCGTTTCGAGATTCTCGAGATCTGGAAGTCGCTCCAGGAACTGCGCCGTCTCATCGGCCTCGGGCTCGAGACCTTGCTTCGTCTCTTCCGGGCTCAACTTCACTTCGAGAAGCACAGGAATCTTCTTGCCGAGTTTGCGCGCCGCTTCATTGAGCCGCTCCGCAAGGCGCATACTGTCCAGCGAGTCGACGCCATCAAACAGCTCAGCTGCGCGGGCTGCCTTGTTTGACTGAAGATGTCCGATCAGATGCACGCGAATCGGAGTCCGGCCCTCACTTCCCGATCGGAGCTGATTGAGATCCGGCCCTTTGGTTGCGAACTCCTGAACACGATTCTCGCCGAAGAGCGCAAGTCCCATCGCCGCAGCCTCAAGGATCGTCTCTGCCGGATACGTCTTGGAGACAGCCATCAGTTCGACTTCGTTGCGGGCGCGCCCTGCGTGACGGCATGCCTCGTCGATCGATTCTTCGAGCCGTTCGAGATTTTCAGCGAGTTTGGTCACTCAGATTCAGCGCCCGTGTTCCTCGAGATACTTTTCCGCCTCCAGCGCCGCCATGCAGCCTGAACCCGCCGCCGTGACCGCCTGCCGATAACGTCGATCCTGCACATCGCCGCAAGCATAGACTCCCGGAATCACAACACCCTTTCTCGTAGTGAGTACATTGCCTGTCGTGATGATGTATCCCTCGTCGTCCAGATCCATCTGCCCGGCAAACGCTTTGGCGTTGGGCTCGTGACCGATACCGAGAAAGAGCCCGTCGACGTGCATGGTTGTCGTCACACCAGTGCTCACATCGCGCAGCCGCAGACCCTTGACTTCCTTCTCCTCGACACCGAGCACTTCATCCACCACGGTATTTGTGCGGAATTCGATGTTGGGATGCGCCATGGCGCGCTCCAGCATGATCTTCGACGCGCGGAACGCAGGCCTGCGGTGCAGCAGCGTCACCTTGGAAGCAAAACGCGTGAGAAACAGCGCCTCCTCCATTGCAGAGTCGCCTCCGCCTACCACGGCAATCGGTCTGCCGCGAAAAAAAAAGCCATCGCATGTCGCGCAGCTGGATACGCCGTGACCGATAAGCGCCTGCTCGCTCGGCAATCCAAGCCAGCGCGCGCTTGCGCCAGACGCGATGATCAGCGTCCGCGTGTGAACCTCGCCCGCCGAGGTATGCAGGCGAAATGGGTGCACGCCGAGTTCGACGCGCTCAAGATGAGCCAGCTGGAACTCCGCGCCGAAACGCGCGGCCTGCCGCTTCATGTTGTCGATAAGTTCCGGACCCTGAATGCCATCGGGCCAGCCAGGAAAGTTTTCGACCAGCGACGTGATGGAAAGTTGTCCACCTGGTTCGTGCCCCTCCAGAACAAGCGGTTTGAGGTTGGCGCGCGCGGCATAGATTGCCGCGGTGAGCCCGGCACAGCCGGAGCCCAAGATAACGGTATCGCGAGTCACTGTCATGAGATTTCCCAGTCGATTGTAGACGGCGCAGGCCACCTCGCCCCAGCCGTCCCGTCTTGCTCTGCTCATTATTCCGAGATTGCTGCTGTGCGATTGCCAGCCTTTCCGCCGGACCAGTAGTTAAGATGATCCACATGGCGAATCTGACTCTTATCTATGGACTGCGGCTCCTGCCGGAGGGCGAGGTCACCGAAATTCATGACGCCACGCTGAAGCTTGCGAACGGCCACGAAGCTCACGTGACGATGCACACTATCGAGGGCTCGCGCCAGGAGATTGAGCGGCAGCTCAGGCGCAGCCTCGATGCATTCTTTGACTTCTATCCGGAGATTTGACTGGCGTTCCCAGCGTCCAAAGCAGCTATGCACCTGAGCCGGGAAGTCATTCTTTCGTTGTCCTCAGACGCTGGCCATTGTCTTTTTGGGGTTGTGATGAACACGCAGGTTGGCAATTGCATAATCGATGAATCGCGGCTCAAAGTGAGGTGCCAGGCGCATGAACCGGCAGGTCGCCACGACCTGGTCCACGATAAACCTGGGGTGATAGGCAGCAAGTTCCAGCCCCTTTTCCACTGTCACCTTGTGCACGATCAAATCGAAGGTCTCGTCCGATAGCTCGATCGACTGCTTCTCGCATTCCTTTTCGAAGATCTTCCGATAGAGCTCGCGCGTTGGAGGACCGACCTCGATCTTGTACGGAAGACGGCGCAGAAACGCGGCATCCATCAAGTCTTCCGGTTCCAGGTTGGTGGAGAAGATGACCAGTTCTTCGAATGGAATCGAAAACGTCTTGCCGGTGTGCAGCTTCAGATAATCGACGCGGCCTTCGAGCGGCACGATCCAGCGATTGAGCAGGTTTGTGGGGCTCACGATCTGCCGGCCGAAATCGTCGATCAGAAGACAGCCACCCAATGCTTTCACGTGCAGCGGCGCCTCGTAGTAATGACCTGTGGGGTCGTAACGAAGTTCGAGCATCTCCAGGGTAAGTTCGCCGCCCGTGACTACGAACGGCCTCTGACAAGGCACCCAGCGCGCATCGTAGCTCTGTGCCCTGACCACGGTGAACGCACTTTCGTCGCCGATGTCGGTCTGGTCAAGAGGCAGGTGAATGCTGGGATCGTGAACGCGGATGATCTGGCCCTCGACCATCACCGAATAGGGCACGTAGATCACATCGTTGAATACCGAGGCGAATCGCTGCGCAACCGAGGTCTTTCCATTGCCTGGCGGCCCGTAAAGCAACATCGCGCGGCCTGAGTTCAGTGCAGGCCCGCTTTGCTCCATGATGCTCTCATCAAACTGCAATCCGGCAATGGCAGCCTTGATCTTTTCGGGAGTCACGACTTCATTCGTAAGCTTTTGCAGGTTGACTTGATCAGTGAACTCGTCGAGCGGAACTGGGGCAGGCCCGACATAGTGCAGGCGGTTTATCGCGTCAACGACGAAGTTCCGTCCAAGGTCGGTGAATGTATATGCCAGGTCGATCAGGCTGTCGGAGTTCCGTGCGCCAAGGTTCTGCAGGTACAGCCGGTCGACCGCCATTTTGACCAGTTCAATGACGATGTTGTAAGGCAGCTTGATTGCTTCCGCGAACTGACGGACAGTTTGAAGGCGGCCCACGTAGATCAGCTTCAGCAAAAGACTAAGAAGCTCCGCTTCGTCCAGCCCCGTCGCTCTGATGTCGGCCGGCTCTCGCGGCGTACGGTGCATGAAGTCGTTCAGCACATCCTGCTTGATGGCTCCAATGGCCACGAGATTGTCGCCAAGCCGACCACCATTGGTGGAAAGACGCACCAGCGCGTTGGCCACGTCTTGTTCGGTAATCAGCTTTGCTCGAATGAGCAGATCGCCTAATCTCAGTCGGGTACTGATGGTGTCCTCCCCTGAAGCTTGCAACACGATCAAACGCTTCAGCGCCTGACTCTTTGGAGCTCAACGCATGATGAAGTTGATTCGTTAGAACATTCTAGCGAAGAAAGTAACTGCGGAGTGAACTTAGGTAATCGGATCAGCGGGAGAATGGTTACTAGCGGGTCCTGGGCGACCGTTCAGGGATTTGGCCGAATGGCTGGGGAAGACTGTGCGCCCTTTGTGGTCCGATCGAGGAGAGGATCGGCGTGCCTGGCAAGCCAGAGCTTTCCTCCAAGCCAGGCTGTCGGCAGCGCGAGCACTGTGAGGGTGATCGGATACCAGTGAGGACCGAAGGCCGGCCCCTTGTTCCAGGTGGACACTGTTCCGAGTGCGTTCGCTGCGAGGCCCATCAGGCCGAGGATCAGCACGTGAGCCATGGGTTTATGTGGGGCGAGTCGCGCGGTAATGTAACTGCTAACGATGCCGTAGATGAGTTCGATACACGGTTGCGAGGAGCAACAAGCCGTTGCTCATCTGCTGTCCAAGAGGCGGAAAGACACCGGCCAATCGAAGCAAAACGTCAGTCCCGATCGAAAGCACGATACCGACTACAATTCCCGCAAATATCGCTCCAAGGCTTCGCCAGATGCCGGTGGAAGATGATCCTGGAGTCATGATGATTGTCCTCCGCGTGGGAAAGCCCACGATATATGTGGATCAAATGCGGGCGCAAGGAGTTGTTTACGATGCAGTTCATCTCTGCGAGTGCGTATGCCGGCAGCGCACGTATCGCAATATGAGTAATCCGTGCTTCCTGAGGTGGTGCGCGCGCATCCATTGATCGAGAAGCGAGGTCGGATGAGCCAGCTTACGAACCAGTTGCGAACAGGAAAAGGAGGCGCGCGCCCTCGAGTCGTCATCGTCGGTGCGGGCTTTGGAGGCTTACACGCCGCCAAGGCGCTGGGGCACTTGCCTGTAGAAGTTACGGTGCTCGATCGCCGCAACCATCATACGTTTCAGCCGCTGCTTTACCAGGTGGCGTTAGCCGTGCTTTCTCCGGCCGATATCGCGCAGCCGATTCGGGCGATTCTGCGCAAATACAACAACACTCAAGTGCTGATGGATGAAGTAACGGGAATCGATGTCGAGGAGCGGCAGGTCTCTCTTGGTTCCGGCGCACAACTCTCGTACGACTACCTTGTTCTTGCCACTGGTGCTACACACTCCTATTTCGGCAAGGACGAGTGGGCGCCGCTCGCGCCGGGACTAAAGACGATTGAAGATGCAACCGAGATCCGCCGGCGCGTTTTGCTGGCATTCGAACTCGCAGAACGGCAGATGCTGGAGCACGGGTGGCATCCTCCGCTCAACTTCGTTGTCATTGGCGGCGGACCCACCGGAGTGGAACTTGCCGGAGCGATCAGCGACATCGCGAAACTCTACATGCGGCATGATTTTCGCCACATCGATCCCGACCCACGCCCGCGTCCTGCTGCTCGATGGCGGTCCGCGCGTGCTCGCGGCTTATCCGCCGGACCTGTCCGCCAAGGCCGAAGCAGAACTGAAGATCTCTGGGCGTCGAGGTGCACACCGGGAGCCAGGTCACTGGCGTAGGCCCAGGCTGGGTGGAGGCAAATGGCGAGCGCATCGATTCTGCCGTGACCTTGTGGGCAGCCGGGGTGCAGGCCTCACCGCTGGGCAAGATGCTGGGCGCGCCTACCGACAAGCGCGGCTGCGTCATCGTCGATGAGCATCTGAATCCGCCCGGGTTGCCAGAGGTCTTTGTGCTGGGAGACCTGGCGCACTTTGAGCAGGACGGTCACCAGGTGCCCGGCGTCGCGCAGCCGGCGATGCAGATGGGGGACCACGTTGCCAAGATGATCGGCGCCGACCTCGACCGGAAAACACGCCCTGCGTTTCCGCTACTTCGACAAGGGCGACATGGCCACCATCGGACGCGGGCCGCCGTGGCAAAGGTGGAGTGGCCCTTCAAGGCGCACTTGAGCGGTCTTCCTGCATGGATTACCTGGATAGTAGTGCACATCTTTTTCCTTATCGGGTTTCGGAACCGCATTTCAGTGCTAGCGGAATGGAGCTGGACTTACTTCACGTTCACGCGCGGGGCGCGCCTCATCACCGGCGACCAGCAGCTACCGGGCTGGCAGGAGCAGTTGAGTGCGGGCCCTGCGACGGAAGAGGCAAAACGGGAGGCGGAAGTGCACTAGAGGCGTAGCCGCCCTTCGTCTCACATTGTGGTATAAACTTGGCCTGCCCCCCTCCCCCATCTCTGTATGGAAATTCCTTGTTTTCAATGTGTTACGGAGATGGTGTGTCGCCAAATTCCTCTCATCATTGGACTTAGCCGCAGATTCCTCTCAGATAAGGAGTTAGGGGAAGACAGCCACGAACTATTAGCTTCCAGCCATCAGCTTTGGGTCCTTATTTGTTTCCTAGCGGTAAGGGATGTTCGCTGCCGTCTTCGATTGTGCGCCGACAGGAGGAAATGATCTGCAATCCGGAGATCACATCCATCTCAGAATCGAGATGAAGCACCCGCCTGCGATGTCGCAAGTTCGGCGAAGTGCGAGCGCATCCCGCAGTGAGTGTTGGACCGTGTTCACGGATAAGTCACTCAGCTGGCGGATCACTTGTCCGATTTTCAGCGCTGGCACGTAGTTCATTAACTTCTACCCAAAAAGCTTTGTGATTTTTGTCACACTTAACCAAAGATCGGATCTCATATAGTCACCGCTGCAAACAAAGAAGAAATCATTTGACATTCAGCGCGCGAGTGAGAGGCGTGCTCCAAGTGACGCGGTAAGGCCTTGGCCTTCCACGTCTCAGAAATGTCGTTCCAGATCTGCTGCTTAACCCGGGGGCCCCGTTGGAAAAGAAAGACTGCTCCTCCCCACACTCTCAACTCGATGGATCGGCTTTCCCAATTACTCATGGCGGCTCCGAAATATCTGACGACTTCGATGCCTGCCTGAGGAACCCTCCCGTGAGCAGGTGGATTGCTTCACCGGTCCGCCGAGCCCTCGATATCGCTATCGCGGCTGTGGTCCTGATGGTCTGCTTTATCCCGATGCTGATCATAGGCGCGTGCGTGCGGCTCAATTCAAAAGGGCGTGCAGTTTTTTTCCAAGACCGCGTGGGGCGCGGTGGTCGCCTGTTCCGGATTTACAAATTCCGAAGCATGTCTGAAAGCCACGAAGAGAAACGAGGTTCGGGTCTCACAAAGGGTGGTGACTCACGCATCACGGCCCTGGGGCAAACCCTTCGCAGATTCAAACTCGATGAACTCCCGCAGTTCTTCAATATCCTGCGCGGCGATATGAGCCTGGTAGGCCCACGCCCCAAGCTCGCACAGTATTCATCGTTATCAAACATGCCATACCGGCCCGGGATCACGGGCACGGCCACGCTCGCATTTCGCCACGAAGAAGAGGTCCTGCGCAGTGTTCATCGCGATAACGTGGAGAAGTTTTATGCAGAACACATCAAACCGCTCAAGGCACGTCTTGATGTCTGCTACATGTGCAAAGCCACACCGCTTTCAGATTTGCGAGTGATTGCGGCAACAGCTCTTCACTGCCTGGTGCCAGGCCGGACTTTAAGTCAGATGCAGGCCGGTGTGAACTCTGTCAGCGGCGCAGGCACAACTCAAAGCACCTTACCGGAGGAAAGTTCCTCGGCGGATTGATGGTTTCTTCGCCGGCTTCCATCTTTCAAAGTTGAGATATGAGATGCCCATGGTCTGAGGTGAGGTGGCGTTGTTCAGGGTTGGGTCATCCGCTACCGATCGTAGATGAATCCCAGGTCTCAGAATCGAGACCCGGGGCACCCAGATTTGCGGCCCGATTGGATCGAGACGTGTGCCACCCGCCAGATGCTGACGGCCAGGGCTTCGAGGCGCTTTCGATCAAGTAAACTGAAGAGAGTTATGCTCGATTTGGGATTTGTCCGGGGCAACCTGGAAGTTGTGGAACAGAAGCTGCGGGCGCGTGGGGCGGACCCCAATGCGCTGCTTGGCGATTTCAGAAAACTCGATCAGAGCCGCCGCGAAGCTATTACCTCTGCGGAGCAGCTGAAGGCCCGACGGAATGAGCTGAGCCAGCAGGTGGGCGCACTGAAGCGCGCCGGGCAGGACGCGACGTCCGTCATGGACGAGACGCGCGCCCTGAAAGAGAAGCTCGACGAGCTGGACAAGACCGCCGCCCAGCTTGACGACCAGATGCGGCTGTCGCTGGCCAGCATCCCGAATCTCACGCGCGACGAAGTTCCCACCGGCAAGTCAGAAGAAGACAACGTCGTCGTCAAGACCTGGGGCGAGAAGCGGACTTTCGATTTCGAGCCGAAGCCGCACTGGGAACTCGGCGAGCAACTTGGGATTCTCGATCTGGAACGGGCCGCCAAACTCAGCGGCGCCCGCTTTGCGGTCTATATGGGCGCGGGTGCGCGGCTGGAGCGTGCGCTGATCAGCTTCATGCTCGATCTGCACACCCAGAAGCACGGCTACACCGAGGTGCTGCCGCCGTTCATGGTCAACAGCAAGAGCCTTTTCGGCACGGGGCAGTTGCCCAAGTTTGCCGACGACCTCTTCCGCTGCTCCGATGCCGACGCCGAGGCCGTGGCTCGCGGCGAGTTCAAGGACAACGATCACTGGCTGATCCCGACGGCCGAAGTCCCGGTCACCAATCTCTATCGCGACGAGATTCTCGACGAGGCGCGGCTGCCGATCTGCCTCACGGCCTACACGCCGTGCTTTCGCGCGGAGGCCGGCGCAGCGGGCAAGGATACGCGCGGCATCATTCGCCAGCACCAGTTTCAAAAGGTCGAGCTGGTCAAGTTCACGCGACCCGAGGAGTCCGATGCCGAGCACGAGCGCCTGACCCGCGACGCCGAGGAGATTCTGGAGGCTCTGAAGCTTCCCTATCGCCGTGTTCTGCTCTGCACTGCAGACACCGGCTTCTCTTCAGCGAAGACATTCGATCTGGAGGTCTGGCTGCCGGGTCAGCAGCTTTATCGCGAAATCTCGTCGTGCTCAAACTTCGAGGCATTCCAGGCGCGCCGCGCCAATATCCGCTTCAAGCCCGAAGGCAAGGGGAAGACGGAGTTCGTGCACACGCTCAACGGCAGCGGTCTGGCCGTCGGGCGCACCTGGCTGGCCATCCTTGAGAACTATCAGCAGGCCGACGGCTCGGTCGTCGTTCCCGATGCGCTGCGCGGTTACATGGGGGGCCTGGAGCGCATCACCAGGCAAGAGAAGGCATGAACAAGGTTCTGAAGAGCTACTTTTACTGGACGTACCCGCGTGGGAGCTTCCATTACGACGTGATGGTGACGCTGATTCTGCTGTTCATTTTCGGCACACCATGGCTGTGGGACTATGGGGCGCGGCCCACGCGCGGAGCCGGTCCGGCGCACCCGATCCAGATAACCAGCGATGGGAGCCACGGCCTCATCGTCACGGTTGCGGCTTCAGACGTGGAAGTCCCCACTGGAGCCTCAGACAACGAGGTGCGCAAGGTGTTGCGCAAAGCCATCGAGCCCGTTACAGGCGATGCCGTCTCGATCGTGCGCTGGGAGATGGCCACCGACGCCCAGGGAAATGCCTCCTGGAAGATCTGGGCACGCCGCTAGCCGCGCTCGGCGCATCTTACGGCGTATCCAGGGTAGGTGTAGCCGTCTTGAGTTCATCGAAGGTCGCCGCTCCCTGATGGTCGCGTCGACTCGGCAATGTCGCTTCGGGATACGGCAACCCTGGAGACGCTTTAGCGTGAGACTGGAAAAGGAAGTTTATGCCACAGGGAAGAAGACTCGTACTTGCCGCATTCCTCGTTTTCCTGGTGCCGGCGCGTGCTGTCGTTGCGGAAGATCTGAAGTCAGTGCTGGCCAGGCTTGATGCCGCGGCTGCCAACTTCCACACCACCTCAGCCGACTTCGAATTCGACACCGTTCAGACTGACCCTGTTCCGGACACGGATGTACAAAAGGGCATTGTCTACTACAGTCGCAAGGGCACTGCCTTTGAGATGGGCGTGCACATCGACGAAGTGAACAAGAAGCCGGTACCGAAAGTGATCGTCGTCTCTGGCGGACAGTTTCAACTGTATGAGAAGCTCACGAACCAGGTGACACGATCAAACAAGGTCAGCAAATACGAGAGCTACCTTGTGCTCGGCTTTGGCGCCAGCGGCAAGGATCTGGAACAGAAGTGGAATATGAAGTACCTGGGCTCGGAGACAATGGACGGCGTGAAGGTGGAGAAGCTGGAACTGGTGGCCAAGGACCCCGACGTGCTCAAAGTCTTTCCGAAGGTGACGATCTGGGTGGATCCGGCGCGCGGCGTGAGCCTGAAGCAGTTTTTCGATCAAGGCCAGGGCCAGTCCCGCACCTGCACTTACACAAATATCAAGGTGAATCAGGCTATCCCCGCCGACGCCTTTACCTTCAAGACCGACAGCAAGACCCAGTACATCAACCGGTAGAAGGCTATCCCTCCCAGCACGAACAGCACGGGAAAACACTCGATGGTGTAGCGCGCCTCGGGCGCTCCGACGCTCAGGAGCATTGCGCTCCGCAACAACATGTAGGTGAGCATCCAGAAACCCATGCGCGGCCGCATGAATAGTCCTGCAATTCCCAACAGCAGATAGAGCGCGTTCAAACAAGCATAGGCCCAGCTGAAGCGCGTTTCAACGTGGTGATGGGAGTAGGCCCACCAGTCAAGGTCGATGGGCAGGTTTTCAATGCGGGGCCGGAGCCACATGTCTGCCACGCGTCCCAGAGGCAACAAGACATGCGACCGCAACGGATGCGCCGTGATGCGGTCGTGCGCAAGCTTTGCAAACCGCGCGTCAATCGCAGGCGTGAGATCCTGACCGCTGTTGTTGTAGTCCTCCGCCAGCGCCGCGGTCTCGGCATATTGCGCAGGAGAGTCGAAGGCGCGGCGGGGCAGCTTTTTCACATCCAGCACGTCGCCCGGGATATTCCAGTAGATTTCATAGGTGGAGACGAAATCCAGCGACCAGGTTTTGACCCAGCTTTCCCATCCGGCGTGAGCACTTTCGCCAGGATCGGTTGCATATCGTGGCGCCAGCGGCTCAAAGACATGAAAGACGCGCCAGTTCCGACCTGTCCACGCAGCAAACGGCGCAAGCGCCAGGAGAATGCAAACAACGGCAATGCGCCACGCGCGCCTGGCGGGGATCGCGGGGCCTTTCATTTCTCCGCAAGCCGACCACAGCGCAGGGGCGAAAGCGACGGCAATGAGCACGCCGTCAGGCCGCAGAAGTGCCGCATAGGTTACGGCAACGGTGAAACCCAATGCGGGCCCCCAGCCCGGTCGCTCCTGAAAGCGGGCCGCGCTCCACATTGCCAGAGCAAGGGCAAACAGCGTGGGCGCCTCAGCCAGCGGGCTTGCCGCATAGATGGCTGTAAAGGGGCAAAGCGCAGAGAGCCAAAGGGTGCATTGGGCTGCGCCGTGCTTTAAGTTCGGCGGCGCAATGCGTTGCGCGAGATCCGCCAGCAGGAGGCATCCGAGCAGTTCGAGCACAATCTGCACAAACGCAGCGGAAGCATAGTTCTCCATGCCAAAGAGCTTGAAGCACGCCGCCAGAAACAGCGGATAGCCCGGAAGGCGAATCAGCGTGGGATACGTCTCCCCGGTGCCAACCGTAAGCGCATACCTGCCATGCAGGATCAGGTTTTTTGCAATTCCGCCATAGATAAGAGAGTCGCCATTGACCTCAAAGAAGTGCCTGAACATCCAGATCCGCAGCAGGCCGCCTGCGACGAGGGCGAGCATATACGACGCTGCGACGCGCGCCCGACCTGCGGCAAGTCTCTGGGTAGACTGACTCAATGTGGCAGTTTCCATACGACACGTACAATATAGTTTAGGGTTCGTGAAGTCGACCGTTTCATGCGCGATAAACAAATATTCTTTGATCCCCAACGAAAGCGATGGAAGCGCCTTCGTCGAGTTCTCGACGTAACGGCGGTCATTACCACGCTGGTTCTGGCGGGGTTTATTTTCAATGTCCTGCGCGTTCAGCGGCTTCCGGAGCTTCTGCTGCCTGCGCCGAAGCACAATTACAAGGCCCTCCAGAATCGCCAGCCCATCGCGCGGGCGAGGGTCCGCCCGTCGCGGCGTAAAACCGATCGCAAGCCCTCGGACATACCCTTCAACACGGGCGAAGGATTGCGCGCTGCCTATTACATTCCGGATGATGCGGCGAGCTACTCATCCTTCAAGGAGCACGTGCATCAGATCGACCTGCTGTTCCCGCAGTGGCTTCACGTTGACGCGCCTTCCACCACAATCATGGGGACGACGCAGGACGGCCGCGAATTCCCGATCTTTGAAGGCGGCGTGGTGCACGACCCCGACGACTTGAACAAGATCAAGCGCGTTATCCTGGGGGCCCACGAAGACACCGAGGTCTTTCCGCACTTCAACAACTTTAACTCCCACTCGCAGAGCTTTGACCCAGCCATGGGAGCGGTGCTCAAGGATGCGGGCAAGCGAGCTGAGATCCGCGGGCAGCTGATGCGCATTTTTACGGCTTTTCCCAGTTATCGCGGACTTTCACTTGACATCGAGAACCTGACTGACGATGCAGATGCCGCCTATCTGACGTTCATCAAGGAGCTCTACGCGAATTTGCACCCGCGCGATTTGCGGCTCTACGTGAACGTGGGTGTTTCAGCCCCTGACGATGAGCTTAAGCAGATAGCAGAAAACTCGGACGGCGTTGTTCTGATGAACTACGACGAGCACGAAGTTGACAGCCAGCCCGGTCCAATCGCAAGCCAGAATTGGTTCGTTGCCAATCTCACCCGCGCGCTCAAATCCGTCCCGAAGGAAAAGCTGATTTGCGCGGTTGGCAACTACGGGTACGACTGGGAATTGTCCATCCCCGACCCCAAAGCCCGGAACCCGAAAACACGGAAGCCGCGCGTCGTGAATACCGAGGTGAAGGACCATGTGCCCGATGTGTGGCAGGTGGCCAGCGATGCGGATGCCGATCTGGATCTCGACTACAACTCACTGAACCCGCATTACGAGTACATTGACGAAGATTCACACACGCGCCACGTTGTCTGGTTCCTCGACGGCGTGACCATGCTGAACGAGATGCGCGCGGCGCGCGAGCTTGGCCTGCAGACGTTTGCCCTGTGGAGGCTCGGCTCGGAAGATCGCACTCTGTGGAACATCTGGGACAAGCCCAGCAACCCCGCATCGCTCGAGGAACTGGACACGCTGCAACCGGGCCACGATGTGGATGCGTCAGGGTCTGGCGACATTCTGCGAGTTACCGGGCTCCCACAGACCGGAAGACGGACCATTACCGTCGATACGGATGAACCGGATCCGCGCAAGAAGCTTGTCATCGACGAGCACATGGATGTTTATCCGCACACTTATACCGTCGAGTACTACGGGTATCACCCGAACGAAGTCGCGCTCTCGTTCGACGACGGGCCTGATCCGAAATGGACTCCGAAGATCCTGGACATTCTCGATCAGAAAGGCGTGAAGGGCACCTTTCTCATGATTGGAGCGCAGGCCCAGGAAAACATCGGTCTGATGCAGCGCGTGGCACGCGAGGGTCACGAGATCGGGAACCACACGTACTTTCATCCGGACATCAGTGAAATCTCAACGCGGCAACTGGATCTTGAGGTGAAGCTTACTGAGCGCCTGTTTGCCAGCAAACTTGGGGTGCAGCCGCTGTATTTCCGGCCGCCGTACGACATTGACGAAGAGCCCGACACGGATGATCAAGCTGCGCCCATCGTGCGGATACAGCAACTCGGGTTCACGGTGATCGGCAACAAGATCGATACCAACGACTGGGACGAACGCTCGCGCAAAACTCCGGCAGAAGTGACGCAACTTGTTCTCGATCAGCTGGAGACGATGAAGACAAAGCCGCAGTTCCGCGGATCGATCATTCTGCTGCACGACGGCGGCGGCGACCGCTCAATCACCGTCGCGTCGCTCCCAGTGCTGATCGATACGCTGCGCGCCAAGGGCTACACGATCGCTCCCGTTTCAAAACTGATGGGAATGACGACGGCACAGGTGATGCCGCCATTGACGCCGCGGCAGTATCTGCGCGCTGTTCCAGATTCGATTGCATTCTCTGCGCTGTCGATGATCGGCAGGTTTATCGTTCTCGTGTTCTTCCTGGGCGACATCCTGATGAGCGCGCGGCTCATCCTCGTGGGACTGTTCGCCATTATCGACCGCCTCCTCCCGCATCGCCCGGCTTCGCTGGGATTCAATCCGCGCGTCGCCGTCCTCATTCCGGCATACAACGAAGAGAAGGTTATCGCCCGCACGATTCGGTCTGTTCTCAATTCGGACTATACGAATCTGCACATTATCGTCATCGACGACGGCTCCACGGACCGCACATTTGAAGTGGCCCGCGAAACGTATGCCCGCGAGATTGCGGATGGGCGCGTGAAGGTGCTCACGAAGCCAAATGCCGGCAAGGCCGCGGCGCTGAACTACGCTCTGGAGCAGATGGATGAAGAATTCTATGTGGGGATCGATGCGGACACTGTGATTGCGATGGATGCAATCTCCAAGCTCATCCCCCACTTTGAAGATCCGCGTATCGGCGCGGTCGCGGGAAATGCCAAAGTCGGCAATCGCGTGAACCTGTGGACGCGCTGGCAGGCGCTCGAGTACATCACCAGCCAGAACTTCGAGCGCCGCGCTCTCGATCTATTCAATGTGGTGATGGTTGTACCAGGCGCCATCGGGGCGTGGCGGACTGCCTGCGCAAAGCAGGCGGGTGGCTATCCCGTGAACACGGTCGCCGAGGATGCCGATCTCACGATGAATATCCTCGAGCAGAGATTCAAGGTCGTGTACGAGGATCGCGCACTTGCCTTCACAGAAGCGCCGATCGACGCGCGAGGACTGATGCGGCAGCGCTTCCGGTGGTCCTTCGGCATTCTACAAGCGGTGTGGAAACATCGGCTCGCGTTTGTCCGCAACAAGGCGATGGGATTGTTTGCTCTGCCGAACATTCTGATCTTCCAGATGCTGCTGCCGCTGGTTTCTCCCTTCATCGACCTGATGTTTGTTGCGGGACTGTTTCACTATCTTGTTGACCGGCACTATCATCCCGAAGCGGCTTCTGCGGCCAGCCTTGAGAAGCTCCTGGCCTACTTCGGCGCGTTTCTGCTGATCGACTTCATCACATCTGCCATCGCGTTCAGCCTGGAACGCCGGCATCCCGCTAACAAGGGGGACGGCTGGCTGCTCTTCCACATCTGGCTGCAGCGGTTTGCTTACCGGCAGTTGTTTTCGATCGTGTTATTCAAGACGCTGAAGCGCGCGATCGACGGCAAGCCTTTTAACTGGGATAAGCTGGAGCGGACTGCGCAGATGTCGAAGCAGACTGAAGCAATCACTGAGACGACCTGAAGCAGCCGCTATGCGTTGAATGCTGGCAAGATGAGTCCCCGGGATAGCAGGCTTTGGAGCATCCACAAACTTCGCGATTCAACTAACGAATTGCCGCTTTGATTTTGCTGACCCGTTCCACCAGACTTCCCGGCTCGACTGGAAACAGTTCGAAGCCGAAGTCTCGATAAGTCTCTTCGTGAATCTTTTCAAAGCGCAGCGTTTCCTCAAAGCTGATTCGCCGCGCTTCGGTTGGCGTGATGAAGCCGAGATTGCGAATGAAGAAGACTCTGTTCTGGTAGATTGCTTCCTTTTTGATGCGCTCCAGTTCGCCGGCAAGAGAGGGTGAAAAGGGATATCCAAGGTAGACGGCCAACGCCGCTGTACAGACAGCACAGCGGTCGTGAAACTGGATCTCATCCGGATGATATGACGCTCGAATCTGGCGCTCTCTTTGCAGATTCGCGATTCGATCAATGAACGAGGGATGCATCCAGGGCTGAGCCGTTCCCTGGGCTTGTGCGGCGGCGATGACGTCAGTAGCTGCTTCTTCGACTACGCTGAACCCGTCGAGCTCCAGCTGACGAATGATCGCTGTCTTCCCTGCGCCCGGCGCGCCTGTGATGATGAACCTTTTCATGTGATTTTCTTCTTGTGACTGTCCAGCTTAGACCGGTTCCGACTTCTTCTCAGGCACAATCCTTTTCTTCAGCCGCACCGATTCCCAGCTCCCATCCGAGCTCCAGCCTCCATCCACGGTCAGGGTGTGGCCGTTGACAAAGCCGCTTTCGGCATCGTCCGCGAGAAACGCTATAGCCCGCGCCACATCATCCGGGCGAGCAAACCGCCCCATTGGGACACGCTGCGTAATATCCGCGTCGGTGTAGCTCCCGCCTGCCTGATCTTCTTGATCCATCTCCGTCTTTACCCACCCCGGACACACCGCGTTGACCCGTACTCCGCGGCCTCCCCACTCTGCCGCCAGCGTGCGTGTCAGCCCCACAAGGCCGTGTTTCGACGCGTTGTAGGCCGCACGGTCTGCGACCGCCACCAGTCCGGCGATCGACGCCACATTTACAATCGACCCCCTGCGCGCCTCAAGCATCTTCCGCCCGAACACGCGTGCGAGCAGGAACGGCGCTACGAGGTTTACCTCCATCACACGCCGATATTCGTCCGCTGTCGTCTCTTCTGCCGCCCGAATCAGGCTGATTCCGGCATTGTTCACCAGCACATCCACCCGGCCGAACCGGTCGAACACCCTTTGAGCGAACTCCTCAACCACATCTTCGCGCGTGATGTCTCCGATCGACCCCAGGGCCACTCCGCCCCGCCGCTTGATCGCTTCGACTGTTGCCCCTGGATCCTGCAAATCGATGATCGCCAGCCGAAACTCTCGCTCCGCCAGCAACTCCGCAGTCCGTCGTCCTATCCCCTGTGCTCCTCCGGTTACCACCGCCACACGCGCCGGGTCACTCATCGCCGCATCGACCTCCTCGTCCCAGAAAGTGACAGGGTATCGGTTGTCGCGAGGCTCTGCCAGGAATTTTCCATTCGAGAGCATCTTCCGGCGATCAGTTCCCCCTCGCGCACAGGACACTTGACGAGGTAGATTATCTGCGAGTGCACCCTGCTCGAACGCATTCCATTGAAAGCGCAGACAAAATGGATCCTTCAGAGAAACCCCAACCGGGTGACAGCCGGGACCGTCCTTCCAAGCCCCGCGTCCTGCTCATCGGCAACGATCAGCAGGGTGAAGAAGGTCTTGAAGAGCAATTAACGAGTCTTCAATGCGCATTTGCTCACGCCTGCGGAAGTGCAGACGCCCTCCGACAACTGCGCGATTCTCCATACACTGTCGTGGTGACCGATCCTGATACCAGCATCCGTGAAGATCTCGCGCTGGTAGACGAGATCCGGCGCGTCAGGCCCGGCGTGCGCGTGATTATTCTCGCTCCGAGTGGAACACCAGAGGACCTTATTGCGGCGTTGCGCCAGAGGGTTTTTCTCTGCCAATGTGCACCCTTCAACCCGAAAGAGATTGCAAGGTATGCGGTCAGCGCGATTGAAGCAGGTGATTCCTCTGTGGGCATTGAGGTGCTTTCGGCGGATCGCAACTGGATTACCGTCCGGATGAATTGCGACCTGTTGAATGCTGACCGACTGACTGCATTCTTCAATCAATTTCGGATGACGCTGCCAGAGCGGCCGCCGGAAGAGATGATGACTGCATTCGAGGAGATCCTGAACAACGCCATCGAGCATGGCGCTCAAAATGACCCCTCAAAGCTCCTGGAGGTTGCCGCTGTGCGGACGGAACGAGCATTCGTTTTCTATATCTCGGATCCGGGAAAGGGGTTCCAGATGGATGCGCTTCCGCACGCGGCGATCTCGTACTCGCCGGATCAAATGATGCGCCATATCGAGATTCGTGAGAAATCAGGGATGCGCCCCGGCGGATTCGGAATTCTGGTCGCGAGCGGAATCGTGGACGAACTGATTTACAGCGAAGTCGGGAACGAAGTGCTTCTCATCAAGCACATGGCAGGTGCGGAGGCCCGGCAAACCCACTTCGAGGAATCATGGATTCCGGGCAGTGCCGATGACTTGTTGGAGTGCTGAGAAGGCTGAGCGGCCTTTTCGTATACGGCTTTTCAGCTTTTAATTGCCGGCTTTCCCAGGTCTCAGAGGCGAAACCCTTCGACTCGCTCAGGGTAGGCTCTGGGGCACCAGGCTTCAATGGTGGGTCACTCGACCTTTTTGGAGATATTCAGGAGGATGCCGATGCCGGCAAGGGTGAAGAAGAGGGAGGTTCCGCCGGAGGAGATGAAGGGGAGCGGGATGCCCTTCGTGGGGAGCAGCGAGAGCACGACGCTGATGTTGAAGAAGGCCTGAAGGAGAATCGCCGTGGTGAGGCCGAATGCGGTGAGGCGCGCGAAGGGATCGGTGGAACGGAAAGCCGTGCGCAGGCCGCGGTAGCCGAGGACCACAAAGAGAATGAGGATCGTGATGGCGCCGATGAAACCGAGTTCTTCGGCGATGTTGGCGAAGATGAAGTCAGTGGAGGCTTCGGGCAGGTAGAAGAGCTTTTGCATGCCCTTCCATGTAGCCGCGGCCCATGATGCCTCCGGTACCGACGGCGATGAGCGACTGGTTGATGTGGAAACCGGCGCCCTGGGGATCGAGTTCGGGATGAACGAAGGCGAGCATGCGGGCCCGGCGCCACGGAACCCAGAAGAGCAGCGCGGCAAGGGGTGGCAACGCAACGGCGATGCTGCCGAAGAGATATTTCCAGTCCATTCCGGCAAGGACGAGCATCATGGCGGTGACGCCTGCGACGACAAGCGCGGTGCCGAGGTCGGGCTGTTTGACGATGAGCAGCATGAAGACGACGGGCATGATGGCCGCGCGGAGCAGCGTGTGACGCCAGTCGCGCATCTGGTCGAGACGCGTGTGCAGGAACCAGGCGAGGAAGAGAATGATGACCGGCTTGGCAATTTCAGAGGGCTGAAAGGTGAAGAGACTGCCGAAGCGAATCCAGCGGTGGGTGTAGTGCGAGTCGCGGAAAAAGAAGACGAGGACGAGCAGCAGCGTGGTCACGCACAGGGCCGGGTAGATGAAGCGTGGTGAATTGTAGTGGCTGTAGTCCACCTTCATGAGGATGGTCATGGTGAGCAGACCAGCGAGAGCCCAGCCCGCCTGGCGGCCGACAAATGCGTAGGGCGAATGGTAACGCTCCTGCGCGACGACGGCGGAGGCGGAGAAGACCATCACCAGTCCAACGACGACGAGCAGCAGGGTCGTAAAGAAGATCCATTTGTCGACGCCTACGCGCTTTGCCATTTGCCACCCGACGAACGAAGAACTGCTCGGGGGAACCCAGTTGTGCGGGCCCCGGATACTGAATTGACCATGCTGAGGCTATGGTTTCACGGGCGGGCTGTGGAGATTCGCGGGCCGGTAAGAGCGTGAATCAAAGTGATTAATTTTGGGTGGGAAAGGGATGAAGTGATCCAAGGGACCGCCGGTTGGTAGCGCCGGCGAAAATCAACCGCACGTCCTTCGACTCGTCCGCCACGGGGACTCGCTCAAAATGACAACGTCAAGAAAATGAGCGCCCGGCGCGGCTGAAGTTGCGCCCTTTCAAAGCACCGACTTTCTCGGTAGCCTGTGGAATCGTGCCCCGACACCGGGCTGCGCCGATTCCCGCCTCTTATACGTTTTGCCAGACCTTCCAGCCTCGCCATTCGTTGACGAGTTCCTTAAACACGCGGCCACGGTGCTCGTAGCTTTCGAACTGGTCAAAGCTGGAACACGCGGGGGCGAGCAGCACAACGTCTCCGGGATGCGCGGCGGCAGCGATCGCGCTGACTGCCTTGTCGAGTGTCTCGCAGGAGTGGATGGAAACGACGCCGCGCAGTTGCGACTCAATCTTGGCGGCGGCAGAGCCGATGGTGTAGACGGCACGCACGCGGGCACGCAGCAGATCGGAAAGCTGCGTGTAGTCGGAGTTTTTGTCCTTGCCGCCGAGAATGAGGTGAATATTGTCAGGAAAAGCCGCGATGGCCTTTGCAGTGGCGTCGACGTTGGTGGCCTTGGAGTCGTTGTAGATCTCGACCCCATTGAGGGTGGCGACGTATTCGAGGCGGTGCTCGACAGCCTTGAAGTTCTCCACGCCGGTGCGGATCGCTTCAATAGAGGCGCCGGCAAGGCGCGCAGCGCAGACCGCGGCGAGAACATTTTCGACGTTGTGGTCGCCCTTGAGGGGAATGCTGCTGAGCGGCATGACGGTCTCAGGGGCGGCGTCTTTGGCGGAGCGGTACAGGATCTCGCCGCCCGCGACCCATGAGCCCTGATCGACCGCATGCTCAATCGAAAACCAGTAGACGCTGGCTCGTGAACGCTGGGCAGCCGCCGCGGCGCGGAGATTGTCGGCATTGAGTACGACAAAATCCTGCTCGTCCTGCGCAGCGAAGATGCGCTCCTTGGCGAGCGCATAGTTCTCAAAGGTTCCGTGGCGGTCGAGGTGGTCAGGGGTGATGTTGAGGATGACGGCGATCGCAGGGTGAAACTGCTCAGTGGTTTCGAGCTGGAAACTGGAGACTTCGAGGACGGACCAGGTCAGGTCAGTGCTCTCTTCAATGAGTGCGACGACCGGGACCCCAATATTGCCGCCGACGAGCGTGGGGAGGCCAGCCTTTTCAAGAATTTCGCCAAGCAGCGAAGTCGTGGTGGTCTTGCCGTTGGAGCCGGTGACGGCAAGGATGTTGCCCCTGAGAAATCGCGCGGCAAGTTCGAGCTCTCCGATGACAGGGCGTCCGAAGCTTTTTGCCTGAACGAGTTCGGGCGTATCGAGCGGGACACCGGGACTGACAACGATGAGATCCTGACGGCGGAAAGTGAGCAGGCCATGGCCGCCGGCCTCGACATTGATTCCCTCTTCGAGGAGCGCCGGAATGTCCTTGGCAAGGGCTTCGGCGCTGCGGATATCAGAAACCGTGACCTGTGCACCGCGATGGCGCAGAAACAATGCCGCGGCCAGACCGGATTTTCCCAGTCCCACGACCAGCACTTTTTTGCCTTTGAGTTCCATCATGAGATCCGTCCTAAAAGGCTGATCCAACCGGCGCCTCTTTCTATTTTGCACCGTGAAGTGCAGGGGGCGGCGGGGCTAACGCAGTTTGAGGGTGGTAAGTGCAAATAATGCAAAAACCAAAGCAAGAATCCAGAATCGTGCGATCACCTTGGACTCACTCCAGCCCAGTTGCTCGAAGTGGTGGTGAAGCGGCGCCATCTTGAAGATACGCTTTTTCCGGAGCTTGTAGCTGCCCACCTGGAGAACGACGGAAAGGGCTTCGAGGACGAAGACGCCGCCGATGAAGGGCAGGAGGAGCTCCTGGCGGATGATTACAGCGACAGTGCCGATGGCCCCGCCAAGGGCGAGAGAGCCGACGTCGCCCATGAAAACTTCAGCGGGGTGCGCGTTGTACCAGAGAAAGCCGATCGAAGCGCCCACCATCGACCCGCAGAAGACGGTCAGCTCGCCGACCATGGGCATGCGCTGCAGTTCGAGGTAGTCGGCGAAGACAACGTGGCCGCTGACGTAGGTGAGCACAGTGAGTGCTCCGGCGGCGATGATGGTGCACCCGATGGCGAGGCCGTCGAGGCCGTCCGTGAGATTGACGGCGTTGCTCGAGCCCATGAGCACAAAGACAACGAAGGCGACGAACGGCAGGTAAATGAGAAGACCGAGGTGCGGGAAAGATGCTGCCCAGTGCCACTGCATGTCAGGCCGCAGAATCTTGATAAACGGCACGGTGATGGTGGTGGAAAAGATGCGGAATTGCGCCAGCGCAACCAGGGCGATGGCTACTCCAGCTGCGGAGATGCCCTGCCAGAGCAGCTTGGCGCGGGCCGTCAGACCGAGGTTGCGGCGCATCACGACTTTTATATAGTCATCGGCGAAACCTACCGCACCGAAGGCGAGGGTGGCGCAAACGGCGATCCAGACAAAGGGATTGGCAGGGTCAGACCACAGCACCGTGGGAAGAAGGATGGCAATGACAATGAGGACGCCGCCCATGGTAGGAGTGCCCGACTTCTTCATGTGCGACTGGGGGCCGTCTTCGCGGATGTATTGGCCGATCTGGAACTCACGCAGCTTTTGAATCACGTAAGGGCCGATGAACATGGCGATGAGCAGCGCAGTGAGGGATGCAAAGACGGTGCGGAAGGTGAGGTAACGGAAGATCCGGAACGGGTGGAAGAACGGAAACAGCTTTTCGTAGAGCAGCCAGTAGAGCAAGAGAACTCCAGTGCCGGATCAATGGTTGGTTTCAGGTTGATTTTACAGGGACGGACGCTCCTCGGGTTGTGGATGCATGTCTACCGCTTTGGTGCGGATTGACGGCGAAGTTCTGACTCGAACGCCTGCTCGCGGTCAGCGATGTAGGCGCGGTAGCCGGCCGGATCGATGAAGGCCTCGTGGTCGCCGCGCTGGAATCGCTCGTATTTCTCCAGCAGGCCGAAGTAGCCGCCATGGGCCCCAAGGAAGACGTCACACGGGAGACTCCTGAGAGTCTGGAATTCGCGGCGATAGTCATCGGCGATGTGCGGATAGGTCTTGTTGTTCACGAGCTTGTAACCAGGATTCACGTTTGGACTTCCGACGATGACCACGTGGAGGGTGCGGCCGTTTGTAGTCTCGTCAAGCGTCCACGTGGTTGTGCCTCGGGTGTGACCGGCAGTGAGGTGAGCGGTGAGGGTGGTGCGGCCGAGAGAGACGGTGTCGCCGTCGTGAAGCGCGCGATCGACTTTGGTCGGAGGAAAGTGCATGGATTTGTCGGTGGCGTACTGGAAGTCGGAAGTGCCACCGGATTCGACGACGGGGACGTCTGCGTCCATGACGTAGTATTTGGCGCCGGTGAGGCGCTTGATCTCGGCGCTTCCCGCGCAGTGGTCAAAGTGACCATGGCTTATGAGCAGTATCTTCGTGTCGCTGAATTTGAAGCCGAGTGATTCGAATGCTCTTGCGGATCTGCGCCGGCGACGATTCGAGGTTGCTGTTGATAAGGATGTTGCCCTGCGGCGTGACGATGAGGTACGCGGCGAGGTCCTCGCTACCGACGTAGTAGAGATTGCCGACAATGCGAAACGGTGGGAAGGCCTTTGTCCAGGAGCTGGTCTGAAAGGCTTTGGATTGGGCTGTGAGCGGCAGGACAAAAAAGAAAGCGATGAAGAGGGCGGAACGACGGAGTTGCGAGAGCAATGCTAGTTCCCTTTCACTTGTTTGAAATGATCTTTGAGAAACTCAATGGCGCGCTCGAGTTGCACCCCGCGAGAGCCCTTAATGAGCACCACGTCGCCGGGTTGCAGATTGGCAGAGAGCCATTGGCCGGCAGCTTGCGCATCGGGAAGGAAGACGGAAGCGACTCCGCCCCAGCAGGCCGCGGCGGCGAGGTGTTGCGCGTTGCCGCGTACACCAACGACGAGATCGAGATGCGCATCGGCAGCGGCTTTGCCACTGGCGGCGTGGAGCGCCGGACCAAGTTCGCCGAGTTCGAGCATTTCACCGGCGACGAGGATGCGGCGCTGGGCCGGACGTCTTGCCAGCGTCTGAATCATCGAGCGAAGAGCCTCGGGGTTTGAGTTGTAGCTGTCATTGAGGATGGTGGCTCCGTTGATCTCGAGTACCTCGCCACGCTTGCTGCCGGGGGTGAGGGTCTCAAGTGCGGAGACGGCGGAATCGAGGTCGACGCCTGCTTCGAGAGCCACGGCGAGGCCGGCCATGGCATTGGACGCGTTGTGTGCACCGAGCAGGTGGAGCAGCAAACCATCCGTCATGTTCCCCTGCACGATAGCTGACGTGAAGGCCGTCCGAGTCTTCGATGCACTCGAGAATCTGTGGGTCGGCGCAAGGGCCATCGCCGAAGTAGACCACGCGGCCCTGGAAGTCGCGCCCGAATTGCGACACGTAGGGATCCGAGCAGTTGAGAAATGCAACTCCGTTGGCGGGCAGTGCGGCGACGAGCTCGAACTTCGCGCGGGCGATACCGGCCTGACCTTCGGCGAATCCCTCGATGTGCGCAGTGCCGACGTTGGTGACGACACCCCAGTCTGGAGCGGCGATGCGGGCGAGCGCGGCAATCTCGCCAAGATGATTCATGCCCATCTCGACGACGGCATACTCGTGCTCGGGTTCAAGGCGCAGCAGCTGCAGCGGAAGGCCGTAGGCGTTGTTGAGATTGCCCTGCGATTTGAGGACGTTGAACTTCGCCCCGAGAGCCGCAGCGATTGCCTCTTTGGTTGTGGTCTTGCCTGCGGATCCGGTCACGGCTACGACGTGCCTGCCCCACTGGCGGCGGACATGAGCAGCGAGCGACTGAAGCGCAATGAGCGGATCTTCGGCGATGAGCAACGGAATGGAAAGCGCCGCATCGGGCAGAGTGGAAACGCGGGCTCGCGATACCACGGCTCCCACGGCGCCGTGCTCGACGGCGGACGCAACGAAATCGTGTCCGTCAAACTTCTCTCCGCGCACGGCAAAGAAGAGTTCACCGGGCGCCAGGGTGCGGGAGTCGATGGAGTAACCGCCGGCCACGCGAGTTCCCGCCTGCGCGATGCTGGCCGGCGCCTCAAGCACCGCGCCTGCGCCGATGGCTGCCTCTGCGAGCGTGAGATTCATTGCACACTACCGTAACCCAAATCGCGGAGCGCTGCGAGTGCTATTTCTGCGTCATCGAACGGAATAGTGCGGCCGGCGAGAATCTGCTCTTTCTCGTGACCTTTGCCCGCAATGAGGACGACGTCGTTGGGCTGTGCGGATTCGAGAGCAAGATGAATGGCCGTGGCGCGATCGGGTTGGACAGTGTAGCGCGCGCCAGTGGCTCGGAGGCCGGGTTCGATTTCAGCCAGGATGGCGAGCGGATCTTCACTCCGGGGATTGTCGCTGGTGGCGACAACGAAGTCACTTCCCTCGCCCGCAGCGCGACCCATCTTGGGACGCTTGGTGCGGTCGCGATCGCCACCGCATCCGAAGAGCGTGATAATGCGGCCGCCGGAGTGCGCGGTGAGCTGGCGGGCCAGAGACGATGAGGTTGCGAAGAGCGTCGTCCGTGTGCGCGTAGTCGACGATTACCGTGAAGGGTTGGCCGGCATCGACGGGCTGAAAGCGGCCGGGCACAGGCTTGAGACGCGGAACGAACGAGACAAGATCTCTGAAGGAAACTCCTCGCGCATGCGCAGCTGTGAACGCCGCAAGCAGGTTGAGGATGTTGACTTCGCCGGCGAGATGCGAGCTGACGCGTGCTGAACCCGCTGGGGTATCGAGATCGAGCGCAGCTCCGCCCGGCGTCAGAGTGTGGCTTGCAGGCGCGCCAGTCGCCGATGCCGATCCCGTATGTGCGGACTTCCGATCCGGCACTGCGTCGCGGCTACGGCGAGTTCGGGGGTACGGGGATCGTGCGCGTTCAGCACCGCAACGCGGGGAGCAGGATAGCGCGAACCATCGAACATCAGGCGCTTGGCGGCGAAGTAGTCTTCCATGGTGCCGTGGTAGTCAAGATGGTCGCGGGTGAGGTTGGTGAAGACTGCCAACGTCGAAGTTCACTGCCTGTGGCACGGCCCTGGTCGAGACCGTGGCTTGACACTTCTGTGACGAGTTCGGTGGCTCCGCGGCTTGCGCCTTCGGCCATCAGCTCGAAGAGGTCGCGCGATTCGGGCGTGGTGTGAACGGAAGGGCGCACCTCGCCGGCGACGTGGTATTCGATGGTGCCAATGAGAACGGTTTTGCGGGTCGCGGCGTTGAGCAGCGCTTCAGTGAGGAAAGCCGTGGTGGTTTTGCCGTTGGTGCCGGTGATGCCTGTCACGACGAGCTTGCTTTCGGGATGGCCGAAGAAGGCCGAAGACGCTTCGGCCAGTGCGCGACGGCCGTGCTCGACTTCGACGACGGGAGTGCCAGGCTTGTAGACGAGAAGATGATCGAAAGATTGCGACGAGTCAGTGATGATGCCGAGGGCGCCGGCGGCGATGGCCTTGTCGATGTAGCGATTGCCGTCAGTCGAGCCGCCCTTCATTGCGACGAACACGGAACCGGGACGCACGCGGCGCGAGTCGTATTCGACACCGGTGACGGGCTCAGCAGAGTCGCCGGAGGAGCCGACGGCGGTGATTGCGGCGGTGAGTTCGGACCAGATCATTTTGTGCCTAAATCGTGCGAAATCTTCGCGTACAAGCGATTTGAAGGAATACCGGCCTCCGATATCGCCTTTTCGATGCCCACGAGGGTGTGCGCGTTATGTGAAACAAAGAGGAAAGATGCGTGCGAGTCGAAATAGAACGATTCGTAGCCTCGCTTTTCAATCGCGTCGCACTTTACCTTCATCTCTTCTCGCTTGCTCTGCGCTTTGCCCCGCTTGAAGCTCTGATCAAAGCAGACTAGATACTCAGGCTTGACCTCTTGGTAGAGTCGGACGATGAAATCCAGGGAAGCATGCGCAATCGATGTCCTCTGATGCCTCGCGGACGGAAGAGCAATGCCGGTGTCAGGGTCCAGAAAGATTCCAAACGGTCTACCCGCTTCGCTCACCGAGGCTTGATACAGCGGCATTCTCGTGACCAGAGCAAACCTTTCCTTAATGGAATCGGGAATAAACGAAGGATGAACGTACAGTTTCGCTATCGGACGAAGAACGTCAGCCCAGAATCGCTTAACGATGTCGTATGAGTCCCCAAGGTAGTTCTCTTTCATGGCGAGCATCCAAGGTGCTTATTCATCCAGAATAATCGAACGACCTTACTTCCTTCGCGCAGGCATAGCCCATGTGGCTGCGGTAGGATATCTGTTTTCGCGTGAATGAAGGCGTCGCGAAAAGCAGATCCTTCGCTCCGCTCAGGATGACAAATCAATAGCAGGATTTCATTTGGCGCGGCTGAAGCCGCGCCCTTCCAAACACAGAGGATCAAGACTGCGCCTGAATGTTCGTTAGCGTCCGCAGCGCACGATGACTTTGGTGCCGCTGGGGACCTGCGTGCCGGGGGCCGGAGCTTGTTCGCGGACGGTGCCGCTGCCGTCGATCTGTAGTTGCAGGCCTTCGGCAGCGGTCATCTCAATCACCTTGCGCACGGGCAGGCCAACAAGCGTGGGCACGGTAAGTTTTTGGCCGTCGCTGATGGTTACCCGGCGTGGTGCGGGCTCGGGAGGTGAAACTGCGGCCACTTCGGCTTGGCTGGATTCGGAAACTGGATGCGCGTCGGCGGAGGTGGTCTTTGCAGACGGCGCACTGGACTCCGGATCGCGTTGAGAGACAGGCTGCGGAGGATTGGCGGGCTGGCGCAATGGATCGTCTGCGGGCAGGTCGTTAGCCGCGGCGAAAAGCTCGTTGATGTTGCTCCCCTCAGAATCCGAGTCGTCTTCGTGAACAGGCTTTTCGGGCCTGGCTGACGTCTTCGGCTGACGCACGTCGATGTCATGAGGAACGTTGAGGTATTCGAGGACTTCCTGAGCAACCTCCGCGAAGACCGGTGCCGATACGGCGGCGCCGTAGTAGGATCCGCCCTTCGGGTTGTCCATGATCACGGCAACTGCGATAACGGGATTGTTAATTGGGGCAATTCCGGCGAACGAAGCCACGTGCATCGTCTTCGAGTAGAGATGCGTTACAGGATCGACCTTTTGCGCAGTGCCGGTCTTGCCTCCGGAGGAGTAGCCATTGAGCTGCGCCGCTTTGCCGGTACCGAAGAGAACCACGCCTTCCATCATCTTGCGCATCTGCGCCGCAGTGAGCGTGGAGAGCGCGCGGTGTGCGCCGGCGGGCAGCGGGTCAGGAAGTTCGCTCCCTGCTTTGAAGGGCTGCGCCTGAGGTTGTGGAGCGGGCTGTCCGATAACGCTCACTGGTTGGGGCATCAGTACATGCGGAGGCAGATAGACGCCACCATTGGCGATGGTGGAGACCATCGAAACGAGTTGCAGCGGAGTCACGCCGACTTCCTGTCCAATGGCAATTGAGCCGATGGACGTCGAGCCCCACTTGTTCACCGGACGAAGGAGGCCGCGGGTCTCGCCTGGTAACTCAGTGCCGGTGCGGCTGCCGAAGCCAAGATCACGCATGTACCTGTAAAAGTTGTCGGGACCCATTTTGAGCGCGAGCTTCACTGCCGCGACGTCGCTGGAGACTTCAAGCGCCTTGTGGACGGGAATGACTCCATAGTGGTCGGCCTTGTCGTCGTGAATGGTTCGGCCGTTGAATGTGATTGCGCCTCCCTGGCAGTCGATCATGTCGTCGGGCGTGGTCACGTGCGATTCGAGCGCGGCTGAGTAGGTAACGAGCTTGAAGGTCGAGCCTGGCTCATAGACATCGCTGACCGCGTGGTTCTTGAGGAGCGCGGGCGTCGTATGGCGGAACTGGTTGGGATTGAATGTGGGCCGAATGGCAAGAGCAAGAATCTGGCCCGTGTGGACATCCTGCACGACGACGGTGCCGCTGTCGGCGTGGGTTCGCTCCATGTTGTGGTCGAGAGCGCGCTCGGCCATAAACTGTATGTTTTCGTCGATCGTGAGCTGCAGGTTCTGACCAGGCTCGGGTTCCTGCGCGACAGACCCGAGCACATGACGGCGAGCGTCCATCGCGGCAAACATCTTGCCGGGAACACCGTGCAGCTTCGCGTCATATTTTCCTTCGAGTCCGCCGAGGCCGTTGTCGTCGAGTCCAACGTAGCCCAGTACCTGCGCGGCGATCTGGTTATCGGGATAGAAGCGCTGAAATTCTTTTTGGAAATAGACGCCCTTCAAGTTGAGGGCTTTCACGCGGGCGGCAGTCTCTGGAGTGACGCGCCGCGCAACCCAGGCAAAGCCACGGCCATTGTCGAGGCGATCGGCGATCTGGTCTTCACGCGCCTGCTTGTCTTCAGGATTGTTGACCGCGGCGGCGAGGGCGCGTGCAGCGGCTTTCTTGTCGTCGATCTCGGAGGGTACGGCGTAGATTGAGTCCACCTGCACCGTCATGGCGAGTTCGCGGAGATTGCGATCGTAGAGAATGCCGCGGCGCGGTGCTACTTCAAAGGTTCGCTGCTGCTGCTTCTGCGCGCGCTCAACGTATTCAGAATGGCGCACGACTTGCAGCCAGAAGAGACGAGCAGCGATGGCGCACGCCCAAAGGAGAAAGAAGGCACAAACAAGCCAAAAGCGCGCCAGCTTCATGGGCGTGGCGCGCGGGGCAATGGTGCGCGGGCGGTTGGCTCGGAGTGTTGCCTGCATTGGAGATCGCTTTGAAAAGAGTACTACGCTGCGATTGTGCTACTGCACTGGCGGTGCCAGCGTAGTAACCTGCGCGAGCACGGGTGCGCTCGAATCCGGATGCGCGTTACCGTGAACCACCTGGCCGGGCTGCGGTTCGGCAAGTCCAAGCTGACGCGCCATGCCATCGATGCGACCGGGCTGCGTTAATTGTGCTTCCGCAAGGCGCAACTGGCGATTGTCTTCGCGCAGTTGGTCGAGTACCTGCTTTTCTGATTCGACGCGGTAGGAGCCTTCAATCGCGCTGAAGTGCTGCAGGCCATAAATCATCACGAGTGAGAAGAGCACGGTTACCGCAGCCGAGAAGATGCGCATCTGGCGCACGCGCACCGGATCGGGCGCCTTGACCAGGCGCGAGTTGTCGATGTGACGCGTAAACATGATCTCAGGAGTGCGCACGCCGCGACGCCGCATGGGCTGCTGCGCGAGCAAGGCGGCGTTACGCTCGGCTACTCGAGCGGTCCAACCGCTGCTGGTATCGAATAAGGTTGTCGTGCATGCCGCCATGTTCGTCTCCCCAAGCTGTCAGCTAAAAACGAATAGCTGTTCTTTCTGCTGCTCTCAATTTCGCGCTCCGTGAACGCGGGTTGCGATCGATTTCTTCTTCGTCTGCCGTTGCCGGCTTCTTTGTCAGAACTTCCCAGATCCCGTTATGCGCGCCGTCGCGCAGGCTGTCTTTCGCGATGCGATCTTCAAGTGAGTGAAAGCTGATGACGACCAGTCGTCCGGAGGGCTTAAGCAACCTTGGTGCGGCCTCCAGCAGCGCCCGTATTTCGTCCAACTCACGATTTACGTAGATCCTCAGTGCCTGAAACGTCCGCGTGGCGGGGTGAATCTTGTCCTGTTTCATTGCCGGGGCGGCAGTTGCAACAATCCGGGAAAGCTGTCCCGTTGTCGTTATCGGCCGCCCGCGAACAATGGCTCTGGCTATTCTCCGCGACCTCCTTTCGTCTCCGTATTCGTAAATAAGGTCGGCCAGCTCGCGCTCGCTCGCCTCATTCACCACTTGTGCGGCGGTCAGACCGGATCGCGTGTCCTGACGCATATCCAGCGGTCCATCCGCCATAAAACTGAAGCCTCTGTGCGCATCGTCCAACTGCATGCTGCTGACTCCGAAGTCGGCCAGTATGCCGTCAACCGAACCGGGCTCGACGTACTTCGGTATCGAACTGAACGCTTCGCCGATCAGCGTGATCGTCGGAGCCTGGCTGCCCAGCTCTTGGCAAACCTGATCAAGCCTGGCTTTGGCGAGAACCAGCGCCTCAGGGTCCCGGTCAAAGCCGATCAGCCGGCCATTCGGACCAAGCCGGCGGGCAATCTCAGAAGCATGCCCCGCAAGGCCGAGCGTGCAGTCGGCTATCGTGCTGCCGGCGCGCACATTGAGAAACTGAATCGCATCTTTTAAAAGAACCGGCACATGGCGTTCACTCTGCTTCGTCATGTGCTCCCCCTGGGGGGTTGAAACCTCAACCGCGGCGGCTCAGAATTGCCGCCATTGCCTTGCGATCTTCAGCCGTCAACTGATTGGCCTCAAGATTCGCCTCGAAGATCTCCCTGTTGTGAACTTCCAGGTAGGTCCTCATACCGAAAACCGCGACTTCGGCGTCGAGCTTTGCCGAGCTGCGCAGGATCTGAGGAAGCAGCAAACGGGCCTGGTTATCCATCTCGACTTGCTGGCCGTAGTAGCTGGTCACGTTCAGGTACTTCCTGACGGCGTCGTCCATCGTGCTGGAGTCGGCCAGCTGCTCTTCGCGCTTTTCCCACTCGGGCAAGGGCCAGATCTCCGCGCTCTTACCGTCGGAACTGGTCACGTAAAACTGCGTAACGTGGGCGGCATCCACCAGCTGCTTGAAGGCGGAGGGCAGCTTCAGCCTCCCCTTCTCGTCGATCTTCGCTGGGTGATTGCCTCGAAACATTTCGTTACTTTCCGTCCATTCCTTGCTTAAACTGGTTCCCAAGATCGCTTCAGCGCCAATAACCTGCCGTCACTGGAAGATCAGGAGTATTCTTGCTTTGGGAACGATATCTGAGTTCCCTTTTACTCCACTTTGCTCCACTTCAGACACGATAATAGCCCATAGAGTTTTCCACTCCAATCAGAAATTCTGTTGAAACCCTGCAACTTTCAGGTACTTAGGGCACAGGCTCGCGAGAATGGTTCTCTCCGATCCGACTAATAGACCAGCAAGAACCAAACACCACAACAGGATGTGTTTATTGCTTTGATTCCCGGGCAAGGAAAGGCTCTTCTCAAAAATGCCGGATGGGATTATAGGGGAACAAAAAGCGAATCTACTCGCTCTCAGCGGCTTCAGAAGGTTGGCGCCGGCTAACCACCAGCTTTAGCAGGTAGAGAAAGATAAGGATATTTACGACGAGTACGCCCACGCGCACCCACGTAAGCCGGTGAAAGATCTCGAAGATCTCCCAGGGAAGGAATGAAGCTGTGATGATGAGGGTCAGGTACTCTCCCCAGGCCTGTTCCAGATACAAGCCGACGCCTTCTGCTGCACTGACACCCGCGTAGCAAAAAGCCAGAACTCCAATTCGCCTCAGCAGCGGATCGTCGAGGAGCGATGCCTTGTCGGCGAGGAAGTTGACGAATCGAGATTCAGGATTGAAGCGAAGCACCGATGCAAGCTGTGCCAGGACGTCATCGATGTCTTTGTGAAGAAGGTGAAGAGCGCCGACGCCGATCGCGATAAAGAGCAGCGCAAGAAGGAACTTATAGGCTGCAATGAGGATCAGCCATTTGTTGTGCCGCTGGCTCGCCTGGTCGAGCTGCGAAGGGGAGTCGGTCATGTTCTCCGGCAGTTCGATACCATCGCGAACCGTCAACTCCATACTACGTGAGCGAGTGGGGACGAGTTCACGGGCGGCTTCAAGCACTGTGTTTGTCGCTTTCAACGGAACTTTTATTCAGGTCACAATGCTCGCGCGCCTTGTCGACCGTGTCAAAACGCTCAGGTAACCCCCAAGCCGGAGTGGTGATCTTCGAGACCTTCCAATGAAGTAGATTTCCTTTTCAGAAGGGAGGTTGTCTTCAAGCGGGCGAATCGTCCCGCAATGCGGCAATTGCTCTCTGCCCGGCGATAAGGATTGACGTTACCTTTTGGGCTTGAGCAAGGCTTCGCGGTCGACCACGTTGCCGTCGAGAATAATGGCAGAGATACGGCGTGCATTCCAGATGCTGACTGTGGGATCGGCATCGATAACGAGAATGTCGCCTCGACGGCCCGGAGCAATCTGACCAAGCTCATTCCATCCGAATTGAAGCGAGTAGTTGTTTGTAGCGGCGGCAAGTGCCTCGCGCGGTGAAAGCCCGATGCGCACGAGCATTTCGAGTTCAGTGTGCAGGGAGATTCCGGGCATGGTCCCCATCGCAGCCGCGCCCGAGGCGGCCAGGTAATGCGGATAGGCGCTGAAGATCGCCTGATTTATGCGCCAGAAGCGCATCGCAGACTGGTCGGCCTTTTTGCGCTGACTTTCTTCCATCCAACGCTGCGTTGAATTCGGCAGACGGCGCGTCCAGGTGGCGAGCGGGTAATCAAGCTCTCCCGTGGCATGGTTGGGCGGCATATACATGTTGGCCGGGTCGAGGAGGGTTGCGGCTGGATCGTGCCACAGGTTGCGATGGCCGGGCAGATTCAAGAAGAACATGCTGAAGGTCGGCATCAGCGCCGAGTGATGCGTCGCAATGAAGTGGCCGTACGACCGAAAGTGAGGATCCATCGGCGGAAGATGCTCGGCGTAGTCGTACGCGGTTGTCGCGGCGGAGCCGAAGGGATCGTCCACGAGCGGGCGCTGTAGTTCGTCGGGGATGACGCCTAGTTCGTAGCGGCCCATGTGAATCAGCGCGTCCACACCCGCATCGATTCCGACCCTGTAGGGAGTGGCGGCGAACTCGCCGTAGGTAACGAGGCCGAGCTGATGGGCACGCGTGATGATCACCTGCGTATTTGCCGCCGTGATGTTCCGGCCCAGCCAGAGGACGCGTGTTCCCTGATGTGCGGTGTCAGTAATCTGGCGTGCTGTCTCATCAGGGCTTAACTCGACGGGACGAGCACCTTCTTTGAGCCTCGAAGTCCAATCGCCATGGCCGATAAGCAGGCTCCAGTCATCGGTTGAACCGACCGAGTCAAGCAAATAGAGGTGCGGGCTGGGATTAACTGCAAAGTCGATGTGACCGCGGTGGCTGTCTCCACTGGCAACTACCGTGGTGACGCCCATGTAAAGATGCGCGCTGGCCTGTCCCTGGCTATTGACGCCGGCGAACCCATCGACAAACCCGGGGATGAGGAACTTTCCCGTGCAGTCGATTACCTGGGCTACCTTGGGGATCGGGACTGTGGCGCGTGTACCGACATCGGTGATACGGCCGTCGCGCACGATGACGATCGAATCCTGCAGATCCACTGCCGAGCGGCCCCAGTCCGTGACGTCGATGATGGTGCCGCCAACGAGCACCAGCGGGATGGCGGCGGGCCTGGTAACGACTTGAGGCGGAGCTTGAGGCAAGCCGAACATGACGGCTGCAAACGTTACGCTCAACCACGCCAACGCGAAACGAAGAGATCGCATACAGAAATTGCTATACAGTGGATTGTCGCACACGCGCATCAGGCAAACTCAAACGATTGACTAAGCATCTGGACGGCACGATCCCGGCATTCCGGAATCAAGCGCCGACACAGGAAAAAGAACCAATAAACTCGACTCAATTGAAATGGCACGGGCATTAGCTTGCCACAAGCGTGGGGCGCTTGCGATTGGCAAGCAGCGGAGAGACCTGCTCGAAGGCAGCTTCAACAGTCAAGCCATACTTGGCTCGTAGCCCCTCAATCTTTCCATGCTCGATGAAGCTATCTGGCCAACCGATGCGAACGACAGGCACAGCGCTGCCGATGTCCTGAAGCGTCTCGATGACAACCGAGCCAAAACCGCCCATCTTCACATGATCTTCGAACGTGACGAAGGCAGCGACCCGGCGCGCATAAAGTTCGAGCATTTCGCGATCTATCGGCTTGACGAAACGCGGATTGATGACCGCCGCGGAGATCCCCTCGTGCTTGAGCTTTGCGGCAAGTTCCTGCGCCAGGGTGATCATGGGACCGAGCCCGAGAATGGCAACATCGCTGCCGTCCGTCACCACTTCAGCCTTCCCAACAGGCAGGACCTGCGATTCAGCCTTGCAGGGGACGCCGGCAACGGCGCCGCGCGGATAGCGAATAGCGCTGGGCCCGTTGAGTTGAAGGGCCGTCTTCATCATGTCAGCCAGTTCATCCTCGTCCTTGGGAGCCATCAGCACCATTTCAGGTATCCCGCGAAGGTAGCTGATGTCGAACAGGCCATGATGCGTGGGACCATCGTCCCCGGAGAGACCCGCGCGATCCATGCAAAACACGACGGGGAGCTTTTGCAGGGCCACATCGTGCACGATCGGATCGAATGCGCGCTGCAGGAACGTGGAATAGATGGCGCAGAAGGGACGATAGCCGCGCGTTGCCATGCCCGCCGCGAAGATGACGGCATGTTCTTCGGCGATGCCGACGTCGAAATAGCGATTGGGATGATGCGGACGGAAGAGATCCAGGCCGGTCCCGTTCGGCATGGCTGCAGTGATTGCAACGACACGCGCGTCGTTGCTGGCCAGCTTTGCGAGAGTGGTGGCGAAGACCTCAGAATAAGTTGGGACGCCAGCCGGCTTCGTGGTTCCGGTTTCTGGATCGTAGGGACCGAGGCCATGAAACTTCTTCTGCCCATCGATTGCTGGTTGAAAGCCGCGGCCCTTTTGGGTAAGAACATGCAGCAAAACCGGCCGCTCCTCTGTCTTGAGAAACTTGAACGTCTCGATAAGGAGAGGCAGATTGTGTCCGTCGATCGGGCCGAAGTATTGGAGCCCGAATTCCTCAAACATGATGGACGGCCAGAGCATGCTCTTGGCGGCTTCTTCGGCGCGGCGCACAACTTCAACCGCAGTCTTGCCGCCAATCTTCTCCACGATGCGCTTGGCGGAAGTGTGCAGACGGTTGTAGTGCTCGTTGGTGACGATGCGATGAAAGTAACCGGCGATGGCACCAACATTGCGGTCGATGGACCACTCGTTATCGTTGAGAACGACGATCAGGCGCTTGGTCTGTTCAGCAATGTTATTCAGTGCTTCAAAGGAGATGCCGTTTGTGAACGCAGCATCTCCAGCGACGGCAATGATGTTTTCTTTGCCGCCGGCGAGGTCGCGTGCGACGGCCATGCCGAGGGCGGCGGAGAGAGCGGTGCCTGCGTGGCCGGCACCATAGCAGTCATGCTCGCTTTCAGTGCGGAGCATGAAGCCGTTCAAGCCGCCAGGCTGGCGAATGGTGCCAATGCGGTCGAGACGGCCAGTCAGAATCTTATGAACGTAAGCCTGGTGGCTGACGTCGAAAAGGATTCGGTCTGTCGGCGAATCGAAGACGCTGTGAAGGGCGATAGTGAGTTCCACCACGCCGAGATTCGGGCCAAGGTGACCGCCGGTCTTCGAGAGGGTCTGGATGAGGCACTGGCGGATCTCCTCTGCCAGGTCAACCATTTGCGCAGGGCTCAGACGCTTTAGGTCGGCCGGCGAGTGGATCGTCTCCAGCAATGTTCCCATTTACTCCCTTTCCCCGGGGAAAAAAGCCGGACAATCCCACAACAGCCCGTCAGGCCATCGCTTCAAGCCAGCTTGCCAACCAAGAGTATATCAATCAAGCAGTTTCCGGCGCTTGCAATTGGACGCGGAAGTGCCGATAAGGTCTTGTCGTGGTTGCGGATGCAAGGCTTACCCGTCTGGATTCCCAGGCTGGGCGATTTGTGTACGATTGCTAGGTAGAACGCTGCGGGGCAGCGGAGGAGCAGATCGTGATTCAAAAAGGGCTTAGAGTTTTGATCGCTGGGATCATGATGACCGCGTCCATTGCGGCAAGGTGCCAATTGCCTGTTTCGGGCGAGCAAGCGGGTGCGCCGAATCCGCTGATCGATCCCACTGCGAACCCGGGGAAAGTCTTGCTCTTTGATCTGGAGGCCCGCTTTGCAAAGGATGTGCTGGAGCGCGGCGGAGCTGCCTTTGCTGACTGGTTTGCAGAAGACGGCGTGGCTTTGGGCAACGGTCAGCCGCCCGCGATGGGCCGGGTGGCGATTGCGAAGTCAGCCAACTGGTCCCCTCAGGCCTATCAGCTAACCTGGACCCCGACGGATGCACAGATGGGGCCGTCGGGAGATATCGGCTACACCTGGGGTCACTTTGAAGGCCACAGCAAGGATGCCGCGGGGAATCCTGTCACGACCACCGGGCGCTACATCACGATCTGGCGCAAACAGGCAGACGGCAAGTGGAAGGTTGTGCTGGATGCGGGCGCAAATGAACCTGCGGCGGCGGGGGACTGCTGCAAGCTGCCAAATTCCTGAGCAGCGAAGGACGGACATCTCGTCCGATCAGCGAACGCGGCCCTTTCATTGCATGTTGAAGCATTTTCTCTGTGAGAGAATGCGATCTGCAGTCTTCCCGGATCTTTTTTCCCTGTCGCATCCCACTTCCTTATGGCTTTGCCTGGAAGAATTCTGACGTTTCTGTTTGGCCGCCCTCTCGCGACGAGCGAGGAGCGCGCCGAGCACATCGGTCCGATCGCGGGCATTCCGATTTTCGGACTTGATGCGCTCAGCTCCGCCGCGTACGGTCCGGAGGCCGCGCTGACGTTGCTGATTCCGCTCGGTCTGGCGGGCGTGAAATACATCGTGCCGGTGAGCGTGGCGATTGTATGTCTACTGTCCATTGTCTACGTCAGCCTATCGACAAACCATTGATGCCTACCCCAAGGGCGGCGGCTCCTATACGGTGGCATCCCAGAACCTTGGCATCAGAATGGGGCTGCTGGCTGCATCGGCACTGATGATCGATTACATTCTGACCGCAGCGGTGGGCATTTCAGCGGGCGTGGGAGCACTGATCTCTGCCGTGCCCGGCCTGCAGCCGCACACGTTGCAGATCTGCCTGCTGGTGTTGCTCCTGCTTACGATCGTGAACATGCGCGGTGTACATGACACCGGCCTGGCGTTCATGATTCCTACCTACCTATTCACAGGAACGCTTCTGGTGGTGATCGTTGTTGGTGGGTGGCACGTTGTATTTGGCGCCGGGCATCCGCATGCTGTTACGCAGATGCCCGTGATGCCGGCTGCAACGTCGATGGTGAGTTTATGGTTGTTGCTCAAGGTGTTTTCATCGGGTTGTACAGCCATGACCGGCGTTGAGGCCGTGAGCAACGGTGTGATGGCGTTTCGCGAAGACACTCGCCGCAATGCGAAGATCACGCTGACGATCATCATTGCGCTGCTGATGATTTTGTTGATCGGGATTGCGCTGTTGTGTCGTGCCTACGGCATTGGCGCCACCACACCCGATTCGCCCGGCTACGAAAGCGTGCTTTCCATGCTGACACGCGCAGTGATGGGGCACGGATGGTTCTATTACCTGACAATTGTGTCGGTGCTGCTGGTGCTGTGCCTTTCAGCCAATACGGCGTTCGCGGATTTTCCGCGACTGACGCGAGCCATTGCCCTCGATGACTATATGCCGCACGTGTTCATGCTGCGCGGACGGCGTCTGCTCTACTCCTGGGGCATCTATGTGCTCGTCGCGCTGACGGGGCTGCTGCTGATCATCTTCCGCGGCGTGACCGACCGGCTGATTCCCCTGTATGCGATCGGCGCGTTTCTGGCGTTTACGCTTTCGCAGGCCGGCATGGTCATGCACTGGAAGCGCAAGGGCGGATCTCCGGTGCGGATGTTTGCAAACGGGCTGGGGGCGGCCGCGACAGGCATCACGACGGTGGTGGTCCTGGTGACGAAGTTCACCGAGGGCGCATGGATCACAGCGCTGCTGGTAGTCCTGATGATCGCGATGATGCATTCGGTGAAGCGCCATTATGTGCGCGTGGCCCGCGAGATCTCTTTGCACAGGCCAATCTCTCCCGCGGCGATCAGCGAGCCAATTGTCGTGTTGCCCATCGATCGCTGGAGCCGGCTCACGGAGAAGGCGCTATCGTTTGCGCTTTCGTTGTCGAGCGATATCCGGTGCCTTCACGTTCAGGTCAGTGAACGGCCGGACGAAATCTGCCGGGACTGGGAGGAGTACATCGCAGCTCCGCTACGGGGAGCGGGCAAGTGCGTGCCAAAGTTTGAGATTCTGCAGTCGCCCTACAGATACGTGCTGCAGCCTGTCGTCGATTACATTCTGCAGGTGGAAAAGGAGTCGGATGTGCGGAAGGTCTGCGTGCTGGTGCCAGAGCTGATCGTGCGGCATTGGTGGGAGAACCTGCTGCACAATCGTCGCGCCAACCTGCTGAAGGTGATTCTGCTGGTGCGCGGCAGTCGCAGGATCATTGTCGTCAATATTCCATGGTATCTGGAGGAACATTGAGCGCGTGCGCTCTGCGGCGCAGTTGAGAGACGCCCGGTTACTTCAGACTCGTACCTCGATTCCCTTCGCGTCCTGAACCCGTCACAATGAAGGAGTGCAGCCCAGGCGCAACAATAAGGACGCGATGACTCCCCACGGGGTTGTTCCTGAGGGTTTGCGGCCGTTGATGAGTGTGGTGTTCATCGTGGGGATGCTGTTGGTTGCGGAAGCCCTCTCTTCGGCGCAGGAACCCCAAGCCGCGCAACCGGAACAGCAGGAGCAGCAGCCTGTGGAAGTTGCGCCCCCTCCAGTCTCTGCGGGCCCGCGGACCACGGTGCATGGCCTGGTGCGCATCGGGGATTCAGGCGAGCCGCTACCTCGCGCATTGGTGCGCATCAGCGGCGATGCAGCCACAGGCGCATTGACAGACGGCGACGGCCGGTTTGAGATTCCGAATGTTCCCGTCGGTCCGCAGGAGTTTGAGGTCGTCAAGCCCGGCTACATGGACCAGGCGGCCGGCCGAGATGGCTCTTCTGAGAACCCACACAGTTTTGCGCACAACGTCATCGTTGTGGATGGGATGCCTGACATCGCTTTCGCAATGATGCGGGTCAATTCAATTCGGGGTGTCCTCCAACTCTCGACAGGCGAACCGGCACATGCGATTCAGGTGACGTTGCTTAAGCGAACCATCCAGGATGGCCGCGTGGTGTGGCAGACTGCGGGCGCAAACAGGGCAAACAGCGAGGGAGTCTATCGATTTGGCGGATTGGCAGACGGCGTGTACGCGTTGTATACGGATCCGACCATGGAAAGCGATGCGGCGACGGACCTTGTGGAGCCAGGGCGCGGACGAAGTGTGGAGCGCGGAGGATATGCGAGCGTGTTCTATCCGGATGCCCGCGATCTGGCAGGATCAGCGAAGATCAGGTTGGCTGGAGGAGAACAGGCAGAGGCAGACATGAGCCTCACTCTCGAACCGTTCCATCTGGTTGCGGCGTCGGTTGGACTTCCGGCCGGCTTGTCGCCTGATCGTGCCGGATCGAACGTCTCCTTCGTGGTGTTGGACGGCGGGGGACATCAACTCCCCTACAGCGCGCAATACGACGCAAACTCGCACACAATGCAGACGCTGCTGCCTGATGGTGCATACTCGCTTGTTGCGATTGCGACGAGGTCTCGTCTTCCGAGCTCCTCGGGCGGCCCCTCTACGTTCACGGCTCCTGGAGGAGAGGTGTTCACGGGCCAGATTGATGTATCCGTTTCAGGGCGCGCGGTCTCAAACCTTCGTATTCCGCTTGCGCCCGCACGCACGAGTCCGGTGCAGGTTTCAGTGATGCGGACAGGGGCAACTTCAGCGCAGCAGGGCGAATCCGGCTCAACTACAGCCGCTCGCGACAGCGAAGTGTTTATCACGGTGAGCCAGACAGGCGCATGGATTTCCGATGGCATGGTGACGAGCTTCGCGCAGGGGAGCTCGACCGGTCCGCTCGAATCGGCATTTGTCTCACCAGGAGCGTACTGGGTGCACACTAACATCGCACAAAAAGGCTTGTGCGAGTCTTCGTTCACCGGAGGCGGAGCAGGCCTGGCTCACGAGCCCCTGATGCTTGGATCTTCCGGCACAACGGCGCCACTTTCCCTGACCTTGCGCGACGATTGCGCGAGCCTGACGCTCTCGTTGCCGGCTTCGATGTCCGTACCTGCGGCGGGCGAAGAGCCGTTTTACACGATCTACGTGGTGCCCGATTTTGAATCGACTGTGGATGTTGTGCCGCAGACACTCCGCGCATCCAGCGGCGCCAGGATTACGTTTGCGGGGCTTGCACCCGGCGATTACCACGTCTACGCATTCAACCGGCCTGTGGCTCTTGAATATCGCAATCCTGCTGTCCTGTCAGGGTTGCATGGACAGGCTGTAATGCTCGGGCCGGGTGTGGAGCGCGAATTGGTGGTTGAGGCGGGACAGCAATGAGGCTCTTCTTCGCCCACGGCAATCGCTGCGTCCGGCTCGCTGGGCTGGCGGTTGGTGCGTTGTACCTTGGACTGCTTCCGTATGCGCAGTCGACGCGGAGTGAAACTCGCAGCGCGGCGGCTTCCGGGAGGGCGGCAACGGAAACGTTCCGCATCGCCGGGAAGCTGATCAACGCGGTTACCGGTGAGCCGGTTCGACAGGCAACGGTTGCTGTGCTGGCGCTGGAAGACAGCCACACAATTGAATCGGCGGTCTCGGACGGCGAGGGACGATTCGCGTTGGACGGGTTGCCGGCAGAAAAGTATCAACTGACTGCCTCGAAGCGCGGGATTCGCACAGCATTCTACGACGAACACGACGAGTTCAGCTCTGCGGTGGTGACCGGAGCGGACCAGGATACGACGCACCTGATGTTTCGCATGACGCCGGTTGCGAACGTGCGCGGAGTGGTCACGAGCGACGATGGCGACCCCGTTGAAGGTGCGCGCGTTTTGCTGTTTCAGCGGCCAAAGCACTCCGGTCCCGGCGAACGAACGGCGCAGGCAGACGCTGCCGTCACGGATGACACCGGAGCGTATGAGTTCAGCGATCTGTCTGCGGGCGAGTACCTTATCGCGGTCATTGCAGAGCCGTGGTACGCAATGCACGGCGGAGCCGGCGGAAAAGCAAAAGCGAACGAGACGGTCAATCCCGCCCTCGACGTTGCGTATCCGGTGACGTATTACGACTCGACCACGGACGAGGCTGCCGCGAGACCGATTGTGCTCTCTGGTGGGAACCGGGAAATTGCGGACATCAGTCTTCACGCGGTTCCTGCTTTGCATCTATCGGTTCCGATCTTACAAAGACAGAATGGATCGATCGCGCGCGCTGAGCTGCAACAGAATGTTCTTGGGACATCGGTCTCCGCCGAGAGCGCAGGCTTCCTTGAATCGCTGCGGACCGGGAAGGTTGAGATGAGCGGGATCGCTCCCGGGCACTACCAACTCACCGAAGGCGATCCGCCCCGCGTGTTGGACCTTGACCTCACGGCCAGCCAGGAGGTGGATGCAGGCGCAGGGACCCCTGCCTCAGTGGTTGGCGGGACATTGCGCTTTACCAATGGGATGCCGGTCTCTGAAGAAGTGAACCTGACGCTGGATCGCCTTGACGGCGAACGCGGAATCAACCAAATGGTCACAGTCGCGCGCGGAGGCCGTTTCAAGTTTGAGAATGTGCCGCCGGGCTCGTGGTTGTTGTGGGCCGCAGGCAGCAAGCCGTTCACTGTCGTCGCAACCGGCGTTGACAAGCAGCGCCACGCGGGAAACATCGTGACCACCCGGGATCGCCCGCTCGAGGTTGCGGTGACGTTGAGCAAGAACGAAACGCGAATCGAAGGCTTGGCCGAAAAGGATGGAAAGGGCCTTGCGGGGGTGATGGTGGTCCTGGCGCCAAAGAACCCGGGTGCATGGAGGGCGCTGATACGGCGTGATCAGTCGGATACAGACGGCAGCTTTGCTCTCCGCGATGTTGCTCCAGGGCAATACACCGTGGTCGCCATTGAAGATGGCTGGCCACTGGACTGGTCGCAACCTGAAGCGTTGGCTCGGTATCTTCAGCAAGGAACGGCTGTGAGCGTGACAGCGAATTCCGGGAGCTTGCTCCGATTGACATCGCCGATCCAAGTGCTGGACCGCTGATGCGGCCGCCCGCGGGCGCGCTTCGTGGAACAGGGGGCGAGAGGGTAGTCTATGAAGGTACATGATTTGAGTCACGGCACCCTGCACGAGGGCATGGCCAGCGCATTGCTGAGCAGCGCCGGCATGGTGTTCAGGAGAGGTTCCATTGAAGAGTAAGTTGTTCCTTGCGGTTCTGGCCGCGGTTTTTGCTTTTTTGATTCCCGTGGCTGCCAATTGCCAGGTGGCCCCGGAGAAGATTCCGACGCAACCAACTGGTCCCGTGTACAAGAACACAGCGTTTTTGGGATGGGGATATACGAGTCTCAACCAGGTAAACGGCTCGCGCAGCGGAAAGCAAGGCGTCACAGGATCATATACGCGTGACATGGGCGAGCACTTCGGCGTCGTGGGCGAATTCGGCTATTATCCGTGGGATGTGTCGTCGTCAAACCCTGGAGATCCTAAAGTCAACATCTACCTCGTGGGAGCGCAAGTTCATGCGAACCTTTATGAAAAGCTCAGCGGCTTTGCGCGAGGACTGATCGGGACCGTGCATACAGGCAATGTGAACATCCAGCCTGGCTATTCATTTGCGGGTGGTGTGGGATTGGGCCTGGATTACAACCGCACACCTCGCTGGGGATTCCGCGTTTCCGGAGATATTATCGGGTCGGCGTTCACGCTCGTTCCCTATCAAACGGGCAACTCGACGCACACAAGCTGGAGTGCGCGCGCAGGAGTTGGCGTGTTGTACCACTTCTAGACTGGAATTTCAGAAGCTCGAAGAAGCGGAGGCGGCTAACGCTTCCGCTTTTTCTTTTGCACGGTCTTCCTAGTTTGAACGCGTTTTGACTGTCCGGCTCGTTGGTCGGGTGGCTGGACCTGCAGTGCAGCAGAGTAGGTAAGTGCAAGAGTCCCGTTCGGGTAAGACTTGAATCCGGCGAGCTGCAGGGGATGCCGGCGGCCTTCAGGCAGCAGGGGCACACCGCTGCCCAGAAGGATGGGAATAACGGTGAGTTGGATCGTATCAACGAGGCCGGCATCGAGGAGAGTGCGAAAGAGTCCTCCACCTCCGAAGAGCCAGATGTCCTTTCCCGGGTTGAGACTTGAGCGCGGAGATTGTTTCGGGTATGTTGTCGGCCAGGATCTTGACGCCGGGATGCTGAGCTGGGACAAGCGTGCCGGACACGACGATGATTTTCTTGCCCATCTTCTCGAGGGACTCGAAGCGGGTGAGAGCGATCTCGTAAGTGCGACGGCCCATTAAAAGCGTATCGAACTGATTCCACAACGCGCCGAAGTCATAGGAGGGATCGGGCACGATCCAGTCATACTCGCCGTGCGGGCCGGCGATGAAGCCGTCGAGGCTGGTGGCGACGCTGTAGACGAGACGGCGCATAAAGGCTCCGTTCGACAAACTGCCATTATTGCCCGGGGGCAGACGGACGGGGGATCGCGCCGAGTTGCTGGAGCAAGCCGAGTGTGTCCATCAGAATGCGGCTATCGGCCATCTTGCCGGATTCCAGCCGGTCTATAACCACGCCCTTGACCTCAACGTGCTTGCTGGTGGCGGGAATGCCGAGGAATGTGTCACGGTGCGTTCCGGTCCACGTAAAGCGAGTGACAACCTTTTCGCTCTCGGCGACCATTTCGGAAACGACCCAATGCATGTCAGGGAAAGCGGATCGCATCTGGGCGATGACCGCTTTCAGTCCTTCTCTGCCCTGTTGCTGACCGGGAAGAGGATCGAGTTCGATAAAGTTCTCGTGAACCAGATCGTTCGCACGATCGAAGTTGCCACGGTTCAGAATGTCTTCAGTGAACGCTCTGATTACCTGCTTGTTTGCTTCAGACACCGACGGACCTCCAGAACAGCTGCTTGAACAGGAACTTCGACAGTTGAATCGCGTTGCATCGTGATGAATGAAATCAGCCTTCGTCGGCTTCGCGGAGTTTGGCGATTACGGTGAAGTCTTCGAGTGTGGTTGTGTCGCCCTTGATCTCGCCGTGCGTGGCCAGCTCGCGGAGAAGCCGCCGCATGATTTTGCCGCTGCGCGTTTTGGGCAAAGCCTCAGTGAAACGAATGTCGTCGGGTCGGGCGAGCGAGCCAATCTCCTTTGAAACCCACTTGCGCAGTTCGTCCTTGAGCTCGTTGCTGGGCTGGTTGCCGCTTTCGAGCGAGACAAAAGCAGCGATGGCCTGGCCTTTCAGTTCATCGGGACGGCCCACAACAGCGGCTTCAGCAACCTTCGGGTGCGCAACAAGAGCCGATTCGACTTCCATGGTACCGAGGCGATGGCCGCTCACGTTGATCACGTCGTCGACCCGGCCCATGAGCCAGAAATACCCGTCGGCATCCATGCGCGCGCCATCACCGGTGAAGTAGCATCCGGGCACGTCGTTCCAATAGGTGCGCTGGAAGCGTTCGGGATCGCCGTAGACCGTGCGAGCCATGGATGGCCACGGCTTGCGGATGACAAGCAGGCCACCGTGGCCCGCAGGAACCGCATGGAATTGGCCTTCGGCGTCGGGACGCGTGACGACTTCAGGCTGGATGCCGAAGAAGGGGCGAGTGGCGGAGCCGGGCTTTGTCGGAACAGCACCGGGAATGGGCGCGATCATGATGCTGCCCGTTTCGGTCTGCCACCATGTATCGACGATGGGACAGCGGTTGTGGCCGATCTTTTCGCGATACCACATCCATGCTTCGGGGTTGATGGGCTCGCCGACGGTTCCGAGAAGGCGAAGCGAGTCGAGCTTGTGCTTCTCCACATGCTCATCGCCCCACTTGATGAAGGCACGAATGGCAGTGGGCGCGGTGTAAAAGATGGTGACGCGATGATCGTCAATGATCTTCCAGAAGCGCGAGAAATCGGGCCAGTTGGGCGCGCCTTCATACATGAGGACTGTGGCGCCGTTCTGCAACGGCCCATAAACGACATAGGAGTGCCCGGTGACCCAGCCGATGTCGGCGGTGCACCAGTAGATATCCTCGTCGCGGATATCGAAGACGTACTTCGTCGTGAGGTAGGTCTGCACCGCGTAGCCGCCGGTTGTGTGCACAAGGCCTTTCGGTTTGCCTGTGGTGCCGGAGGTGTAAAGGATGTAAAGCGGATCCTCGGAGTCCAGAGGCTCGGCGGGGCACTCCGTAGGCGCGTTTGCGATGAGTTCATGCCACCAGCGGTCGCGGCCCTCGACCATGTTTACGGGAGAGCCTGTGCGGCGGTAGACGATCACATGGTCGACCGTGTGGCAGGCGGGCATGGCTTCGTCGACAGCGCGCTTGAGCTGAATTTCGCCACCGCGGCGGAAGCTCGTATCCTGCGTGATGATGGCTACGCAGCCGGCGTCGTTGACGCGATCGGCGATAGCGTTGGCAGCGAATCCGCCAAAGATGACTGAGTGGACAGCACCAATGCGTGCGCAGGCCAGCAGCGCAATGGCAAGCTCCGGGGTCATGCCCATGTAGATGGCAACACGATCACCCTTCCTGATGCCGAGAGCCTTCAGTCCATTGGCAAAGCGCTGCACCTCGAGGTGGAGTTCGGCGTAGGTCAGGCGGCGAATTTCGCCGGGCTCGCCTTCCCAGATGAGGGCGGTCTTGTTCCGTCGCGCACCGTTCACATGGCGGTCAAGGCAGTTGTAGCTGAGGTTCATCTTGCCGCCGACGAACCACTTTGCCCAAGGGAGATTCCATTCAAGTACCTTGTCCCACGGTTTGAACCAGTGCAGGTCGTTTGCGACGTTCGCCCAAAAGGCTTCAGGGTCTTCGATGGACTGCTTGTACATCGACTCATACTGCTCGATGCTGTTGATGTATGCGTCGTGACCGAATTCCTCGGGTGGGGGAAAGACACGGTTTTCGCGAAGAACGGAGTCAAGATCCTGATTAGAAAGCGACGAGGCCGAACTGGGCACAGCGGGAACGTGCGTCGAAGACATGAAAAGAGTCCCCTTCAGGGAAGAAAAAGGCTTTCCAGTCGCGCGTGACGACACATTGACCTCACATCGAGCGCGACATTGCTTGTGGGTGTCACTTTATCGAGGCAGGGGCATGGACGGCAAGTGAGGGGCTGAGGAGAGGCGCCGCGATTGGAGGTTTGGCAATCTGCGCCTCTCATGGAGGAAATGTCAGATGCGAGGGAATGGCTCGCTCTGGTTGAGTGGACTATGGAATGTCGATCCGGACGATCTGACCAGCACCGGCGGGCGCTGCTCCGAAGTTCGACACGTAGAGCTTCTCGTCTGGGCCGAAGGTCATTCCAGTGGGAACAGTAAGACCGGTCGCAATGGTCTGGATCGATCCGTCGGCTTTAACGCGAACGACCTTTCCAGCTCCGGGGGTTGGATTGCCTGGAGCATCTGAAAGCTCGAGCGCGTAGAGCAGCCCGTCGGGTCCAAACTCGATCCCGGTGATCGTGGTAAAGCCTGCCTTGGAGTTCAGGACGTGCAGCTTGTTCATTTGACCAACGTCATCGAAGCCGGGTGCAGAGACCTGGTTGCACTGCGAGAAGGAGAGAGTGAGAACACGGGCCCACTGGGGATCGATGGGGAAGAGATTCAGATTGCCCAGGTACAGTTGTCCACTCCGCGAGGTGATCGATGTTGGCACGATGTGACCCTGCGTATAGGACACGTCCATGACGGTTCCTATCGAACCATCGAGACCGATGGAAAGGATCTGGCCGTGATTTGGCTCTACAGCATAGATCCGGCCGTTGTGAGGGATCATGCTGTAAAACGTGCCGTCGGGCTCGAAGTCGTCGGGGCTTGGAAACGCCACCGGATGCGTCTGAATATAGCGACTCAGATTGGCGACGATGCTCCAGCTGCCATTCTGCGTGTTCACTTTGACAAGCGCATTCGGTATATCCGCGACGCCGTGAGAGCAGCCGCCGCCACCAAGCAATGCGAAAAGACTGCCGTTTACCCACGCCAGATCGGCTACCCCGGAAGTGTCGTTGATAGCGGCGGTCGAAGAGGGAAAGCCTGTTGCGACGGTGGTGCGGTGGCCCGCACTATCGATACGGGAGATCCGGCCGGTCTTGCCGCCTTTGTATGGCCCGACGGGCGGGATAACCTGGGTGCACTTGCCGACCGTGGAGGTCGTGCCGCCGGTGCCCGCCTCTGCCACGTACAGGGCGCCGTCAGGTCCGAACTTGAGTCCGCGAGGACCCTGAAGTCCGGTAACCCAGACGTGAACATTTGACGAGAGTGGTGGCGGTGCATGCTGCGCGGAGTTGGGTTGGGGGTTAAGCTGGCCGCCAGCAACAAAGCTGTCGACAGAACAGACTTGGGGAAGTTGGTCATTGGCGTACCTTTCTGATTTTTGGGGATGCCCAACCGGGCTGGTCGCTTGCAGGCCAATCAGAATGCCACAAAGCACGAAGATTCGCCATGGAAGATTTGCGTGTGCCCGGCTTCGTGTGCAGTTGGCGAAGTTCCTTTACAAATCTGGCATCGGAGGACCAACTTCGATTCAGTTGAGGGAAGAGGCACCGGATCAGGGCCCTGAAATGCATCGCTTTTATTGAAAGCTTCGACGGAAGGCCCTGATGGACAGGGCCCTGGCTTAAAGGACTGTTGAGACCGACTCGGGATTGAGGGATCTCGAGGCCACCGAACTCTCAGGGGCCAAAGCCCCTGAGTCTATCGCGTCAATCCAGTTTCGCTGGTCAAATCGCGATCAGGATTGATACCGCTTCTGATGCCAGGCCCATGCGGTGCGAACGATGTCGTCTAGCTGGTTGTAGCGCGGCTTCCAACCGAGTTCGCGGATGGCCTTGTCGGAGCTCGCCACGAGGACAGCCGGGTCTCCTGCGCGCCTCGGGTGGATTTCCGCGGGAATGGGATGACCTGTGACGCGGCGTGCCGACTCAATGACCTCGCGGACACTAAAGCCCTGGCCATTGCCGAGATTGAAGATCAGGCGATTCCGAGCGGCTGCCTCGGTCTCGAGCGCCTGAAGGGCAAGCAGATGAGCGTCAGCAAGGTCTGAGACGTGGATGTAGTCGCGGATACAGGTGCCGTCGGGCGTGGGGTAATCGTCGCCGTAGATTCTGATGGACTTGCGACGGCCCAGGGCTACGTCAAGAATGAGCGGAATCAGGTGCGATTCAGGTTCATGCGCCTCACCGCGAGTCACTCCCGTGGGGCCTTCGGGCGCCCCGGCCACGTTGAAGTAGCGCAGTGACGCGGAGCGCAGTCCGTGGATGCGATGGAACCAGGAGAGCATGTGCTCTACGAGGAGCTTTGACTCACCGTAGACATTCGTGGGCTTGAGACGCGCATCTTCCATGATGGGGACCGACTCAGGTTCTCCATAGACCGCAGCCGTGGACGAGAATACCAGGCGGCGAGGACCACACGCCAACAGTCGCTTCGAGGAGCGAGAGAGTGGAGGCAGTGTTGTTGCGGAAGTAGATCTCCGGCCGGCTCATGGATTCGCCCGCTTCAATGAGCGCAGCGAAATGCAGGACGCCGTCAAATGGCTCGCCCTTCCTCGGTGGCGGATCGGAAGAGATTCTCGATCGCGGCGCGGTCCGCGAGATCGCCCTTTACGAAGTCAACGCCTTGCGGCACCATCTCGCGCCGGGCGTGGCTAAGGTTATCGAAAACTGTGGGCTTATGGCCCTGAGCCGTGAGAAGAGCAGCCACTGTTCCGCCAATGTATCCGGCACCGCCGGTAACCAGAATTCTCACAAAAGTACTGTCCTTCCCGAACGCTTTGCGTTACCGTGAGTCTATTAAAGCAGGAAAGGTCTGAACGGCGGTGCCGTTCTCACATTTAGACCGTCCTTAAGGCGGCTGAACCTGCATTGCCCGGGACGTGATTCGACGCGCGACCAATCGGGAAAATGCACCCGGGTTTGGAATCGCATTTTTTCCCTTCCCTCCAAAGCGAGGAAGCCTCTGCAAGTCGTGTTTTGAGTGCTTTGGACTCAAGTGGGAGCTCCCGGATGTATTGGGTATTTGGCTTGCAAGACTTGTTTAGCGCGAAGGGTCTGGCAACGGGCTCTGAACGCCCGTCTGCTGGTCGCGCAAGGCACCCGATCCGATACGATGACAGTATGCTTGCCCTTTCCTCCCTCTGCGATGTCTGGAGGGAGACGTCAAGACAACTTGGCGGCCCTTGAAGACACGCGGATTCTCGACGTGTTGACGCCGCACAGCCAAGAAAGATTTCGCTCATGTAATCAGATAGTTGCCGCCCCAGCCAGGCATGGCTCCCGGCAGCCGGAGATTATTCGCTGGAACCAGGAAAGAAGGGGGGGTCGGAATGGCAACGTTGAGCCATTTTTACGCATCCCTCCCCTTACGGTGTTTTGTGTTGATTTCTCGCGGTGCAGCGAATGCCGCTTCTCCGGCTAACAACCGAGGTTTGAATCGTCATGCAGATGAATCGCTACCCTGGAACTGTCAGTTTTGGCTTGCTCCCCGAGCCTGAGGGACGGACGGCTTCGTTTGTAACGAGCACGACCGTCAATGTGATCATCCTGGGGTTGGTTATCTACATCGGGATCACGGCAAAGCGTGTTATTCAGCAGCACAAATTCGAGCAGACGGCAGCTGATCTTTCCCACCACTCCTCCGCCGCGAGGTGAAGGTCAAGACGCCTCCGCCGCCAAAGCTTCCTCCGCCGCCAAGGCCTGCCGAGGTGAAGCTCGAGGCGCCGAAGATCAACATGCCGAAGATCGATCCGAAGCCTGCGCTGAAGCCGATCGAGATGGAAGCCAAGCTGAACACGCCGCAGATGAAGGAAGCGAAGCCTGCAATCGTACTGGCGCCGCAGCCCAAGGCAGCTCTGACCGCCGCCATGCCGGCACAATCGAACACCGTAAAGGCCTCGACCGCGCCCGTGCATCTGGGTGACACGTTCGGTGTGACGCCGAATCCGAACGCGAGCAGGCCCGCACAGGTTGCTGCGATCGGCAATCCCTACGGCGGCATGCAGGGTCCCGCCGTCGCTCCGCATGGAGTGGTTGGCTCAACTGGAATCGGCAATGGATTGAAGGCCGGATCAAATGCTGGAACAGTGGGCAAGGTCGCTTCCGCCGGGATTCCCGAGAGGGACTGCCACGACCGGCAATGCCTACGCCGGCAAGGTAGCCTCCGCGGGAATTCCGACCCAGATGGTTACGACTACTGCGGCTTCCACGCCTGCAGCGCAAGTGGCTTCCACCAACTTCGAAGTTCTATCAAAACCTGCAGTTCAATACACGCCGAGGCCCGGCAGCTGCGGGTCCAGGGCGATGTTATTTTGCGAGTAACTTTTACTGCCTCCGGTCAGGTGCTGATCAAGGGCGTTGTCCGTGGACTCGGTCACGGACTCGATGAAGAAGCGCGCCGAGTCGCAGAACAAATTCGGTTCCGTCCTGCAACCCGCAACGGGCAGGCGGTAGATCTGACGACGAATATCACCATCACGTTTCAATTGGCATAGCGTCCAATTTGCACTACTTAACAAGACGATGGGTTAGAAGCTTTGTTGCCAGAGAACGCCCCGTTGTCATAGAAAGAAGGGAACTCATCCTAGGAGATGACATGATGTCTCGAAAGATCGCCCTTACCCTCCTGACCTTGCTGTTGGGAGTGTCTTGGGCGCATGCAAAGAAAGCTCCTCAGTATGTACAGGCACACAAAGCTTACTCCCGAGCAAGCTGCGCTGGTTCAGAAAGGCCATTGGTCAGGAGAAGGTCTTGATCAAGGCGATTCAGCAACGGACTCCGCTGGTGGAGACTTATATTCAGGACACGCGGCCCGATGCGAAGCTCTATCAGGTGCCGGTCAGCGACCAGTACACGCTGAGCCGCGTCGATTTCGGCAAGGGGTTCTTTGACAAGACATACGAGCCTAAGGAAGCCAGGGATGCGTCGAAACACGGCTGGTTCAAAGGATCCATGGCGGCCATTACTGGATTGACCAAGGCACTCGGACTGGACAAGCGATTTACTTATAATCCGACCGGGTTCATGCAGATGATGTTCCTGGATCCCGACAGGTTTCGACCAGCAGCACTACGTATTCAGCTACGTGCGCCGGGAGTTCCTGGGCTCGGTTCGCACCTGGGTGTTCGATGTGCATCCGAAAGTGTCAGGGCATGGGCCGCTTCTACGGCCGCATCTGGATTGAGGACCAGGACGGAAATGTGGTTCGCTTCAACGGAACCTACACCGGTCCGAAGTCAGAGGACGATTCTCGCTACTACTTCCACTTCGATAGCTGGCGCATGAATGTGCAGCCGGGCATCTGGCTGCCTGTCGCGATCTACGTAGAAGAGACGAATCGCGATGAAAGCAACAACAAGCAGGAAGGTCTGAAGGCGCAAACCCACTTCTGGGGCTACTCGCTGAAGCTGCCCACGCGCGACAGCGAAAACGTCAGCGTGCGAGTGGATGACGCCGAAGACAAAAGTGACTCGCAGGACGTGAGTCCTCTGCAGGCCTCGCGAGCCTGGGTCACCCAGGCGGAGAACAACGTGCTCGACCGCCTGGAACAAGCCGGCCTTGTGGCTCCGCTGACCCAGAACGGATACGAAACGCAAGTGCTCGACCAGATCGTCACAAATCTTGTGGTGCCAAGCAACATCGCGCTCGCCAGTCCGGTTCATTGCCGGGTGCTGTTGACCACCACGATCGAAGTCACGACAGTGGGCAGCACGATCCTGGTCAGCAAGGGCCTCATTGACGCCTTGCCGAATGAAGAGGCCATCGCATCGGTGATCTCTCTCGAATTGGCCCACATTGTCATGGGTCATCACATCGACACGCGTTATGCCTTCAACGATCGCCTTCTCTTCCCTGACGAGGCATCGTTCAGGCGCATCAATATGAACCACTCGGATGCACGATATTACCTCGGCAGTCAAGCAGGGCATGGCCTACATGCAGGCCTCGATGTACAAGGACAAGTTGTCCAGCGCCGGTCTGTTCTGGGTAGCGCTGGCAGATCGCGGCAAAGAGTTGAAGGCTTTAAATACGCCCAGACTCGGCGATTCGCTGCTGAAGCCTGACGGCACACCGTGGATGGGTGACCTGGCCCACGAGGCGCCCAAGATCAACTGGGATGACTTGACCCAGGTCGCCGCTCTGCCGCTGGGAAGCTGGCTGAAGGTTGACCCCTGGGATGACAAGGTACGCATGCTGAATGCAAAGCGCTACGCTCCGCTGCTTCCGCGCGACAAGATGCCGCTGGAGGTAACGCCGATGTACTTCAGGCTGCAGCGGTACGAAGAGGCGCAGTTGAACACGCCGGCCGTACCCGGGACGAAGCCCGCGAACGCACCGGCTCAACCGGCTGCGGATCCAAGTCCTGCTCCACCGGCACAGGGCCCGGGCCCTTCCGGCACAGCCCCCCCACCGGCAGCATCAGATAGGCCCGCACCTTCACAGGCAGAAGGTCCGCAACCGCAGCAGACGACAGGCAACACTCCCAACCCCCAGTAAGTTTCATGCTGCAACAATCTCGAGGCGGATAGCGATTCGCTATCCGCCTCGGTCGCTTTATACCGAGCGCCGTCATCGAGTTGTAGAATTTTACGAGTCCCGTCAGGAGTGGATGAACTCTTTTCACATGAGACGATTAGCAGTTGTACTTTTCAGCTGCATGTTCTGCGCGGGCAGCATTTTGGCCCGAGCGCAAGTGGAACCCACCGCATACCGCAGCCAGCGGTCGCTCAGCGTTGGCGGAATGGGCTCCGGTTTTCAACCTGACTATGCGGGAAGCGGAATTCCGGAAGCGAGCCCGCAACGCCTCTACGGATTCGGCGTCTATGCCGACCTGAAGTTCACGCGATGGGTGCAGTTGGAAGGCGAGATGCGCTGGCTGCGGATGAACTCCTTTGCCGACATCACGCAGGACAATTATCTGATTGGGCCGCGCGTGCCGATTCACGAGTTTAAATGGAAGCAGGCAACGCCGTATGGCAAGGCACTGTTCGGCATGGGAAAGATGAACTTTGAGTACAACTACGCGTACGGCCATTTCGCGGATATTGCGCTGGGCGGCGGAGTCGATCTTCAGCTGACGAAGCGGATCAGCCTGAGACCGATCGATTTCGAATATCAGTTGTGGCCGAACTGGATAAACGGAACGCTGAAGCCGTACGGAGTGAGCGTGGGAGCCGCGTACAAAATCTTCTGATCGCGGTGGCGCTGATCACCCCCGCCCTTGGAAGTGGTTGAGCGCCGGATCACTTCAGCAGAGCACCGTAAAAGCCTCGATCATTATCAAGGAATTTCGATGCAATGTGAGAAGGGCCATCCATAAATAAATGGATGGCCCTTCGTGCAGTTGTGGTGTGCAAGCCGTTACGCCGGTGAAGGCGAGCCCTCGGGGAAGCCAGAGCCGCTGCGAGTGTCGGGCTTGAGGACCTGCTGGCCGCGTGCCACTGCCGTCGCTGGGCGACGCCAGGGACGAACGCATCGGCGGCAGTTCCGTGCCATCAATCAGCATTCTCACTTCTTCTGCATCGATGGTCTCGCGCTCGAGCAGTGCTGCGGCAATGCGGTGCATCGCGTCCTTGTGGCTCTCGAGGATGCCGTGCGCCGACTGGTAGGCCTCGTCGATCAGGCGGCGAACCTCCAGATCGATCTGCCGCGCTGTCTCTTCGGAGAAGTCACGGTGTTGCGCGATCTCACGGCCGAGGAAGATCTGCTCTTCCTTCTTGCCGAAGGTGAGCGGACCGAGACGGCTCATGCCGTACTCGCAAACCATGCGGCGAGCGAGGTCGGTGGCGTTCTCAATGTCGCTGCCCGCGCCGGTAGACATCTGGTTGAGGAAGATCTCCTCAGCCACACGCCCGCCGTAAGCGATGGCGAGATTTGCTTCAAGATATTCGCGCGTGTAGTTGTGCCGGTCGCCGGGCAGGAAGATCGTTACGCCAAGCGCCATGCCACGCGGAATAATCGTGACCTTGTGGATGGGATCGGAGTGCGTCATGCTTGATCGAGACCAGCGCATGGCCGGCCTCGTGGTACGCGGTGACGCGCTTCTCCTCGTCGGTCAGCAGCATCGATTTGCGCTCGGCGCCCATCAGCACCTTGTCCTTCGCAAGCTCGAAGTCGTACATCAGGACCTGCTTGCGATTGACGCGGGCGGCGTTGAGCGCGGCTTCATTGACCATGTTGGCCAGGTCGGCTCCGCTGAAGCCCGGGGTTCCGCGCGCAAGAACATTGAGATTGACGTCGTCCCCAACAGGAACTTTTTTCACGTGTACGCGGAGAACTTCTTCGCGGCCACGCACGTCGGGCAGTCCTACCACGACACGGCGATCGAAACGGCCGGGGCGCAGCAGCGCGGGATCGAGCACGTCGGGGCGGTTGGTGGCCGCAACGAGAATCACGCCGTCGTTTGATTCGAAGCCGTCCATTTCGACAAGCAACTGGTTCAGCGTCTGTTCGCGCTCATCGTGTCCGCCGCCGAGACCGGCGCCGCGATGGCGGCCAACTGCGTCGATTTCGTCGATGAAGATGATGCAGGGCGCATTCTTCTTGCCCTGTTCAAAAAGGTCGCGAACACGGCTTGCGCCGACGCCGACGAACATCTCAACGAAGTCGGAACCGGAGATGGAGAAGAACGGCACATTGGCCTCGCCGGCAACAGCGCGCGCCAGCAAGGTCTTGCCGGTGCCTGGAGGGCCAACGAGCAGGACGCCCTTGGGAATGCGGCCACCGAGCTTCTGGAACTTCTGCGGTTCGCGCAGATACTCGATGATCTCCTTCAACTCTTCTTTGGCTTCATCTACGCCGGCCACGTCCTTGAACGTAACCTTTTTCTGCTGCATGGAGAGCAATCGTGCACGGCTCTTGCCGAACGACAACGCTTTGTTGCCGCCTGACTGCATCTGCCGGAGCATGAAGAACCAGATTGCTCCAAGCAGAACGAAGGGGCCCACGTTGAACAGGATGGGCAGAAGCAGGTTGCTCTGCGGATCCTTCAGCGAGAAGTTGACCTTGGCAGCATGCAGCTTATTGATCAGCGTATCGGTGCTCTGAGGGATCGTGGTGTGGAATTGTTCTTTGGGCGTGGCTTTCATGTGCCCGTGCAACTCAGTGCCCTGGATGGCGACATCCTGCACCTGTTGCGCATCGATCTTGTCGAGCAGATCGGAGTAGGGGACCTCTGTGTCCTTCCCCATGCTCGTGCCGCGCTGCACAACACCCCAGAGCAGCATCAGGCAGATCAGGATAAAGACCCAGAACATGATCGTCTTGACGGTCGAATTCACCAGGACTCCTCTTTCCCGGCGGGGAGAAGCCTCAATAAAGGACCTCCAGCACCGCCTGCATCACCCTTTAGACGCCCCAGCTCCCCTCAAAGTCACAGAAAGTACGGGTGCTATCAGCCGGAGACACTTATGGTGCGCCGCGCAGATGTGCAGTAACAAAATTGTACTCCGAAGCAGGAAAAATACCTAAGACCCCGGATGTCGGATCTTGCGGGAATCCGAGAAGGAAACAGGAACCCTGCCCGTGCCCGGGTCAGGACGATTTGCCGGAATGAGGAACCCCAGTTGCAAGGGGAGTGGCTTCAATGAGTATCCCGGGGTCTGGTTGAAGTGCGACACCACGCATCCAGACGATGCGATTCATGAATTCGAGAACGGGCCACGTTGTTCGCTCGGAGCCTGTAACTTTCATGCGTTCAAGAACTTCTTTGACCTTCCGAGGGCCACTTGAGTGGCAAAGCGTAACGCGATCTCCTGGTTCCCACGTGCGCAGAAGCGCCGTTTGCGCGGCTGCGGATGGTTCGCCGGGGGGCGCTGGACTGGCAAGATCGACCCGAATGCGAAGGCCGAACGCTTCCGCAACGACCTCGCCTGGAATCACCAATTCGTAACGTGCCATTGGTTCTGCATGTTCGCCACCGGAGTCGATGGGGCCCCTTGTCAGGCGCAGTTCCCGGTGGCTGCGCTCGGCGCGTAAGCCCTGGGCGAGCTCGAGTTTCCGGCCGGCCCTGCCGGTCAGCGCCAGGTTCCGAAGAGCCTCAATGTCGACAAAATCCAACGCTGATTCGAGTTGCTCCACCGCGTGACGGATGAGCCTGCGCTGGAGCGCAACGGGCTGAGCCGCGAGTTTGGCGATGTCAACGGCAAGACCGGGGCTTGCGGCCCTGCCTCCGCCGCGCACAGGGCGACCGTGAAGAAGAATTTGCGGAGCGACCCGGTCAAGTTCGGTTTGCCAACTCGTCTCTTCATCGCGCGCCAGTTCCGCCATCTGCGCCAGGTGTTCTCGCAAACGCGGGTTCCAGCCTTCGAGAAGCGGCAACAACTCGTGTCGAATGCGATTACGCGTGAAGGTCAGGTGGCGGTTGGAGGAGTCCTCACGCCAACCCTGATTCCGCGCATGCAGAAATGCTTCGATTTCTGAGCGCCTCGTTCTGAGCAAGGGGCGCAGGATGCGGCCCTCTGGGAACTCGAGAACCGGATGGATCCCGGAGAGTCCTTCAGTCCACGCACCACGAAGGAATTTTGCGAGCACCGTTTCGGCCTGGTCATCGAGCGTATGCGCGGTTGCGACCGCATCCACTTCACGGGCAGCCATCAGATCGCGAAACCAGCGATAGCGCAGGCGCCGGGCGACTCCTTCGATAGAGTCACGAGGTTGCTCCGTGTTGTTTGCAGATTCGCTCGGAGCGAACCTGGCGCGCCGCGCTTCAGCGGCGGTGTCGACCCGGTGCTCGTGAAAAGGCAGGCTAAGCTGCGCGGCAAGATCGCGACAGAATGCAAGATCAGCGTCTGCTTCATCGCCACGCAGGCCGTGGTGCAGGTGCGCCGCGTGCAGCACCAGGCCCAGTTCCCTGCTCCGCTCGGCGAGCGCACACAGCAGCGCCACGGAGTCTGCACCTCCAGAGAGTCCGACGGCCAGACGCAAGCCCGGTCTGAGCAGCTGTGTGTCCATCGGCAGCGGCGGATGTTGCGGAGTGCTCACGTCAGGATGATACGGCGTGCGCTTCTGACACAAGAAACCTTCGCCGAAGCCGGGTTATGGAATAAGCTCCGATTCCCTATACTCATCGCATGTTGGAGACTCGAGAAGCCACCGTGAACGACGCGGAATTGATTACCCGCCACCGCAAAGCGATGTTTGCGGATATGAGGGATGCTCCGGAGCCAATTGTGGAGGAGATGGCGCGAAACTTCGAGCCTTGGGTGCGGCGCATGCTTGCCGAGGGCAAATATGCCGGCTGGGTCACGAGCGATGGCGAGCGAGCGATTGCTTCGGCGGGATTGCTGGTGCTGGACTGGGCACCGCACTTTCTCGATCCCGCGGGAGAGCAGCGCGGATACGTGCTGAACGTGTTTGTCGAGCCGGAATATCGGCGACGCGGTCTTGCGCAGATGCTCATGCGCGAATGCCTTGAAGAAGCAAGGCGGCGAGGCATTCGCGTGGTTGCACTGCACGCATCGGCCAAGGGGCAGCCGGTCTACGAGAAACTGGGATTCAAGACGAGCAACGAGATGCTCTACATTGCGGACGCGGTCACAGTAGCGCGCTCAGAGTTCGCGTTCAGTCATTGCTTGAGTCCTTCAACAGCGTCTAGGTCGGACGATTTCTATTTCGGGTTCGCACAAACAAAGCTTTCAGCCTTGTTCGGATCGCCGCTGCCCTTGTACTTCGCGGCTTCCGGATAGGGGCAGAGCGGCCTGGTCATCAGAACGGAGCTTTGCGGATCGTCATCGGCTGTCTTCGTGGCAATGATCGCACCGGGTACAGTTCCCTTCTCCACCCAGTTCTCAAGAGCGATGCGGATGTTGTGCTGCGGATCCGCAGCAGTCCAGGTCGCGGACTGGCCAATGTTGCTGGCGCCGGGACCTCCGCCGCAGTGCTGCACCCCGGGAAGCATGTAAAGCCTCGCAAAGGAGTCGGTGTTGGTGCGGCCCAGTTTGGCGATCACTTCCTGGTAGTAATCCACGGTGTTCATGGCGGGAATCGCCGGATCGTCCCACCCGTGATACAGAATCAGCTTGCCGCCGCGGGCGCGAAAGGCAGTCAGATTCGGATCCACGGCATCAAGCGCGTTGGCTGTCTTCGCTTTTGCCGTCTGCATTCCACTCGGTAGCGTGAACGAGTTGTAGTCCCAGTCTTTTTTGTCGTAGACCATGTTGCTGAAGTAGCCGATGCCGAAGAAGGCCATCAGGCTTTTCGCAGGCGCGGGACCAGTGATCCAGATGCCCCATCCTCCGCCACCCTCCTCCGCGCCGGGCTGGTAACCGGGAAAGATCATATGGCCTTGATCGTCAAGGATACCCGCGTAAATCTTCTTGAGCGCGGCGACCTGCGGTTCGGTGAGGCATTTATCTGAGTCCTCACCCGCCTTGCATTGGATTGCGGCAGGATCGAACTTGCATTGGCGCGGATCATTGAGGATGCCATCGCGAACGCCATCGAGTTCGTCACAAGCTGCAACCACCGCATTGGCGATCGTGGGGATCTTTGTCTGGGGAATGAAGCTGGCGGGAGTCGCGGTCAGCGCCTGGGTGTCGACAACTGCCGTCGAGAGCAGGCCGGTCCAGTAGTTGGCTGGCGCTCCTGCGAGGATTCCGTCGTAATCATCCGGATAACGCTGGGCTTCCATCAGGGCCTCGCGGCCTCCGTCGGAGCAGCCGGCGAAGAAAGAGCGGTTGGGCGCCGAACCGTAGAACCGTGCGACGACAAGCTTGGCTACGCGTGTCATCTCGTGGATGCCGCGATGGCCGAAGTCGACGATCTTTTCCGGATGGCCAAGGGCCCAGGTCGCGTCGATCGGCGACCCGACATGACCGGCATCGGTAGCGGTGGCTGTGTAGCCTTTCTCAATCGCCCCACCCAATTCGAAGTAATCAATCAATCCGGCAAAGCCCCCATTTCCCAGACCTTGAAGTTTTCCGTTCCACTTCTCGAGGCGGCATCCAGACTTCGACAGTAATGTTGGAGTCGGACGTTGGCCGGGCTTGAGCAACGATGCGGCAGAATGCCGGCAGCTTTTTGTAGAAGTCCGACAAATCACGCCCGGTAAATGCCTGCGCAGGTCCGACAAATGTACCCGCTGCAACCGCATTTGCCGTCGTAATGCTGGCGTTCGGCAACTCGAGTTTCGCCAAACTCTCGCAGCTTTCGCGTGAGGCTCTGCGCATCATGTGGTTGAATTCGCGGGTTGGGCGGGTGCAGCAGTGCCGCTCCACAGAAGCGACGCTGGAAGCAATCAGGATTGAGAGAATCCGCATTGTGTTTCTCCCTTGCAGAGATTCGTGAACCGTTCATTCTATGCCCAGTGGAGCGGCAAGGAGATGATTCATTTGCGCGCAGCCGGGCAGTGCCGGCACAGCAGTCGTCGAGCGGTGAAGGATGTATACTCTGCGAGTTATGCAGGTATTCGCCATCCTTCCCGCTGCCGGACTGGGCACACGTATGGCCGGACCACAGCCCAAGCAGTTTCTCGCTCTCGACGGGGTCCCGATTCTCATTCATTCGCTGCGTGCTTTTGCTGCGGTTGGCCGCGTTTCCGCGATCTATGTCGCCGTTCGCAAGACCGAGACGGAGCGCGTGGCAGCCGACATCGCCGAATACGGATTTGGCGACCAGGTACACGTGGTGGAAGGCGGAGACACGCGGCAGGAATCGGTGGTGAACGCACTGGCAGCCGTACCAGCCGAGGCCGACGATATCGTCCTGGTTCACGACGCGGTTCGCCCGTTGATTGACACTGCGACGATCGATCGCACCATCGATGCCGTTGCGGAGTATGGCGCTGCCATTGTTGGACTTCCGGCAATTGATACCATCAAGCAGGTGGAACGGACTGCGCATGGCGCGCTCATTACTGCAACCATTCCCCGCGAGTTCATTGTGCACGCCCAGACTCCACAGGGATTCCGCTACGGCCTGCTGCAAGAAGGCCATGGCCGAGGCAACCGAGGACGGTTTTGTGGGAACCGATGAGGCATCAGTGGTTGAACGGGCGGGACTTCCCGTAGCGGTTGTGCACGGCTCTCAGGTTAATCTGAAGATTACGCAGCCAGGCGACCTGGAATTGGCTGAGTTTTACCTGCACCATCGCACACGCTGATTCCGGCTGGAATCAAAACGGGCACGGAGACCATGGAGACACGAATCGGATTTGGCTGGGACTCTCACGAATTCAAGGCGGGCGTACCTCTGCGCATCGGCGGCATGACACTCGACCACCCCGAGGGCCTGGCCGGGCACTCCGATGGCGACGTGTTGCTGCACGCCATTACCGATGCGATTCTCGGCGCCGTAGCCGCCGGGGATATCGGGAGCTTCTTTCCTCCAGGCGACCCGCGCTGGAAGGATGCGAATTCCGCGATCTTTCTCAACCTCGCGATGGAAGAGCTGCATCACGCAGGGTTTCGCATTGTGAATGTGGACACCACACTGGTGTTGACTGCGCCAAAGATCGGGCCGGTGGCCGGAGAGATGCGCTCCTGCGTGGCCGATCTGCTGGGCATCAACCTGGACCAGGTGAGCATCAAGGCAAAGACGCCCGAAGGGCTTGGGCTGGACCATGTTGCGCAGTGTCACGCCGTGGTGCTCGTGGAGCGCGAAGTGGAAGCCGACGAGTTGAAGAGCATGAGCGCGGTGATTGAGACCCAGCGGCAGCTTGAGGATGTGGTGGAAGACCTGCTGAGCACAGTGCACGGAGTACCAAAGAAACGTTCCGTTGCGCCGGTGTACGACACCGAGGATATTACTTAAGGTCATCACAGTAACAAAATCGACCAAAATTGGTGATTGCACGCAAATTATGTTGCCCCGGAGGCACCCGTGCGGGTATGCTCCCGGCATACCTTTGGGCTCCGAAACATCCCCTTCTCCCTTGGCGCGAGGCTTTTCTTGAATAGTGCGATGCCGGCGACATCACGGGCTTGCTCCACTTCGATTCCGAGCCAGATGCGGGCTCTCGGCCTTGGTCGCGTTGGCCGCGACGCTTGGCGCCGCGCACGCACAGTCCGTTCCCGCGCGCGCCCAGCCAGCTTCGCATTGGGCTGAACAGGTGGTGCTGGGATCTTCCACCGTTGAGTTGACCGGCCCATGGAAATTCCACAAGGGCGACAACATGGATTGGGCGAAGCCGGACTTCAACGACTGCCGGTTGGTCCTCGATGGACCTTACGCCCCCCGAAGGATCGATTGATCCCTTTCTCGGAATCCCTGGTTTTGTGCCAGGATGGACTGTTCTGGGCGATGCCGGTTATTCAGGGTACGCATGGTACCGACTCAAGGCCAATGTGCAATACGACCCCGGCCTGACCGAGGGCGGGTTGGAACTGAAGATGCCGGACGACGTGGACGACGCGTACCAGGTGTACGTCAATGGCACGCTTATCGGAGGTCTTGGGCATTTCAGCAAGCGCGGCGTCACGTCATACCTGACGTTGCCGCGCAGCTTTTGCTTTGCCGCGCGGACATCAAGAGCGGCCAGGTTGCGATTGCCATTCGCGTCTGGATGGATCCAGCTACGCCACTCTCCAATCCTGACACCGGCGGTTTGCATGGGCCGCCAGTGCTGGGCAAGGCCCGACCGATCGAGAGATTGCTTCAGCTCGATTGGGATAACGTCAATCACTCGCAGATGAGCAGATTTCTGGAAGCCGGGGTCCTTTTGCTGGCCATCGACCGTGGCCGGGGTGCTGTTCTGGCTGGACCGCAAGGAAAAGGCGTATCTCTGGCTCGGCATCACTTGCGTCGGAATCCTGCTTCAAGCGGTTGTGGGACTGATCGGAAATTACACCGCATGGATTCCCGGCGCTCTTCACCTGCTGATTTCCGATGCGCTGCTGGGCCCGGCGGTGATTGGACTGTGGGTCATCTTCTGGGCTTACTGGTTCCGCATGGGCCACATGCCCCGGATGCACAAAATGGTTTGGGGATTCGTGGCAGCTTCGGCCCTGACCGTTGTGATGATGCGCGCGCCTTTGTATGGCCGCGTGATTCCAGTTCACGCAGTCGTCTATCTCGAGCCATTCGCAGCTTTGCTGAAGCTTCTGCTTGGAGCCATGCTGATCTGGGTCGCCTGGGAGGGCATGCGCAAGGATCATGCGGGGGCCTGGCTGGCCATGCCTGCCGTGGGCCTGGTGGCCCTGTCGCTCTATCAGCAAGAGTTGCTGGTGCTGCATTTGCCTTTGAGCGTCTTTCCGTTTGGATATGCAGTGAGCATCAGCCAGATTGCGGTGGTTGTTTCGCTGAATATCATCACGGTTCTGCTGATGCGCCGCTTCCTGCGCTCGCTGCGTCTGCGGGAGCAGTGGGAAGCGGAGATCGATCAGGCGCGGCAGGTTCAACAGTTGCTCATCCCCGACGCGATTCCCAAGATTCCCGGCTTTGTGCTGGAGAGCGAGTACCGACCGGCACAGCAGGTGGGTGGAGACTTCTTCCAGATTCTGCCCGACGACGCGGGTGGCGTGCTCATCGTGCTGGGAGATGTGACCGGCAAAGGGCTGCAGGCGGGAATGCAGGTCGCCCTGATTGTCGGCGCGATCCGCACCATTGTGGAGACGAGTTACGAGCCGCAGGTTGTGCTTGAAGCGCTGAACCGCCGGTTGTGCAATCGGAGCAAGCGCGGCCAGTCCTACGCCACCTGCGTTGCGCTGCACATTGCGGCAAATGGAAATGCGACGATTGCCAATGCCGGCCATCTGGCGCCGTATCTGAACGGCAAGGAGATGGCTCTAACGGGCAATCTGCCGCTGGGATTGAGCGAGGGCATCCAGTTCGACCAGGTCACGATTACGCTCAAGCATCGCGACCGGCTTGTCGTATTGACCGATGGCGTGATTGAAGCCAAGAACGCGAGAGAATGAGCTTTTCGGTTTCAATCGTGCCCGGTCCATCAGCCACCTGCCGGCGGCGTTCATCGTGAAGGCTGCGGAGATATTCGGGCAGGAAGACGACATTACCGTGCTTTCGATCGCGCGTCTGGCGCAGGAAAAGCAGGGAGAAGTCAGCTCCGGTGAGCAGCTGAAGTCTGAGGTGGCCTAGACGCCGGGCAGTGACTGGGATTTTCGAGCGCAGTCTCTTGAACTAAGCCGGCAATTTCCAGCTATCTTCAAAGATAATCTCACCAGCTGCGGTGAATGCGCCGGGCAGCGTCTTGCCAGTATCGGTTGGTCCTTCAGCCTGCAGACCCTCGGATTGAGCACGTCCAATGCGCGGCCCATCTCAGCATTTTTGGTCGAATTGCAATGAATGTGATTGCGTAAATTCTGTTTTGGCCTTAGCTTGGCACAGAGTCCCGATTCCATCTTTGGAGTGTTCTGAATGCATAGCATTGCGATGTTGCTGCAGGAGACACAGCCGAATCAAGAGGCCATTCAGCACATGGTGATGGCGATGATGGCGATCATCCCGTTCATCATTCTGATTGTGATTGTCATCATCATGGTGCCCTGCTGGTTCATTTTGAAAAAGGCCGGGTTCACGCCGTGGCTTTGCCTTCTTTGCCTGATCCCATCGATCGGGCTGGTTGTCTTGCTCTATGTGCTTGCGTTTGCGGAATGGAAGGTGGTGCCGGCGCCGCAAGTCGGATGGCAGCCGGGCCGCCGTTTCCACCACCGCCACCGTATACGCCTCCCCGCAGGCTTGAGACGGTGAGCACCGGTTCGGACGGGGAGCGGATGCTAGCATCGTGAATGGAAAGCTGTTGACACGATGCCTGATCTGACTCCCTCACAAGCTAGAACTCCTCGCGTTCGTTTTGCGCCCTCGCCCACCGGCTTTCTGCACGTCGGCAGCGCCCGCACCTTTATCTTCAATTGGCTCTACGCCCGCCACAACCACGGAACCATGGTGCTGCGCCTCGACGACACCGATGTCGAGCGCAACACCGACGCCAGCGTCCAGTCCATCTTCGAGGGACTGCGCTGGCTGGGTCTCTCCTGGGACGAAGAGTACAAGCAATCCGAACGGCTCGCCCTGCACCGCCAGCAGGCCGAAGCCATCTTCGCCAAGGGCCTTGCCTATCGCGACTTCACCCCGGCCCACACGGGCGACAGCGACCAGTCCTCCGCGCAGGGCGCCTGGCTCTTCAATCCCGGCATGCGCGAACTGTCGCGCGAAGAAAGCGACCGCCGCGCCGCTGCCGGCGAGCCGTTCGCCCTCCGCTATCGCGTTCCGCGCGGCGAGGGCCGCACCCTGCGCTTTACCGATGGCGTCTACGGCGCGCAGTCCAAGCTCGCCGACGAGGTGGAAGACTTCGCGCTGCTGCGCTCGGACGGCATGCCCACCTACCATCTCGCCTCCTGCGTCGACGACGCCGATCTGCGCATCAGCCACATCATCCGCGGCCAGGATCACCTCACCAACACCTTCAAGCACCTGCTGATCTTCGAGGCCCTCGGCGTCGAGCCGCCCCAGTTCGCGCATCTCCCCCTGCTCGTCGCCCCCGATGGCACCAAGCTCTCCAAGCGCAAGCACGGCCCCGTCGTCAGCGTCACCACCTATCGCGATGCCGGCTTTCTGCCCGAGGCTTTCATCAACTTCCTCTGCCTGCTCGGCTGGTCGCCCAAGAACGACCGCGAGTTTCTCACTCTCGACGAGCTCGACAGCCGCTTTCACGCTCGAAGGCGTCAACCGCTCCAACGCCGTCGTCAATTTCACCGAGGAAGATCCCTTCGATCCCAAGGCCGTCTGGCTCAACGCCGAGCACATCCGCGCCCTGCCCGTCGAGGAGCTCAGCCGCGAACTGCAGCCTTTCTTCGAGCAGGCCGGCCTCCATCCCTCGCCCGAAAAGCTCCTCGCCGTCACCCCGCTCATCCGCGAGCGCATCAAGCTGCTGCGCGATGCCGTCTCCGCCGCCGACTTTTTCTTTGTCCCCGAGCTCGCGCCCTACGACCCGGCCGAGCTGATTCCGCAGAAGGGCGATGCCGCCCTGGCCCGCCGCGTCCTCCAGCACGCCGGGCAGGTCCTTGCCACGACCGCTTTCGATCACGATTCGCTCGACCAGGCACTGCGCGCAGGCCGCCGCTTCACTTGGCCTCAAGGCCGGTCCCATGTTCCAGCCCATCCGGGTCGCCGTCTGCGGACGCAAGAACGCGCCGCCGCTTTTTGAAACCATGGTTGTCCTCGGCCGCGAAATTTGCCTCGAGCGCATCCGCCAGGCCGAGGCAAGCCTTCAATCGCTCGGTTGAGCACAGCCCGTCAGGAATGACTGCTATGACCAACGCAAATCCGGAAACTCAGGACGTTCGCACCCTCTCCAACTTCCTCCGCGATCAGATCGCCGAGGATGTGCGCACCAAAAAGTACGGCGACGCAGTCGTCCAGACCCGCTTTCCTCCCGAGCCCAACGGCTACCTCCACATCGGCCACGCCAAGGCCATCTGCCTCGACTTCGGCCTCGCCGACGAGTTCGGCGGCAAGACCAACCTGCGCTTCGACGACACCAATCCCGAGAAGGAAGAGCAGGAGTACGTCGATTCCATCATGAAGGACGTCCGCTGGCTCGGCTTCGAGTGGGAGCGCCTCTGCTACGCCTCCGACTACTTCGGCCAGCTCTACGAGTGGGCCTTGCAGCTCATCAAGGCCGGCAAGGCCTACGTCGACGACCTCACCGCCGACGAGATCCGCCAGCACCGCGGCACCCTCACCGAGCCCGGCAAGGACAGCCCCTATCGCAACCGGACCGTCGAAGAAAATCTCGACCTCTTCGTCCGCATGAAGAACGGCGAGTTCCCCGACGGCAGCCGCGTCCTCCGCGCCAAGATCGACATGGCCTCGCCCAACCTCAACATGCGCGATCCGGTGATGTACCGCATCCTCCACGCCACGCATCACCGCACCGGCGACGAGTGGTGCATCTACCCGATGTACGACTACGCCCACGGCCAGTCGGATTCGATCGAGCACGTCACCCACTCCATGTGCACGCTCGAGTTCGCCGACCACCAGCCGCTCTACCGCTGGTATATCGAGCAGCTCGGCATCTTTCCCTCGCAGCAGATCGAATTCGACCGTCTCAACATCACCTACACGCTGCTCAGCAAGCGCAAGCTGCTCCAGCTCGTGCAGGAGAATCGTGTCAACGGCTGGGACGATCCGCGCATGCCCACTCTCTCCGGCTTCCGCCGCCGCGGCTTCACGCCTGAAGCCATCCGCACCTTCTTCGCCGCCGTCGGCGTCTCGCGCACCAACGGCACCACCGACATCGAGATGCTCGAGCACTTTCAGCGCGACGACCTCAACCACCGCGCCTCGCCGCGCCATGGCCGTGCTTCGCCCGCTCAAGCTGGTCATCGACAACTATCCCGCCGGCAAGGAGGAGTTCGTCGAGGTCGCCAACAATCCTGAAGACCCCTCCGCCGGCACGCGCCAGGTGCCCTTCTCCGGCGAGATCTATATCGAGCAGGACGACTTCCGCGAGGTTCCTCCGCCCAAGTACTACCGCCTCTCTCCCGGCAAGGAAGTCCGCCTGCGCAACGCCTACTTCATCACCGCGCAGAGCGTGGTGAAAGACGCGGACGGCAACATCGTCGAGGTGCACTGCACCTACGATCCGGCCAGCCGCGGCGGCAACTCGCCCGACGGCCGCAAGGTCAAGTCCACCATGCACTGGGTCTCGACCGCCCACGCCATCTCCGCCGAGATCCGCCTCTACGACAAGCTCTTCACCAAGGCCGATCCCGGCGACGTCGAAGAAGGCGAGGACGTCCTCAGCAATCTCAATCCCAACTCGCTCGAAATCGTTACCGGCGCCAAGCTTGAGCCCTCTCTCGCCAACGCCAAGGTTGGAGACCGCTTCCAGTTCGAGCGCGTCGGCTACTTCTGCGTCGATCCCGACTCAACGCCGGGCAATCTGGTTTTCAACCGCACGCTGCCGCTGAAGGACTCCTGGGCCAAGATCGAGAAGAAGGCAGGAGCGTAGGCACCTGCGGTGGGGCAGACGCTCGCTAATCGCTCACGTTGCGCCCCACCGTCGCCGTGTCGTTGTTTTTACGGAGGGAGCAGGGGCCTTCAGGCCCCTGAGTGCAGCTTGCCGGGTGCCCCAGGTCCCGATTCTGGGACCTGGGATTTAGGAACCACACGCTTATGGACTTTCCCACTTTAGTGCGCCGTCACCCCAATCACGTCAATCGGCACGGTGATCGTCTTCGGCGGCATGCAGGCGTTCTGGTCGCAGGCCTGGTAGCGGAGCTTTGCTTCGACGAGGTGATCGCCGGGGCTCGCCACGATGCGCGCCTGGATGGTGAAGTCGCCTGAGTAGACGCTCAGCTTTGTAGCGGGGTCCACAGGGAGAGTGAAGTCGGTTCCGGCGGGATAGCTTGCGCTCTCGAGCCGCACACCCGACGCTTCAGGAATTGAGAAGACCGTGGGAATCAGGTAGTCCGCGCGCGGCGTGTGCGAGTTGATGTGCAGGTCAGGCCGGATGCGGAAGTGCAGCGCGACGGGGCTGGGCTTTCCGGCGGGGACGCTGACCTGCTCCGGAAAAAGATATTCAACTGCGTTTACCTTCACGACAGATCGACCAGACGAATCGGTGAGTGGCGATTGGGCGGAGGCTGTGAGGCATGCGCTCAGGAGAGCGAGCGGAAGAAGCATTCTGCAAGCGTGCGCAATGATCCTGGGTCTCAGAAGCGAGACCTCCACCCCACAAACGAAGACCTGTTTGTGGGGACCCCGAACCTGGCGTACCCAGGGGTTCGTTGTATCCCATCCATGCCGCAAAAAGGCGCGGCATGGATGGGGCACCCAGTTTCGGTGGCGAATCTGCATTACATCCCCGCTCCGAGTGCTTTGCGGATGTTGGCTTCCATATCTTCTTTGGAGGTGAGGCCCATCTGCACGGCGACCACAGTTCCGCTGCGATCGACATAGAAGGACGTGGGCATGGAGTCGAGGCCGCCATAGGGCTTGCTCAGGCTGTCGCCGTTGATTAGCACCGGATACGGCATGTTCTCTTCCTTCACGAACTTTGCGATGGCAGCCTTTTCCTTGGCCCAGCCGGCTTTGTCGTCGGGCGCCAGGTCGTCGCCTTCGGTTGAAATGCCCAGCACTTCAAACCCCTGGCCCGCGTACTGGTTGCGGAGTTCGACCAGCCACGGAGTCTCGATCTTGCAGGGGGCGCACCACGTGGCCCAGAAGTTGATGAGCACGGCCTTGCCCTTGTAGTCGGCCAGCGAAACCTTCTTTCCGCTCAGGTCTTCAAGCGTGAAGGCGGGCGCGGGTTTTCCCCTGAGCGGCGAAATATACTGGGGCGCGTTGCCGGCGGCATCGGCCACCAGTTCGCCGTGTTCGGCGGAGGCAAGCGCGCGCTCAGCGGCCTGCTTGCGATACTGCCAGTTGGCCCAGCCTGCCCAGCCGAAGATGGCCAGGATGACGAGAACTGCGAATAAAACCAGCGTGTTGCGCTTCACGGGGACGGGACCTCTTGGCTTCATTGTACTTGCGTCCAACGTAGACCGGAACCCCTTGGGCCCCCGCCGGCCCTCTTGCCGGGCGGGCGTCCTATGGGCACTCGGGGTCCCCACAGACTGGTCTTCGTCTGTGGGGTGGCCTGTACAATCAGAAACCGATGAACCGCAACAATGAACAGAACTTCCTGAGCCCGGCACAGTTGGTGCGCACGGAGGCGGCGGCGCTCGAGGCTCTGGCGTCGCGCCTTGACGGGCCGATGGCCGCGCCGTTTGATCGCGCTGTCGATCTGATCGTGCATTGTGGTGAAGCCAATGGCCGCGTGGTCGTCACCGGCATGGGCAAGAGCGGCATCATCGCGCAGAAGATTGCCGCAACGCTCAGCTCGACGGGCTCGCCCGCGCTGTTCCTTCATCCGGCCGAAGCGGTGCATGGCGACCTGGGCGTGCTGATGCCCGGCGACGTGGTGATTGCGCTCTCGGCCAGTGGGGAGACCGAAGAGATTCTGCGGCTGCTGGCGACGCTGAAGCGCAAAGGCGACGCGCTGGTGAGCTTCTGCTGCAATCTCAATTCGACGCTGGCGCAGGCGAGCGATGTGGCTCTCGATTGCGGCGTGGAGCGCGAGGCCTGCGGCATGAATCTCGCGCCAACGGCATCGACGACAGCGATGCTCGCGCTGGGAGACGCGCTGGCAGTGGCAGTGAGCCTGCGCAAGGGTTTCCGCGCGGAGGATTTCGCGGAACTGCATCCCGGCGGCAAGCTCGGCAAGCAGCTTGCCAAGGTGCGCGACCTGATGCACGCGGGTGAGGACGTTCCGGTGGTGACGCCGGCGACGCCCATGACCGACGTGATCTACGAGATGTCGTCGAAGAAGCTGGGCATCACGACGGTGCAGGAAGGCGGAAAGCTGCGCGGACTCATCAGCGACGGCGATCTGCGGCGGCTGCTGGAGCGCGAGGGCGGAGCGGCCCTGAGCCGTACGGCTGGCGAAGCGATGCATGCAAATCCGCGAACGATCGGCGCAGATGAGTTGGCGGCGAAGGCGCTGGCAATGCTGGAGGAGCGGAAGATCACTTCGCTTGTTGTGGTCGATGCGGAAGAGCATGTGGTGGGCGTTGTGCACCTGCATGATCTGTGGGGCGTGGAGTTGATTTAAGAGCAGGGACCAGGGACTGGGGACTAGAAAGGACTGCTGGCTGAGGGTTGTGCTTTCCCAGGTCTCAGAATCGAGTGTTCAGTCTCGTGACATCCTTTACACATTGTTCCAGGACATCCTTTACACTTCGGCGCGTGCTGCCGCGGAGCGCACTCGAGTGGTTCATCATGAGGAACTGCCGGGCTGCGACAAGTGAACCTCCTCGAGGCAAGTGCACCAAGCCGGTCAAGACGCAATCGCATAGCGATGGACCGCAGATGAAAGCCTCTGCGGTCAGATCATTCTCGGTCGTGTTCAGCGTTCTTCTTGTCGCCGTGGGCATCCGCGCAGGCATCTCGAAACACTTCAAGGAACGATGAAGGATGACTCGAGGCGCAGTGATTACCGTCACGCGTTCGTTGCTGATCCATCCAGACCCGGCGGGCCTGCGGAGGAAAGGACACGCGGAAGACGGTTACGCTCTGCTCGAACGACGCAGGCAGACTTCGCCCTCGAAGCATATCCAGGTTTCTATGACGTGTGTGTTATGGCAACTTCCTGTTCACCGGAATGCCGGAAGATCCGCGTGGCGAAAGATCCACAGGTGCCACTCAAGTTCTCACTGCATGTGGCCCCTGAAGTCACGCAGCGTTCTTGGTGACACGTTCGGCAACTAGAACCGGAGAAACCAAATGGCAAAGGGCGCTCATTTAGAATGAGGACTGCTGCAAATTTGCCCAATCGTCTGCGCCAGCGGACGGGAAAGCACGTTCACACCGCTTTATGCATCGTTGGTCGAAGCTCTTTGTTCCTACTCTTCGTGAGGCCCCGGCGGACGCCGAAGTGGCCAGCCACAAGTTCCTGCTGCGCGCCGGCTACATTCGCCAGCTTGGCGCGGGCATCTACAACTATCTCTTTCTTGGCCAGCGGTCGCTGAACAAGATCATCGCGATCGTGCGCGAGGAGATGGACCGGATCGGCCAGGAGTTTTATCTGCCCGGTATCTTGCCTCGCGAGCCGTGGGAGCAGAGCGGGCGCTGGGCGGCGATGGGCGACAACATGTTTCGGCTGAAGGACCGCAAGGGCGCGGACCTCTGCCTCGGCATGACGCACGAGGAGATCATGACCTCGATCGCGCGCAGCGAACTGCGCAGCTACAAGCAGTTGCCGCAGATCTGGTACCAGATCCAGACGAAGTTTCGCGACGAGCCGCGGCCCAAGTCAGGCCTTTTGCGCGTGCGCCAGTTCACGATGAAGGACAGCTATTCCTTCGATCTCGATAAGGCCGGGCTGGACAAGAGCTTCGACCTGCACGACGCGGTCTATCGCAAGATCTTCACGCGCTGCGGGCTGAAGTTTGTTGCGGTCGAGGCGGACTCGGGCTCCATGGGCGGCTCGCAGTCGCAGGAGTTCATGGTCTACACCGATGCGGGCGAGGATCTGATCGCAAGCTGTCCGGTGTGCGGCTACGCGGCCAATCTGGAGAAGGCCACCTCGAGGCTCGAGCCGGTGGCCGAGATGGAGCCGACCGGCGACGGCAAACCGGAACTGGTGCACACGCCGGGATGCGCGGCGATCTCCGATGTTGCGGAGTTCTTCAAGATTTCGCCGGCGTCAGATATCAAGTGCGTGGCATACATGGCGCTGAAGCGTGGTGCAGCCGGGAAGTCCGACACATGGCATGGTGTTGCGGCGTTTCTGCGCGGCGATCACCAGGTGAACGAGACAAAGCTGCTGGGCGCCGTCGGCGGTGCGGAACTGCGGACCATGCAGTCTGAGGAACTCGGGCAGTATTTCAATGGGCCCGCAGGCTTCCTTGGGCCGGTTGGGCTGAAGCACGACGACAAGCCGCTCGGTGAAGGGCTGACGGTGGTTGTGGACAAATCGCTCGAAGGCCGGAAGAACATGGTCGCCGGAGCGAACAAGCTCGACTACCACCTGCGCAATGTTGTGCCGGGCCGCGACTTCACATGGACCGTGCTCGCCGATATTCGCAGCGTGAACGAAGGCGAGGCGTGTCCCAAGGACTGCTTGCGGCGGCAAGCTGGTGGTGGGCAAGGCCGTCGAGGTCGGCCACATCTTCAAGCTTGGCTACAAGTACTCCGAGTCAATGGGTGCGCGCGTGCTTGACCCGAACGGCAAGGAAGTGACGCCGATCATGGGCAGCTATGGAATTGGGATCGAGCGCATTCTTACCGCGGCGATCGAGCAGTCGAATGACGCAAATGGATTCTGCCTGCCGGCATCGATTGCGCCCTTCACGGTTGTCGTGACGGTAACAAACATGGGTGATGCAGCTCTGCGCGACGCCGGCGAGAAAATTGCCGCAGAGCTTGAAGCGGCGGGACTCGACGTGCTGCTTGATGACAGAGACGAGCGCGCGGGCGTCAAATTCAAAGACGCCGATCTCGTGGGAATTCCCTACCGAATCAACGTGGGCAAGAAGATCTCCAGCGGAATGGTCGAGCTGGTGACACGCGCCACGTCAACGAGCGCGGATGTCGCTCTGGCCGATGTGCTGGCGCAGTTGAAGGAACGCGTGCAGGAAGAGCAGCTTCTGGGCGAGAGCTCCTAGCACTGTGCCAATGCGCCACGTCGAACGATAATTGGACGGCCCGCAATGCGGGATTGTCTGAACACAGCACGACGCTTGAAGCGGGCGGCTGGAAGATGAGATTAAAGGAGCAGCGATGGCGCTGAAGATCAGGCTGAAGAAACCAAACTGGAAGTTTTCCTGGTCATCGTGGCTGGTGCGCGGCACGATCGCGTGCGTTCTGTTTGTCGGCTTGATCTCTCTGATCGTTTTCTCGCACTACTACAACAAGTACGCTCTTATCGTCGATGAGCGGCTGAAACAGCCTCTGTTTGCCAACACAGCGAAGATCTACGCTGCGCCGCGCGAGGTGCGGCCGGGACAGAAGCTCAGCGAGCGACTTATCGCCAATGAACTGCGCGAGGCGGGTTACACCGCCGACGGGCGCCGCACACACGTCGCAGATGGGGACCATCTCTGAAAAGGGGCAGGCGATCACGGTACGCCCTGGGCCCGAGTCGTACCACTCGCCCGACGCCGCAACGATTCACACCCGCGATGGCGTGGTCGATTCGATCACGGACGACCGCGGCCAGTCTCTTGCGAGTTACGAGCTCGAGCCGTTGCTCGTTACCGGCTTGAGCGAAGACACGAACCGCACCAAGCGCCGCCTGGTTTCGTACGACGAGATTCCGCCCAACCTGGTTCAGGCAGTGCTGGCCATTGAGGACCGGCGGTTCTTTGAGCATGGCGGCGTGAACTTTGCCAGCATCATCAGTTGGGGCTGGCACGACCTGATCGGCGATCGCAAGCATCGCGGTGGCGCTTCGACTCTCACCATGCAGCTTGCCAAGTTGCTGTTTGTCGCCGATACCGGAACCATCCGGTACAAGGTCACCCAGATTCTGGTTGCATTCCACCTGGAGCATCGGTTCACAAAGAAGCAGATCTTCGAGGCGTACGCCAACCAGATCAACCTCGGGCAGCGCGGAAGCTTCTCGGTTGACGGTTTTGGCGAGGCGGCACAGGCCTACTTCGGCAAGGACGTGCGACAACTGGATGTGGCCGAATGCGCAATGCTGGCCGGGATCATACAGCGGCCAAACTACTTCAATCCGTTTCGCCACGCGGACAGGACAATCGAGCGGCGCAACGTGGTTCTCGATTCAATGGTTGAGACCGGCGCTCTGACCAAGGAGCAGGCTGAGCGGGCCAAGGCGGAACCGCTGCACCTGTCTGCGCAGAGTGTGGACGCGAGCGAGGCTCCGTACTTCGTCGACCTGGTGCGCGATCAGTTGACACAGAAGCTTGGAGAAACGAACTACAATCGCGAGGGCCTGAGGATCTATACCTCACTCGATGTCGATTTGCAGAAAGCCGCGGCCGAAGCCGTTGAAGCGGGCATGGTCAATGTGGACGAGCAGGTAACCAAGCTCCATACGCATCGCAAGAAGCCCGGCGAACCAGAGAAACCCACGCCGCCGATCCTCTATCCGCAAGTCGCGCTGGTGGCCCTCAATCCGCATACGGGCCAGGTTCTCGCCCTGATCGGTGGGCGCAATTATGGCGTGAGCCAGTTGAATCACGCTGTGGCCAAGCGGCCCACCGGGTCGATCTTCAAGCCGTTCGTTTACGCGGCGGCCTACAACAGCACGGTCGCTGGAACGACGCTGCCTGGACAGGACAAGCCGTTCACCGCCGTGACCATGCTCAATGACGAGCAGACCACCTATGAGGTCGCCGGCAGCGATGATTACACGCCTCGCAATTACAAGGACGAGTATCACGGACAGGTTACGGCAATTTACGCGCTGGCCCACTCGCTGAACAACGCGACGATCGGCCTGGCTGCTGAAGTTGGATTCGATAACGTGGCGGCGCTGGGCCGCGATGCCGGCGTCAAGAACGCGCGCGCGACTCCGTCGGTGGCCATTGGCGCTTATGACGCAACACCGCTCGATATGGCGGGGGCCTACACCATCTTTGCCAACGGCGGGCTGCACATTGACCCATGGATGCTGGCCAGCGTGCGCAACGCCAACGGCGATGTGATCACCGACTTCACACCCACGTCAAAGCAGGTTCTCGATCCACGCGTCGCCTACCTCACCACCAACCTGATGGAAGGCGTGATGAATTTCGGCTACGGCTACGAGGTGCGTCGCCGCGGATTCATGGATCCCGCAGCCGGCAAGACGGGCACTTCGCACGATGCGTGGTTTGCCGGATACACGAGCAACCTGATCTGCATTGTGTGGGTGGGCAACGACGATTACACCGACGTGAAGCTGGCAGGCGCGTAGGCGGCTGCTCCCATCTGGGCGGAGTTTATGAAACGCGCCGTAAAGCTGCCGCAGTACTCCGACACGCACCCATTCACTCCTCCCGATGGAATCGAACTTGTGAAGATCGACAAGGTCAGCAACCTGGTGAGCGATGACGCGTGCCCCGACAGCTACGAGGCAGCCTTTATGATCGGCACCGCGCCAACGGAGACCTGCGACCATCCCGCAGAGCATCGCAACATTCTGCAAAAGATCTTCGGGTTAGGCAAAAGCGGGAACTGACTCTGGGTGCCCCATATCTCGAAGAGATGTGGGAGAAGTATTGACTCACTTTGGAAACGGAATGAAATGTGAGCCACCCGCCACAGACCCGCGCGCGGAAAGGGACTACACTGGACGGTCTTCAATTCGCAGGATTCTTTGAGGAGTATCGCAAATGACGACCGAACTGTCTGTCCATGCAGTTCACCTGGGCGGGATGCGCGTTCTAGCCGGGACGGCAAGCCACAAGGTGCTCATGGATTATCCGCTGCAGCCGGGAGAGACCGGCGAAGGCCTCACTCCTTTGCAGATGCTGCTTGCCAGCCTCGCTGCGTGCAGCGCGAACTCCGTTATGGTGATCTTGAAAAAGATGAATCAACCAATTGCAGGCCTTGAAGTGGAAGCTCACGGCCTGCGCCGTGAGGAGCATCCCACCGTCCTGACAGGAATCTCACTCGAGTTTCTTGTGAAGGGCTCCGGCGTTGCCCCGGATGCAGTTGCGCGATCGCTCAAGTTATCCGAAGAAAAGATCTGCCCGGTGTGGAACATGCTCAAGGGCAAGACTCCGATTACGACCTCTGTGCAGATTGTTGAAGCACCCGCAGAGGATGCTGCGGCCTGCTCAAGCCATTAGCCATCAATGTTGCTGCCGTCCGGCATGGGCTGACATGTCTGGCACCAGAACGTCACACGCGCATCCGGCCCCTGGATGCGACGGCGGATCGGATCGCCGCAGCGGCGGCATGGCGCGCCTTTGCGTCCGTACACCCAAAGGTTGTCCTCAGGGCTGGAGTGGTTCGTGGTGCGACGATTCAGCCCGCGGTACGTAACGATGGTGTCGGCAGAGTCCTCAAGAACATTCGCGCCCACAAGTTTCCGCGCCGTATTCACCAGCGCGCCGATCTGTGCTTCATCGAGCGCCGCAACTTTGCAGAACGGGTTGATGCGTTCGACGAAGCAGACTTCCGACTTGAATACGTTGCCCACGCCGGCCAGCACCTCCTGGTGGAGAAGGACGTCGCCCACTTCCTCGTCAGCGCAGTTTCGGAGACGTGTAATCGCGGCAGATGGGTCGAAATCCCCGCTGAGCACGTCCGTTCCCGGCGCTGGAATGTGCCTGTCACGCGCCAGTGACTGCGTGGTGTGCATCTTTGCGACAGGTACCGAGGAAGCCAACGGTCTGATATTCGCGATTCTCGAGCACGATGCGCATCTGGCTCGCGGGCTTCTGCCAGCGCTCTCCCGGGCGGTAGATGTGCCAGCTGCCGCTCATGAGCATGTGGGTGGCCAGCGTCGCGCCGCCGGAGAAGTGAATCAACAACCACTTGCCCCGCGACTCCACCCGGTCGACAACCTGGCCTGCGACAGGCGTGTCGTCATTGAAGCGTGTCAGCAGCGGATAGGTTGACCGAAAACCTGTAATAGGCTTGCCCGTCAATGCGCGTCCCATGGCGCGCGCGGTGCGGAAGATGGTATCGCCCTCAGGCATGGCCTATTGAAGTTCCTCGACCGACGGATCGCCGTGCAACGGATCGTGATGGGATAGTGAAAGCGGGATGCGCCGCAAGTGAAGGCCGAGCGGTCCCGGATGAAAGCCTGCATCCATCAGGAAGCGTGCCATGGGATGGACTGCTGCCTGCTGGCCGTTGATTGTGGTGATCAACGCGCCGTGATGACTGCCGGCGCGGAGACGTTCCTGCCCGCGCGCGCACAGAAAATGAGCGAGCCCCGCAGCCACTTGCGAGCGCTCCGGCTCGTCAGCGGGAAGAAAGACCAGCAGGTTGGGGTTGTTGCGCCGCAGCCACGCCACAAGCTGGCCGTTGCGGAGAATCACCTCGGCATAAGCCGCGCGCGTGAGGATGCGCGGCGCTGCTTCTGAGCCTTCTTCCGCTACGGGCAGATCGGGCCAGCGCAGGACCGATCCGTAAGGATTGGCCGGATCGGTCGCGGCCAGTTGCACGAATTCGGGCTTCTCCGCGGGCGGCTCATTGCGCAGCTGGCGCAGGAGATCGACGGCGGCGGGGAGCGCAAATTGCGTTGCGCCCAGCCCTGCAACAAAATAGCCTCGGCGGATGCGGCCGCTCTCCTCGAGCGCCTTGAGCACGTCGTACACGGCGCTGAAGCCACCGGGAATGTTCTCCGCTGCGACCGCCTCGCGCGTGAGAACACCGTAGCGGTTGAGGAGCTGGAGAGCAAGGGCGTGACTGGCCTCTGTGTTTGTCGCCACCGCGTCAGATCCATCCCGTGAACGCAGCGGCAGCAGCGACCAGCGGCCTTGCGCCATCGGGCGGTGTGGTGCGGCGCGAGCGAAAGACAACACCCGTCTGCGTCCGGCGAGGCGCGCGGGCACTCTCAGGCCGCAGCGTGTATGCCCTCAGCGCGTGCAGCGAGTCGTTGGTGATGAGCCCGCGCCAGACCAGGCTCCACAGCGCATCGATCGACTCGCCTGGGTAGCCACCACCCACGGCCTGATGCAATGGATCGAAGAAACTAGCGCCGGTGGATTCGAGCACTGCCAGCAGCTTCTCTTCGCGCTCGGTGAGCGGCTCGACCAGAGGACGTTGTTGCGCGAGCAGCGGAAGTTTGTCAGAGAGGAAGAGCGCAACGCGACCGTCGCGCTCGCCAATCGGCTCGACGCCGGCCCACGCCACTTCGCCGGCGGCAATCAGCGTATCGAGACCCGATGGCTCGTAGCCTGCCACGCGCGCAGGCAGTATGGATGTCTCCAGCAGCGATGCGGGAAGCGGGGCGCCCTGAAGACTCTCAATGGCATCGAGCAGAGAATCCAGGTGCGCATGCGAAACACGGCGCGGCGCGAGAAGTCCCTGCCAGTGCGTGAGAAAGCGTGCCAGCGTGTACTGCTCCACCGGCTCGACTTCGCGGCGAAGCCTGGCCAGCGACTTGCGACGGATCTGGCGCAGAATCTCCGCATCGCACCACTCGCGATGCAGGCCGCCGGGACGGAAACCGCCTTCGAGAACGCGGCCCTTCATGCGCCAGCAGAAGCAGCGTATTGCCCACCAACTCCGGATCAAGCGCAAACCGGTCCGCTGCTTCGCGCTGCGTGAACGGACCGTGGGTACGCGCATAGCGGCGAACCAGTTCGAGCACAGGCTGCGCAACGGGCTCCAGGAGTGCAGCAGGGCAGGCCAGGCGGAAGCGGAATCCCCAGTGCATCGCGATAGCGGGCGGCATCTTCCGCGGCAATCAGGCGACGCTCTCCGCCAATGCGCAATTCAAGCAGTCGGCGCGCTCGCAGGAGCCGGTCAAGCGATACTGCAGCAAGGTCGGGCGACACCACACGCCGGGACAGCTCTTCGCGCGAGAGGTCGCCGAGGCGCAGGCAACAGATCGTGAATGCCGTCGGCAGAGCGTGCACGATGCGACTCGACGAGGCACTGCGCGGTCTCTTCGACCTCGTCGATTGCGTCTGCATCGAGCAACTCGCGCAGATCGGCTTCGCCAAGCAGCTCGCGCAGCTGGTCCTGATCGATGGTGAGGGCCTGCGCGCGACGCTCGGCCAGCGGCGCATCGCCGTCATAGACGAAGTTGGCCACGTAGCTGAACAGAAGCGACGAGGCGAATGGCGAAGGCTTGTGCGTCTCGACAACATGCACGCGAAGCTGGCGTTGCTCGATGGCGCGCAGAGTCTCGATGAGCGCCGGCATGTCGAAGACGTCGCGCAGACACTCGCGGTATGCCTCAAGCAGCAACGGAAACGACGGGTAGCGCGAAGCCACGCTCAGCAGGTCGTAGGATCGCTTGCGCAGCTGCCAAAGCGGGGAGCGCTGGTCGGCACGCCGCCGCGGCAACAGCAGTGCTCGGCCGGCAGCCTCGCGGAACCGGCCGGCAAACAGCGCGGTCGAGCCAAGCTGGCGAAGCACCATCTGCATCGCCTCGGCCGACTCGACAAGGAACCAGTCAGGATCGGGCGGCTCGTCAGTATCGGGAAAACGCAGCACAAAGCCGTCGTCGCCCCAGAGGGTTTCGACTTCCGGACCGCCGGCTGCGCGAATTCTCGCGCTGACCGCCATGGCCCACGGAATGTGGATGCGGCTCCCGAACGGAGTGAGCACGCAGACGCGCCAGTCGCCCAGTTCGTCGCGGGTGCGCTCAATGACAATCGTGCGGTCGTCCGGGACAGCGCCGGTGGCGGACTCCTGGTCCGCCAGGAACTGGAGAAGGTTCTCCGCTGCGCCGGGGTCAAGATCGTGCTCGGCAACCAGACGGGTGAGCGCAGCCGGTTTCGGCAGACCGCGAAGTTCCCGAACCAGAGCGCCGATGCGGCGTCCGAACTCGAGCGGACGTCCCGGACCGTCGCCTTTCCAGAATGGCATCTTGCCCGGTTCGCCCGGAGCCGGCTCCACAAGAACCCGGTCATGCGTGATGTCCACGATCCGCCATGTCGAAGCGCCGAGGATAAAGGTCTCGTTAGGGTGGGACTCAAAGACCATCTCTTCGTCGAGTTCGCCAACGCGCACTGATTTGCCTTCGGCGTGTGCCAGGAAAACGCCGTACAGGCCACGGTCAGGGATGGTTCCGGCGTTGAGGATCGCAAGGCGCGCGGCGCCGTCACGGGCCGTCACGACATTTCGGATGCGGTCCCAGGTCAGACGCGGACGAAGCTCTCCGAACTCGTCGGAAGGATAACGGCCGCTGAGCAGGTCGAGGACTCCGTCGAAGGCGGCCCGGGTAAGTCCGCCGAACGGAGCGGCACGGCGGACAAGATCGTAGAGGGCGTCAACGTTGACTTCCGGCTTCGGGTCTTCCGGCACGTCGCCCTCGGGCACGAACAGGCTGGGGGCCGGATCGTAAAAGCGCCGATTGGCTTTGCGGTCTGAAGCATGTCGAACGCGGACCAGCTTCTTTCGTCGGCTTGGCACTTTGAAGCCGGGAGGGTGCGCGACAATAGCGACCAGTTGCTGGCAGAGCACGTCGAGGGGGTTGCGCGGAAAGCGGGTGGACTCGATGTGGCCCTCGTGCATGGCGCGTGTGACTGCGGCGCAGGCGACGAGGTCGGCGCGATATTTCGGAAAAAGAATTCCTTCGCTGACGGCGTCCACGTGATGACCGGCGCGACCGATCCGCTGCATGCCGCTCGCCACGGAGGGCGGAGACTCGATCTGGATGACGAGATCAACGGCACCCATATCGATGCCGAGTTCCAGGGTCGACGTGGCGCAAAGCGCACGAATCTGGCCGGCCTTCAATTGCTCCTCGATCACAGAGCGCTGGTAGGCGGCAAGGGAACCGTGATGGGCGCGGGCAATGGGCTCACCGGCAAGGTCGTTGAGAGCGCCGGCAAGACGCTCGGCTACCTGGCGGCTGTTCACGAAGAGGATGGTCGAGTGGCGCTCGCGAATAAGTTCGAGCAGGCGCGGGTGAATGGCGTTCCAGATAGATACTCGACGCGGCGTCTGCGAGGCGGGCCCTGAGGGAATCTCCTCCATCGTCTGGAGGCGCGCCATATCCTCAACTGGAACCTCAATTCTCAGACTCAACTGCTTGGGAACAGAGGCATTCACGATCGTGACTGGCCGATATCGGAGAGGGCTTGCGTCAGCAGCGTCGGCCGACCAATCGGCTGGTTGAGCGGGCTCCCCTGTGGCCAATTCCTGCCCGTTTTTTGCACCGAGTCTGGATTCATCTTCAACTTGAGGTATTTGGCTGGATATTGATGAATCTTTAGTCTACTTTGATTCAGAGGAATGTTTGTCCGCCAAAAGCGGGCCGATCGGAGATTTCCACACCCCCGAGGAAGCGCGCCACTTCTTCCAGCGGCCGCTGCGTGGCAGAGAGCCCAATGCGCTGGAGAGGCCGTTCCGTCAGAGCCTCAAGGCGTTCGAGCGAGAGCGCCAGATGGGCTCCGCGCTTGGTCGGGACGAGGGCGTGAATCTCGTCGATGATGACGGTGTCGACCGTGCGCAGTGCGTCGGCGGCTTGCGAGGTGAGCAGCAGGTACAGCGACTCCGGCGTGGTGATGAGGATGTCGGCTGGATCGCGTGCGAACCGGGCGCGTTCCTGTTGCGGAGTGTCCCCGGTGCGGACGCTGATTGACGGATCGTGGAACGGCACCCCTCCGCGGCGGGCCATGTTGGCGATCCCGGCGAGAGGCGAACGGAGGTTGCGCTCGACGTCAACAGCGAGGGCCTTGAGTGGAGAGACGTAGACGATGCGGCAGCCCTTCTTTCTCCTCTGCAAGGTCGTGGAGCATGAGCCGGTCGAGGCACCAGAGGAAAGCGGTGAGCGTCTTGCCGGTTCCCGTAGGGGCGAGGATCAACGCGCTCTCTCGACGTGCGATGACGGGCCAGCCAAGACGCTGCGGCGCGGTCGGAGCGTCGAAGACGGCTCTGAACCATTCGGCCGTAACGGGGTGGAAACAGGCGAAGGGATCAGACTCGGAAGCGGGGTCCGGGTTGCTCCGGTGCGGGGACATAACTTTCTAGAGCATAGCGCGGACGACGGCGAAGAGGAAGCGAAGAAAAACGTGGATGTCGAGCCTTTAGCTCGTGAGGCTTTGCATCAGTCGGCGAAAGGAGCACGCAGTGAACAGCAGCGACGGCTGCGCGCTGCTAGGATTTCGTGCAGGGGAAAGACTTGCGCGAACATCTGGCTACACTGCTGGACGACTTCCGGAGATTCGACCGGGAGATTGCGGTGGTTCGCTACCAGGGCAACCGGCGGCGGGTGACAACGTACGGGGATTTGGCGCGTCTGGCCGGCCGATTTGCCGCCCTGCTGGAGGAACGCGGGATCGGACTGGGCGACCGGGTGCTGCTGTGGGCCGAGAACAGCGCGGAGTGGATCGCGGCGTTTTACGGGTGCATGCTGCGCGGGGCGATGATCGTTCCGCTCGACGCGTTTGGCAGCGCCGACTTTGCGAAGCGGGTTGCCAGCGACGTGAAGCCGAAGCTGGTGGTGGGAGATGCCGTGTTGTTGGGGAAGTTGGGGCACCCAGATTCCAATCTCTCTCCTCGCGCGTCATTAGAACTCGAGTTTCCGACGCTCGCATTTGAGAATTGGGCTGGTTCCCTTCCCGCCCGCGAGGCAGGGCCGGTGGCCGGCCTGTCGCGCGAGACGCCGCTGCAGATTCTGTTTACCTCGGGGACGACAGGCGACCCCAAGGGCATCGTGCACACGCACGGAAACGTGCTGGCCAGCGTGGGGCCGATTGAGCAGGCCGCCCAGAGGCTATCTGCGCTATGAGAAGCTCGTGCACCCGCTGCGGTTTCTGCACACGCTTCCTCTGAGCCACGTCTTCGGGCAGACGATGGGCTTGTGGATTCCGCCGGTGTTTGCGGCCGAGGTGCATTTTGAGAGCCGGCTGGTTGCTCCGCGCCTGGTGGAGACGATCAAGCGGGAGCGCATATCAGTGCTGGCAGCGGTGCCGCGTGTAATGGCTCTGCTGAAGGCGTATTTGGAGGCCGCCACGCCGGGATTGACCGAGCGCGTGGCCGCTGCACAGGGCATGAAGGCGTGGAAGCGCTGGTGGGTTTTCCGGGATGTACATCGGATCGCTGGGGCTGAAGTTCTGGGCGTTGATCTCCGGTGGAGGCGCACTGGCCGCGCCGCTGGAGCAGTTCTGGAACGCGCTTGGGTTCGTGGTGGTTCAGGGCTACGGCATGACGGAGACGACGGCGCTGATCACGCTGAATCATCCTTTCCACGTGGCGCGAGGAACCATCGGGAAGCCGCTGCCGGGGCGCGAGGTGAAACTCGGGCCGGATGGCGAGGTGCTGGTGCGCGGGCCAATGATTTCGAACGCCACCTGGAGCGGCGGCGAGCTTCGGCAGCGGGGAGATGAATGGCTGGCCACAGGCGACCTGGCGGAGACGCAGGCAACCGGCGAGTTGCGCTTCATGGGCCGCAAAAGCGAAACGATCGTCACGGCTGCGGGCGTGAATGTGCATCCCGAAGATCTTGAAGCGGCGCTCGAGGAACAGCCGGAGGTCGCAGCGTGCGCGGTGGTCGCAATGGAGACTGCAGCGGGACCGGAACCATGCGCGGTCCTGGCCGTGCGCGGCGACAATGGAGCTGCTGCGGCCGTTGAGCGGGCGAACACGCGCCTGGCTGAGTTTCAGCGGGTGCGGCGGTGGATGGTCTGGCCGGAGCCGGACCTGCCGCGAACGTCCACCGGCAAGGTGCGACGGAAGGCAGTTGCTGAGTGGGTGCGCGAGCACTCGACGGGCGCGGAAGAATCTGCAGAGGCTGGAGCGGCGAGTGTGCTTGCGGGCCGCGACTGGCTACTGGCTCTGGTAGCTGAAATTGCGGGTGAAAGGCCGCCAGCCGGCGGAGATGAGCTCCGCCTGAGCGAGGATCTTCACCTCGACAGCCTCGACCGCGTGCAGTTGGCGGCGGCACTGGAGGAGCGCCTCGCAGATCCGCCGACGGAAGGGGCCATTGACCAGGCGCGGACTCTGGGAGACCTGCGGAGGCTGGTAAAGGCAGGAGTAAGGAATCAGGGACAAGGGACTGGGGACAAGGGACTGAAAAGAGCGATGCCGAATGCTGGCGTCGACTTCCCGACGTCGAAGCACGAAGAGGAATTCGACAAGAACCGGGAACCCGCAGGCCGAGATGCGGAGGGGATTCCGAAAACAGAAAGGGGCCAAGTCAACGAGCCTGACCTCGAGGTCGGTGCGGCCGAAGGAACGGAAAAGGTTGAGTACCTTTATCCGCGGTGGCCGTGGTGGGGGGTGATTCAGGCGGTGCGGGTTGCATTCCTTGAGATCATTGCGCAGCCGCTGGTGCGTCTGCTTGCGAAGCCAAGAGTGGTTTCACCGCATACGATCAGCGGCGACGATCCCGCACTGATTATCTGCAATCACGTCACAGCATACGATGGGCCGCTGGTTCTGTATGCGCTTCCGAGGCGGATGCGGCGGAGAGTGGCGGCAGCGATGTCGGGCGAGATGCTTGAGGATTTTCGGCATTTTCGAAATCCGGAGCGCGGGCCAACGGGACGAAAGCGGTTCATGCTCTTTGGACCGCTGGCTTATTGGCTGCTGACAGCGCTGTATAACGTGTTTCCGCTGCCGAATCGAAGGGATTTCCAGCGGAGCTTTGCGCATGCGGGCGACGCCCTGGACCACGGATACAACGTCCTCGTGTTTCCCGAGGGGACACGTTCGACAGAGGGAGTGCTGGCGCGGTTTCGACCGGGCATCGGGCTGCTTGTAAAGCAGTCGCATACGGCCGTGCTTCCCGTGGCGATACTCGGGCTTGGCGAGCTGAAGACTCGAGGGCGCGGGTGGATACGTTCGGGCAAGATTGAGGTGCGCGTGGGTGATGCCTTGCGGTTTGGACCAGAGGAGACCGAGGCGGCAATTACAGCACGGTTGCATGCCGAGGTGGAGTTGCTGATGGGTGGGGCGAGAAGCGAACAATCCCGGGCGGAAGAGTAGGAGACAGGAAACAGCCAGCACTCTCGCCGGCAGGATTATTTTTCGATCGACGCCACAGGCGACCCGGCTGTGGTCATTCCATAGAACGCGAGAACAGGGCCGATGAAGCCATGGCAGCGCGCATACATCTCAAGACCAAGGGTCGTTGGCGTGACGTTTGCATCGTCCTTTTGAGTAAAGTATTTTGATTTGACTCGCTCGTTGATCAGGCCAAGATCAGAGAGCTGCGTCAGGTTGCGATCGACGCGCAAAAGATCATGCGCGTCCGCAATCTCTTCCAGCTGGGCTGCTGTGCAGATGAGAGTGGCTGCCGAGAGCGTACCGTCTTCTGCAACGATCTTGGTCGCCCTGGTGCACGCAGCAGCGAAAATGCGGCTGTGCATCGTCGCCATCTGACTCAGTGTTTCAACATGAGCCAATGTCGACTCGTCTGATTCGCCGGCCTTGCATGCAAAGGCCAACAAACCGGCCCAGAACCCCCGTGTCAGTTCGGAATCTGACCATGAGCCGTTCTCGGTAATGCGCAGGACGATCTCCTGATGAGCGCGCATCCGATGGGCACTGGGTTCTTTGGCAAGCATCTCTTCGGCCCGAAGCGCGATTTCCACCGAGTTGCGGATTCGAAGGTTGCTTAGACCTTCTCGAAACAGCAATTCCAGATCGTGCGTTGCGGATGGACTGATGCGCTTGAGGAAGGCAAGAGCGCGGGCTATGCGGAATTCATGGACAACTTCTGCGGCCTCGGCCAGCGTGTTTCCCTTCCAGAGCCAGAGTTCCATGTTCTCCGGAAGGACAAAGGACAACCCCATACCGTCCTCGCCCCAGCGGACGGCCCTTGCCTTGATTTCAACTTCGTGATCGGGATCGTCTTCCGGCACATCATCGGTTGTGAGCCGGATGGAGTTGACCTCACCGGGAGGCCAACGTTCATTCGTCCTTATGTAGATTCCGCTCGAGCTGATGTCTTTCACATCGTCGAGCCCGGGGGACCTGCCGGTCCAATGGAGAGCACCAAGGCCGTCGACGTGTCGCCGCTCTGCCCGGGCTTGTTGTTCATCCGGGAACGTCTTTTTGAACCACCCTTTGAGTGACTTCATGCCGCCTCCCGGTTCTGAATTTGGCCTGCAGTGCAACTCTGGCTGGGAAGCGTCGGCTGTTTATCCGACGCCACGCGCAGGAACCCAGCGTGGAAACAAAATTGTCCCTGACTGGATGCTACTCCCGCAATGGCAACTTCGTAATGGGACAACCGTTACTAAGGACATACATACTGAGGGTTATGAATGGGGGGACCCTGTTTGGCAGCCTCGCCTGGAGAATCGTAGGTGGCCCCGGTATTCCGGACCTGAGGACAATGCATGCTTTTGTGATCCGAGGCGATTCAGTCTATTCAAACTGCTGCTACTGCGGGTGCTTCGATGGGGCCGTAGAAATCCCGCGCTGATCCTCGATGGGCATTGCAGCGCGCAAAGAGATCCAGGCCCAGGCCAGTGGGAGTGATGTCAGCTTCTTTGAGCAGCGAAAAAATGTGTTGCTTGTCGCGCTGCACAATGAGCCCCAGTTCTGCGAGATGTTCCAGATCGCGGTCGATCTTCGCAAGGTCCTGCAGACCCGCGATCTCGATCATCTCCTCGGCGCCACAGATAACAGGATGGGCGACTGTGGTCCCGCGATCTGATTGAAAAGTTGTTGCCATCATGCAGCCGGATGCAAAGATTCGGGTCTGCGCCGCTGTAAGCTGGCTGATCAGCTCGATGAAGACCTCATTCGATACGTCTTCCTTCCCTGTCGTGCAACAGGTGGCGAGAAGGCCGGCCCAGCACTGCTGAATGCGGTCGTTTTCGGCCCATGAGCCGTCCTCAATAATGCGCATGACGGGTCGTGGGTGAGCGCGCATCTTACGCGCACCGGGTTCGAATACGAGCAGTTCTTCAGCGTGCAGCACGATCTCTACCGCGCTTTCCAGGCGGTAGTTGCTGAGCCTTTCGCGCAGCAATTGCTTGAATTCTTTTGCCGCGCCCGGACAGATACGGCGCAGGAATGCGATGGCAGCAGCAATGCGGAACTCGTGCAGAATCTCCTCAGGCTCCGTCTGCTCTTGAGCTGTCTTCAGAGGACTCTGCCACAACCGCAGATCCGCGCCGGGAGGCATCTCAAATGAGATACCGACCCCGTGGTCATCGCGCCTCACAGCTCTCGCTTGCAGCGAGAAACGGTGCTCGGGCGTGCGGACCAGCGGACCCTGCCTCTGCAATGTGAGGGACACGGTCTCGCCTGGTTGCCAGTGATGATCGGTCAGCAGAAATGCACCGCTGGAACTGATGTCTCGGACGCTGCTTTGCCGGGGAGTTGATCCGTCCCAATGGTAGGCAGCCAGGGCAGGAGAATGACGCCGCTCTGCCCGGTCGTGGTAAGACAAACCCTGTTTACGCAGCCAGGAGCTTAACGTGCTCAAAATGTGTCCCCCGGATCGAGACATCTTTCAATAGGTTTCCACCCACGAATACAAAGCACAGGTGTTTGCCTGCATAACGAATCCATGGGTACGGATGTTATGGGGCATTCTAGCGGTCTGGAGGGTTGATTTTTGTGCGGATCATCACACAGGTCAGCGATCCGGCAACAAAGCCGGGGAAGGTGAAATCTGACATCCGGGGCACAGGCTTCCGGAGTCGCGGGGAACGCGACGAAGCGCTAGAGCTCTGTTGAGGCAGATGGGTGCGGAACGAGTCCGTAGAACTTCTTGGTTAAGCGATGTCCGTTGCAACGCGCGTAGAGTTCCAGACCGAGTGATGTTGGAGTGATCTTGGCATCGGAGATCGGCGAGAAGAATGTGGCTTTCTGCCTCTGCGCTATCAGGCCAAGCTCAGCCAGGTGCTGGAGATCGCGATCGATTCTGACAAGGTCACGGGAACCCGCGATTCTCATCAGGTCGGTCGCGGAGAAGGCGAGCGGGAGCGAGCTGATTCGGTCAGGCCCGGTGATCATCTTGGATGCCTTGGTGCATGCGCCCGCAAGAATCCGGACATGGACGAGATTCAGATGGCTCATCAGTTCGACGTACGAGAGGTTCGATTCATCCCATTGTTCCTTGCTGCAGGATGAGGCCATCAGGCCACCCCAGAGCTGCAGAATGTAGGGGTCTTCGACCCATGAGCCGCTTTCAATGATCCTCAGGACGTCCTTGCCGGGCGCACGCATTCTCTCGGCGTCCGGCTTGCCTTCGAGAAACCTTTCCGCCTTGTTCGCAATCTCAATCGCATGCTCGAGTCGGTAGTTGCTCAGCTCTTCGTGAAGAAGCTTCCCGATCTCGGCGGTTGCATCGGGCGCGATACGGCTGAGGAACGCAATGGCCTGCGCGACGCGGAACTCGCGCAGAATGTCTTCCGGCTGGTTCTGTTCTGCGGCGCTCTTGAGCGGACTCTGCCAAAGTCGAAGGTCGGAGCCAGCCGGTAAGACGAAGGAGACAGCCACGCCGTGGTCGTCCCAACGGACGGCTCGTACCTGCACAGAGATGCGATGCTCAGGCGCCTTCTCGAACGGCCCGGTTCTCTGCAGTGTGAGCGAGATCAACTCGCCCTGCTCCCAGCGTTCGTGTGTAAGCAGATACGCCCCGGTGGAGCTGATGTCGCGGACCGGATCCTGGTGGGGGACGGACCCGTTCCAGTGGTAAGCCGCCAGCTCTGGCGAAGTTCGCCGCTCAGCACGCCGTGGGGAGGAAGATGTCTCAGAACGGCCAACCGATAAACTCATGTAAACCCCCGAGAATCAGAATCTCAACCATTTGGGAGTGGAGACCCTCGTTCGTTGGCTTGCGCATCTCGTTCCAAGGTTGACGCTATGGTCCTTAACAAGGGACGATTTTACTCCCGCATCTGCCACTTTTGTTGTAGTTCTCTACGTTACTTTGGTGCGGCTGCAGCGACATTTCGGTGTCCACACTTGGTCTCCTCCCCGCATCCGTGATCCATCGCGCCGCAGAATCACATCGAAAACAGAAGAAGCACCCAGATGGTTATCACAAAAATGGCTCAGGACTTGAACAGGGCTGTGAACCGGTCAGTCGTCGGCGATGGAGACGGGGCATGACACAGCGAGGTAAATGGATTAGCCTCAATGTTCATGAATTCCGCGGACGAAGATGCAGTGAAGCGCAAAGAGGCGTCGCCTCCGGAGCTTGATGCGGGACTTACGAAGCTGATGGAACTGGCACGCGAGGCTGCCGCGCACTCCTATTCGCCCTACTCGGAGTTTAAAGTGGGTGCTGCGCTCAGGCTCGGCAACGGACAGGTTGTGACCGGCACAAACGTGGAGAACGTAAGTTTCGGACTGACGATATGCGCTGAGCGGGCGGCGCTGGTGCGGGCGGTTGCCGAGTTCGGGCCTGAGATCCGCGTAGACGCGATGGCCGTTGCAAATCTGAATGACGCGGCCAGTCCTCCATGCGGCGCGTGCCGGCAGATGCTTGCGGAGTTTGTCTTGCCGGATGCACCGGTGGTATTTCCCACGGCAAATGGCGTTCGCGTGATGCCATTCCTCGAATTGCTGCCTCTCTCGTTTGAGATGAAGTCAAAGTAGCGGTTGCCGGTAAGCTCACCGCCCCTGCTGCGATAATCTCAACTGTTCTGGAATTGAGGTTTGAATTCGTTATGGCTGCAAATCAGGCAGATCCATTCCACATGGTTGATCTGATTCTGAAGAAGCGCGATGGCGGGTCGCTGACTGCGCGCGAGATCGGATTCATCGTCAGAGGCGCGGCGAACGAGTCCATTCCGGCCGAGCAGCTTGCGGCGTGGTTGATGGCGTCGTGGCTCAATGGGCTGTCGCTTGAAGAGACGCGCGCGCTGGCTGTAGCCATGCGCGACTCCGGCGAGAAGTTCGATCCGTCGCGGCTGGGCAAGGTCGCTGTGGACAAGCATTCAACGGGCGGCGTGGGAGACAAGACCAGCTTCCTCGTGGCTCCGGTGGCGGCGGCGTGCGGCCTGGCAGTACCGATGATCAGTGGACGCGCGCTGGGCCACACCGGCGGAACGCTGGACAAGCTGGAGTCGATTCCGGGATTTCGAACTGCACTGACTCTCGATGAGTTCGAGAGAGTGCTGATGCGCTGCGGGGCCTCGATCATCAGCCAGACGCCGACAGTGGTACCGGCGGATCGCGTGCTTTACGCCTTGCGCGATCGCACTGGCACGGTGGAGAAGCCGGGACTGATCGGCGCGTCGATTCTGAGCAAAAAACTGGCGGCCGGCCTGGATGCACTGGTGCTTGATGTCAAGACCGGGTCGGGATCCTTCTTGCGCAAGCGCGCTGATGCGGAGTACCTGGGCGCACTCATGGTGGCCACAGCCGAGGCGGCAGGTACGAAGACGGTAGCTCTCCTGACTGACATGGGCCAGCCGCTCGGACGCACGGCCGGCAACTGGATTGAATTAGCGGAATGCGTTGAGCTCATGCGCGGGGAGCTGCCGGAGGAGAGCGCTGATTTGCGCGAACTCTCGCTGCGGCTGGCCGGTTGGATGATTCACCTGGGCGGCAAGACGGAGACGGCGGAGCAAGGCTACTGGGCTGCGGCGGGCGCCCTCGCGGATGGATCAGCCCTGAAAGTCTTTTACGAAATGGTTGCGGCGCAGGGTGGGACCACCGCGGTGTTTGACGACCTGAAGGGGTTTCACAAGCCAGGCGCGACGCAGGTCATGGAGGCGTGGCGAAGCGGTTATGTTGCTGCGATGGACACGATGGAACTGGGCTGGGCGGTGCAGCGGCTGGGCGCAGGGCGCGAATACTCCGGCGAGACAGTCGATCCGCATGCGGGAGTCGAGTTTCATGTGAAGCGCGGTGCTCGTGTGGAAAAGGGTCAGCCGTTTGCGACACTCTATGCGACCACCGAAGCACGGTTGGCTGAGCCGATTGCGCGCATCAAAAAGGCAATCACGTTCTCAGAGGGACCGCCAGAGGAAGAAATACCGCTGGTGAGTCATATATTTGCACGCGAAAACGCAGAGGCATTTCTGCGCGATGCGGTAAGGTGAAAGACAACTTTAGCTCTTAGCTTTCAGCCCTTAGCCTTTTCCTGGAGTGCCGAGACGGCTTCGGCAACTCAGGGTGCCTCCAGCTGTGACAATTAGCTGAAGGCTAGAAGCTAGCAGCTGTTTTAAGGAGCGACATTGGGACGATTTACGGGGGTGTTGGGGATATTGGCTGTACTGCTGGCGGCGTGGCTTGGTTCAACAGATCGCAGGCGCATCCGCTGGCGCACGATTGCCTGGGGGCTGAGCCTGCAATTCGTGTTCGCATTCTTCGTGTTGCGCTTCGACTTCGGCCAGCGCGCAATGTATTGGGCTGGGGGCGTGGTCACGAAGATGCTGAGCGCTACGGCCGCGGGCACGGCAGTGCTGTTCGGCAAGCTCGGAACTCCGGACACTTCACTGGGCTCGATCTTCGCCTTCCAGGTACTGCCCACAATCATCTTCATATCGGCATTCTTTGCCGTGCTCTATCACATTGGCGTGATGCAGATCATCATTCGTGCGCTCGCATGGGTGATGTTGAAGACGATGCGCATCTCGGGCGCGGAAAGTATGAACGTGGCGGCTTCCATCTTCATGGGGCAAACGGAAGCGCCCCTGACGATTCGTCCCTTCCTTGCCCGCGCAACGCGAAGCGAACTGATGACGATTATGACCAGCGGCATGGCGCACGTCTCGGGCGGCATCATGGCCATGTATATTTCGCAGGGGATCGAGGCGCGGCATTTGCTCTCCGCCGTGATTATGACTTCTCCGGGCACGATCCTGATGGCAAAGATGCTCGTGCCGGAGACAGAAGTCCCGGCAACCGAGGGGCGCGTCGTCATTCCCAGGGACGAACAGCACAAGGACGAGAATCTCATCGGCGCGATTGCGCGCGGCACGATCGATGGCGGCAAGCTGGCGCTGAACGTGGCGATCATGCTTATCAGCTTTCTGGCGCTGGTTGCGCTGCTTGACATGCTCCTCGGCTGGATTCACGTGCACAACGGGCTTCACTGGATCCCAGGAAGCCTGGGAGAGATCCTGGGGTTTGTATTCTACCCGGTGGCATGGCTGATCGGGGTCCCCAGCCAGGACTGCGGTCTCATCGGCAACCTGCTTGGCACGCGCATGGCGCTGAATGAAGTAATCGCCTACATTTCGCTTGGCGCGCATAAGGCAACCCTGCTGCCGCGCTCGTTCACCATCGGCACGTTTGCGCTGTGCGGGTTTGCCAACCTCGGCTCGATCGGAATGCAAATCGGCGGCATCGGCGCACTCGTTCCCGAGCGGCGCAATGACCTTGCCCGCCTGGGTGTGCGCGCGATGTTGGCCGGAACCATGGCCAACCTGATCTCCGCGTCGATTGCGGGAATGTTTCTGGGATAAGAATTTGGATCCTCAACCCAATCAAAGGCCGTCTGAAATCCGGACGGCTTTTGATTTTTCGATGAATTAATCAAGTGCGAGAACAAAAGCTCGCACAAATAAATGACGAAGAAGCGCTGATCATCCACTGTCTTCAAAGCACTTACGGGTTGTCCCCAGGTACCGGTCAGAAACCGGCAAACCGATCTCCGCCAACAATGCATCTCAATCGCAATGAGATTCTGCGTTGCGACTTCGGCGAAGATACGCATCGCGTTGTGCGCTGCAGCCGTCATTTTTGGGATCGCATTTCTGGACATTCGCAGCGAGCGCACGCCGGCACAGGCCGCTGAGACGGCTTACCCACCGGCATCGCCTGCGCTGGAGTTAAAGCCTGCTCCCTCCACTCCGTTGGCTGAAGAGAAGGCGCGTCTTGGTTACGATGCAAACTGGCTTCCGCAATGGGACGCAGTGATTGAAAAGGCGATTCCGGATGGTCTGCTGTCGTCACGCGTCCCACGCGATGTGAAAATGTTCTGTCCCCGTTTCGACTCGATGAGGGATGTGGACAAGCGTGTCTACTGGGCGTATTTCTTTCAGGCGCTGTCCGGCGCGGAGGCCGGGTTGGACCCGACATCGAATGTGCAACACACGGAGCCGGAGGTGGCGGTTAAAGATCGCGTAAGCCAACGCATGGTGCGCAGCGAGGGATTGCTGCAGTTGACCTACGAAGACGCAGATCGATACGGATGCGAGTTCGATTGGGAAAGGGACAAGCGACTCGGCGAGCACGATCCGGCAAAGACGATCCTGCAGCCTGCAAACAATCTGCTGTGCGGCGTGAAGATTCTGAAGTTCCAGCTAGTCAATCAAAAGAAGCCTCTGCTCAGCAAGACAAGCTATTGGTCTCCGCTGCGCCCGGGATGGCCCGGCTTTCGCGTATTCCTGAAGCAGATGTCGAATGTGCCGGAGGCATGCGGGCGCAAGAGAGAGACCACTGTAGCCTCAAGAGTTGATGTCGCCGATAGGCCGGAAGCGGCTGACTGATCCAGCCCGCGCTCCGCTACTTGCCCTGACTGAGAAGTTCTGCTTCTGCCTGCTGCATGGAAATGTCAGAGGGAAGCTGCTTGAACCTGGTCTTCACGTCGTCTTCTTCTTCTGAGATGGTCTTGAAGATCAGGATGTGGCCTTGAATGTGGACGTGGGTCTCAGTGATCTGCCACAGGTTCTTGCCGGTTTCGCGGCGCTCCACGTCAAACGTGCCGCCGGCCTGTAGATAGCCGACCAAACCGCCAAGAATTTTGACATCGCGAATCAGGCGGCCCTTGAGGCTGACAATGCGATGCTGCTCGCGATCGACGACCATGTCGCCCTCCATCGCAGCAAAGACGCGTGCCTCCAGATCTGGCGGATCAAATTGCGGGTTCGGTTTGAAATGCAGGAGGATTTCGGTCCCCTTCTCGCCTTGATTGGTCCAGATGAATGCGCCGGGGAGAATGCTGAGAAGCTCTGCGGCCTGGTCGTCATCATGCTGGCCGCTCTTGCGCTGTTTTGCCTGAGCACGCGTGTCGCCTCTGAACGATTCCATCTCCTGTCGCTGCTGCGCTTCGGAAAGTGCCTGCCCATTGCGCTCCAGGACTCGTTGAACGGTGGCGGGGTTTGCCTGCGCCACCCACTGCTTTACTGCTCTTCTCGGCTCAGAATCGACTTCGAAATACATCCAGTGCGTGTGATCGTCGCGGCTCGCCGCAAGTTCCGTCTGTACCGCCTGCTGTACGATCTGTTTCGGGTCTTGTCCATGTAATGCTGCCAATTGTCCGCAAATGAAACGCCGGTATGAGGAGATGCTCAATTCTGAGCAGCATTCGGACTCCTTGGTATTTTTAGATGCGCGCCAACGCGAATCGGAGCGGCCTCTTCCTGATTAACGGCTGATCGTGAAGCAAATATACTATCGTCGCAATGCTGAACTACGCGGGACGATCGCGAAGACGGCGAACTCGATAGAAGATCGTCAACGCGGTAACGGAACCGCAGGTGAGAAGGCTTGCAGCCATACCGAGGATAAGAGACGGATCGCGCTGGTAAGTTCCATGCACAATGCCGATGGCCTGCAGCACACTGAATCCACCAAATGTGATCAGGGAGATGCCTTCGTCGCTCTTCTTGCGCCAGACGGCGATCACCTGGGGCACAAAGAGAAGCGCGTTGCCAATAAGACCCAGTCCGAAGATGACCGCCACGATTTCTTTCATGCGCTTCTCCCCGGAAACCTGCTTGCACTGCGCGCTTTGGCCTTTGCGGCTTCTTCTTCGCGCGATCGTGGTGAAGCGCCTGTTTCGAGTGACGCGAGAAGACGCGCGGAGGCCGCGGCGATTTCCTCCACGGCAAGTTGAAACGAAGCCTCATTGGCCTTTGAGGGTTTGTTAAAGCCGCTGATCTTCCTGACAAACTGAAGCGAGGCTGCGCGGACCTCTTCGTCAGTGACGGGAGGGTCAAAGTTGAAAAGCATTTTGATGTTTCGGCACATCTGCGAGGAACCTCCAGCGAATGGGCGTCGCTCCAGCGGAGAACATCTGTGCGATACGCCACAGGGCCGCCGAGAAGGGCGGTTGTAGAATCTCAGGAACAGTTCCACCGGTGCAAATATGGGTTATTTCGAAGACGTTACAGAAGCAGCAGAGTATCTCAGGGGTAGGCTCGGAAACCTGCAGCCTCACCTCGGATTTGTGCTCGGCTCCGGTTTAGGCGCGGCGGCAGATGCAGTTCGTGACCGGGTGGTTGTGCCGTACGACCAGATACCGCATTTCCCCAAGTCGACCGTGGAGGGACACTACAGGGCGGATTGTCGCCGGCTTACTGGGCGGCGCTCCTGTGATTGTCATGCAGGGGCGGGTGCACTTCTATGAAGGCTACTCGGCAAGAGAGGTCACATTCCCAATGCGGGTGTTGGGTGCGCTGGGTATCAGTACCGTGGTGCTGACGAACGCCGCGGGCGGCATTGCCGATGGTTACAGGGTGGGACAACTTGTCCTGATCGGCGACCACATCAACATGATGGGGTGGAATCCACTTGTTGGCCCGAACGAGCCCCGCTTTGCCTATCGCAGGAAGAATTGCGGACTGCGATTCTTCGACATGACTGAGGCCTACTCAAAGCGGCTACGCATCATCGCCATGCAAGCAGCTGAGCAGGAGGGCATGACCCTGGAGGAGGGGATATACCTGGCGGTAAGCGGTCCGAGCTTTGAGACGCCCGCGGAAATCAGAGCGTTTCGCTCGATGGGTGCGACGCTCGTGGGCATGTCGACTGTCCCGGAGACGATAGTGGCGCGGCACATGGGGATCGAGGTGCTGGGGATCTCATGCGTGACGAACCTGGCATCTGGACTCGGTACATCACAGCTTAGCCACGCTGAAGTATTCGAAGCCGGTCGCCAGGTGGAGCGAAGGCTCGCGAACCTGCTGGAGCGTCTCGCAATATGGATCTCCGCGCTGGTGGTTGCTGAATCGTGACCGAGGACTTAGAAGCGCACTCACGTCAGACCGCGCAGTTGCCATTTCCGCCGGTGGTCATGGGGATTGCTGGCGCATCTGGCTCGGGAAAGACGACTCTGGCAACAGAGCTCGGCCGCGAGTTGGATGGGGTTCACTTCCCTCTCGATAACTACTATCTCGATCTCTCGCATCTGCCGTTTGCTGAGAGAGTTCGGGCGAATTTTGACGATCCTGCACTGATCGAGAGCGAGCTGCTGGTGAAGCACGTAGCGGCTTTGGCGCGCGGAGAGGCGATCGAACGGCCTCTTTATGACTTTTCTCATCACATCCGCGTCCGGGGTCAAACGGAGACGATCATGCCGGGGCCGCTCGTGCTGGTTGAGGGATTGTTCGCCCTTTATTACAAAGACCTGATTCCTATTTATCACCTGCGCATCTATGTAGATACACCTGACGATGTCTGCTTTGACCGGCGCATGCGGAGGGACATGACCGAGCGGGGCCGCTCGGCTGAGTCGGTACGGCTGCAGTATGAGGCTACGGTGAGGCCCGCAAGTATTGCTTTCGTGCGGCCTTCGGCGGCGAATGCCGATCTCACCGTGGACGGGACCGCCGCCCTCGATTGGAAGGTTGAGCAGGTACTGGCGGCGATGCGTGAACGAGGGCTGCTGCGGTTACCTTGATAACGGAATTCGCCTGTTTTCAGTCGAGATTCCCACTTTGGATTGGTGTGTCTACGGCGAAAGTGGTGGACCTGCTTCGCTCCTGCCACGGCTATGCTCATGACAGATGCAAGCCTTGGTTCTTTCCACAAAGATTCACGCAACATCTAAATCGGAACCGGTTTCGTACCGATAGCGTAGGAAGTAGCATGAGCAGATCATTCAGAGCGATGCAGCAGAAGGTCGAAGCGTGGATGCTGACCGGCATCTCGCCGCAACGGCTTGCGCTTACACTCGCCCTCGGATTTGCTATCGGCTGCATCCCGGTGGTGGGCATTCCGACCGCGCTCTGCCTCGTTGTTGCGCTGTCGCTTAGATTGAATGTTCCTGCAATCCAGGCAGCCAACTACGCAGCGATGCCGCTGCAGGTGGCGCTCATCTTTCCGTTTGTGCGGCTTGGCGGGTGGATGTTTGCCTCCACCGGGCAGCCTTCGCCTTCGATGCGCCTGATGCTGCATGAGTCGCCAATGAAACTGATCTGGGCCTCAGGCAGCATGGCCGGAGAAGCATTGGCAGCCTGGCTCGTGATCGCAGTCCCGATGGTGGCGATGATGACGCTCGTGCTTACCGTGCTCTTGCGCAGAGTGCCGGCTCTTGCGGCTGAGTCCGGAGACTAAGCTTACAGTTCTCAGTTCTCAACAAAACCACAGAGATCAAGTTCTCCCGGCATTGCTGACGAACTTGCCTAATTCCCCGCGAACGGATCGGGGACCGGGTTGGCGCTTTGCAGCCAGGCAGTGTAGATCATGTCGCGGAGCATGCTCGCTCCTGCTCCCAGGCGCTCAGCCGCAAAGTCGCGGGACTCTGGCGTTCCCGCGCCGGTGAATCCGCCAGCCTTCTCCAGCTGGTACACCTTTTCAACGTACGTAGCTGAGTGGCGCAGGTATGCCACATAATCATCGAAGACATCGCCAGTGAGTGCCTGAGCCGGCGTCATTTTGGCCTGAACCTCCGGGCCATGGATGTTCGCACCAACAAATGGACCCTCAAACTGCCAATGAATCTTGTGGTCCGTGGTATAGCCATTCGGGTTGGGGCCAACCCAGCCGTTGTACTGAATGGTTGTGTGGAGGGGCTGCGAGGCATCGCCCACATAGTGCCCCAGCCACCCCGCATAGAAGATCGCCGCCTGTTCAACGGCGCGAGTGTCCTGGTGTTCGGCAGAAAGCCGGCGGTATTCGCGAAGAGCAGCTTTCAGGCGCTCCCAGACTTCGGTGGCTTCCCACGGCTGCAGTCCAATCTTTTCAGGCCGTTGACCCGCTGCAAACACTCTGGCTTCAAAATCCAGCCGCTTGTGCGGAAGCGGTCCAAGAGCGTCCGCGGGTTCGAGGTCGATGAAGTGCTCCGGCGCCTGCGCCGCGACCAGTTCGGGCTCGGCTGGTGAGCGCCACCGATCAGGTTCGGGGCCAAGGTATTCAATCTCGTTCAGGGCCGCCTCAGAACGAAGGAACGACGGCACATCTGCAGGCAGATTCGGCCGCTGCCAAACGATTGATTATTCGATGACCTTCGTTACCCCACGCATGAGCGGTTTCCGGCTTGAAAATAAGGCATGAAAGGACAATGAGGGTAGGGATCCCCAAGTCTGGACGAAAAGGAATGCGGAGCATAGAGCAAGTATACGGCGGCGGGGATAATTGACCGGGTTGGACGGTAATCCAGCAAAGTACGGCGGGGCGACGCGGCGGTGCCGTTTCGGGTTCAATCCCACGCGCGCTCAGCAACTTACGCTTGAAAACCCGTTGGATTTGTGGGAGGGTGCAAGATAAGCCATATTGAATGCGCACTGCGCCCCGCGGGAAAACTCGCAGCAGACCGGGACGGGAGCAGGCGTGCGGATGTATTCTCGCTGAAACAGTGCGAGGTAAAAGTGGGGCAGCGGCTCCTTGCCGGCTGTCCCGGGCAATGCGCGTGCGATTGTAAGGTTGTCGTGCGGCGGAGAAGGACCAGCGGTATGCGCGCGGCATCCAAAATGGCCGGGCGGCAATGTCGTTGGAGCAGGAGCGCGGCAACCAGGATGGAAATTCGCGAAGCCAGGCAAGCCGAGGTCAACGAGGAGAAGAAATCTCCTTCGATTTGGTCTGCGATATCGCTGCTTGCAGTGGCGATGGCAGCAGGCGGAATCACTGCCCGGCTCCAGGGTGGACCAAAGCTTGACTGGCTGCTGCTGGTAATCGCCATGGGGCTCACGGCGGCTGTTCTGATGCAGCTGCTGGCCGACGATTCTGCCGATCGCGAGGCTGCCGCACGCAGCGCCGGTGATCCGCTGAAAGACATGCTGGACTCGGCGGGCACGATGGTGATTGCCGATCGGGCTCGATGGCAAGATCACTTATGTGAATCCCGCCGCAGAACGGCTGCTCGGCTTCCACGCGGCTGAACTGGTCAATCGGGAAACGACGAGAGAGTTGCTGGCACCTGGAGAAGAGGAGCGGCTTGTCTCCGAGGTGCGGCGGCTCTTCGGAATCCAAAAGAACTCGGTGGATGGCAACGACGGCGGGCTCGAAACATATGCGCAGGTTGTACAGTCGCTTGCCCCCAGCCAGGTGCCGAGCTTCGAGACGCATTTGCGCAGAAAGGACGGGGCGCTCTTCCCTGTCCGGCTGCATATCTCCACGCTGCGCAATCGTGAAGGAGTGCCGACGGGCCTGGTGGCCGTTGCCCTCGACCAATCGGTATCGGCAGCGCCGGGAGAGGGCCTCCGCATTCCGCGGGACCGCTACCGCGACTTGTTTGAGAACTCGAGCGAAATGATTGCAACGCTCGATATGAACGGGAAGTTCCTCTATGCCAACCCGGCGTGGCGCCACACATTCCGCCTCGACAGGAATGCCTCGCTTGACAGCGAGTCGTTTGCAGACGGGTTTGGCGCGGCTTCGAGAGAAGAGGCAACGGCGCTCCTGAAGAAGGCTCTTGATGGAATGACGGTGGACCGCGCGCCTTTGCGCGCTGAGACCAGCAGATGGACGCCTGCTGGAGCTTGAGATGAGCCTGCACCAGCGGCGCCGCGCAGGCAAGCCGCAGGCGGTGCAGTGCCTGCTGCATGACGTAACCCATCAGAAGCATCGCGAACACCGGTTGTCCCTTGCAATTGGTTGTAAGCCAGATCGTGGGCGAGAACGTCTCAGCGGAGGTCGCGACCAAGCGCGTGCTTGAAGCGCTCTGCATCTCTCAGGGCTGGGATGTTGCGGTCAAGTGGGACGTGAACGCCGAGGAGAACCGGCTGGAGTTCAGTACGGCCTGGGGCGTGCAAGGCAAGGAAGCCGAGGCTTTGATCCAGGAAAGCATGGGAATCACGCTCACTGCCGGCAACAGCCTTGCCGGGACGCGCCTGGAAGGAAGGGCGCCTGGTTTGGGCATCGGACCTGACCTCATTGCCTGCGGCGCCGCGAGTGCAGTCTGCGCTCCGCAGCAAGATGATCTTCAGGCTGGGCCGCGCCGGTGCAGGTCGGAAATCACGTCCTGGCCGTGCTGGAGTTCTACTGCCACATGAAGCTCCGCGAAGACCGCGAGACGACTGCGGCTATGGAAACAGTGGCTGGGTCGCTGGGACAGATGCTGGCGCGGGCACGAGAGCGCGAGCGTGCAGAAGAACTGAGCCGGCAGCAGGAGATTCTGCTGGGTTCGGTTGCGGACGGTATTTGCGGTGTGGATCGAAACGGGTTGGTCCGCTTTGCCAATCCCGCAGCGGCGCGGCTGCTGGGTGTCAGACCCACGAACCTGATCGGCAAGCCGGTGCACCAGCTTGTCCACGGGGCGGCGCCGCCGGACAAGAAATGCGCCGAAGACTGCCCGCTGCGCCGCGCTTCAGGACAGCGGAAGTCCGTGACTGGAGAAGGCACGATCTTCCGCAGCAACGGATCGGGATTCCCGGCGGAGTTCTTCCTGAATCCGATTCTCGACCAGGGCAGGTTCTCGGGATCGGTGCTGAGCTTCCGCGACATCAGCCAGCGTTATGCGCTCGATCGCATGAAGGATGAGTTCGTTTCGACGGTCAGCCACGAACTGCGCACGCCGTTGACATCGATTCGCGGCGCCCTGGGGCTGCTTTCGTCGGGCATGCTCGGCACGATCAACGAGAAGGCCGCCAACCTGTTGCGCATTGCACTCAGCAACTCTGAGCGACTGGTCCGGCTCATCAATGACATTCTCGACCTGGAGCGCACACAGAGCGGCCGCGAGCCATTGGCTTTCAGGCCCGTGCAACTGGGCGAGATTGTGCGCCAGGCTATTGACGGCATGCAGCCGGTGGCGGATGAGGCAGGTGTGCTGCTGATTCATGACAAGACGCAGGTGGAGATCACGGCAGACCGGGATCGTTTGCTGCAGGTGGTCACAAACCTGTCTGTCGAATGCCGTCAAATTCTCTCCGCAAAACTCCGCAGTCTCAGTGATGTTGCGCTCCGGCGCCAGCGGAGTCACGCTGTCCGTCATCGACCAGGGACGCGGAATTCCTGCCGACAAGCTGGAAGCCATCTTCGGGCGCTTCCAGCAGGTGGATGCGTCAGATTCGCGGCAAAAGGGCGGAAGCGGCCTGGGACTGGCAATTTGCCGAGCCATCGTGCTGCAGCATAGCGGGCGCATCTGGGCTGAGCGCAATCCGGTGCGCGGATCGACCTTCAGGGTCTTCCTGCCATACCAGCCAGCGGCAGTGAAGAACGAGAATGGAGAGTCAAACCCGGCGGCGCACGGCGCTGTGCTGGTGGCGGACACGAACGGTGCAACCCGCCCGCTCATCGCCGATCAGCTCTGCTCGATATGGATATCGCGTGGTGGAAGCAACAACCGTGGACCAGGCGGTGGCTGTTGCGCACGATGGAGTCTCTGCAATCGTTCTGGATACCACGCTGGATGGCATCAATGGCTGGGAGATTCTGCCGATGCTTCGGCGGGAAGCACCGGAGGCGCACACCCCTGTTGTCCTGCTGGGCGTGGCGAACCCGCAGAACAAAACCGAGGCAAGTGCCAAGGACAGGTTGTTCCCCCGCCCCACGGATGATGCGCTGCTCGTCGAGTTGTCGCGGGCGCTTTGCGAAACAGGCGAGACGCTCCGGATATTGATTGTCGAAGACGATCTGGATCTGGGTCAGGTCATTGCTGAGATCTTCACAAGAGAAACGACCACCGTCCACGTCGCACACACGCGACAAGCGGCGCTCGACGAATGCCTTACCTTCCAGCCGCATCTGCTCGTGCTGGACATCGGAATGCCGGATGGGGACGGATTTAACGTGGTGGACTGGATGCGGGAACACGAAGATCTGTCCCGGATTCCATTGGTGGCGTATTCCGCACACGGCCTTACCCAGGCTGAGCGCATGCAACTGGTGCTGGGACTCACGCACTTCCTGACAAAGGCCAGCGTCGAGCCGGAGCAATTGGAGTCGCTGGTGCTGACGATGCTCCGGAGTTCGCAAGAGGTCGAAGAATCCGTGTCAGAGGTTTCAACGAGTTAGAGAGAGTTGAGCTGGGTCAGAGGTTATTTAATAACGCGAGTCTGCAAGTGAGATATGAGCGCCGGTTATTTTGATAGCGGCAAGGGGAAGTTGAAAATGCATCGCATTCTTATCATTGATGACGAAGAAGACATTCGCGAAGTGGCCGCACTCAGCCTCGAGACAGTGGCGGGATGGGAAGTCATGGTGGCCAATTCCGGGGCGCAGGGATTGGCACGCGCATCGACATACCAGCCCGATGCCATCCTGCTGGACGTGATGATGCCGGGAATGGATGGTCCGACTACATTCAGGGAACTGCGCAAGAATCCGACCACCGCACACATTCCTGTGCTGCTGCTGACCGCAAAAGTGCAGGCCACTGACCGCTCCGCTTTGCCGACCTGGGCGTGGAGGCTGTGCTGGTTAAGCCCTTTGATCCGCTCACGCTTTCACAACAGGTGGCAGGCATCCTGGGCTGGAACTGAGGGTCAGCACCGTGGGAAATACGCCTGAGCCTGCCATCGCAGACGCGATGAATCGCCTCTGGGTGAGGTTTCTCCCTCAGATAGAGGCACGTGTAGCCACGCTGGAAGAGGCGGCAGACGGCGCTGGCGTGCGGGTGCGCTGACTGACGATCTGAAGGAGCAGGCATGCGCGGATGCACACAAACTCGCTGGCGTGCTCGGCACGTTTGGGTTGCATGAGGGCACTGAGTTGGCGCGTGAAGCGGAAGAAGCCTATAGAGGTGATCCGGAAGCGGACCGGAAACAGGTAGATCATCTGGCCGGGATAGCGGCACAATTGCGTGCTTTGCTCGCCAGCCGGGAATAAGATGGTCGAGACAAAAGGCGCTGCCAGCCCGCAGAACGCCCCCATACCCCTCACCAATTACACTCGTCCAAGGTGATTCGCCAGGATACATCTCCGAGACAGCTCGACCTCAGCTTTGAGGCGCCGCAGATCGCGCGCCGTGTCTGGCCGGTACGCGATCTGGTCGCCCAGGTCTGCGAACAGGTTGAGGCCGAGTATGGCGATATCTGGGTCGAGGGTGAAATCTCCAACTACCGGCCGGCCCCTTCGGGACATCTCTATTTCACGCTGAAGGATGCTGAGGCCCAATTGCCGGTTGTGCTCTTCCGCAGGCAGGCATTGCTGCTCCGCTTCAAGCCCGCAGACGGATTGCACGTGCTGGTGCGCGGGCGGGTAAGCGTATACGCGCAGCGAGGGCAGTTGCAGCTGGTTGGGGAGATGATTGAGCCGGTTGGCGCCGGCTCGCTGCAATTGGCATTTGAGCAGCTGAAGGAACGACTCAAGGCCGAAGGCCTGTTCGACGCGGAGCGCAAGAAAGCCCTGCCCGCCTTCCCGCGGACGGTCGGCATTGTTACGTCGCCAACCGGCGCGGTGATTCGAGATTTCCTGAATATCGTGAAGCGCAGACATTCCGGCCTGAACGTTCTGCTCGTCCCAGCCTCTGTCCAGGGCGAGCAATCCGCCGCGGAGATTGAGGCAGCTCTGGCGCATCTGAATGCAATCGCTGCGGTGGACCTGATTGTGATCGCACGTGGCGGCGGGTCTCTCGAGGATCTGAGCGCATTCAACAGTGAGCGTGTGGCGCGCGCAATAGCCGCATCGAAGCTGCCGGTGGTTTCAGCAGTCGGCCACGAGACGGATTTCACGATTGCGGATTTTGTCTCGGATCTGAGGGCGCCCACGCCTTCGGCCGCAGCGGAACTGATCACGGAAGCCCAACACCGCATCGCAGAGCGAGTGGCAACTCAGGCAAGCCGTCTTGAGCGCGCGACGAGGTTTCAGCTCCTGCATGCACATCAGCGTTTTGATCGTTTGAACGTGATTCGCGCGGAGTGGCGCATCTCAGCGACGCTGCAGCGGTTCGATCAGAGACTCGATGATCTCGCGTTCGGCATGGAGTCTTTGGTGAGCAGTCTTCTGCATCAAAGACGGCATGCAGTGGCGGAGTTGGCGGCTGCCGTTCTGCATCACGATCCGAGGCAGAGGCTTGGTAAGACGCGCGAGCGGCTGAACTCAGGCGTCACGCGGCTGGATCGGTCGCTTGAGCGGACGTTGCACGCAAACGGAGCCCAACTAAGCGCGCTCGATGCGCGCTTGCACTCCCTTTCGCCCTTAGCGGTGCTGGAGCGTGGATACGCACTGGTGCTGGGCGTCGATGGCACGGTGATCAGAGGGACAGCGCAGGTCTCTGCAGGTCAGATGTTGAAGACCCGCCTGAGTGATGGTGAGTTTACCAGCCGGGTGGAGACAATCGCGCGAGAGAAACCGCACAAGAAGCGAGGATATGAGCGAAGCTAGAGCACGCAGACTATTTGGAACGGACGGCATCCGAGGAATTGCGGGTGAAGTACCGCTGGATGCAACGACGGTTTACGCAACGGGATTGGCGCTTGGGCACTCCCTTGCCGGGAAAGCTGCTCCGAAGGTGATCCTGGGGCGGGACACCCGTGAATCGAGCGGCTGGATCGCGGCGACGCTCGCCGCAGGCTTGCGGGAAGCTGGCATGAGGGTGGAGAGCGCCGGCGTCGTTCCGACACCTGCAGTGGCATTTCTGGCGCGGACACACGGCTTTGATGCGGGAGTCGTCGTCAGCGCTTCGCACAATCCATGGCGCGATAACGGGATCAAGCTCTTCGGCGGTGATGGATTCAAGTTACCGGACGCAGTGGAACTGGCAATTGAGCAGGAGATTGAACGACACGCGGCGGACGTGAAAGCGCCGGACCCGAACGCGTTGCCCGGCGTTGAAGACAACCATGCGCTCGCGCAAGACTATATTCAGTTTCTGATCGATTGCGTACCCGCCCTGCGTTTGCACGGGCTGCGCATCGTGGCGGACTGCGCGAACGGCGCGGCCGCCGCAGTGGCGCCGGAACTGTTTGCACGGCTCGGCGCAAGGATCCCTGAAGAGTTCACGCTTCTGAATATCACTCCCGACGGTCGCAACATCAATAACGGTTGCGGGGCACTGCATCCGGAGTGGGTTGCTACGGAGGTGCAGGCACGCGGTGCGAGTTTCGGACTGACGTTTGACGGCGACGCCGACCGCTGCATGCTGGCTGGCGCAAACGGGAATGTGGTGAACGGGGACGCCATTCTGCTGATGGCGGCTCGTGACCTGAAGGAACGCGGCCTGCTGACAGGGAATGTCGTTGTGGCTACAACGATGTCGAATATGGGACTGGAAGCGGCGCTGAAGCGTTCTGGCATTCGCATGCTGCGCGCACCGGTCGGCGATCGCTACGTGCTGGAACAGATGCAACAGCACAACGCCGCACTTGGAGGAGAACAGTCCGGACACATTCTCTTCCCTCACCTTGCCACAACTGGTGACGGGCTGCTTACATCCCTTGTCGTTTTGGACCTGATTGCGCGCAGCGGAAATAGCATTGATGAACTCACGTCGGACTTGAAGGTGTTCCCCCAGGTAATCGTGAACGTGAAAGTGCGTGAAAAGAGACCGCTTGAGGGAATTCCCGCCGTAGCGGCTCGGATTCGCGCGGCGGAAGAAGAGTTGAAGGACTCAGGGCGCGTGGTCATTCGCTATTCAGGAACAGAGGCCCTGGCGCGGGTCATGATCGAAGCGGAGAGTGAAGAGGAGATGCGAAGGCACGCCGAGGCAATTGCAGACGCGATTCGCATGGAGCTCGGAGCTTAGTTCGCGGCCTTCTTTTCTTCCTGGTACTCCATCTCAGTGTTGATTGCCCAGATGTTGTTCTTTGCCGTGATTCCGTTGACGACGTTCTCGACAGCGGTCATGGCAGTGAGCATCGAGTGGTCCTGGTTGTTGTATTTGTGCATGCCGTTCCGGCCGATGAGAAACAGGTTTTGGAAACTGTCGATGTAGTTACGAATCACATCAAACCTGTCATAGCTGCCAAAATACGCAGGATAGGTCTTGGGGACGCGCACGACGTGTGAGTCTTCCACGTCTTCAGCGCTGAGAATTCCGATCTTCTCAACCTCGGCAACCGCAAATCTTGCCATCTCTTCTTTCGATAGCTTCCAGATTGGATCGGTCTCATTGCAAAAGTACTCGAGGCCAATCCAGACCTTGTCCTTGCTGCTCGTGAGCCAGGGACTCCAGTTGTTGAATATCTGCAGCCGGCCAATCAAAACATCGGGCTCCTGGATATAGATCCAGTTGTCCTTGAGCAGGCTTCCGTCCGCTTCCGTCAACCTCAGCTTTCTTGCGAGAAGGCCTACGGTGATGAAATCGCGATAGACAAGGCCTTCGCTAACCTGGGTGACTTCGTTCGGCGCCGGCACTGAGAGGCCGCGAATCAGGTCGCGCACAGGCATTGTCGAAAAGAAGTAGTCTCCCGCGAAGGTCAGGCGCTCACCCGATGAGTTCACGCCTTCAATCGCAAGGACCCGGTTCCCTTCGACATCAATTCGATCAATCTGTATGCCAAGATGGATCTCTCCACCGCGCTGAACCACGAGTTCCGCAGCGTGTTCCCACAGCTGGCCGGGTCCGAGCTTTGGGTAAAGGAACTTCTCGATGAGAGATGTCTGCGTTTGCTTCTGTGCGATGTCATCGCGGCGCGAGCGAAACGTCTTGGCCAGAAAGTGGGTCACCACGCTCTTGAGCGATAAGCCCTTGATGCGCTGAGCACCCCACTCCGCGCTGATTTCATTGCAGGGAACGCCCCAGACCTTCTCTGTGTATGACTTGAAGAAAGTGAGGTAGAGCTGCCTGCCGAAGCGATTGATCAGAAAGTCCTCGAGAGTCCGCTCCTCAGGTCGCGGCAGCAAGGCGGAGCGCATATAACTGACGCCCGCACGAAGGGTGCGGACCAGCCCCATCTTCCTGAGTGTGTCGCCCGTGAGACGGATTGGGTAGTCGAAGAAGCGGCGCATGAAGTAAATGCGGCTCTTGCGACTGCGGACCAGCATGACAAGATCTTCAGTCTGCGGATCTGCCTGGTGGGAAGCGGACGGAACGGTGTTTTGCTGGCCTTGGTAGCGAAGTTCGCCGTCACCACTTGCGCCGAACTCGATGGGCATCAGGTCGAGCCACCACTGCATCACGCGGTCGGACTTGGAGAAGAAGCGATGGCCTCCAATGTCCATGCGGTTGCCCTTGTAGACAACGGTGCGCGAGAGACCGCCGACCTGGTCGCCGGCCTCGAGCAGGATGGGCTTGATTCCAGTGTGACGCTGAAGTTCAATCGCAGCCGTCAATCCCGCTGGTCCCGCCCCGATAATGATGGCAGTTCCCTGCTTCATTGGTTGGCTCCCGCATAGGTTGTGACTGCTTCGCCTGCATATCCATACACGAAGACATTCTCATTATCCCAAGCCCAACCGTGCGGCGAAGTGTAGAGCAGCCGCAAACCCAGGTGCTCGAGGTCGCTCGATGCGAGTTTCCATTGTGAGATCAACACCGGAGCCGCACCAAACTGGCTCTGAAGCGCATGGAGTTCTTCTCCAGTAACCTGCCGCTCCTGATCCCAACCCTGCCGATAGGGCACGAACGAGTGATTGCAGGAGCAACTTGGAAGATAAGCCGATTTGATGCCCATGTACCCGATAATTGTCGGTGCAGAGATCTCCGGCTGAATCACGAGCGGCCGCTGAGAAAGTCCGGAGCGTTTTAACCATTCTACAGTTGCCTTCGCTCCCGAAAACGGCTTTTGCCATTCCTCCGCGCAGTAGTTCAGGCAAAGAGAAATCTGCATAGCGAGAATGAGCAACAGAACCGGTTGGGCTATGTAAGCAGGGAGCCAGGACCGATTGTCGGCTTCATCGGCGTTCATGCTCAAAGCAATCACGTAAGCCACAACCATGTAAGAGCTGTGCGTTTCAAGAGGAATATGGACCGTTGCGACCACGGCTGTCATCCACAACACTGAAGCCGAGATCATGAACCACCGGCTCCGCCTTCCGGGGAGCAATGCGATCGCCACGCACCAAAAAGCAAGAGTCAGAAATGCGTCTCCGAATGACGTCGGCGTCAAGAACGGTTGGCCATTCAGCGCGCTAGAAATGCTCGGGGCAAACGGAATAAAGTAGCGCCAGACCCTTCCTATGGCCAGCACGAGATAGTCGATGGTCGTTGCTCCAGCAATCGGGTAATGTGTCGAGATATCCTGCGCAGGACGCACCGTCAAGTAGAAAGTAATCACGGCGATGCCCAGCAGCGCTGCGGAGACTCGGAATCGCGTGTCGTTCAGCTTTTCAACGGCTCCTGTCCAGTCCGGAACAGGCGAAAGCCAGTAAAGCCATACGAAGATGCACAGCGCTACGGGAATCGCAAAGAAATGAGTGTTGATTGCGAGCGCAAGAAGAACCATGGCGAGCCAATGTCGTCGACGCCGCGCCAAAAGACAACGCGCCGCCGCCAGCAAAAGAACTCCTCCCAGCATGTAGCTCCGTGCCAGAACTCCCATGGTGAAGAAGATAGATAGGCCGAAAACCAGCAGGACCCGGATCTGCACAGGCAGGTTGCGCGAGGAGAGTATCAACCATGCCATCGCGATCGCCAGTGCGTAATTGATGCACTGCACCAAGACCATGTTTGACGAAATGTGAGCCGGAACAAAGAGCAGGAGGTACCAGAGAGCCGGATGCGCTTCGTAGTGCAGAATGTGGAAGAGGTCGAAAAGATTGCGGCTGTCGCGGGCAATGAGCCACGCCTGCGCTTCATCAAGGTACATTTCGTGTCTTGATGTGATAAGTGCAAGCAGAACGGCAAAGATACCGAGGACAGCGAAGACAATGGTGTTTTCGCCGACCGATTGATTCTGACTTTGGGGTTCTGTTCTTTGACCTCCGCTCAAAGTTCGGAAGGGGGTCATGCTGCTTTGCATGGGGATCCTCTGCCCGAGTCTAGCAGCCGTGGGCAAGGCCGATGACAACACAGAGATCGGACTTCGCTCGAAGGTAATTCCCAAGCTAATAGAGCTCTTGTCAGTCTTTATGTTCGAGAAGAAAATGACCTTCCTTGATGACCTCGGTGATCTTGTGGACGCTACAAATCGCGCCAGTTCGGGCCGAAGCCAAGGTCAGCCACGAGAGGCACATTCAGCTTGATGACGCCCTCCATCTCGGCGCGGACAAGTTGCTCCACTTCGGCCGTCTCAGCTTCGGGGACTTCGAAGAGAAGCTCGTCATGAACCTGCAGCACCATCCGGGTCTTCAGCTTGCGCTCGGTGAGCTTGCGGTCGAGAGCGATCATAGCAAGCTTGATAAGGTCGGCGGCGGTGCCCTGGAGCGGAGTGTTGACGGCGGTGCGCTCCGCAAATCCGCGTTGATTCGGATTGCGGCTCTCGATATCGGGAATCGGACGCATGCGGCCAAACAGGGTGCGAACGCTTCCCTCGCGACGTGTGGTCTCAAGCGTTCTCTCGATGAAAGCCTTCACTCCCTGATAGCGCGCAAAGTAACGGTCAATGTAGGCACGAGCCTCTGCCTGCGGAATCCCCAACTGCGCCGCCAGGCCGAACGGCGAGATGCCGTACACGATGCCGAAGTTGACGGCCTTCGCGCGGTTGCGCGTCTCCTTGTCCATGGTGGCAGCCGGAACACCGAAGACTTCGCTGGCGGTCAGGGTGTGAATGTCTTCGTTCTCCTGATAGGCCCGGACCAGAAGCGGATCGCCGCTGAAGTGCGCGAGAAGGCGCAGCTCGATCTGCGAGTAGTCGGCCGAAAGGAGCTGAGTGCCCGGGCGCCGCAACGAAAGCAGCGCGAATTTCGCGCCCCAGCTCGGTCCGAATGGGGATGTTCTGAAGATTCGGATTGACGGAAGAGAGACGTCCGGTTGAAGTGGCTGCGGCCTGGAATGTTGTGTGGACTCGCGATTCAGCATCAGCGAGAAGCGGAAGCGAATCGACGTAATTCGATTTGAGCTTCGAGAGATGGCGGAACTCGAGGACTAGACGTGGGACTTCATTTGTCTCAGCCAGCTGCTCAAGCACGTCCTGCGCAGTGGAGATAGCCTTGCCTTTGCCCCGAACAACAGGGGCAGGAAGCCCCATGTGGGTGAACAGAACCTCGCCAAGTTGTTTGGGTGAGTTGATATTGAAGCGGCGTCCTGCAAGCGAAAAAATCTGCTCGCCTACGCGCTCCATCTCGGCGGCGAACCGCTTCGAAAGGCCGTCGAGAACAGCGGTGTCAATGCGGACACCGTTCTTCTCCATGCGATAGAGCACCGGCGCGAGCGGCAGGTCAATGTCCTCATAAACGCGCGTAACTCTTGCTGCGGTCTGCTTCGGCGCGAAGCAACGGGACCAGCGCCTGCGTTGCTGCGGCTGCCGCTGGCAGAGAAGTTCGGCGCAGGCTGGTTGTGACGAGCGGCCACGTCAGCCAGCGATTGGGTTGCGTGCGTCGGGTTGAGGCCGTAGGAGAGCAGCATGCTGTCGTCCACGGTGCCTCGGATTGCCACGTCGAGCCCGCCCAGAACGTGCAGCGCCAGCTTGAGATCGTGGACGCGTTTTGGAACTGCCTCATCCTCGAAGAGCGAACGCAGCTCAGGGGTAAGAGGCAGACAAAGCGCCCTGTCGGGATCGGCACACACGCCAACGCTGGATCGCGTCTTCTTCTCGGCCTCTTCCACAACGTCAAGAAGAGAGAGAGTCTGCGGCACTGCATCCTCGTTCTCCGGCTCTTCTTCCGTGGGCTCTTCGGCGGCCAGCGCAAATGCGAACCCGTGCTGCTGCGCCGCGTCGTAAAAGGCCTTGGACTGCTCGACTGTTGGCTGGTCGATGAGCTCCGTTGCCGGCGCGCTCGCAGACGGGGCCAGATCGCGAAGCATCGAAGTGAATTCAAGCTCGCTGAAAAGCTCGCGACAGGCCTCGATGTCCGGCTCCTGAGTCTCCATGGCGTTCAAATTCAGTTCCAGTGGCACATGACAGTCAATGGTGACGAGTTCCTTCGAGAGAAGAACTGCATCGCGATTCTGCTCGAGCGATTCGCGGTAACTCTTGCGCTTAACCTCGGCAGTGCGGTCAAGCACTGCTTCGACGCTGCCGAACTGAACAATCAGCTCTACGCTTCCTTTGTCGCCTATTCCAGGCGCTCCCGGGATGTTGTCGATGGTGTCTCCGCGCAGGGCCATGACGTCCACCACCTTCTCAGGAGGCACGCCAAGCGTCTCGGTGACCTTCGCTGCATCCAGGATCAGGTTGTCCTTCTGCGGATTCAGGACCTTCACCTGCTCGCGTGACAAGCTGCATCATGTCCTTGTCGCCAGACACGATGAAGACCTCATGCTCCCGCTCGGCCGCTTCGCGAGCCAGGGTGCCGATCACATCATCGGCCTCAAAGCCCTCTGCTTCAAGGATGGGAATGCGAAGGGCATCGAGCGAGCGGCGTATATAAGGAATCTGGCGACGCAGGTCTTCGGGCATGGCTTCGCGCTTGGCCTTGTAGCCGTCGTAGCTCACATCCTCAAAGCTCTGAGACTTCGAGTTCCACTTGCGGAGAGTGCCGATCGCGCGGGCCCGCTCGTCGCGAAAGACCGCGCCGCTCACGTCGAAGACTGCCGCGAAGTAGCGCGGGGAGAAGTCCTGGCGCAGCTTCTTGATCATGTTGACAAACACGTAGGTGGCAGCGGTCGGCAGCCCCGACCGCGTTGACATGGGGCGGCTGCGCTGCATCGCGTGGTAGGCGCGAAAGATGAACGACATCGCGTCAAGCAGGAAGACGGGCGGTTTTTCTTGGCCAGGCACGGTAACGAGTTTATCAGCGGAGATATGAGCCAGCCGGTCCCAGCGGGCCGCAGATGTGGTCTTGCCTCGCTCAGCGGACGAACTGCTCGAAGCCGGGGCGGTCTCGTCAGGCATTTGTTCCGGAAACCCTCATTCGCGTTTATCATTCCTGCAACTAATGTGGGACTCGCGCAGAAAGGTCTACCGTCCGCTAGTGATTTGATGGTATATCTTGGTTCAAGCGCGAAACTATTGAGCTCACGAATTCATTGCGACTCGTCTCTCGAGACCAGCGCAGAGGTCGAGAATGCTTCCCATGGCCTCAACTCTCGGTAGGCAGAATTTCCCGCTCGATAATCGGGAGAACAAATCCCAAACAAACTCAGAGCGACCGATTGAATTGTCAGTGGTAATGCCGTGCCTCAATGAACGGGAAACTGTTGGGGTATGCGTTCGCAAAGCGAACTCATCGCTCCGCGAAGCAGGTATTGCAGGGGAAGTCATCGTTGCCGACAATGGCTCAACCGATGGCTCCGTTGAGATCGCCGAGTCCGAAGGCGCGAAGGTCGTTTACGTGAGCCAAAAGGGATACGGGAATGCCCTCAAAGGAGGCATTCTCGCCGCTTCTGGTACGTATGTGCTCATGGTGGACTCCGATGACAGTTACGATTTTCGGCACATCCCCCGATTTCTAGATCAGCTGAGAGCTGGCGCCGACCTGGTGATGGGCAACCGGTTCCAGGGAGGAATCGCGGAGAATGCAATGCCGGCGCTCCACAAGTATCTTGGCAACCCCGTCCTGACCTGGATTGGAAAGCTGTTCTTTGGCTCACCGTGCGGGGACTTCCACTGCGGCATCCGCGGATTCAGAAAGGATGCATTCGAGCGCATGGACATTCGATCGACCGGCATGGAGTTCGCCAGCGAAATGGTGGTCAAGGCGAGCCTCTTTCAGATGCGGGTCAGCGAAGTTCCCACCACGCTCTCTCCTGATGGTCGCAGCCGTCCCCCGCACCTGAGAACCTGGCGGGATGGTTGGCGCCACCTTCGATTCTTGCTGATGTATAGCCCTCGCTGGCTATTCCTTTACCCGGGGATTGTTCTCATTCTGGCCGGACTGGCAGGTTGTGTCCTTTTGATGCCTGGTCCCCGCGTGATTTATGGAATCGGGCTCGACGTCCACACTCTACTCTACGCATTCGTTGCAATCCTGCTGGGATTCCAGTTGGTAGCGTTTGCCACATTTACCAAGGTGTTCGCCATTACTGAAGGGTTGCTCCCGGAGGATCCCCGCTTGACCCGGGCTTTTCGCTGGTTCAAGCTTGAGACAGGATTAGTTTTAGGGGGTCTGCTTATCGCTGCCGGACTCGGCGGTTCAATCTTTGCCGTGTCTAATTGGGCACGCTCGAGTTTTGGCGCTTTGCACCCTGAACATATGCTCCGTCTCGTCATGCCGTCGGTGTTTTCCTTGACGCTGGGTGTTCAAATCGTCTTCAGCAGCTTCTTCCTGAGTATTCTCGGCCTGAGGCGGCGCTAGATGATTTTCCTTCAGGGTGGAATGAAATGATCGAGCCGGAGGTCCGTGATCAGACGCCTCTTCGGACCTGATAAATATGCAACACGCGATGCCAGGAGTCTCTTCGGGCGCTTTATGGGGAAGATGCTGTCAGTCGCCAGAAACTGGAGCCTTACTGAGTCATAGGAGGAGAGTTCCCAGATCCAGAGCAGGATCCGTGAAGTTGGCTGTTCGGGCGATCGGGGGCTGTTCTTCGAGACGGAGCGTCTTTATCGCCGCATTGTCTCGATTCAAACTCAGACGTTGCTTGTCTTGTGGCCACGTCATGCAGAATCCACTGCCGGAGCCTGGGGAGCTGTCTCGGGCCTATGCAATCGGTTATGCGCCATACAGGCTGGCATGGAGACAGAGGAAGCTCTCGATTTGGCGCGTGCTTCGCGAGATAACAACTTGGCGAAGGATATGGCGCTTGAACAGAATGCAAACGGGTGAAGATTTGTAGCGATTGGTGCGGAGCAGGCGAATTCCTTGATCTCGGCACGCAGTTGGGCTTGGATCGAAGGGCCAATGAATCTAGGCCGACCATGCTAATGCTCTGCGCCGAGTCGGGATGGCGCCGTACCGGTGATTTCGTTCCAGGGATCTGGGAGAATGGAACATTCGACGTCATGTGCTCTGGTCGATTCTGGAGCACCTGAGGATCCGTTGCAGGCTCTGGTCAACTCGGCATGTTATCTGCGAACCGGCGGGATCGCGTTGATACAGATACCAACTCGGTGCGGCGTGGAAAAGGGGGCTTTCTTTGGACAGTATTGGGCATTACTGGATCTTCCCAGGCATCTTAATTTTCTGAGCAGAGAATCCCTTGCAGAGCTCTGCGATAGGTCAGGCCTGGACCTCATTGCTTTTAAGACTCCCCTCATTGACACTCTTTGGTGTTATTACACGAGCAGCAAGAGCTATGTGGAATCCGCCGTGAATCTTGCACAACGAATATGGCGTGTGACGAGCTTACCACGCTAGTACTTTCGCTGCTTCCGAGTTTGATTGCCCGTTCAGGCGAGGGCTCGAAACCGAAGCTTTTGCTGTCCGGTCAAACGGTAGAGTTCGCACATGTTTTTGTCGGTGATCATGCCTGTCTACAACGGTGAGCGATACATCGCTTCGGCACTTGATAGTGTGTGTGCACAAGGAAGTAACGCAATCGAGCTGGTGGTTGTAGACGACGGATCATCCGACAGCACACTTGAAATAGTAAAGCGATATGAGAAGTTCCTACCGATACAGATCATCGAGGCGGGCAGGATCGGAAACTGGGTAGCGGTAAGCAACCTTGGCTTGCAGAATGCTAAAGGCGAATGGGCATGCTTCCTCCACCATGACGACCTTTGGATGCCCGAAAGAATGGCTCGTTTTCAAAGCGCGGCTGAGGGTTTCGGCGGTGTACTGATCATCAGCAATTCCATTTTCGTTGGCCCGAACGGAAAGAATCTCGGGCTCTGGACTTGCCCCCTCCCGGAAGGGGATGTCTCGTCAGACGTCCTATTGGAGCACCTGCTTGTTCAGAACTTTATCGGGATGCCAGCACCAGTGTTCAGACGGCGCGCGGTCCTCGATTCCGGCGGAATGGACGCTTCTCTCTGGCATACTGCGGATTGGGACTTGTGGCTCCGACTTGGGAAAATGGGGACTGTCCGATTCATCGCTCAGCCGCTGACGGCCTTTCGCATTCATCCACATTCCCAAACCTCGGCTCGTCGGATCGAACCCGGCGAATGGACACGAGCAGCTTTCCACCGTCTTTAATCGCCATTTGCCAGAAGAACAATCAGCAGCCAACAGAGTCGAAGATTGCAGCGAGTCGCCAATGCCTCGTTCGCAGTGAACTCCTCGCTGGCCTCAGTTTCTCGCGGGGAACCTGCTCACCTAATTCCGACACTTCTGCAACTGGTCGGTTTGACCCCGTCGGAGTGGTACAGATACCTCAGAGACTCGAGGATAATCGAGCGCGTCCAACCACGGCTGAAACTCTTGATGTTAAATCGTTGAAATTGAAAAGGTGTCTTGAATGGCATTCAGGCGTGGACTCCTCCTGTTTATCTCAACGGCTCTGGGAATTGTATTGATCGCGGCTTTAGTGCGCGTGAGCAGGATTGATTTGCGTTCAGTCTTCAATCAGCTTCGACAGGTCAGCTGGTTTGTCTTCGCGAAATTGATGACGCTGAATGCAATTGTTGTCTACCTTTCCACCGAGAAGTGGCGAAGCATTGACAAAGCCGTGCGCCGCCCCTCGGACCTTGTGCCTTCCAGGTCTGAATCTTTCGCTGTTAGCAGTGTGGGTATGGCATTGACCCTCATTCTTCCTGCCCAACTGGGAATGGTTTCTGCACGGACGCTTGGCACCCACTTTCGCGGTCGGCCATTCAAGAGGGGGACGGCGGGCACTCTGCTTGAGCAGAGCTTCGATTTGTTCGCCTACGGGTTGTTTGTTGCCGCCACGGTGGTTACCGGCTTATTCAAGGGAAAGGCATTAACTTGGACGTTTTGTGCCCTTGGCGTCGTAATGCTTGGCATCTTGTCTGCAGCGACGTGTGTCAGGCTGATCCGCTGGATTGCCTGTCTTGCGCTGAGGAAGGGACCCGCAGTTAGCCGCATTCGACCCGCTCTGCAACAGATAGCTCAACAGGATGAGTCCAACTTCCTGAGTGTAAATTTGGCGCGCCGTCTGATTGTGCTCTCTCAAATTAGGTTCGGCGTTATTGTGCTTATGGGATATCAATCAGCGGAGGCTGTAGGCACCACCATTCCGCTCTGGCAGATTGCTGCGGCAATGCCATTCGTATTGATAGCTGGAATCGCAGCAGTTACCCCGGGAGCGCTTGGATCAACGAATTCACATCTGTGGCTGTTCTAAATATGCTTGGAACTCCCTCGGCGATTGCAGGGCAATGGGCTTTGTCAAATCGAATACTAGGAACTGTGACGTGCTTTGCTGTTGCAGCATCGGCTAGTGTCGTATTGGCAGCTGTGAGAATGGCTGGGTCAAGGACGAACGACGTTCGCCAGGAATCAACTAATACGTAGGGCGGGACTGGAAGGGAGCGCGACACGGTGTCATCTTCACATTCTGAATCTCAGGTTATGATCGGGTTGCACCAAGAGAAAGACCTCCATTCTGACTCTGGCGATTCCACGCGGACCTATGTGAAGTGGGCGATTCTTGTAGCGGCTCTGACAGTTTCGATCGCTCTGTGGTTGATCCCGTTTCGTTCTCCTTTGTGGCTCGACGAGACAGTTTCCTTCTACCTCATCAAGAGTGGCTTCTGGCATGTCCTGCCCCGGATGGGGGGATATTCATTCCCCGCGTACTACTACATTCTCTGGCTCAGTTCAAGGGTTCTCGGCACCAGCGAAATCGCTCTCAGGATTCCCTCCGATTGCTCGCGATGCTTGGTGCCGTCTATTTCTTGTACCGCACAGCAAGTGAACTGTTCACGCGGGAAATTGCGATTACGGTTGCAGTCGTCTTCTGTCGTCCATCCAATCGTGTGCTTCGCGGCAATCGATGCTCGCCCCTATGCGTTCGGGGCGCTGGCAATTTGCGCGACGATGTATATCCTTGTCCGCCTACGCCGCAGTTCGTCCCTCGGATTGGCCGCTCTCTTTGGCGCATCTACCGCAATTATTGTCTACTTTCAACTCTTGTTTGCAGTGATATTTCCCGCCCTCGTCATAAGCTTCGCCTTTTCGAAGAACACCAGCAGAGAGTCCCCTGGCGTCAACTCGCCATTGCAACCGGGGCGTTCTGCGTTGCGTTTATACCTGTGATTCCCGGGATCCTGTACATGTCACACTCGAGCGGCACTCACCCGTTTCACGAGGCCCCGACTCTTCTGGATCTGTTCATGACATTCTGCCCCTTTCCGCTCCTGGTCTCGCTCGGATTCGCTCTGATTATCATTGCTCTCCGTACGCCCCCGCAGAAGACCGGATGGCATTGGGACCACGAGTGGTGGCGTCTCCTTTTTTGCTGCTCACTTGCGCTGATCCCGCTTCTCATCCTTTTCGGCGTTAGCGCTCTGACGCCGCTCCATATTTTTGTGACGAGATACAGGTTAGTCGCTATTCCAGGATTTGGCGCTGTGCTACGGGTTCGTCATCAAAAGGATCGAGCACGCCGAATTTGCGTAGTGCGTTTTGCTATTCCTTGTCACAGCCACGGCTCTTTATTCGTTGGCTTCTCCGCGATGGAACGCACATGGCTACACTTGGAAATATGCCACTGACTTTACACAAAGGAATACCGCAGCCGATCATGCCCCCGTTTTGATGTGCAGTGATCTTCCAGAATCCAATTTCATGCCGATGCCCGTCGGAGAAGAGGTTTATGACAGTACCCTGTTCCCAAGCCTGACCTACTATAAGTTGAGTGCACCTGTTGTTGGCTTGCCTCGTACATTCGGAAAGAAGACAGTGCGCATCGCTTCCGCATTCCTTCAAGAAGCCGCAGGCAAGAAGGAGCGATTTCTTGTCCTTGCGTACGCGGAATCTTCCGACACTCTCGATTGGATTGAAGGGCAGGCCTCGAGCAATTTTGACGTCCACACGCTGGGAACATTTGATGCCGTGAGAGTGGTCGAGTTTGTGCCGCACTCACGATTCCAAGAGAGGGTGAAAGCCGAGTAGCCCGGGCACTGGAATCTGCTTCTATCGACTCTGCTCGGGCATGAATTGGCGATATTTTCCGGCGACTTACCGGCTTGCCTTCTTCACAAGCCGCATGGACCATCCTTCGGGGTTCAGCGGAATAACGACGGGAGTTCCCGCAGGCGCGGATTCAAAGCGCGCTACGGCTTCAGAGAAATGAAAATCCTGCAATGGGGCGCGTCTCCATCGCGCTGCGATACCGAAGCAAAGCAGGCATAGCAGAGTAGTCGAGATGACCTTCAGAGCTGCATCTCCCTTCTGGCGAGCTGTGATCATCAGCCACACGAAGGCCAAAGTCGGCAGGAACCAATACCGGACAGCGCTGGCCCCGGCTACCAGCTCCCATCTTGTCGTTCCGGGAGGAGCATATCCCGAAGGAGAGATAAGAGAGGCAGCAAAGATCATAAACGCCAGGATGACAAAGAGCCTCATGTTTAGCGTCGATCGTATAAATGCTAGCGCGAGGAAGGCGATGCCTCCAACCGCGACAAGCAAAAGGAACAGAAAGAAGCCCTTACCCCATTGGATCGCCAGCTGGTTCGCTCCCGATCAAGCTTCCTAGAAATACGTTTGCCCGAAATTATCCGGACAAAAACAGCCGGGGTGGGGCCGAGCACGCCAAACTGAGCGCGTGCAGTAGGGCTCACAAAAAGAAGTGCCGAAGCCTGCAGGAGTGAAGAAACTGCAAGGACATACACAGGGATTCGTCGCCATGGCTCGCGATCGCGATATGCCAGATAGCCGCAATGGGCACGAGGAAGAGGCAGAATGGCCCCGTCAGCCCGGAAAGCAGAATGACCGCCAGATCGAACAGCTCGCCTGAAAGACTCTTTGGAGGGGACGCGACGATTAGAAGGAAGGCGGAGAAGGAGAGCAACCATTGTGCATTCGTGATGTTGGCATGGATCTCGGGGCTGCTCGGGAGCCCTATGAATGCCGCGGCAAGCATAGCGCGGACGCCGAGGGTTCCCCAGGCTGAAGAGCGAGACGAATCAGAATGTTTACAGGGGAGAGCCTGAATTGCAATTGCAACGAGATTCAGTAGCAGGGGCGACGCGAAAACGGCACAAGCAACGCCAATGCAGCTGCGAGTCGTGGCAGGGTCAGAAAGTAACCCGTCTAGGTACGAAATAGTGCAGGACACCATCCCAGGTTGTATGCATCGGCAAACCATATCACGACCGTCTTCCGCCCAGAATTGCGGGTGAAATATCGCATCCGGTCGCCTGGAGATGATCAGCGCGCAAGTAACCACGAAAATTGCAAGGTTCTGCCAAAGATGAATTTCATTAGGTTCGTTCAATCGCCGAAACGATCTTTCCATCAGTTTGAATTCTCCTTGTGCACACCGGTTTCGGAGCCGAATGAAGGGAATAAGCCAGATGCCTTGTTCTTGGAAATACGCTGCAGTTTTATCGCTCGCACGTGCGTGCGTCCACTCTCCCTTCCCACATTGTCCGAGGAGATCGACTCTGGGCTATCTGTCGACTCATTCGTAACCGCCGGCACCCCTGTTTCTTCGAATCCGCGGTGCAAGTACACCCAAAGGTAGAAAACCGACATGACGAGCAGGAGGATTGGGCCGGGGCGGGTAAAGAGCACTGTGACCATTCTGCTCAGTAGATTGGGCTCCGGTACCAGGAATCGGTGCGTTAGCATGATTCGAATCCCGGAGAAGATGTCGCCATTGATTCCGATTCCCGCGCCGGTGATCAACAATGCGAGCCACCCGAGTATGCCGCCCTCCGCCCATAGCAAGGCGCAACCCGGAATCGCGAGCATAATCAGTTTGGCGTCGTGCTGCAAATGATAGACCGGGAGCATGGAGAGCGGAGCAATGGTTGCAAGAGCAATCCATACTCTGCCTCCCCTGGGCCGAAGATAGAGCGTGGCAAGAACCCAGACAAGCAGGAGCACCCCGCATGACAGATATGTGATCAGGTTGTATGTGCGCGGATTCTCCCAAAAAACGCTGACGACGGATTGCAGCTCGACGATCGAATCCATATTCCGGCCTGCCATACCGGCTATACCAGGATCGGTAATTCCGCCAACTCTCGAAAATGTCGCTGCATTAGCCTGGATCTCCTGAATCCAATGCGGCGAAATCTTCATAACCAACAGGAACATCGAGAGACTAATAACAGCGAGCACAGCAAGGGTTTGCAGAGCCCGCTTGCGAAATGCTCCACCGGCAAGAAGAAAGAAGAGCCAAACGAAACCCGAGTCATGCGGCTTAAGAGCAAGGCTAAGCGCGAGGAGGATAATTCCTGCAGAAACGAAGCGTTCCCTCATGAAGCACCAGACCGCCACGACACAGAAACTGACGGCAATGACAGATGAATTGCCAATCATGAGGGCCCAGAAGCTGTTCACCAGCAGAAAGCCGAGCAATGCGCTCGACACGAAGGGGGCCAAGTCGTTGCTCAGGTCCCACACCAGAACTGCAGAAAGAATGAGGCCGCCTCCTGACAGAGTCATCCATAGCACGTGACCGACACCGAATCCCACCAACGCGAATGGGACAGTCACGACAAATGCGGTGGGCGGATAAAAGAAGCGCGTTATGACCTCGCGACTCCGCTCCGACATCGATGCAAGTTCCCTTCCTTCGGCATTGTAGACCTTCATTACCTCGGGGCCGTTATATGGGTCGCCATTGCGAAGAAGGCATCGGGCGCTGTAGTAGACGACTTTGAAGTCGCCCATCGCAATTGGAGCGGTTCGGCTCCATGCAGCGCCGACAACAAGAAAGATCACTGCTCCCGAAAGCACCAGGGTAAGACCGTTCTTTCGCTTCTTCTTCAGTGTCAGCCTCGCATTCGCACCGAGATCACCTGAATCAGCTGCTCAACCGCTCACGAGGTTTCCGAACTCCCCGCATATCAAACAATTCCTGTGATTTGGAAACAGTGAATCTTGGGCCGGGCTCGTATCAAGGTGCATTCTCTTCCATCCTGTTCCGCACAATCAAATCAACCGAGTTCGTACTGGTTCCGGAGCCACCTGAACCGCATTATCTTTCGAAGCGAACGTGCTTTCAAAGTACTTACAGATGTAGAAGCCAGCCAAAGTCAGCAATATGAGAGGTGCTGGCCGTAGCACTGGAATCGCGAGTATCTTCTCAATTACGCCCATTCCATGAACATCGACGTGCGTGTCGACGTTGGAAAGAATTGCCAGCGGAATGTCCCCTGTGAGCACCACGGCTGCTGCATTCAGTCCGAGGGCAAGTCGCCCGGCAAAGCCGCCTCCAGACCAGAGCAGTGCACATGCAGGAATTGTGAGCAGCAGGATCTTCGCGTCGTAGGGTCGGTGATATGTTGCCAGCATCGTCAGGGCGGCAATGGAGGCAAGCGCGAACCAGATGCGCGGCGATGATGCTTGTGATCGCAAGGTCGTAATCGACCAAACGATCAGAAGCGAACCACAGGTCAGGTAGCTCACAGCATTGTAGACTCGAGGCTCGTCCTTGAAGACGCTAACAACGGTTTGGAGATCGATGAGAACGTCAGCAGTGATCCCTCGACTGGCATTGTCGGGCCCCGGGTCACTGATATCACCGAGGCTCGAAGTCGTGGAGAGATTGGCCTGAAGTTCCTGGCGCCAATCCGGCGCGATCATCGAGACCCATAGAACGGCGGGGATGGCCAACAGCGCGGTAAGAACCAGGCTCTGCAAAGCCCGCTTACGCAGGATGCCTCCGGCGAGCAGGAAATAGAGCCAAACGAAGCCAGAATCATGGGGCTTGATCGCGACGCTCACCGCAAGACATACGACGCCCGCGAAGGCAAATCTTCCTTTGACGAAGCACCAAACGGCCGCCACACAGAGACCAATTGCAATCGCTGCTGTATTCCCCACAATGAAGAGGACTTCGTTATCGATGGCCAGGGCACAAATCAGAACGAGTGACACCATCGGCGCATAGTCCACCGCGAGATCCCATGCGAATAGAGAAGCGCAGGTGAAGATCGTGCCAATCAGAATCAGCCAGATGATGTGGGCCGGCCACCATCCCAGCAATGCCAGGGGAGCGAGGAGGAAGAGCGTTGTCGGCAGGTTCACACAGATCGGCACCGCCCTCAGAAACAAAGCCGCCCTGCCAGGATCCCGCGGGGATACCCCGCTCTCCGCGCGATAGATGCGCAGGAATTCGCTCGGCTTATAGGGATCGGTGCGGTTTAACAGACAACGTGCGCCATAATAAACCGCCCTGAAATTCGTCGTCCCGGCCGGAGAAGAACTGTCCAGGGCAACTCCTGAAATGATGGAGAACCCATTACAGAGCAGGATCAACCATATGCTCAGGCGGCGCAGCTTCGTCATTCTACCTTACCTTCAAAGATCTACGAATGGTTCCCGAGCTCCGAATAATACGGGTGAGTCATCTTCTTTCCCGAGGGCTCGTAGAGCGGTGACCGGCGAATTCGCAACTTGTGCGCAACAAACCCGAGGGTAGTGCCAACTACACCGAGACCATACTGCACACTGCGCTTGAAATTGATGGATGATGCCTCTTCGAAGTACTTCGTTGGGCAGGAGATTTCACCGATCCGGAATCCGAACATAACCGCCTGAGCAACCATCTGGTTGTCGAAAACGAAGTCGAAAGAGTTCTCGACGATCGGGAGTGCCTCCAGCAGCTCTTTTGAAAAGGCTCGAAAGCCGGTATGGTATTCGGAGAGTTTCACGCCGAGAAACATGTTCTGGAATGCAGTAAGCAACCGATTCGAAATGTACTTGTATACGGGCATCCCTCCCTTGAGCGCACCGCCGCCAAGAATACGTGAAGCGAGAACCATATCATAGACGCCGCTCGCAATCATGCCGGCCATCGCAGGAACCAGCAAGGGGGTGTACTGGTAATCCGGATGCAGCATCACGACGATGTCGGCCCCCGCGGCCAGAGCCTCGCGGTAGCAGGTCTGTTGGTTGCGGCCATAACCATAGTTGGCATTATGTATGAATGTGTGCAGGCCAAGTTGCCTCGAAAGACGCGCAGTCTGGTCTTTGCTCGAATCGTCGACGAGAATCTTGATGTCCACAACGTCGGACAGTTCTCGAACCGTCATTTCCAGGGTCTTCTCGGCGTTATATGCCGGCAGCACGACTGCAATTCGCTTGCCGTTGATCATGGTCACTCCGGTTCTATCTATTCTCACATTACTCTTCGCCGAACCTGTCACCGAGACGCCGAGGTAACCTGGTCCGACACGGGGTAGGGTGTTAGTTCTGCCGCTTCACTGTCCGGCTGAACCAGCCAGACTTTCCTGTCGCGATAGTACTGAATCACCTCACGGTTGCCGGCATCGTCCATATCGCGTGCCCAGATGATCTTGGAACCATCGATGTCAGCCTCATTGAAGACCCACTCATCGATCGGATCATGAGTTGGCGAGTAGCGGACGATTGCGAGTTGCCCGCCTGGGTACTTCTCCAACATTCGTTCCACGACCGTGCGCTCGGGTTCAAAGTGATCCGGTCCGAACCAGTTGCAGATCCATGTAGAGACCGGACGCCCAGGAACAGGACAATGAAGTTGTCGATCGAATAGTCTTATTCCGGCCATGAAGACACAGATGATCACCGCATAGCGGGCGATCGCCAAGCCGACCTTCTGGCCGCCAGGCCGCCATTGCCGAAGGTGACGCATCGCTTGCAGGCCTGTTGCGTAAAATGCAGCCGTGAAAGGCGCAAGATAGTGTGGGAAGAGATAGATCTCGAGGGCCATCCCGACCGCGAGAACGCAAAGACCCACCACCAAAAAGCGAATCCGACGATCGCTGAGTGCCCAGGGAAGCATAAACAAGGGCGGGAGAAGCGCAAGGCCAGAGAAGAAGTAAATCCCCCTGACCGCTTTGATCAGAGTCATCTGGGGAAAGCCCGAGAGACGAGTGGACCCGCCTGTAGTCATGGAGCTCATCAATCTGATAAAACCGCCGCATCTCTTCATGGCGGTAGGCCGGTTCAGGGCGAGGCTTCTGCCACACGTAATACGGGGCCATCGCGTACGTGGCACGGTTCACGCTGTAAGGCAGAGTGAACGGGCTGCCGAACGCCTGTTTGTCGTAGTAGCCCAGCCACGCCGCACCTAGGAGGAGCAGCCCCGCTGCCGGGAAGAACCCTGCGAAGCAGCGACCCAGCAGGTTGCCGGCTCCTTCGCGGACCAGAGCCAGTGGCCAAGAACAACCGCCACAGGAAGACACAGAAGCATGCCCTTCGTAAGGACGGCGTGAGCACGAGGATCACAATCCCCGCAGCCAACAGCAACAAGTGCTTTGAGCGCGCGCCCCTCTTGAATCGCGGCAGAGATCCAAGCACCAGGGCTCCTCCCAGCGCAGCAATAACCCCTGCGGTGTGATAGGTATTCGTCCAATAACTGAAGAGGGCGAGCCGCAGCACCGCCAGGAACCCTCCCAGCAATGCCCACGATGGCGGCAACCACGCCTGCAGCATCCAGCACAACGCACCGCACATCAGGCCGCCAAAAATCAGGATGCCAAACCAGGGGTGACCAAAGAGCACGATTCCCGCTGCCATCACCAACCCCTGGGCAGGGAAGTACATTGACGTGTAGGTGGGCTTCATATCGATGTGGATCGTCTCAAAATGGACCCACATCGCGGGCGTGGGATTGGTAAGGTGCCTGTGAGCGAAGGTGTCTGCAGCAAGCAGGTTGCTGAAATCGTCGCTAACAGATGGGAGAGGGACCGGGTGAAGCGGCAGGATCGCGAGCCGCAGCAGGATCGCGGTCAAGCCAACGATCGCGACTGACTGGGTCCGCCTTCGAGCAAGCCGCCGAAAGTGCTTTTCCAGCTTTGAAATCAGCCCCGAGCACAGATTCGGCCAAGCAAAGGAAACTGCAACTGCGAGTATCGTGAGGGATCCCTCAATGCCCATCAGTGAGACGTTGGTTCCCGAGGCTGGAGCAGACGTAATCATCGAGGTTGCGATTTGGCCTGAATTCTTGATTAAGTGTAGTGGATGGGTCCGCTGAATAAGACTCTTCTCTACGGTTCATTCAAGCGGTCACCCTTTTCGATGGAACCCCACACGTCAAACTATTTTTTGCCTTCTCAAGGTCACCTTCTCGAGGAAGAAGAGCACCAACCAGAAAAGTTTAGCCACAAATGCTGAGGGGCACTTGTGGCTTATCTTGACGTTATAGGCGCAGTTTCCGACAAGGCCGGCATAGTACGCCATCCCTTGCTAGATTCGGAGCCGGCGATTACACGTCGGATGGTAAGGGTGGTTGCGATGCCAGAGAACGCGTTGTTGATGCCTTGTGCCAGTTGCGACATTCCAGCGATTGCACCGAAGGCAATAAGGGCCACAACCAATGCATACTCCACGAGATCCTGACCTTCTTCGCGAACCGCGAGATTCCGCAGACGGAAATACAAACTTCCCAGCATTGTGTTCATTTTCCGCTCCTTATGTGATATCTGCTCTGCTTCTGCCAATAGGGTTGGGGCCCGGAATTACCGGGCCCCTGCTGTCAAGTGAGTAGTGTGTCGCTGAATGCTCGGGCTCGTAAATCCAATTGCTTGGATGCCTTACCCGGCACCTTACGACTAGACGTCGGAGGTGAGGGTGGTGGCGATGCCAGAGAAGGCATGGTTGATGCCGGTGGCAAGCTGCGACATACCGGCAATCGCTCCGAAGGCGATCAGGGCCACGACGAGCGCGTACTCGACCAGATCCTGACCTTCTTCCCGAGCCATGACGGACTTAAGGGTCACATACATCTTGATCATTAGATCGTTCATTCAAATTCTCCAATTCCTGGGTTGGGGTGCCAGTCAGAGACTGGTTTTCAGCATTCTGAGCAAGTGTTGTGCAAGAGGTTCTAGCACTTCACTTAATTAGAAGTCAATACTCAAGAGAAGTGCATCCCACGAAAGGGGTAGATACCACATACGAATGTGGTTGGACAGGTCGATCGCCATATTCCAGAAGTCAAAAGCCCTCTCCCTTCCCCGGCCAAAGCTCGTTCTGAAGCCAGCTTTGGCCAATTCATGGGCGACCATTGGGGGCTCCTTCTCTGGGCGACTCTGCGCGAGAAGCCCCGCGGCTTCCGAGCGCCGAAACCCAACTGGCAAGCACGGTGCTCATAACCGCAAGAAGGATGCCTCCAATTACGTCTATTCCATAGTGCCAACCTGTGGTCAGCGTTGACAACGTAATCAGAGCCGCCGCGACGATTGCGGGATACCGGAGGTAACGAAAAGGCTGAAGAGCATGTGCTGACACCAGGGCCCAGAACACGTGAAAAGAGGGGAAGCAGATGATTCCCCCGAAGGAATCGTCCCCGGCAATCGATCCGCTTCGGAGAGACGCAATACTGGCCTGGCAGGCCTGCTGTAGCGGGGTTGGTGCGAAGTGCCAACCCACCCACGGACCAACGCCGGGAAGAAGAAGCATGCACGGCAGGGCCAGAACAAACCCGATTGCATTCGCGAGAATGAATCTCTGGGCCGCGTCCTTCTTGCCCAACAAGGAAGGCAGGAAGATCGCGCAGAGGGTCAAGGGGGTGGAGGAGCCATGCATAACTGAATCGTAGACAACCTATCGAGGAAAGGGTAGCGCGCGGCGAATGCCATGATGTCCGGAATGCGAATTCCTAAGATGTTCGTCTATACGGCGCCAAAGCAGGTCGCGCAATGGAAATGCATGAGTTGTTGCCGAAGGAGCAACCTGCGTGACGAGGAGCGCGATCACCAGGGTCCAGGGAAGCATCAGCGAGGAGTCCCGACGCGTCCATGCTTTGCGCTCGTGACAAAACGCCGCGGGGATCAAAAGCGGAACAACCAGCAGGAGTGCCGTCTCAATTTGGGCAAACTAAACCGCGATGCGCCGCTTGGCGCAGCCATGATGCAGAACACAAGCATGATCAGACTGCAAGCAGCCAGCGCGAGGTGCACGGATGCAGGCGGAATTGGAACCCCCGCTTAGCAGCGAGGCCGGGTTCAGGTTTTCCGACTGCGGTGGGAGACCATGCCACTAATCTATATCAGGAAAACTCTTCAAGATCGGCCGCCCGCTACCCTTTGGTCATCTCCCTGTGAAGCGGGATCGGCCAACTGGTCAAATGGGAACACAGCGCATCAACCGAGTAGCACGAGTCGCTTTCATGACTGAACCACCCTCTTCTCTGATGATCGTCTGCTCTATCTCAGCAGATTCCACCTGTCCAGATGAGCACCTGCACACGAAGATCCATAAATAGAAGATCCCCAACGCCAGCAGAATGAGCGGCACCGGACGCGTAAGCAGTACGGCAACGGTCTCTTCCAGCCATCCATTTGCAGGCCCGTGAAGATTTGCAGTCAAAATGTTGCCGACTGCAAGCGGGATATCCGAGGTCACGAAGATACCCGCGCTGGTCAAAAGAACGGCGATCCAACCGACTGCTCCCCCTTCAGCCCAAAGGGCGGCACATGCAGGGATGGTCAGCATGAGAATTTTCGCGTCATAGGGCCGGTGATAGACCGGAAGCAGAGATATCGCCGAGATGGCTGCCAGCGCAAGCCACGCTCTCGCCATGGAAAAGCTCATGCGGAAGGTGGCAACCACCCACGCAAGGATCAGCGGGCCGCAGATAAGATACGTGATCGGGTTGTAAAAATGTGGCTCGTTTCGAATGACGCTGATCACCGTCTGCAGATCAATGATCGTTCCGGGACCGAGGCCAAGCCCCGATGAAGGACCAGGATCTGCGTTTCCACCCTGGGCTGTCGTCATTTGGAGATTGGCCCGCATCTCCTGAGGCCAGGTCGGCACTTTGTGCGTCACCCACAGCAACGACGGAACCGCAATGACCACCAGGACCACGAAGGACTGCAGAGCGCGCTTTCTGAAAGCTCCGCCGGCAAGAAGGAAGAATAGCCAGATCCAGCCAGAGTCATGTGGCTTAATGGCGAGACCCACTGCAAGACACAGAACGCCGAGGATCGTGTACTTGTCATGAAGGAAGCTCAAAGCGGCCAGCGTGGAAAGACCAATCACAATTCCTGCGGAATTGCCTCCCGCGATGACAACTCCGCTGTTCACCAGAATGAAGCAGGTCAAATAAAAGGCAATATCCGGAGCTTGCGGCCATGCGTCATTCAAGATCAAGAATGCTGCCAGGGTCAATGTCGCCGCAGTCAAAGCCATCCAGAGCGAATGCGCCAATCCCCACTTCAACAGGGCAAACGGAGCAATGAAAACAAATGCGGTGGGGAGGTAGACCTGCTGTGGCATCCGCTGAATGATGCGCATCCGCTGGGCTGGATCGGCTGGGATCACGCCTCCTTCTTCCGTGTAGACGTGCCACATCTCACCTTCGGAATACGGATCGCACCCCTGAAGCAGGCATTGCGTGTCGTAGTAGGCCAGCTTGAAATCCGCGATCCTGCCGTGCGCATTGCGCTCAAAAACAAACCCCCAGATCAGCGCGAGAGTGCTGCAGAGTGAGAGCAGGATAAGAGTTATCAGGCGGGCTTTGGGCATGCTCTCAATCTCCGGCACCAGGTTTCAAGCGAAGTTTGGTCGCTCCAGCCGCGTGTCCTGGCGGAGGACCATGTTAATTCCTTATGGTGGCCCTGGAGGAGTCGGAATTTGATCTTTGGCTGAGGCAATAAGTCAACAGCCAGGCCGTCGCCGTCCAGAACAAGAATTGCGGGCCGCGAATCAGGTTACGCGCAATTCCGGAGATATAGACTCCATATCCCAAGTTGGTTACGAGAAATCCGGTGATAAAGATACCGCGAGCACCAAATGCGAAGGCTGCAATCAAAGCAGGCAGCACAACAATCTCATCAAAGCCGAAACTGTAATAGCTACAAGCCACTGAAACCACCAAGGTGGTCATTCCGTGAGTCTTCCAGTTCCAGTCCAATCGATGCCGTCGCCAATAGAACAAGATCCAGAGCAGCCCACACATCTGTGGCAAATACGCGACGCTGTGATATCCAGAGAGGACATAGAGTTCCCCCCCAAGATTTGGATAGGGAGTCTCCTCGCGAACAAACTGCTTTGCAAGTTCGAGGTACTGCTCGAAAACGCGAGGATTTATAGCAACCACAATCGCGCTTGCGATTGAGACCGCTAATCCCGCGGAAATAAGAACCGTCCATCGCTTCGATTGAATGGTCCAAAGGATAATTACCAGCAAGAAGAGCAAAACAACGTGGGGCTTCACCAAAATGAACAATAGCGCTGCACCGGCAGCCCAATCGCGGTCGCGATCGACCATTGTCAGGAAAAACGTTACACCGAGAAGGACAAGGATCGCAAATTGACCGAGCATTAGCAGCGCCACAGTCGGCCCAAACAGCAGAGACAATAAAGCGGGCGCTGTCGACGGTTCTGGAGTGCATAGACGCCAGACTGCACGCGCGCACCCCGTCACAACGACAATACTGAAGATCGTCCAGAGTCCAAAGGCTGTTTGATAGGTCAAAAGGCGAAACGGGAGCACAAAAACGAGAACCCAAGGCGGGTTTCGCATGACCATTGGAGATGCAACAATGAGATTCCGACACGACTGTTCGAATTCTGTGAGTTGCTGAAACGAGTACGGATTCTTTGTGATCAGATGAGCTGCGGCCCAGTACTCAGCAAAATCCTGAACCGGCAGCGTGAATGCTACCGCACGAGCTGCAAGGAAAAGGACCGTGCCAAGCACAGCAAAGAGTAGCGCACCAACGATTATCCGAGTCGCTCTCACCTCGTGTTTGTTCACTCCTTCAGGTCCGGTTCGCTCGGACGAAACCGCTCTTCAGACCGTCTGCGATTAAGGGTCAAATCAGTCTGCCACCACACAGCTTTATCTAAGCTCATCTCTGCTGACGAGATCAGCGGGAACAATCTCCACCGAATCTCCAATCTGAGTCTGTGATTCCCGAATCGTGCCGGTGGGGAGTTCGAGAATGGAGTGCGCACTAAAGCAAAATGAAACACGCCAAGGCGGCACGTGGCTTCTCACTTTTCTGACACGGTGTTTCCTATCGAGATAGATGAGGTCGAGCGGGAATTGCATGAAGAACGTGTGCACGGCCTCGCAAGGAACGATCCACAATCCTTTGCCCCGTTCCAGACTCTTGCGCCCTAAAAGTCCTTTAGTACGCTTCGCGCCACTGGACGCGACCTCAGCGCTGCTGGCCACCTCGGTATTACGGGTGATGTTGAGGATCCGCATGCGTACATCTTGGTTCGCGGAGCGAACGATGTCCCGCGCTTGTGCTCGGGGATCCGTGTTATTCGGCGATTCCATAGGACCTGTTGAGCTCCTTTACCTGGTCAGAGAGGGCAACAACTCACAGAGCGCATGCACCCATTGGCAGAGACTCTTCAATTTGAATGCTTTGAGCAGACAATTGAAGCGTTAGGTAGAACACTGCCTCGGCGAATGACAATTCGCCGAGGCAGCATTCAGGCCAGTTCAAGTTCGTGATCAAAAATCCGATCAGGCTGATTACGGCGCAGTCGGCGCTGCTGCTGTACCCCCGCCGGACATGCCGCCGGGCGTCATTCCACCCTCGATAACAAGTGGCACCTCCGGCTTCATGCTCTCCACCAGCTTTTCAACGGGCATTGTTGCCGGTGTTGGCGGAGGCGCGTACCCGGCCGCCTTAGCGTCTGGAGTGTGCATCGGGATTCCAGAGTTGGGCGGCAGGAATCCCTCCGGATACTTGAGCTCAGGAAGTGGCGCTCCGGCCTCGATTGGATTCACGATCTCCGGCGTCACAATCACGATGAGTTCCGTGTTGGTCTTGTTCCTTTGCATACTCTGGAACAATTTGCCAAGAATCGGAACGTCGCCGATAAACGGAATCTTCTGGAAGCTCTCTGTTTCGCGGTTGTCGAGCAATCCGCCAATCACAAAGCTCTGACCGTCTGCCAATTCCACTTCTGTCTTGACGCGGCGAACGGTGATGGCGGGGACAGTGAATCCGCCGAGCGAAACTGCATTCCCAAAGTCAAGTGCGCTGACTTCTGGTGCTACCTGCAGTTTTATTGTCCCGCGCGGGGTAATGGTTGGAATGAAATTCAGCAGTACACCGTATTCCTTGAACGAGATGCTGATAGGCGCGACACCTCCCGTTCCGGAAGATTGCGCAACCGGATAGGGGTATTCTCCGCCGGCCAGGAAGCTTGCCTGGTGGCCGTTCTTCGCGAGCACATTGGGCTCGGCAAGCACTTCTGCCAGACCCCTGATCTCGAGAGCCTGAATTGTAGCTCCCAGGTTTATCCCGGGATAGAACGCGAACATGTTCAGGCCGTTTCCCACGATTGGGGCCCCACCTCCCGCAGTGGGAGTGACTGGACTGAACTGGCCCGTAGTAATCGCACCGATGGTGTTTCCAAACCCTGTACTAAAGATGTTGACGCCGAGCGTTTTGCTCTTATTGCGGTCGATGCTGGCAAATTTCACTTTCAGCAGAATCTGGGATTCAGGGGCCGGAATGTTGACGTTGAGCAGGTTCACAACCTTGCCCGCGGTAGAAGCAATCGTCACTGCGCGATCGGAACTGGTCAGGTTATTGACGGTGCCGCGAATAAAGACCACGCCATTGTCTTGCGTGACCCTGATATTCTGGCCCGGAAGTTCCGTCCTCAGTTCACGGCGAACCGCATCGAGCTGATCGTTCACGGCAAATGTGCCGGGCCGGACAGTTACGTTGAAGAATTGGCGCCCGCCGCTCTGATCCCAAACGATAAGACTGGTTTCTCCAGGAGCCTTGCCGCTTAAGAGAATCTGAGTCGGACTGACCGCCTGAGCTTGCGCAAAATCACCCAGTCCAACCACGATGCGCGTTACGGGGCGCGCCAGATCGAGCACAACGGATTTGCCAACGGCTAGGGAAAGGTCGTTCGTCGAGTCCTGACTCGGGGCTGCGACTGGCTGCGAAACAGTCGGAGTTGCGACTGGCGCGGCGGAAGTCGGTGGGGGTGTCTGGGCCCACACGGGCGCTTTGGCACAGATGACAAATGTCAAAGCACTGACACAGGCAATGGCGATCCCAGTTCTCGCTTTCACTGTTTTCCCTCGGGTGCTGCAAATTTTTCTTCAGTTTTATTCGCGCCGTTAATAACCACTACAGAAAAAGTTTGAGGAGCAGCTTTCTTTGCAGGCGCGGGGCGACCAGTCAGGTGCGGCTTTGTCGCGGGAGCGTTTTGATCCAGAAAGAGATTCGTCATTGCGGTTCCCTCCACCGGAGCAACCTTGGTGTCGAGGGGATTGCGCAACACGAGTTGAATGCGTGTTTCGTTACTCGCGAGGGCAAGAACCTGGGCCTGCTCGGGAGTCACAAGAAGATTGACAACCTGCACCTGCTGTGGCTTCCCTTCAGCATCCTTTTGGATATCTGTGCCAGCCGACAAGACCTCGATGTTCTGAAGAACGGTCCGGACCTGCGTATTGTTTGTTGAATTGCCGCTGGTGTTGGTCGGCGGTACACCGGAGATGAGCACATCGACCCGCATGCCGGGAAGCACGAAGCCGGCCACACCGACGACTTGGTCGACTCGCACCGCAATGGCTCTCATGCCGTCTTTGATGGTTGCTGCGAGACCGCCACCGGACCCCATGGGTGCCAGCCGATCGTCAACCAGAGCTTCACCCTTATATAACGACGAGGTCACGCCACGACCAATTGCGTTCTTTGGATCAAGAATGGCGTTCTTCGGGACCTCCCCCATGATCTGCACGGTCGTGAGGTCCGTGGCCGCCAGAACTGTTCCGATCTTGATGTCATTGGCAGCGGCAACCACGCGCGTGGACGGCAGCGGTTTGGATGCGGCAATTCGCATGCCGACCAACCGGTAGACGAGCACGGAGCACAGTGCTGCAACGACGAATGCACTGAGAAGAATGGTTACCAGTCTTCGGTTCATCAGAGTCCTGTCTTCGCGTTGTGTCGAGTCTTGTTCCTACGTCCAGTGCCGGCGTGCCGATTTGGCCTGACAGGGAGTCGACTCTTCACACAGAGTTAGTGGTCGAAATGGTTGAATACAATCACGGGTGAATGCCGCTAGAGTATAGCACTACGCTACTTAAGCAGTGCACTGATTTTGAAGCACCAAAACCGAAGTACCTAGAAAGCCAATTTACGCCAGACCGTACTGAATTCACGCTGAAATCGGCCTGATTTTTCCGGCTTTTATAGACGATTTTTCGCAGGCTTTATCGATGCTGTCAATGGTACGAAAGAGTGCCCACGAGATGGCCGCTCCATAGCAAGTGGAGACCTTAATCCAGCGGTTGAATAATCCGCGACGCCGCGCTTACCAAAAGAGCTTTATTACCTAAAGGACCTTGTATGGTTATGCCGTCTCCTCCATACTGCAATTGTGCACACCAAAGAGAGAATCGCGCACCTCGCGGGTTAGGCGCAGCGACGGTTCTTCAGATTCACGGAGAATGACTCCACCTTCCCAGGTCAGATAGAGGTGTCTGGAGGAGCAACATCCAGCCCGTTCGAAAGACCGCTCCTTCTGTAAAGTAGGAGCAGGCAGCCCAATAAGAGAGGTTCATCCGGCGAATGAGGTCTTCGCGAACGATCACTCTATTTTCGGTGCAACCGGAAACGAGACAGGGACCATCGTCTTATGTCGCGTCGGCTGTCACGCACGTGTGCGTCATCTTCGGCGTCGTGTGTGCATTCATCTACACCCCTCAGTTCAGATTGCCCACCCCCGACGTGTACATGATGCAGCATGTCAACTTGAATATTCCCTACCCGCCGATTCAGCGTTCTGGTGGAAGCGGGAGCATGTATCCCAAGTCCTCCTCGTCAGGCGCAGAAACATCGGCGCATGAGCAACTGGCCGCCCCGCCATCGAGCCGTTTGCAACTCGCGCACCGCAAGCTCGCAAAGCAAACACTGATCGAGCCTGACGTCGAGCCCGACAAGATACTGCCGAAAGAGACGCCTCTTCCGGCCCTCATGCTTTGGTCGGGTGCGAAGCAGAAGATCAAGCTCCTAACACCGCCGCAGCCACAGCCTCCGGCAACAGCCTTTGCAAAACCCAAACTCAACATCCCGAATCGGGAGCAGCAGCTCGCCGATATAAACATGGCATCGACTCGCTTCCCGACGAAACTGCCGATGCCCATGCCCAGCAACACATCGCCGGTCATCTTGAAGCGCGATGTTCCCCTGGAGAGGGTTCCGGAAACAACTTCCATATCGAGCATCGAACCCACGCCTGCTGCTGTTCTTTCGGCATCCGACCTCCACATGGCACAAGGCACGGTCGCAATGCCTGCTGCAAATCAGTCCGCATCGGGAAATGAACACGGAGGACTGGGAACGGGCTCCGCAGAAGCTTCAGTCAACACGGGCAACGGCGACTCAGGAAGTAATGGCACAGAGCGTGGTGAAGGAAAGGGAGTGAATTCCAGCGGAGGCAAATCGGCCGGAGCGGGCAACGGCAGTGGACAGAAAGGCGCCGGCAACGGAATGGCTGGTGAGGGCTCCGCATCCGGCACGGGCAACGGGAAAGGCTCCGGTCACGGTGCCGGAGCAGGCACCGGCACGTCTTCCGGTGCAGGATCCGGAGATGGCGAAGGAGAATCCATCACACGCATCAGCCGGCCTAGGAACGGCCAGTTTGGCGTCGTCGTAGTCGGCTCGTCAATGGATGAACAATATCCTGAGACCGCCACAGTCTGGAAAGGAAGGATGGCCTACTCGGTCTATCTCCACGTCGGGATGGCCAAGAGCTGGATCCTTCAATACTCCCTTCCGCGCGCCGCCGATTCTGCGAATGCCGGAACCGCTCATCTGGAAGCGCCCTGGCCGTACTACATCGTCCGTCCCAATTTCAATCCGGCAGATTCAAATGTCGACTCGGTCATGGTTCATGGATTTGTCAACGAGGCTGGTCACTTCGAAGCGCTCGCTGTCGTCTTCCCAACCGACTTCGCACACGAGCAACTTGTCCTCGGCGCACTGCAGCAATGGCAGTTTAGGCCCGGAACGGAAAACGGACAAATGGCGAAGCTGGAAGTGCTCCTGATTATTCCGGAAGTATCAGAGTAATAAATGCGCTCCGATGGAGACATCGGATGAAGACATCAATTCACGCGGATCTTCCCACGTCCGCACCGGCAGGATCGATCAGCCCGTAGTCTGTACACGCTGGATGAACCGATTCAACGCCTTTTTGCCAACTCCTCGCTCGGGGAGTGGCGCACCGGTATTCAGATCGACGGTATTTGACGGAACAAACGACAAGCCGAGTCCGTCGGTTCCCCAACGGATGACTTTTGTCAGCACCGATATAAAATCGTCCGGATCGTCGCCTTCGGTATTGGTCCGCTGCAGCGTCATCAGGATCATGGTGCCCGGATACCAGCGCTCATCCGTCAGCAGATAAAGACCGTGGCCACTGATGTCGCCAATGTGGAATGCTTCCGGCGCTCCACCTGTCCAATAGTAGGCGACCAGCCCAGGAAGGGGATGACGCTTTGACGCGCGGCGATCCGTTGAGAGCCACCGCAGGAACTTGACGAACCACGACGCGTTTTGCAGAGCCTCTGCTTCCGCGTTGTCCTTTTCCAAAAGACGCTGATGAGCGATCTGCAGTTCCATCGCTCGGTCCACCGATGGTTCCTCATTGAGAAATGGAAGGCCATTCGAGTGCACGTCTTCTGTGAAATCAACCTCTGAAAGAACAGGAACGGGGCCCGACCCATTGGGGTAGCGTTCGAGACGCCTCTGCATCTCTTCGGCCTCGCAAATCAGCAGCAGATCACCAGGCTGAGTCTGAGAGGAAAAGATCGTATGTGCCGTGAGCACTAGGACACTTGCTGGCTGGATCTGGAGTGATTCGATGCCGTTGCTCGGAAACGACTCGACGGTCAGGATGACATGATTCTCTTCATCAAGGTAGATCAGATCCACGGGCGTAAGACCGCGCGACGCCGGTATGCCGCGAAAGGGCATTAGCCAGAGACCATCGTCCGATTTGACAGAGAGGTTTTCAATCAGCGCTTTCATCTGCTTCAGTGCGCTGTCGACAACCGTCACTCCGAGGCTCAGGAAACTCTCGCGACTTTGGTTATAGACACAATATCTGTGAATTTCCATGTTCCTGGCCTCTTCTGAGAACTGCCCGAATGAAGAGCCGGACGACCGCGACCGAGATGTCGACTCAAACTCCATCGTTCACCAATATCTGGCCTTGTGAACTGCAAAACTCCAAGAACAGTCCCGCTCAATCGAAGCAGAAGATGCCGACCGCACGAAGAGGTAGAACCAATTTGTCCTGCATTGTTGTTGAACAGCGCAGGATGAGGGCAACTATGGCATCGCCGTCAGAGGACGGCGTTCAGAGAGAAAGAAGGACGGACTGAAAACGTGGAGGTGCTGGTCTCTACGAGTGCCAACCCGCCCTTCAAATTACATCCAGTTACTTGACCCGCGTGCGACGACGCTGAATCAGAATGACCAGCACAATGACAAACAGCACGCCGGCTACAACCCGGATAATCGTGGTACTGTCCATGTCGACTCTCCCTTCGTTTTAATGGTTGAAAAGCGTTTTGAAAGAATCCGCCATCACGAGCACTGCCGGACCCAGCACGACAAGAAACAGCGAAGGAAAGATGAATAAGACCAGCGGAAACAGCAGCTTCACCGAAAGCTTTGCAGCCTTCTCCTCAATCTCTTGTATGCGCTTGGTTCTCAGAGTGTCAGAATGAACGCGGAGTGTCTTACCGATGCTGGTTCCAAATTGCTCAGCTTGCACCAGCATCGAAACAAGATTGCGAACAACGTCAACATCGGTGCGTTCTGCAAGATGCTTCCAGGCGTCAGACCGCGCCCGGCCGGCACGTTGCTCCAGTGCAACGATTCCCAGCTCATCGGCTCAGCGCCGGTTGAGCTCGATGCATCTCTTCGGCGGTACGCGCCGTAGCCTGATCAAGGCTCAAACCAGCCTCAACGCAGATAACCAGCAAATCGAGAACATCGGGCAGACCACGTCTGATGGCAGATTGCCGGTTTGAGATCTTTCTTCCCAGCCAGAAGTCCGGCGCCAGGAAACCGCCGCCTAGCGCTACCGCATAAACAAAAAACGGACTGAAATGCGCAATCCCGGTGATGAGAACGATAATTACAAGGGAAAGCGGCACGAGAACCTTCGCGCCATAGAACAACCTTGCGGCCCCATCACTGCGAATTCCAGCACGCACCAGGCGCTGCTGAACAACCGAGATCTCGGCCTGGCTTCTCGGCAGCACCTTTTCGAAGTGCTCCACGACGCCGCCGATGACGTGACGCGTTTCCTCAAGCGTGGAAGATATGGTCTTCTTGTTCGACTTCGGGTAGAGCGCTGCCGAGATGCGGTCCTGAATCCTGTCGCGATAAAAGATCAGGAGCCCGCCGCTCCCAATCAACAGAAACGCAATGATGAACGCGATAATCGCAAATGCCATATGCCCTCTTTACACGTCCAGGTTGACGATCTTGCGGATAATCAGGCCGCCCACGACAATCATGCCGCCGGCAGTGTACATGAGCTTAAGACCGAGTTCTTTCTTCCAGAGGTTACTCATCAGATTCCGGGTTGACCATATACAGCAACACTCCCAACACTACCGGCAGAAATGTTAGGATCCACCCGGTCAGGCGTCCCTGCGCCGTGTGCGTCGAGACCTGGCGTCTGAGGCGGAATCGCTCGCGGATAACCTGAGATGTCTTCTCGAGAACTTCTGCAAGATTGCCGCCGCTCTCGCGCTGGATCAGGACTGCTGTGCAGACAATCTTGATATCCTGGAGCGGGACACGGGTGACAAGGTTATCGAGGGCAGCTTTGAGTTCCAGTCCGTAGTTCATTTCGTCAAACGTTAACCTGAACTCGCTTCCAATCGGATCCGCGCATTCGCGGGAAACCAGCCCCATCGCGGCATTCAGGCTGTGCCCCACTCGTAGGGCGCTAACGATCAGTTCCAGCGCTTCAGGCAGTCCTTGCTCGAACTTGGCCATGCGCTGCTTCTTCATGAACAGAATGTAGCCAATTGGCGCAAAACCGGTTGCGAGCCCGACCGCAACGGCAAGCAGAATCGCATCCGTTCGCCAATAGACCATATACGCGGGGACCACAAATAGAACGATGCAGGCAAGAATTACGCCGCCGACGGTCCACTTGAGGTTCGCCTGGGCCAAAAGACGGCGAAGCGCGGCGCGATCTCGATCTTGGCAAGCATCTTGTCAAGCCATGGAATCGAGCTCATCGCGTCGCTCTTGCGGATGTCGACGATGAGATCGGACATCTCTGGCTTGCCGACCGCTATGGCAGACTCCAGCCTCGTCATCAGCACACGGGTTTGCTCCGTCGATCCGGCCCCACTGGCCATAGTCAACAGGACGATGACGCCGAAAACCCCGATGAACACGAGAATGATGATCAAGAGCATAACAACCCCCTTATTGCGCCCGACCTAGCCGACTTCTGTGACCTTCTCAAACAGACTCGGCGGCAGAAAGATGCCCGCCGTGCGTAGCTGCTCGAGGAACTTTGGTCGGATACGACTTGGCACAAACGCACCCTGCACCTTGCCATTTGGCCCGATCCCCTTCTTCTGGAAGGCAGAAAATTTCCTGCATACTGATGACGTTCTCTTCCATGCCCGTGATCTCGTGGATACTCGTGCATTTACGCGAGCCGTCACTCAAGCGCGAGCACTGCACCACGATCGTGAGCGCCGACGCGATCTGCTGGCGCACCGTCTTTTCCGGCAGATTCAGGTTGCTCATCGCCACCATCGATTCCAGACGGGTCAGCGCGTCGCGGGCCGTATTGGCGTGGATCGTGGTCATCGATCCTTCGTGGCCGGTGTTCATGGCCTGAAGCATGTCGAACGCTTCTTCGCCGCGGCACTCGCCGATGATGATGCGGTCGGGACGCATACGCAGACAGTTGATAAGCAGTTGCCGCTGGCGAATGGCGCCCTGTCCTTCCACGTTGGGCGGACGCGTTTCGAGCCGTACGATGTTTTCCTGCGCCAGCTGCAGTTCGGCCGCGTCCTCGATCGTGATGACCCGCTCATTCTGCGGAATGTACTGCGAAAGAATGTTCAGGAAGGTCGTTTTACCGGCGCCCGTTCCGCCCGAGATCAGGATGCTCAGCCGGGCGCGCACCGCGGCGGAAAGCAGTTCCATCATCTCCGCGGAGATACTCTTCAACTGCACCAGCTGGTTTGCCGCCAGAGGTCCGGTGCCAAATCGGCGGATGGAGATCGAAGGACCGTCAAGCGCAAGCGGAGGAATGATCGCGTTGACACGCGAACCGTCTGGCAAGGCGCGCATCGACCATCGGCGACGACTCGTCCACTCTGCGGCCCACGCGCGAGACGATGCGGTCAATGATCTGCAGCAGATGGCGATCGTCGCGAAACGACGCATCTGCACGCGTCAGCAGGCCGCCCTTTTCAATGAAGACATGGTCCTTGTCATTGACCAGGATGTCGGAGATCTTCGGATCCTTGAGCAGCGGCTCCAGGGGGCCGAGACCGAAGACTTCATCCAGCAGATCGGTCTGGATCTTCTCCTGCTCGTCGAAGCTCAGCGGCACTCTGCGGTCGCTGATGATCTCGTTGATGATGCTCGAGACCGCCTGGCGCGCCTGACTGGAGTTGATGCGCGACAGCTTTTCCAGGTCGAGTTTCGAAAGCAGCGTCCGATGGACTTCTGCTTTGAAGTTTTCCAGATTCATCGATTCCACAGATGCGCCATCCTCAACTTCGAAATTCGTCAAATAACGGTCATTACCTGAAAAGGCTGAAACCTTTTCGCTTTTCCGGCTTGGGGTCCATCCCGCAAGCCGCTCTTGCCATGTCCTGGAGTACTCTTGCAATGGGCGAATCGTCAAGTGCCAGCGGGATCGCCTCGTTCTGCATCCGCGGACGTTATAGTAGTCGCTCGGAATCTTCCACTTGATAGGCTTGGTTAGAGCTTTCTCGATATGCTCTTCATCCACTCCCATGGAACTCTTCACATATCGATTGAGCACAATCTCAAGTTCGGGAGTTCCGGACTTGAAAAACTCTGAAATCAGGCGGTGCGAATTACGCAGTTCGGGAATACCCGCCTGCATCACCAGATAAGCCGTATCCGCCTGCTCGAACCACTTGGCATCGGTCAGATCAAATCTGGACCCGGCATCGATGATCACATAAGCGAAGTCCTGACGGGCGACCGCAAGCATCTTTTCGATCGCATCATTGCTGGCCTGCACCTGAGGAAACCGGCCTGGCGCCGCCAGCACCGGCAAGACCGGAATTGTGAGTGGTCAGCAGCTTGGTGAAAAAGTTCGAGTCCATGCGGTCAGCGTTTTGAATCGCATCGGCGGTGGAGAACTGGGTCGTGAGACCAAGGCTGAGGGCGGCATCGCCGAGTGGCAGATCAAGATCGATAAGCACCGCGCTCTGCGGGCACTCCTGGACCAGCGCGACCGCAAAATTGCAGGCCACCGTAGTCACGCCCGAGCCACCCTTGCCGCCCAGAAAGACAAGAAGCTTTCCGCCCGTGCTTCTTTGAAGTGCGAACGCCATGGCGGCGAGTGCCGGCCCGCATGAGTGCGTCGGCGAGCGCCTTGGCATCGATCGGATCGGAAAGAAATTCGCGAGCTCCCGCGCGCATCGCCCGGACCATCAGATTCGGATCCATCCGCGACGCTGTAGACCATCACCGTGGTCGAGGTGCTTGCTGCAACAGATTCCACTAGTTCCAGGGCATATTCGAGTCGGAATCAAGGTCAATGATGACTGCGTCAAACGCCTTCTCGCCGAGCATCCGGGCATTTCTTTCATCGTCGGGGGATAAGAAGGAGTACTCCCTCACAATTGCGGCATGGAGATACGCCGAATGCACTTGCGATTGTCCTGCGCGGTGCTCATTGGGGCAGATCAGCGCAACATTTAATATGTTGCCGCCAAGGGAATCGGAGTTTGCCGAATTGTCAGTCACAGAACTATAGCTCCCTGGTTCTTGCGCCTGAGCTGGGAGTTACCCGAGTTCGGAGCATTGTCGTGAACATACTTTAGCCAGTACAAAGCTAGTCTCTCAACGTGCAAAGAACGAAATGAGTGTGCCTATTGCTATTGCAGGTGCGTAAGGCATCTTGCGAGCCTTTGGATTGGAAAGGTTTAGCTCCGATGGCGGACGCATCCCGCGATTCTTCCAGCCAAAAACAAGATCTCCCGCACCTGTAAACATCTCCCCCAGGAAACCGCCAACGGCTGCCCAGGCAAGAGCCATGATTCCTCCGATCACCGCGATCATCACAAGCGCAAACACCAACTGCTTCCACCAGATCCACGCTCCGATTGCGGCGCAGAGTTTAACATCGCCCATCCCCATGCCACCCATCGCAGCCAAAAGTCCGTAAATCAGGGCCCCCAAAGCCATCCCTCCGAGGCTCTGTCCCAGACCGTGCCAGCCGCCCGTGACGCTGGACACCACAATTCCAGCGATAAGAAACGGAAAAACCAGCCAGTTCGGGATACGGCGGCTTCGGATATCAGTAAAGGTCGCCACGGCGAGGACTACCAGCGTCGGCCACCAGGCGATCCAATGCAATCCAATCCTCCTCTGCTCGCTGCTCCATTTGGCATGGCTGCAAGAGCAATTCTCCCCTTATTTTCTGGCGCGTCAAGCCCGGCTGAATTCAACGCATTACGGGGGAGGTTTCCAAGCAAGTGTACACGGAAGTCCATAGTCGAGGCACCGGCCTATCACCGGGGGGTATACACCGGAGTAATGCCCGAAACCGGGCGCATTCCGCAAGCTTTGCGGAGATCCGATTCTGTGATACCAGGTTCCCGGTTACAGGTGCCCAACGTGCGAGTTCTCGCACGACATCTATATATAGGAAGCGCGAACCATATCCGTCGAGGAAATCAGCGAGAGTTGCCTCCGATCTCGGAAGGCCTCCATCCAAGCTTCGGTTCGCTCGTGAATTGCGCCGCACCAGCAAGGATGAAGGAGTATCTTTGAACCCACCACACTCATTGTGATCGGCATTCCCCTCGATCCGTTTCCCAACACCTGTTCACAGTGTGTTGCTCGATCCTCGTAGTCTTACTTCCTGCATTCGCACCACTCGCAGCGGCACCGAAGCGCGCCTGCGCTGATGTATCCTCTTCTCATGTCCAAGCCACTGGCGTTTCTTTTCCTGCTGCTGGCAGTTGCGCAGTGGCCTGCGTTCGCATTCGGCCAGGATGTCCAGAAGGTGCAGAGCACGCCCTCAGCTGCCTTCCAGTACCTACCGGCCATCTCAGACGTCTCGCCCGATCAGCGGCAACCGCGTCACCCCAGGCTGAGCCGGCACCCTCTTCGGCGCCCACGGCCCCGCCGCAGATTGTTGTGACCAGCCCGCCCCCGGCCAACGCTCCGTGGGCATGGCATGACAAGGTCCTCTGGGGTGCGGAGATAGTTCTTGTCATTCTCGGTTATGCCGCCGTCGTGCTGGCGCTCCGCAGCCTCAAGTACATCCAGCGGCAAACTGACTTCGGAGTAGCGGCGGCACAAGCAGCGTTGCAGTGCGCCAACGCAGCGCTGGAGAGCTCGCAGGCAATCGTCGATTCAGGCAGGCCATGGATCGTTATCTCTGTTGAGCCGTTCCTGACCGTGGAAAACGGCTTCAAAGTCATGGCGACCAACCGTGGCCGCACACCGGCCCGGATCATCGCCAAAGCGGACTGCGCAATGATCGCGCCCGACGAAACCAAGCTGCCCCCTACTCCGGACTACACCACCGGGAAATCGAGCACCCCCTTCGAACCGATCATCCTTCTTCCCGGTGAATCGGCTGGTATTCGGCCTTTCCGCCGGACTGACGTTCGTCCTCTCTGCGAGTCCGAGGAGCAAGTCAGGCGGATCGAGAGATGGGAAGAAAAGGTCTTCGTCTACGGAAGCGTAACTTACCGGGACCTGATTTCTCCGCTCGACCAGCCGGACCACGAGACGCATTGGTGCTGCTGGTATGTCTACGGCGAAAAGGACGCGCTCGTGATCTCCGGCCCCCCTGAATACAACAAGCATTCCTAGGCCTCCGCGATCCGGCAACCTGCCTCCACCGAAGTGACCATACCGTTGCCGCAATGCCGTACACTTTCGCTAGTCCGGTCCCCGGGGACAAGCAAGAGCCTATTGCGCCAGAATCTGCAGGAGAAATATGCCAGTTGTCGAACTCGCAGGAGTGACCAAGGCCTACGAGAGCAAAGTCGCCGTGCGCCACTTGAGCCTTTCCATTGATGCGGGCCAGATGTTTGGGCTTCTGGGCCCGAACGGGGCCGGAAAAACAAGCTCCATCCGCATGATGATGGGGATTACAATTCCGGACTCGGGAAATATCAACTTATTCGGAAAACCCTTCGATCGCGCCAGCCTTGAACGCGTCGGATATCTCCCCGAAGAACGTGGCCTCTATAAGAAGATGAAGGTGCAGGAGCAACTTGTCTTCTTCGGTCAGTTGCATGGACTAACGGCCTCAGAAGCGCACAAGCGCGCGAAGGACTGGTCCAGAAGACTCGAGATAGACGATGTGCTCGAAAAGAAGACCGAAGAACTCTCCAAGGGAATGCAGCAGAAGATCCAGTTCATCGGCGCTCTGCTTGCATGATCCGGGACTGATTGTGATGGACGAGCCTTTCAGCGGGCTCGATCCGGTCAACGCCAAGCTCCTCGAGCAGACGCTCCTCGAACTCAAGGACCAGGGCAAGGCCATCCTGTTTTCCACGCATCGTATGGACCAGGTCGAAAAGCTCTGCGACTCGATCTGCCTTATCAATCAGGGAGAGGCTGTGCTGGCTGGCAAGGTACGCGAAATTAAGTCGCGCTACGAGCGAAACCACCTGATCGTCGAATTCGAAGGCAGCTCAGACTTCCTGAACAGCCCGGAGATTGCTGAAGCAAAAAACTACTCGGGACACGCGGAGATCCGGCTCAAGGAGCATGGCGACGCGCAGAAGCTGCTGCGCGAGGCCTCCGCCCAAGCCAGGATTTATCGCTTTGAGCTCGTCGAGCCATCGCTCGAAGAGATCTTCATTCAGACCGTCGGAGGGAGCGTCGATGCGTAACATGCTTTTGATTGCCCGGCGCGAATACCTCGAGGCGGTGCGCGGACGCGCCTTCAAGATGACGACCTTCGGCGTGCCCGCGGTCTTTGCCGCGATCGTCGGCGTGGGGTATCTCTCGAGCCTCGGCCTCGGCGCCAACAAGCATCTCGCCGTCGCCGCCACCGATCCCGCACTGGCGAACGAGGTTCGGCAACAGTTGATCGTCGACAAGGATGCCAAGGCGAACGTAGAGGTCGTTGCCCCCGCAACTCCTGCCGATCGCGCCGCGCTGGTCGGACAAGTAGGGGCAAAGAACCTCGACGGCATGTTGTGGGTGGAGACTCGCGCCGGACACCCCCCCGAGGTCACCTACACCTCGCAATCTTCCGGAGACTTCATAACCACGGCCCGCCTGAAGTCGGCCGTCAATCACGCGCTGCTCAATGCGCGACTCACCAGCGGTGGCATGGCACACGCCGATGCAGACAAGCTGGTCGATGGCGTTTCAATTGACACGTTTCAGGTGAAGAAGGACGGCAGCGTCGTCAAGAGCAGCGCCCAGGCATCTTTCTGGAAGGGCTACGTAATGGCCATTCTGCTGTCAATGACCACCATGATCTACGGCATGAACGTGGCCCGCTCCATCATCCAGGAGAAGACTTCGCGCATTTTTGAGGTAATGCTCGCTATTGCCCGCCCTTCTGATCTGCTCGCAGGCAAGTTGATCGGCGTCGGCGCGGTGGGGCTGACTCAGATAGCCATCTGGCTGGTCGCGGGTGCGGCAATCCTCATTACCCCGTTTGCTGCCGCAATACTCACAGGCGACCTTGCGATGCATTTCTCCTGGGTCGAGGCGACGCTGTTCCCGATCTACTTTGTGCTCGGCTACCTGCTTTACAGCTCTCTCTTTGCGGGCCTCGCTGCGACATGCGAAACCGAGCAGGAGTTGCAGATGTATATGCCGCTGGCGGCGGCACCAACCTGGCTCAGCTTCTCGCTGATTCTGCTGGTCATCAATGATTCCAACTCGTTCTGGTCGGTCGCGGCATCGTTCTTTCCGCCCACTGCGCCCGTCATCATGTTTCTGCGCATGGCCTCGGAGATTCCTCCGGCATGGCAGTTCGCCGTCTCAATCGCACTGCTGCTGATCAGTATCTGGGCCGTGCTTTGGATTTCCACTCGGCTCTATCGTGTGGGAATCCTGATGTACGGCAAGCGCGCCACGCTTCCTGAGCTGCTCCGCTGGCTGCGCTATAGCTAGAGGCGCGCACGGAGGTAAAGCGCGTTCAAATGTCTTGTGAAAGGGCACGGCTTTAGCCGTGCCACACCGGCCGATTAAATAAAGGGGCTTTAGCCCCTGGGGATTCGCAGTCAAATCGCGCAACCACTTAAGAGGCACGCTCTAAAATCGAAAGAGTGACCGCCAAAGCCACACACCACAGATTCACGCTCGGCCAGCGCCTCTTCCTGGCCATTGTACCGCGCGTGGTATGGGCGCTTGTCTGGATCTTCGGTCTCACCTGGCGCTTTGAAGTCATTGCCGAAGACGGCGTAACGCCGGTCCTCTTCGGCGAAAAGCCGGGCCCTGAAGTCTATTGCTTCTGGCACCAGTGCGTGCTTCCCTGCACCGTCTACTTCCGTCGTTCTCGCGCGGTCATTCTCATCAGCCGCAGCTTTGACGGCGAGCTGATTACGCGCATTCTGAAGATGTTTGGATTTGGTGCTGTTCGCGGCTCCAGTTCGCGCGGCGGGAGCGAAGGCCTGCGTGGCCTGAAGAATGTCATCGAGACCGGGCGCACCGCCATCTTCACCGCCGACGGCCCGCGCGGGCCAATCTTCCAGACCAAGATGGGTCCTATAAAGCTTGCTCAGGCCACCGGCGCGCCCATCGGCGCATTTCACCTGGAACCCGAACGCGCCTGGGTGCTCAATTCGTGGGACCGCTTCCTGGTGCCGAAACCCTTCACGCGCATTGCCGTCAGTTGGGCCCAGTGGACGCGCGTGCCCGAGCATCTCCCGCCCGATCAGTTCGAATCCAAGCGCGAAGAGTTGAACGCGGCGCTCGAGCGTGCGCGGCTGCGGGCACTCAAGCATCTTGGGAAAGCAGCGTCATGAGCGGCCTTCGCGTAGCCGACTTCGATTTCGAGCTCCCTCCCGAGTTGATCGCGCAGCAGCCCCCCGAGCAGCGCGGCCAGAGCCGCATGCTGGTGATGGACAGCGCAACAGGCAACTTGCGTGACAGCCAGTTCGCCGAGTTCCCTTCCCTGCTGCGACCCGGAGACCTCCTCGTTCTCAACGACAGCCGGGTGATTCCGGCACGTCTGTATGCACGCCGCACCTTGCTTCGCGATCATGAGAAGCCCACCGGCCGCATTGAGGTCATGCTGACCGAGCCGGCCGGCGAAAACCGCTGGCACGCGCTGGTTCGTCCGGGCCGGAAAGTTGCCATCGGCGAGCGCCTCGTCTTTCCCGCGCCGAATGGAACCATCGTCCTTGAAGCCGAGGTGCTTGAGCGCGGTCAGTTCGGCGATCGTCTTCTCGAGTTTGCTCCAGTCGATGATTTCTTCGCCATCCTTGACCGGATCGGCCACATGCCGCTGCCGCCCTACATTCACCGCGACGACATCGCGGCGGACCGCGAGCGCTACCAGACGGTCTTTTCCCGTGAACGCGGATCGGTCGCCGCGCCAACAGCAGGATTGCATTTCACTCCGCAGATGCTCGATGCCATTTCCGCCAGGGGCGTCGAAGTCGCGCGCGTGACTCTTCACGTCGGGCTGGGCACGTTTGCGCCGCTCCGTGTCGAGAACGTCGACGAGGTTCAACTCCACCAGGAGCGCTACTCGATTCCCGCAGCTACGGCCGATGCCGTGAATCGCGCCCGAAGCGAGGGCCGGCGCATCGTGGCAGTCGGCACCACCGTCGTGCGCACTCTCGAGGCAGCCGCGCAAAGTGCCGGGGGCGGACCGCTCGGGGCGCATTCCGGCGAGACAAGCATCTTCATTTCGCCGGGCTTTCAATTTCGCGTGGTGGGCGCGCTTCTGACGAATTTCCATCTTCCGCAGTCGAGCCTGTCTCATGCTGGTCAGCGCATTTGCAGGCCGCGAGCACGTGCTCGCCGCCTACAGCCATGCCGTACGCGAACAGATACCGTTTCTTCAGTTACGGCGACTGCATGTTTCTCGCCTGAGGCGCACCCAAAGTACTGCAGGATGCTGAGGCTTCGTAATGCGAAGCCGCCGCCGCGATACTGCCAATGCGGTGAGTACGATAGACTTGCGACGTACGCAACCACATTGCTCCGAGGCCGGAACCGGTCAGTACAGTGTAGCCTACGCAACATTTTCTCCAACTCCGCAATTGAAGGACACTCTTCTTGACGATGGGCACTCGAAACACCATTCTCGTAACCGGTGGCGCCGGGTTCATCGGTTCCAACTTCGTCCTGCACTGGATCGAGCAGGTCGGCACACCGGTTGTAAATCTCGACCTTCTGACCTACGCCGGAAATCCCGCCAACCTCGCGCTCGTCGAAGACGACACGCGCTATCAACTCGTGCGCGGCGACATCTGCGATGCCGAATCGTGGCGCGCTGCGCTGAAGGAACATCGTCCTCGCGCCATCGTTCACTTTGCAGCCGAGAGCCATGTCGATCGTTCCATCGTCGATCCCGGCGCCTTCATTCATACCAACGTGCAAGGTACCTACACGCTGCTTGAGCAGGCCCGCCGCTACTGGTCGTCGCTCGACGACGGCGAGAAGAAGGAATTTCGCTTTCTGCATGTCTCCACGGACGAGGTTTACGGAACGCTGCACCCGACAGATCCGGCGTTTTCAGAGACGACGCCGTACGCACCCAACAGCCCCTATGCCGCGTCGAAGGCGGCATCCGATCATCTGGCGCGTGCCTACTTCCACACCTTCAAACTGCCGGTTCTCACCACCAACTGCTCCAATAACTACGGCCCATTCCAGTTTCCTGAGAAGCTGATTCCGCTCATGATCATGAATGCTCTCGAGGGCAAGGCGCTGCCCGTCTACGGCGACGGCCAGAACGTCCGCGACTGGCTGTTCGTCGACGATCATTGCTCGGCGATTCGCACCGTGCTCGAGCGCGGCGAGCCCGGCGAGACCTACAACATCGGCGGCAACAGCGAGCGCAATAATCTGCACGTCGTGAAGACCATCTGCGACCTCGTCGATGAGCTTCGTCCCGATGCTTCCATCGGCTCGCGCCGCAAGCTCATCACGTTCGTCGCCGACCGGCCCGGACACGATCGCCGCTATGCCATCGACGCCGCGCAAGATCGCAGCGCGAACTCGGCTGGACGGCCTGCCGTAGACTTCGAGCGCGGCCTGCGCAAGACCGTTGAGTGGTATCTCAATCACGCATCCTGGATCGAGAATGTGCGCAGCGGCGCCTATCTCGACGTGGATCAAGCAGAATTACGAGGAGAGGATTCGCACAATGAAGGGAATCATTCTTGCGGGTGGATCGGGCACGCGGCTCTATCCGGTCACGCACGTCGTTTCAAAGCAGCTTCTGCCCGTGTACGACAAGCCGATGATCTACTACCCGCTGAGCACGCTCATGCTCGCCGGGCTGCGCGACATACTCATCATCTCGACCCCGCAGGACACGCACCGATTCGCGGATCTGCTCGGCGACGGCAAGCGCTGGGGCATCAATCTCAGCTACGCCGTGCAGCCCAGCCCCGACGGGCTCGCGCAGGCCTTCACCATCGGCCGCGATTTCATCGGCGACGATACGAGCTCGCTGATTCTCGGCGACAACATCTTTTACGGACAATCCTTCTCATCGTGACTTGCAGCATGCAGCACACCTGAAGAGCGGCGCCCTGGTCTTTGCCTATCCGGTGCACGATCCCGAACGCTACGGCGTGGTGGAATTCGACAAGGCCGGCACACGCAATCAGCATTGAAGAAAAGCCAGAAAAGCCCAAGTCGCGCTATGCCGTCACGGGTCTCTACTTCTACGACAACCAGGTCGTGAGCTCGCGCCGCATCTCTCAAACCATCGGCACGCGGCGAACTCGAGATCACCGATCTGAACCGGCTCTATCTCGACGCCGGAAAGCTGAAAGTCCAGGTCATGAGCCGCGGCATGGCCTGGCTCGATACCGGCACGCACGATTCTCTCTTTGAAGCCGGCCTTTACATCCAGACCATCGAGCGGCGCCAGGGATTGATGATCGCCTGCCCGGAAGAGATTGCCTATCGACTTCGGCTACATCAATGCCGACGAGCTCGAAGCATTGGCGCATCCTGTGCGCAAGAGCGGATTACGGGCAATACCTGCTCGCCCTGCGCAACGAACAACAGATCCCGCGAGGCTCTGTCGAGCTATGAAGATTGAAGAGACATCGCTGCCCGGCGTGCTTCTGCTCACGCCGAAAATCCACCGGGACAACCGTGGTGCATTCTGGGAGACCTGGAACCAGAAGGCCGCAGCCGAAGCGGGCCTGCCCTCAGCCTGGGCACAGGACAACTTCTCGGTCTCAAGGAAGAACGTCATCCGCGGCATTCACTATCAAATCATTCAACCGCAGGGCAAGCTCGTTCGAGTCACGCATGGCGCGGTTCTCGATGTCGCAGTCGACCTGCGCCGAAGTTCCCCGACCTTCGGCCAACATGTCGCCGTCGAACTTAGTCCGGCGAAAATGGCCGGATGCTTTGGATTCCCGAAGGCTTCGGCCACGGTTTCTGCCGTGCTCAGTCGAGGTAGCCGGCTTCGCCTACAAGGTCACCGACGGTTATTGCTCGCAAGGCGAACGGACCATCGTCTGGAACGATCCGGATACTCGCAATCCCCTGGCCCATCGCTGCCGAAGACGCAATCGTCTCGGACAAAGATCGTCAGGGCGTCACCCTCAGGAATGCGGAGGTCTTTCCTTGACTCCGTGGCCACGAGTTCTCGTGACGGGAGCCGGAGGGCAGGTCGGGCGGGAGCTGCTGCGTGCTTTCGACGGTCGCGCTCAACTGATTGCCTGTGACCGAAGCGCTCTGGACCTCTCGTCGCCGAGGCAGATTCGCGACTGTGTTCGCGGATTCCGCGCCGGACGTCATTATCAACGCCGCTGCATATACGGCGGTGGACCGCGCCGAATCGGAGCCGGAACGCGCCCGTGCCATCAACGCCGAAGCACCCGGCGTGCTGGCTGAAGAGGCTCAGCGCGCAAGCGCGCTTCTCGTGCACTACTCAACGGATTACGTCTTCGACGGCGCTAAGGCCGGTGCATGGTCAGAAGACGATCCGACCGGTCCACTGAATGTCTATGGGGCCACAAAGCTGGCGGGCGAGGAAGCGATTCGTGGCGCTGGCGGAAGCTACCTGATCTTTCGCACCAGTTGGGTCTACGGTCCACATGGCAAGAACTTCGTCTTCACCATGCTTCGCCTCGGCCGCGAGCGCGACAGCTTGAACGTCGTTGACGACCAGGTCGGCGCTCCAACCAGCTCCATCGAAATTGCGGACGCGACCAGCGACATTGTGCTCGGCATTTCATCGGGCCAGTTCGGCAAAACCGCCGATTGGACCGGCATCTACAACATGACTTGTTCTGGAGCGGTCTCGTGGTGCGGCTTTGCGCGGGCCATCTTCTCGCGCGCACCTGGGCTTCTGAACGGAAAAACACCGACGGTCAACCCGATTCCGTCCAGCCAATTCCCCACCCCGGCACGCCGGCCGCTCAACTCCGTTCTGTCCGGCGAGAAACTCGCCGCGCGCTTCGGTGTCCAACTCGCGCCCTGGGAAACCGCGCTCGACGAGGTGCTTACGCAGATTGCAGCCGGACAGCACGGAGCCTGAAAATGCCACTCAGAGCGCACGGTACCACCGAGTGTTCGCCTTCCTGAGTCGTACTTCACGCCTGGGTTCCCGCGCAGGTAGTGTATTGGTTATGGATTCCACATCCACCGCCCTGGACAACGTTGCTTCACACTCGACAGCTACCCCGCAAGGCGGTGCCTTTCGGCGTGCTTTCGATCGCATCTTCAGCCGGCACGCGATGAACATCGCTGTGCTCGCAATCCTGCCTGTGATCTTCACGCTTTCACTCAATTCTGCAAAGCAGTACCTGCAGGATCCTGATATCTGGTGGCACCTGGCTGACGCGCGGATCCTCTGCACGACGCACCACTTCATGCACACGGTGCCAAATTCATTTACCGTGGCCGGCCAGCCATGGGTGAACCCCGAGTGGCTTTCGGAGTTGCCCTACTGGTTCAGCTACCAGGCTCTCGGACTGCGAGGAGTCTACCTGTTCGATTGGTTCGTTCTGAGTGCCAACCTCGCTTTCTTCTATTGGCGTGGATTCATCCGGTCTGGCCATCCCGGAGCGGCCCTCTATGCAGGCGCTCTCGGCTTTCTGATGATCTCGGTCAACGCTGGTCCGCGCACCATCGCCATCGCATATCTCGCCATGTCGTCTGAGCTTGTGATTCTCGATGCGGCCGATCGCGGCAAAACACGCCTGCTGTGGCTGCTGCCGCCGCTCTTCTGCCTGTGGGTCAATCTCCACGGAAGCTGGCTGATCGGCCTGGGCCTGTTCGTTCTTTACATTCTCTGCAGATCGTTCAGCTTCAATATTGGCGTATTCAGACAGGAAGCTTTCACCATCGAAGAACGCAACCGCTTGCTGATCGTACTCGGACTGTGCGTGGCCGCCCTGATGCTCAACCCGTACGGCTGGCGCCTGGCCTGGAACCCCATCGACATGATGATGAACCAGAAGCTGAATATCGCAAACGTGGTCGAATGGAAACCGCTCAACCTCAGCACCATTGCCGGCGGCGCCGCGGCGATTGCGATGTGCCTTATGGTCTTCGCCAACTGCCTCAAGGCTCGCAAGTGGCGCGTCTACGAGTTGGCGTTCATCTTTTTCGCGTGGTACGCGGCTCTCGATCACATGCGCTTTCTCTTCATGGCCGCGGTCATCACAGCGCCGTTCATCGCAGACGACATCGCACGCGGCTTCGAACTCGAGTTCGACCCAAAGACAATTCCGGCCATGAACGCGCTGATGGTGGCCGGAGCCGCCGGCGTGTTCATTTACATGTTCCCGAGCGAGGTAGCCATGCAGAAGAAGCTCGGCACCTTCTTCCCAATGGATTCCATCGCAGCCATTCAGCCTACGTGGCGAACTTTCAACTACGACACCTTCGGCGGGATGATGGCCTTCCAGTCAAAGCCAAGCTACATCGACTCGCGCTTCGATACCTTCGAGCACCACGGCGAATTCGCTGACTATCTCAGAGTCATGTACGGAGTCAGAACCCTCGAGATCTTCGACAAATACCGCATTGACCACGTCCTGATGCAGGAGAATGACGCCCCTTCCTATACCCTGTCCCGCACTCCCGGTTGGACAGTGGTCAAGCGCGAGAAGACCGCGGACGGCAATTATTTGACCTTCGCTCGGACCCCCGGCAACGGGCCCGGACCTGCCGCAGGCTCTGCCCCACAAGATCCTCAAAAGCCGCATTGAGGTTTCGAGATCGCCGCAGGCCGTCTGAAGACCGGCTATCTCCATGGCCGCATCGGCTTCGCGCTGTCCCTCAGCGGGACTCCCCTGGTGCGCCTCCCCCAATGGATTCCAATGCTTCGGACACACAACTTCTTCAACCACCGATATGTGACTGAGATCACATTTTTGTGAACACCACGCGTGAAACCATGATTCTGACCCGTAGTTACCCCTTTTGCACGTCCAGAGCGCTGGTTGGAGATCGTTTGTGAATTTCGACTCATCTGCTTTTCTTGCTGAACAGGAACTGATCGATGCACTGGCCAAACTGTCAGCATCCGTCTCTTGCTCTGAAGATCGGGTCTTGTTCAGGCAAGGGGCCTCGCCCGACGGCCTTTTCATTCTGCGTCGGGGGAGGGCCACGGTCACGATGCAATCGGCGACCGGCGGGATGGTCATGTCCATCACGGCCTTTCCCGGCTCGCTCCTCGGGCTTCCCGCTCTGGTGGGCAACGAACCCTACACCCTCACTGCCACTGCCCATAAGGGCGCCGAACTGAGCTACGTGACCCGCGAGGACTTCTCAAGCCTCATGCTCACCGATCCGACGATCGCCATGCGCGTTCTGCGCGTTCTTGCAGCCGAGGTGCGAACTGCGCGCCACGCGATCTCGGAGTTCTGAGAACCTATCGCTCCCTCCGCCTCAGATCTCCGAGCGGCGTATCGCATTCCGTTTCACTCCAAAGTACACATGGCGTCCGGATGCGTTAGCATCCGGAGTGTGCCCCGCCTCGACGACGAAGTGCAATATGTGCGCGGTGTCGGTCCGCGCCTGGCAGGGATGCTGAAGGAAAAAGGCATCCTAACCGCCGAGGATCTGCTCTACCACCTTCCTTTTCGCTATGAAGACCGCCAGAATCCGCGCAGCCTCGACGAGCTGAAGCCGGGTGAAACGGCCAGCGTCATCGCAGAGGTTCGAGGCGCCATCCTGCTCCGCACCCGCAAAATGCCCATCTTCGAGCTGACCGTGGGACAGGGCCGCCACGCGCTCAAGTGCATCTGGTTTCATGGCCATTATCTTGATGGAAAATTCCACGCCGGCCAGACCGTCGCTCTCTACGGAAAGGTCGAGCCGTCGCGCTCCACCAGCAACTTCAAGATGATCCAGCCTCAATTCGAGGTCCTGCCCGACTCCAGTGACGACGCCGAGACGCAGCTTCTTGAGGTGGGTCGCATTACGCCGGTCTATGAGTCATTGGGCGGGAGCCGCCTGGCATCGCGCTGGCAGCGCAAGGTCATCTTCCACCTGCTGGAAAATGTGCGCGGCGCCGTTCCCGAGTGTTTGCCGCGGGAGATGCTTGCGCGCCTCGATATGCCCAGCCGCGAATCGGCACTTTGTGAAGTTCACTTCCCTCCCGAAGGCACTTCCCTGACGCAGTTGCAGAGTGCCGCGACACCCGCGCACCGCCGCCTCATCTTCGAGGAACTCTTCTTTCTCGAATTGGGCCTTGAACTCAAGCGCCGCCGTATGCGCGAGCGAAAAGGCATCAGCTTTGCCACCAGCGACAAGGTGCGCGAGGCCATTCGCGAGGTCCTGCCTTTCCATCCCACCGCCGCACAAAAGCGCACGCTTGGCGAGATTGTGACGGACATGCGCCAGCCCAGCCCCATGCGCCGCCTCCTCCAGGGCGACGTGGGTTCGGGCAAGACCATCGTCGCTCTGCAGGCAATGCTCGTAGCCATGGAAAACGGCTATCAAGCCGCATTGATGGCGCCCACTGAGATTCTCGCAACCCAGCACTTCCTCGCCGCCCGCAAACTGCTTGAGCGCTCTTCGCGCAAGTACCGCATCGTTTTGCTCACGGGCTCGCTTGACGAAGACCGCAAGCGGCACAACCGCGGCCTCATCAATCGCGGCGAAGCGCAGCTCGTCATCGGCACCCACGCACTCATCGAAGAGAAGGTCGAATTTGACCGCCTCGGCCTCGTCGTCGTCGATGAGCAGCACCGCTTCGGCGTATTGCAACGCTTCAGGCTGATGAAGAAACCCAACCGGGCAGAGCCCGACGTGCTGGTGATGACTGCGACTCCCATCCCGCGCACGCTGGCTCTCTCGCTCTACGGCGATCTCGATGTCAGCATCCTCGACGAATTGCCTCCCGGCCGAACCCCCATCGTGACCCGGCGCGTGCCAGGTGAACGTGCCGACGATGTATGGGACTTTGTTCGCAAGCAGGTGGCGCAAGGCAGGCAAGCCTACATCGTCTACCCGGTCATCGAGGGAACACAGGACGACCAGCCTGAGTTGGACTTCTCACACGACGAACCTGACGCTGGCCCCCAATCCACAGGCGCGCAAACTGCTCCAGCCAGGAAACCTGTTCGAAAGGGCAAGACTGCTGACCTGTTTCCATCCGCGGTGAAGGAGGCAAATCCCTCGGCCAGGTCAGGACTTAAATCGGCTGTAGCCATGCATGAAAAGCTGCGCACCGGTCCGCTTGCGGGCCTGCGCGTCGGCCTGCTTCACGGACGTCTTGATGCCGACGAGAAGGAAGTCATTATGCGGCGATTTCAGCGCGGCGAAATCGATGTCCTCGTTGCCACCACCGTCATCGAAGTCGGCGTAGACGTGCCCAACGCCACGGTGATGGTCATCGAGCACGCGGAGCGCTTCGGCCTCGCTCAGCTCCACCAGCTTCGCGGTCGCGTAGGCCGCGGCGCCGCCAAAAGCTATTGCATCCTCATGACCGGCGAGCGCGTCTCCGAGCAGGGAGAGGAGCGGCTGAACGCCATGGTCCGAACGCAGGACGGATTCGAACTTGCCGAACTTGACCTGTCGATGCGCGGCCCGGGCGAATTCTTCGGAACGCGCCAGGCCGGACTGCCGGACTTTCGCGTCGCAAACCTGCTGCGCGACAAGCAACTCCTTGAACTCGCCAAACTCGAAGCGGAGAGGTTCGCCAACGCTCCCGCCCGCGACAGCGCTGACCCCGAGCGCGCCCGCGTCTGGGCCCGCCTCAAAGAAGCATGGCAGCGCCGCTACGGCCTCGTCGAAGCCGGTTGACAGCGCACCCCATCCATCCTGCTGAGCGAAGCCGAACGGGATCTGCGGCTGTCTCTTGCTGGCGCCACCACAATGGGGGGGTGCCCCGTCCTAGCTCCGCTAGGGCGGGGATACAGACCCGAAAGATCCCCCTCGCGTTGCAGATCATTTCAGTCCACCGACGCACAATGGAATAGGCAGTCCAACATCGCGCTGCGTGTCAGCTGATTCCAGAACTCGCCCCGGCATTAATCCCGCAATGCGGTACGAAATCCAGAAAGACACGCAAATTATGCCCGTAAGTACTTTGTTGAGAGGAATCTGCGGCTAAGTCCAATGATGAGAGGAATTTGGCGCCACACCCCATCTCTAACCAGTTGAAAACACAGAACTTCTTTACAGAGACCGGGGAGGGGGGTAGCCATCTCACATAGTGAAACATGCCGACAGGCATTTCGCAGGAGGTGACGATGCAATCACAGAATGATGGGGATAGTCGCACCAATCAGGCTGGAGTCCGTGTCTCACCGGACCGCCTGCTGGAGAGCGTCTGTATCTCAAGGTCGATACTCACAATCTCCCAACCGCGGTTCCTCGGAGAAAGGCTGGTGCACTGGCACAGTTCGGTGAAGCGCATGTGAGCGGCCTGGCTCAGTTCGAGCCCCGCCGAAATCAGGACGCTGTACATGTCGACGCAGGCGTGACGCTCGAATTCGAAAAGGAAATCCAGCATGCCGGAATCGTTCGCGCTGCGGCTCAGCACCCACCCTCCACAGGCAAGGATGCCGCCCGTAAGCGTCGTGACAAGCCTGCTCGGTTCCACCATGGAAACGCCCCGCATCTGGATCGCCCACGGAGTCCACATCCGGCTCCATCGTGTCGCGAAGATTTGCCGCCGCCCTCATGTTTCCGTTATCGGCTCTGCCCGGCGAAACGTGACAGAAAGCGAGATGATGAAAGCTGGATAAACCGTCATTGCCAAACCTGCACCCGATTCTCCGCAGCCCCGAACTCGGCCGCCGGTTTTAGGCTCCTGCAGCCCGGTCAAATCCGGATGATAGTTTGATAAACAGCATGATCATTGGCAGTGGCATTGACCTGGTGGAGATCAAGAGAATTCAGCAGTCGTCCGAGCGGTATGGCCAGAGATTCCTTGATCGCGTATATACCACCGCGGAGCAGGCGTATTGCATGCGCAAGCGCAAGAATGCAGCTGAAAGCCTCGCGGCGCGCTTCGCCGCTAAAGAAGCCGGGGCCAAAGCGCTCGGCACCGGGATCAGTCGCGGCGTGAATTGGCTCGAGATTGAGGTAGGCCGTGAGCCGGGTGGCCGGCCAATACTTCTCTTCCACGGCCGCGCAGCCCAGATCGCAGAGCACTTGGGCGTCGTACACACGGCCTTGTCCCTCACCCACACCGCTGAGCTCGCGATGGCCAGTGTCCTCCTGGAAGACGGACGCTAGCTCATCCGATCTTCCACTTCCATCGACGCGGTTGATCACCTCTTGGAACCCGACGCAGGTTAACCCCTGCTCTTTCTGCTATTCTCAAGGCGTTGAAGAGATCGAGTCGGCACACTTCCACCTAGGGGAATGTCTTGCCCAGCCGAAAAGAGATTCAGTGGTCGCAACTCAGAGTCGGCGCATTGGTCCTGGCGGCCATGGCCGTCTTGGTGTTCCTGATCCTCCTGATGAACTCCACTTCGGGAGGTCTCTTTTCGCGGAAGCTTATCCTCCGTACGTATTTCGACAACGCCGCTGGACTAAAGAATGGAGCGCCCGTGACACTCGAGGGCGTAACCGTCGGGAGCGTCATTCGCATCCGCGTTGTGCCCGAACGCAGCCCAACGCCTGTTGAAATCACTCTGCGCATTGGCGGGGACTTCGCCAAATACATTCACACGGACTCCTCAACCTCGATTGCCCAGGCCGGTGTCCTGGGAGACAGCTACGTCGACATCTCCTCCACTCACGCCACCGGTCCGGAGCCGCCAGAGAACAGCGAGCTGCCATCAACGCTGGCCCCGAGCATTCAGACGGTCATCAGTTCCAGCCAGACGACGATCGAAGAAGTGCACAAGCTGATGGTCAACACGAACAGGTTGATGGACTCGCTCAACTCCAAGCGTGGAACTCTCGGCGGACTGATCAACGACCCGGCGTTTTATGCCAAGATCAACCGAGTCATGGACAACCTGCAGAAAGTAACCTCCGCGATCGGCAACGGTCAGGGAACGCTGGGCAAGCTCGTAAACGACGACACGCTCTACAATCGCGCAAATGCGGTGGTCGATCATCTGGAAAAGGTATCCGCCGACCTCCAGGCGGGCCAGGGTACAGCCGGAAAGCTGCTGAAGGATGACACTCTTTACAAGAACCTGAACTCAGCCGTGACCAATGCTAACCAGCTGCTCGCGGATGTCAATGCCGGCAAGGGCGCTCTTGGCAAGCTCAGCAAGGATCCAGCCTTTGCGAAGAAACTCGATGACACCGTCACCCGCCTCGATAACATACTGACTGGCATCGATGAAGGCAAAGGAACGATCGGTCAGCTGATGCAGAACCGCTCACTGTACGAACACACCGATCAGACCATGGACCAGGCACAACAGCTCATCAAGGCCATCCGCGAGGACCCCAAGAAGTACTTCGTCATTCGACTGAAGCTCTTTTAACGCCAAACGCGCACCCGTTTCGGGAACTTCTTCGAACACAGGTGCGTTCTTATTCCATCGGAGGTCAGTGTGTTCCTCAAACCTCTATTCCTGTCAGCGGTCCTCTGCCTGCTCATCGCAACGTCAAGCTTTCGCGCTGTTGCGACCCGCACGAACCGCGATGGCCGCGCCGACCGCGACACCGGCCTACGCAGCGAACGGCGACTTGCTGCCGCCGACGAATTACCGCGAATGGATCTACCTGACCTCCGGCATCGATATGAGCTATTCGCCGAAGGCCTCCGCGATGGCCGATCACTCCATGTTCGACAACGTATTCGTCAATCCTGAGGCCTACCAGAGCTTCCTCGCCACGGGCACCTGGCCCGACAAGACCGTGATGGTCCTCGAAGTTCGGGGCGCCAATCCAAGGGCTCCATCAATCAGCGCGGTCATTTTCAGGACACCGACATCATGGACATCGAAGTCCACGTCAAGGACGAGGCGCGGTTCCCCGGCAAGTGGGCGTTCTTCGCCTTCGATAGTCCGACGGCAAAAGGCACGCTCATTCCTCAGGGCGCGCCCTGCTACACCTGCCACGCCGCGCACGCAGCCGTCGACACGACGTTCGTTCAGTTCTATCCCACGCTGCTGCCCATCGCCCAAAAGAAAGGCACGCTTAGCGAAGCGTTCCTGAAAGAGGAAGCAGCAGCCGAAAAGTGAGAACCCTCAGTCCTTGGCAACCTGTCTCAACCGGATCTCGCTAGACTGCAAGTCGTCACCGCGAAACGTCCTCCAGAACTCCACAAAGCTCTTCAGCCGCACCACCTGAAAGTAGTCGTTCGCGACAAGGTAGAACACCGCGGCGCCCGCCCACACCACGTGCAGCGCATCGCCGCCCAGCTGATCGCTGAAGGGCAGCGGCGCAGCAGAGAACACCATCGCCAGCACAATCAGCGCCAGCTTCACGATGCCCATCACCAGGTCGATTTCGAACCAGCTTGCTGGTGAATGCCTTCCCAAGCCTCAAGGCTTCTCGCAGAGCGACATTCCGCGGAGCACCGTTCTCAAGCAGCATCAGCAGCGGCGCAACCGAAACAGCCCAGCTCACCAGCGCCCACACCGTGAAGAACCCGAGCGAGAGAAAGATCACCCAGATCGAGTAGCCGATCAGGTCCGGCTCGCCCTCGCGCTGAAATATGCGTTGCCGCCGCCCAGCTCACTGAGCGGAACCAGCCCCAGCACACGCGCGCCAAACAGCGCCAGCCACGCAGCCTGCAGCGCCATCATCGACCAACGGCCGAAAGCGCACTCGAGGCTCCATGCGTCTTCAAGACAAGGCTTGCGCCCCAAGCTCGAGATCACGATCCACGCCAGCGCCGCGATCGGCACCAGCCAGCGCAGTTCGCGCGCGACAAGCGGCTCATAGTGCGCCACACGCGTCTCCAAGCTGCACGGCGGCGATCCACGGGTTCTGCGTGTCGATGTTGCGTCAGCCCCGCGCCTTCGAGGGGAAGCGCAGCAAGAAGTGCTGCAGCGCGCTGCCAGCAAGCCAGCAGAAACGGCACGCCGAACAGCCAGCGCCAACGCCATCTTCAACGCGCAACGATCGACGGCCGGCGAAACACCCAGCCCATCTGATCCACCAGCGTCTGCGTGCCGCGCACTGCGCGAGCGCGCCTTGGGCGCTCTGCCATCACTGACTCCTCACTTCACCACCAGGTTCACGGCCCGTCCCGGCACAACGATGACCTTGGCAACGGTCTTGCCCGCAATGCGCGCCTTCACCTTCTCGTCGGCCAGCGCCGCCGCTTCGATCGCCTTCGCGTCCGCACCCGCGGCCACGCGCACCACGCTCACCAGCTTGCCGTTGATCTGCACCGGAATCTCAATCTCATCTTCCTTCGCCAAGCCCGGGATCGCTCTTCGGCCACGGCTCGCGAAGCACCGCACCTTCGCCCCCAAGCTCCTCCCACAACTCCGCCGCAAGATACGGCGCAAACGGCGCCAGCAGCAGCACCAGCGTCTGCAGCAGCTCGCGCATCACCGGCGCAGGAACCTCTCCCGCCGCCAGTTGCGCATCCGCCGCCTGCATCTCATTCACCAGTTCCATGATGGCCGCAACGCACGTGTTGAAGTGCCAGCGCCCCTCGAAGTCCTGCGTGATCTTCGCAATCGTCTGATGCAGCTTCCGCAGCAGCTTCAGCGCCACGACTCCGCTCGGCTCTGCAGTTCTCTGGCCAGCACCGGACCGCGCGACCGGCGCATACTTCGTCACCATCCGCCAAACGCGCCCCAGAAACCGGCTGACCCCGGCAACGCCATCTTCCTGCCAGTCGAGATCGCGATCCGGCGGCGCGGCAAACAGCGCATACATGCGCGTCGCATCGGCGCCATAGCGGGCCACCATGTCGTCGGGCGAGACCACATTGCCCTTCGACTTCGACATCTTGGCGCCGTCTTTGATCACCATGCCCTGCGTGAAGAGCCGCTCGCGCCGGCTCATCGATTCGTGATCAGCCCCAGGTCGCGCATCACCTTCGTCCAGAAGCGCGAATAGATCAGGTGCAGAATCGCGTGCTCTACGCCGCCGATGTATTGATCGATCGGAAACCAGTACTGCGCCGTCGCCGGATCAAACGGCGCGTCGCATTCTTCGCATCGGTGTAGCGATAGAAGTACCAGCTCGAATCGACGAACGTGTCCATCGTGTCGGTCTCGCGCCGCGCCGGCCCTCCACACTTCGGACAGGTCACGTTCACAAAATCCGGCACGCGCGCCCAGCGGCGACCCGCCCTGCTGCGTGATCTCGATCTGCTCCGGCAGCAGCACCGGCAAGCTGCTCGTCCGGCACCGGCACCACCCCATCGCGCTCGCAGTGAATCATCGGAATCGGCGTGCCCCAGTAGCGCTGCCGGCTTACGCCCCAATCCTTCAGGCGATAGGTAACCGTCGCTTCGCCAAATCCGCCTGCCGCGGCAACCTCCTGCAGCTTCTTCTGCGCCTGCGTCGCAGCTCAGCCCGTTGTACTCGCCCGAGTTCACCAGCACGCCATCTTCCGAGGTAAACGGCAGCGCCGGCTCCTCAACGCCTTGGATCCGCCGGCGCAATCACGCGCCGAATCGGAATCCCATACTTCTTCGCAAACTCAAAGTCGCGCTCATCGTGCCCCGGCACGCTCATGATGGCGCCCGTGCCGTAGTCCGTCAGAATATAATTCGCCACCCAGATCGGCACCAGCTCGCCGTTGTACGGATTGATGGCGAAACTGCCCCGTCGGAACGCCGTGCTTCTCAATCGCGCCCAGGTCGCCCGCCTCGCGCGCCTTCTTCTGCTCCTCGATCAGCTCCGCAACCTGCTCCCTGCAGGCCTGCATCGTCCGCGGCGAGCGTCGCCACCAGCGGATGCTCCGGCGCCAGCTGCACGCTGGTCGCGCCAAAGATCGTATCCACGCGCGTCGTGAACACGCGAATCTTTCTCCGGACCGGTTCCTTCGACGCCGAAATCGACCTCCGTGCCCTTCGCTGCGCCCAATCCAGTTGCGCTGCATCGTGCGCACCTTCTCCGGCCAGCCGTCGAGCTTGTCCAGGCCATCCAGCAATTCCTCCGCATACGCCGTGATGCGCAAGAACCACTGCACCAGGTCGCGCTGCTCCACGATCGTGTCTTCATGCCGCCAGCAGCAGCCGTCGACCACCTGCTCGTTCGCCAGCACCGTCGCGCACTCCGGACACCAGTTCACCTTGCTCTTCTTGCGATAGGCCAGCCCCTTCTCATACATGCGCAGAAAGAACCACTGGTTCCAGCGGTAGTAGTCCGGCAGGCACGTCGTCACTTCGGTTGCCCAGTCGTAGCCCAGGCCCAGGCGCTGCATCTGCCGCTTCATCGCGGCGATATTGCCCAGCGTCCACTCGCGCGGAGGCGTGTTGTTCTTGAGCGCGGCATTCTCCGCCGGCAGCCCGAACGCGTCCCAGCCCATCGGGTGCAGCACGTTGTAGCCGCGCATCCACATGTGGCGCGCCAGCGCGTCGCCGATCGAGTAGTTGCGCACGTGGCCCATGTGCAACTGGCCGCTGGGATAGGGCAGCATCTCCAGCACGTAGTACTTGGGCTTGCCGCTTGCATGGCGGCTCAGCCGCATACAGCCCAGGGTCCGCGGCCCAGCGCGCCTGCCACTTCGGCTCAATCGTCGCCGGGTCGTAACGCAGTTCTTTTTCTTCCGCCATAACCTTTCAGTGTAAACGGGCAGGCAACATCAGCCATTGCGAGAATCCCTGGGTTCCTTCAGCGCTCGCCGATTCCAGTGAAATTGAGAGATCATATGAAAATTGAGATGCAGGAATTGCCAGAGTACCGGACGCCGGAGCAGATCGAGGAAATCTGGGGAGCATACAAGAGCGGCAAGCAGGGAGCAATCGAGAAAGTCCTTCGGAAGGGGAGCGAGGAAAGGCAAGCCCAATCCTCGCAGCCAGAGGAAGGGACGGAGCCGGAGGCGCCGCAGAAATAGAGAATGCGGCGAAAAAAGCCGACTCGTGCAAGGGCCGCATTCAGCTCCGACCGTGTGCGCTCCCCAGAGTCGACCGATTCTCGGCTATTTCTTGGGCCGCGACTCCGGCGGCACCAGTCCCGCTACACGGTAATACACCACGAGCTGTCCGTAATGCTCCCCGGAATGCTCCATAAAGCCCCAAGCTCCTTCGGAAAAGCGCACCTTCCGGTTCGAGAACGGGTCAACCCACAGGTCATTGAGACCGTCGTCGCCTTTGCTTTTGATCAGCGCCGCTCCATCCGCGAAGGATTGCTTCACAAACTCCACGATGGCTGCTTTGGTTTTGTAGTCAGATCGTTTTGGGTCGCCGGAGGGCAGCCTGACACCCTTCACCGGGTTGATGAAGAAGTAATTCGCGCCGGCGGCGTGCAGCAGTTGTTCGGCAAACGACCGCTGAGCCGGGGTCGGCTTGAAGTCGTACTTGTCCTCGGGAAAGTCCTCGGCCATTGCAATCAGCTTTCGGCCAATTCCGTTCCAGTTATCAAGCAGAACGCGCGATGGGCTTCCTGGGGGTTTCGGGGCGTAATCCATCCTGGGCTCTGTCTGTGCGCTTGCAAGTGGCAGGAATAGCGTGATCATCAGGATGAGGAGAAGATACTTACCGCTGTTCTTCATACGAAAGCTCCTCTGCACAAGACAATAGAGCATTTCCTGATCCTTTGAGTACAGGATTTTCCGCTTGTGGCCATGCAAACCTACGCAGCCTGAACCAGGCTCTTCAGCACCCTCACATTCCGCTCCTCGTCCCCGGGCTCGTCCACCGGCGTCTCCGCAATGAACGCGCAGTCTGCAAATCGCGGATCGTTCAGCAGCCAGCGGAACGGCTCAACGCCAATGTTTCCCTGCCCGATGTGCTCATGCCGGTCGAGCTTCGATCCGCGCGCCGCCTTGGCATCGTTGCAATGCCACACGCGCACCGCGTCCACGCCAAACGTGATCGCCGCCTGCGTGATCGTGTCCTCGTAGCCCTCGTGCGTGACGATGTCGTATCCGGAAACGTGCGTGTGGCAGGTATCCAGGCAAACGCCGACGGGCGCAACGGCCTTCAGCCGCTCCACCAGTTCAGCCACCTGCTCGAAACTGCCGCCCAGCGAGCACTCCGCTCCCGCCGTGTTCTCAATCAGGATGTTGAAGTCAGTTCCCTGCCACGGCAGACCGTCGATGGCGCGCGCAATCGAATCAGCCGCCAGCCTTCAAGCCCTCGTTCCGCGTCAGTCCCTTCCACGAACCGGGATGCAGCACCAGGTACTCGGCGCCAAGCACGAGCGCGCGCTCAATCTCGCCGCGAAACGCGTCCACACTCTTCTCGCGAATCTCGCCTGTCTGACTGCACACGTTGACCAGGTAGCTTGTGTGAATCACCAGCGGCCCTACATCATGCGCTTTGCGCAGCGTACGCATCCGCTCGGCCTGCTTGGGATCAACCTTGGGAGCGCGCCACATCCGCGGACTCGACGAGAAGATCTGCAGAGTGTTCGCGCCAATCTCGCGCGCCCTCTCGACGGCGTTGGAGGCGCCGCCCGCCGTACCCAGATGCACACCGATGCGCTTCGTCATTTCCAGATTCTAACCGCCGTACCATAGCGGCACGCCCTTCGCAGACTTACAACAGCTGGGTGCCCCATCCAAGCTCTGCTTGGGTGGGGTTCGTGAGAAACCGACTTACAACAGCTTCATCGCCTCTGGATCCCAGCGAACGACCGCTCCGCGTTCCACGCTCAGATTGCTCAACAATGCCGCTCCCGCTGCGCGATAGCCGAACACCGCATCCTCCACAACCGGCTTGCGTGAACGCACCGAGGCAAAGAAATTCCTGAAATGGTCGTACTGGTCGCTGTATCCCGGCGGCGCGACATATTTCTCATAGCCCACCGGCGCCTGCCCTTCCGGATGTTTCCACGGATACTTCTTGTCGTAGTCCTCTTCGATCTGCTCCTGCATCGCCTTCGGAAATGTATCGATCGTGAGGCCCGGCTCTTTTTCGCGAGGCACGCGGTTCACCGCCACCCATGACCAGCCGATCTCCATCGTGCCCTCATCGCCCGTGAAGACAAGGCTCTCGCTCTCCTCGCCGCCATCCACAAAGTTGACCCGAAGGCTCAGGTTGAACCCCTCTTTGTAGTCGAAGAGCCCCAGCATCACGTCCTTCGCGTCACGTCCATCGTTCCAGTAGCGCAGCGCCCCTGTTGCCATGCCCTGCGTCGGCCCGTGCGCCCCGGTCACAAAGTGCGTCCCGCTGAAGAGATGCACAAACAGGTCGCCCGCGACACCGCTCCCGTAGGCCTTCCACTTCCGCCATTGAAAAAACTGCTCCGCGCTGAATGCAATCTTCGGAGCATTCCCCAGAAACCGCGGCCAGTCGCAGGTCTCCGGCGACGCGTCCGGCGGAATCGTGTAGTTCCACGCGCCCATCGACGAGTTGCGGTCCCAGTGAGCCGTCACCATGTTCAGCTTTCCGATCGCGCCCGACGCCAGCAGTTCCTTCGCCTTCGCATACAGCACCGAACTCACTCGCTGGCTGCCAATCTGAATAATCCGATTCGTCGCGCGCGCCGTTTCGATCATCTCCGGCCCGTCCGCGTACAGATGAATCATCGGCTTCTCGCAGTACACGTCCTTGCCGGCCTTCATCGCATCCACTGAAGCCTGCTTGTGCCAGTGATCAGGCGTGCCGATGATGACGGCGTCGATATCCTTGCGCGCGAGAATCTCGTTGTAGTCCCGCGTCGTGAAAGATGTCGTCGCCCCACAACTCCTTGCTGCGCTCCAGCCGCCCGTTATAGCAATCGGCCACCGCGACGAGCTTTACCCCAGGCACTTGCACCGCGGCCTTGGTGTCGCCCATGCCCTGGCCGCCAGCGCCGATCAGCGCAATCTGAATATGATCGTTTGCCGCAACCGGCTTCGCTGGCTCCTCCTGCGCAATCAGCGCATGAATGCGCTTCCCTGTAACTTCATTTGCACGTGCTGCACCGGCCAGCGATGCCGCCGTTGCCGCTCCGGCAACCTTAAGAAAATTCCTGCGATCCCAAATCTGCACAGTCCCCCCCGAACGGCAAAGTTTTCCGCCGCATACAACCATACACGTGTCAGACAGAGAGGCATCGACAGTCGGCATGCTCAGGACGCGGTCCTCGCTGCTTTTTCACACCAAAACAAACTACTGCGGTCATCCTGAGCGAAGGTCGCAGCGGCGACCGTAGTCGAAGGACCTGTATTTCTTCGCATAGACCTGAGTGTCAATTCAGCCTGGAACCGGCTGCATATATCACTTTGTAACAGGGCACGACTTTAGAGGCTGCGGAAAAACAAATCACAGCGTCAGGTTTTGTAACAGGGCACGACTTCAGTCGTGCCGCAAACGCCGCAAAGTCAATGTGGGCTTCAGCCCCTGCGGGTCTTTTCCGCTTGCTTTCTCCTCGATTTCTCTCTTTTCCGCAACCTGTTTAGTCGTGCCGAAAAGGACAAGAAAAAGCGTGGGCTTTACAGCTTGCGGAAAAAGTCGGTGCTTTGAAAGGGCACGGCTTCAGCCGTGCCGAAAATGCCGCAGAATGTGATCGGCTTTAGCCGCTAAGGGACGGTTTTCTCGCCGTCGTCGGCTTTTTCCGCAACCTGTTCAGCCCCTAAGTCAGTTTTGCGGCTTCAGTTTTAGTCGTCATCATCCTTCCGCTGCTTCGCCCTCCGCTGCGTCAGCATCGCAGGCACAGGCGTACTCCCCATCGCGTCCTTCCACAGGATCACGTTCAGCTTCTGCGTATCCGCGCGATCGGCATGGCGAAAGTCCATCTTCATGCTCTCCTCCGCACCCGGCGCCGATTTCTTGTTCGCGACGTAGATCAGCCCGTTGTCGCGATTGGCATAATCCGCGTGAACGCCGGCTGATCGCCCGGCCCCGTAAACAACGTCGAAATCAGATGAGCAGAACGCGTCGTTGTTGTTCATCGGCGGCAACCCCAGCAGCGACTCCATCGTGCGGACCACGCTCACCGTCGAGTAGAACCGGCTGTCCACAAACGGCGCGCCGTCTGCGCCGTGCGGAGCGTACTTGCTGATCACCAGCGCGATGCTGCGATGCGCATCCACATGGTCGGCACCAGCCTGCGCATCGTCTTCCAGAATGAAGAACGCCGTGTCGTCCCAGAACGGCGAATGCGAAATCGCATCCACCGCGCGCCCCACCGCCAGGTCGTTATCCGCCACAGAGGCCTTCGGCGACGGCCCGCCCGGCCGCGTCCCCGCGGTGTGATCATCGGGAAGGCGCAGCATCACGAAATTCGGCATGGTGTCCTTGCCCTCTTGCCTATCGGCAACCCACTGCTTGAGATGCCGCAGGAATACCTCCACGCGAATCTGGTCCGGAACGTGAGTTCGAAGTCCGGCGCTTCAGCGGCGAAGTGTCCCACAAGCTCCGGCTTGGTTGCCGTGTTGGAGGCAATCAGCGGAATCGCCCACGGCCACTTGTTCACGCCTCCGCCCCACTCGTCCGGCAGCGTCTCTCCCGGCGCAACCGCCTTGCGCGCGCACGTCTGCCCCGGCAGCACCGGCCCCTGCTGCGGATTCGCCGACTTCACTTCATTGCAGAAGACGGTCGAGATGAATTCGCCAAAGTGGTAGTACGTCTTCCCGTGCGCAGCCAGGTTCCCCCACAGATACCCGCTTGCCGGCTCATTCACGTCCGGAATCTTCTGCAGCAGCGGATACCCCTCCGCAACCACGCCCTCGAAGTCATACGTCCGCTGTCCGCCGCGATACGCCTGCTGCCACGTCTTCTCCAGGTAGTCCGTCCCGATCGCCGCATTCGACCACACGTGCCCGTCGCCCGACACCTCGCCCGAATCGTAAAAGTTGTCCAGCACGCCAAACTGCAGCGCCAGCTTATGCAGGTTCGGCGTAATGGCTTCCCCAAACATCGTCAGGCTCGCGTCGCCGTTCCCCACCGGCTTGCCGTTCTGCTTCAGATCACCAAAGATCTGATCGTATGTTCGATTCTCCTTGATGATGTAGATCACGTGCTTGATGCGATCCACTGCTCCGTCCGCAAACGTGAATCTTCTCCGCAGCCGCCTTCATGCGGTTTGATTCAAGCACTGTTGCCGTCGATTGCGAAAGGTCCTTCTCGATCTCGGCTTCATTCAGCACAGCCAGCGAACCGTACAACAACGTGGCAATATAAATATTCCTCTTCGGAACATCGCCCTCCTCCTGCGGTCCCGGCTCGAGTGGCGGCTTCGCATTCGGACCCGTCCCCTTCCCCTTTGCCGTCGCCACAAACAGCTTCCCGGTCGACCCCGACTGCACGAATGTCATGGACATCGGCATCCATTCCGTCGGCACAAATCCATCCGGCTCTACCATCCCTTTTCGCGAAGCCTTGCCAGTCAACTTGCGTGTGCTGATCACCGCAACCGCGTCGCTCGCCATGTTCGCCACGTAGAGCCTGCTCCCGCTTGCATTCAGCGCCACCGCCACTGGCTCCGCTCCAAAATAACTTTGCCCCGGCAGCCGCGTATCAAAGTAGCCCTTTACCCCGAACTCCCTCGCGCCCACGTTCACCGCCGCTACCGCGTCGCGATTTGCCAGCGCAACGTACAGCGTCTTGCCGTCTTGTGAGAGAACGAAAGCGCAAGGATGCGTGCCCGGCGCAATAGCACTCGTCGGTTTCAGCAGCGCCAGCTTGCGACCTACCGCATTCTTCACCAGATCAAGCTCAACGATCTCTGACGCATTCCACAGCGCGACAAACGCCCGCTTGCCGTCTTGTGAGAGTTGCAGCGCTATCGGATATGTAGATGGAACCGCATCGTTCTCCGCAAGATCGAAGCGGTGTTCAATGGCTCCCGTCGCCGGATCGAGCAGCACAACATCGTCAGAGAGATTTTCCGCAACCAGCAGCTTCTCCGCGCCCTCGATGTTCACCACGGCAATCGCCGCCGGAAACGGCACTCCCTTGTCGCTTTCCGCATCTCCAAGGAGTCTGGTCTTATGGCCGGGTGCAAGCTGCTGGAGAGGCAACGGAATGATGCGATCCGGCTCCAGAGTGCCCTCGCTGAATCGGTACACCACCACCCCGCTTCCCGTATCGCTCACTCCCCTGAGAGGCGGCTTCGTGCCCAGCGGATCCGTCAACGAGCCAATGCTGGCGTAGACTCGGCTTCCATCGCGGCTGAAGGCCAATCCCGAATACAGCGTCTGCCTGGCGCGTTCCGGCGTTCGAGCATCGGGAAAATCAGCCACTTTTCCCGTCTGCGTATCGTACACAGCAAGCGATTGCTCCCCCTTCGACTCCGCAGTCCCGTATCCCGCATTGACGGTCACCACGTAGCGGTTGTCGGGAGAAACCGCGATCGACATCGGCAGGCTGTTGAGCATCTCCGGATTGCCGGGGACGGGCTCGATGAGCTGTTTGCTGGTAGGCAGATCGATGGTTTGCGCTGCAACAAGCGGCATCCCAAAGGTCGAGATCATAGCGGCACAGAAGATAGCCCGAATTCGCATGGCAAAACGATAGCAAATGCGCGCGTTCTCCCGCTTTACGACGTCGTTACAACAACACTCGATGTCGGCGTCTCGGGCTCGCCTGTGCAGCGACTTGGAGTTGCCTGCAATAATCATCGCTATGCAAACCGTCGTCACTGCCGAGCGGCTTTGGGATGGATCACGACTCCATAATCACCCGCTCCTTGTGATCGAAGACGGACAAATCCAGACCATCGCTTCCCGCGATTCCACAGAAATGCCGGGCAACGCACGCAATCTCGACTTTCCCGGCGCAATGCTTGGCCCGGCGTTCTTTGATGTGCACATCCACGGCTCAGCCGGCCACGATGTAATGGAGGCAACCCCCCAGGCACTTGGCGCCATCGGCCACTTCCTCGCATCCCGGGGAACAGCGAATTATCTCGCCACCACCGTGACCGCCCCGCTCGACACCACGCTTCGCGCTCTCGACGGGCTGGCAAATCAGATGGCCAAGCTGTCACAACCGGGCCGCGCGCGCCCGCTTGGCATCCATCTCGAAGGCCCCTTTCTTTCGCACGAAAAACGCGGGGTGCAACCGGCCGAGCACCTGCTTGCCCCTAGCATTGACACCTTCGACCGCCTCGTCGATGCCGCACATGGTCACGTGCGCCTGATGACGCTCGCGCCCGAGCTTCCGGGGGCAGCCGAGCTGACAGCCCACTGCCACTGCGCGTGGCGTCCGCGTCTCCCTGGGCCATTCAAACGCCACGTCTGCTGAAACCGCCGCCGCAATCGCCGCAGGCGCAGTCAGCGCCACGCACACGTTCAACGCGATGCGCCCACTCGATCACCGCGAGCCGGGAATCCTCGGTACGGTCCTCACGAACGACACTCTTTACGCGGAACTCATCTGCGACGGGATCCACACGAAGCCTGAAATCGTTCAATTGTGGTGGAAGTCAAAAGGCCCGGAGCGGGGCATCCTAGTCACCGATGCCATGTCTGCCGCAGGTATGCCCGACGGCGACTACACGCTCGGCGGATTCGCCGTGCAGGTGAAGGAGGGCCGCGCCATGGCAAGAGGCGTCCTCGCAGGCAGCGTACTCACGCTGGACCATGCACTTGCCAACTTCGTCGCATTCACCGGCGCACCGTCGAACAGGCCTTGCGATTGCTCTCTGCAAATCCCGCCGCCATGACTGGCCTCGCCCATCGCGCGGGCGCCGTGACCGCAGGCAAAGCCGCCAACCTCGTCTCCATCGACCAGCCAGGGGAAACTTGTCGCCTCGATCATCGGCGGCCAGCTTGCGCAGTAGTCTGCTGTCTCTGAAATTCGCCGCGAAATGAGGATTGTCATCCTGAGCGGAGCGAAGGACCTGCTCTTTGTGATGCAGGCCCAGCCACGAACCCTGGGTGCCCCAGTCCATGACGCAGTTTCATCGCGTCATGGGTGGGATACAACAATCTCCACATGCTCTGCTTGGATGCAGGCCCAGCCACGAACCGCGGGGGCTCCATCCATGACGCAGTTTCATCGCGACATGGGTGGGATTCAACAATCTCCACATACTCTTTGTGATGCAGGCCCAGCCACGAACGCCTGGGTGCCCCCATCCAGATGACGCAGTTTCGATCGCGCTCAATGGGTGGCGATACAACAATCTCCGACATACTGCTTTGTGATGCAGGCCCAGCCACGAACCTAGAATGCAGCAGTCAGCGTACCGCAGCCTTCGCCAGTTGCTGCGCGCGCCACACCGCGCCTTCGATGCCGGCCACTTCCTGCTCACGGATCGGCATCTCCGGAGCCGCCGCGCGAAGCGCCGCAAAGAATGGCTCGCGCACCAGCCGCGCTTTGCCGATCACGCTTCCAATCCACGCCACCGGCACCTCGGCCGTCAGGTTATGTTTGCGTCGCAGCTTGCTGCGGACAAGCAGAACTGTGTCCGCCAGATCGGCTGCAGCCTGCTTGCAAAACACCCGCGGCAACCGCATCGCCCTCCTCCGCCAGTTGGCTGATGGCAGGTGCAAGCGCCGCAAAGTCAGGACCCGGAGTGCTGTCGCCAATATTCACCAGCTCATCCAGCGTCTTTGTGCCCCAGATGCGTCCCACCGTCTCGAGAACCCGCGTAGGCTCCTCGCGGTCATAGGCAACCAGCGCGCGGCGAATCGCATGAAGCCCGATCCAGTAGCCTGAACCCTCATCCCCAAGTCGCGAACTCCACCCTCCCGCGCCCTCGCGGCTGCCATCAGGCGCCCGCCCCACGCAGTTTGAGCCGGTGCCGGCGATAATCAGAATTCCCGGCCCTCCCTTGAACGCCGCGTCAAGCGCGATCACCTCGTCGCCAACGATCTCCGACCGCTCCACGCCAAAGTCGTCGAAGACCGCCCTTATCCACTCCGCCACGCCGGGCATTGTAGGAACTGGCTACACCCGCTGAAGCCGCCTTCACCCCTGCGCACGCCTGCCTGCGCAAAGACCTCCTTCAGCAGCGCGCGCAGATTCGCTTCGGCAACCTCAGCGCCCACGCGCAGACGCTTGATAGAGCCGTGTTCAGCAAACGCCAGCACGCGCTCGCCATCAGCGATTGAAGCGCGGGTGCGCGTGCCTCCGCCGTCAATGCCCAATACTGCGTTCATCCCTCGTTCAGCTCCTAATTCGCCGGCTCAGCTTGAGCGGGTTCGGCGCCTCCATCGCGCAGGGTTCCTGCCAGCACATTCAGCTCGCCGTCCGTCTTCGGCGCATGCAGGCCCAGCATGTGCGCAATCCACGGATACAGGTTCACATTCTCAAACGGTGCAACCTTCCCTCCCGGCACAATGTCCGGCCCGGCAGCGAAGAAGCTTGCCTTCATCTCGGGCACTCTGTGAGGGTCAAAGCCATGCATCCCCGCATTCGGCGGCAAATCGGGCTTCCCCTCCGGCGGCGCATGCGCGCGGATCGCATAAGGCCCCGTCGCAACCACAACCGGGTCTCCCTCGCGGGGATTCTGGTTGTAATCCAGCCCCGCCGGAACATCCTTCCGCCGGTACACCATGAATTGTGAGGATGCCTTCTTGAGCTGGTTATATACGCGGACCCGATCCTCCTCGGTCTTCCCGTAGAGCAATGTACCCGCCGCCTCAAATCCGCTCAGATCGGCAAACTGGTCAAGGTTTATCCATCCGCCTTGCACCTTCACCATACCGTGATCGCTGATAACCACCAGATCGATCGGCAGTTTTGTGGAACCGAGCGCAGCCGTCAGCTTTCCCACAAAGCTATCCATCTTCAGCACCGCCGCCTTTGTCTGCGGTGCATCCGGACCAAACTCATGCCCCTCGTGATCCGGCTCCGAGTAGTAAATCGTGATCAGATGCGGCCGTTGATCTGCAGGCAGGCGCAGCAGCGCGACAGCATTGTCGATGCGTGCCTGCTCCACTTCGTCGCTGGCTTGCGTCTTCGCGTCGAAGCTTGCGTACCACGAAGGCCGGTGGCCTGCGATTTCAGCTTCCGATCCCGGCCAGAAGAGGCAAGCCGTGCGCATCCCCTGGCTCTCTCCCAGGCTCCACAAAGGCACGCCGCTGTACCAGCTTCCATCGCTTACGGCCTTCGCATCGGAGATGGAATAGCGTGCATGCTTTGTCTCATCGTAGAAGTTGTTTGCCACCAGCCCGTGATGCTCCGGATACAGCCCGGTCACGATGCTGAAGTGGTTGGGAAACGTCAGCGAGGGATAGCTCGGCAACATCCCTTCCGGAGCCCAGACACCTTTCTTGCCTAGTGCGAGCAGGTGAGTCGCACCGTCGTTCCGGGCAAAGTCCCAACGGAAGCCGTCGAGTGAAACCAGCACCACGTAATGCGCCTTCTCGGCTTCTGCCGAGTTCACTCCGTTTTCTACATGAACGAGGGGCAGCGCAGGATTGCCGCCGGCAAGCGGGCCGGCCTGCTGGGCGAAGGATGGCAGTGCAACTGCCAGCGCCAGACAGGCGAGCGCGGCACGCTTCAGTATCTGGAATGACATTCAGGATCTCCCGCATCAGCTTATAGCACATGCGGATGCCACTTTGATGTTGGGAGCAAAACGCACAGGAGGGAGTCCGCTGGGTGCCCATCCTTACCGCGTTCTTGCTTTTACATTCGTCCCCACAGACAGGTCTTCGTCTGCGGGATGCTGGCGCAAGGATGGGAACACCGTAGAACTTCGCGGTCGAAACCTATCGACTCGGCGCCGGGGCCGCGGCTGGCGCGCTGGGCGCAGGCGGGGCCGGTTGAGCAGCTGGTTGTGCGGCTGGTGCCGACTGGTCCTTGGACAGATGCCGGATGTAAGTCACCAGGGCCTTCACTTCGTCATCCTTGGCCCGGCTGGTGTCTTCCGGCGGCATCTTCCCTTTGCCTTTCCGAATGGCGTCAAAAATGGCCTGGTCTGACATTCCGGCCAGGACCTTGGGATCCGTCCAGTCCAACAAGTTCAGCTGCATATCCTTGGCGAGATCGGTCTTGCCATCCCCGGTTGCTCCGTGACAAAGCGCACAATCGAGGTCATATAGCTTCTTTGCTCTGGCCTGCGGGTCAGGAGCACCCTTTCCAGCCTGTGCGAAAGCGGAGGCGGAGGTGAAGGCCAGCAAGACAACCGCCGTGAAGAGCAAGAACGACTTGAGCATTGTGGTCTCCTCAGTTGCAGGTGTCGGAGAGAGGCATCTTGCAGCTGTTTGTTTTTATTTGACAGCATTATAGGCGCACTTGAAAGTGAGTTGCATCACTTGATTTGCACCGTGAAGTCCCATGGTAAGCCCCGGCGCAACCCTTCCAGTTCCAGAGCCTTGCCTTTGTGGTATACGTTTCCACATGTTCCGTCTTGGCTTTGCTCTCGTCGCTATCGTTTTCGCCGCCATCGCAGCTCCTGCTCAAAGGCTCGCTGCTACACCCCCACTCGGCTGGAACAGCTGGGACGCCTACGGTCTGACCATCAACGAGGCCGACTACCGCGCTAATACCACCGTCCTTGCCGGCCTGCGCCAATTCGGTTGGGAGTACTCAGTCATCGACGAAGGCTGGTATATGCACGATCCCTTCGCGGACACCGTCGAAGCCCGCAAGTACCTGTGGGACGAGCATGGAATCCTTATTCCCGACCCCACCCGCTTTCCCTCTGCAGCAAAAAGCGCCGGCTTCAAGCCGATAGCCGACTGGGTACACGCGCAGGGACTCAAATTCGGCGTCCACATCGTTCGCGGCATCCCCCGCCAGGTCGTGAAAGAAAACCTCCCCATCGCCGATTCAAGCTTCCACGCTTCTGACGCAGCTGACACCAGTTCTCCCTGCCCTTGGGACGAGGGCAACTGGGGCGTTCGCGACAACGCTGCGGGCCAGGCCTACTACGACTCGATGCTGAAGCTCTACGCCTCCTGGGGTCTCGACTTCATCAAGGTTGACTGCATCAGCGATCACCCCTACCGCCCCACCGAGATTCGTCAGATTGCCGAGGCCATCCGCAAGACCGGCCGCCCCATCGTCCTCAGCCTTTCGCCCGGTCCCACGCAGCTGGAGCACGCTGCCGAAGTCGCCAGATACGCGCAGATGTGGCGCATCACCGATGACCATTGGGACGGCTGGACCTTCAAACACGATCCACCCACAGCCGAATTCCCCTTTGGCCTCAAAGACGAATTCGACCGCATCGCGCATTGGGCTCCTTACGTGAAACCCGGCAACTGGCCCGATCCCGACATGCTGCCGCAGGGCTGGCTCGGTCCGCATCCCGGCAAGGATCAGGCCCGGGCGACCAGCTACACCCACGAGGAGCAGCGCACCGAGATCACCCTCTGGGCCATCTCCCGCTCGCCGATGATCCTTGGCGCCAATCTCACCAGACTCGACGACTTTACGCGCTCGCTCATCACTAACAAGGAAGTCCTCGACCTCAACCAGAATGCTGTCGAGTCAAAGCCCGGCCTGACACCAGACCGCGGCGCCGACGCAAAGGACTTTGTCCAGCGCTACTGGTACGCGCGAACCGGCGGCCCGCATCCGCAGCAATACATTGCCGTCTTCAACCTCGCCGATGCCGCAACCGCATCAACCCTGCCGTGGATGGTCTTCCACCTTGAAGACAAGCCTCACGCAGTCTTCGACGTCTGGAACCAGAAGCACTTCCCAGCCGCAAAGGCACTTCACATCGAACTTCCGCCTCACGGCTGCGCGCTCTTCCGCTTGGAATAAAGAACCGCAACACGGCTAAGAGGGGGCGGCATGTCAGAACTGGTGAATGGATTTGATGCTTCCATCGTAGACGAGAAGGCATCAAAGGTCGGGCCGGCAGCCATCGACATTGCTTATCAGCGCCTCGGGAACCCTGATGCACCTCTGGTGCTGCTGATCATGGGGATCGCCGCGCAATCGATTGCGTGGCCGGACGAATTCTGCCATGCGCTCGTCGACCGCGGCCTGCAAATCGTCCGCTTCGACAATCGTGACGTCGGGCTCTCTACACACCTGACGGATGCTCCTGCTCCCGATCTCCCTGCGGTGCTCGCCGGCGACCTGTCGTCAGTGTCCTACACGCTTTCGGATATGGCCGCGGACGCTGTAGGCTTGCTCGACGCGCTCGGCTTCGAGAAAGCACATGTCGTCGGCGCGTCCATGGGAGGCGCAATCGCGCAAACGATGGCCATCGAGCATCCGGATCGTGTCCGCTCCCTTACCTCCATGATGTCGACAACGGGCAACATGTCAGTCGGACAGGCCTCGCCGGAGGTCCTCCGCGAATTGTTCGGCGGCTCTCGCGCCGTCACCCGCGAGGAAGTTGTTCAACAATCCCTGCGGGCCTTCCGCGCCATCGGATCGCCAGGATATCCGAGCGATGAGAATGAAGTCGCCGCCCGAGCAGGCCGCGCTTATGACCGTTGCCACGATCCCGTCGGCGTCGCGCGGCAGGCGGTTGCAACGGTCGCATCCGGAGATCGGACCGAGCACCTGCGACATCTCCGGGTACCCACCCTTGTGATCCACGGTCTCGCTGACCGCATGTGCGACGTCAGCGGCGGGCGAGCGACGGCTGAAGCCATCCCCGGAGCTGAACTCGTCCTGATTGAGGGTATGGGACATGGCCTGCCCCCTGGGTTGCGGCCCCAACTCGCAGCGCGCATCGCCGAGTTCGTGTGGCGCGCCGAGATCGATTGACGCCACCGACGCATGACGTCACCTGAAGGGTAGAGCGCTCGCGTTCCACTCTCTTCAGTGCTTCGTCCAGCCGTGCATTCCCGCTTCGAAGCTCCGGCGATCGAGCCGGGGCAGCGCGCGCGCCACCTTGTCTGGAAAGAGCGGGTAGTGCCTCGCTGCGATAAGGTGCTCCGGGACGCACCAGACATCCTCCTCTGAGGTCATCCAGTCTCGATTGTCCAGCCGCTCCAGGTTCACCGGTCTCGAGTAGGAGCGCAAAGTGCGTTCGCCGCGCAGGTTGTAGTAGTGCTCAAAGTAGCTGAGAGCCAGCTCGCGCAGGGTACGGTAGATCGGCGCCCGAAAGCGCAACCCCGCAAAGTTTGACTTGGCAATGCTCCCCCACAGGCCGCCTTCGCGGTAGATGGCCACCACGTGGTCGTCGTCGTGCACGGCCTCCAGATCCATCAACAGCGGAGGGTAGCCGTTGATACGCAGGGCGGCGGCGGCTAGCAGAGCGCCTTCCAGGCAGTGTCCTTTGCGCTCACGCAGCGCGCGCTGCGGAGACAATGCCGTGTCCGCGTACTGGTACGGCAGTGCGTCAACAAACTTCTGGATTCGCGCTGGCGTCTTCAGCGCGCGCAACGTGCGCAAATTCTCCGGCGATAAGCCGAAACTCTCACGCAGGTCTCGCCGATTTCCGTTCCCCGACACTCTCTCACCCTTGAAGGCCAAAGCCGAAACTCTCTCGGAAAGTCTCGGGAATTATACAGAGGTCACTTCAGAAGCCGCTTCGGATAGCTGGAACTGGTTGCATAAATCAGGTTTTGAAAGGGCACGGATTTAGCCGTGCCGCCGAAGCCGCATAATACCTGGGGCTTTAGCCCGGAGGGATGCACTCGACTGGCAGCATGATGCAACCACCTCTAGCTACCTCATTCATGCCCGCTGTTGCCGAATGAACGGAAACTCTGTTCTTGCATGGATGGGAAAGCACAAAGCGGGGCAGGCCCTCACTTCATCGCCGCCCTCAGCAACGGCTCCTGCCGATCTGCCGGGCCATGACCATGCCACAACACGTTTCCTTTGGCATCGACGAAAACCGCATACGGTTCTTTGTCTGTCGTCACATCAAAGAACTTTCTCCACTGTTTATCGTCCTGTGTCAGAACGACAAACTTATCCTGCTCCTCTGCGCTAACCCCTTTTCGCATCCCGTTCTTGATGGTCCCGCGGATGAAACCCGGTGCCCCCTCCAGCATCGCGATCTGATACACCGCGACTCGTTCCAGCGCGCTGTCTCCGCACACCGCCTTTACCCATGCACCGGTTCCGTTTCCACCCTCGTGGCTGAAGCCCGCAATCAGCACCGCTGCATGCCCGCGCGTTTCATCGGCCAGAACAATGTGCTTCCCGCTCAGCGTCTCCCCCGCAGTGCCCGGCATTGTTTGCGCGCCGCAAAATGGGACTGCAATCGCAGCGATCGTCAGGAACACTGTCCGTGTCATAACGCTGGCTGAGACCATCCGACCTCCTGCAGTCCTGAAAGCAAATTCGTGACGGAATATTAAGTGCCCTTATCCCCATACGTTATCTTATTCAGCCATGTTCCGACCGCCACCGTTCAGTCCTCGACCACCCGCGCGGGTCCTGAATCGAATCGTCTTCGGGGCGACAACACATGCCTCCTTAACGCCTGAACTTTTCTCCTTGACAGCTTAGGAGAAGCGCGCTACTCTCCTTACCATCTTAGGAGGAGCCATGACCGATCAGGCTCAAATCCTCCCCGGCACCCTCGATCTCCTGATCCTTAAAGCGGTCTCGCTTGGCCCTCTTCATGGCTACGGAATCCTTCTGCGCATCGGGCAGATCTCCGGCAGCGCGCTTCTCATCGAGCAGGGCGCGCTCTATCCCGCGCTGTTCCGTCTCGTCCGCCAGGGACTGCTGAAGGCAAGCTGGGGAGTCTCGGAAAACAATCGTCGCGCCAAGTTCTACGAACTCACCGCTGCTGGCCGCAAGCGTTTTCGAGAGGAGACGGAAGGCTGGAATCGACTGGCCACCGCAATGGCTGCTGTCCTCGCCACGGAACCGGAGGAGATATGAGTCTGCTGTCTAATCTTCGTTCCCTCGCCGGCAGGTTATTTCATCGTTCCCAGATCGCGGATGAAATGGAAGAGGAACTTCCTCGTCACATCCAGCACCGTGCGGACGATCTCGAACGTTCCGGCCTGAATCGTGCCGAGGCCGAACGCCGCGCGCGCATCGAGTTCGGCGGCCGCGAGCGGTTCAAAGAGGAATCCACGAAGCGCTGGGCGGCAACCTCCTCGAGACCCTCGTGCACGATGTGCGCTTCGCGCTTCGCCTATTGCGCAAGTCTCCCGGATTCACGATCGCTGCCGTTCTTGACGCTGGCATTGGCCATCGGCGCGAACGCCGTGGTCTTCGCCGTCTTGAATGCGCTGATCCTGCGCCCGCTGAATGTGCCGCATGCGGAGAGCCTCTACGGCAATCGAGCGCGGGTCGACAATCCGGATCTGGCAGTCGTATCCCGACTATCTCGATCTGCGCGATCGCAACCGCAGCTTCGAGGAGCTGGCAGCCTATACCTTTGCCTCGAGTAGGGCTGGACACGGGCAAGGACCCACAGCAAGCCTGGGCCTATGAAGCGACCGGAAACTACTTCGACGCGCTGCGCATTCATCCGTATCTTGGCCGTTTCTTCCACGCCTCCGATGAGCACGGTCCCAACAGCGCTCCCTACCTGGTGCTCAGCCTACGCTTATTGGCACAGCCATTTTCAGGACGATCGCGGCGTGGTGGGCCGCGTTGTTCAACTGAACAAGCATCCTTTCACCATCATCGGTGTTGCACCGCCTGAGTTCCAGCGGGACTCTGTTGTTTTTCTCTCCCGACTTCTGGGTGCCGATGGTCAACCAGGAGCAGGTGCGAGGGGCCGAATATCCTGAACGACCGCGGCAATACCGCGGGATTTTTCAGGTGTTCGGACATCTTGAAGCCGGGAGTGACCCCGGCGCAGGCTATGGCCGATTTGAACTCAGTTGGCTCGTACCTGGAGAAGACCTATCCCAAAGACGATGCCACAATGACTTATTCGCTGGCGCGTCCGGCCTGCACGGCGACTTATCGGGCCCCCGGTGAGAGGCATTCGTGACGGGATTGATGCTGCTTGCCGGTTTGATTCTGCTGGCCGCGTGCGCCAACCTGGGCAGCCTGTTTGCCGCGCGCGCTGCTGACCGTTCCCGCGAAGTTGCTCTGCGGCTCGCACTGGGATCGAGCCGCAAACGCATCTTGCGCGGACTCTTGACCGAAGCCGTGCTGATTTCGCTCGTCGGGGGCGCTGGGACTATTGGGGCAGCGTCGCGCTCTTGCGCGAGTTGAGCGTGTGGCAGCCATTTCCCCGGCTTCCCCTGCACATGCCCGTAAATCCGGACGCCAATGTTTATCTGGTCGCTTTGTTCCTGGCGCTGGTCAGCGGATTCCTCTTCGGCGCTCGTGCCGGTGCGGCAGGTGCTCCGCACCAATCCGTATGAGGTTGTGAAAGCGGGATCGACCGGCGCATGCATGGAGCGGCGCGGATCACGGTGCGGGACGTCCTGCTGGTCGTGCAGATTGCCATCTGCGCCGTGCTGGTCACTTCGTCACTGGTTGCGGTGCGCGGCATGGTGCGCTCGATGCACAGCAACTTCGGCTTTGAGCCGCGGAACGCGATGCTGGCGGATACAACCTGACAATGGCCGGTTACAGCGGCGACAAGAGTGCCCGCCATGCAAAGGCGCATGATCGATGCTCTGCAGACCATTCCCGGCGTCGAGACCGTGGGATTGGTGAATGATTACCTACCCCTGGTTATAGGCCGGCACATCGGCGTCGAATGTCTTCACCGACCAAACGACAGGATCTGAAGCCGTCGAATGCCGCCGCGCAAACCCTACCGGTATCGACATTTCTCCAGAATACTTCGCTGCGGCGGGCACAAGCTTTGCTGGCCGGCAGGAGCTCTCTCCTGGCATGACGACAAGAACGCGCCTGCGCGTCGCCGTGGTCAATCGAGAATTTTGCCGAGCAAGATATTTGGCTCGGTCAACAACGCAATCGGCAGGATATTACAAGATGCAGGATGGAACGCGCGTTCAGGTGGTCGGAATTGTCGAAGACGGAAAATACCAGCAGCTGACCGAAGATCCGCAGCCGGCGATGTTTCTCCCATTTCTGCAATCTCCCACCAAGTCAGACATCTTGGTCGTGCGCTCGAAGCGCGATCCACAGCAACTGGCGGCAGCCATGAGGAACAAGATTCGGGAGCCTGGATGCAGGACTGCCCGTCTGACATCCAGACCTGGAACAGCAGGAACTGGACGCAGTTCTGTTTCCTTCGCGGGTGGCGACCGTGGCGCTCGGAGTGCTGGGCATGATGGGCGCGATGCTGTCGATCACCGGAATCTTTGGCATGGCGGCGTACTCGGTCAGCAAGCGGCTGCAGGAGCTGGGAATTCGGATGGCCCTCGGAGCGCAGCGCAAGGAAGTTCTGCAGACTGCCCTGGGACGGCCGTTGAAATTGCTGGCTCTTGGTTCGGCGGCAGGACTGCTCCTCGGAATCCTGGCCACCCGAGTGCTCGCTTCCATCGTGTATCAGGCCACTCCCCGCGATCCGTTGGTACTGGCGGCGTTGTCCTGGCGATGTCTTTTCTGGGCCTGCTGGCCACGTGGATTCCGGCGCAACGCGCACTCTCAGTCGACCCCTTGGTACTCCTGCGCGAGGAGTGACCTCGACCCCAACCCATTTGACTGTGCGAAACTATTCTGTCGGACAAAAGGCTCCGTCCCCGGGGCCTCCTCCGGCAAGGTAAATTAATGCCAGTCTTACGTTCTGCTTTTATCGCACTCTCTCATAATCGCAACCTCCGCAGCTTCGCTGAACGCTCCAGCATCGGAAACAAGCTCAGTTCTCGCTTCGTCGCCGGCCTCGAGATCGACGACGCCATGCGCGTGGCCGAATCCGTCAATAAGCAAGGCATTCTGGTCACATTGGACTCACTCGGCGAAAGCGTGACCACAGAAGCCGAGGCTCACACGGCCGCCGACGTCTATCACCGGCTCCTCGACGAGATCTCCGCGCGCAAGCTCAACTCCAATATCAGCGTCAAGCTGACGCAGATGGGCCTCACGCTGAATCCGCAACTGGCTGAGACCATCGCCGAAAATCTCGCGCAGCACGCTCACGCGACAAAGAACTTCCTCCGCATTGACATGGAGGACTCGTCGCTTACGCAAATCACCATGGACATTGTGCGCCGCCTGCACGCCAAGCCCGATTTGCAGGACGCTATCGGCATCGTGATCCAGTCCTATCTCTATCGGTCACAATCCGACATCGAGCAGCTTATTTCCGACGGTATTCGCGTGCGCCTCTGCAAAGGCGCCTACAAGGAGCCACCCGAGGTCGCCTTCCCGCGCAAAACTGACGTCGATGCCAATTACCTCAAGCTCACCTGGATGCTGCTCCAAAGCCCCATCTATCACGGCCTCGCCACGCACGATGAGAACGTGATTGCAGCCACAAAGTCCTTTGCCCAACAACACCAGATCGCGCCGAGCCACTTCGAATTCCAGATGTTGTACGGCGTGCGCCGCGATCTTCAGCGCAAGCTTGTCGCCGAGGGCTACAACGTCCGCGTCTACGTCCCATTCGGCCGCGAATGGTATCCCTACTTCATGCGCCGCCTGGCTGAGCGCCCCGCCAACGTACTCTTTATCGCGAAGCAGATGCTGCGCCAATAGCGGCCAACACTCACATCGCCAGCCGGGTGCCCCACATCTCGAAGAGATGTGGGATCTCTCAATGTCTCAGTCAGCCCCGCCAGTTTTCCGCGCTACAGCGGTTCCGCTGGGTCCGGAACCGCTCTACCGGGCGAGCGCTGCCCTGATCCCGGCCAGGTGGTGGTAACTGTGGCGCACCGCATGATCTTCCAGCATGAATTGGCAGGTCAGCGGAGCGTCGCTGTTGAGCGATACGGGAGCCGCATTATCCAGCGCTTCATCGCTGAGAGCGCGAATGGCCGCTGCCGCCGCTGAACTGTTGGTTGCCAGCAAGGCGAGAGCGGCTTCCTTTGTGACACCATCGTTTTCTTTGGCGTGATCGCGGTTCATGGTGTGGATCACGTCCCAGGTCACCCCGGTGATCGGCTGGCCCGCGCCGAGAGTCTGTGCAAGCTGGATCTCGATCGGGTATACGGTGGCAACGTGATGCACCACTACGCCGATCTTCCGCCCATCCTTGGGAAGGCGCGTCTGCCATTCGGTTTCGGAAAGCGAGGCCGCAAATGCGGCCATTGCTGTTGCGCCGGCTTCAAGACGCGCGGCCAGGGCTTCCGTTCGTTTGCTCATGTGATTTTGCTCTCCCCATTCTTCGTTATTGTCGGGTACACCCTCAAAGGTTAACCGTCACCCGCAAAAAGGTAGCTGGGATGAAGGTAGAGCTATAGCTGCTCTGGTTTTGCGATTTCGCCAGTTCCACAAGCTGCTCGTGGAGTTCGTCCACTTTACCATTCTTGTCAGCTGCCTCGTAAGCGTTCATCGTGGGGCCATAGAATCGCCGGAACGATTCGATGACTTGTGCGGGGCTTCGGTCGAAGGAGATGAAGTGAAACGTATCCCGGGTCAATGAGATTCTCTCCCTTGGAACTCCTGCCTCGCCAAAGCGTTCGATGATGTTCGTCTCGAGTCCCCAGGTCATGGGACTGACGAATCCCTCCGGAGGCGGAGGCGTAAATGCCGTGCTGATCTTCAGCAATTGCGCCACGAAAGTTGGATCGTTGGGAATCCAGTTTCCCATTACGATGCGTCCCCCTGGTTTTGTCACCCGGACCATTTCCTTGGCCACCTCGAATGGCTTGGGCGCAAACATCGCGCCAAACACTGAGAGGGTCAAATCAAACGAATGGTCGGCGACGCCTTGCAGGTTGCTCGCATCCCCTTCCTCGAATTTCAGATTGTTGAGACCCTCCTTCTCAGCGCGCCTCTTCCCGGCCTCAACAAGGTTGCTGGCAATATCGATTCCAACGACTTCGGCTCCCAATTGGGCCAGTGGAACCGCCGTCGTGCCATCTCCACATCCAAGATCCAGGGCCCGAATCGGTGGCTCGACTCCGAGCGACTGCACAACAGCTTCTCCTGATTCACGCATCAGAGCGGCAATCTCGGTAAAGTCGCCCTTTTCCCACAAAGCCTTGTTCGGATTTACGGTTGACATGTTTTAACCTCCTGGGGTTTCTGTTTTTTTGTCAGGACTCACGAGTCAGAGAAGTTGTCGCTGAGTCCTTCTGAGGCCTACAATTGTTACCTGCCTTTGCTGCAACATCCATACCCGAGCGTCCCCATCATTTGCTCGAACGGCTCCCCAAGGCAGATCGATTTGCATAGAGAACAAGGAACTTTGCAGATAGTCCAGAGGTTTGATCTGAATGGATGCATTCTCAGAGATTCTGAGCGGAGTCAAGCTGAACGGCGCTGTATTCTTCAGCGCGGAGTTCTCTGCTCCATGGGGTTTTTCGTCGCCTGGATCGAATGCGATGGCGGCCACCCTCGGTCTGGGGGCCGCACACCTTGTGCTTTACCATCTCGTGATCGACGGCGGAGCAGTCGTCGACTTGGCGGATGAACAATCCATCGAGCTTCAGCCCGGGGATATCGTGATCTTTCCCCATGGTGATCCTCACCATATGAGCAGCGGCAGAGGCGCGAAACTGCCGTTTCCTAATTACGGAATCACCGCGAAGATCAAGGCGCGCGACTTGACTCCGTTGCATGCGGGCGGCGGTGGAAACACCTCACGATTCGTATGTGGGTACATGACTTGCGATCCCTATCTCAGCCGGCCAATCCTGAACGGACTGCCTCCCGTATTCAAAGTCAATATCCGGACCGATCGCTCCGGGCATTGGATTGAGAATTCCATCCTGCATCTGGTCGAAGAAGCGGCTTCGGGAAGGGTCGGCAGCGAGGCCATGCTCGCCAAGCTCTCCGAGGCGCTTTTCGTAGATACCTTGCGACGCTATGTGGCCGCATTGCCCGAAAAGCAAACGGGTTGGCTCGCGGGAACGCGCGATCCTATCGTGGGAAAAAGTCTCGGATTGTTGCATAGCCGTGTTGCCCACCCATGGACGATTGCGGATCTCGCGGATCAGGTGGGCATTTCGCGTTCTGCATTGGTGGAGCGCTTTACCCGATACCTGTCGGAGCCGCCCATCGCCTATTTGACCCGTTGGAGGCTTCAATTGGCCGCTCGCTCGCTCGAAAGAACATCGCGAGGCGTCGCGGAAATCGCCGCCGATGTCGGATACGAATCGGAGGCCGCTTTCAATCGCGCGTTCAAGCGTGAGTTTGGAAAGCCCCCGGGCCGATATCGCGGCGAGCTCAAGACTTTGCAGGCCCAGAGATCTCTCGCGAACTGCTGACACGACAAGCCCGTCTCGATCCCTTCTCACGTCTTTTGCAGATCAATGCACTGTTTCGGCGCACACTTGAAGTTGGGATCGAGACAAGGAGTGCGCCATATCAAGCCAGTCCACACCGCACTTCAATACCGCAATGTGACACGAAATCTGCAAACCTCACCCAAAAACGACCCGTAAGCCCTTTCTGGAGAGGAATCTGCGGCTAAGTCCAATGTTGAGAGGAATTTGGCGCCACACCCTCTTTGCAAGTTGCTGAAAACAAGGAATTTCCCTACAGAGACAGGGGAGGGGGGGGGGGGTGCTGAATCTCATATAGTGGTATCGCTTAGGCCGATCTGACAGATCAGCTTGGCCGGCCCTGGAAGAATTCCTTTCAGACCTCTGACCGAGTTCATTCGGCAAACGGCCATTGCCTCAGTCGACGTGCGCGCACCACATAGATCGCCGTGCCTGAGACCGCAATGCCTGCCGCTACAGCGATGCCTCCAAGCGCGTGACTGCGGTTCACCAGGATAAAGGTGAATCCAGCCATGGCCGCCAGCGGCGGCAGCGGATAGAGCGGGATGCGAAACGGGCGCTTGAGCTCCGGACGCTGCACACGCAGCACCATCACGCCGATCTGTTGCAGGAAGAACTGCAGCAGGATGCGCGTGATCACCAGCATCGTGATTACCTGTTGAAGCGAAAAGAAGCAGAACGCGCATGCCACAAGGCCCAGCGCGACCAGCGAGCGGTGCGGTATCCCGTGCTTCGGATGCACTGCCGCAAGAACTCGGAAGTAGTTCCCATCGCGCGCCGCCGCATAAGGCACTCGCGAATAGCCAAGCAGCAGCGAGAAGACCGACGAAAACGCGGTCCACACAATCAGCGCCGCCATCAGTCGTCCGGCCCATTGGCCAAATGCGGACTGCGCTACATCGGCAGCCAGTTGCAGGTGCACCGACGCACCCGACGCAGCGTGCTTGGCCGCGTCGTGAACGGCAGGCAGCGCAGCGAGATTCATGGTCACGTAGAACGCGGCGACAAACACCACTGACAGCAGGATCGCGCGCGGAATGGTCCGCTCCGGCTCGCGGACCTCGCTGCCGAGAAAGGTGATGTTGTAGTAGCCCCAGTAGTCATAGGTCGCGATCAGGGTTGCCTGTGCGAGTCCGCCGATGGCAACGCTCATTGACTGCGCCGGTGTCGCCGGCATGTGCCAGCCTCCGTTGGCAGCCGCGTTCGCGAAGCCTGACGCGATCACGCCAGCCAATGCCGCCATGACTCCAACAAACAGCACCCACGCCGTCCCCGTGATGATGCTCAGCCTCCGATAGAGCAACCATGTCACCAGCAGGCAGGCGGCGGCAGCAGCGAGGTTCGCATAGTGCAACCAGGGCAGAGTCACAATGGGCGCGCTCTCAAGCCCGGGCCAGAACCACGCCAGAAAACTCGATAGCCCAATGCATCCCGACGCAATCGAAAGCGGCGCTGAGAAACTCAACTGCCACACGTAGAGAAAGCTCAGCCAGTTCCCCGCGCGATCTGGCCCATAGATCTCGCGCAGAAACGCATACGATCCGCCCGCACGCGGAAAGGCCGCACCGAGTTCTGCCCACACCAGGCCATCCGCAACGGCGATCGCCGCGCCCAGCATCCACGCCCACACTGAAAGCCGGTATCCCGCCGCCGCGATCACCAGCGGGAGCGTAATGAAGGGGCCGACGCCGATCATCTCGAGCATGTTGAACAGGACCGCGGAACGCAGACCGATGCGTCGTTCGAGGGCGCCGGAATTATCTGTAGTCAATTTGCCGGGGATGGATGAGGAAGGGATCATTCAGCAATCGTGCTGCACGGATTGTACACTGACGACAACCATGTATTTTCTCGGGAAAGCTCATCGCACAGCAGCGGTTACGGCACTTGCGGGCCTCGTTTCCGCCTGCACTGTCTCACCTTCCTTGAACGCACAGCAGGCCGTCACCTCAACGTCGCTACCTGCGACCGAACCACAAGTGACGGCACTTCCGCTGCCGGAAGATCGCGGCGAAGCCGCTCTGGCGCAGACACTCAAGCGCCTGGGCACAACCGCGAGCGTCATGATGATCGTGGCCCATCCGGATGACGAAGACGGCGCCTTGCTTACCTATCTTTCCCGAGGCCTGGGAGTGCGCGCCACTCTCCTGACGCTGACGCGCGGCGAAGGCGGACAGAATGCGATGTCCGCTGAGACCTACGATGCGCTCGGCATCATTCGCACCAATGAGCTGCTCCGCTCCGACGAGTTCTATGGCGCAAAACAACTGTGGGGTACCGAAGCGGACTTCGGTTTCTCCAAGACGCAGGAGGAAGCATTCTCGAAATGGGGTCATGACCGCGTGCTCTACGATGCGGTGCTGGCTGTGCGTCGCGAACGGCCCCAGGTCATCGTCTCCACTTTTGTCGGAGGCATCACAGACGGCCACGGCCATCACCAGGTCTCCGGCGAGATTGCGCAGGAGGTCTTCAAGGCCGCCGCCGACCCGAAGATTTTTCCGGAACAACTGAAAGAGGGCCTCGCTCCTTGGCAGCCGCTGGCTGTCTACTCCATGGTTCCATTTGCGCCGGTGACCGAGCAGGGAATGTTCGACTACGCAACCGGTAAGTGGGCTCCGGCGAAGTTTCGCAACTACGTCACAGGTGAGTGGATCACGGGCGCTCCATCAACCGATGTGAAGCTGTCTGTGGGGAATCTCGACGCGACTCTGGGCCGAAGCTACATGCAGATTGCACGCGAGGGATGGGGCGAACAAAAATCACAAAACGGCGGAGCCAACCCGACGCTCAGCGGGCCCGCAACGGCAAGCTATCACCTGTGGGCCGTGGCGCCCGCCGCGCAGACTGCGGCATCCGCAAAGACAGATGGCGGCGATAATGTCGGCAGCGATCTCTTCCACAATAGCCGCGTCAAAATCGACATCAGCATCGAAGGACTCGCGCATCTTGCGAAGTCGGCGCCGCCGTGGCTCTCAAGCGGATTGCGCGAGATCGACGGCGGCATTCGGCAGCTCGAGTCAAAGTGCCCTTGCCACGCAGGTCTGCCGGTCGCCCAGGAGCTTGCGCCGATCTACCGGCAGACGCTTGCACTTCGCACGAAGGTGGCTGAGAGCAATCTCGACGCGGAGTCCAGGGATGGGCTCCTGCTGGAACTGGATGCCAAGATCACTCAGTTTGAAGCCGCGCTCAAGGACCTTCTCGGTCTCGATCTCATCGCGTTCAGGACCAATGAAACCCGCGCACAGACCGCAGGATTCCGCGGCGGATCGGCAGACGAGACCCCGGACAGCGTCGCTCCTGGCGAAGAATTTCGTGTTCATGTGCACGCTGCTCAGGCAACCAATTCAACACGCCTCGAAAAGGTATGGCTCGAGAGCCGCAGCGGCGATGCGTGGAAGAACGAGCAAACAGGCAGCACACTCGATCCTGCTGCACCGACCGCCGATCCGGTTTTCACCGTGCATGCCTCGTCGAATGCCGAAGCCACTGCCCCCTACTTCACACGCCCATCGATTGAGCAGCCTTACTATGACATCGCGAAACCTGAGTGGCGCGAGCGCTCCTTTGCACCCTATCCCCTTGCTGCCTGGGCTGAATTCAGTTTTGATGGCCTTCCGATTCGGCTTGGCAACGTGGTGCAGGCGCTTGGGCGAGTCACCGGGCACGGTGGCATCTATCAGCCTCTCGTCGTTACGCCGGCGATTGGCGTCAGCGTCGATCCTGAAGCGCGAACTCTGCCGCTCGACGGCAGCGCTCTTCAGGTGCGCGTGTCCGTGCACACGCAGGCGGCGGCCGAAGGGACTGTCGAACTCAAGCTGCCGGCCGGCTGGCATTCCGAACCTGCCGAGGCCCAGTTTCACCGCAAGAGCTCGGGCGACACCGATCCGATCCTGTTTTCCGTGATTCCTGGCGCATCTGAGGCGGGAGCCTATTCCATCAAGGCTGTGGCGCATTCCGGGGGCCGTTCTTATGAGACCGACTGGCACAACGTGGGCTATGCGGGCCTGCGTCCTTACAACCAGTACAAGCCCGCTGAGTTGCGCACTCGCAAAGTCGATGTGAAGCTGGCGCCGGGCCTGCGCATCGGCTACATCATGGGAACCGGCGACCTCGTTCCGGACGCAATCGAGGGACTGGGTGTGACACCTCAATTAATCACACCCGCCGAACTGGCCTCGGACGATCTCGCCGCATACAACGTGATCGTGATCGGCATCCGCGCCTATTCTGTTCACCCGGAATTGGCTCGTCTCCAGCCGCGCCTGGACGATTTTGTGCGCCAAGGCGGGACGCTTGTCGTGCAGTATCAGAGCGGCACGTTCCCTGCACCCCTGCCCCTGACCATCGGCCGCTTCGCAGAACGCGTGGTCGATGAGCAGGCGCCGGTGAAGCTTCTTGATCCGTCGAACTCCTTTGCTGACCTCTCCCAACAAGATCAATTCGTCTGACTTCGATGGCTGGGTTGAAGAACGTGGACACTCATTCCTTGAGTCGTGGGACCCAGGTTACACGGCGTTGACTGAGACGGCAGACCCAGGTCAGGATCCCCAGCGAGGTGGACTTATTGTTGCCCATCCTGGCAAGGGCACTTATATCTACGTCGCATACGCTCTTTACCGGCAGTTACCCGAGTTAGTGCCGGGAGCCTACCGTTTGCTTGCGAACCTGCTAAGCGCCGGGCATAGCGCAGCAGCCACTCCAACTCCTCATTGATATCGTGTTTCACAATCGATAGACCCGCCCTCGGACGGAATGAACGGCACATGTGTGCTCAAAAGGCTCAAAAAGCCGGCTCACGCTATATGAATAGAATGTAAATTCATCGTCTTGTAACATCAGACAACTCCCACTTAGTAAGTTGTTAAAAGTACGTGAATTAGTCAAATATTCATAAAGTTTTGCGAACCTCGAATTCAGAACTGACCCGGGATAACTTTGTTCGCGCAGATCTGTCTGCGTGGTGACCAAGATCTTCGCCGGATAACAATGTCTATCGCATGGCTTCATCATCAGCATCCTTCGGTGACCCAGCAAAAGGCGCTCTGATTCTTACGGGCGCTTGCACCACTCAACCTGACTCTGAGAGGAAAAAGAGGTCAAATGAACTCCAAACTGAAATCGGTTGCCATTATGGTTATGGCAGCGAGTCTTGTAGGCCCTCAGGCTTACGCCGGTGACCCCCCTGCGCCAGCGCAGAAGAAAGCTGCGGCGAAGAAGCCGCCAAAACCAACCGTTGAGGAGCAGATTGAGGCTCTTCGCCAACAGCTTCAGACCCAGATCGATAGTCTGAAGTCCGACCTTGCCACAAAGGATGCGCAGCTCAAGCAGGCCCAGCAGGCAGCTGCTGACGCGCAGGCTGCTGCCTCAAAGGCACAGGCGGATGCATCTGCTCAGCAACAGGCCAACACCGAGAATGCTGCCGCGGTGAGTACCTTGCAGGCGTCTGTGACCGATATGAAGTCCGCCAACGCAGCAGCGGTGTCATCCTTGTCTGACGATGCCACGGCAATCAAGAAGTCAATCGCCAGCCCGATGCCATGCTCCACTACAAGGGCGTCACGTCTCACTCCGGGCGGCTTCCTGGCGGCTGAAACTGTGTGGCGTCAAAGGCAACGGGCGGCGATATTCCAACCGCCTTCAATGCGTCCCGCTACGAACACGCAGACGCTTATTCACTTGAGCGAGTTCTATGGCAGCGCCCGTCAGTCGCGCGTGAGTCTCATGGTGTGAAGGCAAAGCCAAGCTGGGGCACGTTGCGCGGCTACTACGAGGCTGACTGGCTAGGCACCGGCATCTCGTCGAACAACAACCAGTCCAACAGCTATGTGCTGCGGCAGCGCGTGCTCTGGGGCCAGGCTGAAACCCACAATCACTGGGCGTTCACCGGCGGTCAGTTGTGGTCTCTCGCCACGGAGGATAAGAAGGCGATCTCCAACCTCTCCGGCGACATCATGACTCCGCAGACCATCGACCCGAACTACGTTGTGGGCTTTGTGTGGACTCGCCAATATGGCTTTCGCGTTACGAAGACCGGCAAGTTTGCCTCATTCGGTGTCGCAGTTGAGAATCCGCAGGTTCTCTATACGGCAACGCTCGCGGGTAATACTCCATACGCGGTGCTGGGCAGCGCCGGCGCCAACGGCGGCAACTACAATGCCGCGGTCAGTGCGTCGGTTCCGACAACGTACATCCAGAACTACAACCAGGTTCCGGGATCGACAAGCTACGTCCCGGTCTACAACACGATCTTCGCCAACACGAACATCGCAAACTATTCGTTTAACAACGCCCCGGACTTCATTGGCAAGGTGGCGCTCGACCCCAAGTGGGGCCACTACGAAATCATCGGAATCGCCCGCCTCGTGCGTGAAGAGGTTTATCCCGGCGTTACGACAGACACCACGAAGTACGGCGGCCAGAAGGACATCGAGACCGGAGCGAACGTAGCTCCGCTTCGACCACGGCAGGCGCCTTCACCAACAGAATTACGGAAGGCGGCTTGGCGGCCAGCATGCGCGTTCCCTTGGGCAAGATGGTTTCGTTCGGCTTCAAGGGCATGTGGGGCCCGGGCTTGGGCCGCTACGGCAACTCGACTCTTGCTGACGTGACCGCCAACAGTTGGGGCGGACTTTCACCCATTCACAACGGATCGGCACTGTTCACGCTTGAACTCACGCCTACTCCGCGGTGGATGATCTATTTCAACTACGGTGGCGATTACGCAAGCCGCGTCGACTGGGCCCACGCAGGCACGACTACGCTTGGCGGTCCCACGGCAACGTTCTGTCCGACCGGCTTCACCTCCGCCGCGCAATGCACTGCGAACCCAACATCTGCTCAGCTCGCTGCGGGCGGCAAGTGGGGCGGCCACTGGGGCGCACCGGCGCTCTCTGCTGTCGGCTACGGCTCGCGCGTTGACGAGCAACTCCGGTTGCCTCCTCGAACACGAATCCGGGCTTCAACGGCGGCTCTACCGGCTACTACCCCGGCGGCTCCTGCGGCGACCAGACTCGCAGACTGTGCAGGAGTTCACGGGCGGCTACTGGTATGACATCTACCGCGGCGAGACATGGCCGTCTGCGCCAGAGCATTCAGTACGGCTACGCGATGCGGTCGGGCTGGTCGGGCGTAGGGGCATCGGCGCCAAGGGCATCGACAACATGTTCTGGACGTCGTTCCGCTACTACCTGCCGTAAACTCGCGGCTTCCCCGCAACGCAAAAGAGGCAGCCCAATGTGGTTGCCTCTTCTGCTATCTGCGGATGTTTCTGTTGGTCGAATGCCAGAGTCGCCGGGCGCTGACGTCTTAAAATTACTCAGCGCGCGAGCGGCTCTCCCGTCTGTGCAAATGCCATACCCGCAATCGTTTCCCCTGACGCAAGCACATTGCGGAGCCGTTCCGGGTTCGCACCGCTTTGTTCCGTCGCTGTTTCGATCAGACGCAGCGCTGCTGAAGGAGTCGTTGAACGAGGAAGCCGAAATATCCATGGGACGTTGGTCGACGTGAGCGCCTTGTCATCGCTGAGCGCAATAACGGGCACAAAAGCCTTCAGTGCCAGCTGTTCTGACAGATGTGCGGCGTCCCGATCAAGCGCCACAATGACCAGCGCATGCTGATCCATCAGCGCATGGACCAATTGAGTCGATGCCGCGCCCCAGTTCTGATCGCTTTTCACTGGCAGCAGTTCCCATTTCTGTCCCTTCGCTGTCCCGTTTGCCAGTTGCGTTTGAACCTCGGCAGTTCTGGATACGGCATCTGCCTTGGGCCCGAACAACACCACGCGCATCGGTCCTTCCGGCACGTCGGGGCGACGCGGCCCCGTAAATGTCACGCCATCTTCGCCTACTCGAGCGTAGGGAGCCGCTCCGGAAGGAGCCGGCGCGGACGGAGACTGACTCTCCGCGGCAGAATGCTCGGCGGCTGCCTTCTCCATGGTGGCAACGCGATAGGAGACCGTTCCGTTGTGCACCGTACCCAGATACATATGGGCCACATTCTTCTGGTTTGGATCGAAGATCATGTGCCCAGTTACGCCGTCATACTCTTCGGTGTCTGCCAGCGCATCATGAATACGCGCGCGATTCAATCCAGCCTTGCAGATCGAATCCAGCAGCACATTCATTGCGTCATACGCAAGCGATGCAAACTGTTCCGGCTTCTCTTGGAAGCGCGCTTCGAAGCGGCTGTTGAATTTGAGCCAGCGCGGGTCTTTGCGGGTTGGATCGTATGGAAAGACCGCCTCGAATCCTTCCGCAGCATCACCCGCTTCCGTCAGCATTTCGGGACCCAGCGTGCGATAGGAACCGAAGACCCGCTGTTTCATGCCGAGCGCCTTCATCTGCTTGAGAATCATGGCCGCCGGGATTTCATCGGTCCAGAGGACAATGGCATCGGCGCGCGAATCCTGAATGATCTTCAGCGAGCGCGTGAAATCCGTATCGCCCGGCAGGAACTTCTGCTCGATGACGATGGGATGGCCGAGGCGCCGCGACGCATCTCGGAGTTTGAGAACTCCAAACCGTCCATACCGGCTGTTGATCCTGAGAATTGCTACGCGCTTCAGACCGAGTTCCGTGAAGATGCGGCGAGCGAGGGTTAGGCACTGCACGCGATCATCCTGCACGTCAGTGAAAAACCAGGGAATGTAAGTCTCAGGAATAGTCGGATCGGTCGAAGCTGAATTGACGATGGGAATCTCTGCTTTGAGCGCCACGCGTAGTGCGATATGGGTGGACTCGGAACTGATTGAGCCGAACATCGCCCAGTCTTCATCGTCGTAGACCATCTTTACGACTTCGTTCGATGCCGATCCCCAGATGGTAGGATCGGTGGGACGGTCCTCGCCGTACACAGCCTTCGCCTGCCAGTTGTCGTAGTCGTTGTGCAGCATCAGCTTGAAGGGCTTCCCGCCATAGCCGCCGCGCGCGTTTGCTTCTTCGACTGCGAGTTGCGCGCCATGCAGCATCCGCAACCCGAATACCTGTTCCGGATTGTGCTCGATGGGGCCGAAGAAGCCAATGCGGACTTCGGTCAGGTTCTTCGGTTCGGGGATGTCACGTCCTGCGCCGACATAGATATTGGGATGGGTGTAGTTGAGATCGTAAGGCGCCGCGAATTTTGAATAGGGGCTGAGATCGCTCGGCTCGCCCGCATAGGGCGCAACGTTGCGATCTCTGGGAGGCCCGGGCGGATGCGCGCCGCATTCGCAGGTCTTGCCGCTCTTGTCCGCCGCCTGCGCCGAACCGCTTGCCGTTGCGCCGGCGGCCAGAACGCAGGCCGCCATAAACAACCATGCCTTGCTCATTGCAACTACTCCTTGCTGCCTGCAACCTTCTCCGTGCGGAACATTGCAATCGCTTCAATCTCGATCAACAATTCCGGGCGGCAGAGGTGCGCCTGGATACCTGTTGAGGCCGGCAGCGGATCGAGCCCCTGCTCCTTGTAGAACGCCGTCCGCTCTTCGTTGAATGCGTCGTAGTCGCGGTCGATGTCACGGAGATAGCAAGTGGTGCGCACAATGTCGTGCCACGTACAACCCTCGCTCTTGAGCAGACCGGTGATGTTGTCGAGCGTGCGGCGCATCTGCGCGCGAAAGTCGCCGATGTGAACACTCTGCCCGTGCTCGTCAATTGAGGCGGTGCCGGAAATGAGCAGTATGGTCAGCCCATTCAGGTCGATCCGCATGCCGCGGGAGAACGAACTCGGCTTGGCGTAAGCATAGGCCTCGTTGAGCACGCCATGGTTTGTCATGGCGCGCTTCTGAATTGGTGCGTGTGCGATAGTGTCCAGTATCTCTGAAAATGCAATCATGATCGATAGCTCCTTATGGCTGATGAATCCCGTGGCTTAATCCCTTTGCGGTCGCGACCCAGATATCGCTGCCCTGAAAGTCAATCCCTAAAACATAGTTGTGAACCGGGGCAGTGCTAACTGGAACCGGCGTAATGGCCCCCTGTGCATCGCGCACCGTCATCTCCGGCTTTCCGGTCGCGAGCGATGGGCGATAGACCGCCCAATTTACGCCGTCGTAGTAGGCAAGGCCCTTATCCGTGCCGAACCAGGCATGATTGGCGTCAATGCCCTTTACAACATTTGTAAAATTCGAGGGAAGTCCGCTGTCTTTAGTCAGAAAATTATGCCAGTACCGGCCATCATAGCGACTGTCGCCGAAATACGTCGCAACCCAGAGGATACTATCCACATAGCTGACAGAAGTCGTAATCTCGTGGATCAATCCCTGATCCTTGAACAGCACCATCTCGGTCTCGCCGTCGGGATCCTCATACTTGTCCCAGGTCTTCTTCTTCTGGTCGTATTCCAGAACGCCGCTTCCCCAGACCGCGTAGTAGACCTTCGTTGGTGTGGCCGTCACGCCATATACCCAGATCTCGATCATGGGCGTATTGCGCTCGTTGTAGAGCGACCACTGACCGGTGTGCAGATCGAGCCTGCATCCGCCCGCAGCCGTGGCGACCCATACGTTTTCGCCCTCAACGGACACACCATAGACGACATCGTTGCTCAGACCGGAATTTAGCTGGGTGATAAGTGTCGATGCGGCCGCCAGAAATGCGGCTCAACCCGCCCATCGTTCCCGCCCACACGTCGCCGGTGCGCTTGTCGAGCGCAAGCGAGAGCACGGCACGATGCGCCAAGCCGTCTTTGGTGGTGTAGGTCTTCCACTCGTGGTTCTCGTAGACTCCCAAACCATTTTCCGTACCCGCCCAGATGCGGTCGCCATCAACAAGCACCGAGAAGACGTGGTTGTCCGGCAGGCCGTTGGCCGTGGTAAAGTTCTCAAACCGGAAACGCGGCATCGCAGGCACTTTCGTTGATGCAGACGCAGCGTGAGCCTTTCCAGCGCCTGCCGGTGTTCCGGGCTTGGCGGGAGCCGCCGGTGCGCCCAGCACGATCGGCGCCGTTGCGGCAAGCAATGCGATTGTGCAGAGATTTCTCATCGTGTCCTCAAATATTCGATCAGGTCGTTAAGTTCATCCTTTGTCAGATCGTTCGTGCGGCCGTGCTTATCCTCGGGATTGAAGATGGTCCAGATCTGCTCAAGTGTCGCCGCGGAACCGTCGTGAAGATAGGGTGCTGTGATTGCAATGTTCGTCAGCTGCGGAGTATCCAACAGACCGGAGTTGTCGGTTGTCTTTTTTGTCCCCACATCGAAGGATTTCTGACTCGTGCCTTTTGGGCCGCTGTGACAATAAGAGCAGCGGTTTCCTTCAGGGATCGCGGTACCAAACTTGTCGACGCTGCGGACAAACAACGCCTTGCCGCGCTCCTGTGCCGGGGTTAATTCACCTCCGGGCAAACTCCAGCGGTTCGGCCTTGGCGCAAGACTGCGGATATAAACGACGAGGTCCGTCAGTGTCAGATCGTCGTAGTTCTCTGCGCGCCAGAAATACTTCTCCGTGCGCGGCCCGCACTCCGTGGGCAGATTCGGATTGCCGCCGTTCCACTTGTAGGGCTCCGTATCTTTCACGCCTTCAATGGGCCGATTGTCCACGATGTCGCGACCAAAGCCGTCCGGCTCCAGGTCCCACGTGAGGCCATCGAAGGTTGAGTCGATGTGGCAATTCGCGCAGCCGATCTGGCCCTGGAATGAGTAGCGGGACGTATAGAACGTCTGCTCACCTTTGCGGAGCACTGTGATCTGCTTTGGACCTGCCAGTGTAATGGTTGAAGCAAGACGGTTGGTCCGAGTGTCAACGACGCTGATCGTGTCCTCAAGCCTGTTCGCAACAAGAAGCTTCCGCCCATCCCGTGTGAGCGCTACACCGCGTGGATCATGCCCGACGTCGATCCGTGCCACAACATAATGAGAGCTCGCAGATAAATCCTGCACGTGTGGACCGGGATGCGCGTGGACGAATTGAAGGAGCCGCGTCGTATCGATGACCGTTACGATCTCCGAGCCCTCGCAGGTGACGAAGATCCGCGACTTGTCCGGGGCAATAGCAACTCCGAATGGTCGGACAGCATAACGCTCCAATTCGTCGAGAGGGACCTCCACGGGCTTGCCCACATCGGCGCCAAACAATGTGAGCGCATCCGCGAATGCTCCTGCATGATCGAGGTGCGCAAGCGGGACCAGGTTCTTGGGGTACATTCCCGCCGCAACGCCAAGACGCCCATCGACAGAGAACGCTATATGAAATCCGTGCGCAATGCCGTGCAGTGGAATGCGTTCGGTGACAACTGCGCGAGAAGTATCAATGACCGTAATCTCGGACTCGGGCGCTGTGCGATGCGGCGTCGGATTTGGATAGACGTGGGTTACGTAGAGACGGCTGTCGTCGGGCGACGGCGTGATGTAGCTTGCACCTCGTCCAGCTACAAGCCGCTTTTCTTCCGCGCCAGTCTCGGCATTCAGCACGGCCACATCGTTGGAAATGCGGTTTGCGACAAACAGACGCTTGCCGTCGCGGTCCTCGGCAACGCTTGAGGGCTCAGCGGCGACTGGCCACGTGGCGGTCACCTCCAGGGAACGCGTATCGATCACTGACAACGTGTCGTCCCAGGAGTTTGCGACAAAGAGTTGGTCACCCTTCGGCGAGAGTGAAAATCCGCGGGGTACCCTGCCCACTTCGATGTTCTTGAGCACCGTGTAACTCGCCGAGTCCAACACTCTAACTTCGTTGGCCTGCTGGCAGAGCACGTAGAGCCTCGCACCATCCGGTGAAAAGAGCACTTCGACCGGCGACGCGTACGTCAGGACCTCGCCGCTGATAGGCGTCGTCGCTGCCCGGGCAGTTCGCCCGCTCCAGAGACCATAGCCGAGCAGAGTCGCGACGGCGCACGCGAGAGTGGCAATCACGCACGACCGCATCGTGCTGAAGAGGCGCCAATTCATCTTGGCTCCTCGATCGTAAGCACGCGATCCACACTCTGCTTTTCGAGTGTCTGTTCGCGACCGCTCGGCCAGCGAACAATGATCTTGTCAATCAATGCCGCCGCACCAAGTCCAAAGTGCATTCGGCCGTCATCCTGCGACAAATATCCTGAGCTGGCCACACGCTCGGCCGTCCAGCGCTTGCCTCCCGCGTAGACCTCCACGCGCGAGCCAATTCCATCTCGATTGCTCTTGGTTCCTTTCAGGCTGATCGCAACCCAGTGCCCAGTGCCGGTAGAAACATTATGAATCAGAGCTCCATTGGCGCCGAGGTTCACGAGAAATGCGTCCACCTTGCCGTCATTGTCGTAATCGGCAAAGCACGCGCCACGCGCGACCGTGCGCTCATTCAGCACTGCTCCGGCTGTCTCCGAAACGTCTGAAAATCGTCCGTTGCCAAGGCCGCGAAAGAGAGTGTGCTCCTGTGGAATGAGATGAATCAGTCCGCCGTGGAAGATAAGGATGTCGGGCTGCCCATCGTTGTCAAAGTCGTAGACTCCGGTTCCCCAACTCACATATTGTGCGTTTGTCTGAGAAACGCCATTTGAGGCGCCTATGTCCTCGAATGCCTGTTTTCCAGTGTTGCGCAGAAGGCGATTGTAGTGCCCGTCTGTAACCCACAGGTCAAGAATGCCGCGTCCTTCAAGATCCACAAAGACAGGGCCCATCGACGATGTCGATTCGCCATTCTGTCCGAATGCTGTCCCGGTGTCGTTAGCGACCTCTTCAAATGTGCCGTCGTGCTTGTTGCGGAAAAGAAAATTCTCCGTGCGGTCATTCGCCACGTAGATATCGTCCCAACCGTCGTTGTCAAAGTCGGCGGCGGTAACGCCCATTGTGCGGCCCACGTATGCACCGATTCCCGATTTGTCAGTCACGTCGGTAAATGTGCCATCGCAATTGTTGTGGTACAGCCGGTTTGTCTCTCCCTCGTAATCGAGCGGTCCCGGATAGTTGTCAGCCGCGTAATAAGCCCGGTACTTGGGATCGAACTTCACATAACGCCCGACGAAAAGATCAACGCACCCGTCCTTGTCGTAATCCAGCCAGGTGGAACTGATCGCCCAGCCATCCACCTTGATGCCAGCCTTCGCCGTGACATCTGTGAAATGACCGTTTCCGTCGTTGTGGTAGAGGATCGTCCTGCCGTAGGCCGCCACCAGCAGATCGACGTTGCCATCGTTGTCATAGTCCGCCGCAGTCACCGCGATCGAGTACATGGCGGGATCTAGTCCAGCCTTCTCTGTCACATCAGTGAAGTGGCCGTTTCCGTCGTTACGATACAAATGATTGTGCGGTGGCGTAGCCGGCTTCTCCTTCAGCGGATACGGATGCATCGAGTCGTCCAGCGGACGTCCGTTGACGACATAGAGGTCTGGCAATCCGTCGTTGTTGTAATCGAACCAGACACACCCCGCGCCGGTGCCCTCAAGCAAAGAACCCAATTGACGCGACCCGAAGCTGTGTGTGAAGTTGATGCCTGCTTTGTCGCTTGCGTCTTCAAAGCGAATCGTGGAAGACGGAGAAACGGAATCCTTCGACGGACCTTGTGGTCCTGGCGCTTGCTGGGCTGATGCAAAAGTTCCCGCCAGCGCAGTGGCAAACAATGCCGTAGATAAAGACCGAGAATAAGAGCGGAAAAACATTTCAATTGCCCCCCGGTGAATCACCGCGAGGACGAATACTCGACCCCTGTGATCCCGACATCATTTGCTGTGCAGTGACCGAGAGATCGACTGGCGTTGTGGTGCGAAGCAGTACGGCCGGCACCTTGTTCTCCGAGGCGCGCTCCGGACCGGCGTGGCAGCCAACGCAGATACGCTGCTCTCCGCGTCTTATCCAGAACCAGCCTCTTTCCTGGCGAAGGACCGCGCCTTTCGCATCAAGCAGCGCAAATCGGATGGCCCTGTCTGCTGGAACTTTCACGAAGAAAGAACCGTCCTGCTCAACGGGCGCGGTGCCAAGAACCGTGGGTTTGCCCTGGGTGCCCTGCGCTTCGAGTCGCACCGATGCCAGAGTGCCCTTCAGTGCGCCGTCGCGCGAGATGCGGGCGTCAAGAGCCAGCAGGTTTGCATAATCCCAATCATGGAGCGCGGAGGGATGCCTGCGCGGCCTGTTCCGCTCGTCGACCAACACCGGATCGACAAGGTTCTCGCCAGGCCTCGCTATCACGGGCTTCAGATTGACACCGCCCGGAGTCCACAGACTCAGTGCGTACTTGGCATTGACCGATTCTCGTACGCTCACGAGCAGTGCACCTGACTTCGTCTCGGCGATCCCTCCGGCGTACTCACCGCGCGGTGCGTTGACTCTCTCTTCGTGAGCCAGAGGCGATGTAAACCGCGCCAGTGATCCGCCGTGTGTGAAAACCACGTCGCCCGATGCCAGTTGCCTTCCGCCCCAGCGCCCACTTCCGGGTGGGATCCTGTGGTCGCAGCGGTACGACTCCACTCCAGATCCATCGGAATAAACTCGAAACATCTCCGGAGTCGATCCGCTTCCAAGTGGAAATCCGGATTCGAACAGAATTCGCCCGTCCGCAAGCACTTCTGCCGGAATTGCGCTCGCATTCATGTGGGTCAGCGGCAATACTGCGCGCGTGCCCGGTCCCTCAATCTGATCAAGTGCCATCGAGTTCATCAGCCGCGCCGACTGCAACTGAAATCCATGTGCAGTTCGAAGCGCATAGACAAACCGCCACCCCGGCAGATATATCGGTCGAATCGCATCGGCGGAATCCGTTGTTACCTGGCGCAAGGAACGATCGGCAAGTGTCAGTTCCCAAACCTGCCACCGATCGCCTGCGGCTTTCCTGCCCGAGAACAGCACCTGCTTCGCGTCGAAAGAGACGTTCGCGTCCGCGCTTGCCGCAAAATCGGGAACAAGCGGTTCCGCTTTGCCTCCGTGCAGAAGGATGAGTTGCGCGCCCTTGGGGAACCGCTCGCCTCCATGCAGGGCCGCCAGCGGCTGATAGATGGAAGCAGCCGTCACAATCACGTCTGCTCCGAGTTCCTGTGATGGATTCGTTGCGAATCCACAAGTCGGCTTCGGCAGTGCAAGACAGATGAGCGCGAATAGAAATCTGGCCCGAGGCCTCATCCAACAGCCTCCATAGGCCGTGCATCCAGCATTGCTGCGCGCAGTGCGATGTAGGGCTTGAGCGAAGTCATCATCGCGTCGAATTCGGCAAAGTCCAGCGATTGCTCGCCGTCGCTCCATGCCTTGTCTGGATTCGGATGCACCTCAACAATCAGACCATCCGCGCCCGCCGCGACTCCGGCCCGAGCAAGCACAGGCACAAGATCGCGATAGCCGCACGCGTGGCTCGGATCCGCAATGATGGGAAGGTGCGAGATCTGCTTGATCAGCGCGATCGCTGCAGCGTCAAATGTGTTACGCAACGCGGTCTCGAACGTTCGAATCCCGCGCTCGCAAAGGATGATGTTTGGATTGCCGTTATCGAGAACAATCTGCGCCGAGCGAAACAGATCAGCAACCGTTGCCATCATCCCGCGCTTCAGAAGAATGGGACGCCCCGACCGCGCCGCCGCCTCCAGCAACGTGAAGTTCTCCATGTTGCGGGAGCCGATCTGCAGAATGTCAGCATATTCGGCGACAAGAGCAACGTCGTCTTCAGACATGACCTCGGTGACGATCGCCAGTCCGGTCTCTGCGCGAGCCTGGGCCAGCATCTTCAGCCCTTCCAGCCCATGCCCTTGAAATGCGTAAGGAGAAGTGCGCGGTTTGAAGGCGCCTCCGCGAAGAATGCGGGCGCCTCTGCGGCGAACATGATGCGCTGTGCTTAGAATCTGGTGCTCAGTCTCAACCGAGCACGGCCCAGCCATCGTGATAAAGTCGTCGCCACCAATCTCGAGATCCCGCACCTTGATAACTGTCTGCTGGTGCTCGGAACTCTTTAGAACCCCTGTGGCCTCGGCAAAACGGTCATGCCAACTTGCGCGCACCCTTGCGCTCCAATCCGGGGAAGGCTCAGAGTACCTCTGTCGCTTGCCCCCCGCCTCAATCCAAAGGTGGAGTGCGGAATCAGCAACTTGCCGCACTGCCACTTTGGTTTTAAAAGCGCGCATGAACAGTTGTCTGTGACGGATGAACTTGACTGGATCACAAGTCGGGACGCCCATTGTTGATGGAGTCACATCGAGCGGCCCTATGCCGTGTGAGCAAGGGGTGGCGGCCTGTATCCGAATTCCGCATCGATGACCTCCGCAACTCCGAGGACTGTCTCGTCTTCGAATGGCCGGGCGACAATTTGCACCCCAATCGGCAGTCCCTCGGCCGAGCGGCCAACCGGGACCACTGCGGCGGGAGCCGCCAGTGCATTAAACCACTGCGTGTGTCGCACGGCGTCAAGGTATTCCACCTGGCGCCCGTCGATGCTCCATTTGCGCTCGCCGTGACGGAAAGCGGGAACGCTAGCAACGGGGCAAAGCAACGCAGGGTATTCGCTCATCTCCTCAAGAGTTTTGGCGCGCAATATATCGAGTTCCGCCCAGGCGTTCAGTAGCTCGGTCGCGGTGAGTGGCGGCGTGGCGGCTGCAATTCCCAGAAACTCCTGGAAGATCGGACTCAGTTGCTGTTCCCTGCCGCGAATCGTCGGCTCGTAGAACATCGCTCCGCACTTTACGAAGAACGTCCACCAGAGCTTGCGCAGCGATTCCAGCGTGCTCGGACGAAACCGTTCCACGCGATAGCCGGCCTCGCGCAGTGCCTGGGCAGCACCGTTGACAGCCGCGCGCGTCTCCGTTGTCACCGGCACCAAACCGTCATCCTCGAAAAACCCGATCGTCTTGCCGCGCAACTCCTCCGGACTTGTTTTGCGCAGCCCGACCGGAGGGCTTGTAGGATCATTCAGGTCCTGCCCAGCGAGCACGCGAAACATCAACGACACATCGGAAATGGTTCGTGCCATTGGTCCAATTGCGCCGAGGATCGAGAAGGGTCCAACACAAGGAGGCAAATGGCCGATTCCAGGAATCCGCCCTGGGGTGGGCTTGAGCGAGCATATGCCGGTGAAATGAGCAGGCACGCGCACAGAACCCCCGCTGTCGCTGCCCAGCCCTGCCGCCGACAACCCTGCCGCAATAGCCGCTGACTCGCCGCCGCTCGAACCTCCTGGCGACCTCTCCAGATCCCACGGATTGCGCGTTTGTCCGTGCAGCAGGTTCGCGGTCTCGTACGCCATCAGGAATTCAGGACAGTTCGTCGTGCCCAGGATCAACGCTCCCGCGGCGCGCAATCGTGCGACGACGACAGCATCTTCCCGCGGTACGTCTCCCCTTTGCAGCAGGCTCCCAATCTCGCACCGAAATCCAGCCGCTGCAATGGAGGACTTAACCGTCACCGGGAGGCCATGCAGGGAACCCCACGGCCCTTTCGCGCCGTCGAGTCGCCGGGCGTCGGCGCGCACCCGCTCTGTGTCGAAGTCGGCAAATGCATTCAATTGCGGATTGAGCCGTTCGATCTGCCGGATGTGCGCCTCGGCCAGTTCAACAATTGAGATCTCGCCTGCGCGTAGCATCGCAAGCTGCTGCACCGCAGGCCGCAGGACCACGTCACTCATGTCCGCGCTCCAGCGGACCGCCGGACATTCACTCCTCTGCAAATTGGCCCGTGCTTCATGGCTGCTCCGCCACAACAGTCGCGCAAGCGCCGTTGGCCCCACCGCAGTTGACATCATCAGATGGCGTTGATGGCAGATCCTGGTACTCGAACCGATACGACCGCACTGGCTCTCCCGAATCAAACCGATCGTTCCACTTCAGTTGATAGTCGATTGAATCGGCATCGTCCGGAAACTTCTCATTTGCCGGATAGGGGTATGTGCTCATCTTGTGAAATGGCAGCTGCGCCACAGTAAACGGCGACGCATCCCACCAATCCATGTCCTTCACATATCCATTGGCATAGAAGAAGTAGTCGCGCCTCCAGTGAGGTGGCAAAGCAGGGAGCTTCGTGGCGTCGAATTCGGTCGCGATCTCTTCGCCGCTTCCAAAAATGGCAAATCGATCATCGATGCCTCTCACAAGGTCCGTCACGTCACCAAGGCGCGTGTAATTTCCGCGCTGATGCTGGAACGGCCCGGTGAGGCTCACACGGTTATAGTCGTAATCAAGATCTCCGGGACTGGCGCCTTCGATCTGTGTCGGGTAGCCACGGAAACGTTCACTGGCCAGCACCAGCGGCACATCGGTTGTGCGCGTCTCGGCCTCCGGGCTGTTATCAATCAGCACCTGGTCCCAGAAGATCTCGAGATTGCTCACAAGACGAATACGCCTTGTGCCAGTGGGCAGCTTGTTAGTCAGGTCAACGACGATGGTGCGCTCGAGTCCCGCAGGAAAACCCGCCTCGCCGGGAACAGTGCGCCATGTGCCGTCGGGTAACTGTGCTTCGACATAGGGGGAAATCGGCTTGATGCCGGCCTGCCACGCAGCATACAGCGATGTCGCGCTGAAGTAGTTCACGTAGCCAGTCATCAACAGTCTCAATGGCGCTCCCGGCTTCAGGTCGCCAAGATCAAGCGTCAGCGAGTGTGTGTTGGCGAAGCCGTCATAAGGTGTCGCAGTAAACCCGCTTGCGAACTTGTGATCGCGGCGGCTCAGCACATCCAGCACATCGCGACCCTCGCCATCCCATGCGCCAAGGGGTAGCCGAGTTCCGGCCGAAGCCACCGCGCGCCCTGAAGCAAACGGCGGATCATCAAGGAAGCGTTCGTCCGGGTTCACCTCGACATCCTCAGGATGGTCTACCGCCACGAGCCGCAATTGATCAATATAGTTGACCTCTTCCATGGGCTCAATGAAGCGGAGACTCAGCTTGCCATTCACCTCCGCGAGCTTCGCGCCATCCACTTTTATCCACTCGCCGGGATTCGGAATATTGCGCCGTGTGGGAGTGAACCAATGTCCGACCACTGCAGCGCCTATCACATCCGTAACAAGCTTGTATTTGTGTCCATCCCATGCGAAGAGCACCGGGCATGAGCTGCCGCGACGATCTGCCTCCTTCATCGCGATGACCCGCGAGTGGGGCAGATCGATCTCATCCTGAAGAATGCCCGTTGGCCACAAAATGCGCAGCAGGTCAATGCCTTCCGCGTCACCCAAACCGATCAGAAGCTGGGGCGGAGCCTGCGTCTGATATCCCGAGGCTCCGGCAAGTTCCCATTTCTGCCACTGACCGTTCGCGAATATCTCCACCTTTGAGCCCAGCGCGGTCTTGTTGTCCGCATACCCGGCTCAGATCGAGCCGCACAAAGTGATTCTTGTTCGCTCCCACGTTGCGCAGCAGCACCGGTGGAGCATTCAATTGCGTCACAATCAGGTCCGGCGCACCATCACCGTCAACGTCGGCAGCAATGAGACCGCGTGGCGACTTGAGCGCGACACTGTCCAGCCCAAGGGCATGACTGACATCCTCGAAAGCTGCCGTCCCCTCGATTGCGGAGCACCTTCAGGCGCGGTCCTGCACTGGTCTCGACGATTGCCGCCAGGTCGATCCAGCCGTCGTTGTCGATGTCAACTGGGGTTACACCCCATCCTCGCAATGCACCTGTCAGAGGCAACGGGACACGCTCGAATCGCCGTCCGATGTTCTGCGGACCGGGGACATTACGCCACAGCGTGAGACCCGGCGCGCCCGCATGTGTCACGGCTATATCCATCCAGCCGTCCTTGTTGTAATCGAGTACAGCGATACCGACGGTTTTTGGGAGCTTTTCATTTTCGTAAATTGGTTGCGCGGGGTATTTGCCTTCGCGCGGATTCACGAACAGGACGGGAGCGGGGCCGTCGTTGGTAACCGCGAGATCGACGGCGCGATCATTATTGAAATCGGTGAGAATCACCGTGGATGTCGTACCGGTGCCGCCCAGACCGGTTGGCTCTGTCCATTCGGTAAATGTCTTGTTCCCGTTGTTGCGCCACAGAACGTTCGGTGCGTCTCCGGTCTTCAACGGTGCGCCGGTTAGCATTAGATCCAGATCGCCGTCGTGGTCGAAATCTACGAAGGTGATGCCGGCGGGTTTGTTGCGTGGCGCAAGTCCGGCTTCCGCCGTCACGTCCTGAAACTTCCCTTTGCCGAGATTCCGGAACAATCGCACGCCGTCATCGAGCGCCACCGCAAGGTCATTCAGATTGTCAGCATCGTAGTCGCCCACGGCGCAGGCGACAGCGCGGCCCGCGACCTTCAACCCCGCGGCCACCGCATCAACGTCTTCGAAGCTTCCGTTATCACGCCGATGAAGCACTCGAATGGCCTGCGGTCCCGATTCCATGAGGACGAGGTCCATCTGCCCCGAGCCGGTCACATCCAGCATGCAGGCGCCCCCTGTCTCTGCGGCTGCGTCTTTCTCGTCGATCATGGCTTTTGGGACCAGCTTTACGGGAATCATGCCTTTCTGGCGAGCTTGCGGCTCTTCCACGGGGGTGACGGTCGAGTAGTGTCCCTGCTCCCCGTAAGCGAGTCCGATGGCTGCGGAGATTTTGGTGCTCGTCATATGTTGAAAAAGCTTGAAGTGCTCCTTCGCTTCGTCTTTCCTGCCCATGGCCTGTAACACGCGAGCCATTGCAAACTCCGCGGAGGCGTGAAGGGGGTTGACCGCAAGCGCCTGCTTCAGCGCTTCAACAGCTTTGTCGAACTGTTTCATCTCCCTGTAGCAGACGCCTTCAAAATAAAACGAATCCGCGTCGCGAGGATCGAGCTTCACTGCCTGCTGAAAGCTGGCCAGCGCAGGCTCCAGTTCGTTATCCGCGTGTTGCGCCAGGCCGAGGTTGTACCATGCCTGCGGGCTTTTGGGATCGAGTGCAATGGCGTCCTTGAATGCCTTCTTTGCATCATCGAGTTTTTGCAGCGTCATCAAGGCAATTCCGTTGTTGATCGACGCCTGCGCGAGCTTCGGATCCTTCTTGAATGCCGCGGCAAAGCTGTTGGCGGCCTTCTCGGTAAACTGCTGACCCATCAGGGCAACGCCCCGGTTGTTTAGTCGAATCGCCTCAGGGTTAAAGCGCAACTCCGCCGCAGCGCCCGCAGCCAGCGCAAACAGCACCAGGGACACGGACCCCGCAGCTCTCATCCACTTCTTACTCAAGTCGTTCTCCAGCGCGGTCGGCTCGTCAACCCCCGAATAACCGCGGAACAATCCAGTGTATTTGAGTGAGTGCGTGCAAGCACATCAGGTACTCGCTCCACGCCGTCGAACAACGATTTCGAGAAAAAGCATAATCTATACTCAGATTTGTGATTTCATCGCTCAATGCAGTCTGTTGGCCAGAGTTCCTGGCTCGGCCAAATCTACCTTCCCCCGCCCCGGAATCCCTCGATGCTTTGAGTGGCAAGCCAGTTCTCATCACGGGAACGGGCGGTTCGATCGCAAGTTCACTCGCGGAGCACCTCGAGTCGCTCGTTGGTCTCCAACTACACGCCGGGCCATTTTGTGCGCGCACTGAATTCGCAGGTTCCGCATGAGCAGAAGGCAACCCGGCAGCCGTCGCATCGCTGTCATAACAACATCGCGCGCAGACTATAGCCATCTCTATTGGCCGTTGCGCGAACTGGCCGCACACCCAGGGATCGAACTCGGCGTGATCGCGCTTGGTCCGCACCTCTCGCCCGAGTTTGGATACACCGTCGCAGAGATTGAACGGGACGGCTTCCCGATCGTCGCGCGTATCGAGTGCCTGCTGAGTTCGGATACGGACACAGGGATGGCCAAGACAATTGGTGTCGCCATACTCAGCCTCGCGGATGCGCTAACTGCCTGGCGTCCCGATCTACTGCTCCTCATTGCCGATCGCTATGAGATGCTGGCGCCGGCAACCGTTGCGCTCACGTTGCGCATTCCCGTTGCGCACATCGAAGGCGGTGAGGTGAGCCAGGGCGCCATTGACGACCACGTGCGCAATGCGCTTACAAAGCTCGCACATATTCACTTCACGTCGACCGAAACGGCGCGGCGGCGCGTCATCTCCATGGGTGAGGAGCCGTGGCGCGTCCATCACGCCGGAGCGCCCTCGCTCGACCACATTCGCCGCTCGCGATTCCTCGACCGAACGTCTTTGGGGGCGCGACTTGGCCTGCCGCTCTCGCAACCCACGATCGTTGCCGCTTGGCACCCTGTGACAATCATGCGTGACACCAACACCGAAGCGAAAGCTCTGTTCGCAGCGCTTGCGGAAACCCCAGGGCAACTCATCTTCGTCTACCCAAACGCAGACGCGGGAAGTCGCGCCCTCATAGAACAAACAAAGGCGCTTGCGGCAGATCGACCCTCGACACACGTCTTCGTGAATCTGGAAGCGGTCGCGTACTGGAACCTTCTGGGCCACGCTGATGTTCTGGTGGGCAATTCCTCGAGCGGCATCATGGAGGCCGCGTCGTTTGCCCTGCCTGTGGTGAATGTGGGTATTAGACAGCAAGGGCGCGAGGGTGCGCGGAATATCATTAACGTCTCTGCAGATACGAGCGCCATTTGCACCGCGCTGAAGCGCGCACTCGATCCTGAATTCCGGGTTTCTCTTGCCGGAATGGAAAACCCATACGGCAAAGGAACAGCGGCCGAGACCATCGCCGCTGTTCTGGCATCAGTGCCACTCGATCAGCTGCTTGTCAAACCGCCCGTTCCCATCCACAGAAAGGCTCGATCGAAATGACTCTGCGCATCCCCCTCTCTTCGCTGACATTCACAGGCGAAGATTGATGCCGCCATTAGGGTACTGCGCGCCCGCCGAACACTCGACAGCGCTCTTCGCGGTCCCGAACGAGACTAGATAAATCGATAAAGCAATCTCGGATATTGACCGGCGATGCACAATCGGCTGTCTGTTTCCTGAAAATTGTCTCCAGCTTTACAACCCGATCATGACCAGGAGGCATCATAAGCTAGTGCGAGCGTGTGCAACGATTCCGTTCCACGTCCTCCAAGCACGTCAATAAATCCAACCGTTGATTCACACCGGTGGTTCAGGCCGGACGAACAACAAAGCGCATGTCTCATCTCAAATGACGCTCGATGGGTCAGTTCTCTCTTCACGAGTCGACCACGAAGTTGTTTGGGCACAGCCGGCGCGATGCAGTTCTCTATCCTGGCCTATCTGCGATGAAGAGCAGGTGCCCTCATGTTAGTGAAAACACACAGCAAAGCTCGCGGTATTACCGGCCTGCACGTGGGATCTAGCAATGTCCGGCGCTATTTTCCAAAAGGCACGAAGGCAATCGAACTGAAGTTGGGCCATTTGAGAATCCAATGCGGCTTGAAGCCGGATTTCTGGCACGGACAGCCCGAGATCTACGACCCCAGGCTGTGCGCCTGGCTTGAATCCAAACACCTGCATGACAAGACCGATCGCGCCCCTGTTCCGCTTGGCGATGATCCCTGATGGCATCAACTCATTTCAGCTGCACCCGACCTCACTGCAATCTCGAGAGCGTGCCAAGTTGCAGCACCTTCCCGCTGCCTCACAGCGGGCTTGATCACAACCTCCCTTCATCCGAAGCCGATGCGCCTGAGCGCGTACCGGCTTCGTCTTGTTTTGAAGCCGCGAAGCAGTTGCCTTTAGTCGCACGCTGATCGATCCCGCCGTCCTCACAGCGCTTGATAGACTCAGGATGTGATGCCCGATCAACAACTTGAAGAAGCAATTGAACGTCACTTTGGCGTAGGCCCGGCCGCCATCGGAGATCCCCTGGCCATGCAGGCATTTCTGGAACTGCAGTCCGCACTCGAACGTGGCCAAGTCAGGGCCGCTTCTCCCGATCCGTCTGCGCCCACAGGCTGGCGTGTCAACGTTTGGGTGAAGAAGGGCATTCTGCTTGGCTTTCGGCTCGGCACACTGAAGGATCTCTCTGGCACTGGCTTTTCGTTCGTCGACAAGAGTACCTACCCTCTTCGCCACTTCGCTGTTGACGACGCCGTCCGTGTGGTTCCTGGTGGCTCATCTGTGCGTGCGGGTTCATACGTCGCGCGCGGCGTCGTCTGCATGCCCCCTATGTATATCAACACCGGCGCATGGGTCGATGAAGGAACCATGGTCGATTCGCATGCGCTGGTCGGTTCGTGCGCGCAGATCGGCAAGCGCGTCCACCTGAGCGCCGCGGCCCAGATCGGTGGAGTGCTCGAGCCCATCAACGCGAGCCCTGTCATCATCGAGGACGACGTGTTGGTTGGCGGCAATTGCGGCGTCTATGAGGGAACCATTGTTCGCGCGGGCGCCGTCCTGGCCCCGGGAACCATACTCACGCGTGGCACACCGGTCTTTGACCTGTTCAATGGCACAACGTTGCGGGCGACTGCGGATGCGCCGCTCGTTATCCCTGCGAACGCGGTTGTCGTTCCCGGATCGCGCGCGGTCGAGCAAGGGCAAAGGTCGGGAATGGGGGCTCAGCCTCTACGCACCCGTCATCGTGAAGTACCGGGACGAGAAAACGGATCTCAGCACGACTCTGGAAGACTTGCTACGCTAGCCGTTCGTTCGATGACACCGCCAGAAGCAACCACGAATTTGCAGCCGGTTCGTTGGGGAGTAATCGGACCCGGCCACGCCGGCACACGCTTTGCCGAAGGGCTGGCGGAAGTGGCCGGAGCTGATTTGATCGCGGTGTTGGGCCGCAATCCTGAGCGAACGCATGCCTACGCGCGACGCTTCGACGTGCCGAGGATCGCATCGACACTCGATGATCTCCTTGCGGCTGACATTGATGCGGCTTACGTTGCAACCACGCCTGAAAGTCACGCCGAGATTTGCCTGAAGGCCCTTGCTGCCGGCAAACACGTGCTCTGCGAGAAGCCGGCTGCGCTGGATGTGCGACAGCTTGAAACGATCCTCGCGGCAGCTCGCAGCCACGACCGCTTGTTCATGGAAGCCATGAAGCCGCCATTCTTCCCGCTGTATCGCAGGCTGCGCGCACATCTCCAGTCCGACCCCATCGGTCCGGTCGGTTTCGTTCGCGCGGGTCATTGCGATTCAGCTCGCGCGCCCGATTACCCTGTTCACTCCCCGGAGCAGGGTGGCGGCGGCATTATGGCCATTGGCCCCTACGAGGCCTTTCTTGTACTCGACTGGTTAGGAGCATTCAAACGCATTCAGTGCATGGGTCGTCTGAGCCCGACCGGTGTTGACAACTTTGCCCTCTTCCAGACGGAACACGAAAGGGGAATGGCCCAGCTTCACACCGGCTTCGACCTGCTCAGTCGCGGCGATGCTCTTCTCTGCGGCCCGCGCGGTTACGCGCTCCTGCACGCCAACTGGTGGAACCCGACTCGCGCAACGGTGCATTATGTCGACGGCCGCGCGGTGGAACTGCATGAGCCATACACAAGTGGTGGCTTTAACTACGAGACCGCGCATTTCTGTGACTTGATTCGCGACTGCCGTCGCGAGAGCCCTGAGATCACCCACGAGTTGTCACTGGGCATGGCGCGACTCCTCGAGGCTGCCCGCCACGCAATCGGTGTACGTTTTCCTGGAGAAGGCGAACCAGATGCGGTGCGACCGATCTAGTGGCGGTCGTGCAGTGTTCGGTTGATCGTATCCAATAGCTTCCCCGAGTCATCTCCGAAGTATTCCCAGAACATGACGCCGCCTAACTTGTGATTAAGTACATAACTGCACTTGGTGGCCAGAGACTCGGGATCCTCATACGATACAAAAATGCGCTTCACCGGGTTATACAAGTAAGGGAACTGAAGCCGCGGAGTCCCAGTAGCGAGTAAAGCCATGGTTCAGCATCGTGGCTGCAATGAACCTGTACGGTGCCTCTGCGTTCGGGATTGGCTTGCCTGGTTGAAACAGACCGTGACTCTGATCCGGCACACTACCCCACATACGGCCATAGAACGGAACACCAAGCAAAATCTTCGCCGACGGAACGCCAGCCTTCTCAAAAGACTGGACTACGGAATCCGCAGAAGACTTTTTCGGATCCGCCGGATCTGCAAACAGCGGAGCGTGATTGCCTGTGATTGCGTCTGATCCGGCCTCGTATGAGTCGTACGTCATCAGGTTCACCGTATCGACGTAGCGCGCAACCTCATTCATTTCGGTGTGATCCAGGAATTCGTCGAACGCGCCTGCTGCGATCGTCAAATAGAGTCTCTTGCCCATCTTCTTTGACTCCCGATCCAACCGCTCGCGCAATTCCTTCACCAGCAGCGTGAAGTTCCGTTTGTCTTCTGCGCGAAATGGATGCCCTGCCCCTGCCATGCCTGGATACTCCCAATCAACGTCGAGGCCGTCCAGGTCATAGCCGTCCACAAGGTCCGCCGCACTCTCGATGAAGAGTCGTCTGCTCCCCTTCGTCAGCGAAAGATCAGAGAATTGTGCGGACCCGAGCCATCCGCCGACCGAGGCAAGGACAGTCAAAGAGGGATTCTCGTGTCTCAATTGGGCCAGCGCCGCGAGGTTCTGCGCGTCGACGGGCGAGCCGAGCACCGCGCGGCCATCTTTAATATTGGCGAACGCAAAGTTGATGCGTGTGACCTTGTGCGGATCGATCTGGTTTGACTGGAGTGCCGCGCCGCGAGTGAAAACGTAGCCGGCGATCACCGGTGATTCCGCCTTGCCCTGCGCAGCTATGGATTCTGCGGTGATCGCGAGAACCAGTCCCGCGATCACGCTGCAAATCGCTGATGGCGAACCGTGACGCCTTCTTTGTTTCAGTGGCAAACTGAAGGAAGCTGAGCATTCGGCGTTCATCACTGGCGCCCCGGGACTTCAATTTTTAAGACCTGGCGTGTCCGATAACGCCCGATCCGATGTTTATGGGCGTGGCCCGATCGGCTTTTCATGAATGATCATCCACGATGTTCCGAATTTATCCCGCAGCATGGCAAAGCGCGACGCAAAGAAAGTCTCCTGCATCGGCATGAATGTTTCTCCGCCTTCCGAGAGCAACTTGAAGATGCTCTCGGCCTCCGCGTCGCTGTCCACTCCAAGGCATAGGTACACACTCCGCATTGGCTGAAAACGATCTGGCGGAACATCGCTTGCCATCACCACCTCTCCTCCGATGGTGATGCTCGCGTGCAGTGCCTTGTCCTTCAAGGCGGGATCAACGTTTGTCTGGCCGGGCATTTCACCGTACGTCATCAACATGCCTATTTTCCCGCCCAGATTCTTCTCGTAAAAACGGAATGCATCGGCGCAGTTTCCGCCGTAGTTGAGATAAGTATTCAACTTCATCTGGTCAAATCTCCTGTTGGGGAATTTCGTCGGATTTCGAGAACAGTGATGAAGATTCTTGTCCGTGCTCCAGCACAGCCCCTCTCATTATTCGCCAGAATTGGGAACTGCGCCAGACAGAACAATTGGAAGTGTCGGCGTCGTCGAACCTTCTCCTTTCTCAATGGTCACGCCAAAGGCCTTTGCCGGGACACCCTTGGGAAGCGGAGGCAGAACCACGCTTGCACCGCCCTCCGCGTCCGGTCGGAAGAGCCCCGCGGGCATGGGCGCCTGCCCGTTCGCTGGAATAACCCAAAGCTCATACGTCTTGTTCTCAGCTAGCTTCTCAAGGTTGTTCGCTTGGAATATCAGCGCACCGCTCTCCGCCAGGTAAACGGCGCGCCCCATCGGCGTGGGTTTGGGCATGTTCGCAGTCAGCAGGACGCGCTTGGCCGAGCGAGATGTCAGCAACTCGAGCACTTCCTTGGCTTGCGCGTTTTCAACCGCCTGCCTCGAAGCCAACTCATGCTGTTTCGAAAGCTCTTCTCGAAGCGAGCTGTTTCGCAACTCGAGCGAGATGGCAAGAAGGAGCAACGCAGCCGCAGCCAGCCACGGAGTCAAGACTGCAGTCCGCCTCGCGGGCCGTCTTGCGCCAATCGGTACAACCGAAAGCCTGGCGCCATTTTGCGCTGAACCTGAGGAAGTCGCAATGCGATCGAGGAAGCGTCGCCGTGCTCCTTCCGGCAACGCCTGCTGCTCTACACTCAGCGCCACTAGCGCCAGATCTCCCTGCGCGACCGCAAGCTCAGCGCGGCACTCTTCGCACCCGTCGAGGTGTGCGCGCACTTGTGCCAGCTCCTCCGCCGGAAGAGTCCGCATCGCGTAGAGTTAGCCCTTGGGGGATGCTCTGCACTCGTCCGGCAGCATTTTTGCAACCAACTCTAGAACATTCGCAATCTTCACGAGCTATTTCAAACACGGCGGCAGACGCACCATCTCAACCCGGTTCGCAGAAGATCTCGTTATTGATCTGCAGGAACACCGGAGTGCCAACTGCAGAACTCCGCAAGTGTTAGCATCGAAACTGACAGATGCACACCAAGAAGCTGAAACTTATCCCCCTCGGCGGACTCGGCGAATTCGGAATGAACTGCCTCGCCCTCCGCTGGGAAGACGACATCATTGTGATCGATGCCGGCCTGATGTTCCCCGAGACGGAATTGCTCGGCGTCGACATCGTTGTCCCCGATATCTCGTACCTCATTGAAAACAAGGAATATGTTCGCGCCATAGTTCTGACCCATGGCCACGAGGACCACATCGGCGGCCTGCCGTGGATCCTGAGCGAACTCAAAGTGCCGGTCTACGCCACCGAGTTCACGTTGGCCTACGTCGAAGGCAAACTTGAAGAGCATGAGTTGCTGGACGAAACTACGCTGATCGAAATCACGCCGCGCGAGAAATTCACGATCGGCCCATTCACCATCGAGCCAATCCGCGTCACGCACTCGCTTGTCGACTGTGTTGCGCTGGCCATCGAGACGCCCGTCGGCATCGTCATTCACACCGGCGATTTCAAAATCGATCTCGCCCCGCTGGATGACAAAGCGTTTGACCTGCACACGTTTGCCGAGTATGGGAAGCGCGGCGTCCTCGCGCTGTTGCAGGACTCCACCAATGTTGAGCGCTCTGGCTACACGCCCAGTGAGCGCGCCGTCATCCCGCGTCTTCACGAGATCTTCTCTCAGACCAAAAAGAAGCTCTTCTTCAGCTGCTTTTCTTCCTCCATTTACCGATTGCGCATCGCTCTCGAACTGGCGCGATCACACGGGCGCAAAGCTGTAGTGCTGGGCCGCTCCATGATGGAAAGCACCGAAATTGCGCAAGACCTCGGGTACATCGACGTTCCGCCCGGGCTAATCATCAATCCCGGCCAGATGCGCGATTACCCTCCCGATCAGTTGCTGGTGCTCATCAGCGGCACTCAGGGGGAGCCGATGAGCGCGTTGAGCCGCGCTGCGGTCGACAATCACAAGCACGCCAGAATCGACGCCGGAGACACCGTCGTTCTCAGTTCCCGCATCATTCCAGGCAACGAGAAAAGCATCTACCGCGTCATCGACCATCTCAGCCGCCGCGAAGCCAATGTCATCTACGATGACGGCTCCCACGGCCTGATTCACGTCAGCGGACATGGATGCCAGGAAGAACTGCGCCTGCTCATCAATCTGGTGCGGCCCAAGTTCTTCATCCCCATCCACGGCGACTATCGTAACCTGCGCAGGCATGCTCAGCTTGCCATGGAGACTGGCGCCGTCGAGCACGCAATCGTGATCGAAGATGGCGATGTGCTTGAACTCTCCCACGACGACGCGCGCAAGAAAGAGAAGGTCACCGCAGGCCGTATTCTCATCGACTCCGGCTCTACCATCGATGTCGTCGAGGACCTGGTCATCCGCGATCGCCGCATCCTCAGCGAAGACGGAATCGTGCTGGCGATACTGGCCATCAACAAGCGCACCGGCAAGGTGGAGCGCGAGCCGGAGATCGTCATGCGCGGCTTTGGCGGCGCAGACATCACCGAGGACGCCCGCGTCGTTGTACTCAAGACTCTCGATGAGCTGAGTGGCGAGCAGAAGACAGATTACGGCGTGGTGAAGGAGAAGGTGCGCGTCGATCTGAAGCGCCTGGTCCAGAAGACCACAGGCAGGCGCCCGCTGATCATGCCCGTTATCCTCGAAATCTGACAGCTTCCTTGTCGATTCAAGCGGCAATTTCGTCGATGACAACAGAGCAGCGTTCCGCTTAATACAACATCTTGCGATGGTCCGCCAGCCAGCTTTTCGAGGCATCGGACATCTTCGCCATGTTCTCGGCGGATTGCATTCTGTTCTGAATCAACTGACGATGACCTGCGGGGGGCCGGGGATTCGAAGCGATCGCAAACTCCCGATTTGCATCGTCAAATTCCTCGAGCAGAGCATGGTCGACGGCGAGCGCAAAATGAACAATGGCTTTCTTCTGTTCCGTGGTGAAGACCTGCGTGGTTATCTTGATGGTCTCGAGATCTCCCACATGTAATGGGAAAAAGGGTTCGCGCCAATCGCCGCCGATGTAACGGTCTTGCGGATCGTGAGAGTCGTTCATGTAGTTGGCGGCGATCTGGTGAATTTCCCGCGCAGCGGCGAAATCTCCTGAAAACCAGTAGGCTTCACCCATGTTCAGAGCGATCAGCGCCGCGGGAGAGATTTTGTAGCTCTCTTGGAATCCCCGGGCGGCTCCGGGGAAATCCGTCAACAGGAAATAGCAGGCCGCCAGATCGTTCTTCGCCATTGCCGAATTCGGATCGAGTTCCACGGCCTTTTCGAAATTGGCTTTCGCCTCATTCACCTTGGATTGGCCGATGTCGATGTACCCCAGCTCGACGTAGCAACCGGTTGCTTCGGGCTTCTTGTCGATACACTCCTGGAGCCACGATGCCGCTTCCGTGTCGTCTCCCATGGCCCTGTAGCGTATCGCCTTTAAGAAATAGACTTGGTAGTCATCCGGGAAGCGAGATTGTAGATAGTCCAATCTTGCATCCACCACCTCCGGGGCCCAGAACTTCTCCCCCGGCACCGGCTGAAAGACCTGGGCCTTGACGATTCCAAAAGTAGCTGCAGAGTTGTTGGGATTGACTTGCAGAGCATTGCGGTAGGCCTGCTCTGCCGCCTGCCATTCACTCTTGGCCATCATGCGGTCGCCCATCTGCCCATAGAAATTGGATAGCTCTCCGTTCGTGGCGGTATTGCGATAGTTTTCGAAATAATCGATACCAAACCGGTATTTCACGTAACCGGCAACAAGAAGGGCCGAAACAAAAGACAGCAGCACCCAGTTCGCAATAAGGAATCGCGCAATGTTCTGAGACCTTGCCAATAGTCCGGGCGGTTCCGCAGCGGCTTTCAAAGATTTCTTGAGTGTTTCAACCTCTTGCTCCAGGTCGCTCACCCTCTTTTGGAGATCTGGTCCTTCCATAGATCAACCTCGCAATGTCATGAAACTCGCATGGTCCCGTTGTTCGCACCTCAAATCCTCGTTAGGAACGACACACCCGATCAATGTCCAGCCGAATAAATGGACGTCCGCAATCGCAGCTTCTGGCCGTACGCATACCTTCAAGATGCCCAGAGAAACTCCGCAACTCATCCCGGCGTTGCTCAGATTGCCAGTGGAGCAGTTTCGTCCCTCAGGGGTAAGCAGACGAAACGGATCAATTCCAACCCATGGGGCTGGTTTGCAGGTTCAGTTTAGCCTGAACGTGCCTTTGCGAAGGGCAGCTTTTTCCATTTGTTCTGTAGAATTCTCTTATGCGCCATTTCGTGTTTCCACTGGCCATCGCAACCGCGTTCCTTGCTCCTGCTCTGCACTCCCAAAACGTCACACCACCAGCGCAGTCGGCCGCCCAGGCCTGTTCACCCTCCACAACGCTCGAAGAACTGACAAAAGCGCTTGACGACGCGATCAGCGGACCGGCTGACAAAGACCGCACCTGTCTGCGCGATCTGCTCCTGCCGGAAGCGCGCCTGACGCCTATCCGAAAGTCAGCAGACGGCTCGTTCGCCCCGCGAATCCTCACCGTCGAAGACTGGATCAATGCCGTAAGCAAAAACGGCAGCACCGTAATGGTCGAGCGCCAGATCAAGGTCCGCTCGGAAACCTATGGTCACTTCGCCCACCTGTGGAGCACCTACGAAATTCGAAGCACGCCAGACGGTCCTGCCAGCGTCACTGGCATCAACTCCGTGCAGGCAGTCAACGATGGAACGCGCTGGCGAGTTCTGAGCGTCCTCTGGGAGCCTGACACCACCGCCGGACCCGTGCCGGAGAAGTACAAGCCATGACCGTTGCCACGGACTCCCTCGTCTCCCTCGATTCAATTCGCGCCGCCGCCGAGCGCATCGCCGGCATTGCGGTAAAGACCCCGCTCGTCCGTGCAGACTTTCCGGGCGTCGCCGGTCACATCTGGCTTAAAGCCGAAAGCCTGCAGCCCATCGGAGCGTTCAAGATTCGCGGTGCGGCCAACAAGATCCTGCAACTCACTCCGGATCAGATCAAACGCGGCGTCATCACCTACTCCAGCGGCAACCACGCGCAAGGAGTCGCCTACGCTGCCCGCGAAGTCGGCGCAAAAGCCGTGATCGTGATGCCGTCCAATGCACCCGCCATCAAGCGCGCAGCCACACTTGCGCTTGGTGCAGAAATCGTCGACGTCGGTCCCGCCTCCAGCGAGCGGCTTGCAAAGGCAGAAGAATTGGTCCGCGAGCACGGGTACGTCGTGGTTCCTCCCTACGATGACGAGCAGATCATTGCCGGTCAGGCCACGTGCGGACTTGAGATTGTGGAATCGCTGCCGGATGTTGATCTCGTGCTCGCGCCAGTCTCCGGCGGAGGTCTGCTGAGCGGCGTCGCAACGGCTGTAAAGCGCCTTCGTCCCCAGGCAAGGGTATTTGGCGTTGAGCCGGAATTGGCCGGTGACACTGCCGAAAGCTTCCGCACCGGCCAGATTGTTACCTGGCCTGCCGAACTCACCAGCCGGACGATCGCAGACGGTCTGCGCACGCAAAGCGTGGGCGAACGCAACTTCGCGCACATCCAGGCCTTCGTCGATGGGATCATTACCGTAACCGAAGCCGAGATTCGCGCCGCCATGCGCGCCATCGTCTCATCGGCACGCACTCGTGCCCGAGCCCAGCGGAGCAGTCTCGTCGGCAGCCCTCCTTTTCCATGCCGCGCAATTGCCCCCGTACAAGAAGGCCGTCGCCGTCGTTAGCGGTGGCAATGTCGCACTCGAACTGCTTGCCCAGGTGCTTACTGAAACCGGCTCTTAACGTCGTTCGAATATGATCTTCACTGTGATGAGTTCCCGTTTGCTCGCCACCTCACATTTGCGCGCTATCCAGACCGTTGCGCTCGGCCTCGTGCTCTGCGTGCTCCCCATAGCCGCTCAGAAGAAAAAGGACGAAATTCAAAAGCCCATTGCCGGCCCGCGTGCCACGGCGCTGCGCGTCACTTTTCTTTACGTTTCGCCAAACATCGGCGCACAAAAGGTCGACAGGGTGCAAATCGGCCGGGAGATAGTCGTCGCCGAGCGGACCTCCGGTTGGCTCCGCGTCTTCGCCAACACTGACATCGTGGAGGAGCGTCGGAGCGATACTCCCGAATTCGGTGCCAGCGAAACGCCGCCTCCGATTTCGGGGTGGATGCAGGCAAAGGGGGTGGTTATTGAGAATACCCCAAATGGCGACCAGATCCTGATGGGAGCGGCAGCGGACCAGGAAGCGCTGGCTTCAGACCCGCGCGGCCCTTTGAATGCCGCCAGGACTGCGCGCCTTCTTTACCGCCGCCTGGTCGGAGATGTTTCCCGATTCCCCGCTGGCTCCTGAAGCCGCCTGGCGCGCCGCAGACATCCTTTGGCAGTTGCAGAAAGCTGACGCCGCCAGCCGCCCATCCGCCCGGGAACGCGACGCTTACATGCGCGACCAGATGGACGAGGACGGGATGAAGAAGGTCATCAAAAACTATCCGCACACGCGCCAGGCCGACCTCGCCGCGTACGAACTGATCGACAACAAGCTCTGCGGCGACTGGCAGGGACAGACCAAGTGCCCTGAAAAGGAATCCGAAATCTACGAGAAGTACGCGGCTGAACACCCTGACGGCCCGCGCACCGCACAAGCTCTCTATCAAGCCGTTTACCGCCAGGGTGTCCTGACAGATATGTACGCCGCCGACGGAAGCGACAAGAAGAGCGAGAGCGCTCACGGTCACGCTCGCGAACTTGCGGCAAAGCTCAAAGAAAAATTTCCGCAATCGGATTACACGGCGCGCGCCGTGGCTCTCGTATACAAATTGGATGAGGGTCTGCCGGTTTACGGAAATGACCGACAATAGGCGGACAGGGATTCTCATCTCCCCTTCTGCGAGAATTGAAAAGAGTCAATCGGAGGCTTTTTGAACGTCTATGTTCAGTCGGTTCTACTCGGGAATCGTCGAGGGTTTAACCGAGTTTCTTCCTGTCAGTTCCACCGCTCATCTGCGAATCGTCGAAGCGTTGATGAAGATTCCCCTGGATGACGCGTATTGGAAGATGTACACGATCGTCATCCAGGCGGGCGCTATTCTCGCTCTGATGCTTCTTTATCTCGAACGCATCGTCGGCTTCATCAAGAGCTTTCCTCAGGGCGAAAGCGGCGACCGAACCTGGACCAATCACCCGATCTCGCTCACGATGATTGCCTTCTTCTGCACCTCGGTTATCGCGTTGCCAATGCATAAGTGGAGCGAGAGAAATCTGGGCAGCATCGCTGTCAATGGCGTGGGCTCTGCTTCTCGGCGGCATCATCATGTGGGTCATCGATGCGCGATCATCCCGTTACGAGGCGAATACGCTCCACGTGGAGGAGATGTCCCTGGGACAGTCCATCTGGATCGGAATCTGCCAGTCGCTTTCGGCCATCTTTCCCGGAATCTCTCGATCCATGTCCACCATTGCAGCCGGCCAGCTCGTCGGCCTTGACCGTCCGTCGGCCCTGGAGTTCAGTTTCCTGCTCTCTATTCCCACCATGATCGCTGCCACCGGTTGGGACCTGCTAAAGGAGATCCACCCCAGCAAATCAGCAGATGCGGCAGGGGCGGCATTGGCGCATGTGACCATGAACTCCGAGCGCTGGATCGTTCTGATCATCGGGTTCGTGGTTTCGTTCATCGTCGCTCTCGGCGTGGTGGAGTGGTTCCTGATGTGGGTGCGCAGACACGGCTTTGGTGTCTTCGCGGTCTATCGCATTATCCTTGGCATTGTCTTGCTGCTCGTCGGCAGCAGGTTCATCGGCTGATCTCTTCCAGAATCTGCAGCTTTCCGCGGGGGTGGACATCAAGGTTCCCCCGCTTCGTTTTGGCCGAATACCTGCCTTTGCGCCGGGGATAATAAAGGCTGCTCTGGGATTTTCTCGTCCGCGTGGCGGTTTGTTCGCAATGGTTGCGGCAGCCAGGGCGCGGAGGCGTCCCCTAGATGAAGACCATCCCGATCGCACTGTCGCCGACGCGCAGCCGGGCCCTCAATGTTTTCCTGGGCATGGTGCTGTCGCTCATCTCCGTGCTCCTTTTGCTCGCGCTGGCAACTTATAACCCAACCGACCCTTCGCTGAACACGGCTTCTGGCGCCGACGCTTCGCTGGCCGTTCGCAACTGGATCGGCCTCTTCGGCGCGTTTCTCAGTGACCTCCTCCTTCAGTTCTTCGGCATCACGACATTTTTCTGGCCCTTGTGGCTCGGTGGCCTTGGCTGGTCATGGATGCGTTCGCGCTCAGGCGGTTCGTCCGTCCTCCGCTGGATGGGTTTCGTTCTGGCTACCATCTTCATGCCGGCCGTGTTTGGGCTCCTGCCGTGGCATTGGCATTGGCTCCATGCAGTCCCCGTCGAAGGCGTAGTCGGACGCGTTGCAGCCGGTACCCTCGTCACCTATCTCAATATCCAGGGCGCATGGCTGGTCGCAGCCGCTTTGGCCGGCGTTGGAGTTTACTTCGCCTCGGCCATTAACTTCTGGGCGCTCAAATCAGGGTTTGAAGACCGCTGGATCAGCCTCATGGCCTGGCGTGACCGCTGGCAAAACTGGCGGGAGGAGCGTGCCGAGCGCAAGCGCGATCTCGAAGAGCGCTATATGGAGCAAAACCAGCCCGGCCCCGCACAGCGTCTCTTCTCCGGTGCCATCTCCGGTTCACCCGAACCAGCCCCGGCCGCTGAGCCCACCGTCCCGCGCATGAGCCGCCTCGCGGCATTCTTCAGCCGCAAAGACCGCGCCCCTGAGCCAGACCCCGTCGATGAGATTCCGGCATTCAAAAGGGCTGCCGCATCGGCTGAAAACGAGCCTGTCCCCTTGCGACGCACCAGCATCTGGGAACGCACCGTCGCAGAGTCGACAACCCCAACGCCGGCACCACCGGCTGCGAGCGCACCTGCCGCAAACACACTCCGTCCACCCCCATCCCGGCACCTGCTGCTCGGCGCCCGCGCCGCCCCCGCAAAAGAGCGTGATGGAGATGCGCCCCGCATCTACGCCGAGTCACTCCCCGGCTGCTCACCCGCCCGCGGCGGCCCCGGGCGCATCTGAGATCGCTATTCACGAGCGCGCTGACATTGATGAGCGCACCGTCACCGTTGCCCCAAAGAACGTCAGCGGCTTCAAGCTGCCGCCCAGCACGCTGCTGAACTCCGGTTCCGGCCCGCAGGTTGTCCGCGAAGACGCCCTGCGCGATGAAGCCCGCGTTCTCGTTGAAAAATGCGCGGAGTTCGACGTCACGGGACAAGTGGTGCAGATCAACCCCGGCCCCATGGTGACCACCTACGAGTTCAAGCCCGAAGCCGGTGTTAAGTACAGCCGCGTGACCGGCCTCGCTGAAGACCTCTGCCTCGCGATGAGAGCCGAGAGCATTCTCATCGAGCGCATGGCGGGCAAGAGCACGGTCGGCATCCAGGTCCCCAACCACGAGCGCGAAACCATTCACCTTCGCGACGTGTTGGAATCGGAGACCTTCGCCAAGGCTCGCTCCCGCCTCACCCTGGCCATGGGAAAGGACATCAACGGCCGCATCGTCACTGCCGATCTTTCTTCGATGCCCCACGTGCTGATCGCCGGCTCCACCGGCTCCGGCAAGTCCGTCGCCATCAACGCCATGATCATGAGCCTGCTTTACCGGACCACGCCGTCACAGGTACGGCTGATCCTCGTCGATCCCAAGCGCGTCGAACTCGGCATGTACGAAGGCATTCCGCACCTGTTCACGCCCATCATCACCGAGCCAAAGCTCGCGGCCAACGCCCTTCGCAACGCCGTCCGCGAAATGGAGCGCCGCCTCAAGCTGCTGGCCAGCCGCAGCGTCCGCAACATCGACCAGTACAACAAGCTCTTTGAAGGCGCTATGCCTTCGTTATTCGACGAGAGCGAACCCGAAGAACCGCTACCCTACATCGTCATCATCATCGACGAACTAGCCGACCTGATGATGCTCGACCGCGCCAACGTCGAAGAATCCATCACGCGCCTTGCGCAGATGGCGCGCGCTGTCGGCATCCATCTCGTTCTCGCCACGCAAAGGCCCAGCGTCGACGTCATTACCGGCCTCATCAAGGCCAACGTCCCCACGCGCATCAGCTTCCGCCTGGCCACCAAGGTGGACTCCCGCACCATTCTCGACACCAACGGCGCTGAAGCGCTTCTGGGCCGCGGCGACATGCTCTTCCTGCCGCCGGGAACCAGTCGGCTCCTGCGCCTCCATGCACCCTTTGTCAGCGAAAAGGAAACCGCAGCGGTCGTTTCCTTCTGGAAAGACCAGGGCAAGGCCGAATACGTCGAGGGCTTCCTGGAATCGCCTCGCGATGAGCGCCCGAACATGGAAGGATCGAGCGGCGAGGAGGACGAGAATGATCCTCTGTTCGACGACGCCGTACGGCTTGTCTTCGAGTTTGGCAAGGCCTCAACATCGCTGCTGCAGCGCCGTCTGAGAATCGGCTACGGTCGCGCAGCGCACCTGATTGACCTCATGGAGCGCGACGGCCTCGTCGGCCAGGCCGACGGTTCACGTCCGCGCGAGTTACTGAAGGCACCGGGCTGGTTGCACGAAATCAGCGTTGCAGAGGAGTAGACCCGCGCCGAAAGCGCATAATAGGGCCTAAAGTCATGCTCGGTATCGGAGAAAAGCACGAACTCCCCACGATCTTGCTGATCGACGATGACCTCGTCAGCCGTGAGGTGATTGCAACCGTCCTCACGCTCCATGGCCACATGGTTCATACCGCTGATAGCGGCGAAACGGCACTTGAGATGCTTGAAGCCGGCACCGTGGTGCCGGAAGTCATCCTGATGGACGCACAACTTCCCGGCCTCAACGGCATTGCTCTCCTTGAGCAGCTCAGAAAGCGCAGCGAGGCGGGTATTTACCTCATCAGCGGCAGCCCGGTCCCGGACGATCTGACCGCGGCATCTGACGGCTTCCTCCTGAAACCCTTTGGCCCGGATGACCTCCAGCGTCTGCTGACAGAAAATGCCTTAAAGGCCGCTGCGCCTGCATCGAATCCCGAGGATCCGGTTGTGAATCCGGACACACTGACACAGTTCCGCCAGATGATGACCGAGGCAACGATCCGGGAGATCTATGCTGCCTTGGTAATAGACCTGAAAAAGCGCCAGACCGGACTGGAAAATGCCATTGCCGCTGGCAATAAGGACGAAGTGCGGCGAATCGGCCATGCCATCAAGGGTGGCTGCGGAATGGCTGGTGCTCAGCAGGTGGCTCGTTTGGGAGCCTTTTTCGAGTCCAAGAGTGACCAATTGGATAACTGTGCGGTGGCAATGAAAGAGTTGTACACAGCCACCCGAAAACTGGAGAGTATGCTGGAAAAGGAATTCCCTGCGTAGGGTACGCTCGCTCAAGCACGCGGCGTCGCAGTGTTTCTGTGGTTCGTTACATCGGGCTGAACAGCTTACCCGCTGTCAGCAGCAGTAACCAGGCCTTCGGAGGTTAGCTCTCACGTGGAACAACCAATCCGCATAGTGTTGGCAGACGACCACCCGGTGGTTCGCATCGGCGTTCGCAACATGCTTAACGAGATGGACGGCTTCGAAGTTGTGGGCGAGGCCGACGATGGCGATGAAGCCATCACTCAGACTCTTGAGTTGACGCCCGACATCCTGCTCCTCGACGTTCAGATGCCACGCCTGCCCGGCCTCGAAGCTATGCGTGCCATCATGAGCGGATCGCCGACGGTGAAGATCCTCCTGCTCACCTCCACCATTACGACACAGCAGATCATTGAGGCTCTTCACATCGGAGCACGCGGAATCGTCCTAAAGGACGCACTGGCCGGTGCACTGCATACGGCCATTCGTACGGTCTACGCCGGTGACTACTGGATAGGTGGAAAGCGGGTCGTCAACCTCGTCTCTGCGCTGCACGAGCTGATGCGCCAGGCAGCCACGCCCCAGCGCAAGACTTACGGGCTTACTCCGCGAGAGCTTGACGTGGTCGGATGCATCGTCGAGGGTTGCAGCAATCGTGACATCGCAAAGCAGTTCAATCTGAGCGAAGAAACCGTAAAGCGCCACCTCTCGAATATCTTCGACAAGACAGGCGTATCCACCCGACTCGAATTGGCCCTTTTCGCCATCGCGCATCAGCTTGTAGCACCGCAACAGTAGTTCTGCGAGTTCCTTTTTCCTCTCGGCTCCTCCTAGAAGGGACCCCAGATCTGTCCTCATTCCCGGCTTGCGAGTTCACTTCCATCGTGACGATCAGATCAATCAAACACTCAGAAACTGCTTCTCCAGCCGATCCAGCAGCCCATCTGTCGCATCGCAGACACCCGTGTGCACCGGGGATGGCTGAATGATCGTACTGCGCGGCGAAATGATCCAGTGAAAGCGCTCGCGCAGCGAGAGCTTTGCAATCGGGCCTGCAATGGGATCGCCTTCGCAGATTCGACGGACAGCCTCAAGGTGCTCTTTCGCGAGTTCCACATCGGCATCCGGCCAAAGCGCCTTCATCCGCGCGGCGTCAAGCCGGATGCGCGCGGCCAGATAGCGCTTCTCCAGGCAGAACACGACCACCCCCGCGTTGATGAACTCCTGGCGCTCCACCCGCGGCACAACGCGCAATATGGCGTAATCAAACGAGGCGGGAGTGGGCACGGATTGCCTCCTGTTCGAAGATCGCCGAAGCCTCAAGCCTCCGCGTGAAGAAATCCAGATAGCCAGCCCGCCGTTCCGCGGAGCTCAGACCGCCGGGAATCGATCTCCAGCCACGCATCCGGAACCTTCCCCACAACCTCTGCCAGCACCTCCCGCGTAAGCAGCCTGCGGGCAATTGTCGCGGCCTGTGCGATCTCCCTGGCCCAGGGCAGCAGAATGTGTTGCTTGATCTCCGAAAACGGCGATGCGATCTTCTTCTCCATGCTCGGCCAGTCATGATGAAAGAACAGCGCCGCTCCGTGATCGATCGGATAGAGCTTGCGATGCCACACCAGCAGATTCGCGTTTCTCGGTGTCCGGTCTACATTCTGCACGAATGCGTCGAACCACACCATCATCGACGCCTCGTCCGCCGGCGCAACATCGCGCGCCGCCGGATCAAACATCGTCGACCCCGGCAGGTAGTCGAGCGCCAGGTTAAGCCCTGCACTCCCCTTCAGAAGTTGCCGAATCTCGTAGTCCGGCTCATTCCGCCCCAGCGCCGCGTCGATCTCGATCAGGATGATCTCTGGCACTCTGCAGTCCCAGCGCCCGACCTATCTCGCCGGCAATCAGCTCCGCGATCAGCGCCAGGATTCCCTGCCCCGCCCCTCGAAACTTCACCACGTACAGTCCCAGATCATCCGCCTCAACAATCGCAGGCAGGGAGCCGCCTTCGCGCAACGGCACCACGTAACGCGTCGCATTGGCTGTTCGAAGCATCGAAGGATCAGTGTAATGGGTTGATCGGCCCAACCCTGGATAGTTGCACTTGTAGTGCTCTGGAATGACATGATGGTTGCGAGGAGCGGAAGAGAATGAAGATCGGATTTCTAGGGCTCGGACAGATGGGAACTCCGATGGCGTTGCGCCTGCTCGCCGCCGGCCATGAATTGTCGGTGTGGAACCGGACTGAGGGACGCACGGAGCCACTGATCCACGAAGGCGCGATCGCCGCGGCCACCCCGGCCGAGGCCGAGCTGGGCGCCGACGCTGTCATCACCATGCTCTTCGACGATGCGGCGAACGAAGAGGTGCTTTTCGGCGCCAACGGACTGATGGATGCCCTTTCGCCTGGCGCCCTTCACATCGCGTGCAGCACCATCAGCGTCGCGCTCTCTGAGCGCCTCACCGCCGAACATGCCCAACGCGGCCAGTTGTTCGTCGCTGCTCCCGTGTTTGGACGCCCCAACGTCGCCGAAGAAGGCCGCCTCTGGATCGTGGCCGCCGGGACCGACGAAGCCATCGCAAAAGCGCGCCCTTTGCTCGAGGCCCTCTCGCGCGGCATCTCCGTGATCGGCCCCGAGCCTCGACAGGCCAACGCCGTCAAGCTCGGCGGCAACTTCCTCATCAGCACAATGATTCACTCGCTCAGCGAAGCCTTCGTCTTTGCCGATTCGCAGGGCATTGCGCCCGAGGCGTTCCTCGAAGCCGTCAACAGCGCCCTCTTCCAGTCGCCGTTTTACGCCGCCTATGGCAACGTGATGCTCAACCCGCCGGAACGCCCCGGAGCGACCATCGATCTCGGCGCAAAAGACCTGCGCCTGCTCCGGGAAGCAGCCGCCAGCGCCGGGTCAGGCTCAGCCTCGCCGACAATCTTGCCAGATATTTCGCAGCAAGCGCAGCAAGCCGGCCTGGCCAATGAGGACTGGGCCGTCGGCCAATACCGCATGGCCCAGCGCCGCGGGACCATTGAACGTTAGACAACGTCCACAAATCTTGACGGAACACTTCAGGCGTAGCTGCCGTCACGTCATCTGGATCAGACCTTCGCTAGGATGGTTTCATGAGCCTCAAGGGAAAGATCGTCTTTATCACCGGAGCCAGCGCCGGCATCGGCGCTGCCACTGCGCTCGCTTTCGCCGCCGAGGGAGCCGGTCTGCTGCTCGCCGCACGCCGCGCCGGCAAGCTTCGCTGAAGTCGCCTCTCGCGCCATGGAGCGCGGCGCACCGTCCGTCCACTCCATCGATCTCGACGTGCGCGACCATCGCGCCGTGCAGAACGCCATCGACGGCCTTCCGACGGAGTGGTCCGAAATCGACATCCTGGTCAACAACGCCGGCCTCAGTCGCGGACTCGACAAGCTCTACATGGGCAAAATCGAGGACTGGGAAGAGATGATCGACACCAACATCAAAGGCCTGCTCTACGTCACGCGCTCGGTGGTGCCGGGCATGGTGGTGCGCGGGCACGGCCACGTCATCAATCTGGGCTCAACGGCTGGCGAACTCAGCTATCCCAACGGCGCCGTCTATTGCGGAACCAAAGCCGCCGAGCGCGCGATTAACGATGGCTTGCGACAGGATGTCCTGGGAACGCCGATTCGCGTTACGAGCGTCGATCCGGGAATGGTCGAGACCGATTTCAGCCTGGTGCGTTTCCGCGGGGATATGGAACGTGCCGCCAAGGTCTATAAGGGCGTGAAACCGCTAACCGCGGAAGATGTTGCCGAAGTCATCGTCTGGGCCGCCAGCCGGCCGGCGCACGTCAACATCGCGCGCGTGCTGATGACTCCGGTGCAGCAAGCCAACTCGATCCTGTTTCACCGCAATGAGTAGTCGACTCAGAGTCAGGATCGGTCCGACTAATCCAGCGCCTTGATCTGAGCCTCTATCTGTTCGAGCGCAGCCTCGAGGGCGGCCCGGCGTGAAGGATTCGATGTCCGCTGCGAAAGAATGTGTTCCCTTTGTAGATTCAGTGACTGCTTCTGGCGTTCATTGGCAGCTCGCTGTTGTGCGGCCACCCTTCGCGCTTGTTCACTCATCAAGCTCTCCCCTGCGCGCGGCGCCGGTCGAGCTTCGGCATCCGCCATTTGCTCTTCCACTGATTTACTTTCCCACCCGCGCGCCATATCTTCATTCTACGGGCGCCTGCGTCTTTCCCCGTCTCACTCGCCGGGCCCAAAGCCCTGAATCGCTGGAGGCCATACTCATGCGTGTCTGGCAAATTCCCTCTTTCGGCATTGATTCTCTTGAGCTTGTCGAACGGCCCACGCCGCAGCCGGGCCCCGGCGAAGTTCTCGTAAGAATTCACGCAGTATCGTTCAATTTCCGTGATCTGCTGATGGTGAAAGGGTCGTACAACCCAAAGTTGCGCCTGCCGCGCATCCCCTGTTCGGATGGTGCCGGTGAGGTTGTGTCGGTTGGCGACGGTGTCACTCGCTGGAAAACCGGTGATCGCGTCGCGGGAATCTTCATGCAGAACTGGCTCGACGGCCCGCCCACCCCAGCCAAAATCAAAGGCGCTCTCGGTGGGGACATCGATGGGGTACTGGCCGAGTATGTTGTGTTCAAGGAGACTGGGCTCGTCTCCTTCCCCGATGGTCTGAGCTTCGAAGAGGGCGCCACGCTACCTTGCGCCGCAGTCACAGCCCGGAACGCCCTCCTCGCAGGCAATCTCACGCCCGATTCGACAATCCTCATCCAGGGCACCGGCGGCGTCTCTATCTTTGCACTGCAGTTCGCAAAGCTCAGGGGCCTGCGTGTACTCGGCATCTCAAGCAGTGCAGCAAAGCTCGACCGCGCAAAGGATCTTGGTCTCGATGAAGGCTTCGACTACGGCGCAAACTCCGAGTGGGACCAGTGGGTGTTGGAAGAAACCAACGGCGACGGCGTCGATCTCGTTGTGGAAGTGGGCGGCGCAGGCACGCTCCCGCGTTCGCTTCGCGCAGTGAAGATGGGTGGCATCATCGCGCAGATCGGCGTGCTTTCCGGGCCCGCCGAGCCCATTCCCATCCCAATGATCCTTCACAAGCATCTGCGCATTCAGGGCATCTACGTCGGCTCGCGCCATGACTTCGAAGAAATGAACAAGGCTGTCGCATCCTCCGAACTTCGCCCAGTGTTCGAAAGCCGCCCGTGGACAAAGGCCCGCGAGGTCTTGCAAGAGATGGAATCCGCCACTCACTTTGGCAAGCTCGTAGTGAAGGTTGAATGACTAGATCAGCCAGCCAACCAGAATCCGGGGTTCGTTGCGTAAATCAGCTTTTGAAGGCCACAAGTTCAGCAGTGCCGCAGAAGAAATCAGGTTTTGAAAGGGCACGACTTCAGCGTGCCGTTTGAGAGATTGTTTTGAAAGGGCACGGCTTTCAGCCGTGCCGCAAAAGCCGCATAATACCTGGGCTTTAGCCCCTGAGGGATGTTCTGCACTCGTCTGGCAGCATTCATGCAACCAACTCAGGTTCCCTGACTCCGATTCAGCGCGCCTGCTGACCGGCCAGTCACGCAGCCGATTCGGGCGGCACCCCGGACAACAACCGCTCGTAAATGCCGAGCATTCCCGGGTCAAAGCATACGAACTGCACCACATTCACCCCGCTCGCGTCCACGTTCTTCCTCACCGTGTCGATCGCGATGCGCGCAGCCCGTTTCGGCGGAAAGTGATATACACCCGTGCTTATGGCCGGAAACGCAATGGTGCGCACCTGGTGCAGTCTTGCAAGCTCAAGGCACCGTCGGTAGCAACCAGTCAGCAAATCATCCTCTCTGTGCGTGCCTCCTTGCCACACAGGGCCGACCGCATGGAATACCCACTTCGCCGGCAGGTGAAACCCCGGCGTTGGCTTTGCGTCACCCGTCGCACAGCCGCCCAGCTTCCTGCATTCGACAAGCAACTCTGGACCGGCCGCACGGTGTATCGCCCCATCAACCCCACCCCCTCCGAGCAGCGACGAATTGGCCGCATTCACGATTGCATCCACGTGCAGCTTCGTGATGTCACCCTGAATAGCGATCAGTTCAGCCATTTTCGGTTCCTATTCCTGCTTTCTGACGATGCATTCGACGCGGGCAGCCGCCAGCGCGATACAGCCGAAGACCTCAGTACTAACTCCGAAGTTGCTGTATTTCCCCCTGTCTTGCTTTTCCCAGCTTTTGGGAACTCCGAGCAGAGTTCTTTCTTCAGGCCTGGGCGCGAACGAGGAGACAGGTGATATTGTCGTGCCCTCCAGCCTTTTTGGCGGCGTCGACGAGGCGCAAAGAGAGCGTCTCAAGGGGAAGGCTGCGAGCCAGCAAGGCCTGAATCGTCAGATCCGAAAGCTCGCGGGTGAGGCCGTCAGAGCAGAGCAGGAACAGGTCGCCGGGTTCAGCCTCGAGTTCGAAAATGTCAGGAGTAACCTGGCACTGCGTTCCGAGCGCGCGGGTGATGACGTTTCTGAGTGGAGAGCGGAGGGCTTCGTTGTGGGTCATGCGGCCCATGCGAACCTGCTCCTCCACCAGCGAATGATCCTGGGTGACCTGTTGCAACTGGCCGTTGCGCAGCCGGTAACAACGGCTGTCACCGATATTCAGGACCCAGACGCGGCGATCGTCGGTGGCAAGGACCACGAGAGTGGTGCCCATGCCGCTAAGCCGATGATTCCGTTGGGCGCGAGTAAAGATCGCTTGGTTGGCAGCGGAGATTGCTTTTTCAGCAGCGGTGGGCAGCGAGCCCTGGCCGGACTCGGAGCGCCGCGTCAACAAGCGGAGAATCTCATCCACCGCGATGGTGCTTGCGATCTCTCCGGCCGCCGCTCCACCCATGCCGTCGCAGACTACGTAGACCCCGGCATCGACCGAGTATCCGAACGCATCTTCGTTTGACGGGCGCTTTCGGCCGCGGTCAGTAACGGCCGCAGCAGTATAGTGAACGACAGCCGTAGCCAAAAAAACCTCCGCAGCCAAGTTTACACGCGTGTTTGCGGTCTGAACATCAGTTCGAGCAGCCTCAATGCCCATCTGGTCTATTCTCCGCAAGGGGCAGAGGAGTCGGTTCGATCATCTCAAACACTTGGATGGCACCCGCGTCCAGAACGGCCACGCGTTTGCCCGAGGGCGAGATGGCAACGTTGCCTCCGCCGTCAAGGACAGGGCTGGCCTGCGCTATGAGCGAGCGTTTCCCATCCGCTGCGTCATAGACTTCTACGATTTGCCCTCTCACGTCTTCAAAACTGAGTGGCGAGGTGGCGTCGACGCCGTGTGCAACCTGTAGAGTTTCACGCGCTATACGCAGGCCGTTGGGCGCCATTACTAGGCGCGGCCAGATTTGCGTCGATGGCGTGGGTGCGCTCCAGAGATACTTGCCTTCGGCAGAGAATGCCACCATCCAGCGGCCCCCGTCGGGGTTGCAGGTGGTCACTAGTACCTCTCGCTGAGAGACAAATTCAAGCGCAGGCGAGCAGGCGGAGTTGACTTTCCCGATGATCCGGTTGCCGCCAGTGAACGAATTCAGATTGACCACCCATTCGCGCCCTTTGCCACGCAGCGCCTCGAGATACCCGTCCGCATTGATGGGCAGGTGCAACGTGTCGTAGACGTGGCTCAAAAGCATGACCCGGCCGGATTCGCGCTGGAGGATACGAAGAACAATGTCGGACCTCGCCGCTGATGGGTCATCACCAAAGACGCTTGCCAATGCTGTCTTGGGGCTGGGCACATCGCCTTTTCCGGCTTTAGTACCAACGGGTTCGCGCGAGTTGGTCACAATCCACTGTTGCGAGGGATCCATCTCGAGCCACAGGAGGGGCCCCGGGAAATGGAATAACGGCTTCAGTTCGAGGGACGCAGCGCCGAGTTGCAGATCGTTTTCATTGCGCAACAGGAAATGGCCGTCGTGGAGCATCCAGAGGTAGCGGCCCCGGTCGTGAAGGGTCCACAGGGCCTCGGCTGTGACGGTGCCCTGCGGAAGCGCGAGCGCGACAGCGCGGATCTGGCGCTCATCTCCGTGTATGTCCGGATTGCCTTCGCGACGGATCAGGCCAGGAGCGTGGAATGTAAAGAGCAGGTGGTTCTCATCGAGGAAGTCGAGGGAAACAAGGCTGTCGCGCTGGCCCTGGTAAATGGCGCCGGGAGCGAAAAAGCCGAGTGGCTCGACTGGGATGCTGAATGCCGGGGGCTGGGAAGAGGTGATTGCGGGCGGGGACGGAGGCGGTGCGGTTGCATCCTTTTTGTGGTGCGAGAAGAACCTCTGCGAATGCGCTGCGGAAGAGATGCACAAGATCCCCAAGGCCAACAGTGTCAAGCCTGCGCGAAGCCGGAAAGCAGCCCGCCTGACGTCAGTCGGAAACGGCACACTTATCATCAATGAATATCTTCGCCGATATGCGGCAGTTTGTGCAGTGACCCGTATCGCAGATTGAAGCGACTGTGGTCCCTAACCTGAACCTGGGAATGCACAAATACGCGCGCAGGGCAAATCGTTCGGGACGGGTCATGCGGTGACGAGACACAACGATCACCGCAAGCCCCACCCTTCATGCGGCCCGGATTTCGACGAATGTCGGGCGTTGGAGTGTTCTCTACGGCTCGACCAGAGGAATTCCGGACGCCAGTTGTAGATCGATCACGAGGGACAGCCGGCGATCTATCTGGAAGAACTGCGCCGTCTTCTTGCCAGACACGACTTTTCCGAAGATGGGGATGTATTTCAGCCGGAGTTCCGCGGTGGCCTGATCCACTTCCAGCGCCTGCTTAGTGAGGCCCTGGGCCTGGTCGTCGGTCAGGGTGTCGTAGTTCAGCGCATATTGCTTGATTGCCTCGACCTTTTTGTCGTTGATCGTGGCCTGTTCATTGGCGTACTGCTCATAGACCGGCCAGAACTTCTCTGCCTCCGTGGATGTCAGAGTAAGGTTGGCCGCAATGATCTGCTTTTTATCTGATCGGATATCCTTGCGAAGCAAGTCGATGTCCTTGTCGGTTACACCCTGTTGCTGACTGGCAGTGGTCGCTTGCGTCGAGCTTGCCTGAGAAAGCAGAAAACGGCTAGGGAGCAGCACCATCGCTACGAGAACTACGGCCATGATCCGGCGTTGCGTGATCATTCATTCCTCCTGGCTGTGAAAAAAATGAGAGTCTGAAAGGCTGTGTTTTAGTCGCCCACAGCAAATTGATACCCTGTGCGGGCGCGCTTTTGAACTGTCAGATGTGACAGACTCGACGGTATTCCACGGCCGGCGGGAGATTGATCTCGATCCCCGCCAGTCCTTTCTTGAAGAATTGCGACCTCGCAGGCCTGCGGCTGCCCCGCGCAATGTCACCGCGCCGTATGCGACAGTAAAGAAAGGATGAAACCCTCAGCGACCATCAGCCGGCGCATTGCGTTTCTGGGTTACGGCGCCTGCGCGTGGCCGGGTGCCTATGGGGCACCGGGTTTTATTTCGGTCGGCTGGCGCTGAACGAGATGAGCGTGGAGCACATGGTGCTCTACCGGTTCCTTTTCGCCTGCGTCGGCATGTTGCCGGTAGCGCTGATGAATCGCGTGCGCCTCACGCGGAGCGAGATCAAGATACTCCTCGTCTCCGCTGCGTTTGGAATTCCGATCCAGTTTCTCATTCAGTTTCATGGACTTGCGCGGACAACGGTGAGCCATGCGTCGCTGATGGTGGGCTCGATGCCGGTGCTGCTGGGCGTGGCGGCGGCACTGTTTGCAGGGGAGAGACTGGACGTTGTGGGCTGGCTAGCCCTGGTGGGTTCGACGATTGGCGCGGCGCTGATTGTGCTCGGCGGCCATCGGGGTCCCGCCGCACGGGGAGAGCCTACGCTGGCAGGCGACCTGATGGTGGTGCTGTCGCTGTGCACAGCGCTGGCGTGGATCCTTCTGAGCAAGAAGCTAATGCAGAGTCACAGCGCCGCGGTGGTGACGGCCTACAGCATTTTGAGCGGAACAGTGATGCTGGCGTTGTGGATCCTGGGACCGCTGGCGCTGAATCCGTGGCTTGCGCACAAGACGCAGCCGCCGCCGTTTGCGCACGTGAGCTCGACCGCATGGGTAGCTTTGGCGATCAGCGGTCTGGCTTGCACGGCGACGACCACCCTGCTTTGGAACTGGGGAATTCATCACGTGCCGGCGTCGCGGGCGGGGGTGTTCCTCAATATTGAGCCCGCGCTCGGGTCCTATCTTGGTGTGAAACTGCTGGGCGAGCATCTGGGGCCGTATGCATGGGTGGGGGGAGCGCTGATCCTGAGCGCCGCGATTATATTGACCACGCGCGGGCATGAGCCGCAACCCGAAGTAGTCCTGGAGTGACGGTCCGTGACGGCTACGGAGCGCATTTTGACGGGACCAAAATCAGCCTGCGTTATTGGTCCAAAGTCCTATAGCCGTTCCACCTTAGAGTCATTGAGATTGGTCAGTTGAGAGCTAGACTTGCGTGTTGGCGGAGGAGTCGGTGACCCTGCTTACCTGGAATCACGAATGCATCGTCGGCGTGAAGGCGATGGACGATCAGCACGGCATCATCATGGACACGATGAACGATCTGCGCGAGATGATTGTCCAGGGCCGCGAGCGCAAGGTGATAGGCGAGCAACTGGACCGGCTGATTGAGTTCACGCAGATGCACTTTGAGAGCGAAGAACAGCTCCTTGAGAAGCAGGGCTTTCCGGGCCTGACGGACCATCGCGCGGCTCACGCGCGGCTCATGAGCCAGATCCAGACAGCCGTAGAACACGCAAAGCATAGCGAGGATGTTGAGATCCAGGCGTTGTTCCACTTCCTGCGCACCTGGTACATGGAACATATTGAAGGTCTCGACCGGCAGTATGGTCCGTGGCTGAACCAGCGCGGCGTTTACTAATCCCAACAAATGAATGCGGTTGCTGTCAGACGTCGAAAGTGAGTTGTATCGAAGCGAATCCCGAGGTTTGCCGCTGCTCGGAGGCCAGATCGTAAACGAGGCGCTCGAGGACGAGTCGCTTGTCGGGCGGGGATGAGCGCAGTTCAAGGTCGGCGCGCGCAATGAGGCGCAAGGCGCGGGTAAGCTCGCGGCGGTTCTTGTAGCGGCGGGCCTGGCGGATGAGATCGTCGGCCGCGAAGGGCGGCATGCGAAAGCCCTGCCACAAGGCCTGCCAGATGGCGCGGGAGTCGCGCACGTTCTTCTCGAGAATGACGAGCATCTGGCGGAATGTGCGGGCCAGCATGTACAGGTGGCCGATGGCTGCGTCTTCGCCCGCGTCTGAGCTGTTGAGAAGGCCGTGCAGCAGGGCCAGCGCGCGTGCGGTGTTGCGCGAGCTGATGGCGTCAGTAAGTTCGTAGAGGGAGCGCTGCTTGGCGGCCAGCACCATGGTTTCCACGTCGCCAAGGGTGATGCGGCCGCGGCCAAAGGTGTAGAGCAGAAGCTTTTCGAGCTCCGACGCGATGAGCATCATGTCGGCGCCCAGCGCGTCCACCAGCTCGCGGGCGGCGTCGGCTTCCAGGCGTGTATCCGCGGCCTGCGCGGTGGCAACGGCCCAGCGCATCGCGTCCTCTTCGCTGACGCGGGCCATCTCGACCATGCCGCAGTGTTCGCCGAGCGTCTCCTGAATGCGCTCGAAGCGGTTCTTGTCGTCCATGTCCATGCGGCGGATGTCGGTGGGGATGCGCAGGAAATCGGCGATGAAGATGAGGAGCGCCTGCGGATTCGGCGAACGGAAGTAGCGATCGAGCGCGGCAAATTCTTCCTTCTTGGCTCCGCGCGTGTAGAGCTGGCGCACGTTGCGCACGAAGATCACCTGGAACGGCGCCATCAGCGAAGGCGTCTGCGCGCGATCGAGAACTTCAAAGATGGGCGTGGAGCTGAGGTCGAGATCGGAGAGGCAGAAGTCCTTGAGATCGGGCGGAACAAAGGCCTTGAGCACGGCTTCGCGGCAGCGGTCGAGAAGAAACAGCTCGTCGCCGGCGAGCACGTAACCGGCGCGAATGGAGCCTTTGCCCGCGCCTGCGGCTTCAATTTCGGAGATGAAGCGGCCCACGGCGCTAAAGCCGGTTCCCCAGCGCGACCCACTCAACGGATCACTCCCCCAAGGAGCGAAACACTGGCCTTATGCACGTCGATCATGCGGCTCCAGAATACCGCGCCGGAGTCAGGAGAGCCAGAGTCGCGTTTAAAGGGTTGCCGCATGGCGCAATGGGTGGCTGGAGCGCTTCCGCAACAGTCCCACATCTCAAAGGCGAGATGTGGGGCACACGCACTCGTCCAATTGAGAAGTTGCAGGGTGTGAGATGTGGGCCACCGCCAATGGGCACATCAGAGGCAATGATGCCTCCTATTCGCTAAGCACCCTTAGCCTCTTCGACGATTTCTTCTGCTTCTTTGATTCCGAGCGCGCGCAGTTTGAGGTTCCCAGTATCGTTGTCAACAACTCTCTGTATTCGGTTGATGGCTTGCAGGGCATTAGCTCTCTTGTACCGGTGCCGAAGCAACTGGTCGAGCAGAGCGGTTTCGGAGAGTCTCTTGGGATAAACATGCCACAGGATCAGAAGCGCCGCCTCGCGGGCGCTTCCTGCGATGTCGACGTAAACTCGTCCGTCAATCTCCTCAATGAACGGGAACTTGCGCTTGGTCACCGAATCGACAATAGATTTCGCTCGGTCCAAATCAAGACCCTTCTGCGAGCTACTTACTATTTCCGCGAGCACCCACGAACACAGAGCCAACACTGCATTGGCATCCATCTCGTTTGCTTCAATCTCATCGGGGTCGTGTCTGGCACCACGGTTACTCGCTATCTCATAGACAAATCGGCAGGCTCGGGGAAATGGTGATTCGCAGCGAGTTCGATAGGGCAACTTTCTTGTCGATCTGGTCCATTATCAGGCCCGCCTTGAAAGCCTTACCTGTGGGCACAATCTCACCTGCGGCGCGCCAGAGCGCCTTCAGAGTGGCTTCCACGAACTTGCCAGCTTTGGCGTTGGCGTCTTCCCATTCGCGTTGTTGGTAATCATTCACCATGTTCTTGAAATGGCGCACCATTGCATCTACATGCTTCGCCTCGAACTTTACCTTCAGCAGTTCGTTGATTGTCTTCTCAGCCATTGAGTGCGCCTTTCCAGTCGGGACAAAGCACATACCTTCCCCGCGATCGCGAATCGATCCAACCATGCTCCTTTGCGCGGGTTGCGTGTGCCCCATTTAACTTCTTGCCGCCCAACAAAGGCTTCATTTTGTTCCAATGCTCTTCAACTTCAGAATTGGAAACCTCAATTCCCAACTTACCTTTGCAAAGGTAAGCGACCAGAACCGCGAACCTTCCCGGGCCGCTCAATCCACGTGCGTGCTTCTTAACAAACGCGCGAATCGGTATCGAAAAGGTCACGCTCGCGTTTTGGTGAACTTTCGAACCTCCCTTTCGTGTGACCGGGCTCTCAGAGTTGGACGGCTTCAATTCGACTTCACCTTGGAGCGTTTGACCTTTGTCATCAGTCAATACAATGGCTATCTTCATGCTGAGCGTCCTCTCTATTGCGCGTAAACGTACTTCCCTTTTTCCTTGAACCGCCTCACTTTTTTGCTTCTAACAAGATTTCTCATCGGACCTGAAAGCCCCGTAATTGGGTAATTGTGACCAAGATCAGCAAGCCGAGTCCTGATTTCGCCAAGTGTCTTCGGTTTCTTGAAAAAGCCTTCGTCCTTCAATTCAGAAACCAAGCTCGGCAATGTGACTCGTCCGCTGCTTGCTTTGGGACTCTTATTTCGGTTGGCAGGTCTAGAAGTTGTCTTAACCTTGATGTCTTTGAGCACCGAAGCGATTTCTTCTGGAGTACCTTCAAGCTTGACGCTTATACCGTCGAGCGTCTCTATGTGAGCCTTAGCCATTCTCTGTCCTCCTGGCAGGACCAGCGTTATTTCAAATCAGAGATTCGTAATAATAGGCTACTCCCTTTCGCATTGGGTGTAAATGACAGTCACTATTAGGGTTTCAGAGTAATCGGCAACATTCTGAGCAGGCTATATGCAATTTCATTCATCTATCAATAGCCTCAGATTGGGGGCCAACCGCTGTTCATACCAGCGGCAGACTTTGGCCTTACAGCCCCTCAAGCACATCCGCAACAAGCGCGCGGGCAAAATCGCGGGAGAGCCGCCGGATGGCGCCGGGGCTCTCATCAATGAACGTGGGCAGGTCAGTGGTGGACTGATACTGTTCGCGGAAAACGTAGTTCTTGTTCTCGAAGAGCGTCTTGCCTGCGCGGTCAATAAGGGAGACGGAAACGACAACCGTGACGAGGTAGCTCGACGACTGCTGCGTGGACGTGTTGTAAGTGAGCGGCGCGACGACTTCCTTGAGGATCGTTCCGTGGAGCACAACGTCAGGATCTCCGCCCTCAGCGGGTGTGACACGGAGACGGGTACGGGCGGCAAACTCGCGAACGACCGCGTCCGTCATGGCCACCTCAGTGTGGTACGCCTCAGTACGCGTGGCAAAGACCGGAACGGCGAGCGTGCGCGCATCGGGCGGCAGGTGAGTGGCCGCGCCCAGCGTGTGATATCCGCAGCCGGACAGGCCGAGCAGCGCGGCGACGGAGATGATTGCTGGAAGGCGCATTCTCTCCAGTGTAAACAAGCGCTACGGGCGCAGCCGCCGTACCATAGCGGGTATGAGCTGGATTGGATGGGCTCTGCTTTCTGCGTTGTTTGCCGCCGCCACTGCACTGCTGGCCAAGGTGGGCGTGGAGCATGTGGACTCGAACCTGGCCACGGCGATGCGCACCAGCGTGGTGCTGGTGTTTGCGTGGGGCATCGCGCTGGCGCTGGGCAAACATGGCGAGATTCGCCTGCTCGACCGGCGCACGCTGCTGTTTCTCACGCTTTCAGGATTGGCGACGGGGCTGTCGTGGCTCTGCTACTTTCGCGCGCTGCAACTGGGCCCGGCGTCGCGCGTGGCGCCGCTGGACAAGCTGAGCGTGCCGCTGGTGATGCTCTTCGCATGGCTGCTGCTGGGCGAGAAGCTGACCGTGCCGGCCATTACGGGCGGCCTGCTGATTACGGCGGGAGCGATCGTGATGGTGCTGGGCTGAGCGGCGGCGAGGGCCGCGCGACCCCTGCGCCAGCGCAGGCTCCTTATACTGAGAAGACAGTTCCCTGCCGAAGAGATACGGAAAAGCTCACTTGGATTCGACTGTTCAAATCGATTGGCGCACGACAGGCTTGCCAAAGCGCATTGTGCTGACGGGCTTCATGGGCTCAGGCAAGACCACGGTCGGCCCGATGGTTGCCGCGCAGCTCAGCTGGAAGTTCGTGGATGCGGATGACGTGATCGAGGCTGAAAGCGGCGCTTCAATCGCGGAGATCTTCTCGCGCGACGGCGAGTCAGCCTTCCGCGACCGCGAGCATGCGACGATTGCCCGTCTCGCCGAAACAGACGGTCTGGTGCTTGCGCTGGGCGGCGGCGCCATTGAGCGTGAAGCTACGCGCGACCTGCTGCTGACCACGCCCGGCACGCTGCTGGTGCATCTTGAGGTCTCGCTCGCGACCACGCTGGCGCGTTGCAAGGGAACGGAGAATACGCGGCCTGTGCTGGCCGACCAAGCCAATCTCGCCGTTCGTTACGAGCGGCGCCTTTCCCTGTATCGCACCGCGCATGTTTCAGTCGCGGTGGACGCGCTGACTCCGCAGCAGGTGGCTGACGCGATTGTGAGTGCGGCGGGCTTGAGCTGAGTTCGCCCTCGCGTGCGCCGGCGTTGCTGAACCCGCCGATTCCGGCGCACTTATTGCACTGACTGCCGCTTGTCTGCTCTTTTGTCGCGCACTTTCCAGAGCCGGTGAGGGAGCAGGTAGGTGAATCCTGCGAAGCCCTCCCATTGCGTTGACGAAGAAGTCAGGCCGTGATCGAATCCCGCGTCAAAGACGAGGTTCTTGCGGGCCGCATACGACAGGGCCCAGAGGTTGCCGACCGCGTTTCCGTTGCTCAGAGGCTGCGTGAAATGCCACAGCTCGCCAGCCAGTACGAATGGGCCGACGGGATGGGAGACCGATAGCGTTTGACCATACTGCGCACGACGAAGCTTGTCCTGTGTTTCTTCGCCGAAGATGCCGTTCAAATCAAAGTGGAAGCCGGCGAGGTCCTCACTCCAGAGAAAGGCTGCGCTCTGGTTTGCGGTGCCGATGTCCAGGTCAGGCGCGCGCCCGAGATAGAACGTGTAAATGTAGCTCAGGCTGATGGTAGGCTTGGCGCCTTCGCCCGGGAAGACTACGGCCTGGACTCCGCCGGCGATCGAACCGGGTTGGCCGCCCGGAAGACCGTTCACCACGGTTCCACCGCTGTAAGCGTAAGGCTCGAAAAGGCCCAGGATCTCAAGCCTCGGCCGCACCGTTAGCTTGGTCACCTGGTTCAGCCCGAATTGCTGGGATACTTCAGGAGATGTGTCAGCGTAGATGGCGCCATTCTCGAACTGCAGGTAGCCGACTGGGGTCAGGGTGGCGGGAGTAGCGACGGTGGGCCGCGCAGGATTGGCAGTGGGCACGTCGGCTTCGGACAACTGCGCATAGAGTGGAGAGACGCGTATCACCACAATCGCGGCGATGGTGAGGCAAAGCATGCGCGACGGGGTCAGCCATGGCATTTTGTTGTGCAGGACCGGAAACAACAGCGCCTCCACTCCTTTGGAGATAAGGCCAGAATCGCATGCCGGACCCGGGCAGCTAGTGAGTTGTTGATGAAACGATTCTTACGAGTTAACTGCCAATGTGCAGGAGCGGGACGGCGTAAAGCCGACTGCGTGGATGGCGCTTGATAAAATCAGAGCAGTTGTGAGCGCCCACGATTCGCCCCCGCTGAGGTTTTCTTCCAGTCCTATGAGTCCCACGTCACAGGCTGTTACCCCGCCGGAGTTTGCCGCGCCTGCGTCAACCCCGATGCAAGGTGCGGAGCCACGGCACGCGCATCACACAATTCACGCGCCCAGTCCCGGCACGACGGCGACGCTGATTCACGACCTGCGCGAGTTGTTCAAAGTGCGCGTAACAGGAATGGTTCTGGTAACCGGGTGGGCCGGATTCTACCTCGGATCGATGCAGTCGGGCATTTCGAGCGTGCAGCGCGGGTTGCTGGACACACTGGTGGGCATTGGGCTTGTATCGGCAGGAGCAAGCGCGCTGAACCAGGCTCTCGAACGGTCAACGGACGCGCGCATGGTCCGCACGGCTGACCGGCCGATTGCGGCGGGGCGCATCTCGCTGAGCCAGGGGATTCTGGCCGGCATAGGCTCGATTGCTCTGGGCGCGTGGTGGCTGCTGCTGCACACAAACCTGCTTACCGTTGCGCTCGCGCTGCTCACGGCGTTTTCCTATGTTGCGATCTACACGCCGTTGAAACGGGTGACGACAATGGCGACGTTTATCGGGGCGTTCCCCGGAGCGATGGGGCCGATGCTCGGGTGGACCGCGGCGCGCGGACGCATTGAATGGCCCGCGGTGGCGCTGTTCGCAATTCTCTTCGTCTGGCAGTTTCCGCACTTTATGGCAATCGCATGGCTTTACCGCGAAGACTATGCAAGGGCTGGAATTCGCATGCTGCCGGTGGTGCAGCCTGACGGATGGTCGACGGTGGTGGAAGCGCTCTTCTATGCCGTGGTGATGATTCCGGTCAGTCTCGCGCCATGGCGGCTGGGAATGGCAGGCACTGCGTATTTGGTCCTGGCTTCGGCCCTGGGGCTGTTCTACCTGGCATATACGATCCGCTTTACCCGCATCCTGCGTGCAACAACCGAGACGGAGAGTCGCATGGTCGCGCGTGACCTGCTCAAGGTGAGCGTCATATACCTGCCGCTTTTGTTGACCACGCTCATGCTGTGCGCGATCGCAAAACACTAAGGAAAGCATGACGACCGCAGCTACAACTCCAGCCTCAAAAGCGAATACCGGACCCGCAATTGCAGCGATCCTGGCGATTAGCGCGGCCGCATCGCTGTTTCTCTTCTGGCTGATTTACAAGCATCCTGCAGCCGATACTGCGAGCGTCCGCCTTCCGTTTCTTCCTGCTCTCAATGCCCTGCTCAACGGACTGAGTGCGATCGCACTGCTGATCGGATTCACGTTCATCCGGGCGCGACGCATTGCGGCTCATCGCGCCGCAATGATTTCGGCCTTCGTGTTTTCAACGCTATTCCTGGTCAGCTACGTTCTGCATCACTACCTGCATGGGGACGTGCGGTATCCAGTGCACGCCGCGCTGCGCTCTCTGTATCTGCCGGTGCTTGCGAGCCACATTGTTTTGGCTGTTGTTGCTCTGCCCCTCGTGCTGGTGACATTCTTCTTTTCGCTCTCGGGACGAATTGCTCAGCACCGCAAAGTGGCGCGCTGGACTCTGCCGATCTGGCTGTATGTTTCGGTCACGGGCGTCATTACCTACGCAATGCTGCGCCTGGCGCAAGGACAATGAGCGCCATGCCTGCAAGTGAACGTGCTACCCGATTCGGGGCGGCAATTCCGCGCGACGACGGAACGCGGCAACTGCTGCGGTGGGGTTCGTCGATGGTGGCGGCGGGGTTGCTGGCGGCGCTGCTGCTGGAGACGATGCTGGGCGGCTTTTCGGCAACAGGTGCGAGCACGAACTCGGGCTGGTTTGCGCTGATTGTCGCGCTGATGTGCCTTCCGTTCGGGGGCCTTCTGCTGGCGCTGGGCGTCGCAAAGTGGCTGCGCAATCGAGCCATCGCGCACCGGGGCTGACCTGCTATTCTTTCTCCTTACTGGAGAGCACTCAAATGGCAAAATCGGTCAATAAAGTCATCCTTCTAGGCAACGTCGGAAAGGACCCCGAAATCCGCTCGACGGCCGGTGGGACCATGGTGGCAAGCTTCACGTTGGCCACGAGCGACCGCCAGAAGGACACACAGGGCAACTGGCAGGAACGCACGGAATGGCACAATCTGAAGGCGTTTAACCGCACCGCGGAGATTATCCGCGATTACGTGAAAAAGGGCTCGAAGCTCTACGTCGAGGGAAAGATCACGACCAACAGCTGGGACGACAAGGAGACCGGCCAGAAGAAATATCGCACGGAGATCATCGTGAACGACATTTCGCTTCTCTCCGGCCGGGAAGACGGCGGATCGAGCAGCGGATACAGCCGGCCATCCAGCTCAAGTTCGACGGCAAGCTTCGACCAGCGACCACCCGCAGGCAGTGATGACCTCGCCCAATCGGCGGAGATCTCAGACGACGACATACCCTTCTAGTGCTGGAGCTTCTGCTTTTGCGAATTTTTCGTGGCAGTTCCAAATTCGCAGTACCATGCGTGCATGATCCAAAAGACTCTCATAGTCTTTGCTCTGGTCCTGGGTCCGTCTGCTCTTTTCGCGGCAGACAACCCTGCGGCCCATGATCTGCTGGGTACTGCTGCCCGCCAGGCAAGCCTTTTTAATGCTCCCGCACGCTCATTCCTGCTGGATGTCGATCTCACAGTGCAACTCAGCGGTCCTACCCATGGTCACCTGCGGCTACGGTGGGAAGCCAAAGATCGGTGGTGGAGCAAAATCTCGATGGGCCGTGTCGAGCAGGTCAAGTTTCGGAAGGGCGATCGGACGTACACGCTGCGCAATGCCGACTTCACACTGACGCAGTTTCAAGATCTTCTGGGCCTCATACACTCCGCAGATGGATACGAAGAATTCTTGACTCGAAAAGAAAAGCAGCGCGTGGAAGATGGCGTGGCTCTGAACTGCGTTGATGCCGACAGGCCGGATGCGAAGGCTGAGCACCGCGAGATTTGTATTAATTCAACGACTCTCGATATCGTGAGCGACACGCTGAAGTTCATGAACGGCAACGTGCGGCGTGAGCAGTTCAGTGATTTTGCTGATTTTGCTGGGCATCGATATCCACGCAGGCTGGAACTCGTGAAAAACGGGACGGAGATAATATCCGCAAGCGTGACCGAACTGAAAGAATCTCCACTTGATCCTCAACTACTGGTCCCACCTAAGGGCGCGATCGAGCGCCGAGTCTGCCCCGACCAAAAGCCACCCGTAGTACTAAGAGAGATTGAACCGCGCTACACCAAGGGCTTGACTGACGTTGAGGTCACGATTCTGACCGACGGCACTGTCGGAGATGTTCTCCCAGTCGGCATGGCAGGTTGGTCCCAGGATAATGAAGTGATCGCAGCGATCAAGAGAATGAAATTCCAACCCGCCATGTGCGGCAATGAGCCGATAGTTTCGGATCTGTACATTCACCAAGCAACAAAATCCTGGTAGCAGAGCCGGCGGACCGAGCGAACGAAAGCACATGTTCTTTGACCTCTCGGTACATCCGATGACCGCCTTTTGACTACCTTGCCAAGGCGCTTTCCAGGTGAGCAGTGCGCGCACCGCCTACCACATTTACTACGGGCCGCCTGTATCGCATGGTTGGGAGGCGTGGACAAAGGTCAAGGATCGAAGAAAGGGACGAATGTCTAAATCGAGAAGGGACTTTCTGAAGACCACTGCAATTGCAGGCGCAGGCGCAGCGATGGAAGGTCCCTCGCCTTTGCGGAGCCCGTCGGCGCCAATGCAGGAAGGCCAACGGCAAAGACGCCGGCCGAAGGGTGCTCAGGTGCCGGGCGCGATTGAGTACACGCGCGGTATTGGCATTTACCCCGGTGCGCCGAGTGAGGACTCCGGTCCCGTGCTCGTACCTGACTCGTCAACCTATCGCAACCTTGCTCTTCTCCGGCCGGCCTTTCACTCCAGCAGCTACGACTACAATCTGACCGCTCAACTGGTCACGGATGGCATCAAGGACACGCGCCTGCCGGAATGGATCGTCGTTTCAGACGCGTTCCATGGTCCGCTTCCCAAGGAGCAGCGCGAAGTCATCGTGGATCATTGCCCGATGAACACAATGGAACTGCGCGGGACCCACACTCAGGTGGATATTCAGCTCGCGGGGGGTGAGAATGCGCCGGAGATCGATCGTGTTCAATTGTTCGTCGTATCGCCGCAGGAGACGACGCCTGAAGCATTGAAGTTCACAGTATCCGTGTCAGAAGATGGACGCGATTGGAAGGTGATCGGAAGTGCGTCGGCGCCGAAGCCAGCGTCGACAGCGGGATATCCTCCCGATTTTTGTCCGCCGAACCACTTCTTCACGCCTTTCATCCCATTCGATGCGCCAAGCCGCAGCCGTTTTTATCGCATTGAGTGCTCTGTAGCCAACGCGGATGAGGGCCAAGTGCAGGGTCTCGATACGACAACCTGGAAGCTGGGTCAGGTTGCATTCTTCCGTGGCGACAAGCGAGTGGAAGTTGGCGGTCCTTATAGCTTCACTAGCGCGTGGATGAGCGCCGGGATGGGTGAGGAATGGGTCTATGTCGATCTGGGATCGCGCTGCGAATTTGACCATATCAAGCTCTACTGGATTGCGCGTCCGGCCGAGGGGTCTGTGCAGATTTCGGACGACGCACAGAGTTGGCGAGATCTGCAGACCCTGGCCGGCCGATCCGATCTGGTCGACGATCTGAAGCTTTCGCAGCCAGCGCTAGGCCGATACGTGCGCGTATTCATGACTCGGCCCACTTCATCACACGGCTACATTCTCAGCGAGATTGAGGTGTTTGGCCGCGGTGGCTTCACCGCGCAGCCAAAGCCCGCGCCGCGCTTCGGGACCCGATGGCCGTCTCTTGCTTGCCGGCGGATCGTGGCGGTTGCAGCGCTCGAGTTCCTTGAACGAAAGCAGGTGAATCGATCTCAAAGATTGGCTTTCGGGATTCCGACTGGCTTGTCGCAACAGTGCCCGGTACAGTGCTGACTTCTTACCTGAATGCCGGTGCGATCCCTGATCCGAACTTCGGTCAGAATCAACTTCATATCTCGGACTCGTACTTCTACTCGGATTTCTGGTATCGGACGGAGTTCACTGCGCCCTCAACGAAGCCGCAGCAGATGGCCTGGCTCAACTTTGACGGAATCAACTGGAAGGCAGAGGTCTTTCTAAATGGCGAAAAGCTCGGCCGCATCGAAGGCGGATTCATGCGTGGCCGCTTCGACGTGACTGGCAAGCTGATCCCGGGCAAAGTCAACGCACTGGCAGTTCGGATTGAGAAAAACGCGACACCCGGCAGCGCAAAGCAGAAGACCTTCGAGTCTACGGGCAAGAACGGCGGCGGCCTCGGAGCCGACAACCCAACGTATCACGCAACTATCGGCTGGGACTGGATTCCGACGATTCGCGGGCGAGACACAGGGATCTGGGGCGACGTCTTCCTGGCCGTGACCGAAGCGGTCACCATCGAAGATCCATTCATCTCAGCAAAGCTTCCGTTGCCGGATATCTCGTCTGCAGACGTGACAATTACGGCGGACCTCGTGAACCATCACGACCGTCCATTCAACGGAGTCCTGCGTGGACATATCGGCGAAATCGGCTTTGAACAGCGCGTAAAACTGGCCGGCGACGAGCGAAGGCGGATCACGCTCGACCCCACGACAATCCCTGCGCTGCGAATGAAGGATCCCAAGCTGTGGTGGCCGGTGGGCTATGGCGAGCCATATCGCTACGATGTGCAACTGACTCTGCAGTCCGGCGGCAAGACGCTCGACACGAAATCGCTGAAGGCCGGACTGCGCCAGATGACCTACAGCGACGAGGGCGGCGCGCTGAAGATCTGGATCAACGGGCGCCGTTTCATCGCGCGCGGCGGCAACTGGGGTTTCGGCGAGTCGATGTTGCGCTATCGATCGCGCGAGTACGACGCGGCTGTTCGCTACCACCGCGAGATGAACTTCACCATGATTCGCAACTGGGTCGGCCAGATCGGCGACGATGCGTTCTGGGAAGCGTGCGATCGGCACGGCGTGGTGGTTTGGCAGGATTTCTGGCTTGCAAATCCATGGGACGGTCCGGAGCCTGACGACAATGCGCTCTTCCTCAGCAATGTGAAGGACCTGGTGCTGCGGATACGCAATCATCCCTCCATCGGCCTTTATTGCGGACGCAACGAGGGCTTCCCGCCTCCGCCGCTCGAAGAAGGGATTCGCAAGATTCTTGGCGAATTGCATCCCGGTCTCCACTACATTCCCAGTTCCGCCGACAAGGTGGTGAGCGGGCACGGCCCTTACCAGGCAATGCCACCGAAGCTTCTATTTCCACGCCGCGGATACACAAGCTGCACAGCGAAATCGGCGCACCGAACATTCCGTCCCATCGAGAGCTGTGCGACTGATGATGCCGGAGAATGCTCTCTGGCCGCAGGCGCTTGATTGGGGACTGCACGACTTCTGCCTGCAGGGCGCGCAGAACGGCGCCAGCTTTCGCAGCATTGATTGAAAACAGCTATGGCGGCGCAACCAGCGCGGAAGAATGGATCAGACTCGCGCAGTTCGTGAACTACGACACCTACCGCGCGATGTTCGAAGCGCAGAGCCGCTATCGGATGGGCGTCTTCCTTTGGATGAGTCATCCCTGCTGGCCGTCGTTTGTCTGGCAGACATACGACTACTACTTCGAGCCAACGGCCGCTTATTTCGGATGCAAGAAAGGATCGGAGCCGCTCCACATCCAGTGGAATTGTGCCGATGAGACCATCGAAGTTGTGAATTACAACGCGGGTAAGTGTCACGGGATTGAAGGCGCAGGTCGAATTGCTGAACATGGACGGCTCCCGCAAGGATGTGAAGACAGCCGAGCTCGACAGCAAGGAAGACAGCACAGTGTCTTGCATCAAGATGGCGTACCCGGCGGGATTGACACCGGTGCACTTCTTGCGGCTCACTCTCACACACGGATCGGAGACGATCTCTTCAAACTTCTATCTGCGCAGTCTGCAGGAAGGAGACCTTCGTGCCATCCGCGAGTTGCCAACTCCGAAAGTGCATTCCGAGAACGCCATCGAACGCAAAGGCAACCTCTGGCAACTCACCACGAAGCTCAGCAACAACACCGCTTCGCCAGCACTGATGGTGCGCCTGAAGGCAGTCCGCGAAAAGACCGGCGACCGCATTCTGCCCGCCATCTATTCCGACAACTACATCGCACTGATGCCCGGCGAGTCCCGCACAATCGTGACCGAGGTCAACGAAGCCGACACGCGCGGCGAGAAGCCTGCCATCGTGGTGGGCATGTAGCCGCGCTTGAATAAGAACACGGTTTGTCCGCGATCGGCGCTGTTATCCGAGCGTGTCCGACCGCGCTGTTGCGAAGGATTATCGAAGCGCTACGATCTCTACATGACCGCTGCGACGCAGAATATTCACACTTACCGTCTGCTGGTATCGCTCAAATGAGATGTCCACTTCCGCTTTTCCAATTCTCAGATTGCGGATACGAACCTGCTCCACCTTTTCAGGCAGCGCCGAATAGTGGAGATACAATCTCGACTCCAAAGCGCGAACCTCGAGGCCCAGGCAGGCCTGCAACACCATGAAAACTGCGCCGGCAGCCCAAGCCTGCGGAGAGCACGCTACGGGATACAACGTTGGCCCCTTGCCAGGACGCCGTCCGAAACCGCAAATCAACTCCGGGAGGCGGTTAAAGATCACCCCTCCGGAAAGATCCAGCAAGCCTGACATCACTCGGAGCGCCAGATCCTTCTCAGGGCGCCGCAACGCGCCAAGAGCGATGAGCGCGTTGTCATGCGGCCACACAGAGCCGTTGTGGTACGACATGGGGTTGTAGCGACGCTCCCCGGCAACGATCGTCCGAATGCCCCAGCCCGAAAAGAAAGCCGGTGACATCAACGCTTCGCTCACCGAGTGGTAATGCGCATCAGCGGCGATTCCGGAAAAGAGGCATTGTCCTGCATTTGAACTGCGCACCCGGCACTGTTTCTTCCCTCCGTCGAGCGCCAGGGCATACATCGCAAGCTCGTCTGACCAGAACATCGCATGGAAATTCTTGCGAAGCTGCGATGCTTGCGCGCGTAATTGATCTGGCATGTCCGGGGGGCCCAGTTCTCTTGCGACCGCAGCGATGCCTCGTTTTGCAGCGTATACGTAAGCCTGCACCTCGCACAGCGCAATCGGCCCTTCCGCCAGCATCCCGTCATTGTGAAACACCGAGTCGTTTGAATCCTTCCATCCCTGCTGCACGAGCCCATGATCCGTCTGGCGCGCATACTCAACAAAGCCGTCACCATCGAGGTCGCCAAAACGATCGATCCATTCCAGTGCAGCCAGAACGTTTGGCCAGATCTCGCGCAGGAATTCAATATCCGCAGTCCTCTCGTAATACGCCGCGGCCAGCAGAACAAACAACGGAGTCGCGTCAACCGTACCGTAATAGCGTCCGAAAGGCACTTCGCCGAGCCGGGCCATCTCTCCCTTGCGCGTTTCGTGCAGGATCTTGCCCGGGTCGGCGTCGCGCTGCGCGTCATGACTGGTTGCCTGCGTAGCCGCAAGGTATGAGAGAACGCCCCTGGCTACGGAAGGCGCGATCCACAGCAACTCCAGCGCAGTGATGATGCCGTCACGCCCGAAGACGGTGCTGAACCACGGCACGCCGGCATAGGGATAGAGCCCGTGCGGCGTGTGGGTAATCATCATTGCCAGATCCGCACGAGAACGATGTATCCAGTTATTGAATTGCTCGTTTGAGGTATGAATGTCCAATTCCGCCAGCGGTCCGTCGCTTTGCTTCTGGTTCATGATCTGGAGCGATTCGCTGTAGTTCCCAGCCTGCACCTGACCGTCTGCGCCTCCGACCTCGCAGATCACGTTGACCGTGAAGCTGACTTCGCCGCGGGCCTCCAGATGGATTGGAACCGTGATTCCACCGGTATGTGTTCTGCAGGGAGAGTGCGAGCACTCCATGCGCGTGCTGCGATGGATATGGTCCAGTCCCTGGTAGGTGAGGGTTACGGCAGAGTGACCCACCTCTTCGGGAAGCTTGAGACCGCGGCGCGCGCGCTTCTCTCCGCGCACTTCAAAGATGTCTGCGAAGTCCGCTTCGAACTCAAGCGAGATATCCACGTCAATGGCATCTTCGCCATAGTTGTTCAATGTGATCTGGTCGTAGCACACCAGTTCGGTAAGAAACTTGGTCCGATAAATGTGGACCGTACCTCGCGGCAGAAACGCACCTGACGGGAGCCTCAAATCCGGATTCGTCAGGTCGGCGCCAAAGAGAATGTTGTCTTCGCGAATCGTCGAGCTGAGAAGCAGTGGTCGAACACCGCAGAAGCGCGTCTCCAACCGCGACAGATGCCGGGTCTCGTTGTGAAAGATTCCCTGCTGGCCGAATCCTACCGGCTGAATATCGCCACTCCGATCAAAGACCGCGAATGTGTCGCCGTGCAGCAGGACCCTGGTTCGGTCATCAGCCAAGGCCGAAGACGCACGGATATAGAACTGCTGACCGACTTCGATGACGTCCTTACCGTTTTCCAACGTTGTCATCCGTAGAACTCCTTGCCGAATGGTCAACGGGATAGCGAAAGTCTCCGCTTGCTTCCCGCGGCTCGCTTCTGCTCCCAGATTCTCCGTTCGTAGGCCGCAAGATAGTCCTCGCACATGCGGCGCGCACTAAATCGTTGCTCGAATCGCCTGCGGCACTCAATGCGATCGATTTCGGAAATTCTCCGCACGGCTTCTACGGCTTCCTCGATGCTCTCGACAACGAATCCTGTCACGCCTTCGTCCACGATCTCGGCGACGGATCCGCCACGAAATGCGATGACCGGGGTTCCACACGCCATGGCTTCAATCATCACCAGCCCGAACGGCTCCGGCCAATCGATGGGGAACAGCAACGCCGCGGCGTTCCCCAGGAACTCAGTCTTTTCCTGTTCGCAGATTTCACCGATGAACTCTACGTCCGATCCGGAAAGCAGATGCCTGATCTCTTTTTCGTAGTACTCCTGGTCTGCCGCATCGACCTTGGCCGCCACTCGCAGAGGCATGCTGGCCCGCTTCGCAATCTCAATCGCTCGATCCACGCGCTTCTCCTGTGCGATGCGACCTAGGAATGCGAGGTACTGGCCCGGTGCCTCGTTGGCTTCATGCAAGTCCTCGGGCAGTCCGTGGTGCACTGTCCTGAGCCAGTTGGCCCACGGCATTGGCTTCCGCTGCGCGTCGGAAATCGAGATTAGACGCATGTCATCGAACTCTCGAAAGAGAGGGTAGAGATCAGGAATATCGAGACGCCCGTGCAACGTCGTCACAGAAGGAATCTCCAATCGCCGAGCGAGCGAGAACGGCAGATAGTCGAGGTGAAAGTGCACGACGTCGAATTCGTCGGCTTCCTGTGCGACAGTCTCAATGAGATTGAGGTGATGTGCAAGAGGTGAAGACAGCTTTTCGGCAACAAGCCGCAAGGCACGATCGCAAACTGATCGCAACTCCGCCGAGGTTTGCGAATCACCACTGGCATACAGCGTTACATCATGACCCATATTTACTAATTCTTCCGTTAAATATGAGACAACCCGCTCTGTGCCACCATATAGTTTTGGAGGCACACTTTCGTATAAAGGCGCAACCTGCGCAATTCTCATAATGGCTCTCTCCCAGGCCAGCCCGTTTTCACGCGCATCCTGATAACGGGGTTAGATGCTGACCCATAAAGCATTTGTCGCTTGCGACGGATCGCGAACGTCTTTCGTCGCTCGATTATTGGTTTAAGAAATGTTCCGAATCGACTCAAAGCAAAGGAGATCAGTAGCTCATCTATAAAGTTGCGCCATGAGCCGCGCCACATCGTTCTTGCATTTTCCTCAGCCCCCTGCGAATATCGATCTATGCATGGTTGCACCTGTTGTCGCTGCTGTATGCACGCTCAATCGCGCGCACAGGCGACCCTGGGTCTAACCTAGTCATCTAAGCCAAGGTTTCTGAAGCCCGCGATTCAGCTATTGCTGTCGCGGGCTTTCTGTTTTTATCGAAGATTTTCAAAGAGGAAACATGACTGATGCAGTCCAGGTAAAGGAAACCAAGGCTCAGCGGGCGGAGCGCTTGAAGCGCGCCAAGAACCCATGGGAGGCCTTCGACGAAGTGCGCACGTTCGCGCGTGAGGGCCGTTCGAGCGTCATTCCCGAGTGGGCCAGACACCTACTTCAAGTGGTGGGGAATTTACACGCAGGGTGACGGAGTAGGCGCGACCGGCGGCAAAGGCGGCGAAGGCCTTGCCACTGATTACTTCATGATGCGCATCGGCATTCCAAATGGGATCCTCTCCGCCAGCCAGCTTCGCGTCATCGGCGACATCACGCGAAAGCACGCCCGCAACCTCGCCGACATCACCGTGCGCCAGAACATTCAGCTTCACTGGCTCACGATCGAATCGCTGCCTGAGGTCGTTGACGCCCTCGACGCAATTGGCCTGTCGCCCAAAGGCGCCTGCGGAGATGTGGTTCGCAATGTCACCGGCTGCCCCCTTGCCGGTGTTGCTCATGACGAAGTGCTTGACGCCTCACCCATCGCGCTCGAGATTGCTCATCTGCTCACCGCAAACCCGGACTTCTACAACCTGCCGCGCAAATTCAAGATCTCCGTCACCGGTTGCCCCTCGTGGTGCACCTATCCCGAGATCAACGACATCGCCCTCACGCCTTTGAAGCATGACGGTCAGGTTGGCTTCGCTGTCCGCGTCGGCGGAGGGCTGTCAAATGAACCGCACCTTGCCGTCCGTCTGAACGCTTTCGTGCTTCCGGAGCAGGCGGTGCGCGTGGTGCAGGCAATCACAGAAATCTTTCGCGACCAGCAGGTCCTCCGCGAAAGCCGCGATCGCGCACGCCTCAAGTACCTCTTCATGAAAGAAGGCTGGACCGCCGAAAGGTTCTTGGAAGAACTGCAATCGCGCGTCAATTTCAAGCTGCTGCCTGGGGTTCCCGAATACGTTCCCGACGAAGTGCTTCGCGATCATCTTGGCATCCATCCGCAGCGCCAGCCCGGCCGCAGCTACGTCGGAACATCTGTCCTGCGCGGCCGCCTCACCGGCGAGCAACTTGAAGCCGCTGCCGATCTCGCCGAGCGCTTTGGCAGCGGCGCGCTGCGCGCCACGGTGGCGCAGAACCTTCTCTTCATCGACGTGCCAAATCAGAAGACCGGCGAACTTGTCAGAGAGCTCAACCGCATCGGCCTCCACGTTGAGGCGTCGCAGTTCTGGCGCGGAGCCGTCGCCTGCACGGGCACGGAGTTCTGCAAACTCGCCATCACTGAGACCAAGGGATTCACGCGCTGGCTCGTCGACGAGCTTGAAGAGCGGCTCCCGCAATTTGATCAGGAGTTGCGCCTGCACGTTACCGGTTGCCCAAATGGCTGCGGCCAGCATTGGATCGCAGACATCGGCATTGAAGGCAAGAAGATCAAGCACGATGGCAAACTCACCGATGCGTACTACTTTTGCCTCGGCGGAGCCGTTGGACAGCACGCCGGGATTGCCCGCCCGGTCGGTTATCGGTGCGCGGCGCCGCTCGTTCCTGAGTCCATTGAGCGCCTTCTCCGCAACTATCTTGTGACCCGTGATCACGGCGAAGACCTGCGTGCATGGTTCTCACGGCACACCAATGATGAGCTCCGCGCTCACCTCGCCGGAGAATTGCTTGCACCGGTCGAGCGAGATCTGCCAACCGGCCGCGTGCCACACGCTGTCGCCGATTGAGGAGCCACACATGAGCCTTCAGCCCATATTCCTCAAACTCGATGGCCGCCCCGGTCTGGTGGTTGGCGCTGGGAACGTTGCGCTCGAAAAGATTGGAAGCTTGCTCGCCACCGGGATCCGACTGCGCGTGATTGCGCCCGAGGCCATCGCGGAAATTAGGCATATCGCAACTGAAGGCAAGCTTGAGTGGATTCACCGCCGATTTGATCCCGCGGACCTTGATGGCAACTTCGTCGTCATTGCTGCCACCAACGATCCCGAAGTCAATGCTGCTGTTTATCGCGAAGCCATCCGGCGCGGCATTCTCTGCAACAGCGTCGACGATCCGCCTCACTGCGACTTCTACTTCGGATCGGTCGTAAGGCGCGGCGATTTGCAGATCGCTATCTCTACAGCCGGAGAAAGTCCGGCAGTGGCTCAGCGCCTTCGCCGCGAAATCGACGAGCAACTGCCGCACGACCTCGGCCTCTGGCTCAAGGAGATTGGAGAACTCCGCCGCGAGATTCTCGCAACACATCCGAGCGGTGAAGCGCGCAAAGCCCTCGCTGCACCAATTGCGGATCGTCCGTTCCTGAAATCGTCCAGTGCTCCTCTCACTGAGACGCGTTCGATTGAAGCAGGAAAGGTCTATCTCGTTGGCGCCGGTCCCGGTGATCCCGACCTGCTCACCGTAAAGGCCGAACGTCTTATCCGGAATGCCGACGTCATTCTGCACGACGATCTTGTCCCTCAGTCGATCCTTGACCTCGCTCGTCGCGGCGCCGAGATCGTCAACGTCGGCAAGCGTTGCGGCACCAAGAGCATCACGCAGGAAGAGATCAACGCGCTGATGGCGGAGCATGCCCTTGCGGGCAGCAGCGTGGTGCGCCTGAAGAGCGGCGACCCACTCATCTTCGGCCGCGCCGCGGAGGAGATGTCGTCTCTCAGCGAGGCCGGCGTCGATTTCGAAGTTGTCCCCGGCATCACGGCTGCTTTCGCCGCTGCTGCCGCAATTCCCTGCTCGCTGACCGATCGCGCCAGCGCGTCCAACGTGATCTTCTCTACGGGCCATCACGCGCAGTCACACAACCTCTCGCCGATGCCTGAACTTGAAGACGCAACTCGCGTGGTCTACATGCCGGGCCGCGATCTGCGCCTGCTCGCGCTCGAATGGCTCCAGGAAGGGCTTCCTCCCGATTTCCCCTGCGCCATCGTCTCGCATGCAGCTCAGCCGGACCAGCAGGTTGTTCACACCACGCTTGCCGAACTCGGCAATGCCAAACCCACCCTCGCGCCCAGCCTGCTTCTCGCCGGATGGGCGCTGCGGAATTCTACCGACAGGTTCTCCGCTGCGTTGCAGGAGAGCCGTGTAACCGCTTGAGGCGTTATCTGGGCTCTGTGGTCGTATCTGTTGTGGAGCCAACCGCATCATCCACATTTGAAATCTCCTCCGGAACCAGATGCGTTCGAGTCGGCTCTCCGTGGCCGGCCGCCACACATAACAACCCACCCTACCCATACAGGAAACACCGCGCCGCACCTTTATACTGAAGTGTTTGCAGCATGCAGACGTGTCGGGTGAGAAGGAGCGGCTTTGGCGAAAGCAGAGATCGGCATTATTGGCGGCAGCGGGCTGTATTCGATGCCTGGATTTACCAACGTTCATGAAGAACGCATTGAAACGCCCTTCGGCGACCCCTCAGACCCATTCGTGCTCGGGGAACTCGAAGGCCGCAAAGTAGCTTTTCTCGCACGCCATGGTCGCGGCCATCGCATACTTCCTTCTGAACTGAACTTCCGCGCGAACATTTACGCCTTCAAGAAACTCGGCGTCGAGCGCATCCTCTCTGTGTCCGCCGTTGGATCGCTTAAAGAGGAACATAAGCCGACCGACTTCGTCATTCCCGATCAGTTCATCGATCGCACATTTCATCGAGTTTCCACCTTTTTCGGCGATGGCATCGTTGGGCACGTCGCGTTTGGCGATCCCGTCTGCTCCACCGTAGCCAGAGCCGCGGCTGAAGGCGTGCTCAGCGGCTGGCGTCGTTGGCAAGCTCGGCGGCACTTACGTCTGCATGGAAGGCCCGCAGTTCTCGACCAAGGCCGAGTCGAATCTCTATCGAAGTTGGGGCGCAGACGTGATCGGCATGACGAACCTGCAGGAGGCCAAGCTCGCTCGCGAAGCAGAGATCTGCTATGCAACGGTTGCCATGGTCACTGACTACGACTGCTGGCGCGAGGGACACGACGCAGTCACCGTTGAAGAGATTGTGGCCGTCCTTCATCAGAACGCCGAGAACGCGAGCAAGGTGGTCAAGGCCGCTGTGGCCAAAATGCCCGCTGAGCGCACCTGTGCCTGCGCTTCTGCGGGACGGTACGCCGTGCTCACCCAGCCCGACGCGATTCCGGCTGCCGCCAAAGAGAAACTCAAACTGCTTTACGGCAAATACCTGGGCTGGTAACGAACTCGTTTCTCACTTCAAAGTCCGATCTGGAAAGGGTAAGCATGGCAATTACAGTTGTGGGCAGCGTCGCATTCGATTCCATCGAGACACCGGCGGGTCGCCGCGAACGCTGCCTGGGAGGCGCCGCAACTTACTTCTCGCTTGCGGCCAGCTTCTTCACTGACGTTCGCGTCATCGCGGTTGTCGGCGAAGACTTTGGCTCCACCGAGCAGGCCGTCTTTGACGCGCGCAAGAGTCGATACACGCGGCATCGAGCGCGCTGCGGGCAAGAGCTTCTTCTGGGAGGGCTCGTACCTCGATAATCTCAACGAAGCCAAGACGCACAACACCGAGCTGAATGTCTTTGGGGCATTCGAGCCCAAGATTCCCGCCGCCTACAGCGACTCGCAGTATCTGTTCCTCGCCAACATCGATCCGATTCTTCAGCGCCGCGTTCGAGAAGCCATGCCGCAGGCGCAGTCTGGTCGGCGGCGACACCATGAACTACTGGATCAAGGATCATCGCCCCGCGCTGCTCGAGGTGCTCAAAGGTCTCGACGCTCTCCTGATCAACGACACCGAGACAAGAATGTTGACGGGGTGCCGGAGCCTTGTCCTTGCTGCTTCAAAGATCTTCGAAATGGGACCGAAGACGCTCGTCGTCAAGCATGGAGAATATGGGGCAACCGCGTTCTTTGCTCCAGAAGAGCGAGACGGAGCCGAAGTTGTCGCCCGTCGCGCCTTTCACGTGCCGGCTCTTCCACTTGAAGAAGTTGTTGACCCCACGGGAGCGGGTGACAGTTTTGCCGGCGGCTTCTTTGGTTATCTGGCGGCCCAGCCGGAACTGACACCGGCTGCTTATCGCTATGCGATGTTTTACGGGAGTGTGATGGGCTCGTTCGCCGTCGAGCGCTTCGGCACCGAGCGTCTGCAGCAGATTTCTCGCGAAGAGATCGATCACCGCTTCACGCTGTTCCGCGAGCTCACGCACCTTGACTGAACAACCGATTCGGCGCCCCATCAGCCGCACTGAGTGGCTGGTGGTGCTGGCTTCTTCCGGTGGAGCCTCGTTACTCGCCATCCTCTGGAGCTGGCGCCACGGCGCATTCCTCAACTACGGAGACGCCGTCGCCCATCTTCATATTGCGCGCCGAGTCTTCGACTCACACCGGCCAGGGTTGCAGCAGCTTGGGTCCGTGTGGCTGCCCTTGCCTCACATCCTGCTGATTCCATTCGTCGCGGTTTACGGTTGGTGGGCCAACGGGATCGCCGGCGTCATTCCCTCTGCTGCAGCCTACCTCGCGGCATGTGCGGGGATGTACCGCCTGGCGCGCCACTGGCTGCGACCTTCCGCCGCCGTCGTAGCGTTCACCTTTCTGGCCACAAACCCCAACCTGCTCTACCTGCAGACCACGGCAATGACTGAGCCACTCTTTCTTTGCGAGATGGTCTGGCTGTCAGTCTGGCTGGTCGAGTGGCGCGCCAGCCTCAACAACGACCCACCGCGAGCAGCGAGACTGCTGGGCTGCATCGCAACGGTTCTTGTTGCCGCCGTGTTCACTCGCTACGACGGATGGATTCTCGCACTTCTTGCGTGGAGTTCGATCGGCTTCGTACAGCTCAGACGCAGCACCCGCCGCTCGCGCACCTTCTGGATCACGAGTGCGGTGGTTGTCGCCGCACCGATCGTTTGGTTTGTGTACAACGCTGCCGTCTTTGGCGACTGGCTCGACTTTGCGCGCGGCCCCTACTCAGCGGCGGCCATCGAATTGCGCACCGCAATCCACGGCGCCGGTCCTCCACACCCCGGATGGCACAATCCATGGGTATCGTTCCTCTTCTTTGTCAAAACCGCCGAGATGGATGCAACCGGCGAGGCGTGGGGCAACACGCTCCTGGCACTCTCGCTGGCCGGAACCGCATGGGCGGTGATCACCACTCGCCGGCGCGTTCTTCCTGTGGACACTACTCCTTTGGCTGCCCGTTCCCTTTTACGCGTACTCAATTGCATTCGGCTCGGTACCTATCTTCATCCCGGTCTGGTGGCCTCATTCCTGGTACAACACCCGTTACGGCTTGGAGATACTGCCCGCCTTCGCTCTTGGTCTCGCTTTCGTCGCACAATTGGTGCTTGCCGCAGCCCGTGAGTTCAAGCCGAAGTCGAAAGTTTACGTCGCAACCGCTCTTTACACGCTCATTCTCTTGAATGCCTGGATTGTCGTTCGAGAGAAGCCGCTCACGTACATCGAAGGCATCAAGAACATCGATTCCCGGCGCGCATTGGAAGCCGACATTCCACCGGTTCTGCGATCATTGCTAGCAATGCGCCCAGGCGGCGTCATATTGATGAACACGTCTGTCTTTCCGCAGCTTGTCTCCTTTACCGGCATCCCGCTGCGCCAGACGATCAATGAGAGTGACAAGGAGTTCTACACTGAAGCGCTCGCCGCGCCTGCAGCTCACGCCGCCATCGTGCTCGCGTTTGATGGCGACGAAATTGACCGCGCGGTTCATGCTCATCCTGAACGGCTCACTCTGGTTCGCCATTTCACCGCGCCGGGCCAACCCGCGGGCGCGGTTTACGTCTCCGATACCCCGCAGGACACGAATGACCGGCAGCGGTGATAGCATCGGCTTGATGAATCCATGAACACCGCATTTGCACATATTTCGCTGCCCTTCGATTTCAGCTGGTTACAGCAGATCGTGGTAGTTAACGGCGCAATCACGCGCCTGCTGGCCGCATCGCTCCTCGGCGGCGATCATCGGACTGGAGCGCGAAGTCAAGCGAAGGTCGGCGGGTGTCCGAACCAACCTGCTTATTTGCGTGGGCGCTGCCTTCTTTACGCTTCTCTCCGCTGTATTGGCCGGCGAAGGCAGCACCAATAAGGGCCAGGTTGCTTCCAATATCGTTCAAGGCATCGGCTTTCTGGGTGCGGGCCTCATCCTCCACAATCGCAGCCGCATCAGCGGGCTCACCAGCGCAGCCAGCGTTTGGGTTGTCGCCTCCATCGGCATGGCCTGCGGAGCGGGCCTTTTTGCGGCAGCGGTGGCGGCAACTGCAATTGTGATCGTCGCGCTGGAACTGGTCGGCTTTCTGGAACGCCGCGCAAGTATCAAGATCTATTCGCTGGTTTACGAGGCTCGCGGAATCGACCAGACTGCCATGCTTGCTTCAATTCTCGACGCCATGGACAAGGCAGGCGAGCGTCTTGCCGATTTCAGTAGCAACGCTATCGGCAATCTGCAACGAGTCAGCTTCACCATTACAGCAACAAAGAAGCAGCACGAGCGAATCCACGCCAAGCTCCTCTCAGAGCCAGCCATCGATAAGCTGCTCAACTTTCGCGATCCGGAGGAAGATTGATTCCCTTTGCAAAGGCGCATGCGTGCGGCAACGATTTTCTCATCGTCACGGAAGAAGCAGCCGCAGGGCGCGACTGGGCAGACTTGACACGCTGCTTTGTGCGAACGCAACACCGGAGTCGGTGCTGACGGTATCGAATTCTTTGCGTGGACAGGTTCCCGGTCGGGACGCATCCGTCTTCACAACGCCGACGGCTCCATCGCCGAAATCAGCGGGAACGGCACGCGTTGCGTCGCAGCCTGGATGAGCGCAACGGGTGGCGCCAACGCGGGCGACGAACTGAGTATTCAGACCGATGCGGGGCTGCGCGTATGCCGCATCAATGCCGTGGACACCGAAGGGGGATATTCGGTTGAAGTCACAACCGGAATGGGCATTCCTACTGCGGCACCAAAATCCGTGGAACTCTCGGACGGCCGGCGAGTCACGGGAATAGAGGTATCAACCGGCAATCCCCATTTCGTGATCATCGTCGACAACGCGGACTTCTCCGTCGGTGACGCAACGTGGCAATCCATTGGTGCCGAAGTCTGCACGCACCCAGACTTTCCACAGCAGACCAACGTGGAATTCGTGCGGATCGCCGACAAGTCAGAAATTGAAATCCGTATCTTCGAGCGCGGAGTGGGTCCGACCACCTCGTCCGGTACAGGTACGTCTGCCTCCGCAACAGCCGCCATCGCATTCAACGGATGCGCGTCAGCCTTGCGTGTCGTTGCCCCCGGCGGCGCACAGACTGTCGCATGGCGCGGTCCGGGCACCGAGCTTGATCTCACGGGCCCTGCATCTCTGATTGCCCGCGGCGAGGCATGGTACTGATGACTGCGACGATGAAACCGAGACCGCTGCTTTCGATCGATTCGATTCCAACGGGCGCAGGCATTTGCGTTATCTCTCCCGCGTCGTTCGCAAGCCCGGAGCGGGTCGAGCAGGGCATCGACCGGTTGCGCCGCCTTGGATACAGGCCATACATCGGGACGGATACGCAGACTCGCGGGCCTCTCTTCTTCGCCGGATCAACCGAACAGCGACTCGCCGATCTGCATGCTGCTTTCGCCGATCCAGACACCAGTCTGGTCGCCGCTGTGCGAGGTGGCTACGGATCCAATCACCTCCTCGAGGGCTTGAATCTCAAACTCGTCAAGAAGCATCCGAAGCCGTTTTTCGCTTATAGCGACATGACCGGCATCCAGCTGCGCCTGCTCGATCGGCTCGGCCTGCCTGCATTTCACGGACCCATGGTCGCTGCAGATTTCTATCTTGAAGATGGCGTTGCATCTCCCCAGCTTTCAGGCAGCCCTGGCTGGCCAGCCCTACGCTGTGAACGCCGCCCAGGGCCTTCGCACACTGAAACCGGGCACCGCGCACGGCACGCTCTACGGGGGCTGCCTAAGCATTCTGGTTGCGCTGCTCGGCACACCCTGGGAGCCCAGCACAGAAGACAAATTGCTTTTTATCGAAGACATCGGCGCCAAGCCCTATCAGATTGACCGCATGCTCTGGCAACTGCGCCACGCGGGCAAGCTCGACGGAGTCCGCGGCATCATCTTTGGCGAGATGCTCGAGTGCACTTCGCCTGGCGCGCCGGACACTCTGCTCGAAGATACGATCCTCAGAGCTCTGGACGATCTCGACATCCCCATCGGCATCGGACTACGCAGCGGCCATGTCTCCCGCCAGAACGTCACCCTCATGTTCGGCGTTGAAGCCGAATTTCGTGCTGGTGCGGAAGCTCAACTCCATCTGCTTCAGCCGGCGGTGAAGCCATGAACAACTCAGCGCGGCACATTCACCTCAGCGGCATCTGCGGCACGGCAATGGCGTCGATCGCCGGCCTGCTTCAGTTGCAGGGACATCGGATCACCGGTTCCGACAAGGCCGCGTATCCGCCGATGAGCGACATGCTTCGCGATCCTCGGCATTCCGGTTCTCGAGCCATATGCCGAGTCGAACCTCGATCCTGCTCCGGACCTCGTCGTCATCGGCAATGCGCTCTCGCGCGGAAATCCTGAGGTGGAGCACGTGCTCGATCAGCGCACTGCCCTTCACCTCCATGGCCGCACTGATGCACGACGAGTTTCTCAAGGGCCGAGAGTCGCTCGTCATCGCGGGAACGCACGGCAAAACCACAACCACAAGCATGCTGGCGTGGATCTACCAGGTTGCGGCACGCGAGAACCCGGCTCTCGAGCCGTCATTCCTGATCGGCGGCGTCGCTGAAAACTTCGGAACGAGCTTTCAGCTTCGCCCCACGCGCACCTTCATCATCGAGGGCGACGAATACGACACCGCATTCTTCGATAAGGGCCCCAAGTTCCTCCATTACTTTCCTGATGCGCTCGATCCTCACGCACGTTGAGTTCGATCACGCCGACATCTACGCCGATCTTGAAGCGGTAAAGACCGCCTTCAAACGCCTCGTCAATCTTGTGCCGCGCCGCGGCCTGCTTGTTGCCTACGATGGCAGCGCCAATGTGACTGAATGCATCAGCCGCGCCTTCTGCCGCGTCCAGCGCTACGGCTTCACTCCTGATTCCGACTGGCAGATGCGCAATCTGCAACACGTCGACGGCCGTACGCAGTGGGAACTGTGGCATGATGGCGCTCTTTGGGCGACACTCGAAATGCAGCTCGCCGGCGAGCACAACGCGCTGAATGCAACGGCTGCGGCGGCGCTTGCAGCGGGCCAGGGCATCTCGAAGGAATCAATCCGGACCGCGCTTGCCAGCTTCAAAAGCGTAAAGCGCCGTCTTGAAGTACGCGATGTCATCAACGGCATCACCATCATCGACGACTTCGCGCATCATCCCACTGCAATCCGCGAAACGCTTCGTGCTCTGCGTTCTGTTTACCCTGAGGCACGTCTTTGGGCCGTGCTCGAACCCCGCTCCAATACGTTGCGCCGCAAAGTGCTCGAGCGCGATCTCGTCGAGAGCTTGCGGAACGCAGATCGCGTCATCCTTGCCGGCGTCTATCAGCAGCAGCGTATTCCTGATGCGGAGCGTCTGCACCCTGAGGATGTTGTCAACGCGCTGAATGCGACTGGAACGCCGGCCGAACTGCATCCGGATGCAGACGCCATCGTCAGCTCCATCTCGCCGCAACTTGCCTCCGGCGATGTCGTTGCGATTCTCTCAAATGGCGGCTTCGACGGCATCTATGAGAAACTTCCTGAGCGGCTCAGAGTACGCTGAGTCCCGTCGCGAAAGACTTTCATGATCTCCTCTCTCCTGTTGGTGGGCACCATCATCATTCTCGGCACGCCCACTGCCATCATCGTCCTTCCCCTGTCTCTCATAACCGGCGACGTGACGCCGCTCTACAAGGCGTCTATAGCCATCGTTCGGATTGGTTTTTGGCTTGCTCGCATTCGCGTCGAGGTTACCGGACTCGATCGCGTTCCGGAGCACACCGCGTGCATTTTCATGGCGAACCACGTTTCGAACCTGGATCCTCCCGCGCTCATCCCGAATATTCCCGGGCGCACTTCAGCATTTCTCAAACGCTCGTTGATGCATATTCCTGTTCTCGGCTGGGGATTAAAGCTAGCGGAATTCATTCCCGTCGACCGCGATGGACGCAGGCAAAGCGCGCAGGAGAGCGTTGAAGCGGCCCAGCGCATTCTGGCAAAGGGGATCCACATCACCACGTTCGTCGAGGGCACGCGTTCCCGCGATGGACGCTTGTTGCCGTTCAAGAAGGGACCGTTCTACCTGGCGAAAGAGACCGGCGCGCCATGCGTCCCGGTTTCGATTTGGGGAACTGAGACGATGATGGGAAAAGGCAGCGCACGGATCCACCCGGGCATCGCGCACGTCATGTTCCATGCGCCTTTGCGGCCCAGCGATTTTGCCACGAGGGAGGAGCTTATGGATGCAGTACGCGCTGCGATCGCAAGCGGCCTCCCGGAGTGGATGCGGTCCTGAACAGGCGTATCGCGATCACGGCTGCACAATTGCGTTGTAACCGTCGTTGAGCAGTTTCTGGCGCATCGCGTTTGCATCACTTCGATTTGCAAACGGGCCGGTCTGAACATGCAACAGAGTGTCTGCGGTATCGCGACGCGCCGTCACGGCATAGCCGCGTTTCTTGAGCGCGTTCACCAGCACCTCGGCATCTTCAATCTGAGATACCGCGGCAATCTGCACCATCCAGCCTCGTACCTGCGAGAGTGCAGGCTGCACATGCAGCGTGGATGCAGGCTGAACCGGCTGGGCCGCGGCAGTCTGCCCAGGCAGGGCTGGCTTGACCTGTGCAGTAGATGGAGGCTTCACCGGCGGCTGCGGTTCCGGACTGGTGCCGGCAGCAACGACCGGAGCGGCTCCGCCAGACTGCGGCGCAGCCGTGCTTGAGCTGTCAGGCACAGCCACTGCCACGGTAGCCGGTAGAGGCTGCGCTGGTGCCTGTGCCCGCGCTGTCGGCTTGGTGGCCGATCCGCTCGCTTGCAGAGGACTCGGCGTCCCGGGTTCGGGCGTCACGCTGCTTGAAACCTTCTCACCACGATGTCCCACCGCGTAGCCGAGTCCAAAGCAGACACCGCAAAGCAGAATTAGTCCGCAGCCGAGAGCAAGGAGCATGCCCGCGCTCAGCGTGAGTTCAGTGTCCCGCCCGCGCTCCGCATGCTCCAGTTCTTCTTCTTTAAACTCTCGAATCATGCCACGCTCTTGGCTCTCACGGATCGCACTCGATGTCTACTCCGCGGCAGCCTGACCTGCGGCCGGCTTGTCACTGGACGGCTTAGCCGAAGCGGACAACTTATTCAACATCGCCATCAGTTCAATTGGCAGCGGAAACACGATCGTGGTGTTCTTTTCTACGCCAATCTCTGTCAGAGTCTGCAGGTAGCGCAACTGCAGTGTGATCGGCTCTTTCGCCAGCAGCGCTGCAGCATCCACCAGCTTTTGCGCAGCGTTGAACTCGCCCTCCGCATGGATGATCTTCGACCGCTTCTCGCGCTCTGCCTCGGCCTGCTTCGCCATCGCGCGCTGCATCTGCTCCGGAAGGTCCACTTGCTTCACTTCCACCGAGATTACCTTGACCCCAAATGGCTCCGTGCGCTGATCCATGATCGACTGGATGCGAAGGTTCAGCTTGTCGCGATGACTGAGCAATTCGTCCAATTCGACTTCTCCCAGCACTGTCCGCAGCGTCGTCTGTGCCAACTGCGAGGTCTGATAAACGTAATTGGACACCTTGATGGCAGCGGCGTTCGGATCAACCACATAGAGCGTTACCACCGCGTTCACCTTGATGGTGACGTTGTCGCGCGTGATCACGTCTTGCGCGGGTACCTCAAGCACCTCTTGCCGCAGGGAGATGCGGATCATCTGCTGAATCGGCCGAAAGACAAAGAAGATCCCGGGCCCTTTCGGGACTAGTCCCACGCGTCCCAGCGTGAAAATGACCGCGCGTTCGTACTCACGCAGGATCTTGATGCAGTTGATCAGGTACAAGACAACGATGGCAACCAGAACCAGAACCGGAACTGACAATTCGAACATGGCGTCCCCCACTCAGCACGGATTGTACTCCTGCGGCTTCTATGAAGCAGTTTGAGGCGGCTGGCCGGTGTCGATAGGAGCAACACGCAACAGGTACTGCTCATGACCCACAACGCGCAGCCTCGTTCCAACGGCGACAGGCTCGGTGGCGACCGCGTCCCATATCTCGCCCTCCACGAGAACATGGCCCTGGGGTGCGAGTGCCTCCATTGCTGAAGCCACATGGCCCACGAGCGCGTCAACGCCAAGACGCGCCTTCAAACGGCGTGCACGCATAGCCAGCCGCACCAGAAACACGGTGATCCCGCCAAATCCAAGACTCACCGCGATTGCCACCAGGGGATTGATCCGCATCTCCGGAATTGGCGCTGCCACAAGCGTCAGTGTTCCGAATGTCAGGCACACGATTCCCACGGTTGCCAGCACGCCGTGCCCGCCAAACTTCGCCTCCAGCAACATCAGCGCAAACGCAGCCATCAGCAGCAGCACGGCCGTGAACCGGATCGGCAGCAGGTCTAACGCGAAGATCCCAAGCAACACCATCAGTGTGCCCAGCGCTCCCGGCACGATGGTCCCCGGTGTGTTGAATTCGAGATAAATTAACAGCGCCCCGCCCACGAGCAGCAGCAAAGCAATGTTCGGATTCACCAGCCACCCAAGGAGATCTTCGCGCATTGTGGGCTGCACCAGGTCAATCCGAGCGTTGGCCAGGTGCAGCGTCTGCTTTGAGCCATCCATGCGGGTGATCTCGCGCCCTTCAAGCGCCGCAAGCAGTTGGGTATCGCTCGTCGCAATCACATCGATCAAATGCTGCGCCAGCGCCTCCTCGGCGGAATATGAGTGAGAAGAAGCGACAGCGGCGATCGCGGCATCCGTGTTTCTGTTTCGCTTGCTCACGTAGGAGCGGAGAAATGCCTCAACGTCGTTCTCGGCCTTCTGATTGATCGTCTCGTCGGGCTTGCCTCCCATCTCGAAGACCACGTGCGCTGCCCCGGCGTTGGTCCCCGGAGCCATCGCTGCGATGTCTGCCGCCTCAAGCAGAAAGAAGCCCGCCGAACCGGCCCGCGCTCCCGAGGGAGACACATAGACGATCACCGGCACGTGCGATCTCAGAATTGCGCCGGCCATCGAGCGCATCGAGGTCACAAGCCCGCCCGGCGTGTTCATCTCGATCAGCAGGGCCGACGCGCCGTCTTTCTCAGCATGCGCGAGAGCCCGATCCAGCATCCCGGCACTCACCGGCTGAATCGTCCCGTCGAGCACAAGTTTTTCCACAAGAGGCTGTTGGGCCCGCAACTCTGCGGAAAATGGCAGGATCATCCCAACCACCGCAACCAGACCTAAAACACCGCGGAACCTGAACCAAAGCACTTGCTGAAGCATGGCTCGCTCCTGGCGGACCCTCCGCCCCTAACCCTACTGTTTCTTCCCCGACCTCAACTCGATTTCCCTATTCAGTTCCTGCGCGGACCGGCTGGCGGGATCGAGTTTCAGCGCCTCGCTGATATCGGTCGTCGCGTCGTCTATATGGTTCGCCGCAAGGTCCAGCCTGCCCAGAACAAGATACGCGTCCACTGAAGGCGCCAGTTGCAGAGATGTATTCGCTTCCTTGCGGGCAGCCGCAATATCTCCTGTCCGCTCTCGCACAGTCGCCAGGCCCGCATGGGCCTCGGCCACTGATCCATCATCCGCAACAGCAGTCTGATACAAGCGCTCGGCTTCAAGCAGCAGACCGCGGTTCAAGTAGTCCTTCGCCTGGCCAGCCAATTTGACGGCACGCTGGTGCGGAGTGAGTGCAGCAAGGCGTGACGCTTCCATCTGGTCCATCATCAGGGCCGCCTGCCGGAACGCGACAGCGTCAAATGTGCGAACAATTCGCTCCAGGGGTTCGGCCTTTTCATCGGAATCAACCGAGGCCTTCGGCGCTTTCCATTGCGTCATCAATTGCTGCGCTTCAACATCGTTTGGACGCAGCTTGAGGCATTGCGCCAACTCGTTCAGAGCCGCTGCATCCGTCCCATGGCGCTTGAGACTCACAGCGAGGTTGAAATGGTAGTCGGCGGCATTCGGATCTGCGGCTGCTGCCCGCACAAACAACCCCGTGCCGTCATGTCCCTGCCTGCTGACCGCGACGCCCTGATTGTTGAGAACCTCGCCAAGTGGCAACTCCCGCGCCACTTCACTGAACGACTCCTCGGCCTTTGCATACGACCCCGAGAACAGCAAAGAAAGCCCCCGATAGAATTCCGCTTCCAATGCATCCGGATCGTTGCGGCTCACCTTGGCGAATGCCTCCGCAGCCTGTTCGTATTGCTGACCGTTGAAGTCCTCGCGCCCGAGAGCCATCCACGCGGGTCCATAATCCGGGCTTAGGGCAACCGCCTGTTTCAGGTGGCGCAACCTTTCCTGCTGGTCAGCCTCTGAAATCCCTCGAATATACTGCTCAAACGCGTCCAGTCGGAGTCCAGCGCCAGCCGCGACAAAAGTCTCCTGCGCCACACTAAAGTTCGGGTCCATCAATCGCGTCAGCTTCCAAGCCAACGTGTCAAATACCGAGATCAGATCGCGCATTTCTCCCCGGGCGGTCACCAAAGCGCTCATGCGCAGGCGTTGCACATCAACCACTTGGGCTTCAGCCTCAAAACCGGTCCCATCGGCTCGGTAGCTCCCAACCACGATTGAGTCGGCATCGAGCGTCTGAGCGAGTTTCAGCGAACTGGCTCTCGATGGTTGGAACTGCTGTGGAAGGCCGAGATGGTCCAGCGCATACATCCGGTCCGGTCTGCTCATCGGGGCAAAGCCCGCTGAGGTGAACCGCGCGCTGAGAATCTCCGGCGCGGCCTCGCGGATCCACTCCAGATTTGGCTGGCCGGTGCGGTTGTCAAAAGGGAACACGAGCAGAATGCGACTGTGCCCTGCTGCGCTGCTCTCCGGCGCAACCTGCCCGGAAGACGGCGGCACAAGCTCCAACACCAAGATCATTGCCAATGTGGCCTTTACAGCCAGGGATACGACCTGTTTGCGCATGGATGACATGAATAGCACGACAGCCTGATTATAGGGGTTGTGGCGAACCGTCGCAGCCTGCTCCGAGCGCGCCAGACAAGCTATCGCAAGCCCTCGGGCAGCCGCACAGCGGCCTCAAACTGCCGGTTGAACCGAATCAGCGCAATCCACTGCCCATGGTCCTCCCGCTGCCACACCAAGGCGCCACCGAGGCGAGCTGCGATGACCTCGGGCGGCAGATCACGATGCAGCCCAAAATATCGCCGGTCCATCTCCTCGCTCCTCGGCCCCAGGCTCAAGGAAAGAGTGGGAGGGTCGTACTTGGTCGAGAACACAAGCGCGGTCGAATAATTCCCGGGCTCCGCTGCTGCCCTGTCTATCTGTTCCGCAGTGAAGTCCTCCAGCCTGTCCACCTCGTACGGCGTCTTCAGATACCCCAACTCCGGCTTCGTCAACTCGTCAGTAACGGGCCATGCGGAAAGTACCGTCGACCCGGGAAAACGACGGTTCAGTTGCGCAATTCCTGCCAGATGCAGGCGCACGACGCGCGCATACTCCAGGTTGTCCTCCGGTGCAAAACGATAAGGGGGATTAATGAATAGCCCCGCCACAAACGCCGCCGCCGATAGCACCGCGAGAGCCTGCCAGAACGGCACACGCCGATAAAACGTCGACACCGCAACGACCAGCACCAGCGGATACATGGGCAGCAGATATCGCGTCAGCAGCGCTCCACCCAGCACGCTGAACAGTAGCGCATTCACCAGCAAGCAAAATGAAGATCCGGCCCATGGATGTCGCACTGATCTGCCGCCGTTCGTGTCCCTCGGCATCGAGCCGCGGCCTGAGCATCATCGCCGCCAGGGTCAGCAGCACCGGCACAAACATGTTCATGTGAGCAAATAGGTGGAGCAGGCGATGCCCAAATGCCGCCAGCATCCGCAACGGTTCTAGGTTCGCCTGCGCGTTGTATTTCAAATACTCGGGATTACCGAACACAAAGCCCGTCTTTGCGAAGTGCCACGCATACCACGCGATGAGCGGCACGATGCAGCTCGCCAGCCAGGCCGCTTCGGCCCAGCGGCGAGAGCGGACTGCCGGGCCAGTTCGAAACCCCTCCACCAGCGCAAGGGCTGCAAGTGTCATCGGAATTGCAATCGACGTCTCTTTGCACAGGGCAGCCGCCATAAACCAAGCCGCGGCGACGCGCGGTCTTCTTTCCCAATCAGGCAAGGCATAGACCAGCCCCCATAGCGTGCAGGCTGCCGCGAAGATATCCGCATGGGCCAACGTACTCTGCGCAAACCAGACCGGATAGAGCCCAGTAAGTACCACTGTCCAGAAGGCCACTTCCCCTGACTCCGTTAGTCGCTGCGCGAGGCGCCACACGGCCATCAGGCCGGTTGCCGCCACCATCAGCACCGCTTCACGCGTTACTTCGGGAAGAAAGCCCGAGACCTTCCACCACAGTGCCAGGTAAATGCTTGGCAGCGGCGGGTGCGCATTCGTCAACGTTGTCAGCGGAATGAGCGAGCCCGTCCGAAAAAAGTCCCACGCCGCCGGGATGTAATAACCAGCCTCATCCCAGTAATAGGGCAGCCGCAAGAGTGTGAAGTGGCTCGCATAGAGCGCAGCGAAGATGACCGGGAAGATCATCCACCCGGGGAGGGGTGCGTCCATTCGCGGCTCAAAGATCACTCTTAGACGAAAGCTCTTGCTCATCGATTAAACTCAAGCGCCATTGGCTTCACTTGTCGATGAAAGGCTGACATCGATGGCATCGCAGTGGAGAACCCGCCGGACCGCGCCGCAATGCAGCCTTTGATTGTCGAGCATCGGCCCCTGGCAGCGCTGCGCAAAACCGTCGTGTTCAGGGGACTAATTCACGGGTCCCTGCGGGAAGTTCACATTCTGCGGTTCGAGGTTAAGCGCGCCAAATGCCTGCTCGTATTGAGCCAGATTCTGTCCGAGCACATTCCACAAGGCTTTGGCCTGTTGAGGGCTTAAAAAGATCGCCTGGTGGTTGCGAATCGTCACCTGCTCCGGGCTGTCGCTCGACGCGAGGCCGAAAACCAGCGAGAAATCCCATACGCTCACGCGCACCTGTACGCTGTTTGCATAAGACTCGCGGTAGTCGTCAGTCTGTACCACATTCATTTGAGGCTGCTGCGGTGTTGGACTCATAGTTTCACCAGCTTACTCCGTCAGAGCAAAGGGCGCTCGCCTGCGCCGTCAGATGCTGCCTGATCGTCTTCGATGGAAAAGTTTGGATGGTTGGTGCGAAAGGAGGGACTCGAACCCTCATGGGTTTCCCCGCCAGATCCTAAGTCTGGTGCGTCTGCCAATTCCGCCACTTTCGCACTAAGGTCAATCTATCATCGCGCGCCCCTTGAATGGACGCCTCTGCCCGTGCCGGCGTATCCTCCCCACGGACGACTCATGAACGCTGCACGGCCTTGCCTTGGCCCACACAGCCCATAGGAGAACGGCAATGCGGCTATTCTTTATCGCGTTCATTGCAACCACCCTTCCAGCGATCGCTGCCCCTTCCCAAAAGCCACAGCAGGTTCACGGCGAGGGTTGTGTGGAGCCCGGAGCGGAGGCTCGCTGCCTCGTCGTCACGGACTTGAAGAGCGGTAACCTCTACACCCTGCTGATCAAAGGCATGCAGCCCGAGATCGGCTCCGGCATCGAGTTTTCAGGCTTTCCCCACAAGGGCATTACGACCTGCATGCAGGGAACCGCCGTTGACGTCCAGACTTGGGCACACAAGGATTCTTTGAAGTGCGGGCACTCGACTCCGTCCAGGAAATGACGATAGGCAGACCATCGTGCGCGGTTCAAACCCCGTAAAATCGCGCGCAATTTCCGCCGAGGACCTTCTCCTGCGAATCCGCAGGCAACTGCCTCACGTACTCCGTTACGATCCGCGTGGTGGCCGCGTAGTCTGCGGCTAGAGTGCATACCGGCCAGTCTGACCCAATCATCAACCGATCGAGAGGGAACGCCTCGAAGACAAAATCGAGATACGGCCGGAAGTCCGCCGCCTTCCATCCTTTCCAATTTGCCTCGGTAACCATTCCGGAGACCTTGCACCATACGTTGTCCAGCTTCGCCAACTCGCGCACATCCCGGTCCCATGGCGCAAGAACGCCCGCAGCAATCCCCGGCTTCGCAATGTGATCCAGAACAAACGGCTGATCCGGAAACTGGCTCACCAGCTTCACGGCAACGGGAAGATGCCGCGGATACAACAGCAGATCGAACGTCAGCCCACGTTCTCCAAGTTGCGAAATGCCCCTGCGAAAATCTGCGCGCAGCATGAACTCATCGTCGGGTTCCGCCTGCACTATGTGGCGCACGCCGACTAGCTTGCTGTTCTCAGCAAGCCCGTCGAGTTGCGACTTCAACTCCCCCGAGCAAAGATCCACCCAGCCGACAACGCCCTTGATGAAATCGTTCTGCGCGGAGAGTTCCAGCAGCCATCTGGTTTCCTCGAGGTTCTGGCACGCTTGAACCGAGATGGAGCCATGGAATTCATTTGCCTCGAGCAGCGGCTGCAGATCCTGCGGCAGAAAATCCCGCTTCAGTGCCCCCATCCCGTCGTCGATCCAGCCATACTCACGCGCGCTGTACTTCCAGAAGTGCTGATGGGCATCGAGTCTCATTATTCTGCTCCGTCTCTCGTGGGCGTCAGGCCCGAGTGAATCCTAACCTCCCACTCGCCAAAGGTATAGTGCTGTTATGCGCCTGCAATTCCGTTGGCCCGTCCTGGCCATTTTGTTCTGTATCATTACGGCATTTTCTGATGCTCAGTCCGCGAAGTCCCCCATCACCCTCGACGAGTATCTGAACACGACCTTCATCCTCAGCTCCGCACTCTCTCCGGATGGATCCGCAGCTGTTATCTCAACCGAGGCTCCCGATTGGAAGGCAGGCGTGAATAGCCACGAGCTCTGGCTTTGGACCGCCCAGGCCGGCCTGAGGCCGCTCACCCATTCAGGGACAGACGAGAAGCCGCAGTGGAGTCCCGACGGCAAGTGGATCGCGTTCACCTCGGAGCGGCCCCTCAATTCCGCGAGCGAAGTCGACTCGGACACGGCCAAGGCCACCCGCATCTGGCTCATCCCGGCGACAGGCGGAGAAGCGGTCCCGCTCTTTGCCGAAAGGCTCGACGTGCATTCATTCGCCTGGTCACCCGACGGCTCTTCGATTTACTTTTCCGCGACGGCTCCTCTCACGCATGAACAGGAAGATGAACAAAAGGACGAATGGAAAGACGTTATCCGCTGGCGCGAACAAAATCGCGGCGATGTTCTGCTCAGACTCTCAGTCACGCAGGCCATCAACCGCACCGTGGAGATTGCTCCTGCCCATGCCGCGCCCTCAGCGGCCGAAGCCGATGCTGAGCCGTCCTCCAAGCTTCCGGAATCTGCCAAGTCAATCGCAACCAGCGATCTCTACATAGAAGAGATTGCCCCTTCGCCGGATGGAAAGCTCGTGGCTTTTACCACCGAGCCGGTTCACCGTCGCGAGGAGAACATTGCGGATTACGAGATCTTCATTGTTGCGTCGGAGGGTGGCTCTGCGCGCAGGCTCACCCACAACGAGGCAGTTGAATCCGGGCTCATGTGGTCAGGCGACGGCCAGTGGCTTCATTTCGCGGTACAGGGCGGCTTTGGCGCTGTTGAAGGCAACTATCGCGAGCTGCAGGGCCGCCTCTACAGGATCGACCCCATAACGGGCAAGCTTGAGCGTCTGGCCGCATCGTGCGACGCCTCCTTTGACCAGTTCACCCTGCTCCCTGACGGGCAGGAATTAGCGCTCGGACTGAAGGGCACTGAAACCCAGCCCTATCTCATCGAAGGCGATCGCGCCACTCGACTGCCCGGACTTGCAGGCTCCTATACCGGCCTTGAATCGGGACAGTCCTCCAATGCGATCCTCGTTCGCCATTCCACGATCACCGAACCGGAACAGGCATGGATCGCCTCCGATCCGCTCCACCCTGAACACCTCACTGCCATCACGAACTTCAACCCGCAGTTCAGCCGGGCATCACAACCCGAGTGGCAGACCTACACATGGAAATCTGATGACGGTCGGACCATTGAAGGCGTACTGATCTATCCGCCGGGCAAAAAGGGCACAAAGCACCTGCGAATGCTGACCCTTATTCACGGCGGTCCTTCCGACGCTGACGGAAATCACTTCGGCGCCGACTGGTACGACTGGGCCACCCTCGCCGCCGCCAACGGATGGCTTGTCTTCCGGCCCAACTACAGGGGATCGACCGGTTACGGCGACGACTTCATGCTCGAGATTGTGCCGCATATCCTCACCGTACCCGGCCGCGACATCCTCACCGGTGTCGATGCCCTGGTCAAAGACGGATACGCCGATCCCCATCATTTGGCGATCGGGGGCTATAGCTACGGTGGCTATCTCACCAACTGGCTCATTACGCAGACCACGCGATTCCGCTCCGCAGTCACGGGCGCGGGAGCCGTGGAGCATGCTGCGAACTGGGGCAATGACGACACGACACTGGAAGATGCCTGGTACCTTGGCGGCCTGCCCTGGGAAAAGCCCGACCTCTACCAGAGCGAAGCGGCGCTGTTCCAGTTCGACAAGGTAAAGACCCCTACGCACCTCGTGCAGGGCGCCTCTGATGTACGCGTCAGCTACCTGGAAGGGGAAACCATGGAGCGGGCATTGCAGACGCTCGGCATCCCACACACGTTCCTGGTCTTCCCGGGCGAAGGACATGATCTGGAAAAGAACCCGTGGCACGGCTACATCAAGCTCCGGGAGGAGCTAAAGTGGCTTGAGAAGTACGACAAGATGCAGCCGTGAACTCTGTGCTGCGGCAGACTTCCATCCCGATGATTCGAGTAAATCGTGATGAGCCCTGGCCGCAGAAGATGAACTTCATCCGTGCTATTATGGAAGCCCCATACTCTGTCAGCGCATCTCATAGTAAACAATGAATCCGGCAGTACAACACGCACGCGAGCACGCTTTCCAGCAGACGCTGTTGAGCGCCCGCCGCACCATGCTCGCGAGCGAGATTCTCAAGCTTGCCATCGACAGCTTCCGTTCCAGCAAGTTGCGCTTCGCTCTCACCGCGCTTGGCATGGTCATCGGCACAGCCTCTGTCATCCTTGTTGTCACCATTGGCCTCACGGGCAAGCAATTCATTCTGAATGAAATCCAGAAGATCGGCACCAACGAAGTGGAAGTGGAATACTCCGGCGGCGGAGGCGTGGGCGCCGAGAAAGTGATCTACAACGACTTCCTTACGCGCGAAGATGAGAAGGCAGTCCTTGCGCAGGTTCCAAGCGTTGTGGCGTCGTCACCCGTTCTGGAGACTCACGACCGCATCAGCTTCGGCGGCGGAGTCGTCAAGGACACCCTGGTGCTCGGCGTGAGTCCGCAGTACCGCGATGTGCGTAATTTAATTGTCCTGAATGGCCGCTTCTTCGACGAAGAAGACCAGAATGCTCATATCTTTTGTGCCGTGGTGACGGTGCCGTTCGCGAAGGAGATGTTCGGCAGTGCCGATACGGCGATCGGCCAGACATTTTCCATCAGCGGCATTCCATTCACGATCATCGGCACCTTCAAAGAGAGCGTGGACACATTCGGCGAAACAGAGATTGCCGACGAAACCATCCTCATTCCCTTCTCGGTCGCCCGATACTTCACCGGCACAGACAACGTCAAACAGCTATATTTCACGATCCGGAGCATGGAGGAAGTGCCTGACGCAACCAGAGAGATTCAGCGAGTCATTAAGTCCCGACACAAGCCGAACTCTGTTTACACGACCTTCGATTTACGAGAGTTGCTGACGATGGCTGCACGCATCGCAACCGCACTCACTGCCGTGCTGGTACTTGTCGCCGCCGTCACCCTGGCAGTCGGCGGCGTCGGCATCATGAACATCATGCTTGCCAACGTACGCTCCCGTATCCGCGAAATCGGCATCCGAAAGGCGCTCGGTGCAACCTATCGAGAAATCAAGCTGCAATTCCTTGCGGAAGCCGTGATCATCTCGCTCGCCGGTGGCCTCGTCGGCTGCTTCGTGGGTCTCACTGTACCGTTGTCCATCCGCCTCTTTACTGACTACCCGCTGCCGGTCTCGTATTGGTCGGTGATCATTGCCTTGGCTTCAGCCACGGCGGTCGGTGTCATCTTCGGCACGGTACCTGCCACGCGGGCAGCACAGATGGATCCCGTCGAGGCGCTCAAATATGAGTGATCCCAACGAGCAGAACCGCCCTCACAACAAATCCATCACAGCCGAGCCCGGAGAGGGCCCCAGTCTCACACTCATTTACAGTCTCATCGCCCTCGCGCTCTTTGCGGCGATCGGAATCGCGCTGTTCATCGTGCTGCCGTTCTATCATCGCCGCTGAATCCGTCTCTCACCATCGAGCACGTCGAGGTGATGCCATGCCGACTCAAGCCGAAAAGGCCGCGCAGTTTCAGGCGCTTCATCAAGGCCCCGAGCCATTTGTCATCGGCAACCCCTGGGACGCCGGATCGGCGCGCATCCTCGCCGCCATCGGCTTCAGCGCGCTTTCAACAACCAGCGCCGGCCTTGCATTCTCCCTCGGCCGCAAGGACGGAACCGCCAGCGTCTCCCGCGCCGAGGCGCTTGCCAACGCAAATTCCATCGTGGATGCCACCGACCTTCCCGTCGCCGCCGATCTCGAAAACGGCTATGGACACGCACCCGAAACCGTCGCCGAAACCATTCGCCTGGCCGCCGAAGCAGGACTCGTGGGCGGTTCTATTGAGGATGCGACAGGCGACCCTGAACATCCCATCTACGACTTTCAGCAAGCCGTCGACCGCATCTCCGCGGCTGCATTAGCCGCGGCGAGCCTTCCCTTCCGCTTCATGCTTGTAGCCCGCGCTGAGAATTACTTGCACGGCCGCCCCGATCTCCTCGACACCATCCGCCGCCTGCAGGCTTTCGAGGCAGCCGGCGCCGAGGTTCTCTACGCTCCGGGGCTCACCGATCCTGAAGACATTCGTGCGGTTTGCCTTTCAGTGCGCAGGCCAGTCAACGTGCTGATGGGGCTCAAGGGAGCTCCGCCGCTCACAGTCGAGCAGCTTGGTGAGCTGGGTGTGCGTCGCATCAGCGTCGGCTCGGGATTCGCCCGCGCGGGCCTGACCGCATTTCTCCACGCCGCCCGGGAGGTAATCGATCATGGAACCTTCACCTTCGCCGAGGAGACCATGTACATCTCCGAGCTCACAAAGCTGTTCGACTGACCATGAACTCTTGACCACAGATGCCTCACCGCGAATCGAGCACCAGGAAGCGCTCCGTGCGAATTGTGCATGAGCGATTCGCGATACCGGCATAAACAGAACCGTCGCAAGGAGCTTGGCCGACTGCTTCCTGGACAGTTAAGTCCTCTCCACGGCCCGCTCCACAATCAGCACGGGAATTCCATCGACCACCGGATAGACCCGGCGGCATGCGGTGCAGATCACGGTCGTCTCCGCAAGGCGCAGAGCGCCCAGGCAGGCAGGACAAGCCAGATAGCTTGCCCAGGCTTTGAGGGATTCCATGTCTTTCTTGTTGGGGTCGGCTTGCATGATGCGAAGCCGTTAGTGAACCGTAGCGTCCGGCTTGCCGGCGCCCGCGCCTTCTGCGCGATGAGGACGGCTCGCGAACTCATGCTCGATGCGCTCGTTTGTTCCGGCCTGCGCATATTCATACGCCACGCGAATGCCGTTGAAGATGGCGCGATCGTTTGACGAGCCGTGGCCGATGATGCAGACCCCGCGCACGCCCAGAAGCTGTGCCCCGCCGTATTCGCGGTAATCGAGTCGGCGTCGGAAGTCGTTGAATGCCTGCCTTGACAGCAATGCGCCGACCTTTGCCGTGACGGTGCGCGTAAGAGACGCGCGCAGCACGTCGCGCACAAAGCGGCCGACGCCCTCGCTCGTCTTCAGCGCCACGTTGCCCACAAAGCCGTCGCATACGATCACGTCAGCTTGACCGCTGAAGATGTCGCGGCCTTCCACGTTCCCAATGAATTTGATGGGCAGAGCCTTGAGGAGGGGAAAAGCTTCGCGGGTGAGGTCGTTCCCCTTGGTTTCTTCTTCGCCGATGGAGAGCAGACCCACGCGTGGCTGGCTGATCTTCAGCACGCTTCGCGCATACATCTCGCCCATCACCGCAAACTGTTCGAGGTTATGCGGCTTGCAATCCACGTTTGCACCCACGTCGAGCAGCACACACGGATTGCCCGTGGAACTCGGCATCGGCGTTGCCAGAGCAGGCCGGTCCACGCCTGGCAGCGCGCCCAGCACCATCTTCGCTGTAGCCATCGCGGCCCCGGTGTTTCCCGCAGTCACAAAGCCGGCGCATTTGCGCTCGCGCACCAACTTCAGGCCCACGCGCATTGAACTGTCGCGCTTGGTCCGAACAGCGTGCGCCGCCTTCTCGTCCATGCCGATACGCTCAGTGGCATTGTGAATGACGATGGGCAGTTCCTCGTTTTCGAGGTGTTCGTCAAGCAGATCGCGCAGCTCCGCCTCCGGCCCAATCAAATGGACCCTGACAGGCAGAGACTGGCAAGCGAGGATCGCTCCCCGAATCTCAGGCTCTGGTGCTTTGTCTGAACCTACCGCATCAAGCGCAATGTCAATGAGCATAGCGAATCACCGGGGATGGATTTCTCCCGAACCAACAATACCCGAGGCGATGCGATGCGCGGGTTACTTTGCGGATTCCTTGGTTTCCACGACTGCGCGTCCCTTGTACTCCCCGCACTTGGGGCAGGCGCGATGGGGAAGCTTCTTCTCGTGACAGTTCGGGCACTCTGAGAGGCCCGACGCCGTCAGAAAGTCATGGGCGCGGCGATTGGCAGTGCGGCGCGAAGAGTGGCGCCTTTTCGGATTCGGCATGATGCAGTTCCTTTCGTGTTCCAGCCCGTTCTCAGACCGCAATTGGTCTCAATCTGCCTCTCGGCCTGGGCTTGAACATCTCAATCTCTGGTGTCGTTTGGTCCGCCCGGATTTCGTGCCCATTACTGGGTCCGCCGAAACGAACTCAGGAAGGGGCTCGCATTCCATCCCGCTCGAACCACTTGCTTTTCAGGACTTTATCCGGCCGCGTAGCCCCGCCAGCGCCTCCCAGCGGGGGTCGCTCGGACCCACTTCGCAGGAACATGGCTGGCTGTTACGGTTCTGACCACAGCGCGGGCAAAGTCCTTTGCAGTCAGGCTTGCACAGGGTCCTGACCGGCAGGGACAAAAGCACCTGCTCGCGCAGCACATCCTCAAGCAAAAGACTGTCCTTCTGATAATAACCGATTTCCGTCTCCGGCGCTGTTATGGACCGTTCGGCTGCCCCTGCGTCTGCTCCCATCGGCCTGAAGATCAGGTCGAATTCCGACTCAAGCGGAACCTCAACCGGCTCAACGCAACGCGCACATGGAACCTGGAACTTGGCGGCAAAATGCCCGCGCAACCGGATATCGGCCACAATGTCCTTGGGGCCGCGGTGCTCGTGGATTACCTCAGCACGTCCTGATGTGGCCAGGTTCCCTTCCTGCTCGGCCTCGCCGCCAAGGTCCACCCTGCCCGGGGGCAGTTCCAGATCGAAATCGATCGGTTCCCGCTCCAGTTCGACTACCTTGAATTCCATAGGTTTCAGCCTACCGCAAAATCTAGCGCTTTGGGTGCCGAGGACACAGAATGCAACCTCATCCTTCGAACGCACGCCCAAGGCTCTCTCGTATCTCCACAATCTGCCTTGCATGACGCGCCGGATGCGCCGCAATCATGATCAGCGTCTCGGAGCACGTCACAGGACCTTCAATCAGCGGGTGGTCCGTCAGCACGCAGCGTGGATCGTCGGCGCAGTTCTCAACCCATCGGATCACTTCTGCCCGCGTCGCATCGAACGCGCCCAGCGCATCGCCAAGAGTCTTGAAACGCCCGCGAGGATGCGCTGGCATCGGAGCTTCAATGCGACGGGTGCGGTCTGCCGCGAGCGCTGCGATCTTTGCTTCGCGACGGGATTTCTCGAAGGGCTGAGCGGAGAGTTTGGCGGCGTGAAGGCGAGTGAGAAGATAGCGCTCGGACTCGACCGTGTGTTCCACGCAATCGAGGATAGACCAGCCGCCCGAAACGGGCTTGAGCGCAGCCACGGCATCATCCACGCCTGCGACAGCTGCACCCAGCGCATCGCGCCCCGACTGCAACGCGCGCAAAACCTCGATCTTCTCCGCCTCATTCACGCTGACCCAGCCTTTATGCCAAGACAGCTATTCTGTTTCCGGGCCACACAGCGAGTCAAACAGCGAGGCGTGAGCATGCAGATCCGCGATGCAGCCCAGGCGGACTTCGACGAGATCACGGCGATCTACAACGAGGTCCTGACGAACTCAACTGCCATTTATAACGACCGCCCGGCAACGCGTGAAGACCGCATCGCCTGGTGGAAGGCACGTCTCGAGCAGGGCTACCCCGTGCTTGTCGCCACCGACGGTGAGAGCGTCTGCGGTTTTGGCAGCTTTGGCGACTTCCGGTCATGGCCCGGCTATCGCTTGACTGTTGAAGGCACAGTCCACATCCGCGCCGGCTCGCGCGGCAAGGGCATCGGAAGTCTGCTTCTCAGGGAGCTCATTCTCAAGGCCCGAGATGCCGGCAAACACGTGATGATCGCTGGCGTCGACTCAGAGAACGCAGCCTCACTGCGCTTTCTGGAGCAGTTCGGATTCGAACGAGTGGCCCACTTGCGCGAGGTTGGATTCAAGTTCGAACGTTTTCTCGATCTCGTCTTTCTTCAGTACTGGATCACGCCGCCCAGCCGCGCTGAAATTTCATCTCCGATACCTCGATAATTTTGATAGAGTCTCTGGCATGCTTGACATGCTTCAGGATCTCGTCCGGCACAAGTGGCACGCCAACGCTGCCATTCTGCAGGCGGTACGGCAGCACGATGCCGCGGCCCACGATGAGGAGATTCGCAAGCTCCTTCATCACATCCTGCTGGCCAACCGCTACTGGCTCCTGCTTGCTCTGCAACGGGAGTTTGCCAGAGAAGAGGAATCGCGGATTCCTGAAGGCCTTGACAGCCAAATAGAGCGGTTCAAAGAGACCGCAATCGTCGAAATGGACTGGATCTTCCAGCTTCCCGAGTCCGATCTCCTTCGCCAGCTGCGATCCACGTCCTTGCCTGCCCGCAGCTTCTCTGTTGCCGAGGCAGTCATGCAGGTGTGCATGCACAGCCATGGACATCGCGCACAGTGCGCAGCCCGCCTCAGGGCTCTCGGCGGTACTCCGCCAATGATGGACTATATCGCTTGGCTGGTTCAGAAACCCGATCCAGACTGGCCTGTGCGCTCCTGAACCCATCCCCCCTTGCCGGATCCGACCCTCCTAGAACGCCCTATCTCTCAAGACTGTACGCAGTAGGACGATGTTACATCTCTATGATTTTGCTTGACTTACTGCTTCGAATTTGATATAATACTAAAGTGCTCAACAGCACCGATCCCATCTATAGGAGCTCCAAAATGACTGCCAGCCCCATCGCGCGCTTCTTCGACTCATTCGCCCGCCAAAGCAGCGGTAACGACATCCAGGCCCAGGTCGCTCAGTTCGCCGACACCTTTCTCGCCGCCGGTCCCCAGGGCGCCAAATGCGTTCGTTCGGCCGATTTCGCGGTCGCCCTGCCCAAACGCAAGCAGCTCTTCGACAGCCTCGGCTGCAAGTCAACCGCGCTTGTCTCTCTCGAGGAAACTCCGCTTGACACCCGCTACGTCCTCGTAAAAACGAAGTGGCAGATGACCTTCAGCCGTCCCAACGCCAATCCTGAGCAGGTGCTGGCCGACTCCACCTTCATCGTTGACACCGCAGTCGATGAATTCAAGATTGTCCTCTACCTCGCCAATCAAGACATCGTGCAGGTCCTCAAAGACCGTGGGATTTCCGCATGAAGCTAGAATTTTGGATACCGATGAGCAATGCGTTTGAAGCCCTGAATATTCGCTCGGCCACAGCGGCTGATCGACCGCGCCTGATCCCGTTGATCAACTCAGCATTTTCAATCGAGAGTTTCATTGACGGGACGCGCACCAACGACGAGCAACTCGCGGCAATGATGGAGAAGGGCACGGTGCTGGTCGCCGAAGACGATTTCGGCTCACTGCTGGCTTCTGCCTACACTGAGCTTCGCGACTCGCGCGGCTATCTTGGCATGTTGGCTGTCGATCCCGCACACCAGGGCTCAGGACTCGGACGCCGTCTTCTCGCTGCCGCCGAAGACCGTTTCCGCGCGCAAGGGTGTGAAGCGGTCGATATCACGGTCCTCAGCCTGCGTCCCGAGCTGCCACCCGTTTATCGGCGCTTCGGGTTTGTCGAGACGGGCACCGAGCCGTTCCATCCCCACTCAGCGCTAAAGGACGGCCTCGACTGCCACTGCATCGTGATGTCGAAGAAGCTGTGAAAGAATCCCCTTCCTTCTACTGCGCTGACGGTTGCAAATATCGCGCGGCGAAGTCGAGGAAGTACGGCCAGTTTGGCGCGGGTGTGTGACCGCCGGAATGTTGGCGGAAGGCGAGGTCCCCGCTCACCAGCGCTGTTCCCGTCGCGGGAAACTCTGTCGTGCCGAGATCCTTCTTTCCGAACAACCGGTACACCGGGCCCGCAGCCACCTCCGCGAGGAACATGCCACGCGGATCAGCCCATGCGTCGCCGTTGGGGTCTGCGTAGCCGTCGCCTGTGCTGGAGCCTCCGCCGATAAAGAGCGGCAATGGCGCGCAGAGCGCGATCAACTCGTGATTGTCGACGGGAAGATCGCCCGGCGTGAGCGGCCCCGCGTACTTCAGGAAGTTGCCGGCCATCCAGTGATAGAGCGCGGGGCCCTCAAGGTTCGGGATCTGCTCGCCGAAGATGTGGCGATAGAGCTTGGCGCCGCCCTCTCCGGAAGAGCTGATATAGGCAACAGAAAAGCTACGGTAATACGCCATCGTCACGAGCGCCGCCTTGCCAAATCGCGAATGGCCGGCGAGAGCAACGTGTTTGGCGTCTACGGCGTGATCGATCTCAAAATATCCATGGGCTTTGTCCGCGCCCCACGCCCAAGCTTTCAGCACTCCCCAATCGTCAGGCTTCCGGGGCTGGCCTTGGTTAAGCAATCCGATGATCCCATCGGTCAAACCGGCTCCGTCGTCGGCCTGGTAGCTGACGGGATTGAGAATCGCAAATCCCCAGCCACGCTGCACGACGGGCTTGCCATCCAAACCCCATGGACTGGGCACGTACTCATCGAGCGGCTTGCTAACTGCGCTTTGGAAATCCTTGTCGAAGGCGAGCTCCATGATGACGGGAACGGGAGCCTTGGCATTGGTGGGAGTCGTGAGAAGGAGATCGATTATGACTTTGATTGAAGAGCCCGTCCACGGGCCGGCACGACCTTGAATCCGTTTTGTGACGACGTCGACTCCTCCATACTTCTCGTTTGTGGTGCTGGCGATGTGCCATTCAACTCCTGCCCCTGAATTTGGCGTGCGGCCAAGAACTTCCCTGTCGAAGTCCTCCCAGATCTCCTTTCGGCGCTTGAACCAAAACTCGTTCGCCGTGGTCACCCGCTGACCATTCTTGAACACGAGCGGATCCGGGAGATTCGGGTACACATTTGCCTTCAACTCCTCGTAGTTCGTCGCGTGGGGCGATCTGGCGTCGCCGTCGGGGCGTGGACGCAGATCGGATTCTTTGAGGCCGAGCAGGCCAAGCATGCGTTGCCGATCCTGCTCGGCGGTCAGATGCACCTGCGGGAGATGAAGCGGAGTCGGCGCCGTCAGTGTCTGTCCAGAAGAGGTCTGGGAGGCAGGGGAGCTTCCCGGCGCATGCAGGTAGCGGCCGGCGAATGTAAGGAATGTCGGCCAGTTCGGGCCCGGCGTGTGGCCGCCCGAGTGCTGCCGGAATGCAACGTCGCCGTCGATCAGCGCAGTCTCCATCGGTGGAAACGTTGTAGTGCCCATGTCCTTCTTGCCCAGCAGCCGGTACACCGGCCCGGCGCCTGCTGCGGCAAGGAACATTCCTTTTGCGTCAATCCAGCCATCGCCTTCTTTCGCACCACCGCTGATGAACACCGGCTTGGGCGCGCACAGTGCAATCAATTCGTTCGCGTCTACAGGCAGGTCGCCCGGCGTCAAGGGCCCCGCATACTTCAGGAAATTGCCCGCCATCCAGTGATATTCCTGGACGCCCGCAACGTTGCCCACCTGTTCGCCGAAGATGTGCCGGTAGAGCTTCGCGCCTGCTTCGCCTGACGAACTGATGTAGCCAATTGCAAATCGCGGATCATAAGCCATCGCAACCAGCGACGCTTTTCCATAGCGCGAATGGCCCTCGATGCCCACCTGCTTCGCGTCAACGTCCTTGTCGGTCTCGAAGTAGTCGAGGCAGCGGCTCGCGCCCCAGGCCCAGGCTTTCAGCGCGCCCCAGTCGTCGAGCTTGCGCGGCTCGCCTTTGTTCAGCGAGGCCAATGATGCCCTCGGTCAGGCCCGCGCCGTTATCCGGCTGAACGCTCGTAGGTATGTACTCGGCGTAGCCCCAGCCCTTCGCCAATACCTGCTGCTGCCACGTCGGGCCGCTTCCCGGCCTGTTGCGCAAACTGCGGAAATCGCTTCGCAAGCATGGCCAGAAACTCCTTGCTCAGGCCCAGCTCCATGATCACCGGCACCGGCCCCTTGGCGTCCGCCGGCGTCGTCAGCGTCAGATCGATTTCCACTTTGATCTTCGGGTCGATGGAGTTGTCCACGTGCCCTACCAGCGTCTTCGTCACCACCCGAACATCGCCATTCTTCTCGTGCTCAGTCTTCACTACTTCCCAAGTAACTTTGGGCAAGTGCGCCGGCGTTCGCCCGTAGATCTCGCGGTCAAACAGTTCCACAATTTCGGGCCGCCGCTTCGTCCACCACATCTGCGCTGAAGTGACGGGCTTGCCGTCGTTCATCTTCAGCGGATCTGGTACGTTTCGATAAACATCTGCCTTCGCCTCGTCATAGTTGGCAGGGTTTGGAGCGTTGGCGTCCCCGTTCACTCCTGGACGCAGTTCCTTGATGCCCAGCTCGTCCATGACGCGCTGGTGATCCTTCTCGGATGCGGCCTGAATCGCCAGTTGCTCGGGTGTTGGTGTGAACCGGGGTGGAGGCGGAGCCGGGGTAGCAGCCGGAGGATTCTGCGCCGCCGCCTGGGATTTCACCGCCGAAGGGATCGCAGAAAAAGCCAGCGCGCTTAAAGCGCAATGCATCACCAGTCGCAACGACGTCATAGATGCCTCGGAAACAAAAGGAATATACCCAAATGAGAACGGCTCAAGCATATCGATCCGGCTCATGGGTAGCAAGGCTAACTGAGGAAAGCCAACAAGTGTCGGGCTACTGTCACTTCTGCCAGTAGCCCCTCGCCCTGGATCTGGAACCTAATTGGACCTAGCGGACTAGGGACGGTTCACGGCAGGAGGGTTCCCCGCCTCTCAGAGGATTTGTGACTCCTAACTCGAGTCCCAGGGCAGCAGACTCCAGAAGTTCCGGCTGCACATGGTCAACGATGTAAGAAACATCTTCCTCCGCCTGGCTCTGTGCAAGCCAGCTCAGCAGCGCTGACTGCACGTTCCAGACCTCAGCTTCGTTAGAGTTTCAAATCGCGATTCAATCGTCGCCATTCATCGGCTGCTTATCCATCGTCTCAGACCCAAAAGTGCCACTTGTTCGCGGCAAGCAGAACGAACAAACGAAAGATCCTCGCGACTGAACCGGTCTGCCAACACTGGCGTCTTTTCCAGTCGCAATACCCTGTCCTTCTCGGAAACTCTCAAGGAGAAAACAAATGGATTTTGGAACTCGGGTGTTCAAACTCGTGATGGGTGCGCTAAGTCTCTCCAGCATCTTCGGAGGAACGGTCGCAACCACACATGCGCAAGCTGCAACGAAGAAGCCCAACATCGTCGTCATCATGGGCGATGACATCGGAATGTGGAACATTGGCGCCTACCACCGAGGGATGATGGCCGGGCAGAACGCCGAATCTCGACAAGATGGCCAAGGAAGGCATGTTGTTCACCGACTACTACGCCGAGGCAAGCTGCACAGCGGGTCGGGCACAATTCATTACCGGTGAGCTTCCGATCCGTACCGGCATGACCACCGTCGGCCAGGCCGGCGCCAAGATCGGGATCCCCGCCGAAGCGGTAACCACAGCCACGATCTTAAAGTCGATGGGCTACGCCACCGGCCAGTTCGGCAAGAACCATCTCGGCGATCGGAATGAGTTCCTGCCTACCGTCCACGGCTTCGATGAGTTCTTCGGCTACCTTGTATCACCTCGATGCCATGGAAGACCCCGCGCATCCCAACTATCCGCAGAATCTGTCTGAATCAGGTCGGCCCGCGCAACATGGTTCACAGTTGGGCTACGGACAAGGACGACGCCACCGAAGATCCGCGTTGGGGCAAGGTCGGCAAACAGAAGATTGAGGACGCCGGCACGCTCTATCCCAAACGGATGGAGACCGTGGACGACGAGATTCTCGACTTCACGCTCAAGTTCATCGATAAGGCGAAGAGCGACAACAAGCCGTTCTTCGTCTGGCTCAATCCGACGCGCATGCACATCGTTACGCACCTCTCGCCGAAGTATGAAGCGATGCGCAACTCCGAGAATGGATGGAGCGAAGAAGAGGCCGGCATGGCGCAGATCGACGATATCGTCGGCTCGGTCATGGACAATACTGAAGGACAAAGGCGTCGACGACAACACCGATCGTCGTGTTCACCACCGACAACGGCACCGAAGTCTTCACCTGGCCCGATGGCGGTCAGACGCCGTTCGCCCAGTCCAAGGGCACAGTCCTCGAGGGCGGCTTCCGCGTTCCCGTGCATCCTGCGCTGGCCCGGTCATGTGCCGGCGGATTCGGTGCAGAACGGCATCTTCTCCGGCCTGGACTGGCTTCCCACCTTCGTCGCCGCAGCCGGTAATCCGAACATCACCGAAGAGTTGCTGAAGGGCGAGAACGATCGGTGACCAGACCTACAAGAACCATCTGGATGGCTACAACCAGATGGACGCCATCACCGGCAAGGGCCCGTCCGCGCGTCATGAGATCTTCTACCTCGGTGAAAGCACAGTGGGCGCGGTGCGCATTGACGACTACAAGTTCCGCTTCATCGACCAGCCTCAAGGCTGGCTGGGCGAAAAGACCCATCCGCGACGTGCCTTACATCACCAACCTTCGTCTCGATCCGTTCGAGCGCACGGGCTGGCCCAGCAACGGGACGAAGGACGGAGCGCAGCAATACTTCGATTGGTTCAAGTACGAGTTCTGGCGCTTCGTGTTCGTCCAGCAGCTGATGGCCAAGGAGATCCAGACCTTCCTCGACTTACCCACCGATGCAGCGGGGCGCGAGCTTCAACCTTGATGCAGTCAAGGCCGAGATGGGGAAGAGGATGGCCGAGGCGGAGGCAGCGTCCAAAGGCCCCAGCGAGTAACGGGAACGACCTTTACGGCGGGCGGCTCGCAAGGAGCCGCCTGCTACCGGCTTTCCGCCAATGCAGCACGGCGCAAGCTTCAATCTCGAAGCAGTAAAAGCACAGATTGAGGCCGCAAGAAAGGCCACTGCAGCACAATAGACAGCTTCCCAAGTTCGCCTTCTGAGAGCCGCACTCGCGAGTATCGCTGGTGCGGCTCATCTGTTCCGTAGCCTGCATCCTTTGGATTCGTCACTCCCTTGCAAGCCTCGATGGAATGACTCGCCGTTTCAACCTGGAAGACTGCAGGTCGCGGCGCTCGGAGTTGCGGCCAGCAAGAAGACGGGCGGTCCGACGCGGAGCCCCCGAATCCCCGGTCCGTCATCTGATCAGGTTCACTGCTTCGCATCTTCCTGCAACCGCCTTCTGGTATATTCGCGAAGCTGGCCACTTATCGAAACTGCTCTCTTTGAGATCCGGTTTGGCAGATCAAAACAAGAGATTACCGGATAACAGGTTCGCGGCATTATTCTGCTAGATACCCGGGGTACACCGGCGAAATCGCTGCCCCGCACACGACAACTGGAGACAAGCGCATGGGTGCCGTCAAGTACGACCTCACGGTTATTGGTTCCGGACCCTCCGGACAACGCGCCGCCGTGGCTGCTTCCAAGATGAAGAAGCGCGTGGTCGTCGTTGAGTCAAAATCTGTGGTTGGCGGCGTCTGCATCAATACCGGCACCATCCCCTCGAAGACCATGCGCGAGGCCGTGATGCACCTCTCCGGCTACAACTACCGCTCGGTGTACGGTATGAACTATCGAGTAAAGGAAAAGATCACCATGGCGGACCTGGCCTTTCGCGTCCAGGCTGTCATCAAGACTGAGGTGGATGTAACCGAGGCGCAGCTCTCCCGCAATGGCATCGACATCGTGCACGGCATCGCAAAGTTTACGGGACCCAATCAGGTGCGAGTGGAAGGCCCGCAGACTGACACCACACTTGAATCGGATCGGATCATCATTGCCGTGGGCACCAAGCCGGCGATCTCACCAACGGTGCCCATCAACGGCCGCACCATCATCAACAGTGACCAGGTGCTTGATTTGCCCGAGTTGCCCAAGTCGCTGATCGTGGTCGGCGGCGGCGTAATCGGGGTCGAATACACCTGCATGTTCGCAATCCTCGGCGTCCGCGTCACCCTGATCGAGAAGCGCAACAAGCTGCTGGAATTTGCAGACCAGGAGATTGTCGAATCTCTGAGCTACCACCTGCGCGACAGCCGCGTAACGATGCGCCTGGGCGAGGAGGTGGAAAGCGTTGAGGAGCTGCCGGACGGAACCGTGGTCGCGAACCTCCAGAGCAAGAAGCGCGTTTCCGGCGATGCGCTTCTGTACGCCGTTGGCCGGGAGGGAAACATCGGCGACCTCAACCTTGCAGCGGCAGGCATTGAGGCCGACAACCGCGGACGCATCCCTGTGGATGAGCACTATCAGACGAAGGTCGAACACATCTTTGCCGTGGGCGATGTGGTCGGTTTTCCGTCCCTGGCCTCGGTCTCAATGGAACAGGGTCGCATTGCGGCCGCGCGCGCCTTTGACGATCGCGCCACCACGTCGAATCCGAGCTTCTACCCCTACGGGATTTACACCATTCCGGAAATCAGTTTTATTGGAAAGACCGAGGAGCAGCTCACAGACGAAGATGTGCCGTATGAGGTCGGGATGGCATTCTATCGGGAGACTGCACGCGGCCAGATTCGCGGCGACACCACGGGCCGCCTGAAGCTTGTCTTTCATCGCGACACACGCAAGGTTCTCGGCGTTCACATCATTGGCGAAGGCGCGAGCGAACTGGTGCACATCGGGCAGGCCGTGATGATCATGGGCGGCACCGTGGATTACTTCATCGACACCGTCTTCAACTATCCAACACTTGCCGAGTGCTACAAGGCTGCTGCCTTCAATGGCCTTGGGCGCCTGCACAGGTATCAGACGGAGTAACGCATGACAACCTCTATCGGCGTCGTAGTAACCGAGCATATTGTGGCTGGCCGGCTCCAGGACCAGCGAATCACCGGCAAGTTGTTGCGGTATCCAGCGGATTCGGACGAAGTGGACGCATTAACTGCTGTACCGGGTGGCGAATTCGTCGAGATTCTCGCGGACGAGATTGCAACGCTTGCGGCTGACGGCGGCGCGGATGCGATCGGAGTTGCTGTCCCCGGGGTGATTCGCCACGGAGTGGTGGAGGACTCGCCGAATCTGACGCAGATCAAAGGCATGCGCATGGCGGAAGAACTCACGCGTGTGCTTTCGAGCAAGGGCGTCAACGCGCCAGTGCATATTGCCAACGACGCCGACGCCATCGCGGCCGGTGTAGCGGCCACGCGTGGCCAGCTAAACAAGCTTACCCGCGTGTGGACCATCGGCAACGGCATCGGTTATGGCCGCTGGCCCTATGTGGAGGGCATCTGGGAAGGCGGGCACGTCACCGTGACTCTTGATCCCAAGGAACGCTTCTGTGGATGTGGCGGAATCGGTCACCTGGAAGGGATCATGGGCTATCGCGCCATGCGCATGCGCTTTCTTGACATGGAACCGGAGGAGGTTTTCGCCAACGCGAAGAAGGGCGACGTCCGCTGCCGAGAATTCGTGAATCTGTGGCATTGCGCTCTGGCAGCCGCGACAGCGTCGTTCATACACCTTGCGGGGCCGGGTCGCTTTTATTTCACCGGACACAAGGTGGGCTTTCTCGATTTGCCGATGCTGCGTAGTCATCTCGAATCGATGGTCAAGATGAGCCCGTTGTTAGGCTACTCGCTTGAGATCCTCCCCAACGACGACGAAACCGCACTGATCGGCGCGGGAGTAAGCGCGATACGGGCATTGGCGTCCTAATTCACGCCCGATCGAAGAAATCTTTCTCGAATCAACTTCGACTTTCCACAACGCAAAAAAAGGCTGGAATCATTCGATTCCAGCCCTTCGCAGTCTTTCGATTATCCTGCGTGCTAACTCAGCCTCAAGTAGGTCCGTGAATGCCGATCGTGCCAGGTCATGTTGTCTTCGTCAAAAATGGCCCATAGCATTCCCAGTCCCATCGGAAGAAGTGAAAGCAGCATTGAGACGAGGCGCGATTTCATCTGTTCGCGCGTCGGATACTCATCGTCGAAGGTACAAAGGGAGAGTTCGGCATAGCGCATGCCCGGGGTGCATTTCGCATAAAGAAGGAACAGACATTCATAGAGCACTCCGATGACGGCAACGGCAGCAAGCGCAGTCAATTCAGAGGCCTTCATGCCGGGAAGTTGATGAAGCTTTGATGCTGTGAAGGCCGCGATGGCGCACACGACTCCCATAATCAGAGCCACATCGATCATCGTTGCCATGAGCCGACGCCCGAATGGCGCCTGATGGAGCGTTGCGGTTTCCGGTACCGGCGCGTATTGATACACCGGCTCGGGCTCCCGCTGCTCGTCGAGTTCGATGGCCGTCCACTCCTGGCCACTCCACGACGGCACATGCACTTCAGCATCTGGCATGACCGGGTCAATCGAGATCGTGCTTGGATCCACTTCAAAAATGCTGAGCTGGCCGTTCGGTTCCGCCGCACCGGAGTGCAATTCCGTCAGCCGGGGGCGCATCCTGCGGGTGGCGACCAGTTCGCGGGGAAACTCAATGAGATTTGCGTGGATCGGTTGAGCAGCTTCCACGTGCTCGACGACTTGCCCGTCAACCGAGGAGCTTCGTTCGTCTTGCGGCGATTCCCACCAGATTCCCGCGCCAGAATCAGGCTGATCCGGCGCACCCTGGTGCGCGGGCATATCCGGCTCCCACTTGATCTGGAATGGCTGAGTCTCAGCGGAAGGCGTTTCGGGAGTCTCCCAGGCACTCCGGCGCTGGGACTCCTCTGCCTGAGCGGACATTGCTTGACGTTCGCGTGTTTCGACTTCGAACTCTTCGTCACTGGCCTCAAGATTCTTGAGCGCAGCCTGGGCAGCGGCTTGCGCTTGAAGCGCCGCTCGCGTGGCGGCCTCCGCTGCTCGCAATGCCGCACGCGCTTCCGCCGCCTGCATGTCGCTGTAGCTCGGCGCCTTCGCATAGCGCGCGGCAACCCGAGCGGCGGCCGCGGCTGCACGGCTGTTCGCCGCGCCCTGGCCCCCTTCCCCTTCACTTTGATCTACAACCGATATGCCTTTACGATTCTTGTGCTCTGCAAGGCGGCGGTTCACTTCCTGCTTCCACGATGGCTGTGGCGCGGGCGAGCTAGGCATTGTGCTCAAGACTTCGGAATCCCTTCTACGGCCGTCCCTGAGTCAACATTCGGACCCGGTGCCCTGTTCAACTTAGTGATGCACTGTAAGATCCATGCGGGCGTCTACTTCCTTGCAACACCCGGCAATGGACGGTTAGCCGGGTGCCCCTGCACCAGTACTCTCATTTGCTATGCTGGCCTTGGCTCTCGATGCATCCTCGCACTTTCGTGTTTATCACGGTGATGACCCTCTGTCACTTGCAACTTGCAGGGCAGATGTTGACCAATGCGTTACCTCCCTCGCAGGAGGCCTCGAGTACCACCAACGCAGCCGCCAGCGAGCCGGCGGCGCAGCTTCCAGAAGATCCCGGTCAGGAAGTTCTGCCTGTTGCGAAGCCTGAGCCCGTCCCGCAGAGTGGGGTCCCGGTTCGTGTGGATGCTGACCGGCAAACCCGCGCGGGAGACACATGGACACTCAGTGGAAACGTCGTCATTCACTATGGCGACTACATCATCCGTGCCGACAAGATTGTCTACCACCAGTCCACCTCAGAACTGGAGGCCGATGGCAACCTGCAGGTGACCGGTGGTCCCAGCGACGCATACATTGAGGCCTCGCACGGCGAAATGCGCCTGAGCGACCACACAGCGCGCTTTTACAACGTGAGTGGTTCGATGGGCGTGCGAAGCACTGGCCGTACTACCGTCTATTCCACCGCGAATCCGTTTCTCTTTTCAGGAAGAGTTCTGCTGCAAACCGGAGAAGGCAGCTACAAAGTGATTGATGGCTCCATGACAAACTGCCGCCTGCCGCGCCCGGACTGGCAATTGATCTCTCACGCCATCTCGGTGAGCAACGGACACGCCTCGACTTCAAACATCTTCTTCAAGTTCCTCGGCGTGCCTGTTTTCTATCTGCCATACCTTCGCCACCCGGTGGATGAGACGGGCCGTGAGAGCGGGTTCCTGATTCCAGTCGTCAGCAACTCAACCATCAAGGGCCTGGTCCTCGGCGAGCAGGTCTACCTGGTTCTCAATCGCAGCATGGACATGGTCATCGGCACGGAGTACTACAGCAAGCGCGGCTGGGCCCCGAATGGCGACTTTCGCTACAAGGGATCCGGCCTCAACTACCTCAATCTTCGCTGGAATGCACTGTTCGATCGCGGTGTTCAAGCTACCCCGCCGGCGACGGGCCTGGTGAATCAGGGCGGCGCTGACATCGTTGCCATCGGGCGCTACGACCTCACCCCGCACACACGCGCCGCGGCCGTGGCCGAATATCTCTCAAGCTACGTCTACAAGCTGGTCTTCAACGACAACTACACGCAGGCCGTCACTTCTGAAGTACACAGCAATCTGAACCTCACCCACGTCCACAACGGGGTGGTGCCGTCTGCATTTCTTGACCGCCTACAGAACTTCGCCAGTTCCAACGAAGGCGACGAGGTGAGAATTCTGCATCTGCCGAGCCTTCGCTTTGACGTGCTCGATCAGCCGCTTCACACGTCTCCGCTGTACTGGGGCATGGGCTCGTCGGTCAGCTATCTCGGCCGCTCTGAGTACAGCTTCCACTTCCGCAACCTGGGCCGGTTTGATTTTTACCCGCACCTTTCTATGCCCATTGTGGCCGGTGGATGGAGCATTGTTCCGGAAGCGCGCCTTGCGCGAGACTGCTATACCGGCAGCCAGATTCCCGACCTGACTGGACGCAGCGGCGGTACTCCCGCGATCAGCCATGATCCGCTCAACCGCTCTGACGTTGAAGCGTCCGTGGATATTCGGCCACCCGCGATTGAGCGGGACTTTCTGCTCGGCCGGTGGGGTCGCCAGGTTCGCCACGTCATTGAGCCCGAAATCACCTATCGCTTTGTAGGCGGAATCGGGACCAAGGCACGCAATGTAACCCTCATCGATACGACCGACATCGCAACCAACACCAACGAAGTTGGCTACACGGTTACACAGCGCTTCTACGTTCGGAGGACGGGGGAAATGCCGTGCACAGCTGCCAAAGAAGCCGAGGGCAGCTGCGGCCCGGGACAGCGCGAGTGGGCAAGTTGGCAGATTACGCAGAAGTACTTTCTGGACCCGACTTTCGGCGGCGCCCTTATTCCCGATCGCCGGAACGTCTTCGACACCACGCTGGACCTGAGCGGTATCGCCTTCCTCACCACACCGCGCAACCTGTCACCCGTCATTTCGCGCCTGCGCTTTGAAGCGATCGACAATCTGCGGATCGAGTGGGATCTGGACTACGATCCGCGCGGCGGACGCCTGGATGCAGACAACGTCTATGCCGGCTACAGCTTCGGGCGAACCACGATCGGTCTCGGGCATTCTCTGCTGAACGCCGTGGACGAAAAGGGCAGCTCCGCCACAACGATCCAAAGCAACCAATTGCAGCCGTTTCTTTAGTTTGGGAAGCCCAACGGAGGTGGATTCAACCTGGCGGCCAATGGCGGATACGACTTCGTGCAGGGTGCGCTGCAATATGCCGGTGTTCAGGCGGTCTACAACTGGAACTGCTGCGGTCTCAGCCTGGGCTACCGGCGCTTCGCCCTCGGCTCGGTTCGCGACGAAACCCAATATCTCTATAGCTTTACCCTGGCAAACTTCGGCTCAGTCGGCGACATCCGCCGATCCAACACCGTCTTCCACGACCCATCCATACCGCCCCGATACTGACCTTCGCAGATCGCCGAAAGCCGGTTGATTTGTTTGCCGTATGTCCCTTTGCGCCCACGCTATGGGTCCACGGCAGAGTCCGCTGCAGCGGGTCGGCAGAGTGCTCACTGGAGTATCCTTGCATAAGAGGAATTCCACTTGTCGCGAATTCATTTCCTGACCGGCCTGCTCGCGCTATGCCTGGCCGTCGGCTGCAAAGCCCAGACCACCGCATCCGCATCCACTGGATGCAGCGACTGAACCGCCGCATCGAGGTCATGGTACGTTCGCAGTTCAACGTTCCGCAGGACTACAACGTAGTCATCGGCGCGCGCAAACCGAGCCAGATCTCCGGCTACGACACTCTGCCCGTCACCCTTGTCGCGCGGATGCAAGTCCAAAGAGGTGTGAATTTCCTGATCTCAACCGACGGCAAGACGCTGGCGCGCCTGGAGACCTTCGATCTGACAAAGGATCCAGCGTCTTCCATCGATGTGGCAGGGACGTCCGATTCGCGGCAATCCGAATGCAAAGGTCACCGTGGTCAACTTTGACGATCTGGAGTGCCCCTACTGCGCCCGCATGCACACGTCGCTGTTCCCTTCCACGCTGGATCGCTACAAGGACAAGGTGCGGTTTATCTACAAGGACGACCCGCTGGTCGAAATCCACCCCTGGGCCATGCACGCTGCGGTGGACGCAAATTGCATTGCCGACCAGAGCGGAGCCGTCTATTGGAATTATGTCGATTACGTCCATGCGCATGGCCAGGAATCACCGGCGAGGATCGCAACCTGACAAAGAGCTTTGAGGCCCTGGACCGCATCGCCCGCCAGGAGGCGACGCTGGCCAAGCTGGATGAGAGCCAAGCTCGACGCCTGCATCGCCAAGCAGGACGAGACACAGGTGCGCGCATCAGCGAAGGAGGCCGAGTCGCTCGGAATCGATGGCACGCCGGCCTTGTTTGTCGATGGAGAGCGCATCAACGGCGCGGTGCCCGAGGAGCAGGTGTGGCTCGTTATCGACCGCGCTCTGCGCGCAAAAGGTGTGGAACCCCCGCCCGCCCCAAGCGCAACAGAGCAGCCGGCCGGCAACGGCAAATAGCGATGTTGCGGAGTTTTGCGCTTGCAAGCCTTCAAGTGACACAGTGGTAACGGGACGGGAGCAGGAAAATGCGGCCCGTTCCACTTTGCTCCCGGGCTTGGGGATTTATCCTGTGAAGATGGGGCTTTTGCGAACCCCACAGGAGAAACAGGTTGCAAGTCCGAGCGTCTTCGTCCCACCGTCGCAAGTCCGTTTCCTTGGTTCTTTACACAAGCCTATTGTTCGCTCGCAGTGGCCGCATGCCATCGTCCTCCCTCGCCCGATGTGATGGCGACTGTGAACGGCAAGGAAATCTCGCGCTCAGAGTTGGAAAAGGCCTACAAGGCCAAGCATTGGCGATAATCCCCAGGAACCCAGTACCGGAGCAGGCGAACATTGTTCGCCTCAATCTGCTGCGCCAGATGATTGACAGTGAGATCCTGCAGCAGCGTGCCGCAAAGCTGAATCTCGTCGCTTCAGATGAAGACGTGAATGCCAAGCTGACAGAGTTCAAGGCGCGCTTTACCGCAAGAAGGGTTCGATCACGAGCTCAAGCAGAACAACATGACTCTGGATGATCTGAGAACTCAGATTCGCAAGTCGCTCACTGAGACCAAGCTGATCAACAAAGAAATCGAGTCAAAGATCAACATCACCGACGCCGATATCGGCGGCTATTACGCCGCACATAAGGCCGAGTTCAACGTGATCGAGCCGCAGTATCATCTGGCTTGGATCGTGGTGACCAGCCTGCCGGCGCAACAGCCCGGGAACCTGCAGAACAACAAGGCCACAAGCGACGCCGACGCAAAGAAGAAGATTCAGACGATTCACAGCCGGCTCGACACCGGCGAGGATTTCAGCAGTCTCGCGATGAACTTCTCAGAAGATCCAAACACCGCATCCAGCGGCGGAGATATGGGCTTCATTCCTGAATCCCAGATGCAGCAGCGGGATCCCGCGGCATATCGCAGCGATCAGCAAGCTCAAACTCGGCCAGATTACTGACATTGAGCCACTCTATGGCGGTTCAGGCCCGGCGCGACGCGCCGTTGGTTACGCAATCTACAAGCTGATTGCGCGCGAGCCTGCGGGACAACGCGAATTGAGCAATCCGAGCGTGCAGCAGAACATCCGCCAGAAACCTGCGCGAAAGTCACGCCCAGCTGCTCAAGAATCGCGTACATCGAAGTGCTTCGCGACGAATCAAAGGTCCGCAACTACTTTGCCGAGCAGATTCTGAAAGAGGGCGCGAAGTAGAGCCGCACCTTCACTCGCTTCAATCTTGCTGAGGGCACACGGGTGGCTTCCCACCGAGTTTACACTGCGCCTTGGCCGCTTCCATAACCAGGGACAGCTTCCTCGACGATCCGCTCCGCGTTGTTCAGAGCCTCGCAGTCGCAATAGCCGCCGTTCTGTTCAAGCCAATTCAGAATCCGCATCTCCGGTAAGTTTCTCCTGGCTATGAACTCGCGTGTAAATCGGAGTGTGCGGTTGCACTCATTCGTGGACAATTCTTTGTCGAGAAAATCGAAGAGACCGCGCAACTCAGTAGCCGCGATTGGAAATTGATCTCTCTCGGCTCGCTTCATCGAATCGCGCTGTGACCGAAGAATCCCCTTGCCGCGAGCATTCTCGGCCTTGTCTGGCATGCGGTCCATGGTAGCTCAATACTCAGCGTTTTCTCTGAGCGCAATGCAAATGAAACGGCCCCCGCGCATCGCGGAGGCCGTTGATTTTCGGGTTGGTCCTGAAGGCTACTTCAGGTTGCCGCTCGAATCCATGGTGATGCCGCCGGGGCCCTTGTGCCTTCTTGCTCTTCGTTGGCCTTGCGGGTGCCCATGGCCTTGGAACTCCAGTCCTTGGCTGCGGCAACGTCGGCCTTGACCGCTGCAGGATTGCCGTAGTCCACGTCCGCCTTGCGGCGATACATCAGGTTCAGGTAGGACATGGCATCGTCGTAGTTGGCGCGGTTCGCCAGCGCCTGGTTCAGAGTACTGAAGTCCTTCATCAACCAGAGGCGCGTTCTGCTCCTTGATCGTGCTCCATGATCTTCTTCGGCGCCTTGACGTTGCCTTCGCCGTCGTCGTTCAGCCACGCTGGAACCAGCGCCTTGAGAGCGTTTTCGTGGGCCAGTGTCCAGTCGATCACGCCGATCGTGTAGGCAGCTTCAGGATCCTTCGGATCGACGGCCAGAACCTTCTTCTGCTACTCCTTGGCCTCGTCGAATTTCTTGATGCTGAAGTAGATGGCGGCAATCTGCTTCAGGCTGTTGACGTCGTTGGGCTCCTTGGCCAGAACCTCCTGGAAGATGCTGATCGCCTGCTGCGCGTTCTTCAGGTTTTCCGGCGTGTCGAGGCCGGGAACCACGTTCTGCGCCAGCGCTGTGGCCAGATAGCTCTTTGCCATCGGCAGGCTGCGGATCCAGTTCAGTGGCTTTCTGGAAGTGTCCGATCGCCTCTTCGTAGTGGGCGCTCTTGTACGCTTCCACTCCCTTGTTCAATTGGTCACGGGCTGCAAGGCGGTTGCACCCGCCCATGGAAAGCACCATGCCGGCCAAGGCAACCGTGAGCGCCGTAATTCGTGCGGGTCCATTCATGTTCGTATCCTTCTCCTTCAGGTCGCGCCTCTAGCGATTGCGCGCCTGGAAACTCATAGCATCTGGATTCCGGACGGGAGTTTCCGAAACCAGGATGAAAAAAATTGTACTCCTGTTAGCCCCGAACATTCGCCTCGAGCAATTTACTGTTTGCCTTGCCGGGCACCACTGCATCCGAGGTTCGCCTACTGCCAACCGCCGCTCCCGGGGTTACCAGACCAGCTCGATTCGCCGCCAGTCGTCTTTGTCGATCAGCGAAGTAGCGCTCATCTCACGTGGCATGCTATGCGCGCAAGCCTATTCATCGTCATGACGCAGGCTTGTCGGCCCATGCGGCGGAGAATCAGGCAATCCAGCTGCGCTCTACTGGCCTGCCATGATCTTCGGCGTCATCAAACCGATGTGATCCACGTTGGCCGCATTGCCGATGTCGATCACTTCCGCGATGTAGGCGAAGTTCAGATCGTCGTCGCCCTTGACGAACATGACGCGCTCGGCGCGATTCGCGTAGATTTCAGTCAGCCGCGGCAGCAAGTCCGACTTTGGCAACATCCGTCTCGTTGATCTTGTAGGCCGGGGCCGCGCCCGGGCGATAGAGCACCTGCACGACGATGGTGCGGTCGTTCGGCGGCTGCTGCTGCTGGGGATTCTTCGGCGGCTGCGGCACCAGCGCATCCAGGCCCTTCGGCGTCACCGGCACGATGACCATGAAGATGATCAGCAGCACCAGCAGAATGTCGATCATCGGGGTGACATTGATGTCGCCCATCGCGCCACCGCTGCCGCCTCCAGCTGTCATTGCCATGGCTTCAAACTCCTCGTTTCGTGCGAATCGGTTAATGTAAAGCGTGCCAGGTCAATGATTACTGGCCGCCCAGGCCGCCGGCGCCTTCCTCTTGTTGGTCAGCAAGCCAACTTCGTCGACACCCGCGGTGCGCACGGCGTCAATCGCATCTTCAACTGCGCGAAACTGCGCGCGCGCATCGCGCGGATAAAGATCGTCTTGCCCGGCGTATCCGCCAGCTTGTCGCGAACCTTGGCTGCCCAGCTCGCAGGTCGCAACCTTGTTCTGGCCCAGGAACACACCGCCATCGCGGGTGATCGCCACGACAATCGCATCTTCCTTGTCGGCGTCCGGCATCGGAGTGGGGTTTTCCACCTTGGCCATGTCGACGGCGACCTTGTTCTGGAGCATCGGGGTGATGACCATGAAGATGATCAGCAGCACCAGCATCACGTCCACCATCGGCGTCACGTTGATGTTGGAGTTGACCTTCCTGCCTTCGTTACGAACTGCAATTCCCATGTTTGGGCTCCGTGCCTTATGAATTTATGTTCCGGATGGCATCCGGCTTTCAGCGTGCAGATCAGATTGCGCGTGCTTGGTAGAACCGCGGGCAGGAGAGCGTTGCCGCTTTCCCGCCCACCAGAGTCTCTCGCTCGAGCCTGCAACCGCAGTCGCTTAGCGCCTGTTGCTCTGCTTGATGAAGTAGTCGATCAGTTCGCTCGAGGAGTTGTCCATCTCGACGTCGAACGCTTCGACACGTGCCGGTGAAGTAGTTGAACGCCATAACGGCGGGGATGGCCACGAGCAGACCGAACGCCGTGGTTACCAGGGCTTCCGAGATACCGCCGGCGACTGCGCCGATACCCGAGGTCTTCTGGGTGGCGATCTGCTGGAAGGCGTTCAGAATGCCGATGACGGTGCCGAACAGTCCGACGAACGGAGCCGTCGAACCGATGGTGGCCAGAACCGCCGAGGCCCCTCTTCAGCTTGGCGTGAACGATGGCTTCGGCGCGCTCCAGTGCGCGCTCCGAGCTCTCGATGGTGCTCCTCGGTGGCGGCGCCGCCCGAAGCGCGGAACTCCTGCAGGCCGGCGGTGACAACTTCGGCCAGGTGCGACTTCTTGTTGCGGTCGGCAATCTTGATCGCCTCTTCCAGCTTGCCGTCCTTCAGCGCGCCGGCAACCTTGGGCGCGAACTCGCGCGACTGCTTGCGGGCGGCGGAGAAGTACAGGTAGCGGTCGATCATGACGGCCAGCGACCAGATCGACTCGATGAAGAGGATGATGGCGACGGTACGGGCCAGCCATCCCATGTGCTGCCACAGCCCGAGGGGGCTGAAGCTGACCGTCTGCTCTTCCTGGAAGAAGGCCAGGCTGTTGACCGTGTGCGAAGCGAAATGTGCGAGCTGAGCGAGAATCACTGAATCGTTCCTCCTAAGGAGTTTGTATGTGAGACTGCGGAACTGATCCTGTCAGCTGGTCTGACTGCTGTGAATGCGGCAGTCTTTGCGGGATTCGCATTCCGGTTCGAAGAATGCGTCAAGGATCCGCATTCGGTCAAAAACGCTTCTGCGAGAAGAGCCAAAGATTAGTCATCCGCCGAGGGTGAAGATCACGTTGACCGTGGTCTCCACTTCGACCGGCTCGTTGTTGAGCAGGTAGGGCCTGTAGCGCCAGGTCTTCACCGCATCCAGCGCAGCCTGCTGCAACATGGCTGGTCCGCTGACGACGTGCAGGTTCTCGATCGTTCCCTGTCTTCGAGATCGTCGCCTGAAGCACCACCGTCCCGGAAACGCGCGCCGCCTTGGCGATCGGCGGATACATCGGCATGCGTCTTCTGGATCAACATGCCCTGCGCCACACCGGCGGAGATGTTGACCTTCTTCGGCGGCAGCAGCCTGCACCTTGGGTGCCGATCCGGAACCGAACACGCTGCCCATGCACGCCGCCGGCGCTGCCGCCCAGACCTTCCGACGCCAGCCACGCCAAATGAACTGCGGCGGCGCTTCCTTCTCGGCAACCATCTTGATGTCTTGCGGAATCTTGGTCGGCGCGATCAGCTGGTTGTTCATCATCTCCGACTGAACGTGCACCACTTTGATGACCTCAGCCGGCGGCGGCGGTGGCGGTGGCGGCGGAGGCGGAGGCGGTGCCACCAGCAGGGTCTGCATCACCGCCTTGGGCAGCGCCTCAGGATAGATCAGCGGAATAAGGATCATCAGCGACCAGGATCGAGCCGTTGATGATGACCGTGACAATCATCCAACGTCCGCTCTTGCTCTTGATCCTGCCGCCGGATTCAAACGTGGAATCTTCAAACATGGCCAGCCTCGAATCGGGTATCGGTTACCTCTATTTAGACACCGCGGGACACTCAAATGTTCCCGCGCGTCAAAACGCTTCCCAAAAAGCGTGCTCCACCTATATCAGAACTGCCTAACACATGCAAAGCACTGCTGCAAAGACCAGTGCAATCCTATCGCAGAAACTACACCTTGGCGCGCTTTGCCGCCGGCAGAACCGCGGCCTTGCCGCTCCTCGCCCGCCAGTCCTGCTACGCCACCAGCATCGGCGCCGCAACCGCGATCGACGAGTACGTTCCGATCAGAATGCCGACCACCAGCGCGAACGAAAACCCACGCAGCACCGGGCCGCCGAAACACATACAGCGACAGCACCGTCAGGAACGTCAGTCCCGAGGTCAAGCACCGTCCGGCTCAGCGTCTGGTTGATGCTGCGGTTCACCACGTCCGGCAGCGACTCGCGCCGGCTCAGCCGCAGGTTCTCGCGGATGCGGTCGAAGACGACGATCGTGTCGTTCATCGAGTAGCCGACCAGCGTCAGGATCGCCGCAATGACCGTCAGGCTGATCTCCTGGTTGCGTCAGCAGCGAAAGACGCCCACCGTGATCAGCGTGTCGTGGAAACACGCCACCACCGCCGCCACGCCATAGATCAGCTGAAAGCGGAACCAGAGGTAGATCAGCATCCCCAGCAGCGAGTAGAGCGTCGCCAGCGTCGCCTGCTTCTCCAGCTGCTTGCCCACCGTCGGGCCCACCACCTCCACGTTGCGGACCGTGAACGGAGTTGTCGATAGTGCGCGCTGCAGCGCGTTCTACAATCTGCTGCCGCCCGCGTCGAGCGACGATCTCGTCGCTGCTGCTCCGGCAGGCTGATCAGCACTTCGTTGGCTGCCGGACGCGTCGATAGCTGCGATGCTGGCGTCCTTGATGCCCGCCGCCTCGATCGCCTGGCGAATCTGGTTCGCATCCGGCGCCTGCTCGAACTGCACCTGGACCTGCGTGCCGCCCCGGAAGTCCACGCCCAGCGGAACCGGGCTGCCAGATATGCGCCCAGTGCATGGCCATCGAGATGATGCCGGCAACGCTGAAGATCAACGAGAAGCCAGGAAGTACCACTTCTTCCCCAACCAATCGACATTTACGCTGCGAAACAATTCCACTGGTTCTCTGCCTTCCTGGCATGCCGGAGCTCCGCTCGGCTCCGGCATTCACATCGTTTCACTGCCGCTGGCCTGCGGCTTCGCTTTCGCAGCCTTAAATCGAAACAGCCTCGCCCGGCTTCAGCTTGTTCACGTGCGCGTCGAAGATCACCCGCGACACAAACACCGCCGTAAACAGGTTGGCCGCAAGACCAAAGGTCAGCGTCACCGCAAATCCCTTCACCGGCCCGGTGCCGAACAGGAACAGGATCGCCGCCGAAACGATCGTCGTCACGTGCGTATCGACAATCGTCGTCCACGCATGCGCAAAGCCCTGATCCACCGCCGCCGACGGCGCCTTGCCCGCCCGCATCTCTTCGCGAATGCGCTCAAAGATCAGCACGTTCGAGTCGACGCCCATACCGATGGTCAGGATCACTCCGGCAATGCCCGGCAGCGTCAGCGTCGCGCCCGAGAAGCCCATGAAACCCAGCAGGATCACCAGGTTCAGGAACAGCGCCAGGTCGGCGTTGATGCCCGAGCCCCGGTAGTAGATCAGCATGAAGACCATCACCAGCAGCACGCCGACGATCGCCGCCGTGACACCCTGCTTGATGGAGTCCGCACCCAGCGAGGCGCCCACCGTGCGGTCTTCGAGATAGTTGAGCGAAGCCGGCAGCGCGCCGGTGCGCAGCATCTTCGAGAGCACCTCGACCTCATCCTGCGAGAAGCTGCCCTCGATCTCGCCGGTATCGCGGATCGCGCTCTTGATGTTGGCGACTTCGCGCACCCGGCCACCCAGCACCACCGCCATGCTGTGGCCGACATTGGCGCTGGTGTACTCGTAGAACTTGTCGCCCGCCTCGTTGGTCAGCGTGAAGCGGACGATCCTCTGCCCGGTGTTCTGGTTGGTGCCCGGATCGGCCGAGCGGAAGTCGCTGCCCGCCACAATCGAAACGCGCTGCAGAACATAAACGCTGTCCGCATCTGAGCCGGTCGCCATCGACTCCGGAACCGTGCACAATCTCCTGATCGGCAGGAAGCGTGCCGCCCACGCTGGCCAGCGCGGCCTGCTCATCCGGATAGGGGCCGCCCACAACCGCGTGAATCTCAAGCCGCGACGTGTCCTGGATAAGAGCCTTCACGCGGTCAAGATCCGAGATGCCGGGCAACTCCACCAGAATCTGGTTGTCGCCGAGACCGTACTGCTGAATGACCGGCTCGCTCACGCCCAGCGTGTCCACGCGGTCGCGGATGGTCTCGATCGGCTTGCTGGACGGTCTTGTCGTTCAGCGCCTTCTCGATGTTCGGCTTCATCGTCACGGTGAAGGCTGTTGTCGGAGCCACCGCTCACGTCGTACTCGTTCGAGTACTTGGCGTCGAGTGTCGAACGCACCGCGGAGGCCTGGGTCGGATCCGTGCCCTCGACCTCGAATCGCGTCCGGCCTGTGCCGGATCCGGCTTGTACACCTGCGAATAGGTCAGCTTCGCCGTCTTCAGATCCTGCTGGATCCGGGCCACCGTGTTGTCGGTCTCGGCATTGACCGCCTCTGACACCACCACCTGCAAAATCAGGTGAACGCCGCCGCGAAGATCCAGACCAAGGTGAATGCGCTTGGTCAGCGAATCCAGCGAGCGCCTTGCCGGAAAAGCTGGAAGGCAGCCCGAAGATGCCGTAAACGAAAACCAACAGGACCGCAACAATCAGGACTATTTTGTTCTTCAGATTCTTCTTCATTGTTCCAATTCTCTAGTTGCAACCGCTAACGCATTCAGAAGCTGTCGATGATCGAATTCGCGGGCTTGCCGAACTGACCAGAATATTTCCAATCGCGCTGTGGAGGCCAGTCCAAACTCAGGACCCCGAGGAGTCCTGCGTGGTAACTGACGCAATCGCGTTCTTGGCTACTTCCAGCTTGATGTTGTCCGGCGCCACGCGAATGATGATCACGTCGTCCTTGATCGACATGATCATGCCGCGGATGCCTCCGGCTGTCGTGATCCGGTCGCCGGTCTTGATGCTGCTCAGCATCTCCTGCCACTGTTTCTGGCGCTTCTGCTGCGGACGGATCATCACCAGGTAAAGAACTGGAATCAACAATAAAGGCAGAAGCATCGTAATACTGCTTCCGCCCCCGGCGGGCGCATGCCGCCCACAATGCGAAACTCGTCGTCACACTCATCCTTTGCTTACCTCTGGCCGCGCGATTGCACCCGCGATCAGGGCACAGGCTCATCCGCCACGGCGGGTGCCTGACATGTATTGGTCTCCGGGAATGGTCCTGGCCTCCTGGTACGTCCGGCTCAGGCTCTGGAAGGCAGGTCTCCTTGCTTTGCCGGCATCTAAAAGATACTCCCGTGCCCGCACGCAAGCTTGTGACCCAGCTTACCGTTGCTTCCTGTTCGACACAGTCCCCTCCCGTATCCGGACAGGCGAAACCTGCGGCTCGCGCATGCTCCCGCCGGATTCCAAAAAGAAGACCTCCATTGATAAGAAATGCGTGGCCACTGGCGTGTCAAGGTCAGCCGCCCTCCCCACCTCCAAGACCTTTATATAGCCCTTACAGCTTGACTGCTCCATTCTTACGCGGCTGGGTATCTTCTGGATTTGCAGGGCTTCAGGGTCAAACGCCGCGATCGGGTTCCTCCGATGACCTGAAGCGTGAACGGAGCATTGCAATGATCCACTCTTATCTCGAATACATGGCTTTAATACCCTTTGTATTAGGCGGCGCCTTCATGGTCTGGGTTCTATGGAATCTGACCCTGGAACTCAGGCCGAAAAAGTCCATCACAAACGGTCAAAGGGTCATTCCGATACAGACTTTCGCCTACCGGTTCCGTCCGGAGCAGAATGCCCGGGTCCTTCGGTTGGACAGCCGCCCCTGAGAGCGCCTAGCATTCGTTGGTCTTTAAAAGCTCAACAAGACCATGCGCCTATCTCTCTTCGCCCCATTTCTTCTCGCGACAATCATCTTCGTTCATTCAGAAGCGATTCTCATCCCGGCCCAGGAACCCGCCCCCTCTCCGCGCTCCATCCGGATGCAGCAATATGCCATCCAGCTTGAGCCGGGCAGTCCGCCCCGTCTGCGCATCGAGCGCGAAAACGAGCCGATCTTCGTCGTCCCGGTGGTCTCCGGCCTCGATTCCGACAAGCAACGGGAACGGCTTTCCGCAGTTGAATCCACGCTCCGTAAGACGTCAGAAGACGCCTGGGAACTGACCGCCACCGCCACCAGCAACCTCTGGACCGGTCGTCGCTTCCTGTGGCGATTCCTTCCCGACCACATCGAGTTTCAGCAGTTTGCCAGCGGCCACGGCAAGCTTGGTCGCAATTACTTCCTCTCCAGCGGCGTCTCGAATCGCTGGGACAACGGCACAACCGAGAATCATCTCTGGGACACCACAATCTATGCGGACCGCTACTTCTCTCCCAGTCCCAACCACGCCAATCAGTTTGAATTCAACATCGCCATGCCCCAGATTCTCGGCTTCAGCAGCGGCCGTCAACCCGACTCGGAAGACAGACTTTCGCCCCGAACGCATTACCGGCATCTTCGCGCCGCCTCCGCTGTTTCTGGCGTTCCACTTGAACAATGCATGGGTCGGCGTCGGCATCGGCGCACGGCCCGGCGAATACCGGTTCCCCGCCCTCGAGTACACGGGCTCCCGTTATGCCGGCGCCTCCTTCTTCGTGGACTACATGGGCTACCGCGATCTCGACGGTGAGTTCGCCTCGCCCGTGCTCGAGATCAACTTCGCTCAGTCACCTTTCGACGCACTCGCCGGCATATACCGCGTGGCTCGATCGAAGCGGCTTCTCGACCCGCTACGACGGCCACGACGTCCTGTGGCACCATCTGCCGATCTTTTGCGGCTGGGCTGAGCAAACGGTCGAATCCGTTCCTAATGGTGTCGCGCCCAACACCATGGCCACGCAGGCCAACTACGAGAAATGGATTTCGATTCTCGAACAGCGCGGGCTTGCCCGTCGGCACCATCGTGATCGATGACAAATGGCAGCAGGCCTATGGGACCTTTGAAATTGACCAGAAGAAATGGCCTGACATGAAGGCCTTTGTCGCCGCCCAGCACGCCAGGGGCCGCCACGTCCTTCTCTGGGTGCCGGTGGCGCATACCGATGGGCTCCCCGGGGATCTTTGCGTCACGGCCCAGGGAAAATGCGTGATCGCCGACGTTGGCAAGCCGGAGTACGAATCCTACCTGCGCCCACGCATCCGCCACCTGGTCGAAGACATCGGCATCGACGGATTCAAGGAGGATTGGGTCGGCGCTCCCGCCGCTCCTGGATTGCCTCTCACCGGCCCGGCCACAGGCATTGAGTTCGTGCGCCGGTTCCAGTGGATTCTCTGGAGCGAGGCCCACAAGAGCAAACCCGATGCCATGGTGGAAACCCAGACGCCCAACGCGCTCTTCCGCGAATCGTCTGACCTGATCCGACTCAACGACATCTGGTACGCAACCCGGAATGTTCCCGACGTTCTGCGGATGCGCGCTCGCATCGCCCACATCTCAGGCTGGCCGTTCGTCGATACCGACAACGCCTCCTCCACGACTCTGAAGGACTGGTGGAGTTACATGCAGGCACAACCATCCATCGGTATTCCGGCGCTTTACTTTGTGACCAAAACCGAAGCGACCCAGGAGAGCCCGTCCCCCGAGCAATGGAGTGCCCTCGCAGGCATCTGGCGCGCATACGTCGACGCTGTGACGAAGAAGTATTGAAAGAGTCTCTGCGCAGTTCGCCTCGCCTGAAGCAGCGCCAGATTGCAAAGTTGTTGGCGTCAGCGTTCCGATGACCAGTAGCGAAGCTCCGGCCGGGCACAACTGAGGCACAAGCGCTTGCCGTCCACTTCCTCGTACCGGCCGAAGTTCACGCCTTCTCCGCATCGCTCGCAGATCACGCGTTCAGCCTTGTAGCCGGGCAGCTCGGCGGGATCCACGTGTACTTGCACCTTCTCAACGCGAAAGAGCTGAGCGTCAGGCAGATCGCGATACGCCTGCATCTGCTGCTGACTCTTGCTCTCGATATGCGGATAAAGCTCGCGTGCGAGGTCCCGCGAGCCCTCCAGGGCAACGATCCGCACGCCCCGGTCCGCGGCAAGGTCAACGAACGTTGCCGCCATCTTGCCCCAATCCTTGAACTTCAGTGTCCGCTTGCCCAGCCTGCAGCCGGTCACCATCCCGATTGCGTCCGTGGCGCAGCGGTCTATTTCGACGAACGTGGCCATACGCTTTCGATCGGCGCCGAGCGGATCGGCAATGCCCAGTTCCTTCAAGCCCAGCAAGGCCATGCGCACGCCCAGAACCTGCCCGGCGCAAAGATGCCCATGGGCGACTTTAGCCTTCTCCAACAATTCACCAAGCGATTCCATGAGTAGCGCTCCACGACACGGGGCTTCAGGATCGATCTCGGTTTGATTATCAGCTACGCCACATTGCCCTGGGTGCCAAAACCTAAAGAGTTGCGACCAAAGTCCGCGCAGCGGACGGCAGGAGTCGAGGGACCTGCATTTGTCGAACTCCTAATTCTTCGCAGCCGGTGCCGCGGTTTCCGGCTCGTCGGGTGACTCCTCAACCAGCACCGCTGATCCCGCAATAATGTCAAAGATCGCGGCGTCTTCTCCGGTTGGATGAAATGTCGCTCGCAACGGCTCGCGCTGCCATTCTGGGGCGCCGCAGGCAGGCTGGCTGCGGTTTTCCGGATCAAAGGCGACCAGCTTCTTCGCCAGCACCGGCTTCCGCGCGGAAATCTGCGCCACCACGGCATACAGGCTTTTTCCACTGGTGGTTACGCCGCAATAGGCCCCGTAATCGCGGAACCAGGCCACCTGGCTTACACCGGGATCATAATCCGGCAGCTTGAGCGCGGTCACGCGGCCGGTCACGCGATCCACCATCAGCCACGGTCCACGCTGCCAGACCCAGTGCAATTCTCCAGCTTTGGTCTTCTCACCAGGCAGTTCATCGTTCAGTCGCAGCGCCCGCCGGACCACGAAACTGCGATCTGTGACATCGTGCGCCTCGCCGGTGGTCCACTCCTTCACCTGGCCATCCACAACCAGCGGACGAATCTTCAGCACGTCCTCACCCGCCATCGCGCCGGCGGGGTCGCCGGTTTTAGAATACGGCACCCGCTTTGCCGCGCCCAGGCCCACGACATGCACCTTGCGCGGTGCCGCGTGGATCGTTGACGTGAGGACAACCAGCGCCCCCAGAACATTTGCCGCAACCGACAACCCCGACCGATTCACTTGCTCGCTCCTACTTTTGCGCCGACTCCACTGCGCGCGCCACGCGAAACGCCGTGCCCTCTTTCAAGTGCGCGGCAAGCACCTGCATGCCCACCGGCAGCCCCGCCTTTGTGGCGCCGCACGGCACCGTTACGCCACAGATGCCTGCGAGGCTTGCCGTCACCGTATAGATATCTGCCAGGTACATGGCCAAGCGGATCTCCGGTCTTCTCGCCGAGTTTGAACGCCGGCATGGGCGCAGTCGGCGTTACGATCGCATCCACCTCGGCGAATGCGCGCAGAAAGTCCTCCGCCAGAAGCCGCCTCACTTTCAGCGCCTTCAGATAGTAGGCGTCGTAGTAGCCCGCGCTAAGCGCGTAAGTGCCCAGCAGAATACGGCGCTTCACCTCGGCGCCAAACCCCTCGTCGCGCGAGTGGCTGTACATGGCGGAGAGAGTATCCGAGGCGGGCGAGCGATAGCCGTAGCGGACGCCGTCAAAGCGCGCGAGGTTGGCGCTGGCCTCCGCTGTCGCGACCAGATAGTAGGTCGGAATTGCGTACTTCGTGTGCGGCAGCGAAATCGGCTTTACCGTGCAACCCGCGGCCTTCAGCAATTCAATTCCGCTCTCGATCCTTTCCCGCACCTCGGGATCAAGCCCCTCGCCGAAATACTCTGCCGGAACGCCGATGCGCAAGCCTTCCACAGGCTTGTCACTCTCGGCTGCGTAATCCGGCACGGGAGCCGGAGAACTGGTGGCATCGCAGGGATCGTGTCCCGCGATCACGCCGAGCATCGTCGCTGCGTCGCGCACATTCGCGGCGAACGGGCCGATGCGGTCCAGCGACGAAGCAAACGCGATCAACCCATAGCGCGAAACGCGGCCATAGGTGGGCAACACACCCACCACGCCGCAGAAGCTTGCCGGCTGGCGAATCGATCCGCCGGTATCCGTTCCGAGCGTAGCAACCGCCAGGTTTGCCGCAACCGCCGCGGCCGAACCACCGCTTGATCCGCCCGGAACACGGCTCGTGTCCACGGGATTGCGCACCGGCCCATAGGCGGAGTTCTCATTCGATGAGCCCATTGCGAACTCATCGCAGTTGAGCTTGCCCAGCAGCACAGCACCCGCACCTTCAAGCCTGCTGACGGCCGTGGCGTCATAGGGCGGGTGGTAGCCCTTCAGGATCTTTGATCCCGCGGTCGCCGTTCCTCCGCGAACCACGAGCACATCCTTGATGCCGACAGGGATTCCTGCGAGCGGTCCAAGGGGATCGCCCTTCGCGGCCGCGATGTCGACCCGGGCTGCCTGCTCAAGCGCGCGCTCTTTCGTGAGGCTCAGATAGACATTGAGGCGCGGATTCACCTGCTCGATGCGCTCGTAGTAGCTGGCCGCCAGGTCAGCGGCCTTCAGCTTGCCTGAGGTGATCGCGGCATGCAGCTCGGCGAGAGTCTTCGGCTTGTCCACGTAGGTCTCAGTTGTCATCACTTCGCTCGGCAATTGGGCCTTCCTTGTTCTCGCTTTGGATGTTTCGCGTTTGCTTAAAGCCTCTCGCTACCTCTCGATCACTTTCGGCACCTTGAAAAAGACCTGGTCGGTCTCAGGGGCCTCAGCCATGACGGTCGCGCGCTCCAGCGAAGGCAGAACCGCATCCGGACGAAGCGAGCCGGCTCCTCCGGTGCCTTCCACTTCGCTGACCTGCGCCAACGGAGCCACACCGGAGGTGTCAAGCTCATTTAACGTGGCCACGTACTCGAGAATCGCGTTCAGATCGTGCAGCATGCCCTGGGTTTCGTCAGAGGTCAGCTTCAGATTCGCCAACTCGGCCACGCGCTCGACCTCTTCCACGGTTACTTTGACAGTCATTTCAGGCTTGTCCTCTCGCGGCATCCTCGAAAGTAGAGTATAGCCGGACAACGATTGCGGCCCTCAATTCCCGCATGTCATGCGAGGTACTTGCGAGTTCGCACTTTTCCTCACACTAGTCAACTGTCAGCAACAACGTCACCTTGTGAGACACTCCGTTTGCTGAAGCCGTCACGCCCACTGAATAGTTCCCGGCGGGCGTATTGTTGCTGGTCTGCGCTGGAGGAGTTGCACTGCCGCCCGAGCCACCGCCGCCTCCGGAACAGCTGACGACCCCTGCCGCCACCAGAGTCATCATTGCGACGAGAAGCAATATCTTCCGGCGCTTGCGCCACGCAAATGGAAACACAATCAGCCCCATCGCGATCGGAAGAACGCGCCAGCCCGAGCCGGGGGGCGGAGTCGAAAGCTGGCCGGACGCAGTTGCCTGCCCGGTCGCGATCTGCACCGTTACGCTGCCCGTTGTGTTGGCGGCGACCGACTCGCTTGCGGGATTGAATGTGCAGCTTGCATGCGCCGGGAGTGTGTCGCATTGAAAGGCGAAGGTCCCGGAGGACCCATTCATGGGCGACAACATCACCGTGTAACGTGCCGTCTGCCCGCTCGAAACTGTCTGACTCGAACCGCCGGTCATCGCCGTCGTAAAGTCAAATCCCATCCCCGACAGGGGAGCCTGCACGTTCGCCGCCAACATGCTGCTCGAGACCGTCAATATCCCGCTCTGCTGACCGGCACTGGTCGGCGCAAACACCACTGAGGCCGTGCAGGTTGCCCCGGGGTTCAGCGATGCAGTGCATGTCGTTGCCGTCAGTTGAAACGCGCCTGAAACCGTCACCGCAAGGTCAGCAAACGCCACTGTGCCGGAGTTTTTGATCGTTACTGACTGCGCCGCACTCGCCGTCCCTGCACCGGTCGTCGGGAAGCTCAGCAAGGCCGGCTGGATATCTGCCACACCCGCTGCTCCTCCCGCGCCGCTTAATGTGAGCATGACCGGGTTTGCAAACGTGGAGGAACTCACAATCAACAAGCCCGTGGCATTTCCCCTCACCGAGGGGGTAAACAGGATTCCAGTTGTGCAACTCGCCCCTGCAGCAAGGCTGATTCCGCATGCAGTCTGTGCCAGGCTGAAGGGTCCTGTTACTGTGAGCGTCAGCCCACCCGCGGCAATGTTGCTCGCATTAGTGATCGTCGCTGTCTGCGAGGCGCTTGTCTGCCCGATTGTCGGCTCGTTGAACGCCATCTGCGCCGGGCTCACGCTCAGCCCCGAGGAGGCCTGCCCCATTCCGCTCAGCGGCACCTGAACCGCTGCGACACCGATCGTTGAGGAGGAAACAATCAACGTCGCCGTGCTCGCCCCTGCCGTCGTTGGAGTGAAGATCACCTGCACAGTGCAACTGCTGCCGGCTGCCACGGTCGAACCGCACGTAGTCGCCCCGGTGGAGAAGCTGCCTGCCGCCGGTCCCGTCATTTGAAAACCGATATTCGCCATCGCCGCGCCGCCAGTGTTGCTGATGGTCAGCGTTGAAGGCGCACTTGCCGAGCCGACAGGCTGTGCGGCAAAACTGAGCTGCGCCGGATTCACACTCAGAGCGGGTGGCTGCAGACCTGTCCCGGACAGTGGTACCGTCTGCGTCTGCGTTGCATCGCTGACCTTCAGCGTCCCGCTCTGACTTCCAACCTGTGTCGGTGCAAACACAACGCTGATGGCGCAACTGGCGTGCCCTGACAGCGAGCCTCCGCAGTTGTCTAGAGCTTGAAATCCCGCGCTCGCCGAAGCAGCAACCGAGTTCAAGGGCAGATCGCCATTATTCGTAAGCACCACATTCTGTGCGGATGAGAGCTGCCCAGAGATCGTCGCAGGAAAGGTGAGCGATACCGGTGACAACACATCAGTGGCAACTGCTGCTCCGCTCCCGCTAAGCGTGACGGTTTGTGTGCCGGCCGAATCAATCAGCGCGAACGTGCCACTCGCGTCACCCGCCTGCGTCGGCTTGAACACAACCGTAATCTCGCAGTCGCTGTTTGCCGCCAGTGAGCTCCCGCATGCGTTGGTTGCGATCGCAAACGGCGCGGCTGCAGTCGTGTTTGATACGGAAACAGCCGTGCCCCCTGAGTTCTCCACCGTGATGGACAGCGGGATTGAGGCCGACCCAATCGCAACCGGTCCGAAGCTTAGCGATCCGGGAGCGATGTTGATGAGACCGGCGCTGACACCGGTTCCATCCAGCGCCACGGAAAGCTGGCCGCCCGGAACATTGGCGCTGATGGTCAGCAGGCCGGGCCTGTCGCCGCTCTGACTCGGCGCAAACGTTACTTGAATGGCGCAACTCGCGCCAGCGTTGATCGCCGTTGTCGTGCAATTGTCTGTTTCGGAGAAGTCGCCCGTCACTACGATTGCCGAAACGGCCAGCGCGATTCCGCCCGTGTTGGTCAGTGTCAGCGTTTGGGCAGCGCTTATGGTGCCCACCGTCTGCGACGAAAACGTGAGCGAGGCCGGAGCAACGGCGGCGGTCGTAAGTTGCGTGCCCGCAGTCCACAATGGAATCTGCCATACGCCGCGTCCATAGGTCGCAGCGGCCAAAACGTTGAGGGAAGCCGTCGCTGGTGCTGCGCTCAGTTGCACCACCGGCGCATGCGGCAACCCCGTTCCATACGCAGACCAGCAATGCGAAGCGGCCGTCGCGCAGGTGGCAATCTGTCTGCGTCGAATAGACACCGTTGTCCGTTGCAATGTACGCGGTGTTTGCATCCTGCGGGTCAACCACCAGGCTGTTGGCCGGCGAACTGGGCAGGTTCGACGTGATAAACGCCCAATGCGCTCCACCATCGGTGGAGCGATATGCCACACGCACATTGTGCGTTGGGTCCGGAAACCCCTGCACGGTTACATAGACCGTGTTTCCGGCGTTCGATCGTGATGGGTCGATGAAGATGCTTGATATATCCAGCCCGAAGTAGTTGAGGCGCAGCGTGTCGTTCGTCACCTGGTTGAGCGTCAAATCCTGCCACGTGGGCATCGAGCCGATCGTTTGGATCATAGGTTGCCCTGAGCACGTGTCCGGCCAGGGTGGAACCCCCGTCGGCAGCCCCATACATTCCCACATAGATCACTTCGCCGCCACTTGCCAGCGGCAATGCGGCAATCGTGCGAATCAGCGCATCGTTCGTGCAGTGACTGTTTCCTTTCACCCCGTCCAATATGGGACTGATGGCATTCGACGCATTCCATGAGCCGTCAGCCGGTCCGCGCCACACCCGGCATGTTCCCACCAGAAATTGCGTTGCATCCAGCGGGTCCACAATGAAGGGCGCAGGCGTCACCATCGCGCTCCCATCACCGCTCACGTCTGCATCGCCCACAACGGGAACCGTCCCAAATCCCGTGGCATCGCAATCACCCGTCTGCGCGCAGCGGTGAATCGATACTCCGGCATGATTGTTGACGTACCAGTTGGCAGAGTTTGTCGGATCGATTGCGACCGGTCCGCCCTCTCCTCCGAGTACCTGCGGCCAGTCTTCCGTTGGGCCAGTAACACTCTTCACCCCCGCAGTTCCAACAACTCCCAGGCCGGTCATCATCGTGTAGGGAGAGGTGGTCACCTGCGACATGCTCGCCACTTCCGCCAGTGAACCAAGACTTGCGTTCAGGTTCACGAAGTGCGAAGAATCCCCCGCGTCGCAGGTCGGCCCCGTCTCGCCGATTGCATCCATTGAGCGCCACAATCCGCCGTCGTTTCCGATGAAGATTTGCTGGGGATTCGTCGCACTCCAGGCAAGCGCATGCTGATACCCGGCCACCTGCGCGCTCATGCACGTGTTCGTGTTTGTCGTATTGCGCCACGTGCAACCATTCGCCAGGCTGCACTTCCATACGTCGTTCGCGCCGGCGAGGAGCAGCGTGTCCTGCCCTGATGGAATCGCCGCGAGAACAAGGTTATAGTCGCCGTTGCTGATCGTTGCTGGGCCCTGAATCGTATTGGCCTCAAGCGCTGCCGAGTTCAACCTGGTCGAAAATGCAACCGTTTCGTTGCTGCATGTGCCGCTGCTGATTACGCACTGATCCTGCCAGATGCCCTGGTCCTGATTAAACGCATCCACCGTCCACGCGAAGGTGTTACCCGTGTTCGGATTCACTGTGAGGGCTCCACGAAAGATTGGGCATGTCACGGAGCCAATCGATCCCGGATTGGTCGGGCAATTGTGAGAAGTCAAGCCCGTTCCCGGCTGAACCGCCATGCGCGTCCATGTCACACCGTCGGCCGATTGGTAGTAGCCGTGAAGGCGCACCGCCGCAACGAACAACTGCCGCACCGGGTTCCATACGACACTTGTTGCGGCGTTCCCGTTCGGTTGGGAAAACATGTCGCTCGGGCCCTGTACATCTCCGCCGGCTCCATCGGTAATGCGAGCCATCGACCACGACGCTCCGCTGTCGGTGGAATAGTAGAGTCCCGCCGAGCTGACGTTCGATCGCTCCGCATTGACCAGCGTCCCCTCGTAGGCCTCTGACACTGCGGCCACAACCAGTTGCGGATTCGACGTGCTCCATTCAAATCCAGCGAACCCCTCGCCCACAAACGCGTACATCTGGTCCGCTGTCGCCTGTATGAGAGTCCACGAATTGCCGCCATCCGTCGATCGCAGAATTCCGGCGCCGTAGTAGGAGTCGAGCGCATCATTGGGGTCGCCCGTCCCGGCCAGGATCACGCCTGTTCCGCCAGGCTGCACAGAAATCGCACCGATGCTGATCGATGCATCGCGTGCGCCGCTCAAAGCCGCCGGCGCGTCCGTGAGAGGCGTAAACACCACGGATCCTGCCGGAGACGCGCCGGCATTCTGCGAGAACCAAACCCCACCCCCCGTGGTTCCCACAAAAACGCTGTTCCCGGTAGGATCGGCGGAATCGAGCGCGATCGACGAGACGCGCCCCGTCACCAGGCCGTAGTTTGGCGTGATAACACCCTTCGGGCCAAGCGGCTGCCAGGCCGCGGTGGCCGCGCTGCCTGAGGCCAGCGGAAGAGGCGTAAATGAGACTGCGTTCGTTCTTATCTTCTGCGAGCCTGCGGCCGTTATCCGAGGCCAGCTTCTCTGCGCAAGGAAATGTCGCGCCTGCGTAACAAGCGGCGGTACGCCTGGTGGCTGCGAAGGCTTTTCCGCTGAGATGAGACCCTGCGCAAATCCTGTATCGATCAGGGCACTCGCGATCACAGCAAACGCCAAGACCTTGCTCGCCTGCTTCAGCAGAGCGGCAAGTGCGGGAGACACAAATAGCTTCCGCATATTCACGACGCTGGTACTGCCGACTTTCGTGAGAACGATCTCACTCGGCGGAATCATCACACGCGCTGGGCCCGATTCCCGCTTCCCTCACCCATATTCCCGAGGGGCTCAGCGGAATCCTTTGGATCACGCGTCGCGAGATATGTGGTTTCTGGGATCGAAATTTTGTCTCATTCTAGGACGGGACCGCGAAACGAGAGATGTGACCGCCGTTACAGATGAAAGTTCACCGCACGCTGGTTTAGAAATGCAGCTTCCGGCTCTTGCCATCGTGTTGAGTAATGTACGAAGCCGAGTCGAATTTCTTCGCAGTCGAGGTCTCGGTCATCGATCGCACCTGGCCGAAGATGGGCCGGTCAAACCAGGGCCGGTCATGCTTTCCAACGATGGCCCATGCAATCCCCGCGTAGCCATTCGGATCCCGTCCGTCCAGCTGGAATCTGTCGTTCAGCGTGACCGCCCACTCGAACGCCCGGGCCGGGTCGGGCGCCCACTCCATGATCTTCTTGGCCCAGTACATCCGCATATAGTTGTGCATCCAGCCTGTGTCGACCATCTCCCTTTGCGCCGCATTCCAGAGTTCATCGTCCGTCTCGCCGCGTTCCAGTTGCTCAAGCGTATAGCGGTGGGGGCGCGGATCGCCGGCATGCTCTATAAGGGTCTTTCGTGCCCATGGTTCCGCGCACTCCCAGTGGTCATAGTCTTCGTTGTGCCTGACAAAGAGCACCGACAGCTCGCGCCAGCCGATCAGCTCGTCGAGAAAGCGATCTCGCGCCGAAGCCGGTGCCTTGCCCTTATCCACTGCCTCCTGAACGGCGAGCGCGATTGTGAACGGTCCGATATTTCCGAAGTGCAGATAGGGAGACAGCCGGCTCGTTCCTCTCAGCTCGGGATGGTTCCGCTTCTCCTCGTAATCCGCCAGATCACGGCTGACAAATTCCTTCAGTCGCCGCAGCCCGGCATGCGAGCCGCCTGTAAACGTGTCAACCGGCTGCACACGTCGATCCAGCGCTTTGAAGCCCTTTGTAATGTCTTCGGCGAGCGAGAAGCCTTGGACACTCTTCGATCTCTGCCATGCGCTGAGCGGCTTTACGCCCGCAGGTCTGACCAGGTATTTCGGCAACTTCGAATTCAGCTTGGGACGAAAATGATGCAGCAGGAAGTAGTCGCGGCCGAAGACGGACGAGGGTACCACGACATCCGCATCCACGGTCCAGAACGGTAGCTTTAGGCGCCTGGCCAGCACCCTGCGCCACCTTTCCGGCTCGCGGCAGGGATTCTCGTCGCCGATAAGCAGCGCAGCTTCCACCTCTTCAAGAAATGCTTCGAGCGAGTTGTCCGGATGCCGCCGCAGAACGAATCCCACCCCTCGCTCCGCTGCATCGTCTTTGACGTCTCGCAAGCCCTGCTGCATGAAGTGGTAGTGGCGGAGATTCGCATTGGGGTAGTTGGGGATGACCGAGAAGATGACCACAACCGGCAGGCCCAGCAGATTGCCCGCCTCGATCGCCACATCGAGCGCAGGATTGTCCGCAATCCGCATCGCGCGTTGCATCCAGTAAACAACGCATCTTGCTTCCGCACGTGGCGGGCCTCCGCGCCGGACGAAAACGCGTGGCTGCTGAGCAAGCAACGTCAATTCGGGTGGGATTTCAGATGCGCTGCGCATCGCGATTCCGCTCCAGGCTCAATCTTCTACTGCGGCAAGGCATAACAGCAGTCCACACCTGATCCTGTTCTGACGAGATCAACAATTCGCGGTTTCGCCTTCGATGACGCGAAAGCGCTGACTTTAGCGAACCAAGCAAAAGGGTCGCCCGCAGGCGACCCCTATAGCAAAGCTGGGAGCTTGAAGCAGAGAGATGGTTGCTGCTCTACCACCGTCCCCACGCGCGGGTCCAGTAGTCTGCCAGCGTCATGCCCACCAGAATCAGAAACGTGAAAACGCCTGCTCCTACCGTCAGCTTCGTCAGCTTCGTGCTGTATTTTACGTGCATAAAGTACAGCACCACAAGGGACATCTTCGCCGTCGCGATGGCTAGCGCGATGACCGGATTTAAGATTCCGAGTTCCCAGAATGAAGCCCAAACCGTGAGCGCGGTCCCGACCAGAAGGCTGATAAGGATCACCACATAGACCTTGGGACCGACGATGTGGTGTTCGCGTTCGTGTTGCTCGGGTGACTCCTGATCCGATGCCTGATGTTCGCTCATGCGTTTGTCCTTATTGATGCCTGCTGATCAGATACAGCAGTGCGAAAAGATAGATCCAAATGATGTCGACGAAATGCCAGTAGAGACCGAAGTTCTCGACGAATGTCACGTGGCCGGTTGTGTACGCCCCGGCTCGCGCCCGGAAGATCATGAACACCAGGATTCCGACTCCGATAACCATGTGCAGCGCGTGCATGCCGGTCATTGCGAAGTAGAGCGAGAAGTAGACCTCGGTGTGGCGCGCAACATCCAGAGGCAGTGCTTTGTCGTGATACTCGCTGTAGATCTTGGGATCCGAGGCAGGATCGATGAACGACTGCAGACTGTAGTGGAACCCGGGAACGTGGTGCTTCTCGATCTTCTCGCCCTATTCAATGGTCTTGATGCCAAGAAAGCAGAGACCAAGCAGCAGAGTCAGCGACAGAGACAGAACGAGCCCCTTGCGTCGCCGCGTCTCAGAACACCAGACACCCATCGCCATGGTGAAGCTGGAGAGAATAAGCACAAGCGTGTTCAGCGTACCCCAGAAGATATCGAGTTGGTGCGAGCCCACGACAAATGCCGGGTAATACCAGTTGCGGTAAATGAGGTACGCGGTAAAGAGCCCGCCGAAGAACATGATTTCGGTCAGGAGGAAGAGCCACATCGCAAAGTTGGTGGCGTCGTTCTGCTGGGCAATTGTTTCGAAGTGGTGACGCTGATAAGGCAGGTGCTCGTGGTGAGTCCCCTCCTCAGCGGCGGTAACGACTACTTGGCTATCCGACACTGGCCACCTCTTTCTCCTTTTGGCCGTCAAGCCACTCGTAGTCGTAAGCTTCGTGGTCCATGACGGGAATTTCCGGGAAGTTTTCTGTCAGCGGCGGCGACTGCGTCTGCCACTCCAGTCCGGTGGCCTGCCATGGATTGTTGCCGGCAATCTCCCCGTACTTCAGCGACCAGGTCAGATAGAGAATCGGGAGCAGGTAACCCACGCCCAGAATCGTCGCGCCGGCCGTTGAGAATACGTTCAGGATCTGAAACTCCGGTGGATACGATGCGTAGCGCCGGGGCATCCCCAGCGTTCCCAGGATGAACTGAGGAAAGAACGTGAAATTGAACCCGATGAACGTGACCACCGCCGCCAATTGCGAGATCTTTTCGGGGTACATGCGGCCCGTCATCTTCGGCCACCAATAGTGGATGCCAGCCAGGAAGGCCATCAGCATGCCGCCCACCATCACAAAGTGGAAGTGCGCGACGATGAAGTAGGTTTCCGTCAGATGGATGTCCGTGCCCGATGTGCCCAGGAAGACACCGGTCAGTCCGCCGATCGTGAAGAGACCCATGAATCCGAACGTGTACAGCATCGGCGTTTCAAACGTGATCGATCCCTTGTAGAGCGTGAATGACCAGTTGAAGATCTTGATAGCCGAGGGTACCGCCACGAGCATTGTCAGCAGAGAGAAGATCAGAGTCGAGTAGTTCGAAATTCCCATGATAAACATGTGGTGGGCCCAGACGAAGAAGCCAAAGACCGCAATGGCCACCGACGAGAACGCCACTGCCGTATAGCCGAACACTCTCTTCCGGCTAAACGTCGAGATCGTCTCTGAAATCACGCCCATGCCGGGCAGAATCATGATGTAGACAGCGGGGTGCGAGTAGAACCAGAACAAGTGCTGGAACAGTAGGGGGTCGCCGCCCTTGGTGGGATCGAAGACCCCGATGCCGATCGTGCGTTCCAGAGCCACCAGCACAATGGCGATTGCCAGCACAGGAGTTCCAAGCACCATCAGAATGCTGGCCGCATAGTTTGACCACACAAACAGCGGCAACCGAAACCAGGTCATTCCCGGCGCGCGCATCTTGTGGATGGTCACAATGAAATTCAGGCCTGTAAAGATGGAGCTGAAACCCGCAATGAATACCGCCAGGCCGGTTGTGAGAACGTTTGTGTTTACATAGTGCGTCGACAAAGGAGTGGTGAAAGTCCAACCGGTGTCCACTCCGCCTGTCATCATCGTATAGAGAGTCAGCGTTCCCGCCCCCATATAGAGGTACCAGCTCAGCAGGTTTACCTTTGGAAGCGCAAGATCCTTGGCGCCGATCATCATCGGGATGAAGAAATTCCCCAGCGTCGCCGGTACTGAGGGCACCAGGAAAAGGAAGATCATGATGATGCCGTGCATCGTAAACACCTTGTTATAGGTGTCCGTTGCCATCAGATCCGACTGCGGCGTCAATAATTCGAGGCGAATGAGCCCCGCCATGGCCCCACCGATAAAGAAGAAGAACGTGATCGAGACCAGATAGAGGATCGCGATCCGCTTGTGATCGCCGGTCAGCAGCCAGCTGAGCAGTCCCTTCTCCTTGGACAGGAAGTTCATTTTCGGAATCCTGGCCGTCGATTGGTCGGGAAGACTGACGATTGTGGTACTCATTGCTTCACCATCCCTTGTCCAGCGGGCTTTTTTCCCGCCTGCGCCGGCCGCTGGGGCGACCCCACGCTCTCGGGCAGCAGCTCGGTCGTGTTGGTCGTCTGCTGCACGCGGTAATCGGAGTTGAGATTCTTGATGTATTCCACCAGGGCAATCACGCCCTCTTCACTTACCTGGCCCTGGTAAGTTGGCATGATCGGCGCGTAGCCCTGCGTGATGTGCTGCGATGGGTTCAGGATCGCTTCCCGCAGGTAAGCGTCGTCTGCCAGAACCGAACCGCCGCTTGAAAGAGCCAGCTTCGATCCGTACACATTCGCAAGGCTCGGTCCGCGCGCATCGGGCCGCGTGTTGTGGCACGCTGCGCAGCTAAGGCTGGCAAACAGCCGCTCTCCGTTTTGCGCAAGCGATGAGCCGCTGGTTGAGCTGGCAAGCCACCTCTTGAAGTCATCCGGCGTCATGACGACCACGTCGCCGATCATGTGCGAGTGCTCTGTGCCGCAATACTGCGTGCAGAAAAGATGGTAAGTGCCCGGCGTCGTGGCCTCGAACCACACGGTCGTGTACCGGCCGGGGATTGCCTCGCGTTTCACGCGGAACGCCGGAATCGAAAAGCTGTGAAACACATCCTGGGAGATCAGCGTCAACTGCACCGGCTGTCCAATCGGCACGTGAAGCGAGTTGATCTCATGTTGGCCGCCTGGATGCTCTGCCTTCCACATCCACTGCTTGCCAACCACATAGATGTTCATGGCGTTGGCCGGCGGGGTGTAGACGCGGAAGTAGATCAGCGCACCCCACACAAACATGATCAGGAACAGGCCAAGCGGAATGATGGTCCACGTCGCTTCAAGCAGCGTCGAGCCTTCGATCTGCACGGCAACCGGGTGCCGCTTCTTGCTGTACAGGATCGAGAAGCTGGTCACCAGCAGGATGACAATCGTCAGCCCGATCAGGCTCACCAGGACCATGAAGAAGTACAGCGCGTCCATCTGAGGCGCGATCTTCGACGCCTCCGGCGGAAACAGCGCGAAGTTCGTCAACCACTTGACGAGAAACTGCCAGATTACTGGACTGATGTGGGACATTCCTTTATCCGTTCACCTTTGTTCCCGTTGCTAACTTCTGGTGCGCCTGCCGAACATCCTTGCGGAACATCACCAGCATGAATCCACCCAGCAAGACCACCGTCAGGCCACCTCCCAGCTGCACCACGCGCGCAACGATCAGCGAGTGCTTGTTGGTTTGCGGATCGTAGTGGTAGCAGTACGTGAGAATGTTGTCCACCGGCGAGCCGATCTGATTGGCCGAAGCCTCTACGAGCCCCAGCCGCAAATCCTTGGGCGAATACTCAACGCCCATGTAGTACTGCGCCAGCTTGCCCTGCGGCGTCACAATCTGGATCGAGCTGGCGTGGGCAAACTGGGTCAGCTTTCCGTCGGGGCCCGGAATCTTCACGTAGCCGAAACCGACTGCCTTCGTCAGCGCATCGATATTCGGCTGCGTACCGGTCATGAAATGCCAGCCGTCTGCCGTCTCCGGATGCCCGTACCGCTTCAGATAGCTCCGCTTCTTGGCCGCGGCCAGATCCGTCCCTTCGCTCGGATCGATGCTCACAACGATCACGTCGAAGTCCTTGCCGGGAACAAAGTTCACCATCTGCGAGCGCGCCGGTAAGGCCATTCAGCTCCTCTGAACAGAGCATCGGACACTGGTAGTACACCAGCGCCAGAATCGCCGGGCGCTTGCCGAAATAGCTGCCCAGCGGCACCTGCTTGCCTGCATCATCGGTAAAGGTCAGATTCAGCGGAAGCTGCTGGTTCAGGTGCTGCGCGATACCCACTTTGTTCAGAATCTCCGGCGGCTTGTCGCTCCTCTGGCCTATCTGCTTGTCGCCATAGCTCGAGACCTGGGCCAGCAGCGAAGGAACCGGCGCGACGAGACACAGCGCCATCGCAGCGACAAAGCTCGCTAGTCGCCGGACTTTCATCGCGTTCGTTCTGCTCTTCATACTCCTCTACACTCTCTGCCACACTTCTTACGGATGCCGCTTTTCTTCGGCAGCCTGCGCGGCGGCCACATCCTGCTCATAACCTGTACGTGCAAACCCATAGGTCAGCGGCACCGTCACCACCGGTTGTTTCTCCTCGGCCAGGAGCGGGGCATGCTGCGCGCCGGCGCCACCGGCAATCCGCGTTGCGCAATCAACTCCATCGCTCGTTCGATCGGAATCCTTACCTTCCGCGGCCCTCCCTGCGATTGCTCCACCCAGCTGTAGTTGTTCAGCAGCAGGTCTTCGCGTGCGTGCAGGTCAGCCACGTCCTGATTGCCGTCGTCGGTCTGCAACCGCGGCGTCGGGAAAGGTCCTGCGTCATCTCCGCAATCTTGTTTTGCAGCTCAGGGCTTGACGGCATATTTCCAAGCTCGCGAACATCCACAGTCTTGGTCCACTTGCTGTTCGGCCCGTCTTCCCTGTTCATGCGGCGCGTTGATCAGCTTGCCGATGCCGTAGGTCAGCACGCCCGACACCGCCACAAAGATGGCCAGCGCAAGCAAGGAAGACCATGATGCCGGTAACCTTGACGTCCGTCTGCTCGTATCCTGACGAGGCATCGACCTTCTTCGGCCCGTGCGAGGCCAGGAAATCGCTGCCGTCATGTTTATGCGTGGGCATGTTCAGGCTCCAGAATCTCCGCCAGATGCGGATCGTTGGTCTGCACCAGCGGCCGCGTCTTCAAGCTGCGTGCAGAAGTAATGCGACCCAGAACGGAAATCATTGCCACCGGCACCGCCGACGTACTCCAGAATTCCCCAGCTGAAGTGCAGGTTGCGCGCTGCGTCCTTGAAGTTCGGCTCAATCAGCCAGAAAAGATCGAAGGCCTTGGCGAAGATCATCCACTGGCAAACCCGCATCAGCCGCTTCTTGTTCGCGCTTGATGTCGCGCGAAAGCAGCAGCGAGAACGGAATCAGCCAGTGGAAGATGAAATCCAGGGTGATGATGATGCCCCAGTGCCCGCGAATGCGGTCCAGATACCAGGGAATCTCTTCCGGCAGGTTGCCCGACCAGATAATCAGGAACTGCCCGAATGCGAGATAGATATTCAGCATCACAAAGGCAAAGGTGAACTTGCCCAGGTCGTGCTGCTCGGTCGTGCGCAGAATCGTCTTGAACGGTTCGGCCCTCGACAGCGAGACAGAAACGAGAATCGCTAGCGCCAGCACCTGAGTAGCCCTGCCCCACCAGGAACAGCAGCCCATAGACCGACGAGTACCAGGTTGGATCCATCGACATCACCCAGTAGATGACCGCCGCGGTCATGGTCAGCGAGTACACCACAATGCCGGGCCCGCTGATATTCTCGAGCTTCTTGATCCAGTAGGGCGTGTTGGCCAGCGTGTCGCTGTCGCGCTTCAGGCCAAGCGAGTTCAACCGCCATGTATAGAAGCCCCAGATGGCAAAGCAGACCAGGCCGCTCACAACAAACGTCGTCGGGGTTCAGCATCGGCCGCTTGAATTCGATGCAGTGCGCTTGAGTCTCGTTGATCGCATCCGGCTTTCAGTGCGGCAGCCGTGTCGGTCAACTCGCAGCCCACAGATAGAGCCTCTTCATGAAGAACGCAGTCACCACCCAGTAGACAAAAACCAGCGGCAGTGTCCGGCTCATCGCCTCCAGCGGACGACGCAGCAGCAGGCCCCACTTGCCGCCCGAACAGTACTGCACCATCAGCAGCGCCAGTCCGCCCACCGTCCAAGCCGAAGGTGAGCATCAGGCCCAGCACCCATGCGCGAAGCACATGATCAATCGACTGATCCAGAAATGCCAGCACGGCGGCAACGACCGCGAAGATCCCCGCAACTATGAGCGCGCGCATCCTCCAGCCGTCAACAAAGGCCGGTGCGCCCAGCTCGGCGGGCAGCGGGTTGGCGTGTGTTGCCGCGTGTGTATCGTGAGCCATTCCTTCCGTCCTTACTTCGCGGCCTGCAGGAGCCGGTTTGCTTACTGGAATCACAATCTTCGGGTCCGCCGGATTGGCCGGAGCCATTCCCGGAGTCCCTTCGCTTGTCACGGGCGGATACGCCTGAACCGCCGTCGCCGGCAACGCCCACGGCTGCGCGTACTTCGGGATGCCCTTCACCTTCGGCGAGATCCTTCAGGTTCTGCACTTTCACGCCCGAGGGCACATCCTGCTCGCGTGGCCGCCTGGCTTAGTTGCAGCGCGCGAATGTACGCAGCCACCGCCCAGCGCTCCTCAGGCGCAAGCTGCGCCGAGTAGTCCGGCATCGCCCCGTAGCCGTGCGTCATCACGTAGAAGTAGTGCGAAATCGGCTGCGACAGTCGCACCTGGTCGTGCAGATTCGCCGCCGGCTTGTAGCCGCGCTGCACAATCTCGCCCAGCCCGTTGCCCACACGCGAGTGGCAGGGCGTGCAGTAGATGTTGAACCGCTCCTGCCCGCGCCGCAGCACGTCCATGCGTCACCGGAAATGGCATCAGATTCTGCTCTTCGCGATACCCGTTGGCGCCCTGAATCACGCCTGTGTAGAAGTAGCTGTCGTCGTGCAACTGACCGCGCGCCACAGTGTTCACCACCTGCGGACGCGCCCCGCGATGATCGGAAAACATCTCCGAGCCCCGCTGGGAGATGATCTTGGGCTGGTCCTGCATGTCCTGGCGGCAGCCGGCGATCAGCAGCAATGCCGCCATTCCAGCACCTGCAGCAGCTTTGCTTAGTTTGAGGCGGTTCACGCGCATCAGTACTCCACCTCCACCACTGAGACCGGGTCGAAACCCTCGAGATACTTCCTCGATTCCAGCAAGATCGAACTTCGGATCCAGCGCCTCAAGGCAAAGGAAAAACTTGTCTGTGGTCGCGCCATCGCGGAAATTCGGCGCATTGAACAGCGGATGATACAGCGCCGGCAGCCCGTTCAGCGCGAGCATTCCAAACGCCGCCGACAAGCCTGCCCAGAGAATCGTCCACTCATATGCCGGCACGACGAATGCCGGCCACGAGTACGTCGGCCTGCCGCCGACGTTGAGCGGATACGCCCACACTGAGATCCATGTCTCCAGGAAGAACATCGCTGCAACACCCATCAGGCCGCCAATCAACGTAACGAGCGGAACCTTGTTGCGATGAAAGCCGATGGCCTCCGCAGCCTCTTCCACAGGGTATGGCGTGTAGCAGTCCAGGCGGCGCCAGCCGTCTTCCCGTGCCTGCCGGGCAGCGCGAACCAGGTCACTGGGTGTATCGAATTCGGCCAGCAGGCCGTATGTTCCTTCGCGTGATGGCATTAGTGACCAGCCTCCGCTGCCGCTTTGGGCTTGATCTTCGCCGCGGGCAGCATCATACGGATTTCATTCATGGGAATCATGGGCAGGAAGCGCACAAACAGCAGGAACAGCGCCGTGAACAGACCCAATGTTCCAACGTAGGTCATGTAGTCCCACTTCGTTGCGCGATATGTTCCCCACGACAGAAGGCAGGAAGTCGCGATAAAGACTGGTCACGACAATCACGAAGCGCTCAAACCACATGCCCGTATTGACAACGATCGAGATGAAGAACATGAACGGAATGCTGGTCCGAAGCTTGCGGGACCACAGCGTCGTGAGCGGAATCGCAAGATTGCACGTAACCAGCACCCAGTAGGACCAGCCCATTGGCCCGAACATGCGGTTCCAGAACATGAACGCTTCCCAGTGCGAGGCCGAATACCACGCCATGAAGGCTTCCATGCCGTAGCCGTACGCAACGATGAAACCCGTAGCCAGCATGACCTTGCCCATGTTGTCGATGTGGCGATCGGTCACCATGCCTTCAAGGTGGTAGAACTTGCGCAGCGGAATCGCCAGCGTCAGCACCATCGCAAAGCCCGAGTAAATGGCGCCGGCCACGAAGTAAGGCGGGAAAATCGTCGTATGCCAACCCGGCAGGACCGCCACGGCGAAGTCGAAGCTGATGACTGTGTGTACCGAAAGGACCAGTGGCGTTGCCAGACCCGCCAACAGCAGCGAAGCCGTCTCGTAGCGCATCCAGTGTCTGACCGAGCCACGCCATCCCCAGGAAAGAATTCCGTAGAAGAATTGGGCAATTTTCGACTCTGCACGGTCGCGGAAAGTCCCGAAGTCCGGAACCATGCCGATATACCAGAACACGACCGAGATCGTTGCGTACGTCGAGACCGCGAAGACGTCCCACAGCAGCGGCGAGCGGAACTGCGGCCATACATTCATCGTGTTCGGATATGGGAAGAGCCAATACCCCAGCCACGGACGGCCCACGTGAATCAGCGGAAACATTCCGGCGCAGACCACGGCAAAGATTGTCATTGCCTCAGCAAATCGGTTGATCGAATTGCGCCAGCTCTGCTTGAAGAGCAGCAGAATCGCGGAGATCAACGTGCCAGCATGGCCGATGCCAATCCACCAGACAAAGTTGATAATCGCAAAGCCCCATGCAACCGGCTGGGTGATGGCCCAGATTCCAACACCCTTGAGGAACAGCCACGTCACTGCCACCATCAGCACCGTGGCTCCGCCGCCGGCCACTCCGAAGATGGCCATCCATCCCAGGGGCGTATGCGGGGTGAGCACGATCCGCGAGATCTTTTCGGTAACTGACTTGAAGGTTTGACCCGGCGCTAGTACCCGGTACTCCCCGGTATGGGGATCAATCCTCATGTCTTTGGTTTTCAGGTCGCTGGTTGCCATTGTGGCTTCAACCCTTGGCCGGATCGTGTTCTACCGGCGTCTCTTCAAGTTCAGGATTCATGTTCAGTACCGCGGCAACATACATTGTCCGCGGACGCGTGTTCTGGTCGGCAAGCACTCCGTAGCTGCGCTCATCTGCGCGAAGCTTTGCCACCCTGCTGCTCTTGTCATTGATGTTGCCGAAGGTGATGGCCGATGCCGGGCACGCCTGCTGGCACGCTGTAACAATCTCTCCATCGCGGACAGCGCGATTTTCCTTGTCAGCCTCGATCCTGGCTGCCGTGATGCGCTGCAGGCAGTACGAGCACTTTTCCATTACGCCGCGGGAGCGCACCGAAACATCGGGATTGCGCATCAGCTTCAGGCTCTCCGTCTCGTAGTCGGAGTAAAGCAGGAAGTTGAATCTGCGCACCTTGTATGGGCAGTTGTTCGAGCAGTAGCGGGTGCCAACGCAGCGGTTGTAAACCATCGCATTGAGCCCCTCCGGCGTGTGCAGCGTAGCGCCCACCGGGCAGACCAGCTCGCAGGGAGCGTTTTCGCAATGCTGGCAGGCCATCGGCTGGAAGTGCGCGCGCGGCGTGGCCAGGTCGCCCTCGAAGTACGCGTCAATGCGCAGCCATTGCATATTGCGGCCGATGCGCACCTGCTGCTTGCCGACTACGGGAATGTTGTTCTCGGCGTAGCAGCTCACGATGCAGGCATTGCAGCCCGTGCAGCTGTTCAGGTCGATCGACATGCCCCATGCATTGTCGTTGTAACTCCAATTCGGGAAGAGCGAAGTATCCTTCGCAGGCGTTTCGCGTCCTTCGCCCTCTTGCGCGAAGTCCGGGTGCGCCTTGTACTCATCCAGCGTGGCGTAACGAATAATGCCGCGCGGACCGAGCGCTTCGTTCGCCTCCAGCGAATGCGTGCCGCTCAGGTCGCCGCCAAACCTCGCCGACCTGTGATCCTGGTAGTGGCTCTTGGTGATCGCAACGCCCCACTTGCCTTCCCCTTTCTTGATCGAACCGGTCGCGAAGAACGGAGAAGCGGTGGTGCGGATCAGGTAAGCATTGAAGCCGGCGCCCGAACCAACGCGCCCAGCAAACTGGCGCCCATAGCCCAGATAGACGGTCACAGAGTTGTCAGGGTGACCCGGCGCCACAATCACGGGAGCCTTTACCGTTCCGCCACCCGAGCTGATCTCGATGATGTCGTCTTCTTCCAGGTTCAGCTTCGTCAGCGTTGCGCCTGAAACGATCGCCGCATTGTCCCAGCTCAGGCTCGTCACCGGCTTCGGCAACTCCTGCAGCCAGCCGACATTCGACCAGCGTCCGTCAAACACATTCGGGTCAGGCCGGAAGATGATTTCGATCTGTTCCTTCGCGGATGGCGCCGGGACCTTGGGAATCTCGACCTTTGCCGCTCCGCCTTTGTCGAATGCGGTTCCATCAATCCATCCGGCGTGCAGCGCCTTGCGCCAACCCGTTTCAAAATCGCCCTTAATGACTGGACGCCACGTGGTCCGCACCGCCTCATAGGCGCTCAGCTGCGGCTCGTCGAGCAGAGTCTGGAAGAAATCGTGCGCAGTCTTGCCGCCATACAGCGGATCGATCAATGGCTGCACAATCGAGACCGTGCCGTCATAAGCGCGCGCGTCAGACCACGACTCCAGGAAGTGCGCCGCAGGGATGTGCCAATGCGACAGATGCGCCGTCTCGTCGTAATGTGAACCGAGATGCGCGACCACCTTGGCCTTGTTGAATGCGTCGGCAAACCCCAGATCAGCAGGCGCCGAGTAGATCGGATTCACATTGAGAATGACGAGCCAATCCACCTTGCCCGCATTCAGATCTGCCACCAGGCCCTTGATATCGTCGGCCTGATCGCTGGGCAGCGGATTCAACGGCTCAGATGAAACTGAAACCGTCTTTCCTACATTGCCAAGCGCGTTATTGATCGCCACCGCCAACGCTGCTACCGACGGATCCTGCTGTTCGCCGCCAATCACTGCGCTCTTCCCGGCGTGCGCCTTCAGGTCTTTCGCGATGGCCGCGAGAAACTTCTTCTGATCCTCCGTCCACGCGTATGCGGGCGCGTCCACACCCGGGACGCCCACAGCCTTTGCAAGCTCCGCGGCGAATGCAGGAATCTCGCTTGCGCGCAATCCAAGACGATGTTCCGCCTTCATACCCGTTGTGGTCGGCGAACTCTCAACCGCGTAGAGGCGGTTCATGCCCTTCGCTGGATCCTTGCGCCGCTGCGCATATTCGCGCACCAGCTTGTGAAAACCGGGGAAGGCGGCACCGGAGAGGAAGTCCGCATCGAGCGAAACAATCACATCCGCATCGGCCAGCGAATACTGAACATTCAGACCCTTCGCCGCCGCCGTCCCGGCCACGGCAGGGTCGAACTGCACAAGCTTCGCTTTCGGATATGCCGCCTGCACCGCCTTCCATTGCCGCGCCAGTGTAGGCGATGTGACGGTCGCGCTCAGGAAGTAGATTCCAGATCCATCCTTGCTTTCGACAGCCTTCTTCCGCAGCTCCTGCGCAAATTCCGCCCACTCGCGGTTCTCGTCTTCAAACCTCACGTGTTGCGAGCGGTCCGGATCGTACAGGTCCAGCAGAGCGCCCTGCGAAAAGACATCCGAAGATCCCGCGTTATAAGCATGATCGGGATTTCCATCAATCTTGATCGGGCGGAACTGGTCAGTCTTCACAAGCAGCGGCACGGCGCCGGTAACGAATGGAAACGCAGTTGCGAAATAGTTGGGCTTGCCGAGGATCAGATCTTCCGGCGCCTTGACATACGGATAAATGGGCTCATCCGGCTGCTTCGTGCAGCCCGCCAATCCCGCCAGCGCCATCGAAGCGCCCATCAACTTCAGAAATCCGCGCCGCGAGACCGGATCGACCCACTCCTGCGCTGCGCCCGGGAATTCTTTCTCCAACTCGGCCTGGAACTCCGGCGTGTTCGCCAGCTCGTCCACTGACCGCCAGAATCGCTTGCCATTTGCGCCCTTCAGCTTCTCGCGCACCCGCGAGAGCGTCAACGCGCCGTCACCGGCAAGGCCTGTCTTGCTTGTGTCGTTATCCACGGCGTTTCCTGTCGTGTTGTTGCTTTCGTTCATCGGTTCGCTACTCATCGATGGCAAACCTCGCAGCTGCTCAGCTCCCTTGGAGTGCGAATCTTGTAGTGCTGCAGAAGGAAGTGTCCGAGTTCGTCCTGGCTGGTGAACTTCTGGTAGTGAACGGCCGCCGGAAGCTGCGTCGCCGCAACATCATTCACCGCCGTGTGAGCGCCCGGCTTCGGCAGTTCCAGAGCCGCCACCTCAGTGCCCATCGTTGTCGGATCCTTCATCACGCAATTCACACTTTGCGCGGTTGGCAACCCGCTCTTCTCATCAGCCACCGAGCACCACACCGGGCGTTCTTCTGCCGGGCTCTCCCACGCCATGTTGTAGATCTGACCTGTTGGTCTCAGATTCTTCGCCGGATTGCGATGGCAATTCAGGCACCACTCCATCTGCAGAGTGTTTTGCGCGTACATCAAGGGCATCTGGTCAACGCGGCCATGGCAGCTCGAACAGCCCAGCCCCTTGTTCACGTGAATCTCGTGACTGAAATAGGCGAAGTCGGGAAGATCGTGCACCTTGGTCCAGACCAGCGACTGATTGGTGGCCCAACTGTCGCGCACCGGCTGCAGGAGCTGTGCGTTCGTCCAGATCTGCGCATGGCAGTTGATGCAGGTCTTGGTAGGGGGAATCCCGGCGTAGCTGGACTTCTCGACAGTGGTGTGACAGTACTGACACTGCAGTCCCAGCCCCTGGACGTGATGCTTGTGGCTGAAAGGTACTGGCTGTTCCGGCCGCTGGCCCTGCCTCGTTACCCATGGAGAGCGTTGCAACTGGTCCAGCGTGACACCCACTGCGATCACAATCAGCCCCGTCAGCACCAGGCTCGCTCGAGCCAAAGCATTGGAGCTGCGATCAAATATCTGCGCCATGAATGCTTTCCTGCTTCGTTTTCGTTTTCTTGTTATGTTGTGCGCGCTGTGCTGGCGGTCACACAGGTGTTGGTTAACTTTTTGCTTTGGGCAAACACCACCTGAATGGCGGACGACCCCGAAAATTCAATATAGCAGCCAGAGCCCTATCTGTAATGCATTCAAGCACTCAGACTTGAAAATATTTTTATCCCGCAAAAGTCTTGTAATCGCCTGAATCAAAAACTTGTTGCGAATGCGCTCGGATCAACCATCCCGCTCCGCCCAGCCGACCTCAACCGTACCAGAAAATGGGATGAAATTCCGGCGATTCACCAGGCCGTTTTATCGTTCGGCTACGGAAGGCTCTGCCCCTCGTTTCAGCTGGCGTTCGTACTCAGCTTCGTCGAAGTTCCCAAGCGACGCGGCAATCCGCCCGTCAGCGTCAAACTGCCAGAGTTCGAAGCCGCTGATGCGAACCCGGTTTCCGGTCCCTCCTGGTCCGGTATTGGTGCCGAACAACGTCCAGTGATATTCAACTCGATCACCGCGAATCTGCACGTCGTTCATCGAAACTTGAAGGTCGGGAAATGCGGTCATGAATGACCGGGCAGCCTCCGCGATCGCACTACGCCCCACTGCTGTTGCCCCGCCATTGATGGTGAGGGAACCGCCGGGAGCATAGAACTCCGAAACCGCTGCGGGTTCGCCGCCGCACCATGCCGCGGTGTAACGCGTCGCAAATTCCCTCAACCTCTCCGGATCTGCATGCATGGGCACTCATCGTAACAGTTGAGTTCCGGCAACGTCTCGGCCCAAAACGCCACCCTTTCAATAGGTCAAGGCTGCAATCATTCCATTCCCGATCAGCCACTTGCTTTAGAATTCATAGAAGCTTCATCAAGGCATTCAACCGGTTGCCTACAGCTCTACATCTTCTTTCTCGCTGCGGACCTGCGATCCGGTAGCTGGTCCTTCATTCTGGCAGTTGCCTCGTCGTCGCGGACCTTCTCAGGAGATGTTTCCTCTGCGGCACATGAAAGGAAAGGGTCATGAAATACGCTGGATTGCTGGTGATGCCGGCCGGATTCTTTCTCTCAATAGCAGCCATCCTTCTGTTCCCGTCCTCCCCGCAGCGGGTGGCCTTTGTCTTTTGCGGAATCGCTGTCGAAGCAATGGGGCTTGTCGTGGCTGTTCGAGGCCACATGCAGAAGCGCGGAGAAGCCCGCCCATGAACCCTTCATCGGCCACGCCATTTTCTGATACCTCCTTCGTCCTTGCGCTTGGCCTTCTGCTGCTTGCGCCGCTTGCAATTGCCGGCGTGGCTCTCATCAATACGGGCCTTGGTCGTTCCCGTTCCGCGGCGCAATCCCTGCTCGGCAGCCTCGTCGTCATTTCAACCGCAGTCATCGCCTTCTTCGCCGTTGGAGCCGCATTCGCCGCGGCCAGTGGCGGCTCCGACCACATCCTGAGAATCTCCGGCAGGCAGTGGGACTGGGCAGGTGCGGGCGCTCTCTTTTTGCGAGGCGCTGCCTCGGTTCCGGTCCGCACTCAGCTCGGTCTGTTCTTTGAAGCCCTTGCCGCAGCCCTTGCCGCCATGATCCCGTGGGGCTCCGGAGCCGATCGCCTGCGACTTCCCGCCGGGGCAGCCATCGCAACCGCTCTGCCCGTTCTGGTCTTTCCAATTCTTGCTCACTGGATCTGGGGTGGCGGCTGGCTCGCACGGCTCGGCGAGAACTTCTCTCTGGGCGTGGGCTTTCTTGATGCCGGCGGCGCGGCCAGTGTTCACGTGCTCGGAGGTCTCTCTGCTCTTGCCGCCGTCTGGATCGCAGGTCCGCGCAAAGGCAAGTTCCCTCGTGAAGGTCTCTCCACCGCCATGCCGGGCCACAACGTCGTCTACGTCCTCTTCGGCTGCATGGTCGCACTTGCCGGTTGGCTTGCGTGGAATATGGCCGGCTCAATACTCTGGCTCAACGCCGCTCCAGCCTCGCTCGTGATAACGGCGATCAACACGCTGCTGTCTGCGGCTGCGGCCCTTGTCGCGGCGTTTTCCGTCACGCGCGTCCGATTCGGCAAGCCGGACGCAAGTCTCTGTGCGAACGGTTGGCTCGCGGGCCTCGTGACTTCCAGCGCCTGCGCCGCCCTTGTTACGCCATTCGAGGCAGTTGTCACCGGCCTTGTTGCAGGCATTATCACGCCGCTGCTGGTCGAACTCTTTGAACTTGCCCTCTCCATCGACGATCCCGCGGGCGCCATCAGCGTTCATGCGGCAGCAGGTCTATGGGGGCTTGCAGCCGCAGGCATCTTCGCGCCACGGTCCGGTCAGTTTCTTGCGCAACTCATCGGCATCTCGACACTGCTGGGACTCGTCCTCCCGGCCGTCTATCTGATCTTCTGGCTTATCGACCGCGTGCTTCCCTTCCGCGTTGACCCGGATGGCGAGCGCCTCGGCATGGACCTCCACGAGCTCGGCGGCGGCGCCTATCCCGAATTCGTCATCCACAGGGACGAATCGTACCGGTAGCTGATCGAGACGATCCGCGCACGGAGAATGCGATTGTCCTCTATTCGTACCGCAGCGCGACGGTAGGCTCGACGTGCGCCGCTCGCATCGCGGGAATCAGGACCGCAACCAGCTGCAGTCGCAACCAGAACGGCCGAAACGATAACGAACGTCAGCAGATCCGTTCCGCTGGTGCCGTAAAGCACGCTGGCAGCGAACCGCCCGACCGCCAACGCGATCATGAGCCCAATCGCGAGACCAATGCCGGTCAGGGTGAGTCCCTGTCTCAGAACCATCCTCAAGACCTTGCGCGGCCTTGCGCCCAGAGCCATGCGGATGCCGATTTCGCGCGTACGGCAACGAACCGAATAGCTCATTACGCCGTACAGACCGATGGCTGCCAGGGTGAGTCCCACCGCCCCGAAGATCCCAAGCAGCAGCGCCGAGATCCGCGGCAACAGCAGCGATTTGTCGACGTGCTCCTGCATGGTCTCAATGTTGAACACCGCCATGTTCGGATCGAGTGCGGCAATCTGTTCACGTACCGTGCGAGTCATCGCGCCAGGATCTACGAGTGTCTTTACGATGATCGTGGTCCCGAAAAAGCTGTTGGCTTTCTCCGGAGCCGCGTTGAGGAAGAGAAATACGGCATCCGTCGGCTTCTCCCCGATCGTCCGTGATTTCGAGTCGCGCGTAACGCCGATGACCGTGTATTGCTCCTTGTCCTGATGAATAACGCGACCGATCGGATCCTGGCCGGGAAACAGATGGGATGCCATGGTCTCATTGATGATGGCCACTTGCTGGTCGTCGGTCTGGAGAACGAAATCCCGACCTCGCAGCAGCGGGATGCCCATCGTCTCGAAAGTATCCGCTGCCGACATTGTTGACATTCGCATCGACGGTCTGCTTGGAATGGTCTTTGGTTGCTTCTACGTCAAAATTGTTGCTGGTCGCACCGATGCTGAGAGGCACCACGCCCACAAAACTTACTGACCTGACTCCGGGCAGAGCTGACACGCGATCATGAAGCTGAGAAAGAAACTGCACGGTCTTGTCGTGCGAGTAGTTGTGAAGTTTGGGGTCGACCGTCATGATCAGGATGTTGTCGGGCTTGAAGCCGATGTCAATCGATGAGGCGTTGCCGAGGCTCCGCAGGAAGAGTCCGGCAGTGGCCAGGAGCACGAGCGAGAGCGCGACCTGCACCACCACGAGCGTATTGCGCAGGCCCGAACGTCCCACGCGTCCAAACACAGCGGGGCCATCCTTGAGCGCTCCGACCAGGTCGGGCCGCGAAGCACGCAGAGCCGGAACCAACCCGAACAGCAGCGCCGTGATCAGCGACAGGCCAAGAGTGAACGTCGCCACGCGCAGATCGACGTTGAAGTCGAAGACCACGGGGAATGGCAGCGGAAGCTGAAAGTTGGAGATGGTGCGCGCCGCGGCCGCAGCCAATGCGAAGCCGACACCAGCACCGATCAGCGCCAGAAGGAAGCTTTCGAAGAGCAGTTGCCGCACGAGCTGACGGCGCCCTGCGCCCATCGCAAGGCGAATGGCGATTTCCTTTTGCCGCTCGACCGCGCGAGCCAGCAGCAGGTTTGCCACGTTGGCGCAGGCCACCAGCAGCACCAGGCCAACCACGACCATCAGGACAGCCATCAGCGTGAAAGCGGGGGTGGCGGAACCGGCGATGAGTCCACCGGCCGTTTGCAGGGTCACGCTCTCGTGGCGCTTATCATCTTTGCGGTAGGTGTCGTCGAGCCGCTTCTTGACGACATTGAGCAGGACCGCTGCTCTGGCGCGACTGATTCCCGGTTTGAGCCTGGCGTCGAGCATCAACCATTGGTTGGTCCGCTTGGTTCTGAAGCTTGCTTCAGTTGACAGATCAGGCATGATCTCTTCTGACACGGCAAGCGGCACCCAGAAGTCGGACGCGATGCCGCGATCGACGCCGTAGAACCCAGCCGGCGCGATCCCCACCACCGTATAACGCTGCCCGTTGAGCGCTACCTCGCGATTGAGAATGTTCGCGTCGCCGCCAAATCGACGCCGCCAGAGATTACTGCTGAGCACGACCACGTGATTGCGGACTGCCGTCTGGTCATCCTCCGGATGGATGGAACGGCCAAGCGCCATCGGGACTTCCAGGGTTGGAAAGAAGTTGCCGCTGACTGCCTGGCCCCACACCCGCTCGGGCGCTCCCTTGCCGCCGATGCTCGCCGGAATGAGAGGAAAGTGTGCTGCTACTCCGCCCTCGAAGATGTCGCCGGTTTGATCGCGGTAGTCGACGTAGTCGGGATAAGAGAAGGACTGGCCTTCAGAAAACATCACCATCCGCCCCGGGTCTTTGACGGGTAATAGACCCCACAGCAGTCCATTGGCGACGCTGAAGACAGTGGCATTCGCCGCAAACCCCAACGCGATGGAGATGATGACTGCAAGGGAGAATCCGGGAGCCCTGAGGAGGGTCCGAAACGCATAGCGAAGATCCTGGACAAGGTTCTCCATGAGCGGCCTCTTATAGACAAGATTTCTTCACGTAGATACGCGAAGGATCGCCGGAAAGTTCTCCTGAAACACTGGGCAACCGATCGGCGCGACTCGCCTGCCTTTGTCGTCGATTAGCCTTTATCGCATCGGCAAAAGATCGATCGGCGTTCTGGAGCCAGGATCTTTATCTAGACCCCCACGATCCTCCCGTCTTCATCCACATCAATCGCCAGCGCTCTCGGCTCGCTGGGGAGGCCCGGCATCAGCATCATGTTTCCGGCCACTGCCACAACAAACCCCGCACCCGCTGACAGCGACGCATTCGTCACATTCAGCGTCCAGCCCTTCGGCGCGCCCATCGTCTTTGGGTTATCGGTGAGCGAGTATTGTGTCTTCGCAATGCACACCGGCATGCGACCGAATCCCCATTCCGTGAACCGCGCCAAGTTCGCGCGCGCCGCATCGCTCAGGGTCACGCCATCGGCTCCGTACACCTGCACGGCCACCTTGCGAATCTTCTCTTCAAGCGGATCATCGAGCGCGTACGCTTGCTTGATCGCAGGCTCGGGATCGCCGTCGATCGCAGCCACAATCTTCTCCGCCAGGTCTGTTGCGCCTGCGCCGCCCTTGGCAAACGCCTCAACAAACGAGCAGCCGACCTCCTGCCGTTTGCACTCCGCCGCGATCTCGGCCAGCTCCGCAACGCTGTCGGACGGGAAGCGGTTGATCGCCACCACGATGGGCGCTCCATAATCGGCGCAGAGAATGAATGTGGTGCGCCAGATTTGCAAATCCGGCCTCGAGATTGCCCTCGCCCTGTGCCCGCAGGCTCTGCACCGTCGCCACCAGCACCGCAGCGGAGGGCCGCGTGTCCCGACGTGCGCATCACGATGTCAAAGTACTTCTCCGCGCCCAGGTCAGATGCGAATCCGCACTCGTTCACAACGTAATCGGCCAGCCGCAGTCCCATCTGCTGCGAGAGAACGCTGCTTGTCCCGTGCGCTATGTTCCCGAAAGGTCCCGTATGCACCAGCGCCGGCGTGCCCTCGGTCGTCTGCACCAGGTTCGGCAGAATCGCATCCATCGAGCAGAGCCATCATCGCGCCCGTCGCGCCCAGGTCTGCCGCCGTCACCGGGCGCCCCGTCCGCGACGCGCCAACCACGATCGAATCCAGCCTGTGGCGCAAATCGGCGCGGCTCGTCGCCAGGGCCATGATCGCCATGATCTCCGACGCAGCCGTAATCACAAAGCCTGTCTGCCTGTCGGCTCCGTCGCCCTTTGCCCCGGCGCTGACCGTGATGCGCCGCAGCGCGCGGTCGTTCATATCCATCGCGCGCGGCCACGTAATCTGCTTCGGATCGAGATCCAGCGCATTGCCGTGAAAGAGATGCGAATCGATCATCGCCGCCAGCAGGTTGTGCGCGGATGTAATGGCGTGAAAGTCGCCATGGAAATGCAGATTGATCTTCTGGCTCGGTTCCACCTGCGACTTGCCGCCGCCCGCCGCGCCGCCTTTCATTCCAAATACCGGCCCCAGCGAAGGCTCGCGCGAGGTCAGGATCGACTTGCGCCCGATGCGCTCCAGCCCCTGCGCGAGGCCAATCGACACAACTGTCTTCCCTTCGCCTGAGGTCGTCGGCGTCGTTGCCGTCACAAGAATCAGCTTGCCGCGCACCGGGAAAGCAGGATTCTCGAGCAACTCCAGTCTGAGCTTGGCTCCGTAGGTGCCGATGGTCTCGTATTCCGTCGGAAGAAGAGCGAGTTTCCGGGCGATTTCTTCAATGGGAAGAAGCGTTTGGGTTTCGAGAAATGCGTTCGTCATATATCTTGCCGTCGAGCAATATACCCCCGGTGCACGGCGGCCATTGTGACGCAGGCTACACCTGTCGCATTACCCCGGTACTACATCGCTTCCGGGCTTTCGATGCCCAGCCATCCCAGCACCGTAATCAGTTCCCGCAGCGCCACGGCGGCCGTCGCCAGCAGGAACGATCCGCCGCTCCGGATCTTCTTCCGTAAGAATGTGATGCTTGTGGTAGAAGTTGTTGAAATCCTGCGCCAACTGGAAGGCATGCTTGGCCAGATACGCCGGCTCTGACGTCGCAATGCACTGCTCCAGCACCGACGAGCGCCGCCCGGCCCGCAGCCACAGCGACCAGATGTCCTCGCCCGCCTCGCCCATGCAGGAACGGCCCCGGCGTCGGACGCCTTCGAACACGCGCAGGACCGCCTCCGGCGTGGTCGCGCCCTTGCGGAAGATGTTGCGCGCGCGCACCACCGCGTACTGGATGTACGGCCCGGTCTCGCCCTCGAAACTCAGCGCATCCTTGAAGTCGAAAGCGATCACCGAATTCCGCGTGAACTTCAGCATGAAGTAGCGCAGCGCGCCAATCGCAATCTGCTCGGCAATCCGCTGCCGCTCCGCTTCGTCGCGCCCTGTCTGCCGCGCATCCACCTCGGCGCGCGTCGCCGCAATCAGCTTGTCGATCAGGTCATCGGCCTTCACGCCGAATCCCTTGCGCCCGCTCACTTCGATGTACGAGCGCGCCGCGATCCTCTTCGGCCACGTCGTAGCCAAGTTCCAGCAGCGCAGCGCGGCGTCAGCGCCACCATCTCGTAGCTGAAGTGCGTGTAGTGATCCGCCTCCGCCGTGTGGCCCATGCCGCGCAGCGCCTGAATCACGTTTGCCTGCGGATCGGACTGGCGCGAATCGATCACGTTGTAAATGGCCTGCGCCCCGCCGAAATGCGGATGCACTCCTCGCCATGCTCGGTCGAGATCCAGCACTCATGATCGGGATACTTGAAGAACGGCCTGTAGCCAAAATCGCGCCCCAGCAGCCCGAACTTCCACAGGTGATAGGCAATGTCCTTGCCCACATACGTCACGGTGCCGTTCGAGCGAACAATCACCTTCGCGTCTTCATCCACGTCGCCGTTCGTCTCGTCAGCTTCCTGCTCATCCGCTTCAGCGGGCTTAGCCTCAGCAGCCGCCTTGCCCGCCGCTCGGGACGCGTCATCACCCAGCAGCCCTTGTTCTTGCCTTCGTTTTCGAAGTAGAGCACGCCCGTCTTCTTCAACTGCTCAAACGCCAGCGCCCAGAAGTTCAGGTGCAGAATCTCGCTCTCGCGCGGAAGAAAGTCGTATTCAATGCCGAGCCGCAGCATCGTCTCCAGATGCCGCCGCAGCACCGCCGTCGAAATCAGCTCGGCAATCTCCGCCGTCTCGTTGCCGCCGTGCTCGATCTCGTGCAGCGTGTCAAACCGCAGCTTCTTGCGCGCCTCATTCTCCTCGGCGGTTCCGCTCGATACCACTGCGAAGTCCGCGCATACAGATCCCAGCAGTAGTAGTCGATCCGCTCGCCCTTGCGCTCCAGCTCCGTCAATCGAGCGCCCGCACCTCCGCCGGCCGACCTGCCTTCCAGATGCAGAAATCCAACCACCACATCGGCAACCTGCACGCCGGTGTTGTCGATGTAGTTCTGCACGTCCACCTGTTGCCCGGCCGCGCGCAGCAGCCGCACAAACGTGTCGCCCAGAATCGCGTTGCGCAGGTGCCCGATATGCGCAGCCTTGTTCGGATTGATGCTCGTGTGCTCGACCAGCGCGTGAATGCCCTTGCCGACGGCTCCGATCCGTCTCCGATCGCCACCAGCCGGATGCCCACAACGCGATCAATCCGCGCGTTGATGTACCCGGCGCCCGCCACCTCGAACGAGGCAAAGCCGCTCAGCTCGCCGAGCGCTTCCACAATCTCCTGCGCAATGACCTTGGGCGCCTTGCGCAGTTTGCGCGCCAGTTCAAACGCCACGGGAGTCGCCAGTTCGCCGAACTTCAGATCCGGCGGCGTCTCCAGCGGAATGTTTTCGAGATCAAGATCGTACCTGGCTTTCAGCACGCCGCGAAGATGCGTCTCAAGCCTCTTCTTCAATTCCAGATACACGTATCGGATGCCTCAGAAATCCTTGATTTTCAAGGCGATTCTAACATCAGCGACGCATGCCGCCCGGAAGCAGACACAACATGAGAGCCTCGAACATCAGGAATATCCAGGAAAGCGACCATCAGGTCGAACCCCGTCAATGAGCCCGTTGCCCTGTTGGCAACATTTGACGATGAAAGTCCCGGAACAGCCTACCTTCCGACTTCACGATGCGGGCATCAACTGCGCTGAGGTAGGGTAGAACTAAGACCGCGTTTTACGCGATATAGTTTCTATTAACTTCCAAGGTGCAAATTCCATGAGCGCAAGTGCACAACGTTTCCAGACAATCGTCGCGCGTTCGCGACCTCACAGAATCGCCGTGCTCACCAACATCCACGATCCCAATTGGCAGGATTCATGTATTGGCATCATAGAGTTCCTTACGAAACTCTGGGGTGGCTCACAGGCCGTTATCATTCCCACCGATGGAAAGACGATAGCCGCTGAATTCTGGGCGGTTTTGTCAGCCCACGATCCGGATATCATTTATCGCTACCAGACTACAGGCAAGGATTTGAGAAGGCTGAATCCCGAAAGATTCAGCAGCATCTTAGAGGCTCAGGTGAATGCCAATCTCACGTCGAGCGGGATGACAGAAGAAGGTCTCCGAACTCATTTCGAGCAGAGTTTGGGAGAAAGCTTTCTAGACGACTTCTCAATCTCAGAGGAACTCTCACAACAACTTATTTTGCGCCTCGCAGCGATCCACTTCGAGCCGATTCACACTCCAGACAACAAGCGGCAAATATCCATCGCGTATATCTCTCGCGGAGCCTCGCCGTCATATCCTCTGACCCAAGTGTTGGACGTGATTCCTAAAGCTGATTCGTCCAAGGTTGTTGCAGAGATTGTTAGAGACATTGAGAACGACAAAGCGCCGCCAGATATTTGGATCGCCGCCAGGATCGGAGCGAATAATCCAGACTACCTGTCTGAGTTGGGTGGAGTGAATGTCACACCGCATTTTCTGAAGATGAGTGACTACAGCGAGTCGCAGTTGATTTCGTTTGGGATTCACCCAGGTATCACGCTAAAAACTCCGACTCCGCTGTCTTTGTCTATGACCGCCCTCGCGTTCTACAGATCCGTTAGAGCGCGACGGTACCAACTGCCCACTGTTGTGTTGGTTGGCGACTCAATAAACGAGTTCTGCATTTACTACGCGTTGCAATCGTTACAGGGCAGATCACTGTGGCTTCCCAAGTGGTTCTTAGAAACAACTGGTGGTTATTCATCCCGTTTATCGAAGGCGGTGAATGCAGCGGTCGAAATTGCCAAAGTAGAACACAGCGAGCAATTGGCGATTGCGAGCTTTACGGTCTCGATAGAGGAATTGCAGGAAGTAAGAACAAAGATCCAAACGACGACATCACGCACATCAGTTTCCGTCGAAGCGATGACCGCCGAACTCGTCCAATCGCAATTGGAATACCCCTCTAGATGTTGCACAGATGGGAATTTCGGCGACATTACCACACGGATGCTGGTTGACAATGAGCTTCCAGGTTGGTTCGACTCACCGCGCCCCGCAAAGATAAATCCGCTCAATCCCCAACTCCATCGCTGGATGGTCGATATCACATTTGAAAAGCATTTGCTCCCACGACACCCTGCTCTCGGCGCATTTATCGTCTCAGGACCGAATCTCTCCGACGCGCGATCAGGTCGCGATGGAATCTCCTATTCCTGCCCGGGCATGATGGTTTTCGGTACCGATATGGACCTAAATATTCTCCGACCGAGCATTCGGGGACGCCGACTGTGAATCCATATTCCGTGTCATCTTGAGCGATTGCGGGTATGAGTATGCCGTGTCAGACAAGGGGGTTTACGGATCGCAGGCTTGCGAAATATTTGGCGGGCTTGATGAGATTGGCTATGCTTTTCGCCTTGAGCAACAGCGCCTGCTACTCAAGAAGTATCTTGATATGGCGGACCCGCCCAAGGGAACTCATGATGACGGCACATTTCTCAACGATGGCAGACGCTATCTGAATTTCGCCGCCATCTCCAAAATTCTTGGCAGCGACGAGGGGGCCATAAAAACCATCGACACATATATCTCAAAAGGAATCTTCCATCGAGGCTTCATTTTCCAGTGCGGCCGTTGCTCCGATGTTGCATGGTTCTCCATTTCGGAGATCAGCCACACCTTCGCCTGTCGACGTTGCGGAACAATCCAACCCTACTCGAGAAAAAGTTGGAGATACCCGAGCGAGCCGGCGCTGTTTTACAAGCTTGATGAAATCGTCTATTTGACTCTGCTATATAACGGCGACACTCCTCTTCTCACTCTTGACTATCTTCGCAGGCAGTCAAGTGATAGTTTTCTCCACTGCCCTGAACTGCGGATCACTCCGAAGGGCAGCTCAAAAGCATACCTCGAACTTGACGTGTGCTGCGTCACCGACGGTCGACTATGCATCGGGGAAGCCAAAAGCCGTAATGGCCTCAAATCCAAGGGAATGAGCGCGCAGATGACTGCTGAACGCTACAGAGACCTTGCTGTGAAGATGGGCGCCACAATGGTTGTATTCAGCACAACTGAACCACTGTGGAGCAAGTCCAGTCTCGATGCAATTGAAAATGTCTTCACGAATTATCCGTATATCGATGTCAGAAGAATCACCGGCACAAGCTTGTTGAGTTGATAATTCACGCCGGCGGATAACCCGGGTATTAAGTGATTCGTGTGCACCAGTCTCGTTTCTGAGACCTGAAATAGAACTAGCGCAAATTCTCAAGTCTTCTTCTTGTCTTCCAGACTCGATCGCTAAATCGTCAAGTCACTCAGCGACCCCGCACATGCGACAGAAACAACCCATTCCAAGTTCAGGCAGACCGTCGGTGACTGGATACACCCTTCTCCCCGTACCACGTCAGGGTCGGCAGTCGCCGAACACGCATGCCGTAAGATGGAGAATGGATGCCGTTTAAGTCCTGTTCTTTCCTGTAAGGGCGCGGCGCATACTCCTCATGACTGATCCCGTGTCCAGTTCAGCCCGCTTTTACCTCACCACGCCCATCTACTACGTGAATGCGCGGCCGCACCTCGGCCACGCCTACTCCACCATCGTTTGCGACGCCATCGCGCGCCGCAAGCGTGCCCTGGGCATCGACACCTGGTTCCTGACCGGCACCGACGAGCACGGCCAGAAGATCGAGCGCTCCGCCGAGCTGGCCGGCCGCACGCCGCAGGAGTTTCGCCGACCGCCATCTCCGCCGAGTTTCGCGGCCTGTGGGACCGGCTCGGCCTCACCTACGACGACTTCATCCGCACCACCGAAGAGCGCCACAAGCGCGGCGTGCAAAAGCTCTTCGCCACGCTGCGCGACGCGGCTTCATCTACAAGGGCTCCTACACCGGCCAGTACTGCGTCTCCGACGAAGCGTGTGTCGACGTGCCTCCCGGCACTCCCTGCCCCGATTGCGGCCGCATCACCGAGACCGTCAGCGAAGAAAACTACTTCTTCAAGCTCTCCGCCTTCGAGCGCAAGCTGCTCGAGTTCTACGAGGCCAACCCCGGCTTCATGCAGCCCGGAATCGACGCGCCGCGAGGTCATCTCCTTCGTCCGCAGCGGCCTCAAGGATCTCTCCGTCAGCCGCACCAGCTTCTCCTGGGGCATTCCCGTGCCGGGCGACGAAAAGCACGTCGTCTACGTCTGGCTCGACGCGCTGGCCAACTACATCACCGCGCTCGGCTACGGCTCCGACGATCCCGCCGACCAGGCGCGCTTCGCAAAATTCTGGCCCGCCGACATGCACCTCATCGGCAAGGAGATCAGCCGCTTCCACTGCGTCTACTGGCCCGCGTTCCTGATGGCCGCCGGCATTCCCGCCGCCGCGCTCGGTGCGCGCCAACGGCTGGCTGCTCTTCGATCAGGGCAAGATGTCGAAGTCGCGCGGCAACATCGTGCGCGCCGAAACGGTGCACGGAAGTGCTCGGCGCCGATGCGCTGCGCTACTTCCTGCTGCGCGAGATTCCCTTCGGCCAGGACGGCAACTTCAGCTTCGACGCGCTGGTCCAGCGCTACAACGGCGACCTCGCCAACGGCTACGGCAACCTCGTCAGCCGCGTCGTCAACATGGTGCACAAGTACTTCGGCGGAGTCGTGCCTGAGGCCGGCGCCCGACACGCCTGCGGAAACCGCGCTGCGCGAAAGCGCCGACCCGCGCCATCGCCGCCTTCGGTCCGGCCTTCGACGAGCTGAACTTCTCTGAGGCGCTGAAATCCCTGTGGATCCTGGTCGCCGAAACCGACGGCTATCTCACCGCCAACGCGCCGTGGAAGAAGCCCGCCGACCGCTCCGATGCCGATCACGCCGCGCTGCAGGCGCGCGTGCTGGCCACGGCCGCCGAGGCCATTCGCATCATCACCGCGCTGGTCTATCCCATCCTGCCGGACTCGGCCGCCAAGGTCTGGCAGCAGCTTGGGCCAGGGCGAGATTGCAGACGCCGCAAAGCAGTCATTTCTCACCAATCTCGCGTGGGGCGGATTGAAGGCCGGAACACAATTCGGCGAACCCGCGCCGCTCTTTCCCCGCGCGGAAAAGGACGCGGTCGACCGTATGCAGAATCTCGAAGACGAGAACAATCGCAGCGCCGTTGAAGCCGCAAGCCAGCAGGAGAACGCGCCCAAGTCCGCGCCGGAAGCTCCCAGCATCCGCTCTGCCGGTTGCCCCTGCTCCACCTCCGCTTCGTCCATCGGTATGGCCGGTACAGGACCGCCAAGCTTCAGCCCGGCGCCGGCGATTCAGCAACCGACAGAAACCGGCAGCAACGCAGGCCACCGCGCCGACCACACGCCCCCATCGACGCCGCGAAGCCCGTTGCAACCGCGCAGGTGCACCCGGTGCCCGCCGAGCTGGCCAGCAGCCGTCTCAGCCACAACGCCCGCCACCGCCTCCGCCAAGGCACTCCGCTCAGACTCCTGCTGCGACCACCGGAGCAGCCTGCAGCTCATCACCATCGACGACTTCGCCAAGGTGGATCTGCGCGTCGCGCAGATTCTGGTCGCCGAGCGCGTTCCCAAGGCCGACAAGCTGCTGCGTCTCGAAGTCGATCTCGGCTACGAAAAGCGCCAGATCCTCGCCGGCATCGCCCAGTACTACGAGCCGGAAAAGCTGATTGGCCGCAAGATCGTCATCGTCGCCAACCTTGCTCCGCGCAAGATGCGCGGCCTCGAGTCGAACGGCATGCTGCTGGCGGCATCCTTGCCCGACGGCGCGCCGGTGCTCGCCGGATTTCTGGAAGATGTCCGCTCGGCGCGCGGCTGAAGTAGAGGCAACTGCCAGAATAACTGGTCATGGTTGAGATCCGGGCGTTGAACCACAGCCGCAACTCGCAAGGAGGTCTCCGCATGCTCAGTTCCTCATCGATTCCCACGCGCACCTCGACAGCCCGCGCTACGCCGACGACCGCGCGGCCATGCTGCGCCGCGCCTGGGAGGCCGGCGTCGGCGCGGTGCTCTCCATCGGCATCGGCGAAGGCCCCGCCGAGATGCACCAGGCCCTCGACATCTGCCGCCAGTTCAACGGCACGCCCGGACATGCCGCGCCTCTACGCCAGCGCCGGCATCTATCCCCACAACACCCCCGAAGCCGACGACGCCGCCCTCGCCAAACTCGACAGCCTGCTCGCCGAGCCCGAAGTCATCGCCTGCGGCGAGATCGGCCTCGACTACTACCACGAGGGCGCGCCGCACGACGTCCAGCGCGCAGGCCTCATCCGCCAGCTTGAAATCGCCGCCGCGCGCAAGCGCCCCATCCTCATCCATTGCCGCGGCACGAACGAATCCACCGACGCCTGGGATCGATCTCTTTCGACGTGCTCGACGACCACTGGCGTCACACCGGCCTCGGCGGCATCATGCACTGCTTCGGCGGCGGCTGGGAGCAGGCTCGGCGCTCGCTCGACCTGGGCTTTCTTGTCTCCTTTGCCGGCAACCTCACCTACCCCAAGGCGCAGCCGCTGCGCGACGTGGCCGCCCGCATGCCGCTCGACGGCATGCTGGTCGAAACCGACGCTCCCTGGCTCGCTCCCGCGGCTCACCGCGGCAAGCGCAACGAGCCTGCCTGGGTCACGCAAACCGCCCAGACGCTCGCCGAATCGCTCGGCGTCAGCGCCGACGAAATCGCCGCCGCGACCACCAGAAACTTCATCCGGCTGTTTCACCTGCCGGCCGACGTGGGAAACTGGTAAAGTTGCACCGGCCAGTCCAGGCCGCATGAGCAGCGGCAATCAGCCACCTAAGGAATCGGAAACATATGGCTCAGGACAATTCATTCGACATCGTCAGCAAGGTGGACATTCAGGAAGTCCGCAACGCGATCGATCAGGCGCTCAAGGAGATTCGCCAGCGCTTCGACCTGAAGGATTCCCACTCCGAGATCAACCTGGAAGGCAACGACAGCATTCAACTTGCCTCAGCCAACGAGTACAAGCTCGAGGCCGTCAAGGAGATCCTCGGCCAGAAGCTGGTCAAGCGCGGCGTCTCGCTCAAAAACCTGACCTACGGCAAGCTGGAGCCCGCCGCCGGCCAGAGCGTCCGCCAGAAGATCAGCCTTCAGCAGGGCATCCCCACTGAAAAGGCCAAGGAAATTGTGCGCATCGTCAAGGATTCAAAAAAGAAGGTGCAGGCCAGCATTCAGGGCGATACTGTGAGAATATCCGGCAAGGATCGCGACGACCTTCAGGCCATCATTGCCACTGCTTCGGGGCAAAGACCTCGGCGTCGATCTGCAGTTCACCAATTACCGCACCAACTAGACGGCAGCGCGCAGACTCGAAGAGTAGAACCGAGACTTTGAGCACCCTGGCGATAGCGACGGCGAGAGAGGTCTTCGACCTGCTGCGGGAAGATCTCGTCGCGATCGAGCAGGAGTTGGGCCGCGACGCCGCCTCCAGCGTCAGCACCATCACCGAGATCGCCGAGTACCTGCGCGAAGGCGGCGGCAAGCGCATTCGTCCCGTCGCTGCTGCTGCTCGCCGCGCATCTCCTCGGCTACTCGGGCCCCAGCGCCATCCGCCTCGGCGCGGTGGTCGAGATGGTCCACACCGCCACCCTGGTCCACGACGACATCATCGACGGCGCGGAAACCCGCCGCGGCCGCCCCTCGCCCAACACCACCTGGGGCAACGAAAAGTGCGTGCTCGCCGGCGACTGGCTCTACATGCAGGCCTTCAGGGTGGCTCTCGAAGAGAGGAACCTGCGCGTCCTCGATCTGCTCATCGGGCTCACCCAGCAGATGGTCGAGGGCGAGCTGCTGCAGATTCAGAAGCTCGGCAAGGCCGTCTCCGAGGCCGAGTACTACGACCTGATCTTCCGCAAGACCGCCTGCCTCTTCTCGGTCTCCATGCGCCTCGGTGCGGTGCTCGCCGGCGCCACCGAAGCTCAGGAAGACAAGCTGGCCGCTTACGGCCGCGCCGTCGGCCTGGCCTTCCAGATCGTCGATGACGTGCTCGACCTGACCGCCACCGAAGAGGTGCTCGGCAAGCCCGTGGCCAGCGATCTGCGCGAAGGCAAGGCCACGCTCGCCGTGATCCACGCCATCGACCACGGCACCGCCCGCGACCGCCAGGCCATTCAGCGCGTTCTCGACGACCGCAGCTTCGAGCACGTAAGCCGCGAGCAGATTCGCGAGATTCTCAAGCGCAACGGCTCCGTCGAATACGCCATGGCCGCCGCCGACCGCTACGCCGAGCAGTCGCGCCAGGCGCTCGCATCCCTCCCCGACTCCGACTTCAAGCGCGCCCTGCTCTGGGTTCCGGATTTCGTTGTCGCCCGCGACAAGTAGACCGCCAGATTCTCGACAGATGAAGAATTGTCTCCTGAGTGCTCATGGGCGTTATGGCATACGAAGCCTCATGAAACTCATACCGTGGTCATTCCGAGCGAGTCCGCGCAGCGGACGAGTCGAGGAACCTGCATCTCTATCGCTTTCCATGATTTTCGACGGAGCGGAGCCCGCTTGGGGCCTGGTAAACGACGTGTCGTTCATGGGGTGGCGAAGCCGGGAGCGAAGGATCCGCTTTTCTCCACTTCAACCCCGTCACAACGCCGAGTGCCCCATACTGCATGCAAATGCGGCTCACGGTCGTCATTTGGTCACAGGCGGTCGATCGTGCGGATTCCACAGTGCACCAATGATGTACGGCCCACGGACATCTCCTGATTCGAACGCCACAAGAACCGTGTCGTCCACCGCGGGGGTAAACCACGCCTCGTTGGATACCCCGTACGGTCGAACCACCCGCGCCCAACCGATGGGATTGGAGGGGTCAAGCGCGGGAACCAGAACTCGCACCCGCCCCAGTTTGTCGGGATCCGTGACGTCTCTTACGATACCGGTGAGAACGCCGGGGATTTTATCCATCGCGCTTCTCCATTCGGCCGGGATCTCGGCCCTGTTTCGTATTTGCGAGATTTGACTCTCGCTCCGGATCGTGAATGCCAATCCTGGGAGGTAGTCTACCGCGATGAAGAAGAAACAGAATGGGAGTCATCCATGGGCCGCGGTCGATCGCTATTTCGAACAGCGTCTCTTACCCTCCGACGAAGGCCTCGATGCGGCCCTGCGTGCCAATCGCGATGCCGGCCTCCCCGCCATCGACGTTACCCCGCTGCAGGGCAAGTTCCTTGAGCTGCTCGTGCGCATCTCCGGCGCGCGACGGGTCCTTGAAATTGGGACTCTCGGCGGATACAGCACCATCTGGCTGGCCCGCGCTCTCCCTGAAGATGGCCGCCTGATCACGCTGGAGCTTGAGCCCCGCCATGCAGAGATTGCACGCGCAAACCTGGCACGCGCCGGGGTCCTCGATCGAATGGAAATGCGTGAAGGCCCCGCCAGTGAATCTCTCGCATCGCTTGCAGCCGAACGCGCCGCGCCTTTCGACTTGATCTTCATCGACGCCGACAAGGCGAGCTATCCGGAGTACCTCGATTGGTCCCTGAAGCTGTCGCGGCCCGGAACGGTGATCGTCGCCGACAATGTTGTACGGGACGGAAAAATTGTCGACTCGGAAAGTCCCGATCCAAATATCCAGGGCGTTCGGCGCTTCACAGAACTCATGGCTTCCAATCCGCGATTGAGCGCAACCATGCTGCAGACCGTGGCCGGCAAGGGCTACGACGGCTTTGCGCTTGCGGTTGTGCTGCCATCGAAGACGGCTTCTCTGCGCACAACTCCCCTGGCTCCAATTGGCAGGCCCTAGTCCCGCACCCGCTCCTGCTCAGCCAGATAAATTGCTCCTCTGGATGCGCCTCAGTCATTCCAGTTCCCGCCGACTCACAGAAACTCACCAGTAACCCAGGCCTTCGACCGGTAACCCGCAAAGGTCATACATCAAAAGTAGCAACCGCATTGACGCGGATTAGCCACCCGGAAGTATATGCAGGCAGAAGATTTAGTGCTTCAATGCTTACACAGGTTCTCATTGATTCCAGCTTGATTTCTAATCCCCGCGGCACGCAAGAGGACGCAAATGCTCGAAGCAAAAACCCACGATTATTATGAGTTCCTCCAAATCAGCCCCAACGCAGACACAGAGACCATTCACCGCGTTTACAAGTTCCTTGCCGCGCGCTTTCATCCTGACAACCCGGAGTCCGGCGATCCCGAGAAGTTTTTCCTGCTGAAAGCAGCCTACGACATCCTGTCCGATCCCGATCTCCGCGCCGAATACGACCGTGAGTATACGCACGAGCGTCCCGTCCAAACGCCGCTATCGAACGTGGTTGACTTCATGGATCAGGTACAGGGCGAGATGAACCGGCGCCTCGCCGTCCTGGCGTTGCTTTACTATGCGCGGCGTTCCAACCCTTTCTCCCCAGAGGTAAGCCTCGCCGAAATCGAAAAGCGCATGGGCTTTCCGCGCGACTACCTCGACTTCACCACCTGGTACCTCGTAAAGAAGGGCTACATCACAAGGGCCGACAATTCTGACTTCGCTTTGACCGCCGACGGAGTCGACTTCATCGAAACGCAACGCGTCACGATGCCCATTTTGAATAAGCTCCTGACCAACGGGAACGCAGCGTGCAACATGGAAATCGATGGCGACGTAACGCCCCCCGTTGTCACAGACCTGCGCGAGTCCCCATCGACCCTGACGCCTGACAACAACCATGTCCATGATCGGCGCAGGAATACGAAGGAACGTCGCGCTGGCGCCCCGGATCTGCGTAGCGACGGATTTGAGCGGCGCGTGAATCAGAGGGGCCGGCGCGCAACTGAGCAACACCCCATCTCCGGCGCACCCGCTTAGGCCGCGCTGGTCGCAGCGAACCCGCCTTACTCCACTCGCAGCGCAAGCACCGGGTTGATCGACGCGGCGCGCACTGCCGGCAAAATGCTGGCCGCCAGAGCGCACAGCGCAAGCGCAAGAACCGAGCCGCCCAGAACCAGCGGATCCCAGCCCTTCACCTGGTATAACTGGGCGGCAATCAAGCGCGCACACCCGATCGAAGCCGGAATGCCGATCACCAGTCCGATAAGGATCTGCAAAAACGCACCGCGCAGCACCATTCTGATTACGCTGGACCTGTCCGCGCCGAGGGCGATGCGAACGCCTATCTCGCTCGTGCGCCGCTCGACACTGTAGGCAGTCACGCCGTACAGTCCCACGGCAGCAAGCACCAGCGCCAGCAGGCCGAACAGTCCCGTCAACTGGGCAACACTGCGCTCCTGGTCGAGCCTGTCTGCCACCTGCTGCTGCATAGTCCGCATACGAGTGAGCGTCAGGTTCGGATCCACCTCGGCGAACGCCGCGCGCACTTGCGGCTCCAACCCATCCATGCTGCCGCGCACCTGCAGCACGACGCTCTCGATCAGGTGCGTGCGGTCGTCGATCATTTGTGCCATGGCGAGGTCATAGTGCCCATGCTGCGCCAGTGGCACAAAGAACAATGGCGGCCGCCACTTGCCGCTCGGATCGGTGTAGTTCGCGGTGTGTACCACGCCTACAATCTCGAACGTGCTGCTGTACTTCACGTCATCGAGCCCGAAGCGCGTTCCGATAGGATCCTCGCCTGGCTTGAAGAACTTGCGCACAAACGCCTCGTCCACCACCGCGATGCTCTGCGTCGCATCTGTGTCCTGCTCGGTGATCTGCGTCCGCGCACGATGTATTGCCCCATCGTCTCCAGGTAGCCGGGGCCGACATGATCCCATGATGTATCTGAATCCACCCCGATGCTCGGGACTCCCTGTCCCTGGCGAATGACCAGTTCGCCCCAGTTATCGGTGAACGGCGTGTACTGCGCAAGCGCAGCGCTCTGCACGCCGGGAATGCGTTCCAGCCGCGTCCGCAGCGCTCGGTAAGTCGCGTCAAGCTTCGCGGGCGAATAGCTCGAGAACGGCGCATTCACGCTGAGATTCACGCGATGGTCCGTCTCAAACCCAAAGTCCTGGTGTTCCATCTTCTGCAGGCTGCGAGTCAGCAGGCCTGCCCCGGAAAGCAGCACCACAGACAGCGTCGCCTGTACCACGACCAGCGACTTCTGAGACAGCGATGCGCCATCGCGCGTGCTGCGATTCGCGCCGCGCAGCGCATCGGCAGGTTGAGCCTTCGATGTCAGCCACGCCGGCGCAGTCCCGAACAGCAGTCCGGTGAGGAGAGAGACACCGAATGCAAAGCCGAGCATCGCCAGTGATGGAGTGGCATCAATCGGCACGTAGTGTGCCGACCGGAACGCCAGCGCAACCATGACCTTGACTCCCAGACACGCAACCAGCACCCCACCCGCGCCGCCCATAACCGAGAGCACAACGCTTTCCGTCAACGACTGGCGAATCAGGCGCCTTCGCGACGCGCCAAGCGCAAGACGCACTGACGTCTGTGCGCGGCGAGCCGAGCCCCGGGCCAGCAGCAGGTTTGCGATATTCGCACAGGCGATCAGAAGCACAAGACAGCAGACGGCAAACAATATGCGCAGGCTGGCCTGGTATCCCTCTTTCATTTCGGCCACGCCGGCGCCGCCCGCAACCACGTTGATGTTCTGTTTCGGCACCGCGGCCTTTATTTGCGGCAAAAACTGCGGAAACTCCGCGCCGAGATCGTTCAGCAGGAACTGTCGCATGATCGCGGTGAAGCGCGCCGAGAGCCCATCCGCTTTGGCGCCGGGCCGCAAACGGCCGATCAGCCGCAGCCATGAACTCGACTGCTTCAGGATGGTGTTCTTCCCCATCAGCAGCGGCTCCTGCTCGAGCGGCACAAAGATCTCCGGCGGATCGCTGCGCAGCGTCTCACCGTAAAAGCCCGGCGGAGTAATGCCGACTATGGTAAAGGGATGGCCGTCGAGCATGAAGGTCGAGCCAACGACCTTCGGGTCCGACCCGTATTGCTGCTGCCACACGCGGTGGGTAAGCATCGCCGCCGGTGCTGCGGAAGGCTGGTCGTCCGCCTGCGTCAGCGTGCGTCCTGCAAACGCCTGAATGCCAAATGTCGCGAAGTAATTCCCCGAGACGAACTCGCCGCTCAGAGGCTTGGCCAGTTGGTCAGACTCACCGCGCCGCACGCTGAACCCCGATCTGCCCCCCTGAAACGCGGCTAACTGCTCAAACTCCGGCGCGGCAGCGCGAATGCGCTTGTAAAGCTCGTAGGGAAACAGGCCCCACTTGTCTTGCGGGCCCGTTTGAACGCAGCAGTCGTTGCCCTCTCCCACGCGATACAGGCTCGCCGGATCCGCAACCGGCAGCGATTTGAGCATGACGGAGTGAATGAGCGAGAAAATCGCCGTCGTCGCGCCGATTCCCAGAGCCAGCGTCAGCATGGCGGTCAGGCTGAAAATGGGAGACAGACGCATCTGCCTGAGTGCGTACGCGATATCCTGGCGCAACGTTTGCATATTAGGCCCCTGGGTCTGCATACGGGAGAAGCCACAAGGATGTTCCCGCAAAGTGACGGGGATGGTCTGCCCCGAGGCGGCGGATACAAGGCGTAGAATTCTGTGCAACATGAACGCGCGCATTGAGAAGATACGCCAGCTTCTGAGCGAGCTCGAAGTGGAGTCCGCCGTGTCACCGCAGGGAGATGCGGGGTTCTCCGCGCTCGAGCTGCCGGTCATCATCCAGGAGATCGTGGACGATCTCCAACCAATTCTCACGGCCTACGATGCCGCATTCTATTGGTTCCTCTTCCGCCACTCGATCGCGAAGGATGGCAATCCGGTCATTCGCGTAAGCCGAAGCAGCCTGCGCCGCGCCGTCGTCAAGTCGTCCTACACCAACGCGGCAGAAAACAACATCTCGCTGGGTAAGGTGCAGGACACGCTGCGCGCACTCGAGCAGATCGGGGCGATCCGGAAAATGGGCGAACCCAACCGCCAGGGCACGCCCTACCGGGTGCTCATTCCGGATGAGATCGAGGCCTGCCGAAAGTTTCGCGCCGAGAGATCGGCTGAGGAATCGAAGCTGTTTCCGGTCTCCGGCGCAGACCACGCGCGCGAAAGACGCACCCGCATCTTTGAGCGCGACGGCTATGTTTGCCGGCACTGCGGCAAGCAGTTGACCCGCTTCACCGCAACGCTGGACTCGGCCCATCCAACTGACACCGCAGATGAGAGCGAGGAAAACCTGCTGACCGCATGCGCCGACTGCAACTCGCAGCGAAACGGCCGCTCCGAGGCAATCCTTTAGAGCGATGCCTTCCGTCTTAGAATGGAGGGACCAGCGGACTTCAGCCCGCTGAATGCCGACACTGGATGTGCCCGGCCTTCAGGCCCGGGCTTTTCTCCACAAGCACCCACGGCTCCATTTCTGAACGCTACCCGACATTTCTGCACTAATCGCACTTCAATTCGGCGTCACGCGATCTGCTGAACCCATTGGCTCCGCCAGGCCGGCGCCTCGAAGGGATCCGCGAAATACTGTGTCTCGTGCACGACCTTACCGTTGCGGAACTCCATAATGCTCACTGTGTATGCCGGTCGCCCCTGGTAGGTGATGGTGTATTCCGTGATCCAGAGATCACCTTTTCCGAGAATTCGCTTGACGTTGAAACCTGACGGCTTGCCGGGATGATGACTCCGCAAGGCCTGCAAATTGCTTCGCCCGAGGATTCGCTCGCCTGACTGGGGATAATCACAAATGGCATCGTCATCGTAAATATCGTGTTCCGCGTTTGCATCGCCGGCTGCCGACGCGTGCCAGTGCGCATTCAGGGCTTCACGTATTTGTTCCTCTTGCATGGACTGCTCCAGGTGCTGTTTGGCTTTCATGTTCATTTACCTTGTGGAATGAAACCCGGGATGCCTGTCTTCACCACTTCATTGAGCCTCTGCCTGGTCTGAATGCGATTGATTTCGTTAAACGCGTCTTCCGGAAGGGCGGAGATGTCAAAATTCTCTCTCGCGCGAGCCGCAGTTTTGGGCGTGGTAAGCAAAGCCGTGCCACGCTGCACCGCCCATGCCAGCAGCACCTGTGCCGGCGTCTTTCCAACTCGTGCGGCGATTGCCGAAATGACTGGATCTTCGAGCAGCCCCGGCCTCATTCCGTGACCCAATGGCGCAAAAGCCAAAAACACAATACCCTTCTCCTTGCAGAATTCCAGAAGCTCCGTTTCCGGCAGATACGGATGTGCTTCGACCTGGACCACGGCTGGCTTGATTCTTGCAGATTCGTAGATGGGCAACAGTTCGTTCAAGCTGATGTCCGACAGTCCGATGGCCCGGCATTTGCCATGGTCCACGAGACTTTCCATCGCTCTCCAGGTGTCGAGCAAAGTCACTCCGTTGTCGTAGATGACATTGCCGTTTTGATCCCGCGGATCCTGCTCGTCCCCCGGTTGAAATGCAAACGGAGTGTGAATGAGATAGAGATCCAGATAGCTTGAGCCCGAGTCTGTCCAGACTCGCCTCGAAGGCCGGTTCGACACGCTCGGGCCGATGATTGGTGTTCCACAACTTTGTGGTAACGAAAATGTCTTCGCGCGCGATCCCTCCAGCGGCAAGTCCTACCTGCAACGCCTCGCCTACCTCGCGCTCGTTCCGGTATCGCTCCGCACAATCGAAGTGTCGAAATCCGGCTTCCAGCGCGTCTCTGGTCGCAGTTATCGTCACGGCTGCATCGGGAATCAGGGTGCCAAAGCCGAGTGCGGGCATATGGCCGCCGCCGTTGAGCGGCATTCTCGTCAGCCGAAGATCAGAAGATTCAGTCATCGTGACACCCAGAACGTTCAGAAATCGTGACACCTCCGTTTTACTCCATGATGAATTGCACATCCAGTGTGATCACGACTTCGTCGCCCACCAGCCCGCGGGTGCCCCATCCATGACGCAGTTTCATCGCGTCATGGGTGGGAAATTCGCGAACCTCACTCCAATGCGGTCATCCCCAACAACCGTTTCGAAGCGTACGAAACGACACACTGGGTGCCCATCCATGACGCAGTTTCATCGCGGCATGGGAGGAATCCGCGAACCTCACCCCACGGCGGTCATCCCGAGCCAAGCCGAGGGGACCTGCCCATAAATGCAAAATCAAAGACGTTACGAACCCGCCGAATCTTTATCGGTCTTGGGTGGCGCAACGCGACATGTATGACTGCGGTTGCACTTATCCGCATAGCCGACCACCCGCCCAGAACCCCGTCAACGAGCGATTTGATCTGAAGTCTTCAGCTCGACACCCAGGCCCATCATCCCATCCATGGACACTAGCCGACATTCCCGTTCCCAATTCGGCTATCGTTGAAGGGTCGGGCGGATTGGTGGTGTGAAATGGAAACCCACGGCGACTTCGCACATTCGCAAAGATGGTCGGGAAAAGCGCTTCTTGCCTTAGCGATCCTCTTTTCCATGTATGAAGTCTCGCCCGCGAAGGCGCAATCCTGCGGTTCCGCCGGACTGGCGGTTCAGGTACTCGGCTCCGGCGGCCCGGAGTTGCAGGATAAGAGAGCGTCCACCAGCTATCTCATATGGGATCACGGCACCGCACGTGTCATCGTTGATGCCGGTGGAGGCAGCGCACTACGCTTCGGGGAGAGCGGAGCGCAGATGTCCCAGGTGGATGTTGTTTTGTTCAGCCATTTTCATATCGATCACAGCGGCGATTTTCCCGCTTTGGTTTTTTCTTCCTGGTTTGAAGACCGCAAGCGCCCGCTGCCGGTGTACGGTCCTCCGGGAAACGACTTTATGCCGTCCACGACTGAGTTTGTGCGCGATCTTTTCAGTGAACCGCACGGAGCCTGGCGCTACCTGAGCGACCTAGTGGAGCCGGGTGCGGAAGGAAGCTACACACTAGAACCGCATGATGTCGCAGCCGGTTCCAAACCTGTACTCGTGTTCCGAAACTCCGACATGGTCGTGTACGCAGTACGCGTCATTCATGGTGGGTTTCCCGCGCTGGCATGGCGAGTGGAAATGGGCGGCAAGCGGATCGTTTTTAGTGGAGATACGAACGGCGAAGGAGACGGACTGACGCAGCTCGCGTTGGACGCAGATTTGTTCGTCGCTCATAACGCCGTACCGGAGGGCGCTACCGGAGTGGAAAGGCGCCTCCATATGCCACCTTCCGTAATCGGGATGATTGCTGCGAATGCTCATGTCAAGCGGTTGATACTGTCGCATCGAATGCTGCGGACTTTGGGAAGGGAGAATGAGACACAAGCAGAAATACAGCGTCACTTTTCGGGTCCTGTCGTATTCGCCAACGACCTCGACTGTTTTCCTGTGAGGTGAGCCGCCTGGCGAAGCATGAAGTCTGTCCCCGGTTCCGATCAGTACTGCAAAACGGCCGCATGGCATCAGTCATCCTCCGGCTTCATTGCACGGATACTCGACGAGCGTAAATCGCCAATGCACTCTCTGAGTGACGCAACCTCAGAAGCCGTGAGAACCCCAATCTTCGGGTGAATTTCAAGCAGACCGGAATGATCAAACCGCACCCCTTGCTTGCAGATCATTTCCCCCTCCCGGCGCACAATGGAAGATAGGCATGAGCATGTCCGCGCATCCGATCTGCCTTTGAGATAGCAGCTCCTCCAGAGCGGAATCGCGTCTCCCCGACTACTGAAAAGGAGCAGAGAGCTGGAAGCTGGGAGCTAAGAACTGCTCTTTTCGCCCCTAACTCCTTTACTGAGAGGAATCTGCGGCTAAGTCCAATGCTGAGAGGAATTTGGCGACACACCCATCTCTTAAATTATTGAAAATAAGGAATTTCCTTGCAGAGATAGGGAGGGGGGGGGGGGGGTGCCAGATCCCATATTATGGTACGTCTCTGCAGGCGCCTCAGAGAGGGTCAGCAGGCTCAGTCTCGGTGCTGTGCCATCAGCGCTCTTAGCGCCTCGGCATAGTGCTCAGGTAGCGGCTTCTTGTTCAACTGGTCGTCGCAGACCACGTGCACCGTCTCGCCCTCGGCCAGGAGCTTGTTCTCCTCGCCGTCTTTCGCCTTGCGCAGGATGCGATAGGCAAATTTCAGCACTGAACTGCGAAGCAACGCCGGACGCGTCTCAATGAGGATTTCGTCGTCGTAGCGGGCCGGTGAGCGATAGCGACAGCTTGCCTCGACCACCGGCAGGATGCACTCGTGTTCCTTCTCAAGCTGGCTGTAGGCGAGACCAAGCGACCGAAGCAGTTCCACGCGTCCAAGCTCGAACCAGACCAGGTAGTTGGCGTAGTAGACGATGCCCATCTGGTCGGTTTCAGCATACCGCACGCGCACCTGGTGAGTCGTTACTGGCACTCGACGAACCCTTTCGCTCTCACAACCAATCCCAGCTCTTGTTCCCTGTTCTTCTGATCCCTGACCCCTGCTTCACGGCTTGAAATGCGAGAAGAACTGCAGCTTGCTCACGTCGTTGAACATGATGAAGGCGAAGAAGGCCACCAGCACGACGAACGCAGCCTGGTAGATGCGCTCCTTGACGATCATGCTGATGTCGCGCCTCATCATGCTCTCAACAATCAGCATGAGAATCAGGCCGCCATCCAGGATCGGGAACGGCAGCAGGTTGAGAATGCCGAGGTTCAGGCTGATGCTGGCCGCCAGGCCAAACTTCGGGTACCACTCCTTCGCCTGCGCCGCCTGACCCGCTGCCACGGCGATGCCCACGGGTCCTGAAAGCTGCTTGACTGAGACTTTTCGCGTGAGAAGCCGCTCAAGCACCTTCACGATCATCTGCGAATTCTCGCCGCAGAAGTCCTTTGACGCATCGACAGCAGCCGTCAGTTTCATGGGTTGAATGCGCACTGGAATGTCGGGAGGCTGAGCGGGAATAAATCCGAGGCGCCACTGCCCATCCTGCTGAAACGGATGAACGGTGATGGGTGGCAGTTCCGTGCCGTTGCGCAGCACAGTAAGCGCCATGGCCTTGCCCTGCCCCGTCTTCATGTAATCCAGAAGCGTCGGCACGGTGTGGAAGGCATGACCATCGACTGCGGCAATCGCGTCGTGGGCCTTCAGGCCAGCCTGCTCCGCCGGAGAACCAGGACTGATCTGCTCGATTCCGATGGGTCCGTTCTCATACTGAACGAAGATGCCCGCCGGACTGAATTCAAGCTCGTTGGGTTTCGATCCTCCCGGCACGCGCACTGAGGTTTCGATTGTCTTGCCCACACGTTCAACAGTCACGGGAACGGTTTGGTCCTCAACCTCGTTGATGCGGTCTGTGAACGTGGCCACATCGGGATTGGTGAGGTTGTCAAAGCGCCGAATTATGTCACCGGGCTGTAGTCCGGCCTGATCCGCCGTCGACCCCGGTGTAATCCACTCGATTTTGGTGACCTTGATATCGGGAACTTCGTTGATGAAGCCGAAGTACAGGATCATCAACACAAAGGCGAGGACAAAGTTCGCCGCGGGACCGGCCAGTCCGATAAGCATCCTCTGCCATCGCGGGTGCGCCATGAATGCGCCGGGATCGTCCAGAACCGGTTCGTCACCAGGATTCTCTCCCGTCATCTTGACGAAGCCGCCAAGAGGCAGCAGGCAGACCTTGTAGTCGGTGTCTCCGTGCTTGACGCCAAAGAGTCGCGGGCCAAAGCCCACTGAAAATGCCTCAACGCGAACGCCGCACAGTTTGGCGACGATAAAGTGGCCAAACTCGTGCACCACTACCATGACGCCGACAAGAACAATGAAAGCTACTGCGGTAACGAGAAGGTTATGTATCACGTAAAGTCCAGACCTCAATACTGTGCTGCAGGGCGCTCAACTAGCCTCAAACTCAGGCAAGAAGCGCGCGAGCCTTCAGACGCGCTTCCCGGTCCGATGCAAGTACATCTGCAATGGTTGCGGGGTGCGACTCGGGCGTGGATGCAAGCACTTTCTCAATTGTACCCGGGATTCCCATGAAGGAGATGCGACGATCCAGGAAGGCTTCTACCGCCACTTCGTCTGCAGCGTTCAGCGCGATACAGTGAGCGCCGCCTTTCTCCGCCGCTTCAAAGGCCAGCCGGAGACACGGGAAACGCTCGAAATCAGGCTCTTCAAAATCCAGGTGCCGAAGCGCAGCAAGGTCGAACGTTAGATTCGAAGCCGGGCGCTCCGGGTAGGCCAGCGCGTAGAGAATCGGCAGCCGCATATCCGTCACCGAGATCTGCGCCAGAATCGACCCGTCCACATATTCCACGAGGGAATGAACCGTGGACTGCGGGTGAACGGTGACGCGCACCTGGCTTGGCGGCACGTCGAACAGACGGCAGGCCTCAATTACCTCCAGGCCCTTGTTCAGCATGGTTGCGGAGTCAATTGTGATGCGGCGGCCCATGACCCACGTCGGGTGTCTCAGCGCCTGCTCTGGAGTGATCGAGGCGAACTGGTCGAGCGGAAGCTGGCGGAATGGCCCTCCCGACGCCGTCAGCCAGATTGCTTTTACCTCCGCGTGCGCGCCCACCCGAAGGCACTGGTGGACAGCGTTGTGCTCGCTGTCGATGGGCAGGATGGCAACTTTGCGATCGCGTGCCGCCGCGGTCAGGATCTCGCCTGCCGCAACCATGCACTCCTTGTTGGCAAGACCAACCGGCTTGCCTGAAAGGATCGCGGCATGGGTGGCTTCCAGACCCGCGACCCCGACAATTGCGGAGACAACAAAATCTGCCTCAGGGTGGGTGGAGCAGGCCACTGTTCCCTCGCTGCCATGTACCACCTCAGTCCCGGAGATCCCGGCTCGACGAAGGCGTCCGACAAGTTGACCAGCCAGCTCTTCGGTTGCGAGAGAAATGACCTTCGGACGCCAACGGACAACTTGCGCAAAGGCTTCCTCGATGTTGCGCCCAGCGGCAAGCGTTGCCACCGCGTAGCGCTCCGGAAACTGTTCGACGATGGAGAGGGTGCTCTGGCCAATGGAGCCGGTGGAACCGAGAATGGCTAGTCGTTTCAACGTTCTACTTATGTCCAGCGAATGCAGCAGTGCGTCGTGCAACTCCGCGGAAATCTAATCTCTTAGAGTCTCAGGTGAATCACCCAGTCGATACCCTGAGCGTACCACAGGACCGGAGCGGCAAGCAGCAGTGCGTCGATGCGATCGAGAATTCCGCCATGGCCGGGCAGAATAGTGCCGGAATCCTTTACGCCGGCCGAACGTTTCAGCGCGGACTCGGCCAGATCGCCCACCTGCGCCGCCACGTTGACGAGCGCAGCCAGAATGAGCCAGTACCACCAGGCACCTTCAGAGAATGAGAGCTTGACCGAGTCCCACTGGGCAAGAAAATTCGCCAGGCCGAGCAGGAATCCCGCAACCGCCACAGCGCCCACCACGGAGCCGATCGACCCTTCCCATGTCTTGTTTGGGCTGAGCGCTGGAGCCAGTTTGTTTCGGCCCAGGCTGCGACCCACATACATTGCCGCCGTATCTCCCGCCCAGACCGTTAGAAAGAGAAACGCCAGAAGCGAAGGTCCGTTTGCAGCCTCGCGCAGCATCGGCAGCGTTATGAGCGTGAGTCCAAGGTAAAAGAGCGCAAAAATGCACGATGTCGCGTCGGCAAGGGCGCGCTCAACCGGTGAGCTAAATGTGCAATAGACAAGCAGCAGGATCGAGAGCAATCCAAAGAGCGTGCCAATTTCGTCCGGCCATTGATGGTTGCCGAGAAAAAGGCATCCGATCGCAACCATTACGGCCAACCGAGGCGGCTTTGCGCCACAATGCTCTGTGAGCGCCAGAAACTCCCAGGCAGCGAGCATCGCAACCCCAGCAACAACCAGCGTGATCAGCCACTTTGGGCCGAGAAACACGAGGGCCAAAACCAGCGGAGCCAGAACAAGAGCGGTCAGAATTCGTTTCATTTCCAGCGTTGAGAATACAACGCTGGGCTGAGATAGCGGGAGCACACTCGCCGGTCGGGACTGGAGCCGGGGAATCACAATAGGGCGTATGCACGGTTGTCCGGCCGAGAGCATATGCATTTCAGCGGCAACTTGCAGAGAATTTCCGGCACTTCCTCCACAATTGAAGTGATGGCAAACTCATTGGCGAGAACAGCCGTATCTAAGTGAAGGAAGCGCGCCGCGCGCGTGCCCGGTTCATTCTCGCCCAACGGGGGGAGCTCGGACTCAAATCAGCCATGCTCGGGGGCTAGTCGAGATAGACAGATCGTCTATTTTTCTTTTATTGCACGCAAAGAATATCTAGGATATTCTTTGTGTGTGTTTCAGAGAGGGGCACCTATGAACCTTGGCCTAAGCGATAGAATCCGGGCACTGGCTCAATCGAAGTATGTTGGACCGGCTATTCAGGCTGGGAAGAGGCAAATTTCGATCCGCGTGAGAGATTTATTGAATGATTTGGCTGGCGAAGGATTTCCGGGCGGACACACGCCTCAGATTTGCAGCGCGATCCAGACGACGAAATTCCTTCGCGAGAATGGCCTCGAGATTGAAGAAGTCGAAGGACCGCCTTCGAAAATGAGTCCAACGGTTGTGGTTCGATATCGAGTGGCGGAGACAAGGCGGCATGCGCATAAATTTGAGAGCCCGACCTTCGATCGAATCGTCAACACAACTGAAGAGGATCCCGCGGCTCGCGCCAAACGGTTGTCAGAGAAGTTGCGCGGGGTTTTGAAGGAAGAACTCGCTGAATACGGTGGTGGGGAAGCATTTCTGCGCTGGGTTAGGTCGGAAAACGAGGATGAGGCATGAGCCGAGTTTACTGGGACTCGATGCTGTTCATCTATTTGTTAGAGGGTAACCCGGCTTTTTCTCAGCGCGTTCAGGAACTTCTCGAGCGTGCGTACAGAAGAAATGATCTTCTATTCACGAGTTACCTGGGGTTGGGTGAGGTGATGGCAGGTGCCGAGAAATCGCCTCACCCTCAGAAGGCTCCCATGATTCGAAGCAATCTGGAAGATATGGGATTTTCCTTTCTCCCATTCGACGGCGGCGCGGTTGGCCCCTTCAGCCGACTTCGCGCAAGAGAGAAATTAAAAATCGCAGACGCAATTCACCTAGCCTGCGCCGCGTCCGCGGGTATCGATCTGTTTCTTACCGGCGATAAGCAACTTGTCAAACTGGACATCCCAGGGATTCAGTTCATCGCCGATTTCAGCACGCCGATCTTATGACGATTAAGGGGAGAGGAAAGCCAATTCCGCAATCGACTCCTTAGTGCGACGGTCACTCCCACTTCAGCTAACCGAGATCTTGATCTGCTCTGTATCCTCTTCTACTTCGCCCACGCTGTCACTGAGTCCACCGTAGCGGCGCTCGCGGCGCTGGAACGCTGCAATGGCTTCGAGCAGATGGATGCCACGAAAATCTGGCCAGAGGCGTTCTGTCACGTAGATCTCTGTGTAGGCGATCTGCCAAAGAAGGAAGTTGGAGATGCGCATCTCGCCCGAAGTGCGGATCAGCAGATCGGGGTCGGGCATGTGCGCCGTGTAGAGGTGGCGGTGGATATCTTCTTCGGTGATGCGATCGGCGGGAATGTGCTTGCGTTGGATCTCGGCAGCGAGCGCGCGGAAGGAATCCACCATTTCAGAACGCGCACCGTAGTTTAGCGCCAATGTGAGTGTCGTGCCGGTGTTGCGCGCTGTGGTTTCTTCGGCCCAGTGCATCCTGTCCTGCACCTCGCGCGGCAACTCGTGCACGCGACCGATGTAACGGATGCGGACGTTATTGTCCATCATGCGCTGCACATTTCCCTCAAGGTAGGTCTTGAGCAGCCGCATAAGGAAGCTGACCTCAGCCTTGGGCCGCCGGAGATTGTTTTCAAGGGAAAACGCGTAGAGGGTCAACCAGGGCAAGCCAATGCGCGATGCCGTCTCAGTGACGAGTTGCACGCTCTTGGCGCCCTGCTGGTGGCCGAGGAATCGCTTGAGAGAACGGCTTCCGGCCCAACGGCCATTGCCATCCATGATGATGGCCACGTGCTGAGGAAGCCGCTCGGGCTTCAATAAGGAATAGACGGCACGCTCTTCAGGCGTGAGTTCGTCAATGCGCGGCATGCCAGTTGGATGCAAAGCAGTAGCCTCGTTGCTTTCTGTCCCGCAGTGAGGCTGGGCGCCCTCAACTCCTCGACTCAGCAAGCCAGACAACCGGGCCCGGCGCGATCTGGGGGCACGCCTCAATGTCCGCTGAACCTGTGTACTTCGGCTGTCCGAAGAAAGAACGGCGGCACCATCGAACCTAGCACAAGCGGGCGAGTGCCGCAAAGGCGACGAAAGGGTCAGACGAAACAAAAGGGCGGACACCACGCATAGCGCGTGTCTCGTCCGCCCAAAGAGACGAAAGGAATCGCCAACCGCCCCTACGCGGTGCGGCGACGGCCCGAGGCCATATCGCGCACCGAGCCATACAGGAGCGTCCGGTGCAGAGAGTCGAGATGCGGCAGCAAAGCAGCAATCTCCGCAAGGAACGAGTCGGCCATGATCGCTGACGACCTCTTCATCGCGACGGCTGCGAGAGTCGCGCACAAGCTGACGCATATCCACTTCAAGCGCCTCTGCGAGCCGCTCAAGAGAGCCCAGCGTGGGAATGGCCTTACCGTTTTCGATCTTGGAAATGTAAGTGCGGGGCACCTGCATCCGTCCCGCCAACTGCCTCTGGCTCAAGTGGCGCGCACGACGGATATCGCGCACCTGTGCCGCCACCTGCAGACCGGCCTCCTGGGACGCTGCGGCCTGTTGCATTGTGACCAGTTGAGGGGCCAGTGGTGCGGGCTCCTCGATATCAAGAGGCCTGCGACACTTTCTGCACAAGGAGTTGCTGGTTCTGTACTGCACCAAACTGCAGTAATCGCACCGCACAACTTCGCGTGTATCCACGCTGACAAGAGTGGTGGCCATGATCAAAGTTGCGGAGTGCCAGAGCGGGTACTCCGGGGTGTTTTGCACCGCGATAAGTGCTACTCTCCGGCGAGTGAACCATAATTGTCAAGTAGAAACTTAGGGTCAAACCGAGAACACCGGCATCAAACCCGACAAAACCCCACGAAACGCGAACCAAGGTATGCAACACGTAAAATGCGGAAATGATTGATCAAAAGCAGTACGGGCGAGAGCAGGCCTGGCAGCTACTCACCGAGTGGACCCAGAGCGAAAGCCTGCGCAAGCACGCAATAGCTGTGGAAATCTGCGTGACGGCGTGCGGTGAAGCGGAGGCGGATCGGCTGGGGTTGAGCGGCGAAGAGCGTGAACGATTTCTCGAGCTCTACGCGACGACGGCGCTGTTACATGACTTCGACTACGAGCGGCACCCGACTGCGCAGGAGCATCCGTTCATCGGAGTGCGCGAATTGGAGCGGCTGGGGTGGCCGGTGGAGATGCGGACGGCGATCCTGGGACACGCACAATATTCGGGCGTGCCGCGTGTGACGCATCTCGACAAGGCACTGTTTGCGTGCGATGAGCTGGCCGGATTCCTCACGGCTTGTGCACTGGTGAAGCCAACCAAGGCGATTGCAGACGTAGAGGTCGCCAGCGTACGCAAAAAGATGAAGGACAAGGCATTCGCGCGCGGTATCCATCGCGAGGACGTGATCCAGGGCGCGGCCGAACTTGGCGTCGATCTCGACACGCACATTGCGTTTTGTATCGAGGCGATGAAGAAGCGAGCTGCAGAACTGGGGCTGTGAGGCGTCAGTGGTCAGGGATCAGGGGTCGGTGGTGAAGACACCAGAGTCCGTACTATGAGGGCCTTCTACCCCCTCTCCCTATCTCTGCGAGTAAATTATTCATTTTAAACTACTTACTAGAGAGGTGTGTCGCCAAATTCCTCTCAGCATTGGACTTAGCCGCAGATTCCTCTCAGCAAAGGAGTTACGGGTCGATTTTGGGTATTCTTCTCCTTTTTGTCTCAGATAATGGGATCGTGGTTGTCCTTCGGTTTCAATCCTGTGGGCTGGAAGTGGGCGGGCAAGCCACTGCGTGGTCTGCTGCTCAGTTCGATCCCCATCTACGATTTTGCGGTAAGGGAGAGCAATTTTCTGCAAAGAGCTCGGAGCTAATAGCACATCGCGGTGTTAATTAATTCACAACTTCCGGTTGGCGGTTACCCGGCCGGACTCCAGACTTTCCACACTGAATCTGTCCATCGTCGCCTGGGCTCTATGTACTCTATTTTCTGCTCAGCAATTCTGATAACCAAGAATGTTTTGCAGCTCGTGCGTAGGCAGTGTCGGCAGGAATGCGCAGTTCCACTTCGGTGCCGGCTCCAAGCTCGCTCCAAACCACCAGCTTGCCTCCTATGGCATTGGCGCGTTCCCGCATGCCGGGCAAACCGAAGTGTCCCTCAGCGCCCCTGCCCCGACAGAACCGCTGGATCAATGCCTTTACCGTCGTCCCGCACACGCAGCCGGAATTGTTGATTGGTCATATCTGATTTCAACCTCGACCTGCCGAGCCGCAGCGTGGTGGAATGCGTTGCGAAGCGCCTCAGCGGCAATCCGGTAGATTTCGTCGCGCAAGATCGGATGCAGATCTCGTGGGTCGCCTTCAACCGTGACTCGAAATGCCGGAGACCCGTGGTTGGCTGGGTCAGTTGCGAGTTCCTCACCGAGCGTATTGATGGCCCGTGCAAGATCATTCGTTTGGACCGTGGAGGCGCGTAGTCCCTGTACCGCATCTCGGCCTTCGGTGATCGCATCAGCAGCCTGCTTCATCGCGCCATCCAGTTTTTTCTTTGCCTCGATGGGGCGGTCAGGGAGCAACTGCGAAACGATCTCGAACCGCAGCATCAAGCCCTGGAAGCTCTGCAGCAGGGTGTCATGAAGCTCCCGTGCGATGCTTGTCCGCTCCCGCACGCGCGCCTCCAAGGTCAGGGCGAAGTCGTGGCGCAATTGCCTGACCCTGATCTGGTAGATTGCCCACACCAGTGCCAGAACGAGAAGTGCGCAAAGGGCGCGGAACCAATTCGTCTGGTAATACGCCGGCGCAATCGAGAACTCCAGCGCATCGCCCTGCTCGTTCCACACGCCGCTGTTGTTGGACGCGATCACGCGAAACCGGTAGGGGCCCGGAGGAAGGTTGGAATACTGTGCCTCGCGGTCATTTACGACCTCTCTCCAGTCGGGATCCTGGCCCTCCAGTTTGTACTTGAAATGCACCTTGTCCGGCGCGATGAGGCTGAGAGCGGTGTAGTCGATCTCGCAGATCGCGAGTTCGAGCCGGCAGATCGAAGGTTCGAAGCTGCCGCGCTGCCGGGCAGATTCTGCCAATACGTCTTGTGGTCGGCTACGACTTTCTCGATGTGCACCGGCGGCGGGAGTTTGTTCAAAGCAAGATGACGAGGATCGACGACCTCAATGTCTTCTCGCGTCACGAACCACAGTTTGCCATCAGCAGCTTTTGCAAAAGTTGGACCGAAGGAGGAAGGCGATCCCCAGGGCAATGGCGCCGTCGGTTGCATCCCAAAGCGTCGGTTCAACCCGGCGCGCCGGGTCTGAGATCCAGGCATCCACCTGGCTGCGTGGTATGCGGAGCAGGCCGCAGGCCGTGTACAGCCACAATGAACGATCGTCCTCCTCTGTTGTCCAGTGAATCTTGTCGCACGGCAAGCCGTTGCTGGTTGTGAGGGTTGTGATCCGGCCGTCTTTGATGCGGCTCACGCCGCCATTCTGCGTTGCGGCCCACACGGCCCCATCCCGATCGAGGCGAAGGGCGGCAACAGGCCCCTTGGTCATTCCATTCGCGGCTGTGTACGAAAGGCGGACCTGGCCATCCTTGAAATACTCCACCCCCCCATCCTGCCAGAATCCAAGCCACAGTCCGCCGCGATCCTGATCGAAAATGATCACCTTGGCCTGTTGACGGCGCCCGAGTGCTGTCCAGGGAAGATTCTCGATCAAGCGTCCTTCCCGAAGATGGGAAAGGCCTTTGTTTCCTGAAAGCCAGAGATTGCCTGCGTTGTCCCCGGTGATGGAATAGACCTCCGTGCTGGGTACCCCATCTACGGAGACGAACCTGCCGTTGTTGAACCAGGCCAGTCCATGACCTGTAAACACCCAGATGCGCCCAGCATGATCCTGGTACATGGACTGCACGATGTCATCCGGCAGTCCATCTGCTTTACGGAATATGGTCGTTTGTCCTTTCTGCCATCTCGTCAAACCATCGCGAGTGGCAATCCAGATGCTTCCATCAGTCGCCGCGATTACGGAATTAACGTTATCGCTGGACAAACCCTGTTTCGTAGAAACAGTAGTGACGGGGAGTTCTCGAAACCGATCAAGTCCCCCAGCAGTGGACACCCAGATATTCCCTTCACGATCCTCGAAAAGGCCGGCGATGATGTTGCCTGACAAACCGCTCTCTGCCGTGAAGACATCCGTGCGACCGTGATGCACGTGGATCAGCCCCCGCTGGTTGGTTCCGATCCAGAGACCTCCATCGCGGTCCCGGAGCAGCTTATTCGCATCGATGTCGCGGTCGGGCAGCGTCGCATTGGAGTTCAAGGCGCTGCGAATCGGGTAGGCTTCGAGTTTGTCACCAACGACCTGCCTGAGTCCTCCACCTCTGATCCCAACGATTAGCCGGCCGTCGCCGGATTGAGTCAGGTCGGCAAGCCGCACTCCGGGCACCGCATAGCGCTTCGGCGGACCGGGCTTCCAGTGCCAAAGACCGGATTCTGCGCCAGCCCAGAGAGCGCCGGAACTGTCCTCACCCAAACTCCAGACGAAACTGCCGAAGGCGCCATCTTGTCCGTAACATTGTGCGCTGCCGTTTTGAATGGCGCACAGCCGCCCGGTAGGGGCTCCCGGTGAACCGCCCAGCGCCCCCGCCCAAACCGTTCCCTCCCGGTCTTCGAGCAGTGATGTTATGAACCGAGCGCCTACCTCGGGATATTGGGTCAGCTTGCCGTTGTTCCAACTCGCGAGCCCGGCAAACGTCCCAATCCAGAGAGTGCCATCGCGGGTGACGAGCAGAGCGTATGGGCTTTCGGGGAGTTGCTGCCCCGCCGGTGGTTGCCAGCGGACGAAACGAACGCCATCGGAACGAAACAAGCCAAATTCCGTAGCCGAGCCAGAGATAACCGTCTGGCGTCTGGGCCATCGCGAAGGCGGTGCCAGTGAGCGAACCCGTCGCGGATTGTCCATGCGGTATGCCCGTACTGGCTGATATCCAACGATGGGTTCAAGGCAAAAGAGCAGATGCAGCCCCCCAACAAAAGAAACAGGGAAATCGCAGCCAAAATTGCTCTTCTCACGGTGCCTCAGATTCTATTCCACCGCCTTCGAAAAATGCACAGGTAGTTACGGTTGAGTCGTGGGCTACTCGGAACTTTGACGAATCTTCACCCGGAGCCGACGCCTCACAAGATGAATCGAACGAGTTAACATCCAGTCTCAATGTTTTGTGGGAGTCTCAACTTGGCTTGCAATTCCGGATGACTGCAGGTTTTCGAGAGCGACGCAGAATGCAGGTTTTTCCCGCCACGGCGGACGAGTTCTCAGCTCCCTTTGTTCCCGTTGACGGGATGACAGTTATCTTGTGGCTCTTCGCTTTGGGCGTCTTGCCGGGGGAGGCTCGCTGGGATCGTACTCCTCGGATCGCACGTCTTGATCCTCCGTGGTCACGCTGATGCGATACGCCTGCACGTCTATCGAAAGGGCTCATTCTGGAGCCTGTTGTCAGGCGTAGGGGTTGTTTGCGCGGAGCTCGGCGACGATTTCGGCGGCTGCCTTACGGGCGCGCTCCGCCTGATCGGGCGGGAAGCTGATGGCACCGACGCGGGCGTGTCCGCCTCCTCCGTAGCGCTCGCAGACCATAGCCAGATTCACCATTTTTGCCGGGTCGGCCTTCGTCCACGGATTTGAACCGACTGAGACCTTGGTGCGGAAGCTGGACTTGGACAGGCCAATGGAATAGGTCGCGTGCGGATGGAGGTAGTAGGGGATGAATTTGTTGTAACCTTCGACCGGTCGATCGGAGATGTCGAAGAAGATGGTCCCGTCGCGCTCTTCGCTGCGGCTGCGGATCAACTCAATGCCTTCCTTGTGACGCTCGAGGAGAGGAGGCAGCAAACTGGAGACAAAGGGTTGCGCGAGCACATCCGCCAACGGCATGGAGCTAAGCAGCGGGATCAAGCGCGGGATAAGGGCAGGATCCTGCGTGGATTCGATGATCAACGTGAGCTTCATGGCCGGCGCGGCCATTTCCACCGCGGCCTGGGGACTCTCATAGAGCGCGCCGTCAACGATGTCGGCCCAGTGGATGAGCTCGGCTACCGGTGCGGCATCGAAACCGAAGCGCGTGCATGCGATGTGCGCAAGGAAGCTGGTGCAGGAAGTGTACTTGGGATCGAAAAACTTGCGGGAGCCGCAAGCCGGATCGCGCTGGCAGGCGAGGAAGTGCTCCTGATCCTGCGGAGTCAGGAATGCGGAAAGGTGATGATCGAACCACCAGGTAATGCGCGGTGAAGTGGAGTATTTGAAGTCGACGATTGCATTCTCGTCGCCTGTGAACTCGGTTACATCAAACAGAGCGCCGGCACGATGCACCAGGCCGCGGTACTCGTAGGAGGCGTCCGCTGCAATGCGTTCGCGGTGAAAGCGCGTGAAGAGCGAGGCAGAACAGGCCCCATCGAAACACTTGTCGTGATAGAAGACCCTAACCTGCAACCCCGACCTCTCCCTCATAAAGCTTCCGGTAAAGCCGGAAGAATTAGCATCAAACGCGGGGCCGATTGTGTCAAGGCGAGGGGAAGCAGAAACCGTGGGGACGATTCGCCTGGGATCGCGAGATTTTGCACATTCCCCGGAGTGCTTCAGTAGAATTCTCCCTGCAGGAAGTTCAACAGATCTCACTTGAGGAGTAGTCATGGAGCCAGACGCGCAGCCGACAGAGCGGGAGCCTTTGTCCCCCGATCCCGCAATCGAAGAAGCTGGGACGGCCAGTTTGCAGACGCCGGAGCCGGAGCGGCCCTATCGCGGACTCAAATGGATATTCGTCGGGAAAGAGGGCTTGCGAGCGGGCTGGTCACTGCTGATCTTCTTTCTCCTGTTTTTTGCGGTCGCAACCGGACTGGGAGCGCTTTTCACAAAGCTGCACCTGTTGGGCGCGAAAGGGGACTTTACTCCGAAATCTGCTTTCTTCGGTGAGCTGCTCCCGATTCTGGCCATGCTGGCTGCGGCCCTGGTGATCGCACTGATTGAGCGCCGAAGCATCCTGGATTACAACCTGCGAGGACCGCGACGGGGTGGCCATTTTGTCGGTGGGCTCGCCAGCGGATTTGCCGCACTTTCCGTCCTTGTGGGCGCACTGTACTGGGGCCATTGGCTGCAGTTCGGGCCGGCGGCGCTGAGCGGAACGCAGATTATTCGGTACGCGGCGATCTGGGCGTGCGTGTTCCTGCTTGTGGGCTGCTTTGAAGAAGGAATCATGCGGTGCTATGCGCTGTTCACGCTGACGCGCGGGCTGAATTTCTGGTGGGCTGCGGCGATTGTGGGCGGGGTCTGCATTCGGCTGCTTACTCACGCCAAGGGGAATGGGGTGTGGGGGGTGTACGCGATGGCGCTTCTGGGCGTGGTTCCCTGCCTGTGGCTCCATCTGAAACGCGATCCGAACTCAGGATTCTGGCAGGCAGCCTGGGTGACGTCGACCTTTTTTGGCTTTGGACACACGAGCAACGCCGGCGAAGCATGGATCGGAATATTTGCTGCGGCTGCGATCGGATTCGTGTTCTGCGTGAGCGTAAGGCTGACCGGTTCGGCGTGGTGGGCCATCGGCTGTCACGCAGCCTGGGACTGGGGTGAGACCTACTTCTATGGCACAGCAGACAGCGGGTTCGTTGCGCCGGGTCATTTCCTGACTACGGCGCCGACGGGCAATCCACTGTGGAGCGGAGGGACGGTTGGGCCGGAGGGTAGCCTGCTGGTTATCGGAGTCATTCTGCTGCTGCTGGCTCTGCTGCTGGTTGTGTACGGGCGGCGTCCCACGCTGTATCAGGTGGCAGCTGAGGAGCAACTGGCGAGCTAGGGCCTGCACACACTGTTTGGGCGGTGGCGCAATCCGGCCCGGTCGAGTGAACGGCCTTCGACCACCCTCGGCGGTATCCTGTTGTAGACCGATGTCCAACTCGCACCCTGCAAACAGAATTGCTGAAGTGGTCCCGATTGCGCCGCCGCGTAAGCGGAGAAGACGCTGGCTGAAGATCGTCTTCTGGTCGGTCGCAGGTCTGCTGATATTTGTCTTGATGTCAGCGACTGCCGGCGTGCTGTGGCTGCGTTCGGCCGCAAAGGCCGCCCTGCCCGTGCTGGATGGAGATGTCCATCTGGCGGGGCTGAATGTGAAAGGCGTCTCGGCCCCGGTGACCGTAAGGCGCGATCAACATGGTGTACCGCATATCGACGCGCAGACGCAGGAGGATCTGTTCGTCGCGCAGGGCTATGTGACGGCGCAGGATCGTCTGTGGCAGATGGATGCGTTTCGCCGCAATGCGAACGGCGAGCTGGCGGAGATCCTGGGGCCGTCGATGATGAAGCATGACATGGCACAGAGGGTCCTTCAGTTTCGCAAGACCGCGGAGCGCATCTACGCAAACCTGGAAGCGGAAGATCGCGCGCGATATGAGGCTTATGCTCGCGGCGTAAATCTCTTCATCGCACAGAACCAGGATTCGCTGCCACCGGAGTTTCGACTTGCTGCATTACAAGCCCAAGGCCGTGGAGCGGGCGTCGACTCTGTCAGCGTGGGAATGTTGATGGTGGACATGCTGGACACGCGCTGGAATGTGAAGCTGGCGCGCGAGGTCATCCGAGCGAAGCTGCACAACTCGAAGCTGGAAGGGGATCTTTACCCTGTCGGGTCATGGCGCGATCATCCGCCGACGGGCGTGCTGCTCGACCTTAGCCAGCCCCATCCAGAGCCGCCTTCGACAGAAGATGAGGATGACGATCGGAGCGAGACCAAGGCTGTGCCGGACGAGGATCTGCGTTCATTGCGCGAGTTGCTCGGATGGAGTTCGTGCGCGGGTTGCGCGCCGGGTTCGAACAACTGGGTGGTGGCAGGCAAGCACACAGCGAGCGGGATGCCGCTGCTCTCAAACGATATGCACCTTGGGCTGAATGAGCCGAACATCTGGTATACGGCGGACCTGCGCGCGCCGGGATTCCACGCGGCGGGAGTGACTCTTCCGGGATTGCCGTTTGTGATTGCCGGACACAACGAACATGTCGCGTGGGGATTTACGGCGCTGTATGGGGATGTGCAGGATCTCTACATAGAGAGATTGGACGGCAAGGGCAATTTTCAGGATCTTGATGGGACATGGAAGCCGTTGCGAACGGACCACGAGACAATCCACGTGCGCGGCGGCAAGGATGTTGCGATCGATGTCGAATCGACGCGTCACGGGCCGTTGCTGAATCCGATTTTTGCGAAGGAATCGCGACCGATTGCACTGAAGTGGACCCTCTACGACGCCACGCTGAACTCGATTCCGTTGTATGCGATGAACGCGGCATCCAACTGGACTGAGTTCTCGGCGGCGCTGGCGCAATGGTGCTGGCCAACGCAGAACATTGTTTACTCCGACGACCAGGGACACATTGCTTACCACGCGATCGGACGGATGCCGCTGCGGCTTGCGGGACTGCAGGGTCTACCTGTCCAAGATGATGGGCACGAGTGGCAGGGATATATCCCGTTTGATTCGTTGCCCAGTGCCTTGGACCCGCCGTCGGGCTTTCTTGCGACGGCGAACTCGCGTGTCACGACTGATGCATCGCCGTTTCTGCTGACGCTGGATTGGGCTGAGCCATATCGAGCGGAGCGCATATACAAACTGCTCCAGGGTCGCGACCAGCTTCGTCCCGAGGATATGCTTGCGGTACAGACGGATATCTACAGCGAGATGGACCAGGAGATGGCGCATCGATTCGCTTATGCGATCGATCACGCGGCAGGAAAAGACGAACGGCTGAAGAAGGGAGCGGATTTAATGCGGAGCTGGGATGGGCAGCTCACGACGGATTCGGTTGCGGCCTCGCTCGTCGCACAGACGCGGCGCGCAATCTGGCCCCTGATCCTGGAGCCGAAACTCGGCAAAGATGCGGCCGACTACACATGGGCGGAGTCGAACTTCGCCGAAGAAGAGATTGTCATGCACGGCAACCCCGACTGGCTGCCGCCCGGCTACAAGGACTGGGATGCGCTGCTGACCGACGCTGTACGAAAGGGCATGAAGGATGGCCACGCACCTGCGGATCTGGGCGAGTGGGCTTACGGTAACTGGCACGTGGTCGAGATCGATCATCCGCTCGCGGGCTTTCTTCCCTTTGTGGGGCGATTTGCCAACACGGGCCCGCGACCGCTCAGCGGGGATACGACAACGGTAAAACAGGTCGGGCGCTCATTCGGACCTTCGCAGCGCTTCACGATGGATTGGAGCAACATTGACGGGTCCACGGAGAACATCGTTCTTGGGGAAAGCGGAAATCCTTACAGCGCGTACTATCGCGACCAATGGAATGATTACTACAGTGGTGCAACGATTGCGTTGCCCTTCACTCCGGCGGCGGTGACCACACAGACACGACATACACTGCGGCTGCTGCCACAATGACGACCAGCAAGGATCCGCCGACCCAAAGGCGATGGCACCGATTTGCGGGGCCGGCCGTGATTCTGCTCGCCGCATTAGTGGCCACCACGCCTCAGCTCACTCGCCGCAATTCCTGCGGGCACGATTTCAATTTTCATCTCGTCTCGTGGCTGGATGCGCAGGAGAGCTGGCGAGAGGGGATTCTTTATCCACATTGGTCGTCTAGCGCGAACTACGGAGCGGGCGAGCCGCGTTTTGTTTTCTATCCCCCCCTGACGTGGATGCTGGGTGGAGCGCTGGGGCTAGCCACTCCCTGGAAAGCCGTGATGATTGTCTACAGGTTCTGGGAGTGCGTACCGATCGTCATTACATTTCTGTTCCTGGCAGGAATCGGACTTGCGACACGCGCGCTAGCCCGACAGGCGCTCGATAACGGAGCGGCCACGCTCGCTGGTTGCGCTGCGTTGTTTTCAGGCTACGCCCTCTTTACTGCGTACGAACGCTCGGCTTTCGGCGAACTCACCGGCGGCATCTGGATTCCGCTGCTGCTCCTGCTGATACTGCGCGATCAGAGCGAGGACGCTTCCGTCTGGCAACGTGCGTTTGATGGATCAGCAGTTCCCCTCGCGCTGGTTCTGGCGGGTGCCTGGCTGTCGAATGCGCCGCTGGGTGTGATGGCGAGCTATCTGTTGGCCGCGGTTGCGCTGGTTCGGGCAATGCTGTTGCGATCATGGGCGCCAGTGTTGCGTGCATCGGCTGCCGCGGCGATGGGAATCGGGTTGTCAGCCGTTTATCTTGTTCCAGCCTCGGTGGAACAGCGCTGGGTGGAGATCCGACAGGCGACGGACGATCCGGGGGCACTGATCGAAAACAGCTGGATGTTTGGGCGGCATGCGGATCCTGCGCTTGAACTTCACGATGTGGAACTGCTGAAGGTTTCGGTTATCGGATTAACCATGATTGCGGTTGCTGCGGGCGGGCTCCTTGTTGCGTGGCGGCGCGGAAGGTTGCCGGAAAAGGCGCGCGTGGTGGGTTCCGCTGGCGCTGATTCCGCTGGTCGTGTTGCTGCTGCAGTTTCCGGTTTCTCTGCCGGTGTGGAATGTGCTGCCGAAGCTGCGATTCCTGCAGTTTCCGTGGCGCTGGCTGGTCGTTGTTGAGGCGCCGATGGGCATCTTCTTTGCCTCGGCGGTGTGGTCGGCAGGGCGACGCCTTCACCGGATCGTGATATCGGCTTGTTCTGCGTTTTTTGTTGGAGCCGCAGTTCTCACAGGATTTGTGTTTTTTCAAAGTTGTGACTACGAGGACTCGGTCGCCGGCACCTTGGATGTCTATCGCTACCACGTTGGTTATGAGGGCACCGACGAGTATGCAACCCCGGGTTCTGACAACTCCCAGGTCGCGACTGGGCTTCCCGACGCCTGCCTCACTTCAAATCCGTCGCTTCAACTCGGTCATGGGGAGCAAGGCACCACTCCCGCCTATGTGGCCGGCATTTGCGACGCCACATTCTCGTGGGACTCAAGTGCCGGAAAAAGCAATGCCGAGCGCCTTCGACTCACAGCGGTGGCGGCGCATGCAGGCTACCTGATTCTGAAACTGCGCACGTACCCCGCTTGGCGGACCACTGTGAATGGCCAGCAAGTCGATTCGTCCTCTCGCCGCGAAGACGGGCTGATGGTTCTTCCGGTCCCTGAAGGACCGGTGCAAGTCACGGTGGACTGGGTTACGACAAAGGACGTGATAACCGGGCGCGGACTTAGCGCCCTGTCGCTGGCGCTCATTTGCCTGGTGGGTTGGATAGAGCACAAGATGGGCACCCGCCGGTTTGTGGAGCAGCGAAGACGGCTGGCGGAACCTCGGTTATCATGAAGACAATGCCGACCGATGTTACATCTCTGATCCAGGAAGGCGCGGAACTCACAGACCGGGCGCTCGAAGCGCTGATCCCGGGGGTTGACGTGGTGCCAGCCTCGATCCATGGGGCGATGCGGCACTCGACGTTTGCAGGCGGAAAGCGATTGCGCCCGGTGCTCGCCATGCAGGCTGCGGTGACAATTGCCGGAGAGCTGCCGAAGGGCATTGAGCGGCTGGGCGCAGCGCTGGAGATGCTGCACACTTACTCTCTGATTCACGATGATTTACCGGCGCTGGACAACGACGATCTGCGGCGGGGCAAGCCGACATGCCATGTTGCTTTTGGTGAAGCGATCGCCATCCTGGCAGGCGATGCATTGCAAACGCGTGCTTTCGAAGTACTCGCGGGGCTTGATTCGCCTCCAGCTGCGACAGTGCAGATTATTGGGCTGATTGCCAAGGCCACCGGAACTGTGGAAGGCATGATCGGCGGCCAGGTGCTTGACCTGGAAAGCGAACACCTGAAGCCGACGCCTGAACTGGTGGAAGCCATTCATCGCGCGAAGACTGGCGCGTTGATCCGTGTCAGCGTAGTGGCCGGCGGTCTGTACGCAGGTGCGACTGCGGAAGACGTGGCCCGGCTGGACACCTTCGGCCGCAAAGCTGGGCTGGCGTTTCAGATCGTCGACGACGTGCTCGACATGACCGTGGACTCGACACAACTTGGAAAGACCGCGGGCAAAGATCTGGCAACCGAGAAGGCAACATGGCCTGCGGTATACGGCATTGAGCAGAGCCAGCGCGACGCAACAGCGCTGATTGAAGAAGCGTTTGCTGCGCTGAATCCATATGGAAGCCGCGCGGATGGATTGAAGTCCGTGGCGCGCTACCTTGTAGACCGGAAGCACTAAACAGCGCTGGCGCTCGATTCACAGCTCAGAAGATGCTCTCAGAAACCGACATCCTGACCGCGCTGCGGGACTGCTTCGATCCCGAAGTGAAATTGAACCTTGTCGACCTGGGGTTGATTTACGGGATTGAGACGGGGCCTGATCCGGATTCGACACCGGCGTGGCCGCGGCAGTGGGTGAAGGTGAAGATGACGCTGACCACGCAGCAGTGTCCCGCGTCAGGATTGATCTTTGAGCAGGTGCACAACCGGCTGGCGGGCATTCCGGATATCAGTAAAGTCGAGGTAGACCTGGTCTGGGAGCCGAAGTGGACGCCGCATCGCATCAGCGAGGCAGGGCGCCGGCAACTGGGGATCTAAGCCGAATAATGGCATGTGGAGGTGCGGACAAACCGTAGTCGGACACGGGTTGGCTCCGCACCCAGAAGAGCCGGGCCTGAAGGCCGCTGCTCCTCCGCCTTCGCTTACCGTCCGAGAGCGCGCCGTAGGGACTGGCCTTTTTCGGAGACTTTATCGACAACTTCCTGCACGTGGTCAAGTACCGAATGCGCCTGATCGACATAGCGCGGCAGAGAATCCCACCAGTGCCGGATTGTGTCCTGATGGTCGAGAGCGGCGAGGGCGGTGCCCGACACAGCAGCGAGCAGTCCAGCGCGCTTTCTGCCGCTCAACAGCAGGAGGCCGCCACAGATGAGCGATCCGCAGGCTGCGACTTTGACCCAGTCGACGGATTCGTTTTCAGGATCGATGATTTCGGGCGGCGTCGTACGCGCTTTCCTGAGAACTGTCACGGCCATGCTTCCCTCCTTCTCACTCTGATGCGGGCCTGAAGCATGCGGGACTCATGAATCCCGCATTGCAGAGCTCAGTCGAGGTCGAACTCGCGCAAGGGCTTGCCTTCAGGCGCATCCTTGGCCTTGCGCAGGGCCTCAGCGAACTTCTTCTCAAACAGATCTTCCTTGTTCTTCTCCGCGTCGACTGACTGGCGGAAAATCGATTCCTTGCGCTCATCGTGTTCGCGCATCGCCTTGGCGGCGGTCTCGAGATCTTCAAAAGTGCGCTTGCGGGGGGCAGGTGTGTGGCTCACGACGACGCCGGTACCGGCATCGATCAGGAGCATTGCTCCGCAATCAGGACATGCAACCTCAAATGTTTCCTTCTTCGGCTTGGCCATAACAGTAAGAATTGTAGGCGCTCGGCGCGGATTGAGGGAAGCATGGGTAACGCCGGCTTGTGTTCTGGCGGCGTTATTGGTTCGTCTTAACGGCCGCATGTACGTGCAGGATGCACACGGCGGTAGGACGTGAGGCGCGGCGAGCCCTCGTCCGTCACCGCAAGAATGACGTGCGCGATGCCGTCGCCCCTGCAAGGGATGAGCGGCAGCCAAAGCGAGTGACATGCGGAGTCGGCTTTGATCTCGACGCGGGAGGTGTCCGCTCCAGTGAGCGTCAGCGATGCAATGTTGCCGTCTGCCAGGCCAGCCTCAGCATAGTGAAACCAGTGGAAGTGGAGCGGCTGCCCGTCGGGGTCGGAACTCTGACTTGCGTCGAGCGTGATGGACTGGCCGACCTGCACATCCATCTCAATCGGCGCGGTTCCCTGCTTCTCGTTTACCACGGCGATGGGATTGTGGTTGGCGTGAGCGAAATCGGACCCGGTCCACGTCATGCGCGCGGCGAAGTCGTTCTGGAAGGCCTCGCGCCAGCGCCAGATGGTGGCCTGATCGGAGATGTGTTTTACGCCGTCGACGCCGACGGACCATGTCCTGCGAGGTGACGCGCCCGAATTCGTCGCCGCCCTGCGTCCAGATGGGGTGCGTTTCGCCGTAGGGCTGGCGATAGACGTAGCGGCCGCCCCAGCCGCCCCAGTCGGGCCGGCGGTAAGCGTTGAGGCCGTTGTCGATCAGGCCGAGGAAGGACGGCGTGTCGCCCTCCATGATGAACATGAACTTCGGATACATCTTGCCGAGCGGTCCCTTGCTGCGGATGTTGGCGTCGAGCCACTCGTTGGTGACGAAGGTCGAGTCAGCGCCTTCGCCGTTGCGGTAGTAGATGTCACCGCTGATGCCCGTCCAGGTGGCGTAGAGGTATTCGCCGCTGGTGGGCGTGGATGGCGTGACGATATAGAAAAGGTCAGGGAATTCGCGGCGAATCCACGGGCCGGCGTCGTCCTGGTCGGAGATGGAGTAGACGCGGAGCTTTGCGACGACCTTCGCGACCTTATCAGGCGGGCGGGCGGCGCGGAGTTCCAATAGTGCCTGGGCGAGGGTGTTGGCGCCTCCCCAGATGCAGATCCAGAGTGGCCGCGGATCTTCGCGGTCGGCGGCGGAGATGATGACGCGTGCTCCGTCGGATGTTTTGCCATCGCCGGTGGCAGCGAGGCCGTAGGCTGCCTGGCCAGTGAAGACGCGGCGTTGAGATCGGCCGCCTCGGGCCAGCCTTTGGCGTGAAGGAGCAGATTTTGCCGGACCTGCCCGTAGGCGTCGATGAGCTGGTGCATGGTCTCGGGGTGCGTCTTCGTCTTCTGCCAAGTGGATGTGGAGGCGATCATCGCCTCGAGATCGAATTCATTGGAGTAGAGCAGCAGGCGAACGAAGGACATCTGGTCGTCGGGCTCGTTGCCGATGTCGCTGAGGATGATGACGCGAGGCTTGCCGGTGAAGTCGTCGATGTGATTGGGAGGTAACGGCTGTGCGAGACCCAGCACGGGAACCATTGCCAATGCAGCGAGAGCGGCAGGCGTCGCCAAGAATCTCATTTGCGTCGAATCCTCTTGTGTTGAAGACAGGAGAATTCTAACCGGTAATGCATCCCAACACTCCAAGACTCGAGCTTGAGTTCATGCAACCGCGTTCCGCTCTGTTTTGTGCGGCCAACAAAGAATGATTACAACGGGGAAGAGCACGCACAGCGACGCGACAGAAATCCAGTGCGACGTTTCGCCGTAACCGTGCATTCCAGCGCTGCCAAAATAGACGAACATCGTAAACGAACTGAGCACCACCAGAATCACTTGCGAAACCTTTCTCTGATGAAACAGGAAGGTACGAGCATCGGGAAGAAGTCTTGCGAAAAAGTGCCATATAGCCACGGCGAAAGGAGTCCCAAGGATGGTGACAATCCACCACGGCGAGATACGCAGTCCCTCTTCGACCCGCGCCATGTCCGAATGGCTCGTAAATGTTCTGACCGGAACGTAATCCAGGAAATTCCCCACATTCATGAGGCAGAGCAGGAAAGCGAACAATCCGAGTATCTGGAGATTTCGTGCTTTGGCGAAGGAGAAGAGCCTCCTCGATATGAAATAGAACAGTACGTTGCCGAAGAGAACTCCAGCCACCGCAATCAGGGATGTAATGGGGGCTCTACCTGCTGCGAGGATCTGATCGTAGTCAACGTTTTCGTCGATATCGCTCAAAAACAGAAGATTCTTTGCGGTCAGGTGTCCGTAGGTCAACGCAAGCGGATTTGCCTTGCAACCCAGCACCCACGCTGTCACTGTATGCGCGTACTCATGGACAAGGTAACCGAGCGCGTGTGCGAGCCAGACGAGGATAACGAATAACAGCCAAAACTGTGCCGCGTTTCGCTGTGTCCCTTGCGGAGAGTGACTCTTGTGCACGATGTCATTCTCCGGGGTCGGGTTCGGCGAAGGTCTGTGACTCTGAACACATGATGGTGTTTTGCCCACGCCCAGAGAGCCGTCAGGAATACGAAAGGCCCCACTGAACTGAGCAGGGCCTTTGGCTTTGGTACCGATCTGGGGATCGGAGTCCTTAGTGTTTTTCTGTGGCGGTGGCCAGCTTGGATTCCGCTTCGGAGATGACGTGGAGGGCCTTGTCGTATGATTCGGCGCTGTCACCGGCTTCGAGCCACTCTTTCTGGCCGCGCTCGAGTTGCTGCTGGGCGCGGTGCACATCGATCTCGCCAGGCTTCAAGGCGTCTTGAGCCAGAATTGTGACGCGTTCGGGAAGAACTTCGACAAATCCCCAACTGACGTTGTAGGTCTGACCGTTGCAGGAGTCGCCATGCAGGCGCACGTCGCCTGCACCGAGCTCAGACAGGAGCGGCGCGTGTCCGTAGAGCACTTCCATGTAGCCGCTCTTCGCAGGCAGCTCGACGGCATCGGCCAGACACTCGACGAGCACGCGCTCAGGCGTGACCAGCCGGACGCGGAGTTGATTGGATTCGTCAGCCATTGGGCTCCCTTCGGTCGCCAGGGGCCAGTGATCAGGAGTCGATGCATGAGACTTGATGGGCCGACTCTGAAACCTGATCCCTGTTCCCTGCCTTTCTACGCTGTTGCCTTCAGCTTTTCGGCGGTTTCAAGCACTTCCTCGATTGAGCCCTTCATGTAGAAAGCCTGTTCGGGGATGTCGTCGTATTTGCCTTCGATGATTCCCTTGAAGCTGCGCACCGTGTCAGCAATCTTCACGTAGGCCCCGGGGATGCCGGTGAACTGCTCGGCCACGTGGAAGGGTTGCGACAGGAACTTCTGCACCTTGCGGGCGCGGGCAACGGTGAGCTTGTCGTCTTCAGAGAGCTCGTCGATACCCAGAATTGCGATGATGTCCTGCAGGTCCTTATAGCGCTGCAGAATGCGCTTGACGCCCTGCGCCACATCGTAGTGTTCGTCGCCAACAATGCGCGCGGAAAGAATGCGCGATGTGGAAGCGAGCGGATCGACCGCCGGGTAGATGCCGAGCTCCGAGAGAGGGCGGCTCAGCACGGTGGTGGCGTCGAGGTGCGCAAAGGTGGTGGCAGGGGCGGGGTCGGTCAAGTCGTCGGCGGGAACGTAGACTGCCTGGACTGACGTGACTGAACCCTTGCTGGTTGAGGTGATGCGCTCCTGAAGTTCGCCCATCTCAGTGGCCAGGTTGGGCTGATAGCCCACGGCCGACGGCATACGACCGAGAAGCGTGGAGACCTCAGAGCCGGCCTGCGTGAAGCGGAAGATGTTGTCGATAAAGAGCAGTGTGTCGGCGCCCTCGACGTCGCGGAAGTACTCGGCGACAGTGAGGCCGGTGAGGGCCACGCGCAAACGCGCTCCGGGCGGCTCGGTCATCTGGCCGTAGACCAGGGCGCACTTTGAGTCCTGCCAATGGCCGGGCTTGATGACTCCCGACTCGGTCATCTCGGTCCAGAGGTCGTTGCCTTCGCGGGTGCGTTCGCCTACGCCGGCAAAGACGGAGAAGCCGCCGTGGTTCTTGGCCACGTTGTTGATCAATTCCATGATGACAACTGTCTTGCCGACTCCGGCGCCGCCGAAGAGGCCGATCTTGCCACCCTTCAAGAAGGGCTGGATGAGATCGATGACCTTGATGCCGGTCTCAAACATCTCTTCGCGGGTCGACTGCTCGTCAAAGAGCGGCGCAGGCCGGTGAATGGGCATGCGCAATTTCTCGCCGACGGGGCCGAGCTCGTCGACAGGCTCGCCGATCACGTTGATGACGCGGCCGAGGGTCTCTTTACCCACGGGGATGCGGATGGGGCCGCCGAGGTCGATGGCCTTCATGCCGCGGACCATGCCGTCAGTGGCCTGCATGGCCACGGTGCGGACGCGGCCCTCGCCGAGGTGCTGCTGGACTTCAAGGATGACGCTGATGGGAGTGGGCACTTTGAACCCGTCGCTGGTGACGCGCAGCGCCTGGTAGATGGACGGCATCGTCGCTTCTTCAAACTGCACGTCCACCGCGGGACCCGAGATCTGAATCACCTTGCCAATGTTCTCTGCCATAAATCTGCCTTCTTGCCTTGCGCGGATCGTATGAACCCGCTTTGGCTTGCATTTCCTCCGGGGCTAAAGCCCCGCCTTAGTTTCGTCTCGTCCCGGCACGGCTAAAGCCGAGCCCTTTCAAACTTGGTCTTATCCCGGCACGGCTTTTAGAGCCGTGCCCTTTCGAACACCTGCCAGTCAGCACTACACCGCTGCTGCTCCTGAAACTATCTCGATGATTTCCTTTGTGATTGCGGCCTGCCGCACACGGTTCATCAGAAGCGTGTAGGAGTCAATCATGTCCGAAGCGTTGTTGGTAGCCGCATCCATCGCGGTCATGCGCGCGGCATGCTCGGCGGCAACCGACTCTGTCATGGCGTGATAGAGCATTGCTGAGACATACTGCGACAACAGGTTGTTCCAGAGTTCCTCAATCGGCTGCTCGTAGATGTAGTCCACCTGTGCCGTGCCGAATTTCTTCGCCTCTTCGTCCGCAGCGGTTGTGTCGGCGGGCTCGATAGAAATGCCTGCACTGAGGGCCGCTTCCGCGGCACGCTCGCGCTCTTCCGTCGTCAGCTCGGTGGCTCCTGTGATCTGCGGGACACCGATCTTCATGATGGGCAAGAGGCGCTCAACAACAAGGCGCTGCGAAATGACGGACTTGAATTCGTTGTAGACGATGTAGGCGGCGTCGATCTCCTCGTGAACGTATCGGTCGATGATGTTCTGCGCGAGGTCGAAGACGCGCCGGGCCTCGAGATTGAGAAGCATGCCGGGATGATCGCCCGTGAGCTCGACCGGGGCCTTGCGGTCGCGTACCTGGTGCTTGCGGCCGTTTTCATCGGTCTGCTCAGTGTAGACAGCAATGGGATAACGGCGCTTCATCAGATCGCGCCCTTTACGGCCGATTGCCTCGACGTCGATTTCCTTGTCGGGGTTGCCGTGAATGAACTGGAGCGCCGTCTTGGTGATGTTGGCGTTGAAAGCGCCGGCAAATCCCTTGTCGCCACTGATCACCACGAGCAGCACGCGTTTCTCGGGCCGCGTGACAAAGAGAGGATGGCGCAGGTTGCCGGTTTCCTCGTCATAGATATCGACGCGACGCGTCAATGATTCGAGGACGCTGGTGATCATCTTGGCGTAAGGCCGCGCTGCCAGCGCCCGCTCCTGCGCGCGACGCAGCTTTGCCGCCGAAACCATCTTCATGGCCTTGGTGATCTGCCGCGTGCTCTTTACGCTGCGGATTCGTCGCCTTAGATCGAGTACGTTTGCCATACCTTAGCTGCTAGCTCCTAGCCTCTAGCTTCCAGCCTCATCTCTTTCGTCTCCGAGTTTCCAGCCGGCGGCTAGAAGCTGGGAGACAGAGGCTGCTTTTACGCCTTTGCAGTGGCCAGCTCCGCGAGGAAGTTGGCCTTGTACTCCTTGAGAGCGGCGTGGAGCCGGTTGCGAAGATCGTCGTCGAGCGACTTCTTCTTCGTGAGGTCGTCGAGCAATGCCGTCTGTGCACTGTCAAGGTACTTGTACAAGCCGTTCTCGAAGGCGCGGATATCGGAAACGTCCAAGTCATCGAGATAACCTTGCGTCCCAGAGAAAAGAATCACCACCTGCTGCTGCCAGGTAAGGGGCTGGAACTGCGGCTGCTTCAGCAGTTCGGTCAGTCGCTGGCCGCGGTTCAACTGCTTCTGAGTCAGCGGATCGAGATCGGAGCCGAATTGCGAGAATGCCGCCAGTTCGCGATACTGCGCCAGGTCGAGCTTCAGCGTGGAACCGACCTGCTTGACTGCCTTGATGGCTGCGGAGAATCCTACGCGCGATACAGAGAGACCTACGTTCACGGCCGGACGCACGCCGGAGTTGAAGAGGTCTGTTTCAAGGAAGATCTGGCCGTCGGTGATGGAGATGACGTTTGTTGGGATGTACGCCGAGACATCGCCAGCCTGCGTTTCGATCACGGGCAGCGCGGTCAGCGATCCGCCGCCTCTTTCTTTGCTCATCTTTGAAGCGCGCTCGAGAAGGCGGGAATGGAGATAGAAGACGTCGCCCGGATAGGCTTCGCGACCCGGCGGACGGCGCAGCAGCAGGGAGATTTCGCGATACGCCATGGCGTGCTTGGAAAGATCGTCGTACATGACCAGCGCGTGGCGGCCTTTGTCGCGGAAGTACTCGCCCATGGCGCATGCCGCGTAGGGAGCGAGGTAAAGCATCGGTGCCGGTTCCGACGCCGAAGCAGCCACGATGATGGTGTGCCCCATGGCACCAGCTTCGGTGAGCGTCTGCACAACCTGGGCGATCGACGAACGCTTCTGGCCAATCGCGCAGTAAATGCAGATCAGATCGTTCTTCTTGTTGTTGATGATGGTGTCAAGCAACACCGCGGTCTTGCCGGTCTGTCGATCCCCGATGATCAACTCGCGCTGGCCGCGGCCGATGGGAATCATGGCATCGATGGCCTTGAGTCCGGTGGCCATGGGCTCGCGCACTCCCTGGCGGTCGATGATGCCGGGGGCCAGCCGCTCGACGGGCAGGGACTCAGTGGACGCGATCGGGCCTTTGTCGTCAATGGGCGCCCCAAGTGTGTTGACCACGCGGCCAATCATGCCTTCGCCCACCGGCACGCTGAGAATCTGGCCGGATCGCTTCACCTCGTCGCCTTCCTGGAGCTCGGTGTAATCTCCCAGCACGATAGCGCCAACCTGATCCTCTTCGAGGTTCAGCGCAAGTCCCGCAATGCCGTGTGGGAAGTTGAGCAACTCTCCGGCCATGGCCTTGTCGAGCCCATGCAGGCGCGCAATACCGTCGCCGAGGGATGTGATTGTCCCGACCTCATCGACCTGGACCTTTGAGTCGTAGTTCGCGATCTGCTCGCGAAGAAGTTGCGTAATCTCGTCTGCTTTGATCTGCGCCATTTCTTTCCTCAGGGATCAGGGGTCAGGACTCAGGGATCAGTTCTTTGCGATGCTCGCACGAGAATTGCTTGTTACGCCTGAACTCCGTGACTTTCGAAGTGCAAATTCCCCTATTCCGGTTTCGTAATTCTTGTTTCTGACTTCCAAAATCCCAGGCTTGAACGGGCGACCCAACGGTGCCGATCCCCGAACGCCGATCGTTAGCCCTGCAATAACTCTTCCCGCAACCGCTCGAGCCGGCCTCGTACCGAGCCGTCATAAACGGTGGAACCAATGCGCACGACAGTGCCGCCAATGATGGAACTGTCGAGTTTGAAATTAGCCTGAATTCGGGATCCCGCGAGTTTGCCGACACCGGCAACAAGCTCGTCCCGCTCCTTGCCGCTGAGCTCGCGCGCCGTAACAATCTCGGCCTGACGGATTCCCATGCGTTCCTGCATCTCAGCGCGCCAAGCTTTGGAGACGTCGTGCACCTCACCAATGCGACCATTGTTGATCAGCACAGCAAGCAGATTGCGCAGCTCCTTCTGAAGTCCGAGCCTGGCGTTGAGCTTGTCGAGGACAGCCACCTTTTGCGGCGAGGGCACAGCGGGATTTGCGAACAAGTCGCGAAGCTCGGTGCTCGCGTCCCACGTGCCGAGAAAGTCGTCGAACTGTCTCTCAAGCGCGGCAGTATCCAGTCTGGCTGATGAGGCCACGTCGGCAAAGGCGCGGGCGTATCGAAAAGCAGATGCAGACATTTAGTTCTGCCCCCCCTTTGACGTCTCGCTTACAAATTCCGCAATGAGAGCGCGATCAGTTTCCGGCGTGAGCACCATCTGCCTGGCAGCTTGCTGAATGGCGAGATCGGCGGCGAAATGACGAAGGCTGCGTTTCGCCTGGGCCGCTGCGACCCCGATTTCCTGCTCGGCAGATGCTACGATGCGAGCGCTCTCTTCCTCAAGTGCTGCCTTGCTGCGATGCTCGTCCTGAACAATCTGCTGTTCAACCTCGCTGCGGAATTTCGCAATCTCCTGATCAAGGCTGGAGAGCTTGGCCTCCACGGCGCTGAGCCGGGTATTTGCATTCTGCGTGACCTTGCGGGCCGATTCAAGATCGTCGCTAACTTTCTGGGAGCGCCTTCGAAGCAGCTTGGGCACGCGCCGGCCGAGCGGGATTACGATGGCAAGAATGATGATGGCGGCGTTGATGATCTGGAAAAGAAGGGATGCGGTTTCAAGCTTCAGATGAAGGATGCGGGCCAGCGTCTGCACCACAGGGGCGTACAGGTACTGGCTGTGATCATCCTCTTCTGCGTTGTCGCTCCCTGCATGGGATGCGTTGGTTGGTTCGGGAGCATGAGAAGAGGTGACCGCCGGTTGGGCAGAGGTCGCGGCCGGCTCCTGCACCGCGGCGAAGCACCGCGCGGTCGTGACTCCAAAGGACACGATTGCAATGGCAACCAGCAAGAGAAGTCGGGGCAAAAAACGCGATGGTGAAAAAGACTGTCTCAACGGGAACCCCCGGCGGCGAGCGGGAGCACCGCTCGAACCACCTGATTGGCCAGTTCTGCGGCTGATCCCTGGATCGCCTGCTGCGCGCGAGCGGCCTCTGCATCGAGATCTGCCTTGGCCTGTGCGACCCTGGTGCCGGCAGCTTTGCGGGCGGCTTCAAGAGCGGCCTCGCGCTCCGCGTTCCGCTGCTTCGCGCGCTGTTCGCGCATCTTGTAGACTTCGGCGCGCGCCTGGCGCAGCTTTTCAGTGTATTCGGCTGCGCGGGTTTCAGCTTTAGCAATAGCCTTGTTCGCGTCCTCTACGGCACCCTCAGTGCGAGCACGACGTTCCTTGAGCGTCCGGCTCAGCGGTCCCTGTACCAGAAACTGGTAAGCGAGAACCAGCACGATAAAGAGCAGAGCCGTCGGTATTGCGCCGAGAAGGAGCGCTTCGACTTGTTGAATGAGTTCTTGCATGCAGGCTTTCGGTCAGTTTCGGGTAGACAGATTGATTTCCGCCGAGCGTGGAACACCTTGTTGTATCAGGGGCAGACCCTCAAGTCAACGCCGAGGAAGGCGCCTTCACGGGGACCTGTGATGACGGTCACCAGGGCGAAAATTCAGTCCAAAAAAAGGACTTGCTTTCCCCTCGAACGAGCCTAAACTAAACATACCACCTAGACCCGGTTCAGGGTCCAGCGGGCGGCCGGTTTCGGGAAGTCCTTCCACTCCCGGACACCGGCGGCCCGCCTCTTAGTTTTTGGGTGTTTTTTCGCCACAAATTCTGATAAGGCATCTCCTGGTTCTGCCGTGAAGGAGCGATGGGCCGACGGGAATTCCTCCGCGCTATTTCATCCAGGTGGGTCTGGGGCCGGAGACGGACTTGTCGGGAGTCAGCAGTCCCTGTGCCCGAAGCCAGATCTCAAGCAGATTGGGCCATTGATCCAGTGCCACGTCGCCCTTCCCCAGGCCAACGCCGTGAGGACCGTTCGCAAAGATATGCGCCTCCGCGGAAACTCCGGCTTTGATCAGAGCCTCATAAAACCGAAGTCCCTGCTCGACGGGAACTGTTTCGTCGTTGGCTAGTGTGAAACCAGAATGTCGGCGGCGTGTCTTTGGTGACAAACAGGTCAGGAGAATACCTGGCGCGCAGTTCCTCGCACTGATCCATCACGTTGACGAGTTTGCAATAGCTCAGGTGCGAAGTATCCGAGCTAATCGCGCCGATCCAGGGATATCCAAGAACAAGGTAGTCGGGACGGCTGGAGACGCGCTCCACGGGGTCGTCGGAGTCCGCCTTGCCGGGAACGGCTTGTGTAGAGGCAAGAGCCGCGAGGTGACCGCCTGCGGAAAAACCAATGAGCACAATGCGATTGGAAGCGATGAAGTAGTCGCGCGATCGAGCCCGCACGATTTGAATTGCCCTGCGGGCATCGAGAAGCGGAACCGGCAAGAGGTAGCCGTTCGAGCTGAGGCGGTAGCTGAGTACAAAGGCACGGAAGCCGCGCGCGGCAAACCAGTCAGCCACCTGCCTGCCTTCAAGGTTTGCAGCCAGGCCCATGTATGCCCCGCCCGGGAAGATCACAACGGCGGAACCGTTATCGTGGCCCAACTGCGGCTCGAAGATGGACAGTGTCGGAATGTCCGTACAGCTTTTACCTTTTGCCTGGGGTGCATCGCCCTGCCAGAGTCGAATGGTCTGAATTCCAAGAAATGCATTATCTTCGCCGGCGGAGGCACAGGGCGCTTTTTGCGCCTGCAATGCCGCGCCGCCGATCAAAAGGACAGCAATTGTCGCAAGGATCCGGTTCATCGATTGTCTCTCCGAGATTCGGGAGGATTATACAAGCCGCACTGGTGCCTTTTGGGACATGTCTGCGTTGGACTTTCGATTGCTTTGTCGCCGATGGAATCATGTCAAACTGGGCGAATGGCACCCTGCCCAAAGTGCGAGGGCTTCATGAGAAGCTTCGACATGAGCGAACCTCGCGAGTACCTGGGCATTGCACGCAAGCTCATGCATGTGGTGGGCGAGGGCACATTTCTGATGGTGCACGCCACATGTCCGCTGCAGGATCTCTTCAGACCTGAATGGCCAGGAAACGTGGTGGAACACGGTTTCCAATGCACGGCGTGCGGACGCAGTTTCCACCTCTTTGCAGACACGTTCCACGGGCGTGCAAGCTGGGACATGCTGGAGACGCAGCGGAGTTAACGAGCGGACCACAGTACTTAAGTCCAACATCCTAAGGGGCCGGGTTCCCAGCCTGGCGGGAGGTTTCCTTCGATTTACAGCGAGATGATTTTGTGGCCAGGACAGGGATCGGCGGCCTGCGCTGTCAGCATTTCGGAGAGTTCGAATCCGTAGCGCGCGAAGTAGTATGCCGCGCCATGAAGCCGCTCCTGCAGCATGCCCTGCGGATAGATCGCCTGGCTGATAGCTTGCGCGTGGCGACCAAGCGAGGCTTCGCGCTGCAACTGAAAATTCGCGGCAAGACGGCGCAGACGGTTCATCTGGTAGCGCATCTTGCGCGCGGCGGTCTCGCCTGAGCGGCCGAGATCTGGATCCAGCGTGCGCATCCAGTCTAGGAGCGTGGTCAGTTCGAGGTCGAGCGCATTTCCAGCTTCGGCGAGTCTGCGTTTGCCTTCCGCCGGCATTGCCCGTGCGGCAAGAAGCTGCGCGAGAGAGTCGGGGGTGCTTGCGAAGACGCGTTCGAGCGTGAGTTCGTGCCTGCGCAGCAGGTCGCCGATGGCAGGCTCAATGAGTGTGGCGGAAAGACGCGACTCTGCAGGTGTCATCCGGCCAAGCATCTTCTCGTAGAGCACGGCCGATTGTGCCAAGTACGACACCTCGGCAGGACCGCCGATGACGAGAGAGGTCGAGAGCAGGAAGTCCTGAAAGACGGGGCGAAGCAATGCAGAGGGCGAGATGCGTTCCGGCTCGGAGTCGAGGATGCTGAGCAGGTCTGCAGTGGAGTATTGCTGGCGTCCGATCTGCCAGGAGCCCGCCGGTTCAGCGGAGCTGGGCGCCAAGCGCTTGAGTGCCAACCGCGCGCCGCTGCGATCGTCGATGAGAAAGAGCAGGCTTGATCGCGGTGCGACTGCGACTTGAGCGTGATATCCCGCAGCTTCGAGAGCGCGATTCCGTTCAATGAGAGCTGTGTGAAGTTCATCGGCCCGCTCGATTGCCGCGCGAAGGACCGGAGCGCCGAGGCGATGAATCTCGCGCGAGCCAGCGTCAAGGACGAGCAACCCTTGCGCGGCGAATGCCCTTGAGTAGAACTCAGTGAATGCCTGGGCGAACGTGCGTCCGGGCTTGTAGGCCACCGCGAGCGTCTCCATGGCATCGGAGAAGCCGAGCAGTTCCCATGCCTGGTCAATCAGCGTAGTGATGGAGTCATCGAAAACGATGTCTCCAACGGGCAGGGCCGTTTTGGGAGCAGCGGAATACACGAGCTTTCGCAGCTCTTTCCTGGCGGGGAAGGTCACGTTGTTGATTTCTTCAAAATCGTGATCTTCAGTGGCCAGCCAGAAGATGGCGACATGCGGCCTGCCGGTCGCAGTCAGCCTGGCGTGCGCGCGCCAGTGCGGTTGCAGCCTTGAAGGGCGTAAAGAGCGGCCCGCCGAAAAGCCCGACCTGCTGTCCGGTGACGACTGTCCCCGCGCCATTGCGAAGTGCTTGAACGGCGCGCGCGGAGCTAGCTGAGGGATTCTGCGCGGCGACGATGGCTACTATTTCGTCCCAATGCTCTGGGACGGGTGGGCGTTTTTGCCAGTCTTCTGCGCGGGGAAGTGAGGCGAAGAACGGCCGGACTGCTGGATCTCCCGCACAGAAATCGAGAAATAGCCGGCTGAGGCCGGGTGCCACATCGATGGGTTGACAATCAGTGGTCGGCAAAGCGTTCCCTTCCCGGCTTGGATCACATGGAGAACCCTGCAAGCGGGCCCGGCGTGAAAATGGCTGAGTTAAGGATGCCATGCCCGGGGGATTCGATGCACAACATGCGATGCGGTAGAAAGGGTGCGCAAATCGATTGCATATACTTCTCTTGACGCGGCCTGAAGGAGATGCTCACGAAATGACGAAGCGAAATATGACAGCAAAGCCCGGTGCAACGAAGTCGCCGCAAGCTGGAAACCGGAAAGTGAACAGGCCGCCCTCGAAGAGCAAGTTATCGACGAAGAAGAAAAGCGCACCGAAGCTCAATGAAGCGGAGACGCTGATCAGCTCTGAAGTGGTTTACCAGGGATCGCTGTTTCGCGTGCTGCACGACAAGCTGATTGAACCGGGCGGAAAGAGAAGCGAGCGGGACATCATTCGGCATCACGGCAGCGTAGTCATTCTCGCGATTGACAACACCAGGGATAAGAAAGATCCATGGGTGGTGATGGAGCGGCAATACCGGCATGCCGCCCTGCAGTATCTATGGGAGCTGCCGGCGGGCAAACTCGACGCGGGAGAAGATCCGCTGGCCGGCGCTCAGCGGGAACTGGAGGAAGAGACGGGCTATCGCGCGAAGAAGTGGAAACCGCTGGTCGAGTATTACGGCAGCCCGGGATTTCTGGGAGAATCGATGAAGGTGTTTCTCGCCGAGGGTCTGATTGCAGGCGATGCGCATCCCGAAGACGATGAGGAGATCGAATTTCGGCTCGTTAAGCTCTCTGAAGTGGTCAGGATGATTGAGAAGGGCGTCATTAAGGACGGAAAGACTTTGTGCAGTTGTCTGCTCTATGCCCGCCAGCTTGGCAGGTAGGTCCCCTTCGACTGAATCAATTCAACATCTTCTGGGCGGGCTGGTGCGCAGCAGCGTCCGGCCCGTCTCACTTTATGAATTCTCTTGCTCATTGGTAATCAACCTTTGTGCGCGTTTGAGCGTCATATCTCCGTAACGGTGGGTCCCCAGTTCGCCGCTCACCTCCACTTAAAAGATGCAAGAAAGGCACTCCCTGTGGCTCAGTACAAGGGCAAAGTCAAGTGGTTCAATAACGCCAAGGGCTACGGATTCATCGGACGCGATGACGGGCCGGATGTATTCGTCCACTACTCGGCAATCCAGTTGGATGGCTATAAAACGCTGAAAGAGGGCGATGATGTCGAGTTCGACATCGTCCAAGGGCAAAAGGGCCCGCAGGCGGATGCAGTTATCCGGTTGAGGGATGCGGCCACGCACAACGCGGCATAGTAGAAGCGAGACTCTGGCCATTTCCGGAAGCCGCCGAAAGGCGGTCCGGGAGACGTTTGCTCTCATTCAATGTCGTTAATGGACTGCTCCTGCGCTGGGACGTTCCGAACAGTGCGGCTGGCAGTTAAAGCCGCGCCTTCAACCCAGAGTGCCCGCAGTCGGGACTCCGCCCCTCTTTACTCGTCATTTCACAAGCCGATAACAGATACTGTTCGCGGAGAACTTCTGATGGACAACCCCGCGATGGCCCGCCTGTTGAATGAAACAGCAGATCTGATGGAGATCGACGGGGCCGACAGTTTTCGTGTCCGCAGCTACCGGCGCGCGGCGGAGGCAGTGGAGCAGACGACTGTGGACCTGTTGGCAATTGCTCCGGAGACGGCGCGATTGCTGGAGATTCCCGGAATAGGCAAGAGCATGGCGGCCAATCTGCAGGCAATTGCTGCCACGGGCACGATGCCGCTGCGGGAGGGACTGCTGGCCAAATACGGCCTGGGCCTGCTGGAGTTGCTGAAGCTCCCGGGGATGGGTCCGAAGACGGTGGCCCTGCTGTGGGACGCGGGCAAGATAGCGACAATCGACGAGCTTGCGGCGGCAATTGACGAAGGAAGGCTGAAAGGCCTGCCGAGAATGGGTGCCAAGCAGATCGAAAAGATTCGAAAGGGGATCGACGACTACCGGCGAAGCGCGGGGCGATTCCGAATCGACGAGGCAGAGGATGCCGCTGAGCGGATTACGTCGTATCTGCTGTCTTTTGAAGGAATTGAACGGGTTACTGCGGCAGGGTCGCTCCGCAGGGGACGCGAGACCGCCGGCGATCTGGATCTTCTGGTGACTGGCCCGGCTTGTACGCCGGAGCATACTTCGGCGGCGGTGGAGCATGTCTCCGCGTACCCCGGCATACACGACATGATCGCCAGGGGTGAAAACAAGGTCAGCTTTCATCTGGCCTCTGCGCTTCAGGTCGATGTCCGGCTGCTGCCATCAAACAGCTATGGCGCTGCGCTGCAGTACTTTACAGGATCGAAGGCGCACAACGTAGCGCTCCGGCAGCGGGCGCTGAAGATGGGCTATACGCTGAGCGAATGGGCGCTGGCGAGGCTTGATGACGAATCGACCGTTGCCGCCGCCACCGAGGAGGAGATCTACGCAGCTCTGGGCATGGATTGGATGCCGCCCGAGATGCGTGAGAATCTTGGCGAGATTGAGGCAGCGGTGCGGCACGAACTGCCCCGGCTGATTGAGGCCGGTGACCTGAAGGGCGATGTGCACATGCATACCGCCGCGACCGACGGCCACAACACGATCGCTGAGATGGCTGAAGCGGCCCTGGCTCATGGAATGCTGTATATGGCCATCACCGATCACTCAAAAAACCTGGCCATGACCAACGGTCTCGATGAGAAGAGGGCCCTGGAACACATAGAGCGCATCAAGGAGGTCGACCGTCAAATGGAAGGGCGCATTCGCGTCTTCAGCGGGATCGAAGTGGATATCCTGGCGGACGGTTCGCTGGATCTGGATGACGAGGTGCTTGCCCAGATGGATGTGGTGATTGCCAGCGTTCATACGCGCTTGGAACAGAGCCGCGAGGAGATGACTGCACGCGTGATTCGGGCCATTGAGAACCCAAATACTCGCATTCTGGGTCACCCGACCGGACGGCTTTTGCTGCGGCGCGAGCCCTTCCAACTGGATACCGGGGCGGTTTTGCGCCGGGCAGCTGAGCTAAGGGTGGTCGTGGAGCATAATGCCGCCCCGGAACGTCTTGATCTGAGCGACCGCGACCTTCGACTTGCCAAGGAACTGGGCTGCAGGATCGTGATCAATACCGACGCGCATAATACCCGGCAAGTCGCAGAGATGAAGTACGGCATCCGGCAGTTGCGGCGGGCGTGGCTTGGGCCGGAGGATGTTCTCAACGCCCTGGGGCCCGAGGAGTTCCTGGCTGCCCTGAGGCCGCGGAATTAGTGGGGCAGGAGACGATACAGCCAGAGTGGAAGACCGGGCCCGCTTCACACAATTCTCGAATGCATGGATTGTTGTAACACGCAGGGACTAAGATAGGTGCGCTATGAGTCTGCTCTTTCAGCAATCTCCGGAAACCAAGGACGATGCGGCTTTAGGCGAGTCCTACACCAGGGGTACAAGCCACGTGGTGATCGCCGCGATCGTTGCGGCGGTGCTCGTTTCGATCGCAATTGCTGTCTACATTATCGCCGGCGAGAAGCCCCCGGCGTCCACGGGCGAAGTGCTTGACGTCTGGTCGCACCCGATGCACACCGAAACATCGGGATTCGATGCCAACGGCGTGGCCATGCCCAAGGAGAGCTTTGACCAGGTGCTGGTCTTCGCGCACGTTCGCCTGAAGAACCAAAGCAAACAGGCGATTTTCCTGCACGAGATTATGGCCAACATCAAGCTGGACGATGGACTGCACTCAAGCTACGCCGCGATGCCGTCGGACTACGACCGCATCTTCAAGGCGTATCCGGACCTGGCACAATGGCGTGCCACCCCCTTGTCTCCGGAAACCACGATCCAGCCCGGCGAGACAAAGGAAGGGACTTTTGTATCGGCCTTTCGGATGCCGAAGGTGGAATGGGACGCTCGTAAGAGCCTCGATTTCACCTTCGGCTTTCAATACCTGCCTGGCTTGACCGTGGCGCCGAAGGGCCCGGTTATTGAGCGGTAGGCGGCGCCGGCGCAGTCTTCGGCGTTGAAAGATATCCTGAGATCTGGTTTTTGGAACCGATTGAGTTCACGACGATCTCAAACAAGCCTGGATCTTTGCCGCTGTAGAACTGGAGCGGCTCATTCAGGTTCCGGTCCTTCTTGTCGTATTGCTTGTCATCGGCGTAGACCGAAAGCGTGAAGCGGCTCTTCTTCTGGTCGGCCTTCTTCAACTCGAGGCTCACCGTGCCCACGGGCTTCTTCTGCCCCTTGGTAAGGGTGAATTCATAGAAGTTTCGATCGCCCTTGTGCCTGAGAACTTCGAGTTCATCGTGATTGCGCGCAATGAGGCTGCTGTGGCTGTCGAGATCTCCCTTCATCGACTGCAGCTGGCTCACAGCGGTCGCGAGATCGCTCTGAGTCTTGGTGAGATCGGTCTTCACACCGCCCACGTCAGTCTTGACACCGGAAACCTCAGTGGAGACTGCGCTAACCTGCTGGGCAGTCTGCTGCTGAGCACTCTCAAGCCGCTTGGATTCGGCCTGCTGGCGACGAACGATCTCATCGGCGCGGGCGTCGAGCTGTTTCTGGGTGAGGCCGAGTGACTTGCCGAGCTCATCAGTAGCCACATGAAGCCTGGCGTTGGTCTCACGCAGCTCAGCATCAAGCTTTGCATTCTGCTGATTCGCCTCAGCCAGCGCTGTCTCCTGGTGCGCAATCCGGCCGCTTAACGTATAGGTCCAGATCAACCCGCCAATTGCGGCAAGGACAGCCAGCGCAATTGCGCCGAGTAGTGCACCTGAATATTTTGGGGTTCCTGCTTCGCCATTCTCTCCACTCATGATTCCCGTCTCTCCTTTTCAACATTGCAGCGGCCCACAACGCCAGGCCGATATTAAACAGATCATTGAACCGTTGCCCACGCCCCCGGGCCCTGTGATCCGACACGCGAATCACTGCGGGGACATCTGTTGCGTGGACTGCAACCGCAGACCTGGCGCCAGAAATTAGGACCTGTCGCCCACGTGTCTCGGGGGGCTGAACAGAACTATAGAAGAAATCAGCGGGGGATGGGGAAAATGCTTCGTCCTGTGATTACTTTCTACATCTTGATCAGAGTGGAACCAGCACGGCCTCTCGCACTTATGGGTGGCGAGTCAGCTGGAACCTCTCCCAGCGCAATTACAAAATGTACCGGCTGAGATCGTGATCGCGCACGACCGACGCTACCATCTCCTTTACGTATTCCGGGGTGATGAAAAACACCTTCTCGGGCCCAGAAGCAGTCATTCGATCGCGGTAAGGCAGCGGAGCGGAGGCCTCTCCGTTGACGGTCTGGGCGAGGGCCGAGGCTTGTTCAGCGTCGGCGGGCAGGCGCGCAACGTCCGGTGCGAGGAAGCTGACGTCTTCCAGCACGCGCTCCATGATGGTGTGCAGGCGCCGCGCGCCGATGTTCTCAGTGGTTTCGTTCACCTTGAACGCAAACTCAGCCATCTCGCGCAAGGCCTCAGGTGCGAAGTCAAGGCGAACGCCCTCGGTCTCAAGCAAGCGCTGAGTACTGCTTGGTGAGCGACGACTTTGGGTTCGGTGAGAATGCGAAGGAAATCCTCGACCGTGAGCGACTTGAGCTCGACGCGAATCGGGAATCGGCCTTGCAATTCAGGAATCAGATCGCTGGGCTTGGACACGTGGAAGGCGCCCGCCGCGATAAAGAGTATGTGATCAGTGCGGACCATTCCGTAGCGCGTGTTCACCGTGGTGCCTTCGACGATAGGCAAAATGTCGCGCTGCACGCCTTCGCGCGAGACGTCGGGACCGTGGCCGCCTTCGCGTCCGGCAATCTTGTCAATCTCATCGAGAAAGACGATCCCGCTCGATTCGACGCGTTCCACGGCCGAGCGATTGACCTGGTCCATGTCGATCAGCCGGCCTTCTTCCTCCTGCACCAGGTAGTCGAAGGCGTCGCCGACCTTCATCTTGCGCTTCTTCGAGCCGCCGCCAAAGATGTTGGGCAGCATGTCCTTGAGGTTCATCTCCATGTCCTCAAGGTTCTGGTTGCTGATGATGCCGAATTGCGGAGTGTTGCGTTCGCGCACGTCGAGTTCGACCATGCGGTCGTCGAGCTTGCCTTCGCGGAACTGCTGGCGCAGCTTTTCGCGCGAGCGCTGATAGCTGTCGGCGCCGGGCAACGAAAGCTGGCCCTCCTGCGATGGCGGCGCGGCGGGCGGCGGAGGCAAGCAGCACGTCGAGCAGGCGCTCTTCGGCGTTCATTTCCGCTTTGTCTTCCACTTCTTCGAGACGCTCTTCGCGCACCATGTCGATGGCAATCTCCACCAGGTCGCGGATCATGGATTCGACGTCGCGGCCCACGTAGCCGACCTCGGTGAACTTTGAGGCTTCGACTTTGAGGAAGGGCGAGTTGGTGAGCTTGGCCAGGCGGCGCGCAATCTCGGTTTTGCCCACGCCCGTGGGGCCGATCATGATGATGTTCTTGGGCATGATGTCGTCAGCAATGTCGGGCGGAAGCTTCTGGCGGCGCTGGCGATTGCGCAGGGCAATGGCCACCGCGCGCTTGGCGGCGCGCTGGCCGACAACGTGCTTGTCGAGCTCGGCGACGATTTCGCGCGGAGTCAGCTCGTCAAGCGCGAGTTCCTGTTCTTCAGCGGATGCGGGAAGATAGATTGCCATGGATGACGAGCGGAGCGCGGCTAGCCCTTCAACTCCTCAAATGTGATGCGGTCGTTGGTATAGATGCAGATTTCTCCGGCAATCTTCATGGCCTTCTCGGCAATCTCGCGCGCGCTCAGGTCGGTGTTTTCCATCAGCGCGCGAGCGGCCGCGGTGGCATAACTGCCGCCGGAACCGATGGCGGCGATCGGCTCGTCGGGATCGATGACGTCGCCGGAACCGGAGATCAGAAATGTCTGGCCTTTGTCGGCGACCACCAGCAGCGCTTCAAGGTTGCGCAGCATCTTGTCGGTGCGCCAGTCCTTGGCCAGTTCCACGGCGGCGCGATTCAGGTTGCCGGCATACTGCTCCAGCTTGGTTTCAAAGCGCGCGAACAAGTTAGAATGCGTCGGCGGTCGACCCGGCAAATCCGGCGAGGATCTTGTCCTGATAGAGCCGGCGGATCTTTTTGGCGGAGTGCTTCAGGACGTGATCGCCGAGCGTGACCTGGCCGTCGGCGGCCATCACCACCTGGCCGTTGCGGCGCACACAAATGACTGTGGTCGAGCGGATGCGCGGACGCTGTGTCGTGGATGTGCTTTTGTCCGAAACCAAGAAAAGAACCTCCGGAAACAAGACTCCGGCAGGCCGGAAATCGTGCGAGTTGCAGTCACAAGTATAGGACATGGGGCCTCGGCGATCTTCCTCGGATGCGCCCAGGTTGCACTGTTATCGCTGCCAGATCACTTTGCCGGATCGAACGACGGCTCGAACGCGCGAGAAGTTGGTGAGCCCATCGGAAGGATCGGCATCGAGGATGGTCAGATCGGCGAGTTTGCCTGCGGTCACAGTTCCCTTGCTGTTTGAAACGCCCATACGCGCGGCGGGATTTGTGGTCAGCATCGCAAGCACATCCTTCCAGTCGAGGCCGCTCTTGCCGAGTTCAACGAATTCTGCTTCGGTGGAGTAGTCGGACATGTAGCCGACGTCGGTTCCGAAGATCAGCGTGCCACCGAGCTGATGAAACTGCTGGACCTCTGCGCAGATGGGGTCCATGTAGTGTGAATCCGGCGTTACGGTGCCTGCGAACATCTTCAGCGTGGGGATCATGGCCATGTTCTGGCGAATGGCCGACGAGAGGAGCGCCGCGTCGACTCCCTTCGTGTCGTCGGCCGCATGGGCCAGCACATCAACACCGCTTTGGATCGCCACCTGGATTCCCGCAAGATTCGACGGATGTGCAAAGACCAGCTTGCCATTCAGATGGGTGGTGGTGACTGCTGCCCTGGCGATCGGGAGCGGCATTGGAAGCACGTGTCCGCGAGCAACCCAGGAACCCGTGAACAGCTTTGTCAAGTCGGCGCCGGAGGCGAGGTTGCGGCGGACGATACGTTGCGCATCGTCAGGGGTCGAAGGCTGCGGCAATAGCGCGACCATCCAGCGCGGCATGCTTTCGCGCAGGTAATACGGCGCTCCGTGGGGCGGATAAAGTGCCGTACCGGCGGTGTAAATGTAGGGCCCGGCAAGCTCCCCCTTCTCCACGCGGCGGCGGATAGAAAGGGTGTCTGCCGGATTCGAGCCCAGGTCGATGACTGTGGTGAACCCGCGGCTCAGGAACATGTCGGCGAGTTGCGCGTTGAGGGTGTTCGCATTCTTCCACTGAGCCATGTGCCCACTTCGGTTCGGTGAAGTGGACGTGCGCGTTCCAGAATCCCGCCGTGACCACACAATGATCGCAAGGGACCACCGTGGCATCGGCTGGAACATCGATCTGGCTTCCAACAGCGGCTATCAGACCATCGCGGACGAGGACGGTTCCGTCGTCGATCGGCGGGTCAGTCGGCGAAATGTAGATACGGGCGTGCTCGATCGCCAGCGCGCCGCGGGCGAGCTTGCAGCGGAGGATGCGACCCATGACGGGGATAGAACTCCAGGACCCAGATTGCAGGCATCGCAATCGCCACGAAGATCAGGAACGAAGAAAAGACACGAAACACCCACTTGCGCATGCATACCTCACCGATTGAAGGGTGATACGCAGATTTGCGTCTCTGGTTCAGTGATCCAGGTTTGACGCACCCACTCAGGCACAATAGCTTGGAAAGGGGGGTGCACGTCGCTTACCCCTTCAATAGGAGCATGGATGGATAGGAAATTGTCCCGGAGGATGAAGTGGAGCGGAGTTGTGATGCTCCTGGCCACGGCGATCTGCTGGCAACCTGCGCATGGCCAGGACCTGAAGAGCTTTGAGCAACGGATCACGACGAAGGTGCTGCCCAACGGGCTGACTTTGATTGTTTGTGAGCGACCAGAAGCACCGGTCTTCAGCTATTCCGTATTCATCGACGCGGGCGACGTCAACGACCCTTCGGGCCAGAGCGGCCTCGCGCACATGTTCGAGCATCTGGCGTTCAAAGGGACCACCGAGATCGGCACCACGGACTACGCTGCCGAGAAGGTGGCGCTGGCAAAAGGTGGAGGCGGCGAACAGCGCCTACGAGGCCGAATACCTGAAGCCCGTCGGCCGCGATCCTCAAAAGCTGGCGGAGCTGAAAAAGGCGCTTCAGGCAGCCGAGGACGAAGCACACAAATTTGTCATTCCGAACCAGTTCACCGAGATTGCCGAGCGGAACGGCGCCCATGATCTGAACGCGCAGACCGGGACTGGACGAAACGATGTATTTCTGGTCGATGCCCGAAAATCGGCTGGAGCTCTGGGCATGGCTTGAAAGCAGCCGCCTGAGCGATACGGTGCCGCGCGAATTTTACAAAGAGCGCGACGTTGTGCTGGAAGAGCGGCGGATGCGCACCGATTCAAACCCGGAAGGCCGGCTCGTTGAGCAATTCCTGGCCACCGCGTACGTTGCCCATAACTACGGACGAAGCGCCGTCGGCTGGCCAAGCGAAGTCAGCCAGATTACGGCCACCGAGGCGATGGCCTTCCACAAAAAATATTATGTGGGATCGAACATCGTGATCTCTGTCGTTGGCGACGTGAAGGCTTCAGAGGCGATGCCGCGTCCTGGAGAAGTATTTCAGCCGCGTTCCCGCCGGGCCGAAACCCGAAGAGATGACGACGGTCGAACCGAGGCAGATTGCCGAAAAATCTGTCGTGATCAGGGAAGCTACCCAGCCCATTTATCTCGAGGGCTATCACCGGCCGAGCTATCGCGATCCAGATGACGCGGTGTACGACGCTATCAGCGACATCATGTCGAACGGCAGAGTCTCACGGCTGTATCGCAGCCTGGTTCGCGACCAGCAGATCGCCGCAGTTGCCGAGGGCGCCAGCCCGTTTCCCGGAAGCAAATATCCGAGCCTGTTTCTCTTCATTGCAGCTCCGATCCCGGGACACACGTCGACCGAGATGCGCGACGCCATTCACAAAGAGATTGAGAAACTGAAGACGACCGACGTCACCGACGCGGAACTGGCCATGTACAAGACGCGCGCGCGCGCGGACCTTTTGCGGGGACTTGCAAATAACCAGGGTCTTGCCAATGCACTGGCTGAGTATCAGACACGCTACGGCGACTGGCGCGAGCTATTCCAGCAACTGGAACGGGTAGACAAGGTGACCAAGGCGGACATTCGCCGCGTGGCCAACCAGGTGTTTGTCGCCTCCAATCGCACCAGCGCCGAGATTGATACCGCAGCTCCCGCTGCCAAGAATGCTGGAGGTGGACGGTGAAGACTCCCGCTATTACAGCCGCACTGGTTGCTGTCGCCGCATTTGGATCCTTTCTGCTTCCAGCGGGTCTGGCGGCGCAACAAAGCAAGCCCTGGGAAAAGATCCCTGTTCCGCCGCTACACGAGTTCAAGCCACAACAACCCAAGCGCATTCCTCTGAAGAACGGCATCGTTTTCTTTCTCCAGGAAGATCATGAACTGCCGTTCATTTCAGGATCTGTACTGATCCCCGGCGGTTCGCGCGATGAAGCTCCCGCCAAAGCCGGGCTTGTCGATCTCTATGGCCAGGCCTGGCGCACAAGCGGCACTGCCAAGCACGATGGAGACGCCCTCGACGACATTCTTGAAGCAAAGGCGGCACATATCGAGACCGCCGGGGACGAAGACTCCACTGCCCTGTCGTGGGATTCGCTCAAAGCGGACAACGATGAAGTCTACGTCGCTGGCAATGGACCTGCTGTTTCATCCGAAGTTCAACCAGGAAAAGCTGCAGCTGGCGCAGCAGCAGGACGCCACCTCGATCGTGCGGCGCAATGACAATGAAGACGAGATTGCGGAACGCGAAGCGACGAAACTGGTCTATGGCGCGGACAGCCCATATGCGCGTCAGCCGGAGCTGGCCACGATCGGCGCGGTAACCGTGCAGGACCTGCAGGCATGGCACGACCGGACGATTGGAGGAAAACTCATTGTGAGCGTAAGAGGCGATTTCGACTCGGCGGCCATGGAATCGAAATTGCGCGCGACCTTCGAGGGACTACCCGCGGTGAAACCCACGCCGGCGCGTCACGATGTATTTCCGGGGCCCAAGCCGGGCGTTTACTTCATCAACAAAGAGGACGTGAATCAGTCGAATATCGAAATTGTCGCGCTGGGAACGGACCGTCGCAATCCGGACATTCCTTCATTGGCGATGATGAACGACGTCCTCGGTGGGGGCTTCGCAAGCAGGCTGTTCCAAAAGATTCGCACGGAGCAGGGACTGGCCTATGCAGTCGGCGGCGGTCTCGGCTTCGCCTGGGATCATCCCGCCGCGTTCCGTATCGTGGCCCTTACCCGAAGCGCGGCAACCGTGGATGCGACCAAGCTCGCGTTTGCTGAGCTTCAGGGAATGACGACGAATCCCATCACGGAAGAGGAACTGAAGCGCGCCAAAGACAACATCCTGAACTACATTCCTTTTCCGCTACGATACGAAGGGCAAGGTGCTTGCCGAGAAAGTGCGGCTGGAGTTCTACGGCTATCCGGCGAACTATCTCGAGACCTACAAGGCGGCACTGGAAAAGGTGACCGTTGCCGATGTGAACGCGGCAGCCAAAAAGTACATTCACCCGGACAAGATGGCTCTGCTTGTGGTTGGCAACGGGCCGGAAATCAAGCCAGGACTGGACCAGCTGAACATGGGCCCGGTCCACACGATTGACATCACCATTCCGCAACCCGGCGCTCAGCCTGGTGCGCGACCGGGCAATGCAGGTGCGGCGGAGAAGCCCGAGTGAGCAAGGAAGCAAGTATGGCCAAGGGCAGCAGCACATCGAAACTGGCGGTTGTAATCATGGCCGCCGGCAAGGGAACAAGACTCAAGTCACGGCGCGCAAAGGTATTGCACGAGATTGGCGGGAAGCCGCTGCTGGGGCACGTAATTGCGGCAGCCAGTCGCGTGGTCGCACCCTCTGACATCCATGTCGTGATCGGCCACCAGGCAGCACGGGTTCGCGAGGCGCTGAGTTCAACCGGAGTCGCTTTCGTCGAACAGGCCGAGCAGCGCGGCACAGGCCACGCAATCCAATGCGCATCAGAGGCAATTGCCGGGTATACCGATGTTCTTGTGTTGTCAGGGGACGTGCCGCTGATCCGGGCGGAAACCATCCAGCAGGTGTTCGACTTCCACCGCAAACACAAAGCCGCCATGACGATCCTGACCGCGGCGCCTGAAGACCCGACGGGCTATGGCCGGATTCTGCGGAAAGCGACCGATTCGCCGGAGGTCGAGAGGATTGTCGAGCAACCGGACCTTAAGGCGGAGCAGCGGTCCATCAGGGAGATCAACTCAGGAATCTACGCTTTCAAGGCAGGCCCACTGGTGGCGCATCTGAAGAAACTCACGACGGACAACAAGCACGGTGAGCTCTACCTGACTGATATGGCCTCGGTGCTGCGTTCAGCGGGAGAGCACGTGGTTGCCGTACAAGCTGCCGAGGCCGCAGAAGTTCTTGGCGCGAACACCATCGCCGAACTGGTTGCACTGGACGCCACTCTGCGCGCAGCCACTGCAAAGCGGCTGATGGATGCAGGAGTCACAATCTTCAGACCGGATACCTGCGTGATCGATGCAGATGTGGAGATTCAGCCAGACACGGTAATTGAGCCGTTCGTCCAGCTTCTTGGCCACACCCGCATTGGCGCCGATTGCCGCATCCGCTCGTATACCGTGGTGGAAAGCTGCACGATCGGAGATCGGGTTCTGCTTCGTCCATGCTGCATGCTGGAGCACAGCACCGTCGCTGATGGAGCGGAGCTTGGACCGTTTGCGCACCTGCGCCCAGGATGTGAGATCGGCGAGAACGCTCACATCGGCAACTTCGTGGAGGGCAAGAAAGTCAAGATGGGCAAGGGCGCCAAGGCAAACCACCTGACATATCTCGGCGATGCTGAAGTGGGAGCCAGATCGAACATCGGGGCAGGGGTGATCACCTGCAACTACGATGGGGCGAGAAAGTACATGACGCGGATAGGCGAGGGTGTTTTTGTGGGAAGCGACACCACGCTGGTTGCGCCAATCACGATTGAGGATGGAGCCTACATTGGCGCGGGCTCATGCATCACGAAGGACGTTCCGTCCGGAGCATTGGCCGTGGGGCGCTCACGGCAGGTGACCAAAGAGGGATGGGCGGACGCGCGACGCGCGCGCATGGAGAGCCGCAAGGAACCGGCTCGTTAACGGCGGATTACTCGACAATTATTGTGTTGCGATCGCGCAATGTGATCCAAATTGGGAAAGAAATTGAAAAAGTGCCATAACACTTTAGTACTTTTGTACTTCGCCTTGTTGGGCTTGCACACGATCTCGGGTAAGCGTACTTTTTGATACATTCATCCGATATTTGAATGCAATGATCGGCATGAATACTGCAGCAACGGGTAGTTCCACCTGGGGTTGCGCCGGGTGTCCTCAAAAGAATCGGATCCTTTGTTGCAGCGAGGATCTGCGTGCCGAACCAGGGAATGGAATACCGTTAAGCAATTGAAAGGAATCGGTCATTGCGTGATTGGAACGTGCCGCTCAAACGGGCGATAACGGGGAAGGAAAGAGGTTTGGGACCGAGGCTGGCAGTCACAACGGCATCCAGGTCAGCGACGCTTCGAGTCGCTGGCGCGGATCAGCGCGCAGCTCTGAATGCCCGCAAGCCGACTCGGATCCTGGTCGTAGACGACGAGGCACACGTCCGCTCGATGATTGCGGCGACCCTGGAGCGGCAGGGGTTCGACGTTGTTCTCGCCTCAGGCGGCCGGGAAGCCATCGAATCACTGGACCATGATTCCTTCGAACTGATTCTGACCGATATCGTGATGCAGGAAGGAAACGGACTCGCGCTGCTCGAGCGCATTCACGAGCAGAATCCGAACCTGCCGGTCATCATGGTCACGGCGATTCACGACATCAGCGTGGCGATCGACTCCATGCGCCGTGGTGCATATGACTACCTGCTCAAGCCGTTTGAGCGGGAGCACCTTGTTGCAACGGTCCAACGGGCGCTGGATCATCGACAGGCCCTGCAGGAGAGTCACACCTACCAGCAGAATCTCGAGCAGGTGGTGCGCGCCAGGACGGAGATGCTTCGCCAGGCAATGGAAGACCTGGAGCACTCCTACGACGTTACGCTCGAGGCGCTGGGAGATGCGCTTGACCTGAAGGATTCCGAAACCGAGGGCCACTCAAAGCGGGTTACCGCATACACGATCGCGCTGGCCCGAGCCATGGAAATCTCGCCGGGCGAGGTCAGGGTGATTGCCCGCGGCGCCTTCCTCCACGACATCGGCAAGATGGCCATTCCGGATGAGATCCTGCGAAAGCCCGGCAAGTTGACTCCGGAGGAGCAGGAGCTCATGCGCGAGCATTGCGCGCGTGGATACCAGATGCTGCGCAAGATTCCGTTCCTCAGCGAGGCCGCGGAGATCGTCTTCACCCACCAGGAACATTACGATGGGAGCGGATATCCCAGAGGGCTCTGTGGAACCGTTATTCCGGTCGGCGCGCGGATATTCGCGGTTGCCGACACGCTGGACGCAATTACCAGCGACCGGCCGTATCGGGTTGCGCGCACGTTTGATGCAGCGCGCGAAGAGATCCTGCGCTGCTCGGGAACGCAATTCGATCCCGCTGTTGTCGAGGTCTACCTCAGGATTCCGAACGAGGTGTGGCTAGCGCTGCGCGCCGAGATTACGGCCCAGAATCGCCGCTACTCAACCTTCGAAATTCCCCTTCCGGTGCCGCCGCCTCTGTCGTAACTGCAGTGAGCCGAGCTCTCCGGCCCTGTGGTCTGGTTCAGAACCGGGGCCAACCGAAGTCAGGTTCGATCAGTTTTGAATCGATGGTGCGAATGCTGGCGGAGAAACTTGCCTGGTATCCGAACGATAAAGGCCAGCTTCACGCATTCCACACTCGAATCGTATGCCACGACATAAGCACAATGAAATGAAGAAGATAGATTTGGTGGAGGCGGCGGGAGTCGAACCCGCGTCCGAAATCGCTGTCAGCCGGGAGAATCCATGCTGTGTCCGGTTCCGCATGTTTTCGCCTCAGACGCTCAGAACGGACAAGATGCGCCGGAAGCTAGTCCGATGATCTTACGCGAGCGGCACGGACCGAGTCGCTAGCGCCAGCCTACTGAATGACGTCCGCTCACAGCCCATAGGCAAAGCCGTGGAGGACGGCTGCTTAGTTAATTAAGCAGCAAGTGCCAGATTATCGTTGGCAACTTTTGTTTTGCAGGCGATTACGGGTGCCCACACCCCGACATGCCTCCCATGCCGCAATCGATCCCGTCGAAACCGTGACGCCCCCAACATGGCTGCCGCACGGATGCGGCCGACCGGGTGCGAGCCGGGCCAACTGGCTCGTGCTGCAGCTTCCATTCTACTGCAAATCGACTCATCTGGTCACAGCGACTGCCACGACTGGGATGCCCCGCCTCCGCGGGCCATGCCAGAGAACGACCGCGCCGTCAGCGGGTCTTGCCCTACTGCTTTTCGAGGTCGATGCTCTCGTAGTCGTGGCGGGCGATGCCGGCGCGGATCTCGGCAGGGGTCTTGCCCTGCTTGGTCAGCCGGTAGGCGTAAAAGGCTTCCTTGGCGCAGGTGGAGCATTCGGTACCGTGCAGGCCTTCATAGCAACTGCGCAGGCTGGTGTGGCCAAGGGCCCGGTCGCAGCGGCAGTTGCAGGGAAGCTGGTAGATCACGTTGCCGATCTGGGCCGCCTGCTGGTAGACGTGCATCTGCCAGGGATAGCGGAAGTTCTCGCCCGTCGAGCTTGGAGCCGGACAGGATAGGCGGCAAGGCGCTGACCTTGAGGGGCGCCGAAGGGTGGTAGGCCGGAACGTCATCGGCGGGATTTGACCACTGCGCGTAGCTGGCAGCAGTGATGGCGAAGACGGCCAGACCAAGCAGCCAGGGACGCATCGAGGAGTTCATTCGTCGGCTCCCTCCGAACTTCATTGTAGACCGGAAGAAATTCGAGGATGCAGAATCGCGAGGAACGCGAGTTTACATGATGGAGCGTGACGGGAGATTCTTCGGACAAAAAAAGACGGCACGAACGGTTTCTGTTCGTGCCGGGAGGCCAGTGACGCAAACTACTTCCAGTTCCGGAGCGGTCCTCAGGACCATCTCCCTCACCGGAATATATACACCATACTATATTTCCATCGAAGGATCAAATACAAAAATCAAAATTATTTCATGATGTGGGACGTGAAACTCTGGATCCGTAAAGTGCATCCTAATTCACAGACACAACGTCTAGGAAAAGAGACGACCTGCGGCTGTGGGAGAGATCGTGTCACGATATGGCAAGTGATTTGAATTCTTCGGGTTCCCCAACGGAAGAGGCCAGTACAACGGGTAACGAGACTATAAGGGGACCACAACATGGATGGTTGAAAGTGGGGGCACTTGCCGCAGCTTCAGCGCTGGCGGGCGGATTGGCCGCAGCCTGGTTCTATCGAAATACCTCTGGCCCAGCTTCGTCAGGCCGAAAGCAACGGCCACGGCCCCGCCGTTAAGACCTCTGAGACTGGCTCTGAAGAGGATTTCTGATCGGCTCCGCCGCCAAGCCGAACGCCTGACCCGATTCCCTCATCAGCTCTGTTTCGACAATCTCGCAGAGAATATGCCCAGCCACGACGTGCGCCTCCTGGATGCGTGCGATGTCGCTTGAGGGCACTTCGAAAAGGAAGTCAGCCCAGGCCGTGAGCTTCCCTCCGCCCTTGCCCGTAAACGCAACGGTCACAGCCCCGAGTTTGCGGGCCGCTTCCAGTGCGAGATAGACGTTTCTGCTGTTCCCCGAGGTGGAGATGGCCACGACCACGTCGCCTTTGCGGGCAAGTGTCTCAACCTGCCGCTGGAAGATGTGCTCGTAGCCGTAGTTGTTGCTGGCCGCGGTCAGGATCGAGGTGTCGGTGGTGAGAGCGATTGACGGGATGCCGCCGCGATCGTGGCGGAAGCGAACCACGAACTGGCCGTTGAGATGTTGCGCGTCGGCCGCGCTGCCACCGTTTCCGCACCAGAGGATCTTTCCGCCCATGCGAACCGCGAGAACCATCTCGGCGGCGATCTGCTCAAGGATGCGCCGCTGGGAAGGCAACGCCTGCATAACCGCCAGGTGATCGGCGAGAGCTTGTTCGAAAATGCGGGAGGCATTTGAGTTTTCGGGCATCATTTGTCCAATCGATGAGGAAGTGACGGCGCCAGGAGCGCGTTCCAGCATATTAGAGCAGCTTGCCAATTTCAGTAAACTCCACAACTTAGTGCAGGCCGAATTCTTGAGGGGAAGGCCGCCTTGCACCAATGAAACCATCTTTGAAACGATTGACAAGCTGCTGTGAATCAGACGGCGCGCGGTTGTAGAACCGAAACGAAAGCAGCGATCCCCATGGGTGTGGAGACCGCTGCGGCTGAGGGTGGGACTCCCGCTGTTACTGTGCGCTACTGGGACAGCGTGAATTCGAGCTGGCCGATGTAGACGCCGAACGGCCCGAGCGAGACTGACTTGAGCGAAGCAGGGTCAGGACCGCCGGGAGTAATGAGCAGCGTACGCACAGGCCCGGCAGCCAATTTGCCGCCGGCCGTCAGATTGACGGTCTGCGGATCGGCAGTCATGTTGACCGCGACGATCGCAGGTGAGATCGCCCGGGGCACGGCGCATCCAGCTCAGCACCTTTGTGTTTTGAGCGTCGAGCATGACGTCATCGCCACGCGCTATAGAGGCGTTGGTCTTCTTGAGCCGGATGAGCGCCTGATACCAGGCCAGCAGTGAGTCTGGATCGGACTTTTGTTTGTCCACGTTGGTTGTGGCTGCGCTCGACGGAACCGGCAGCCAGGGCTGAGCGGCTGGCGTGGTGAAGCCAGCATTCGGACTTGAGTCCCACTGCATTGGAGTGCGCTCGCCGTCGCGGCCCTTTTCTTTTGGCCAGCCGGTCAGGCCGACCGGATCCTTCACGTCTTCCTTGCGGGTTGGCGGCGTGGTCTTCATTCCGATCTCGTCGCCGTAGTAGAAGAGAGAGGCTCCGCGGCTGGTAAAGAGCACGGTCGAAATCACACGCTGAATGTCGGTGTCGTGTACGCCGTCGCCGTAGCGCATATCAAGGCGCGGGTTGTCGTGGTTGTCGAAGACGAGGAGTGGAGTATTTCCGCCGATCTTCGTCTCCACATCGGTCAGCTTGGCGCGGAATTCGGCAACATCGAGCTTGTTGATGAAGCCCAGCTGCGTATCCATGGGCAGGTGGAACTCCGGGTGGTCCGGCGTCCCGTATTGCTTGGCGAGCTCGGCGATATTGGGAAGGTAGGTTTCTCCAATGAACACGCGCGTGCCGGGGAACTTCTCGCTGCTGAAAGTGTCGGCCGTGGCACGCATCTCGGCCATCACCGTGTGGACTTCAGGCAAGTTATTGGTGCGCGTGTCGTTTAGGGCAACGTCTCCATAATTGTTCAGGAACGTCTTTCCATCCTTGTCCTTGAGTTCATCGTCGTCGATCCAATTGGGATCTTCAAAGAGCGTGGTGATCGCGTCAAAGCGGAATCCGGCAACGCCCCGTTTGAGCCAGAAGTTGATGATGTCCTTGAATGCGTCGTGGACCTTGGGATTGTTCCAGTTCAGGTCCGGCTGCTGAATGTAGAACTTGTGATAGTAGTACTGGCGTGTTTTCTCGTCCCACTCCCATGCCGAGTGGCCAAAGACGGATTGCCAGTTGTTGGGCGGGGCGCCTTTATCGGTGTCGGTCTCGCCCTTGCCGTCGCGCCACACGTACCAGTCGCGGTAGGGATTGTTGCGCGACGAGCGCGACTGCAGGAACCACTTGTGCTTGTCGGAGGTGTGGTTCATCACCATGTCCATGATGTACGCGGATGTGGCGCTTGTTTGCCTCGGCGACAAGCCGGTCAAAGTCGGCCAGCGTGCCGTACTGCGGGTCGATGGTTTTGTAGTCGGAGATGTCGTAGCCGAAGTCCACCTGCGGCGAGGGATAGCATGGGCGAAAGCCAGATCGCGTCCACGCCAAGCTCCTGCAGGTAGTCGAGACGCTGCGTGATGCCGTTCAGGTCGCCGATGCCGTCGCCGTTCGAGTCCTGAAAGCTGCGCGGATAGATCTCATAGATCACCGCGTTCTTCCACCAGTCACGCCCGGTTGCTGTTTGCGTCGGCGCGGAAGCAGTCGACGATTGTCCAACGGCGACGATGGTTGTTGCAGAAAGAAGCAGGGCTGCCAGGCATCCTGCGATGTTTCTGGTCCAGTGCATTGCGAATCTCCTCATCTCCGGGCTTTGTCACGGCATCAAAGGGGCGGCAATCGAATCAATGAGTGCACATAACGCAAGAAAGGTGTGACGCAAGCCAAGCTAACATATCGAATCAGGTTTTGAGCCTTACCGAAAGTAACCTTCGGCAGGCCTGGTTTTGTTATTTCACCGCAGCGACCAGCGCGCCGAAGGGGGCCAGCTCGACGTGATCGAGTGACAGCGTGCCTTTTGGCTGGCCCGGCGAACTATAGAGCGGCGTCAGGCTCGCGCCACGCACGCCTTTGTCAGCAAGATGGAAGGACAAAGTTCTGCTCTTCCCGCTCATATTCAAAGCCACCAGAACAGCTTGATCGCCGCTCATGCGCACGAAGGCGAAGACATTTGGATCATTGTCATTCACACTCTGCTGAACACCGTCGCGCAACGCCGGTTCCGACTTGCGCAGCGCAAGCAGCCGCTTGTATGTGTTCAAGATCGAATCCGGGTCTTTGCGCTCTGCTTCGACGTTGTACTTCGACGCACTGGGAGGGATCGGCAGCCATGGTTTTGCGGCAGTGGTAAAACCTGCGGATAGCGATGAATCCCATTGCATCGGGGTTCGTTCGCCGTCGCGGCCCTTTTCCTTCGGCCAGCCGATCTTGCCGATGGGGTCATGCACGTCTTCAATCCGCGTGGGCGGAGTTGTCGTCATGCCGAGTTCCTCTCCGTAGTACATCTGCGGGGTTCCGCGTGTTGTGAGCAAGAGCACCGCCATCAGCCTGGCGATCTGGTCATTGTGCACGCCGTCGCCGTACCGGTCGCACTGCCTCGGCTGATCGTGATTGCTGAAGAAGTACTCCGGCTGGCCATGGGCGCTGTTGTTCTCAATCTGATTGAAAAGCGAGCGGAATCGCGGCGCGGACAGCTCATTGACGTCGGCGATCTGAAAGTCCATCGGAAGCTGGACTTCGTCGCCATTGCCGTACATCTTCGTGAGCGCTTCGATGTTGGGCTCGTCTGCCTCCGTCACCAGAACGGGGTTGCCGGGATACTTGTCGACGACGCGACGCACTTCTTTGAGCACGTCATGCACCTGGGGAAGATCGTCAGTGTATTTGTGTTGAATATTGCGGTCACCGTAAGCATTGCGACCGGGAAGGTAGGGATCGTCGTGCAGATTCGGATCTTCAAAGAGGCGCGAGACCGCATCGATCCTGAATCCGGCCACGCCGCGCTTCATCCAGAAGTCGAGCACGCCCATCATGGCCTCATGCACCTCAGGGTTGCGCCAGTTCAGATCGGGTTGCTGCACATAGAAGTAGTGGTAGTAGTACTGTCGAGTCTTTTCGTCCCATTGCCACGCGGAATGGCCAAACCACGACTGCCAGTTGTTGGGTGGCTGCCCCTTGTCGCTCGAGGTCTGGCCCTTGCCGTCACGCCAGATGTACCAGTCGCGCTTGGGATTGTCTCGTGACGAGCGAGACTCCAGGAACCATTTGTGCTGGTCCGAGGTGTGGTTGATGACGTAATCCATGATGATGCGGATGTCGCGCTTTTTGGCCTCGACAACCAGGTTGTCAAAGTCGTCCATCGTGCCATAGACGGGATCGATGGATGTGTAGTCGGAGATGTCGTAGCCGTAATCGACTCCGGGCGACGGGTACATCGGCGTAATCCAGATGGCATCGATCCCGAGGTCGTGAAGGTAGTCAAGCCGCGACGTGATGCCTTTGATGTCGCCGATGCCGTCTCCGTCGGAGTCCTGGAAACTGCGCGGATACAGCTCATAGATGACGGCGTGGCGCCACCATTCCTGGCCGGCAGGTTGAGATGAGGCGGATTGGCTTGAGGGTTGGGCGCCGACCGTCTGCGCTGCCGCGACGTGCGTATTCAGCCCGAGAGACAGAGAAACAACGGCGCCTGCGATGGTGCATACAAGAGATTTGGTCCAGAACATTGCGGTTCCTCGTTGTCCTTCCGCTGCTCGTCAAGCCGGCAACGGTGAGAACACGCCAAAGTATCACATCTGGAAGGATTTGAGGGATCGATTTTGAGCCCTCAACCAGCTAGGTGTCTGAGCGTTGGGCAACCAGCATGGACTCAAGAATCTGATCCGAGACCGCCTTGACAGCAGCCGGCGAATGCGCGAGGAAGAGTGTACTGGTCTTGTCGTTCTCGCCGATGGACTTGAGCGTGTCAAAGTACTGGGTCACGAGCACCAATTGCATGACGTCCTTCGAGCTGGCGCCTTCCACGGCCTTCTGGAACTGCTCGACGGAGGCCTGCAAGCCTTCGATGATTGCCCTCCTCTGATTCGCGATTCCCTGCCCCTGCAGGGCTTTGCTTTCCGCTTCGGCTTCGGCTTTCTTGACAACGAGAATCTTGTCTGCCTCGCCGCGGGCGGTGGCGGCCACCTGCTCGCGTTGAGCGGCGTTGATGTCGTTCATGGCCGACTTCACCTTGGCATCGGGAACGATGTCTGTTACGAGGACATTCACGATCTCATAGCCAAATGCGGCCATATCCGCATCGAGTTCCTGCTTCACGGCCGCTGCGATGCTCGACTGCGAAGCGAATACCTCGTCCAGCGTCATGCCCGGAACATGACCGAGGATGACCTGCTCGACATACGACTTGATCTGCGCAACCGGGTCCGACAGCTTGTAAAACGCGTCGTAGACCTTTTCGGGGCGAACACGATTCTGCACCGAAATGGGAATCGTCACGAAAACGTTGTCTTTTGTCTTTGTCTCCATGGTCAGCGTGATTTGATTCACGCGCAGGCTGACGATCCCCGCGACGGAATCAATGTACGGTGCCTTCCAGTTCAACCCGGCTTCGGCGGTTCTGAGGAACTTTCCAAAGCGCGTGATCACCGCAACCTGAGCGGTGCTGACTGTAAAGAAGCTCCCCAGAATCAGAGACAGAACGATGATTGCGACGAGCGCCAACAGGATAAGGACCACCATGTCCATTTGAGCCCTCCGTAGCCAACTTTTTGAGATTCGCCGAATTATACAGACTGAACGAGACGATTCCGGGAATCGGGTGGAAAGGGCGCGCGCGGTGCTCAAGATTCTGCAGTTGTCAGTCCTGCGATCCGGGTCGCTGTGGGTGAGTGGTCGCAAGACGCTGTGAGTCGAAGCCGAAATGAGGCTTTTCGCGCGGGCCGGAGATGTAGATCGGGATCTCAGCTCCGACTCCGTCCTTTTTGAAGAGGCGGTCAGCCGGCTTCAGCAAAATCCCCTTCCAGCCTCCGACAGCTTCGGAGACGGTGGCCTGGAGCTTGGCTACCCCCGAAAAGTCCAGGAGATTCTGGCCGATGTCATACGCGCCACGCAGTTCAATGTCGGCTCCCGGGACTGAATAGTTGAGCGTGGGCAGCTTGAGAAAGCCGGAGCCGAATTGGAAGTCGCCGTGCATTTGCGATTTGACTGGAGACGTGTCAGCAGACTTCAGATCCTCAGTTCTCCCTTGACCGCGCAGACTCAGTTCCCTGATTCGTTTCTGCACATTCTCATCGGTGAATTCAGCTCCGCCCAACGCGAAACTGCCTTTCAGGTTCATCTTTTCAGGCACGGGAGAAGGGCCCGGCGGAATGTGGAGGCGTGCCTTGACGTTCACATCTCCGGTGAGGATTGGCGTGGAGGAGCGGCTGGCGAGACTCAGAACGTCTGCAAGTCGCGCCGGGCCTACCGCGATATCTAGCGCAATGTCATGTCCTATGCTTTGCAGTTTTCCGTCATCGTCCGGAGCCCGAACGCGGACGACCTGTCCCCGCGCGATAAAATGCGACTCGCCGATTGTGCCTTCCACAGGTTCGAGCCAGGTGTCGCCGTCGGTTCCGTCGACTCGCGCATGGAAGTTCGTATGCAACGGCATCTGCGTGCCAAAATGCGAGAGCTGGAAGTCCGGCGTGTCGGTCACGCCGTCGACAGTCATATTTCGCAACGTGCCCTGATAGTAGCCTGTCGAGTGGAGAATACCGGCAATGCCTTTGAACACCGACAGGTCCGCGCGATCGAATCGATAGTCGCCCTTGATCGGGCTCTCACCAGGGTCACTTGTATTCCATGGGCCAAAGCTCCCTGTTGCGAGAATCTTGCCTGGAGGTTTCGGATTAGTCAGGTCGGCCTCAAAGTTTATCGGCTGACCGGGCCTCAGATCCGTAACCTTGAAGTGGCTGACAACGAACTCGAGAGGCAGCTTACCGGGCTTGTCCGTTTGAATCTCCACATGCGCGCCGGCGCAATCGACTGTGTCGATCCGGAACTTGATCCCGGCCGAATCTCCGTTGATCCGGTTTGCGCTTGAAGGCTCAGCGCCAGGGAACGCGCGCTGCATGCGCGACCTGGGAGGAAAGCGAATCTCGAGCCCCTTGAGCCGAACCAGCCGGATATCGATTGGGCTCCCCGATCGATAGCGGAGCGGCGCATGAAAGCGAAATTCCGCAAGTTCGATGAGTGGCTGAATGGGAGGCCCGGTCTGAGCAAGATCCGCTCCCTCAGCCGGCGCTGGAGGCCAGATGCGCAGGCCACGGCCCTCTGCCCAGATGCCCCACTCTCCATTCAGACTGTTGCCCAGGGAAAGGCGGAGCCCATCCAGTTCCACGCGCGCGTGGAAGCGGTCTGCGAGCTCCCGCACTACGCGCGCCCGCACAAACGGCTCGGCCCGATGCGCCACGATGTTCACGACAATAGCCAACAGCGCCAATCCAAGAAGCAGGGTTCCTGCCAACCAAGGCAGCCAGCGATGTCTGCGCCAGAATGAGGTACGGTTCTTGTGGAGGTCCATCCCAACCTTTGGATGCACGGGTTGATGCGAGGGGCGGCCCATTTCCTGTTAGACGCTCTATGACTTAAACTTCTTGAGACAGATGCACGCGTATATCGAAAACCTCGTAAAGCTGCAGAATGTGGAACTGGAACAGGCGCGCCTGACCCAGGCAGCGAAAGCACTACCACCGGAGACGTTGCGTGCACAGGCGGCTTTGAGCGCGATGCAGCGACAGGCTGCAGCAGCGTGCGACGCGCTCAGCCGCGAGGACTCCGTGCGCAACCGGCTGGAGCGCGAGATTGAAGGTCACCGCCAGAAGGCCAGCCGCTACCGAGCACAACTTGACACTGTAACCACCTCTGCCCAGGCCGCTGCGATCGAACATGAAATTCAGTTTGCAGAGAGCGAAATTGGGCGGCTCGAAGATGAGGAATTCGCAAGCCTCGAGCGCACAGAGACGCAGGAAGGCGCTCTTGCCGCTGCGCGCGCGCAAGTGGAGCAACTGGCTCTCGCACTGGAAAAGACAAGCGAGCGCGTGGCAACCGGTCAGCGAGAGTTGGCACAACAACAGAGCGAGTTGGGCCGCGAGCGCGAAATGCTGCGCAACACGATCGATCCGGAGTGGCTCGGGCGGTACGACCGCATTGCCGCCCACCGCGGAACCGGCATTGCGCGGGCCGAGAATCAGCAATGTACGGCCTGCCGCATGGGTATCCGCCCACAGACCTGGAACCAGCTTCGTGAAGGCGAGTTGCTCACATGCGACAGCTGCGGACGGCTTCTCTATTGGGACCCCGCGATGACGCCGGCACCGAAGACGCCGCAACCTGAGCCTGTGGAGGGCGCTGGGCGCGCGATTCGAAAACCACAGCAAGCCGGAGACTAGTCTGCGCCGTGCAGTTCAGAAGTGAATTCCCCGATGTGCAACTGAGTATCTCGCAGGTGAGGAGCAGGTAGTGCCGCGGATCTGCGTCGACATGGATGAGGTGATGGCCGATACGCTGGCAGAGCACCTGCGTCGCTATAACCAGGCCTTCGAAGAAGAAGTTACCCTCGACGATCTTGCGGGAAAGGGCCTGTGGGAGTTCACGCCGCTCGACCGGAAGCAGCAACTGCGTGCGTTTCTCGATGCCGAGGATTTCTTTGAGGACCTGCCACTGATGCCGGGGGCGCAAGACGTTCTCAGACAGCTTTCCGCCCGGTTCGAGATCTTCATCGCCACCCAGGCCATGGCAGTGCCGAATTCGCTGGGCCCGAAGTATCGCTGGCTGCAACGGCACTTCCCTTTCATTGCACCGTCGCATTACGTATTCTGCGGCGACAAGAGCATCCTCAGCGCCGAATACCTGATCGACGATCAGCCGCGCAACCTGCTTCGCTTCAACGGCCAAGGGCTGCTCTACACCGCTCCGCACAACCTCACCGCGATGGGGTTTGTGCGCGTGAACAATTGGCAGGAAGTCGCGGAGTATTTCCAGAACGTGCCCGTGTGACTCAGGGTCGATTCTGCCTGGCTTGTCCTAACCGCTTGCGATTATGGATACTGATTCCGTCACCAGTCACCTGGTTGAAGCTGTTCCTGAAGGAAGAACTACGATTCCATATCGCTCACCGAGCATTTCCCGATCAGCTCGGATTGAGTTCGCAGGAAGGCATAATCGATGCAATTATTCAATGCAGTAATCGTCACGACGGTCTTTGCCACGTCGATGTTCGCCGTGGGGGCCCAGGCGCCTGCAAGCGCACCGGCGCAGCTTAATGCGAGCTCACCTGCAGCACCCTCCGAGATCTTGAAACCGGGACTGGACGACTTACGGGTGACGCTGGGGGCATTGAAGCTCGAAAAATGGAAAAAAGGCACGATTCGCGACGAAGCCGACGCGAATATCAACACAATTCAACGCGACCTGCAGGAGACACTGCCGCCGCTGCTCGCGACAGCCGATGCGGCCCCCGGAACGATCAGCAAAGTACTCCCAGTCACCCGCAACGTCGACGCGGTCTACGATGTGCTTGTGCACGTGGTTGAGGGGGCGCGGGTGGTAGCTCCCGGCGACCAGGTAGGTTTGCTGCAGCATTCGCTGGGCAAGCTGGAGAAGGCGCGTGTCGCTCTCGACGAGCAGTTGGAACAGACGGCCGCCGCCCAGGAAAAGCAGATGGCCGATCTGCGCAACACCGTGCAAACACAAACTGCGCAACTACACGCAGCCGCAACACCTCCTCCTGTTCCCGTGTGTCCCGCGCCCGCACCAGCGAAAAAGAAGAAAAAGCCGGCTGCAACAACGGCCGCAAAACCCGCAGCGAATTCGACGACTACGACCTCGCCCACTGCACCCACGACACCAGCAGCAAAACCACAGTAGTTTCGGCATCGCGCCCAACCTGGCTCTGACCTCAACACTAGAGAACGCCTGATTTATCTGGACGAGAGTGGTGTGACTACGCAGATGACGAGACTCTATGCACGCTGTGCTGGCGGGGCCCGCATACATGACGCTGTGCCTCAAGGCAACTGGAAGATACTGACCATCCTGGGCGCCATGAGCATGCGCGGTCTGATCGCCACCATGACCATCGAGGAAGCCACGGACGCAAATATCTTCCTCGCCTATCTGGAACAGGTTCTATGCCCGGCACTGAAGCCCGGCGATGTGGTGGTGATGGACAATCTCAGCGCGCACAAGGTGGATGGAGTACGCCAGCTGATCGAGGTTGCAGGTGCTGAACTGCTCTATCTTCCGCCTTACTCGCCCGACTTAAACCCCATCGAGAAAGCATGGGCCAAACTCAAGCAACTGCTACGCGCAGCCAAGACCCGGAGCAAAGAAGCACTCGACCAGGCCATCACAGAGCTGATACCCCAAATCACCCAAGAGAATGCCGCGGCATGGTTCAGACTTCGCCTCGGCCTAGGCGCAAAAAGCAAACGCGGCAGCCGAAGCTGCCGCGTTGTTCCTGGCGACGCGCTGCGCCGCAAGTGTCGTCAGAAGTCCAGCTTGATTCCGAGTTGGATCTGGCGCTGGCTGTATACAAAGTTGGAGTTGGCGTTGGACACTGTACCGAAGCCTGAGGCGTTCACTCCTGCGCCCTGCGCGGGCTGATAGACAAGGGTGTTCGCCGGAGTCGTTGAACTCGCTGTCGCATTGATTGAGTACGCCGTTGCATTCATGCCGGTGACGTTCTGGTGATTGAGCACATTGAACATTTCGCCCAGAAGCTCAAAGGTGAAGCGCTCGCTCACGCGCAGATCCTTCTGAAGGCGCATATCGAGCACCGTCGTCTTCGGCATCCGGAAGGTATTGCGTCCGATTTGGAGCAGGTAGCCGGAGCTTCCCGAACCATTCATGCCGGAGCCGGCGGCTTTCAGCGCTCCAACAGAGCCCTGCGTGCCGCTGACGCCCGCTGAATATGGCAAACCATTCTGAACCTGCAGAATCGGGTTGAAATGCCAGCCGTCTGTGAGGTACCGCATCCAGGTATTCGAGTGGCCGGGATACTGCAGCAGAGCCCACGTCACGAAACGATTGGGAACGTTGAAGTTCGAGTTGCCGTAGTTCGCATTCGGATTGCCCAACGGATCGTACCAGTTATTGCTGCTGGGCGACGTGCTCTGGTTCTGGTTGTAATCGAGCGCGTGCGAGAAGGTGTAGTTCGCATCGAACTGGACGTACTTGTTGCTGCGATTCTGCACCTCGCCAATCACGCCGTTGTAGCTGGAGTTGATGTTGCTGACAATCTCCGTCACGTACCCATAGTTGGTGTTCACGTAATTCTTTGAGTACACGGTGGACGTGATCTGGGTTCCGCATGCAACAGGTCCGCAACCGGTTCCGGGATTCTTGGGATTCTCAATCACGGTAAGGGTGTTCTGATATGTGGTGGCCGGGTTGAGGTTGATGTTCAGGAAGTTTGGTAGTTGCCGGCCCAGTGCGCCCATGTAACTCACCGAAGCAAATGTGCCGCGCCCGAATTCCTGTTGCACCGAGAGATCGAACTCGCTCACCTGCGGATTTTGGAAATTCTTCGCAAAGAAGTCGAGGCTGGGTGTCGGGAATTTGCCCGTTCCAATGACCTGCGGGAAGACAGGAACCGTGCTGCTGGGCAGGCTTCCGAAGATCGAGGGCACAGTGTACTGCCCCTTGGGGCTGCCCGCGGCCTCGTATGCGTTTAGAACAATTCCGTTAGGGATGCGGCCGAAGTAGAGCCCGTATCCAGCGTGAACGACTGATTTCCCTCTCCCGAACGGGTCCCATGAAACACCCACGCGCGGTCCGAGGTTGTTGTTGTCCACGGGCTGGTTGGTGATTTGCGCCCGATCAAAGGGATATGGTCCGACTCCATTGATCGGGACGTTCAGCAGCGAAGTGGAAATCAGAGATTTGAAAGGAGAAGGAATCTGCTCGTTGTCGTAGCGAATGCCGAGGTTCAAGGTCAGGCGAGGCGTGATCTTCCAGTCGTCCTGAACAAAGAAGCCATAGTCCAACGTCGTGATTGTGAACTCAGGGGTTCCGAAACCCTGCGTGTACCCGTAATAGCAGGGATACGCACCAAGCCCGGTCTGCGATTGGCTGCTGTCGCACGTGCCGTTGGGCTTGAGGATGTCGGCAAAGAAGTCAGAGTAATACGTGTAGGTATAGACACCGTTGCTCTCGTAGAGATTGTTAATGGTGTCATTATTGCGGAGGACGTCGAAGCCGAACTTGATATTGTGGCTTCCGTGGCTGTAGATGGCTGTGTCAGCGAACTGCGTCTTTTTCTCGTCAGGATAAGCGAGGCGGAACGAGTAATAGGGCATGCCACCGGTAAAGCCGTTATTCGATGAGCCCCCATAAATGCCAAGCTGAACGGGTGTGCCTGTTGTGTTGTTGAGATAAGAGCTCGTGAACTTGCTCCAGGGCTGCTGGCCTTCATCGTTGAGCTCGCGCCCATACTGTACACGAAGCTCGTTGGAAAGACTTGTCGTAAAGAGGCTGTCAAGTTTGACCAGGCCGTAGTCAAGCTTCACGTAGTCGGTACCGAACGAGTCGATTGCGTAGTTGTTTGAAGTCTGCGTTTGAACGCCGCCGGGCGAGTCCCAGCGGAGGCGGTGATAGAGGGCGCTCAAATGCTGGGTCTGCGTAATCTGCCAGTCGAGCTTTGGCGTGTTCAGCACCTCGTCGCCGGTTCGCGGAGTGGTGCCGAGATCATCGAGAAGGCCGGGAGTGCTGAGTCCGGTTGAGGACGATACCGCCGAGCCGAAGAGCAGCTGATTGTAGTGCGCGGCCGCTGTGACATAGTCGCCGTTATAGACGCGCCAGGCCAGTGCGCATGCGCCGGTTTGACCGGGTGTCGCAGTCCCTGACGAGGGGGTGAATGTCGTCGTTTTTCCGTTTGAAGTGCACTTGGCGCCGGATTGCGCAAGGGGCGTCATGTCAGCCCACTGAACGTTTGTCGTGGAACCGAAGAACGCGCTCGGGGATGACGGTTTTGCCACGCCCGGGAAGTTCCGCTTGTACTGGTCATAAGCATAGAACCAGAAGAGCTTGTCCTTGATGAGGGGGCCACCCGCACCAAATCCCCAGCGTTTGCGCCAGTCCCTGGGGCCAAAGGGAACCGTGTTCGTTGTGACCGCACCTCCACCTGACGGCACATTGATGCTGGTATACGTAGTGAAAGGATTCAGGGCTCCCCATTCGTTGTCACGATCGTAGAAGTAAGTCTGACCGTGAAGTGCGTTTGTGCCGCTCTTGGTTACGGCATTGAGAACACCGCCGGCCGAACGACCGTATTCCGCAGAGTAGACCCCTGTGTTCACCTGGAACTCGGCAATTGCAATCTGCGAGGTGGAGTAGCCTTCGCGAGTACGGCCACGCTCCTCAGAGAAGAAGGCCTGATTGTTGTCCGCGCCGTCAATTTCCACGTTGTTCAAGATCGGGCTTATTCCGCGGAACGAAATCAGGCCGAATCCATTGGCATCCGATGCCGCGCCCGGAGTCAACAGCGCAAGATTGGACCAGCGTCCGCCGTTCAAGGGCAGATTCACGATCTCCTGCGAGGTAATGGTCGAGGAAACTTCGGGCGATTCAAATTGCAGCACAGGCGCGACGCCGGTCACTTCCACCGTTTCAAGTGTGCTACCCGTTCTCAGTTCCGGGTGCAGTTCCGTAAGCGAGCCAACCGTGACCGGTACAGCCTTTGCGCTGTAGGTTCCGTAGCCCGCCATCGTAATTGTCACCGTGTAAGTGCCCGGTGGGACGAGCGGAGCTTTAAAGTAGCCGCCGGCATCGGAGGTCAGCTTGAACTCCGCGTTTGTGCCGTCGTTATGTAGAGTGATCGCGGCGCCGGGAACAACAGCCCCGCTGGCATCGAGAACAGTGCCTGCGATCGCGCCTTGCGTCGTGCTCTGGCCTCTTGAAGCAACAGATAAGAAGCAGAGGCAAAGAACTGCAAGCGCTGCGAGCGCAGAAGACGTACGCATCCTTCGAAGAAACATATGGCTCTCCCAATGGATAAGAGAAAATGACCGAAGTCGAACTGTGCTGTGAGCTACAGCACGGAGGAATTGCATATTCTGGAAAACTCCGCACAAATTACCCTGCCGCCGCTGTGGTTGCAGGGCTTATGAGGCCATGAACGAAGGATTTCCTAAGGGAAGGATAAGTAAATCAGGTTAAAAGACGAGGTTGCGGGCGTTTCAGGTATATGAATTCACGCAAAGTCGTACCGCATAGTCCGGCAACACACTCCGGATGCGGATTCAAAGAGCGCCGGATCTTGAGTTTAGACCGGTCCAACCCCGCTGCCGCGGCTTGCAAATGGGCGCTGAACCAGGGTTCCCGCGGCTGCTTTCAGCAGTGTGACAGGCTGGGCAGCAGGGGGCTGATGCATGGTCACGATCAGCGCGTCAGCCGGCCGTTTGCCCGAACATATGTAGGAATGCGGCGTGCTGGCATCGAAGTACACCGCATCTCCGGCTGTCAAGGTGCAGTGGTTATTGCCGTGCTGCAGTTCAAGCTCCCCCTGGAGGATGTAGAGAAACTCAAAGCCGGGATGCATGTGGGCCCTTGATTCGCGATTGTTTTCGAGGGGAATAAACTGCGCAAAATACGGGTCCATGTGCCGGTCCGGGACCATGTAGCCAAGACTCTCAAAGAAATATGTGGGTTCCTCAACCCCGGTCTGCGGCAATCGCACACGCTCTTTCCGCCGGTGAACGCGAAACATCGACTGCGGCTCGGTTTCGAAGAAATAGGAGAGGTCCTTTGAAAAGACCATCGCGATGCGTGCCAGATTGCGCAACGTGGGCACCACGCGCCCCGTCTCAAGCTGGGAGAGAAAACTGGCTGAGAGGCCCGTGTGCTTGCCAAGTTCGACCAGACCCATCGACTTCTTGAGCCGCAGGCGCTTGATCCGCTCGCCGATGTGTTTCTCGGCTATGAATCTCTCCGTGGTTTCCGTATCTACCTGTGTTTTCTGGGTTTCCTCGGTGCGAGCCGCCGCTTCCGTCATCAACCCCTCCAAGGCAATGCTCTTCGGACTTTTTGTCCGCATCAAAACTTCTTCCCATGGTACTAAACACATCGTAGATGAGCAAACGGAGGCAAAAGGAATGCCGACCGCGTTCATCCATCCTGTAAATATGGCAGCGAGTCCTGAGCGAGGCGGAGTGATTTTGGGCGGGGCTTCGGGCATGTTGGGCACCGCCTTGCGGAGCGGCCTTGCAGGCCGCCAGACGCCGACCATGCAGCTCGTGAGGGGCACTGCAACAGAAGGCCAACTCCGCTGGGATGCCACGAAACCTCTGCCCGCTTCAGAAAGCAGTCGCCTCGAAGGCTTCTCAGCTGCGATTCATCTTGGCGGAGCGAACCTGGCGGACCATCGATGGACGCCCGCTTATCGTCAGGAAATCTGGACCAGTCGCGTGGACTCAACACGCGCATTGGCCATGACGCTAGCGGCGCTCCGCCGGCCGCCCCAGTGCCTGCTGGTAGCTTCGGCCGTCGGGTTTTACGGAAATCGAGGCGAGGAACTGCTGACTGAGAATTCGAGCGCCGGTTCCGGTTTCCTGGCTGATCTCTGCAGGGAGTGGGAGGCAGCTGCGGAGCCAGCTGTCAATGCCGGCATTCGAGTTGTACACCTGCGTACCGGGGTCGTGCTTGGACACGGCCACGGCGCACTCGAGCGGATGCTGCCGCCCTTTCGCATTTGGGATTGGGGGAAAGCTCGGAAACGGCAAGCAGTGGATGAGTTGGATCAGCCTCGCAGACGCTACAGCCGGAATTCTGTTTGCACTTGGGACTGCGTCGATCTCAGGACCGGTGAATCTCACCTCGCCGAACCCGGTTACGAACGCCGAGTTCACACGCGCGCTCGGACGGCAACTTGGCCGACCGGCGATTCTGAGCATTCCCGCGTTTGCGCTCAGGCTCGCTCTGGGGCCAATGGCCGATGAGGCGCTTCTTGCCAGCACACGTGCTGTGCCCGCGAAGCTCCAGGCAGCGGGATTTCACTTTGCCCATCCTGCAATCGATAAGGCATTAAGCGCTGCTTTGTCGTGAAGAGAGTGATGTCGCCTCACTCAGCTTGTGAAGGGCGACGGGTCACCGCCGCCCCTGGATCACTTTTGGACTGGCGCCGCTAGTTTTTTTTTGAGCGCGCCGTGCGGCAATCTCGTGCATTTCTTTGCCGATCTTCGACTTGATTGATGGCCACCTGAATCGCCAGGTTGATGATGTTGCCGGTAACCCAGTAGAGCGCCAGGCCGGACGCAAAGTGCCATAGGGTGAATCCCATAATGGCCGGCATCATGATGGCCATCATGCGCCGCTGCATCGGATCCATTCCCGGAGAAGGGGTGATGAACTGCACCAGGAACATCGGTGACGAATAATGAGAATCGGCAGGATGTGCAGCGGATCGGGCATGGACAGATCGGTCAGCCAGAACCAGTGCGCCTGGCGCAACTCCACCGCATTCAGCAGAACGCGATAGTACGCGAAGAAGAGCGGCATCTGCAGCAGCAATGGAAGGCAGCCGCCGTACATGTTCACGCCTTCTGTCTTGTAGAGCTGCATCATTTCAGCGTTCATCTCGGCCCGCTTGGGATCAGTGGTCTTCAGATGCGAGTAGCGCTTCTTGAGCGCGTCCACCTTGGGCTGAATGCGCATCATCTTGAGAGACGATTTCATCGTCCAGATGCGGGTAGGCAGCATCACGAGGTTGAAGATGACCGTGATGATGATGATGGCCCAGCCCCAGTTGTACGCGCCGGGACCCAGCATGCCACGGAGCGCTCGCAAGGCCAGATAAAGCGGCTTGGCGATGATGCCCCACCAGCCATACTGAATGAGCGAGTCGAGCGACTGGCCAGTGGCTTTGCCGTCGGCACCGATGGCGCGGATCGATTTCAGAATATCGGTTTCCTTTGGCCCGACGTAGAGACGCAGACGGGTATCGCCGCTTTGATCGCCCATCGCCAGACCGAGCACATCGGCCGGCTTCTTCGCGCTGTTGGGATCGCTGAGGTCGCTGGGAAGATCGATGGTGTGGTGCAGGGTGACCAGTGACGTGCTTGCCGGCACGTCGGGCAGCATTGCCGCGAGAAAATACATGTCGGTCAATGCGGCGTACTCGTAGGGCTGATCGGAAGTGGCGTTGCCGCTGACCTTCTTTGAAGCCGTCGAATCCTGCTTGCCGTCGATGGACCATGCGATCTGGGACTGCGTGGGGACCACGAAATTGCTGCGGCGGCCGCCTGCGGCGACAAATTCTTCCATATCGCCGAGACCCGCCGGCCAGGCGACGAGAGCCCGCACCGGCGCGCCGTTCCGCTTCACCTGTACGTCAACACTGACGACATAACTTGCGTCAAAGCTGAATGTCTTTACAACGTCGAGCCCGCCCGCAGCATAGTGGAATGAAATGGAATTCGGCGCCAGAACGTGGCCCGTGGCCGAGGCCTGGTAAAGCGCCTGATTCAACTGCTCGGTCAATCCGCTCTCGTAGGTATAGAGCGAAAGTGGCAGTCCGAAGCGAGCCGCCGCCTGCGGCTGCACCATGTCCAACGGCTTACCCGTGGAGTCGTTAAAGCTTTTCAGAATCCAGCTCTTGACCTGAGCGCCGTGGTTGGTGAAGACGATCTTGTATTTCTCATTCTCGACGGTCGTCTCAGTTTCAGAAGCAGCACCGACGGCGGCAACAGGCACAGGCGCTTTTGTAATGGCCGCTCCACTTCCCGCGTTCTGTTGCCCATTTGCGGACGGCTGGGCTGTCTGCGGAGTCTGCTGAGCCTGCTGCGACTGTGTGGTCTGCGGAGGCGTGTCCTGTTTGGGCTTGAAGTATTGGAAGACCATGAGCGCAATAAGCGCTACAAAGGTGAAGACCATCAGGCTGCGGAAATCTCCGCCGCCACCACCGCCGCCGGAACCCTGCGACTCTAGATTTGGATTACGAATTTCGGGCAAAAGTAAATTCCTGTCGTTGAGAAGTGGCGCACCGCTGGGGCGCCGCTCTTTCTATGGTAACGGTTCGTGGGGCATATGACGCGGAGCAAGGACCGGCGGAACCGGATCGAGTCCACCGCGCGCGAATGGATTGCAGCGGAGAACACGCCAGATCGCCAGTACCGTACCGCGCAAGGGTCCGTGCGTTGCAATCGCAACTGTGGCGTACTCCGAACATGTGGGCAGATAGCGGCAGCCACCTCCATGCCCCAGCGAATGCACCGCCGGCGACAGCCAGCGACGATAGAACTCGAGGGCGGCGAGCAAGATGCGAGTCATTTCGCGGGCTCCGCATTTGGATCAGGCGCAACCGCAACTGCTGAAGTTTGCGCGAGCCTCAGCGCTTGCCTGTCTGAGAATACGAAGAATCTCTGTGTCCAGTTTCGAAAATCCAATGGTGAGCACGGAACGGTGCGGGTGCAGGATCAGATCGCAGCCCTGGGGCAGCAAATCAACGTGACGCCGCAGGACTTCGCGCAAGCGGCGCTTGATTCGATTGCGTTCGTGGGCCTTGCCGATCACCTTGCCGACGGTAAGCCCGACACGCGGTCCGGGCACGGGTGATGACTGCGGCGCCAGAAACCAGCGTCATCGAAGCGGATCGGCGCTTGAGACTCTGTGGCGTACGCGCGTTGAAAGTCTGCATGAAGACGCAGACGAGAACCCGCCAGACGACTGACGAAGCGCACCAGCGCTCGACCGAGCCTGGCGTGCGTCACAATTTGAAGGGGTGCTCATGGCGTTGCCGAAAGGCGTTTCAGCCGGAGGCTCGAAGATCTGCAAATCAACTCCGGCCCAAACAAAACGGCGGGAACGGCTTAGTCGCGAAATCCAGCGCTGACTGAGACACGCTTGCGGCCGACAGCACGGCGACGGCTCAGCACGGCTGCCCCGGATTTGGTCTTCATGCGCGAACGAAAGCCGTGCGTCTTGGCGCGGTGACGACGGTTGGGTTGAAATGTGCGCTTGGGCATAAAAATGCGCTCCTCTTCCTCATCTTAGAATCTGAGCCTTTACGGCAAGTTTAAGTATATCGAAGGTTGGCCCAGGAATCCAGCGCGGCCATGAACAGGGGCAGATCCACCGAGCGAGACGCGATGGAAATTCCTCGGTCGACGATGCAATACGCTATAACGCATGCGAACTCTGCAACAGGCCGCAAGACGTGAGCTCGCAAGAATCGCTAGATTTTCGTGCGTCATGCGATGAACAACTTCATCCGGTTTTGACACCTGTTTCACCTTCCATGGTGCAACCAGAAAATCGGTGCCAAAAGTTATGTGAAAGAGGGATTGCAACACACCCCAAATGTGCTACCATCGGGACCGTTCAAGAAAGTTTCCGAGCGTCCCACGGAGTGAACTTCAACCCGTGCCTCGAGGTATTTTCTACGAGGCAGACCAACGGCCATCAGGCATGTCCTCAACATGGAATGTCGCGGTGAGTGAAAACATCACCGCCGGTGAGGCCATTGCCTTAACGCACGGGATGAAGATCACACGGCAGTACAGTAGGCGGCGCAGGCAAGGATTCGCTCGATGGCATTCGCAATTTCGCCGGCTTCGGCTCTCAATCCCTGGCTGCAGATTCTCGCAGCCCTGGAAAAGAAAGTGATTCGCCAGTCGTTTGATACGTGGCTCAAGCCCACGCGCTTCAGCCACGCCAGTGGCCGCACACTCTATCGTCCGCGTGCCTTCCAAGGAATTCCAGCACATCGGCGACAAGTACGGCGATCTGATTCAGGAAGCCATCGACCTCCAGTCGCTGGAGTTCGACGACGTTGCAATTCGTCACCGTCGGAAGAGGACCCTTCCGATGCCCCCGCAGCGCAAGGATGGTGGCTTTGGTCCGCTGCCCGCGCACGCGCCCAGCGCACCTTCATCGCGCACGCCTGAGCAGACGCGCTTCGACTGGTCCACCGCGGCCCAACTCAATCCGCGCTACACATTCGACGCGTTCGTCATCGGCAATGGCAACCAGTTTGCTCGCGCAGCTTCTCTGGCCGTGGCCGAGCGGCCCTCGCGCGCATACAATCCCGCTCTTCCTGTATGGCGGCGTGGGCATGGGCAAGACCCACCTGATGCACGCCATCGGCCACGAAGTAAAGCGACGCCAGCCATCCGCCAGCATCTGCTACGTTTCCGCAGAGAAGTTCACCAACGAGATGATCACCTCGCTGCGCAACGACCGCATGACCAGCTTCCGCGATCGCTTCCGCACCGTGGACGTTCTGCTCATCGACGACATTCAGTTCATCGCGCAGAAGGAACGGACGCAGGAGGAGTTCTTCCACACTTTCAACGCTCTGCACGAGAGCATGAAGCAGATCGTGATCGCGTCGGATCGTCCGCCGAAGGAACTCGCGGAGATTGAGGACCGGCTCCGCTCGCGGTTTGAGTGGGGACTGATCGCCGACATTCAGCCGCCGGATCTCGAGACCAAGGTCGCGATTCTGCAGAAAAAGGCGGAGAGCGAACAGGTTCACCCTGCCCATCGACGTGGCGTTGTTCATCGCTTCGAACGTGCGCACCAACGTGCGCGAGCTCGAGGGCGCCATGACGCGGCTCATCGCGTGGTGCAACCTGAACCACATGGAGATCACGCTGGCCACGACCCAGCAGTGCCTCAAGCAGTTCATCGACATGCAGGTGCGCAAGATCACGATCGAGTCGATCCAGCGTGCCGTGGCCGAGCAGTTCGGCATGAAGGTGAGCGACCTGAAGCAGAAGAACAACTCGCGCAATGTGGTTGTGCCGCGCCAGATCGCCATGTATCTGGCCAAGCAGATGACCGAAGCCAGCCTGCCTGAAATCGGCCGCCAGTTCGGCAACAAGCACCACACCACGGTTATGCACTCCATCGGCAAGATCGACGAGCAGCGCCGCACCGACAAGGACCTGCACCGCACGCTGAACAAGCTGCAGGAACTGTTGAACGGATAGGCACAACCGATGTCGCGCAAAAGGCCGCGCATTGCGCGGCCTTTTCATTGCAGGGAACCTGATCGATACTCGTGCCGGCTCATGAGAATTGCGTAAGGCTCAGCACATTGCCATCAGGGTCTTTGAACCATGCGATGCGCGTTTCGCTGGGTGCGTTCCAGACAGCGTGCGGGTCGGTGTCGTTCATTCCAGGATAGCGCAGAAAGACCACTCCCGCCGCGACGAGTCTCTCGACAGCGGTTTCTATGTCTTCGACGTGCCAACCCAGCACCGTAAATGGATCCGGATGGTGTTCGCGAACAATTGTCACGCGCAGCATGGTTCCATTTGCGTCGAATACCAGCGCAAACGGCTTCTCATCGGCGACGAGACGCAAACCCAGCACGCCCTCGTAGAACGCCCTCGCTTTCACTGGATCGGTGGTGGGAGCGAAGGCGATCAGGTCGCTCCCGCCCAGAATGGAATCTCCTGCCATATCGTGCCTCCGCCGGTATGCTCCGATGGTGCAGGCACGATTGGCAAGTTAAACTTCGTTGCTGTCCGAGCCGTGTGCCTATTGCTGGAGCACCACATCCTCTGACAACTTGAAGTGCACGATTGACTCGGCGGGAATCTCGAGATCGCGATTGCCGGTGAGGCCCGCAGCTGCCGTTCCGGCGCCTCCGCCTGCGAGGCCGCCGATGAGCAAGCCCGTTCCGCCGGATGCAATCCCGCCGATGAGCATGCCGAGGCCTGCGCCTCCACCGATCATGGCTGCCGAGCGCTTGCCCTTTCCTTTTTTGTGCTGAGACAGGTTGGCAGTCCGCACAGGATATTTGGTTCCATCAAGCGTCATGGACGTGAGCCGAAGTTCCAGGATGGATGCGCCTTTGAAGCGGCCTCGCTGCTTCGCCGCGTCGACAACGCCGTCGACCGAAGTACCTTTTGGCACCAGCGTGTTTCCGTTTTCTCCGACGACCGGGTTAACAACTTCGCCAGTGAATGTATCGCCCGCGTGGCTCGTCTTCACGCTGATGCGCTGATCGACCCGGATTGCCAGGTTTGTGCCCGCTGGAATGGCGACTCTCACCGGCGCGGAGGGCTGAGCTGCGGACGGTTTTGCTGCGGAAGGCCCCGTTGCAGACGGCTCTGCCGCTCCATCCGACAAGGGGGATACTTTGGGGTCGGACTGCGGTGGCGGCGTTGCCCCGTTGGGCGGCGGCGCGGTTGTCGTCGTCGTCGCCTGTGCTGTCTGACCAGGTGCCGGCGGCTGCACGATCGTTGTGGTGGTGGTCCCACCCTTGTCGACGGACACCACCTGCTGTGGCTGCCCGGTTGCGGCCGCCTGCTTTTTGGCCTGATCGATCGCCTTATCCTGCTTGGATTCGCATCCTGCGAGTGCGCCAATCAGGATCAGCGCCATGAGCGGTTTGCGTGCGCTGCAAATAAAAGACTTTAGGTTGTACATACGATCCTCTTTCACGCGTGATTCTCGTCGCAACACAGGCAGGCAAGGGAAGGAGCTTCAATGACAAATTTTTTTGATGACTAGTTGCATTATAGATTTGTGACCCGTACCCGCAAGAGTACCGAAGGGAGACTACTGCACTATTGGGATCCCGCAGCTTCGGATCGCCGTTTCATCAACTCAACAAACATCTTTTGAAATCGCGGCAGATCCAGGTCCACCTGCGCGTGCACGAGTCGCACGCCGATGGCCGGCTTGAGATTCTCCGACCAGGTGAGCGTGTCGCCGTAACCCGGCCCGTGGCTCAGGTCCACGTCCATGTAAAGGAGCCTTTCCTTTGTGATGAGCGAGGGATCGAGCCATGCGCATGCTGCCAGCTCGTCCCAGAGGTAGTAACGGTTCTGGCTCCAGGCGGCAATGTAGCGTGCGGCGGGCGACTGCCCACTGGCGGCGGCAATTTCGTCCAGCATCTTCTGCGTAAACGGCGCCCTGATAGAGACGTCCACCGTCGTGACGTCGATGCGCGGCCATGGTGCTCGAAGAACGATGTGCGCGGCCTCAGGATCGAACCAGAAATTGAATTCGTGCCTTGGACTTGTCGAAAACTCCGGATCATCGGTCTGGGGATTCAGGCTTCCGCCCATGAGGACAATGCCCTGCGTCAAAGCCGCGAATTCCGGATCGATCGCACTGGCCAGTGCGATATTCGTCAGTGGTCCAGCCGCGTAAATCGTCACCAGGTGCGGATGGGCCCGCACCTGACGAATAAGGAAGTGCGCCGCATCTTCATCGACGGGCTTGATCGCGGGAGGGCCTTCGGGCATTGGCGGAATCTCATAAGGACCGTGCGACTGGAGCTTTTCCGGCGTGATGGGGGTGACACTGCCTGAGGCTGATTCTGCCAAAGTGGTTGGTCCCTGTCCCCATGCTCCGAGCCATGTGACCTTACCGTTGATCGCTTCAGTAAGCCGCGTCTCCTCTTGCGTACGGATCAGGGGAAACACGGCACCCCTGGCGAGCGGGACATTCGCATGTCCAGTCAGCTCAAGCATGCGCAAGGTATGAAGCGCCTCTTCATCGCGCCATGCGTTGCCAGTCACCATGGTGATGCCCAGAACCTCAACCTCGGGCGACTGGAGCAGAACCAGCATCGCCATCTGGTTCGAACCACCCGGTCCCGAGCCGTCCTGATCGATGAGCACCAGGCGCTTTTGTGCCGGACACACGGGTACGACAAGCGCAAACAGCAGTAAGATTGCAGCTTTCATTGTTGAGTATTGTGGCATAGCCGCTCAGCGAAGCTGTGCCACCGTGCGCTTCTACCTGCGTCCGAATCCCCTCGGCCTCGTGGGCGGCGTTACCGGCAGATTCGTTTTGCCTTCGGGATACACGACAAGAAAGCGGTCCTGGCCCTCGCCGGAACTGGCCGTCTCAACGCCTTGCAGGCTGCGAAACGCAAGGTGAAGCAGGCGGCGCTCGCGGCTGTTCTGCGGCGGGAATGCATAGGGCTGGCCGGTCTTGCGGACCTTATCTGCAGCGACTTCAGCAGCCATGCGTAGTTCCTGCGCGCGAAGAGCCTTGAAGTTGCCCGCATCGAAGCTGATCAGGTCATGCTCGCGCTGATCCAGGCGGAGCATCTGGGCCGCGATGGTTTCGAGCGCACGCAACAACTCGCCGTTGTGCTGCGTCAGCAGTTGTATGTCGGGCCCGCCGAGTTCGACATAGATGAGCCGGGCCTCGAGACCTTCAGGATCGCGCGCGCCGTCGCCGGCGGTAATGCGGTACTTGAGGCGCATGCCACCCAGCTTGTTGAGGGAGGCGAGGAATCCGGCAATCTTTTGTGCAGCTTCCTGCAGGTCGGCAATCGGCATAACGAATTAGTATCGCAGAACCGGGCTGGGTCGAGCGTTTCGCCATTCCATAAAAGTTCTTGCGCTGGAATCGTGGGCTCTCAGCCAATGACTCCGAGCGCTCAGTCTACCCTCACCTTCGGCGTCAGGTATTCCGGCCCGACCGGGTCTGTGACCGACTCCGCCACAATGCGATCGATCTCCGGCCATGTCGTCTGCTTCCAGCTTCCATCCCACGACGCCGTCGACCGAATCGAGCTGGTCGGGGCGTTTTGCACCCCATAGAGCCACCGAGACCCCCGGACGGTCCAGCACCCAACGCGCAGCAAGTTCCAAAACGGTCTTCCCGAATCGTCCTCGGGCAAAATCTGCCAACCGTTCGACAGCCGTCATGTACTGGCTGAAGCGCGGCTCCTGAAACTTCGGATCGGCGGAGCGAATATCCTGCGCATCGAACCTCATCCCGCGATGCAGACGGCCGCCGAGCAGACTCCGGCAGAGCGAACTGTACGTGAGCACAGCGACTCCATTTGCCGCGCACCACGGGAGAATCTCGGAATCGATCCCGCGCTCGAAGATGTTGTAGGGCGGCTGATTTGAGGCAAGAGGCACGATCCGGCGAAACTCCTCCATTTGCGCCACAGAGAAGTTGCTCACGCCGACGGCCCGCACCTTGCCTTCGCGCTGGAATTCGGCAAACAGCGCCGCGACCTCTGCAATGGGAATGAGCGTGTCGGGCCAGTGCACCTGGTAGAGATCGATGAAGTCCGTCTGCAACCGGCGCAGGCTGTCCTCGAGTTCCCTGCGCAGGCGCGGCCCGGTTGAGTTCGCAAATACGCCGCGCTCATTCCACTCCAGCCCGGCCTTTGTGGCAATGAAGAATGCCTCGCGACGGCCACGCTCGTGCATTGCCCTGCCGATGATCTCTTCTGCATGACCATGGCCGTAGATTGGGGCAGTATCGATGAGATTGATGCCGCGATCCACAGCGCTCAGGATTGTTTCGACGGCAACTTCGTTGGGTACGGCGCCCCACTCCATTCCGCCGATTGCCCAGGTGCCCAGGCCGATGCGGGAGACCATAACGCCTGCAACATTTGTCGTGTCCATCTACCAACATCTTAAGCACATTGGCCGGGTTCACTGCCCGGCACCCACCGGGGGCACTTCGCAGGGCGAGTATTCCGAAAACTCAGGAGAAATTAAGGTTACGCACCGTATGCTTCTGGCTGTGAGTACCTGGAAGAGCATCGGAGCGGCTTTGCGGTCAGGCAAGAGCGGACCTGGGTTGAAGTACGTCGTGTTGCTGGTGACGCTCTCAACGTCAGTGGAATATGTCCTCGCGCAAGCGGTGACGGAGGCTCCGCCGCAAGGCACAACTCAGAATCCGCCTTCGTACGCTTCACAGCCAATTGTCATCTCGCTTGAAGAAGCGATCGGTCGCGCAGAAGCCAACGAACCCACGTTCGCGACTGCACTCGCCGACAGCAAGGTCGCAGGGCTGGACCGTTCCATCGCTCGCGCAGGGCTGCTCCCGAATGCCGTGTATCACAATCAGGCTCTTTACACCCAGCCAAATGGCTTGGAGAATCAGGCGGGACAGGGTGCCGGCGCACAGCCGTCACCGAAGTTCATTGCCAATAACGCTGTTCACGAATATGCCAGCCAGGCCGTGGTCAACGAGGAGTTGAGCCTTACTCAGGTCTCCGCAATTCATCGGGCAGATGCCGCAGCAGCGATGGCAGCGGCCGAAATGGAGATTGCGCGTCGCGGTCTCGTAGCCACCGTGAGCGGCCTCTACTTCGGACTCGCCGCGGCAGACAACAAGCTCACGGTCGCCCAACTCGCTCTGACCGAAGCGGTGGACTTTACGAAGCTGACCACCGATCGCGAAAGGGCGCGCGAAGCCGCGCATGCTGACACGGTAAAAGCACAGTTACAGCAGCAACAGCGCGAGCGTGAGCTGGCCGATGCAAAGCTCGCGGCCCAAAGGGCGCGCCTCGAGCTTGCCGTGCTCCTGTTTCCCGATCCACATACGACCTATACAGTAGGCGTGCAGGAGGCAGCACCTTTGGCCGCACGCGCCGATGTTGAGCAGGCTGCCGCCAGGAATAACGCGGAGTTGAAGAGCGCGCTGGCCGCCCTGAACGTGAGCAATGCCGATGTGCTGACCGCGCGCGCCGCCTATCTGCCCGGGCTTGGGCTGAACTTCACCTACGGCATTGACGCTCCTCAATTTGCCGTGAACGGACCGGATGGAGTCCGCAATCTTGGATACTCGGCAAGCGTGACGCTCGATATTCCCGTGTGGGATTGGCTTTCCACGCAACACAAGGTGAAGCAAAGCGAGATTCGCCGCGATGCTTCAAAGGTCGCGCTGTCTGCGACGCAGCGGCGGCTGATTGCGCGGCTCGACGAAGCCTACGCGGAGGCTGCCGGTGCGCGCGACCAGCTTGCCTCGCTCGATGCCAGCGTGGCAACAGCTGCCGAGAGCCAGCGACTTACCAAGCTTCGCTATGCCGGCGGCGAGGCCACTGTCCTCGAAGTAGTGGACGCTCAAAGCGCATTCGTCGCCGCCCAGAATGCACGTGAAGACGGACTTGTCCGCTACCGCGCGGCGCTGGCAGATCTTCAAACGCTGACAGGAACGATGTGAGCCAATGACAAAGACGACAAATCCTGCTCACCAGAAATACAGGATGCATTGCACGGTTCGCGACCGACGTCGACTGCTTGCTGTCGCAATGGTTCTTCCGCTTGCTCTGCTTTCAGGATGCAAGAAAGATGAAGCGCCGGTCCCAGAGGTCACGGTACAGGCCGAGCATCCCGAGCAAGGGCCGATATCGGAGCACATTGTCGCGGACGCAATTCTCGCTCCGCTTGCGCAGGCCGCGATCGCACCCAAGATCAGTGCGCCGGTGAAGAAGTTCTATGTGCAGCGGGGGGCAAAGGTGAAGGAAGGCGAGTTGCTCGCCGTACTTGAAAACAGCGACCTTGCCGCTGCCGCACAGGACAACAAGGGAACCTACGAAGCAGCCCAGGCTGCATACGCCACCGCCACCAAGGCGCAGGTGCCCGAAGATACGCAGAAGGCCGAACTGGACCTGGCGCAGGCCAAGGCAAACCTCGATCTGAACACCAGCATTGTGAATCACCGCAAGCAATTGTTCGACGAAGGCGCAATTCCCGGCCGCGATCTGGACACAGCGCAGGCCGCGCTCGTGCAGGCGCAGGCTGCGTATGACATCGCTGCCAAGCATTTCGAATCGATGCGCAACGTAAGCCACGACGCGGCGCTGAAATCCGCCCAGGGGCAGCTTACCTCCGCGGAGGGCAAATACAAGGGCGCTGCTGCTTTGGTCAGTTATTCCGAAATTCGCAGCCCCATCAACGGCGTGGTTACCGATCGTCCCTTGTTTGCCGGTGAAACGGCCGCCGCGGGCACGCCCCTGCTCACGGTGATGGACACCTCCGCATTGCTTGCGAAAGCTCACATTGCGCAGAGCCTAGCGCAGCGCATGAAGCTTGGCGACGATGCATCCATTCGCGTTCCCGGCATCGCCGAACCTGTCGCCGCCAAAGTGTCGCTGATCAGCCCGGCTCTCGACCCCGGCAGCACGACGGTTGAGGTCTGGCTGAAAGTCGAGAACAAAGCGGGCGCGCTCAAAGTCGGAACTCCGGTCAAAGTCTCGATCACCGGGCCGCACTGTGGCGCAGGCCTGGAAGATTCCGGTCTCGTCGGTCCTCACAGCACAGGACGGGACCAAATCCGTGATGGTGGTGGGCAGCGATGGGGCTGCACACCGGAAAGCCGTGACACTCGATATCCAGGATGGAGATGATGTGCAGGTTACCAGCGGCGTCTCTCCAACCGATTTGGTGATCACGAACGGTGCGTACGGGCTGGATGACGGCGCGAAGGTGAAGGTGGGCCCGGCAGAAGACGATGCCAAACCCGCGGCCGGAAAGGGCCAAGGACTGATGCCTGCTCCGCGACGCACCTCAACGCCGAACCAGGACAATTTCTGGCTGACGCGCTTCACGCGTCCGATCTTCTTCTTCGCCGCTATTCTCACCGTCGCAGGCATCTACCTCGCGCTTCAGGTGCCGATCTCGGTCTTTCCCGAGACAAACTTTCCGCGCGTTGTGATCGGCGTCGATAACGGCGTGATGCCGGTGGAGCAGATGGCAGTCACGATCACGCGGCCCATCGAAGACGCGGTCAATTCCGTGCCGGGCCTCCAGACCGTGCGCTCCACCACAAGTCGTGGCTCCGCCGAGGTGAGCCTCTTCTTCGACTGGAACCAGGACATGTATCGCTCGCTTCAGTTGGTCGATGCGGCGCTGAGCAAAGTCGAACAAACCCTGCCGCCCACGACTCGCATCACGACGAACCGGCTGACCTTTGCGACCTTTCCGATTCTCGGCTACAGCCTCACGTCCGATACCGTTCCGCAGACCCGGCTGTGGGAAATCGCAACTTACGATCTGAAGCCGCCGATCAATCGCGTAGCAGGCGTAAGCACAGTCACCGTGCAAGGCGGTCAGGTGCCGGAATTCCATGTCGTTCCGAATCTGGCACTGCTGGCAGCAACAGGCGTCACGATCCCTGACCTCGTCAACGCCATACAGGCCTCGAACATCGTGGATTCGCCGGGTCTTTACGAAGCCAATCACCAGCTGATCCTGGGACTCGTTGGCGCGCAGGTGCATGACGCGGACGGTCTGCGCCAGCTCGTGGTGAAGACAACGGCTGCCGGAGCACCTGTTCGCGTTGCAGACGTGGCCACTGTGGAGCAGGCAACGCAGCCTGTCTACACAACCGTCACCGCCAACGGCAAACGCGCGGTGCTGATCAACATCGCGCGTCAACCCTCAAGCAACACTGTTGCCGTGGCCGATGCGGTTGCCGCACAGGTGAAGGAACTGCGGCAGAAGTTGCCGCCGGGCGTGAAGCTCGAGCCGTTCTACGATCAGTCGCAGCTGGTGCGCGACAGCATCTCCAGCGTGCGCGACGCGATCTTTATCGGCCTTGTGCTTGCCTGCATCATTCTGTTCCTGTTTCTGCGCGACTGGACTTCCTCGCTCATCGCCGGACTCGTCATCCCGGTCACCATAGCTGTAACGATACTGGTGCTCTGGGCAATCGGTCAGAGCTTCAATCTGATGACTCTTGGCGGGCTTGCTGCCGCGATCGGCCTGGTGATCGACGATGCGATTGTCGTGGTCGAAAACGTCGTCATGCATCGTGATCACGGAGAACCCCGCACGCGTGCCGTGCGCAAGGCCCTGGCTGAGATCACATCGCCGCTCATCGGCTCCACCATCACCCCGGTGGTTGTCTTTGTTCCGCTTGTAGCAGTCAGCGGAGTCACGGGCAGTTTCTTCCGCGCGCTCGCCATCACCATGGCTGCGGCACTGATCACTTCTCTCGTTCTGGCACTCACCTGGACGCCGGGGTTGAGTCTCGTTATATTGCGGGATCATCGATACGAAACAGCAAACAATAACCACACTGCCGGTCGTTTCCTCGGCCGCATTCTTCGTATTCATCACAGCATTCTCGACTGGTCGCTGGTCAAGCCAATCTGGCTTGGGGGTGCCTGTCTTCTGCTGGTGATCGCCACCTGGTTCGGGTACCAGGCGCTCGGATCCGACCTGTTGCCGGAGATGGATGAAGGCGGCTTCATTCTCGACTACATTATGCCCGCAGGCAGCTCTCTCACTGAAACGAACCGTGTTCTCGAGCATGTCGACCGCATCCTTCACGATACGCGCGGAGGTGGAGAGCACATCGCGACGCACCGGCCTGCAAATGGGTCTTGCCGCAGTTACTGAAGCGAATACTGGCGACTTCACGGTGAAGTTGAAGGCCAAGCGCAGCCGAGGCATCGACGAGATCATGGATGATGTGCGCACGCAAATCAAGGCGACCGAACCTGAGCTGGACGTCGAGTTCATCCAGGTATTGCAGGACATGATCGGCGATCTTTCCAACGCCCCGGAGCCGATCCAGATCAAGATCTTCACGAACGATCAGGCGATGCTGGAGCGGCTTGGCCCGCGTGTCGCTGACGCAATCGCGAAAATCAAGGGCGTCGTCGACGTCCAGAACGGCATCGAAAACACCATCAGCGGGCCTGCAACCAACTTCCAGGTCGATCCGGTGGTTGCAGCGCGGCTTGGCTTCACGCCAATGGAGGCCTCTCAGGACGCGACAGCGATACTCGACGGACTTCCCACCAGCGATCCTATAATCGCAAACGGCCGTCCCTACACGATTCGAATTCGCCTGAGCAACGAGCATCGGGCCACGCTCGAAAGCATTCAGAATACGGTCTTCAACAGCGCCTCAGGTCACACCGCGACGCTTGGGTTCTCTTGCAGACAATTCAGCAGCTTCCGCCGCAAAATGAGATTCGCCGCGAGAACCTGCAGCGGCTTGTCGTGGTCACCGGACGACTCGAAGGCTCCGACCTGGGTTCGGCGATGGCCAAGGTCCGCAAGACAGTTGCCGACCTCCATCTGCCATCCTCAGTCCGAGTGACCTACGGCGGCACCTATGAAGAGCAGCAGAAGTCGTTTCGCGATCTACTGCGCGTGCTGATGCTGGCGCTGGCTCTGGTCTTCGGCGTGCTGCTTATCGAATTCCGCAATTTTCCCGCGCCTGTTGCGATCCTCGCATCATCGGTGCTTTCCATCTCCGGGGTCATCCTGGCCCTTCTGGTCACGCACACAACATTCAACGTTGCATCCTTCATGGGCCTCATCATGGTCATCGGAATTGTGGCGAAGAACGGCATTCTATTGCTTGATGCCGACGAGAAATTCCGCGCTGAAGGGGCTTCTGCTGCTGACGCCATGATGCAGGCGGCACAGCGCCGGTTGCGCCCAATCATGATGACCGCCATCGCCGCGGTTTGCGGAATGTTGCCGCTGGCGTTTGCGCTGGGAGCCGGCTCGCAGATGCTGCAGCCGCTGGCCATCGCCGTGATCGGTGGCCTCACCATTTCCATGGTGCTCAGCCTGGTGGTCACGCCGGTCGTCTACTTCCTGCTGACGCGCAATCGCGCTGTGAGGTCAGAGAGAGTGCCGGTGCACGTGGCAGAATAGACCCATGCCGCCCGCCGAGCCAATCAAGCTAACCGCTCCCGAAGCCCGCGTTCTGGGCGCCCTTGTCGAAAAGGAAGTCACAACACCGGACTACTATCCGCTCACGCTCAACGCCTTGATCAACGCCTGCAATCAGCGCTCCAACCGTGAGCCAGTGATGAATCTTGATGAGGATGACGTGCGCCAGGCCTTGCACGGTCTGGAGGAGATGCACCTGGCCGGTCGGGCGCGATCAGCTGACGGACGCGTAACCAAGTACGAGCATTGGCTCGGAGAGGCGTTCAACTTCAGCCGCGCTGAAACGGCCCTGATGTGCGTTCTGCTGTTGCGTGGTCCGCAAACGCCGGGCGAGCTGCGCAGTCGCACCGAGCGCTTGCACACATTCACAGAGATCGGCGATGTTGCCGCCGGAATTCAGAAGCTGATGGAGCGCGACCCTTCGCTTGTGGCAGTCCTGCCCCGCCAGCCGGGAGCGCGGGAATCCCGCTACGCACACCTGCTTTCGGGACCGGTGGAATCGCTCATTGCAGCAACGGCTCAACCATCCTTTGAATCAACGGAAGACTCAACAACACAAAATGAGCGGATCGCTCATTTGGAAGCTTCCGTTCTCGAGTTGCGGCGCGAAGTGGCCGCGCTGCGCCAGAAGATTGACGACTTGTTCGGCTGATGAAAGCTGGCAGGCTTTAGATCAGCTCATACCCTGCGAACCAATAGCCGATTTCGAATGCTGCGGTGTCTTCGGCGTCCGATCCGTGGATCGCATTCTCCTGAATCGAGCCCGCAAATTTTTTGCGGATCGTTCCCTCTTCTGCATTCGCCGGATTTGTGGCGCCCATCAGCTTGCGCAACTCGGTTATTGCGTTTTCCTTTTCAAGCACCATCAGAACGATTGGCCCAGACGACATGAAGTCGCACAGGGCATCAAAGAATGGCCGGGCCGCATGGACGTGATAGAAGCCCTTGGCCTGCTCCTTTGAGATGGACTGCTTTTTGATGGCAACCATTTTGAATCCGGCCTTCTCAATTTCGGCCAGAATGGCCCCGGTGTGCCCGTTCCTCACCGCGTCTGGCTTGATGATGCTCAAAGTGCGCTGTGCCACTGATCTTGCTCCTCAAATCGATTTCGGCCCAAATCCTATTGTACTGGTCACATCCGCGCTCCCAAGTGCGCACGAATCTGGTAAAGTTGCGCCATGTTTCGACCGGTTGCTTTGTCCTTATTCTGCGCTTTGATGTCTGTTGTCTTTCTTGCCGCAATTCCAACCTTCAGCCAGACGCCGACATCTGCTGCACCCGCCACCCCGACGCTGCGCGTCTTCGATCCTTCCCTGATCGACAACACCATTGACCCATGCGAAAACTTCTATCGCTACAGCTGCAATAACTGGTTCAAACGCAATCCGCTCCCGCCCGATCAGATCGCGTATGGGCGCTTCACCGAGCTGTATGAACTCAACCGTCTCCACCTGAAGGAGATTCTTGAGGAAGCCGCCAAGCCTTCGGCATCTCGTACACCAAACGAGCAAAAGATCGGCGACGAATACGCAAGCTGCATGGATGCGAGCGCCATCAACAAGGCAAGCATCGAGCCGCTGCAGCCGGAGCTCGACCGCATTGCTGCAATCAAGTCTCCTGCTGAGCTGCCAGCGCTGCTGGGCCATCTTCACCTGCTCGGAGTGAATGCGTTCTTCCACTTCAGCGCCGACCAGGACTATGCCAATGCGAACCAGGTTATCTCGTTCTACAACGCCGGCGGCCTTGGGCTGCCCGAACGCGATTACTACACGCGCACGGATGCACAAGTCAGAGGAGCAGCGGAAGCAATACGTTGATCATGTTCACAAGATGTTTGTGCTGGCGGGCGAACCCGAGGCGCAGGCGGCCAAGGATGCTGACACAGTGATGGCCATTGAGACACGCCTGGCCAAGGCCTCTCTCACCATTACAGAACAGCGCGATCCGCAGAACCTGAACCATCCCACCGATGTTGTCAGCTTCTCAAAAGAGCTGACGCATTTTTCGTTGTCTGATTATGTTTCCGCGATTCACGCACCCGCAACCGGCAAAGCCAATGACTCGGAGCCGAAGTACTTTGCCGAGTTCAACGCAGTGGTTGCCGAGATGCCGCTCGATCAAATCAAGACCTATTTGCGCTGGCAACTGATTCATGCCTACGCCGGCACCAGCATGCCTGAGGCCTTCGCTACCGAGAGCTGGAATTTCTACGAACACATCCTCAACGGCGCGGAGAAACAGGAAGATCGCTGGAAGCGGTGCACCAGCCGCGTTGACCGCGAGATGGGCGAGGCTCTAGGACAGGTGTACGTTGCGAAGTATTTTCCGCCCGCCGCCAAGGAGCAGGCCCTCAAGATGACGCTGGCGATCGAGCAAGCGATGGGCAAAGACATTGACTCACTCGACTGGATGAGCGCAGCCACGAAAGTGCAGGCCAAAGAAAAACTGCACGCGGTTATGAACAAGATCGGCTATCCCGACAAGTGGCGTGACTATTCGAGTCTCGTGATCGTACGTGGCGACGCATTAGGTAATCTGCAGCGCGCACGCCTGTTCAACTTCAATCGTCAGTTGGCCAAAATTGGAAAACCGGTGGACAAAACCGAATGGCACATGTCTCCCCCGACCGTGAATGCGTACTACGAGCCACAGCAGAACAATGTGAACTTCCCCGCCGGATACTTTCAGCCGCCTTTCTTCAGCGACAAGGAAGACGATGCTGCGAACTATGGCGACATGGGCTCGACGATCGGCCACGAACTCACGCACGGGTTTGATGACGAGGGCCGCCAGTTCGACAAGGACGGTAACCTGAAGGACTGGTGGACGAAGGACGATGAGAAGAAGTTCAGTGAACGCGCCGAGTGCATGGTCAAACAGTACGATGCCATCGAAGCTGTGCCTGGCGTTCACCTCAACGGCAAGCTCACCCTGGGTGAGAACATCGCCGACCTTGGCGGCCTGTGGCTGGCGTGGCTGGCGTGGCTCGACAAGGCGCAGGTTGCGCATCTCGACATGAATGCAAAGACCGATGGCTACACACCCGACCAGCGATTCTGGATCGCCTACGCCCAGCAGTGGTGCACGCAGACCCGCCCCGAACAGTTGCGGAGCCAGGCACAAGGTGATCCGCACTCGCCCGACGAGTACCGGACGAACTCGGTCCTCCAGGATCTGCCCGAGTTCGCAAAGAGCTTCAGTTGCAAGGCGACTGCGAAGATGGTGAGCGCGAATCCGTGTCGTGTGTGGTAGGCAGTCTTTAGCATTAGCTTCATGCAAAAGGCCCACCAACGCGGTGGGCCTATGTGTTTGTCAAGTAGCTAGAAGCTAGCAGCTAGTCTTTTCCAATCACCTTGGCCAGCGTCTCGCCAATCTCAGCCGGCGAAACCACCACGTGAATCCCGGCAGCACGCATCGCCTTCATCTTGTCGGAAGCTGTGCCCTGACCGCCGCTGATGATCGCGCCGGCGTGGCCCATGCGGCGTCCCGGAGGCGCGGTCTGGCCGGCGATGAAGCCCACGACCGGCTTCTTCACATTCTGCTTCACAAACTCCGCCGCCGCTTCTTCCGCAGAGCCGCCAATCTCGCCGATCATGATGATGGCTTCCGTCTCCGGGTCATCGTTCAGCAGCCGCAGCGCGTCGATGTGCGTGGTGCCGATGATCGGGTCGCCACCGATTCCGATGGCGGTCGACTGGCCGATTCCGCGCTGCGTCAACTGATGCACTGCTTCGTACGTCAGGGTTCCTGAACGCGAGACAATCCCGACCGAGCCTTCCTTGTGAATGCGTCCCGGCATGATGCCGATCTTTGCCTTGCCCGGCGAAATGACTCCCGGGCAATTCGGGCCGATCAGCCGCGACTTCGACGTCTTCAGCCTGGCCCACACCTTCACCATGTCGAGCGTCGGAATTCCTTCGGTGATGCAGACGATCAAGGGGATTCCAGCGTCCTCGGCCTCGAGGATTGCATCAGCGGCAAAGGGCGGAGGCACGAAGATCATGGTCGCGTTGGAGCCGGTTTCTTTCACGGCGTCAGCCACAGTGTTGAAGACCGGCCAGCCCTCGTGCGTCGTTCCGCCTTTGCCCGGGGTGACACCGCCCACGACGTTGGTTCCGTACTCCGCGCAACCCTTCGCGTGGAACGTGCCTTCTTTCCCGGTGATGCCCTGAACGATGAGCCGCGTGTTGTTATCGACTAAGACCGCCATTATGCCTTCCCGCCTTTCGCCGCAGCTACAACCAGTTCCGCCGCTTCCTTCATCGTTGCGCCCACCTGGAAATTCAATCCTGACTCCTTCAGAATCTTGCGCCCTTCTTCGACATTCGTGCCTTCAAGGCGCAGCACAATCGGCACCTTCACATTCAGCTTGCGTGCCGCTGCCACAACACCTGTCGCCAGCCGGTCAACGCGCAGAATGCCGCCAAAGATGTTGATGAAGATCGCCTTCACATTCTCGTCAGAGAGCAGAATCTCAAAGGCGTGCTCAATCTGCTCCTGCGTTGCGCCGCCGCCCACATCCAGAAAGTTCGCCGGGCTGCCGCCGGCATACTGAATGATGTCCATCGTCGCCATCGCCAGCCCCGCGCCATTCACCATGCAGGCGATCGAGCCGTCCAGCTTGATGTAGTTCAGCGCATATTTGCTCGCTTCCACTTCCAGCGGATCTTCCTCGGCCATATCGCGCAGCGCCTTGATTGCCGGATGCCGGAACAGCGCGTTGTCGTCAAATGTGATCTTCGCGTCCAGCGCAAACAGCTTGTCGTCCTTCGTCGTGATGAACGGATTGATTTCCACCAGCGACGCATCCGTTTCAATGAACGCTTTGTACAGGCTCTGGAGGAAGGCGACAGCCGCGTTGATCTGCGTCGGCTTCAGGCCCAGCGCAAAGGCCAGCTTGCGCGCCTGCCATGCGCCAAAGCCCACCGCCGGGTCAATGGTCTCCTTGAAGATTGCCTCGGGAGTCTTCGCGGCGACCTCCTCAATCTCCATGCCGCCGGCCTGCGAAGCCATAAAGACTAGCTTGCCGGTGGCGCGATCGAGCACGATGCCCAGATATAGCTCGCGATCAATCGCCGCGGTCTCTTCGATCAGCAGGCGCTGCACCTTCTGTCCCTGCGGGCCGGTCTGGTGCGTCACCAGTTGCATGCCCAGAATGTTCTTCGCGTGCAACTCGGCGTCTTCGCGCGTCTTTGCCACCTTCACGCCGCCGCCCTTGCCGCGGCCACCCGCGTGAATCTGCGCCTTTACCACCACGCCGCTCGCACCTTCGGCAAACAGCTTGCGGGCTACGGCGTTCGCTTCTTCAAGCGTGTTTGCCATCTCGCCTTTGGGCACGGCGACGCCATACTTCGCCAGGATTTCCTTTGCCTGATACTCGTGAATTTTCATGTTGGTAGGGACCGCCACGTCCGCTGAAGTTTGGAGTGATCCGTTCTGAACCCGGTGGGCACCAGCCCGTGCGATCGTGCCAGCGGTATCCAAATACTATCTTGCCCGCCGAAGGCCCGGCAAACACCCGCACTGTCCCGGCAGGAGCGTTTCCTGCGCACCCGTTACCATAAGAAGACCATGGAAGCCCTCAAGGACCTCTTGAAACCGCTGGCCGAAGACGGCGCGGCACTCACTCGTGAACAGGCCGCCTCAGTGCTGCGACAGATCCTCTCCGGCCAGGTGCCTGACGTCGAGACCGCAGCGCTGCTGGCCGTCCTCGCCACGCGCGGCGAGCAGGCGCCGGAACTTGCCGGCTTTGTCGACGTCATGCGCCAGCAGTCTGTGCCCGTCCCCTTGACCGACGAAGAGCGCGACGAACTCGTCGACTGCGTCGGCACCGGCGGCGGCGGTCCGCTCACGTTCAACATCTCCTCGGGCGCAGCACTTGTTGCGGCTGCGGCTGGAGCCAAAGTCGCCAAGCATGGCAACCGCGCCGTCACATCGCGCTGCGGCGCAGCCGACGTGCTCGAGGCCCTCGGCGTGCCCATCGATCTTTCGCCGGAACTGGCCGTCGAGTGCCTTCGCGAAACCGGCTTCGTCTTTCTCTTCGCGCCGCTCTACCACCCCGCCATGAAGGCTCTCGGCCCGCTGCGCCGCGCCCTCGGCTTCCGCACCATCTTCAACCTCTGCGGTCCGCTCACCAATCCCGCCCACGCCCGCACCCAGGTCATCGGCGTTCTCGCGCCCAGCCGCGTTCTGCTTGTCGGCCGCGACGCTCGCAGCGCTCGGCGCAAAACGCGCATTCGTCGTGCACGGAACTGACGGAATTGACGAGCTGACCACGACCGGCGAGTCGGTTGTCGCCCGCATCGAGGAAACCGGAGACGGCGGCGAACCCACGCTGAAAGCCGCGCGCATCACGCCGGAGATGGCCGGGCTTCCCCGCGCCACGCTCGATCAGTTCACCGGCGGCGACATTGCCACCAACACCTCGCTCCTCTACGACGTCATCACCGGCATTCCCGGGGCGCGCCGCGACATCGTCCTGCTCAACGCAGCCGCCACGCTTGTGGCTGCGGGACTCGCCGGCGATCTGAAAGAAGGAGTGGCGCTCGGCGCCGAGGCCATCGACTCGGGCCAGGCCGCCGCCACGCTCGCCAAGCTACGCCAATTCGGCGAAAAACATGCAAGAAAGTAGATCGAGCTCGTTCTCTGGATAAGCAATTCAGTCTTTCGGACCATCCGTGCTATCGTTGCGTCCGAAAGAGAGCAAGGAGCTTCGAATGACTTTCCTCCGGCTTTTCGCCACTTTGACGACATTGTCTTTCGCATTGGCTGCCGGCGCGCAGCAGTTCACCCAGCCCCAGTTCAAGATCAGCTCCACCAATCGCACTCTCACCGTAACCGGCGACGACAGCTGTCTCGGTTGAGCCGGAGGTCGCCGTCCTTCATATCGGTTTCGACACGCAGCCCGGGACGCAAAGTCGGTCTACGCCGACGGAGCGCACGCACGTCCAACGCCATCATCGACGCGCTCAAGCAGGCCGGCATCCGAAGAGACGCTATCCGCAGCGAATCGCAGTACCTCAACCGCGACTACACAAACGAGCAGTCGCATAAGTTCAAGCTCGCGCAGCAATGGACCGTCAGAACCACTCCCGAGCGCGCCGCCGAGATCCTCGACATCGCGGTGACCGCCGGCGCCACCAGCAGCGGCGAGATTGAATGGACGGTGAAGGACGAAAAGGCTCTTGAAGAACAGGCTCTCGAGCCGCGCCGCCGATCGCGCCAAAGAGAATGCAGAAGTGCTGGCGAAGGGCATGGGTGTGCGGCTTGGCGCGCTGATCTACGTCAGCAACCAGCTTTCGTCCCCGGGGTATCCGAGACCGATGCCGATGGCCATGGCCAAGAGCGCCAACCAGGCGCCGCCGCTCGCCATTGAGCCGCAGAAAGTCACACGCATGGCCAATGTCTACGCCGTCTACGCAATCGAGTAGCTGCCTCTTCCGTGCTTCACAGAATTCTTAATTCGCCTGATCCGCCTGGGGGAGACGTCATAGCAACCCCGACCGGCCCATCAGCCGTCGCGACAGCAACCACGATAGCAGCGACACGCCGAGCGCGGCGGCGACCCAGCCGGCAGCGGTAATCGGCTGCACCATCGCGGACGGGAGATGCGACCCGGCAAACCCCTCCGTCCGTATCTCCGGCAATCCCAATCCGCGCCAACTCCACTCCGCACCATACCAGCGCTGCCAACATGAGCACGATTGCCGGCGCGATCCGTCTTCCACGGGAACGGAATCGGCTGCGGCGCAGCGGCCTCATCGCGCACGCGCTCCATCACCGACGCCACAAAGCCCGACGAAGGCACCAGTGTCCTCTTCTGCGAAGAATCCGATCGAGCTTCTCCTCTTTCATCGTCAGGCCTCCCTTTCCGCCATTTCCAGCGATGCACGCTCATCTTCAAGATGCGGAAATCGCTTTTTGAGCAGCGCTCTGGCTCGCGCCAGCCGCGCCTTCACGGTTCCCTCGGGCAGTTGCATCGTGCTTGCCGCCGCACCCACATCCATTTCGTGAAAGTAATAGAGGATCACCGGCTCGCGATAGCGCACCGGCAGAGCCAGCACCGCGCGCCGGACACGATCTGAAGTCTGCTGTGTCGGCCATCTCGCTCTCCTGTCGCGCTCCGAGCGACGGCTCCTTCACATCCTCCATCGGCACGTCTACCGTCGGAAACCGCTTCAGTTCCGAACGAAACACGTTGGCCGCGAGCGCAAATAGCCAGGTGGAAAAGCTTCCCTCGCGCCGCCACTGCACCAGCCCGCGCCACGCGCGTACAAACGCCTCCTGTGCCATCTCTTCGGCGCGCCCGCGATCGCGACAATAGCGCCACGCCATATTCACCAGCGGACCCTGCCAGCGGCGCACGATGCCCTCGAATGCATTCACATCGCCCGCCAGCACGCGCTCCACGTCGGCCAGATCGGCATTTGCTGCCTTGCCGCCATCTGCGTTCTGGGAAGTCGTGTTCAATCCGGCGATTCTCCCTGCCGTGGGACATGCGACGGGCCGGTCCGGTTGCATTTTGTTCGAAGATCCACTGCGGTCAATGTCTCGTCAACCGGCCAATCCATGCGCCGAGGCTTCCCACCACTATCCCGACAAGCGGGGCAATCACCAGGTGCGAAAACCCCGAGTTCAAAGTGTTGGCGATCGCGAAGGCACCCGCTTCCGACCATCCGCTGCGCTTGAACTCAGCCCATGTGGCAACGTAGGCCGGTTCCGGAGAAGTGGCGAAAAGTTCAATCGCAAAGCCTGCCGTACCACCAATCACCATGGACACTCCCGCACTCATTACCGATGTGAGCAGCCCGGAACGAATTGTGCCCAATTGTCTGGCCGTCCGCGCGCCGGCCATCCCCCAGATCGCGAAGAGGATTATCATCCCGGCGATTGGAAGACCCGGACCCCGAACTATGAAAGGAACACCGTTCTCGAGCCCGATGTTGATCATCTCGATCAGTCCCGCGAGGCTGCCGAAGACAGCAGCATTCTTCAACTCGACGTCCCATGCAGCGCCCCGCCTCATGACGACGACCACGATCGCGCATGCGTACATCACCAGGGCCAGGATCGGCTCCAGGAGGACCGCCCGCGCGGATGGCTGCGCAGAAACGCTGGACTCCGTTCCACAGCCGCCACGGCCATCCCGATCGAGGCCGCGATCAGGACCAACAGGGCAAATGCGAAGACACTTCGCCAAGTCATCGGACTTAAAGCCTCCAGCCTTGTCTTATACGCCATTGGCTGTCCAGCAAAGCTGCCTCACCGAACAGGCCGGATTGCGCGGTCACTCATCGGTGACGTTGCGCTCACTCCGCCTTCCTGGCCGCCTTTCAAAGAAAATGCAACCGACTCTCCCTCCATCACTGTCCCACCGAACGCAAGGGGAACAAAACACTCCCGGCGAACGGATCAGGAGGATTTTATGACACATCTCGCATACCAGATTCTCTTCTCACTCGGCGATAGCTATTGGCCCAATGGTCTCTGGCTGTTTCTATCCGTGGGTGCCATTGCCCTCTTTGGCATCTTCATCCCCACCGTCACGTGGATCGACAGCAGGCGCAAGGAGCGCGAAGCCTTCTACAAGGCCGAGACCTTCCGCCGCATGGCTGAGTCTTCAGGCGAAGGCGCCAAGGCTGCTGTCGAAATGCTCCGCGAAGAGGAGCGGATCAAGCAGGTCAAGGTCCGCGAAGGACTCAAGATCGCCGGACTGATCAATGTGGCCACGGGTCTGGCCCTCACCATCTTTCTGCACGGCCTGACTCCTGCGGGGGGGTTCTGTCTACCTCTGCGGCCTGATCCCGGGATTCATCGGACTGGCAATGCTGATCTATGTTTACTTTCTCGCAGAGCCGATCCGTTAGTAGTCGGCGCATCCATCCTCGAGAGTCACCAACGCGCCATTCAACTCACTTGAAGAGTTGGAGCATAATGCCAAGCGTGCCACCGGCAACAATCACCCAGGTCGCGTTGATGCGGAAACGCAGAAGCAATGCTGCGCTGACGATCGAAAAGCCCCCACGTCCATGCATCCACAAGCGCTGCCCGGCCAAGCACGATCGTCATCTGTGCCATTAGCGCTACCGCAGCGGCATTTACGCCATCGAGAAACGCAGCGGCCTGCCTTGACGCGCGAATGCGCCCGGCAAATGCTCCAACCGCGCCTGCCATCAGGAAAGAAGGCGCAAAAATCGCAATTGTAGCGACGGCTGCGCCCGTCCAGCCGTGAAGAAGGTAGCCAATGAATGTTGCGGTGGCGAAGAGCGGACCGGGCGTAACCTGGCCCGCTGTGATTGCATCGAGCAACTGCTGCTCAGAGATCCAATGAAGCCGGTCCACCAGATCTGCTTTGAGAAAAGCCAGCAGGACGTAGCCTGACCCAAAGACCACGACCCCCAGTTTGAGAAAAGTCAGGGCGATGGAGAGCAGTCCTGCTGCTCCGACAAGACCTGCACTGGTCGCGCCACCCAACCCTGCGGACAGACCCGCAATGCCATGCGCTTCGTTCCGTCTCGAGCGTTGCCACACAATGAGCAACTCGACTGCGCCTGCGACCAGCAACACTGCAATCGGCGGCACTCCCGCCATGGCGGCTGCAAAGCACGCCACTCCAATCAGGGCCAGCGTCCATCGGCTCAGCGCCATCCTGCCCAGCCGCCAGATTGCCTGGACCACGATTGCAACCATCACGGGCTTTGCTCCGTAGAGCAGCCCCTGGGTCTGCGGGAGGTGGCCGTATCGCACATAGGCCCAGGCCAAAGCGAGCGTCAAGATCGCAGCAGGCAGAATGAAGCACGCGCCGGCAACTCCAAGACCAAGCCATTTGCGGCGAGTGAAGCCAAGCGCCATCGCTACCTGGGTTGAACTGGGGCCCGGCAGCAGGTTGCATCCGCCCACCAGGTCAAGAAACTGTTCGCGGGTCAGCCAGGCACGGCGTTCGACGGCCTCGCGCTCCATCAGCGCAATGTGCGCAGCCGGACCACCGAAACCGGACAGCCCCAGGCGCAGAAAAAAGACGACAACTTCGCGAATCGGGGCTTTGGCTTGAGCTGAGGGCATCGTGCAGGCTCAATCATCCGTGCCAGTGTTTCCGCTGTCCCATTTTCACGCCACTATCCGCCAGGATCGCGACGAGACCAAAGAGCATGCAGAGGTCGGTTCGAGCCTCGTGCATGAAGCTCAAAAATCCGTAGTACTCCAGCTTTGGGGGCTGAAAGGGACCAAAATGATGCCCCAGGAGGATCGGCACCTTCGTTGTGAGGAGCGCTGTGAGAATCACCGCCAGCAGCAGAAGCGCAGCATCTCCGGCAAACAGATTCAGGATCGTGGCCGCACCTGCCGCTATTTCAACCGCCCCAACGACCGGCGCGAGCACATAGGGCACGGGCAGCCCGATGCGCGCAAAGCGTCCGGAGCCCAAATCGGCAGGATGCACAAACTTCAGAATGCCTTCGGTCAGGAAGACCAGCCCGACAATAATTCGAACCAGGATCATGGGAAGGCTTTTGCGCATGATTCCTCTCAATGAACAGACAACTGCCGCGCCTGGCGTGCAAGTGAGTCTGCGTCTCTCTCTGACAGGAGAAGAATACGCTGCCATGCGCTTCAATCAGAGTGCTACTTCAGATTACCGTCCAGCAGCTTCTCAATGGAACCCGCGAGGCTCTCCGGCTTGGTCGCCGAACCGTAGCGGCTAACGACCCTGCCATTCCTGTCCACCAGAAACTTGGTAAAGTTCCATTTGATCGACCCACCGCCGAAGGGCCCGAAAATGCCCGGCTTGCTTCGCTTCAGGAATTGATAGAGCGGATGCGTACGTGAACCGTTCACGTCGATCTTGGCGAACATGGGAAAGCTGACACCGTAGTTATGCTCGCAGAATTCGCCTATCTGCTCCACAGTTCCCGGCTCCTGTGCTCCAAACTGGTTGCACGGAAAACCCAGCACCTCAAGCCCGCGGCTCTTATAGGTGCGATAGAGATTCTCCAGCCCGGCATATTGCGGAGTGAATCCGCATCGGCTCGCGGTATTCACGATCAGCAGTGCGCGGCCTTTGAATTCACTCAGGCTCACGATGCGTCCATCCAGCAACGGCGCTGAGAATTCGTAAACTGTTTCCGTCATTTCCACCATTTCCTTCGCCAACCTTACAGGGAAAGCAGATGCCGCGTTCGTCTTTTACCCGTCTAAAAGGGATGCGATCACGCGGTCTGTGGATGCGGAGGCTCTTTGAGCCATTCCGGTCCGTTAAACTGGGTGAGGACCCATCCGGGATCGTCCGCGACGAATCGTCGTTGCACGGCGAAACCCCGAGGGTCATCGCGATGGGTTTCTCATCGCAAAGTGTAGCAATGACCCTGGTCTCCAAAGGGCGCTCGATGCGAGGGCGGCGGGGACCGTGGGAAAGATGCGGTTTCCGTGTCTGCTGGTCATCCGCGGTTTGGGTGAGATGACCGCGGTCCAATATAATCAATTCTTTCCTTGCGGCAGTACCAGAATTTAAGCAATGAGGGTGTGCATATTCTTCCCGTGAAGTCTTACCTTGGACCGCACCAGTACTTGTGCTCGCCGCAGGGCTCCAGCCCGGTGAAGATCAAGCGCGACTCTAATTCCCGCAAAAGGCGGGTTTCCGGCATTTTGGCCTGCCTCGCAGTCGCTTTGTTCATGGCGCTCTCTGCCGGATCAGCGCTGGCCCAGCAGTCCCAGAACATCGATCAGATCCGCGTCATCGGCAACCGCCGCATTCCCAAGGAAACAATCCTCGCCCGGCTCTTCACCCACCCCGGCGACCCCTACGACCGCATCTCCATCGAGCGCGACTTCAACTCGCTCTGGAACACCGGCTATTTTGAAGATCTCCGCATCGAGCGCGAAGACACCGAAAAGGGCATCATCCTTAACATCTTCGTTCGCGAAAGACCCATCGATCCGAGAGATCAACTACAAGGGGAACAGTTCGGTCTCCACGTCCGATATTCTCGATCGCTTCAAAAAGGAGAAGGTCGGGCTGTCAGTGGAAGGCCAGTACGACGCCACCAAGGTCAAGCGTGCTGAAACGGTCCTGAAGGACATCCTGGCGGAGCACGGCCACCAGTTCGCCATCATCAAGACCGACGTCAAAACCATCCCGCCGGCCTCAGTGCAGATCAACTTCACCATCAAGGAAGGACCTACGGTGAAGGTCGGCGAGATCCAGTTCGCCGGCAACGAGCATCTGAGCAGTCTCTATCTGCGCCGTTCAATGAAAAAGCTGAAGCCGATCGGCATTCCGTACTCCCTTATCTTCGAGAACCTCTTCGCCCGCACCTTCGACGCCTCCAAGCTGGACACGACTCGGAGCGCGTGCGCCAGGCTTACCGCGACAAGGGCTACGCCAACGCCGCCGTGGAGACACCGAGAACGCAGATTCGCGACGAAGGCGGCCTCAACTGGTTCACCTTCCGCCCGCAGGCGCGGCAAGCGCATCGACATCCTGATGCCGGTTGAAGAAGGCGCCCGTTATCGCCTCGGCACCATCACCTTTACCGGAAACAAGCACACCGAACCCAAAGGCGCTCCGCGCGCAGTTTCGCCTTCAAGGATGGCGATTGGTTCAACGCCACCCTGATCGGCAAGGGCCTCGAGAACCTGAAAAAGGCGTATGGCACAGCTCGGCTACATCAACTTCGGCGCCATCCCCAAGCCCATCTATGACGACCAGAAGAAGACCGTCTCTCTGGAGATCGACATCGACGAGGGCAAGCCGTTCTACGTTTCGCGCATCGAGTTCGAGGGCAACACCATCACGCGCGACCGCGTCATCCGCCGCGAGCTGCTGCTCGACGAAGGCCAGGTCTACAACTCCCAGCTTGTGGGAGTACAGCCTGCTGCGCCTGAATCAGCTTGAGTACTTCGAGCCCCTCAAGGTCGAACAGGACTCTGAGGCGCATCAGAATGCCGACGCCGGCACCGTCGACCTGCTGCTGAAGGTAAAGGAGAAGGGCAAGAACTCAATCGGCCTGAACGGCGGCGTCAGCGGTCTGTCCGGCGCGTTCCTCGGCGTCAACTACCAGACCAACAACTTCCTCGGCCTGGGCGAGACTCTTAGCGTGCAGGGCAACCTCGGCAACGTGAGCCGCCAGTTCCTGTTTGGATTCTCGCAGCCATATGTGCGCAATCGGCCGCTCAATGTCGGCTTCCAGATTTATAACAACAAGTCCGATTACAACGCCGCCAAGAATTACCAGGCCACCGACCGGACTCTCGGCAAACCTCACGGCAGCTCAGCAATCGCTGACGCAGAACTACAACCAGTCATCAACTGGCTTGAATTTCTCCGTCAGCTATCCGCTGCGGCGCCATGCGTTCCAGCGCGTAGGCTTCACCTATTCGCTCTCCAGGTCCACGATTACCGCCTTCAGTACTGCTTCGCAGACTTTCTTCCAGACCATCAGCTTCCGGTCGGGAATTCAGGGCACCAACGCGCTCCAGGGCATCGTGACGAGCCTGGCGACCTTCTCCTATAGCTACAACACGGTCAACAATCCGCTGCGGCCCCGTACGGGCAAGGAAATCAGTGCGGCCATGCAGGTGGCGGGTATCTGGGGCAACGTGCGGTACTTCTCCCCCTTCATCGCCTACAAGAGTTACCGCTCGATGCACTACCTGATGCCGAACCCCTCGGACGCAATGTGCTGGCGCTTCGTGCGCAGCTTGGTTACGTCCAGGGCTATGGCGGCGATGTTGCTCCTCCGCAGAACCGCTTCTACTGCGGGTGGCGAGGCGGAACTCCGCGGCTTCGACGTCCGCAGCGCTACTCCCTATGGCTATGTGCCTACCCGTCAGACCGTGCAATTAACCAACCCGGACGGATCCTGTGTCCCGCGCGATCCGAACAATCCGCAGTTGAACCAGTGCATTCAGGTGCCTATCCCGGTTTACGGCGTCGCCTCCATCGGCGGCGATACCAACTTCCCCATCTAACGCCGAATACCGCATCCCGATCGTCGGTTCGGCAACTTTCTCGTTCTTTACCGACTTCGGCATGGACGTGGTCCTGAACCATGGCCAGTTGAAGCAGAGCCCTGAGGGCTTCGCGTCGCTCACTGCTCCGCTGTATGGTTGCCCGGTCTACAACAACGGTTCCTGCCAGGGCGGTATTCCGGGCTCGGAAGTCGGATTCCAGCAAAACATTCGTCCCATCGCCGGCACGAACGTGCTTCCCCGCATGTCTGTTGGCGGAGAGCTATCCATCATCATGCCGGTTGTGAATGCGCCCTTCCGCCTCTACTACGCGTACAACCCGCTCCGCCTGTACGAGCGGCCGTACTGCAATGATGTGGTGCTGGGCGCGAAGGTGCAGAGTTGCACGGCCCAGTTGATCACACGCGATATGTTCCCGCCGGGCGGCGCAGGCGACTACACATGGCAGGAAGCGATTCAGGCGTATGGCGCACAGAACCTGTTCCGCGAACCGCGTAAAACCTTCCGCCTGACTGTCTCAACCACCTTCTAGAAATCTCATCGGAATTCATCAAGGGCTGCTCGAAAGGGCAGCCCTTCCTCTTTCCCCACCTGCAGCGGCGCGAGCTTCCCATGACATCGGTAATGCGCCGGGTTCGACAAATCCCATGCGGCTCGGGAAAAATGGGTACACGATAGAGACAAACTAGAGGTTCATAGATGAAAAAGCTGGCCCTGTATGCGGTCTATTGTGTCCTTTTTGCTTCAATTTCCTGCCTTGCCCAAAACCTTCATTCCAGCATTCAGGAAATGAAAAAGGACTATTCATTGTCCGGCAGCATCGTGTCGCTTGACGATCAGACGCTCCTGATTCAACCGAACATGCCGGGACCGATTTGCGGGGTCCCGAAGAATGCTGACGGAAAAACAACGTGGTCTTTCTATACCTTCCCGCTGGCTTCAGTTACAGTTCCGTTGGCACTCATCGACGACAGCTTGATCGCCGAGGATGTTGTCTTCACGGGCCAGGACGCACCAACGGCATACAAGCCGGGTGACGTGGGCGACACAACCATGATCATCGTGGTCGGAGTGCCCGGGAAAGAGTTCCACGCCGTGATGTATGACCGGGACAAGCTCGCCCGGCTGGGCCCAGGGCCGCATGCTGCAACCGCATACGGGCAGGCTCCGGATGAGGTGGAGGCATTTGGCCTCACGTTCTCTGATCATGCGGCTGCTCGTGCATTCGTGGCTGCTCTCAGAGACGCGGTCCACCTTGCGAGGGCGCAGGCGATGAACGCTCATCCCGCCGTTGGAGAGTTCAGAGCGGCGACTGCGCACTGACAAAAAACACTGGTGTGGCGAGTGCATTCCCATGCGCAATTCGGTGGTCAGCTTAAAGTGACCTTGCCGTTTGCAAGGTTGTAGACACCGGCTTCAACTTTCAACTTGCCGGCCTTGACCGCATCGCGAATGACGGGCGAAGAAGTGGCCAAAAGATCGGCCTGAACCTTCGCGTTGATCTCGATTGCCTTGTCAACATTCCCGGCGGACTGGGAAACGGCCTGCCGAAGCGCCGAATACAGTGTGCTGATCTGCCCGGGGACGGCGTCGGCCTTCATTGCTGCTTTCACTGCTCCACCGCTGTGGCCAAGCACGAGGAGAGCTTTGACTCCCAGCACAGCCACCCCGTACTCCAGGCTCGCAGAAATCTCCGGTGTCACAAAGTTCCCTGCCAGCCGCGTCACAAAGATGTGACCAATCGTCTGATCGAAGATCAGCTCCACTGGCACGCGAGAATCAGCACAGGCAAGCACCGCCGCAAAGGGCTCCTGCTTCTCCACCGTGTGTTCTTTCAGGATCGTCAGGTCATGGCTTATCGACGTGAGTCGATTTGCTGCGAAACGCTGGTTGCCGGCGAGCAGTTCCTGCAGCGCTGCTTCGGGACTCAAATTAGACTGAGCCTTGAGGCTGGTGGGCGAAGAAAGCTCGATTGCAGTCGGAGCCGCGACAGCAACGACCGCGCTGGAAAGCACGGTTTGTATAAATTGCCTTCTGCCGGAACCTGTTTGAACGGGCGTGACATCTGGCATCCTGCTACCTCCTCAGAACGTGAAGATGCTATCAGGGCTGGCGGCGCTGGCGATTTAAATTGCACGAAATCCTCTTCCCGCAAAAACCCAGGCAAAGGCCAACGTAAGTGACAGTAAGGTAACGATTATGGGTCCTGTTTTCATTGTGATGGGACCTAACCCGGTTTGACCCCCTATCGCCGCGCTCCTATAATTTCAATAGTTCCTGCTGACGTCTCCATTTGCGTCTTTTTTCCTCTTCGCTGTTCTCGCGCGGGGCTTCCCAAGAAAAGACCGAGGTTTCTCAGGAGGCACAGGCTCGCAATTGATTGCGGCCTTCCAGGAATCCAAGGAGTTTATCAATTCAAATGAAGCTTACCCTCGCAACCGTCGCCACTTTGGCGTCTTGTCTCACCCTGAGTGCCGCAGCACAGGCACCCGCGGTCTCAGCCGCCGCACCGTCCGCTCCTGCCACACCCGCCGGTCCGCCGAAGATCGCCGTAATCGCCTTTCAGGAAGCCATTGCGCAGACCAATGACTTTCAGCGCAAGTTCGCCGACCTGCAGAAGAAGTACGAACCCAAGCGCGATCAATTGAAGACCTTGAACGATGAGATCGCAACCCTCCAGAAGGATCTGCAGACCCAGTCCGCCACCCTCGCTGATGCCGAACGCGCGAAGCGCGCCAAGACACTCGACGACAAGCAGAAGCAGCTGAAGCGCGATGCGGGAGATGCGCAGAATGACTTCCAGCAGGATATGCAGCAGACCTTCGCCAGCGTGGCGGAGAAGTTTGGCCAGGTCATGACGACATATGCGCAGGAGAACGGATTCACGGTTGTCCTCGACGGCGGCAACCAGCAGACGCCGGTCGTGCTCTATGCCAACGCCTCCGCGGACATTACAAAGGCTGTCATCGACCTTTACAACGTGAAGTCAGGCGTTCCAGCTCCGCCGGCTCAGCCCGCGGCAGCGGCGCCCGCGGCTCCGAAGGCCATCACGCCCAAGGCTCCGGCAGCTCACTGATTGAGACCGCACCAAGAGAAAGGCCCCGTTCGCGGGGCCTTTCTTCGCTGTTCCGCTTTTTGCGTGTTTGACCCTCCCAGCGGGTGCACCTATAATCCATCTAGTTCCTGCTGACGTCTCCGTCTGCTTTCTTTCCTGCTTTTGTTCCCGTCATCGTGGAGCATTGAAGCCGGTTTCTCCTCGCAAATTCGTGGCGGAGAATGAAAGCTCGCGAGGTTGCTCAGGAAGTGTTGGCGCGTCCAATAAACAGTTTAGGATCCGCCACCCAGGAATTTCGAAGGAGTTTTCAAGTCGAATGAAGCGCTCTGTTGCATTAGTTCTCACGCTGGCGTCGGGCCTTGCCCTGAATGCCGCTGCCCAAACTGCCTCCGCTCCGGATGCGCCCGGCGCAGCCACTACCAGCACTGCACCTTCCGGCCCGGCCAAGATTGCGGTCGTCGCATTCCAGGTGGCAGTCGCACAGACCAATGAGGGCCAGCGCAACTTCGCCGACCTTCAGAGGAAATACGAGCCCAAGCGCACCCAGCTCAAGACGCTCAGCGACGAGATTGACAACCTGACCAAGCAGTTGCAGGCCCAGGGCGACAAGCTCAGCGACAACGAGCGCGCCAGCCGCGCCAAGACCATCGACGACAAGAAGAAGCAGCTCGATCGCTCCGCCGAAGACGCCCAGAACGACTTGCAGAACGAGATGCAGGAGCTCTACAACTCGCTGGCGTCAAAGGTCTATGACGTTCTTGACGCCTACGCGCAGAAGCACGGCTACACCCTGGTGCTCGACGTCGCCCAGCAGCAGAACCCGGTGCTCTACGCTAATGAGTCCACCAACATCACCAAGGCAATCATTGACGCCTACAACGTGAAGTCGGGTGTGCCTGCTCCGCCGGCGCAGCCTGCTGCGTCCTCGACGCCTTCGGCTCCCACGCCCAAGGCTCCGGCTGCTCACTGAGAGCCGTCTGAATTTCCCGGAAAGAGCCCCGGTTACCGGGGCCCTTTCTGATTCGATCAGCGGCCTCTGGTGCGGCTCCTCCCCTGTGGAAAAAACTGTGGATTATATTCCCGCAAATCCCCAAAAATAGTTCATTTTCCCCACTTGTCAAGCGGCACCGGCTCTGTTAAACGTAGAAAGTCCTTATTTTTCTAGAAGAAGCGCGGTGAATCGCAATTCCCGCTCGGGGTCGATTTGTCTCTTGCCGCCAAAGTCTTCACAATTCAGGTTTCCACAATTCCCTATGAATGGAAGATGACTACGGATTTGGGCGGGGTCACGACCTGCGTGTTACTTCTGCTGATCTTCGCCAACGCGCAACACGGCCAGAAACGCCTCCTGCGGAATGTCGACCTTCCCGATTCTCTTCATCCGCTTTTTGCCTTCTTTTTGCTTCTCAAGCAACTTGCGTTTCCGCGAGATGTCGCCACCATAGCACTTGGCCAGTACGTTTTTGCGCAGCGCGCTCACCGTCTCCCGCGCGACAACTTTGGCGCCGATGGCCGCCTGAATCGCAACCTCAAACTGCTGCCGTGGAATCAGTTCCCGCATCTTCGAAACCAATGCGCGTCCCCGCTCATAGGCAAAGTCGCGGTGCACGATGATCGAGAGCGCATCCACCGGTTCGCCTGAAACGAGGATGTCCAGCTTCACCATCGGCGATTCCCACTCGCCCGCCAACGAGTAATCCAGCGAAGCGTAGCCCGCGCGAGATGGACTTGAGGCGATCGTAGAAGTCGAGCACGATCTCGTTCAGCGGCAACTCATAGGTGAGCAGCACGCGCGTCGGCGTCACGTATTCAAAATTGATCTGCTTGCCGCGTTTCTCTTCGACAAGTTTGAAGATGCCGCCGACGTATTCCTCGTTCGTCAGGATCTTGGCGGTAATCACCGGCTCGCGAATCGCGTCGATGTTGGTGGGCTCGGGCCAGCGCGAGGGGTTATCCACCTCGAGTCACGGAACCGTCCGTCATCGTGATGTGATAGCGCACGCCGGGAGCGGTCGTGATCAGGTCAAGCTCGTATTCGCGTTCCAGCCGCTCCTGAATGATCTCCATGTGGAGCAGCCCAAGAAACCCGCAGCGGAATCCGAAGCCAAGCGCTGCCGAACTTTCAGGTTCGAAGAAGAACGATGAGTCATTGAGCCGAAGTTTTTCGAGCGCATCACGGAGAAGCGTATGCTCGTGCGAGTCGACGGTATAGAGCCCGGCAAAGACCATCGGCTTGATGTCTTCGAAGCCCGGCAATTGCGCGGGAGCGGGTCGCAGGTCATCGGTGACGGTGTCGCCGATTTTGGTATCGCTTACATTCTTGATCGTAGCCGCGAAGAATCCCACTTCGCCTGCCGAGAGCTCTCCGATCTCTACCGGCTTGGGCATGAGTACGCCCATCGACTCGACTTCGAAAGACTTTTCCGTTCGACATCAGCCGGATGCGCTGTCCCTTGCGCATGGTCCCCTGCATAACGCGGACCAGCACGATCACGCCGCGATACGCGTCAAACCATGAATCGAAGATCAGAGCCTGCAATGGCGCATCGGGATCGCCCGCAGGCGGCGGAAGCCGATGCACAATGGCTTCGAGCACCGAGTCAACGCCGAGGCCCGTCTTCGCGCTCACAGGAATGGCGTCAGTGGCGTCAAGTCCAACGGCCATCTCGATAGCCTCCTGCGTCCGCACAATGTCGGCCGAAGGCAGATCGATCTTGTTGATTACCGGAATGATCTCGAGGCCGTGATTGATGGCCAGGTAGGCATTTGCGAGGGTCTGCGCCTCGACGCCCTGGCTCGCATCCACAACCAGCAGCGCGCCTTCACACGAAGCCAGCGACCGCGACACCTCGTAGCTGAAGTCCACGTGTCCCGGGGTATCGATGAGGTTGAGCTGATATGTCTGGCCATCCCGAGCCTTGTACATCATACGCACGGCGTGAGCTTTGATCGTGATGCCACGCTCGCGCTCCAGGTCCATGGCGTCGAGAATCTGAGCCTGCATCTCACGCCCGACAACGGAGCCCGTCAGTTCAAGAAGACGGTCGCTCAATGTCGACTTTCCGTGGTCGATGTGGGCAATAATTGCGAAATTGCGAAGGAATTTTACGTCCATCAGAGGTAGGCAAAGCGGGGTAAATGCCTGATCAAACGCGCCCGTTGTGGCGGGGCCCCATGGCATAGCTTATCATCGGCATAGTGCCTTCCGCGCTCCGGCTGGGGTTGGGGCAGCATCACTCAAACGCATGAATTTGTTTCGATATCGCTTTGTCGGCTGCGCAGCACTCGCCACGTTGGTGGTACTCTCGTCAGTCGGGTGCGATCCCTCAAAGCCCGCAAAGACCGCGGGATCAGCGCCGCAAGCGACCGCGCCGGTCACTGAGTCCGGCGCCACAACAGCCCGCGCCGCCGCAGGTCAATCCTCAGCAAGAGAAGGTTCAGGCGCTGATCGCGCAGGTTGAGAAGGCGTATTCCCAGGGCGAAGCCAATTACAAGCGTGGACAACTTCCTGAAGCAAAAGCCAACTTCGATCGCGCCGTTGATCTGATGCTCTCGAGCGACCTCGACGTCAAGACCACGCCGCAACTGCAGGATGAGTTCGATCGCATTGTCGACGCGGTCAATGCGCTGGAGATGGAGGCGCTCAAGCAGGGCAACGGATTTGCGCCAAAGACTGAAGCCGACTCCTGCCGACGTGGCAAGCGACATCACTTTCGAAGTCGATCCCGAATATCGTGGCCAGGGCAAAGACCGATCTGGCGACGACCAAATCCGACCTTCCGCTGATGGTCAACGATTACGTTGCCGCATACATCAACTTCTTCGCGAACACGCAGCGAGGTCACAACACGCTGCTTCACTCCTTCCAGCGCGCAGGCCGCTACAGGGCGATGATTCGAGCGCATCATGAGCGAAGAAGGCGTGCCCCACGACCTGATCTATCTGGCCGTCGCCGAGTCCGGTTTCCAGCCACGCGCCGTAAACCGCGCGATCCGGCGCCGGCGGCATGTGGCAGTTCATGCCTCGTGGCAATACGGACTCACCCGCAACGCCTACGTGGACGAGCGATTCGATCCCGGAAAAGTCCACCCGCGCCTACGCCCGCTACATGAAGTACATCTATACCCAGCTTGGCGACTGGTACCTGTCGATGGCCGGCTACGACTGGGGCACCGGCAACATCCAGCGAGCGGTGGAGAAAACGGGATACGCGGATTTCTGGGAGCTGTACAAGCGCAACAACCTGCCGGCCGAGACCAAGAACTACGTGCCTGAAATCCTCGCCGCGATCATTATCGCGAACCACCCGACGCAGTACGGCTTCGACGACATAACACTCGACCCACCTGTGCTCACTGACACTATGACCATCAACTACCCCGTCGACCTGCGACTCGTCTCGGACCTGGTCGGCGCGCCGGTCGATGAGTTGGTTGCTCTGAACCCCAGCCTGCTACGGCTCGATGACGCCACCGGACACCCAGTTTGACCTTCACCTGCCGGCGGGCACGGCCGCGCTCTTCAACGAGCGAATCGCATCCATCCCGGAGAGCAAGCGCAACTCCTGGCGATATCATCACCTGGTAGCGGAAGACACTCTGACTTCAGTCGCCCGGACCTATCGCGTATCGGTTTCAGATCTTGCTTCCGCCAACCAATTGAGCGAGATCGGACAAACTGGATGGCGTCGAGGCTCTCGTCGTCCCGGTTCCGCCCGCGGCTGCGCCATCGGCGCACACTGTGGTCTACACGACACGGAGGGGTGACACCCTGGTCTCCGTCGCAGATCGCTTTGGGGTCTCGCTCTCCCAGTTGCGGCGATGGAACAAGCTCCCCGCGACGGGCATCAAGGTAGAGGCAGGCCACCGCTTGCATGTGGCCGAACCAGCCCGCATCTATCGCACCAGCAGCAAGCATCGACGCGGCTCCTCATCGAGTGGCACCGGACACTCCCGGGAGATTGCCAGCGCTTCCGCTCCGTCCCATCAGGCTGCTTCCGTCAAAGGCGGGCCACAGCTCTCATTCATCCAAATTGGCACACTCCGGAACCAGCACAGGCTCGAAGAGTTCTTCTGGAAAGGGATCGCACTCGTCGTCAGGAAAGCAGAAATCTCCTCCAAATTCTTCGTCACAGAAGAAAAACTAGTGTGCGTTGCAATGCCACTGCTCGTGTTTTGATAGCTTTTACGGGCGAGGTGTTGGTAGAATGACTCCGCATGCGGAGATGATTTGTCCGCACCGCGAAGACGCAAAGGGCAGCGGTAGTCCGCTGGAGGCAAACGGATGGACGACGTGGTCAAGATGTACGCAATGAGTGACGGCAATCCGGACAGCGAGCCGGCTGAATCGAACGCCGATCACGATGACTTTGAAGACGAGGGAGCTGAGACCTCAAACGTGATTACCTCCTCTGACGATGACGAGGGAATTGTCGAAGAGAGTGTAGTCGTCGCTGAGGTAGTACCCGTACCGGCGCCGGCCCCCAAGAAGGCTGCAAAGAAGGCTCCCGTTAAGAAGGCAGTTCCCAAAAAAGCAGCTCCGAAGAAGGCTGCTGCAGCCAAGAAGGCAGCTCCAAAGAAGGTTGCCAAGAAGAAGGCGGCAGCGAAAAAGGTTGTGGCGAAAAAGGCCGCAAAGAAATCCGCCCCGAAAAGATCCCCTGGCGTAAAGGGCGGAAAGGCCGCGAAGAAATCCGCGGCAGGCAAGCGCGCCAGCAAAATCATCAGAAGAGGTAAGAAGTTGGCCGTTAAAAAAGCAGCAAAGAAGGCAGCTCCCAAGAAGGCAGCCGCAAAGAAAGCTTCACCCAAGAAGGCTGCAAAGAAGGCAGCTCCCAAGAAGGCAGCCAAGAAATCTGCCAAGAAGAAGTAACCCAGCAACCGTAATTCAAGGCAAGCAAAAAGGCCCGCTTCGGCGGGCTTTTTTGCGTTCGAAAATCGACGGAGAAAGACAATACAGCCCGGTTTCGGTACGCAGCTAAGAGTCTGCGGGCAACAGCTGCTTCAGGTGCCAACGTTGATGGGCAACGTAGTCCTCGATGAGAAAACGCAGCGTCACGGGAGCTTCGCCTCCGACCACGCAACTGGTTTCAAGCCGGTCCTCGGGAATCTGATCCACGATTGCGATCAGAATCTCGTTTTCAGCTTCCCACCAGCCAAGGAGTGTGTGCCACGGTTGGTCCACATAGCCGTGTGCGGCGACCCAAGCGTCCTGTGGATACTTGGGGCCCTTGTACTTCCCTTCCGTCGCGGCCCTGACAAAGCGCTGCCGGTTGTTAGCGGCTGAGTCGAGCAGGTGACCCACGATCTGCTTCCGTGTCCACCCGCCCTCACGCCACGGCACATCCGCAAGCCGGGCCGGAACCGATACCAGCGCCCGGTGCACCTCATCAAGATCCGCGCGAAACCGCTTTGCTATCTCAGTCGCCATTCAAGCCTCAACTCACGGGCTCTCAGATGCGGCGAACCCGTTTACGCGAACCCGAGCTTACTTCTTCTGTTCCGCCAATGCGGCCAGCACCTCTTCAGAGTGATGAGAGGGATCCACCTTGGTCCACACCTTTACGATCTTCCCACTTGGATCGATCAGGAAGGTATTGCGGTTGGCAATGGTCATCGTCCCAAAATGACCAAGCGAGCCGTACTCATCGACGACTTTGTGCTCCGGATCGGCAAGCAGGCGGAATGTGAGCCCTTCCTTGGTGCAGAACTGCTTGTGGCTGTCCGGGGTGTCGACGCTCACGCCCACAATCACCGCATTCGCAGCGTCATACTTCGCCTGGTCGCGTTGGAAGTTGTGCGCCTCGATCGTGCAGCCCGTGGTCATGTCCTTGGGGTAGAAGTAGAGAACCACCCATTTGCCGCGAAAGCTGTCCAGCGAAATCTGCGAGCCGTCCTGCGAGGGCAGAGTGAAGGTGGGTGCGGCCTGGCCGACCGTGGGCATTGTCTCGTCAGCAGCGTGCACGCTTACAAGAGAGATAGAAAGAGCAGCCGCCGCAGCAAGAACGAAGAGAATCGACTTTTTCACGAGTAACCTCCGGTTAATGAAACGGGGAAGGGCTGGAATCTGCAGAATCGATTTTCCGCCCGATACTCAGTATCTGCGCGGGACCGCCACAATGGCAATCCCTGCCTCGGCTGCACGCCTGAGCAACGCTTCGCGATCGAACAGCAGCGTGCGCCCGGCCTCGACCGAAAGGCAGCTTGCGCCGGCGCGCACCATTGTCTCGATCGTGCGGATACCGATCACCGGCACATCGAAGCGCATGTCCTGGTTTGGCTTAGCAACCTTGACAACGGTCAGGCGGCGCTCGAGCGTGGATGCCTCTTCGTCGAGCGATTGCATCAGCAGTCCGGCGCGCTCAATGGCCGCGTCAGTACCCTCCATGGCCTCGACGGCCACGCAGGCCTGCGCGGCCACAACCACGGTCTGACCGATATCGAAACCCGCCAGGGCCCGCGCCACACCCAGCCCGTACTCGATGTTCTTGCGCTCGTCCTCGCTCGGCGCGCGCCCTCCGGCAATGCCTCTGTAAGCACTCCCTCCTGCGCCAGCAGCGGCTCAAGAAACTGCGTCGAGCTGATCAGCTCAATCCCCTCGTCCGCCAGCACCTTGGCCACTGCGCCCAGCAGCATGTCGGTGTTGCGCGTGCGCAGATTCAGCAGCAGCTTTGCCAGCCGCCAGTCCGGCCGGATGCTCGAGAATATCTGCTTGTGCTTCACCTGCCCAGCCATCACCGCCTTCGAGACGCCTTCCTTGTGGAAGACTTCAATCAGGCGGGACAGTTCGCCCAGCGAGAGCCAGTGGACGGTGATATGCTCATCGACCGCGGCGCGGTGGTTGATCTCCGGATCGGTCTCCTCGCGAATGGCCGCGACCGTCACGGCGAAGCCCTGCGCCCGCGCCGCATCGAGCAAAAGGAATGGAAAGCGCCCATTTCCGGCAATCAGGCCGAGATTCATGGCTACTTGATAACTCCGCGGTCGCTGCGCTCGATGAAATCGGCCAGCAGTCGCCACATCTTCGCCATCCAGTTCTCGAATCTTTTCGAGCGCCTGCGACGTGTTCAGCTTGGCCGCGAGCAGGTAGCGGAAGGCCTTCTGCAGCGTCTTAAGCCGCTCCGCGCGAGAAGCCTCGCCGCTCCAGACCGATCTTGTTTATGCCGAACGCCTTGTTCTCGCGCCGCGCAGAAGTCAGTGAAAACGGCAGCACGTCCTGCGTCACAATCGTTCCGCCGCCGATGAACGCAGTACTTGCCCACCGTGCAGAACTGATGAACCGGGCAGAATGCGCCAACGGATGCGTAATCTTCAATCGTGACGTGGCCCGCAAGCGTCGCCGCGTTGGCCAGAATGCAGTTGCTCCCCACCAGGCTGTCGTGACCAATGTGCACGTAGGTCATCAGCAGGTTCTTCGAGCCCACGCGCGTAATGCCGCCGCCCTTCACGGTGCCGCGGCTGATCGTTACGCTCTCGCGAATCGTGTTGTCGTCGCCGATCTCCGTCTCGGTCGGCTCACCGCCATACTTCAGATCCTGCGGCGCCACGCCCACCGAGCAGAACGGATAAAACACGTTGCGCGCCCCGATGCTGCGTGCGCCCATCGAGAACCACGTGCGAAATCAGGTTGCAGTCTTCGCCCAGCACCACGTCCGGGCCGATCGTTGAAAACGGGCCCACCGTGCAGGAGTCGGGAACCACGGCGCCCCGAGCAACCACCGCACTTGGATGAATGCTCACTCCGTCACCATGGTCGGACTTTCGACTTCCCTGGCGCCGCCCGGTGCGTCGTGCGCGCGCTTCTCGCGTTCGCGCGTCACCACCGCGCAGGTCAGCGTCGCCTCGCACGCCAGTTTGCCATCCACCAGCGCCCGGCCATGAATCCTCCCTGCGCGCGTCCGGAACGACAGCACGTCCACCTCGATCCGCAACTGGTCGCCCGGCGTGACAGGCCGCCGGAACTTGGCCCGCTCGATCCCGGTAAACACCACCAGCTTCTCGTTCCGATCAGGCATCTCGGCCATCATGATGATGCCGCCGGCCTGCGCCATCGCCTCCACCACCAGCACTCCGGGCATGATGGGATAGCCGGGAAAATGTCCCTGGAAAGAACGGCTCGTTGATGGTCACATTCTTGATTGCCACCAGGCGCTTGGTGCGGCTCGAATTCGACGATCCTGTCGATCAGCAGAAAGGGGTAGCGGTGAGGAAGGAATTCCAGGATCTCCTGGATGTCGAACGTCATTCTCTGGCTCCAGAAAGCGCGCGGAAAGGCCGCTTCGCGCTCCTGAGGATTATAACGAAGCCGGTAAGCGCACCTGCGCCAATGGTTTCGTGTATGCGCACACGTTTGAACGGTCCCGATCATGGCGGAAAGCCAGAACCTCGCCAGTGATGAGGTTAGTTGCTGAAAGCAAACGGCTGCTTTTCACTTCTTGATCTTCTTCGCCACCGCGTCAATATCCCAGAAATCCGGCAGGCAAGATCCTGGTTGTAGCTGCACCTTGTCGATGTAGAACTGCCGCACCATCTCGTCGTTCTTTGTAGCGCGAAATCGAGATACGCGGTGGGAAACCCATCCACCGTCGTGGTAGTTGGCGTACTCCTCGGCGTCGGTGTTCTTGTCTTTGTAGACCGGATCGCGCCACTGATAAGACCGCCGCAAGCGGCAGGTGGGTCTGCGTGTCCATCTGAATCGTGATCGACTCATTCTGCGCCGAGATCAGCGTCACCTGGTCCGCCAGATGCCGCTCTGCCATCCGCTGGCCCTCATAGACGAGGATCGTCTTCGGATCCTTCAGCCACACCTTCACCGCGGTCTCAATCGAGTGGTCGCGGCGGCGCAGGAACTCGTCCACCTGTTCCTGCGGCAAGGCCTTCGCGCCGCGGTAGGTCACTTCCCTGCCCTTGCGGCCGATATAGAACTGCACCACGTCGCGGTGCTTGGTGAATTCGATGCGGTCGTGATCGGGCCACGCGTGAAAATCGTAAAACTTCGTCGTTCCCAGGTCCGGCTCGCCTCGATAGAACGCAGCAATGTGCCCCTCGCGCACCTGGTTCTTCATGTTCAGCCAGGCGTTGCCGCCCAGCGCCTCCACCATGGCATCCAGCGCCGCCCGCGCCTGCTTTGCGTTCTTCTCCCCTGCATCGTCCCCTGTCTGTGTCCGCGTAATCGGCGGCGCGGCCAGCACCACCATCGCCAGCACCACCGCCCATACCTTCCGCATTCGTCGTTCTCCTTATCGTTCCTCGGAGTCCCCGTCGACGACCTCCGTCGGCGGGATGCCTATCCCACCAGAACTGCACCGCCGTTCACGTTCAGCACCTCGCCGGAGATGAATCCCGCCAGCGGCGTGCACAGAAACAGCACCGGCCCGGCAATCTCCCGCGCGCTTCCCTACTCGGCCCACCGGGATTCCGGCCGCAATCTTCGGCCCCAGCACGGGGTCGCCAAGCGTTGCAGCCGACATGTCGGTCGCCACCCAGCCCGGCGCCACACAGTTCACCCGGATTCCCCGCGGCGCCAGTTCACTCGACAGGCTCTTTGTGAGACTGATAAGCGCGCCTTTCGTCACGGCGTAGTCGGCGTGATTAGCCTCGCCGCGCTGCCCGGCAGTGGAGCTGATCAGTACGATATGGCCCGTTACCTCGCTCGCCGCTGATGACACGTTGCTTTGCATATCAATCTGCGCCACGGCTGCCTGCACCAGGCCAAAGACCGAGTCCAGATTGACGGCCATCGTATTGCGCCACTGCTCCTCGGTCATCCGGGCGATCGGCGCGTCTTCCGCCGGCCATATGCCGTGATTGGCCACCAGGATGTCCAGGCGACCAAAGGCCGCCACGGTCGCCGCGACCAGTGCATGCCCATCGGCCGGCGAGCTCAATTCCTGCTCAATGGCAGCGCAGCGCTTTGACCCGCCGCATTCGGCGATCAGAGCCAGAGCCCTTTCGCGCGCCTGCCGGTAGCTGAAGGCCACTCGCGCTCCCGCCTCGACAAAGAGCCGAACCGTCTCCGCGCCAATGCCGCGCGAGCCGCCCGTGATGAGCGCAACTTTCCCGTCCAAGACCAGCGGAACACCAGCCATAGGGCCAAGCTAAAGCATTGTCCTTAAGAGTGTCGAGGAAGGAGCGGATTGACTCGGCATCGCACCAGCGAGTCAAAGATGCAGCCAGAAGCAGAGCGAATGACTCCCGTTCAGATCGAGCGCACCAGCCGTGCAGGTAGAAAAATGATCGAGCTAACCAGTTCCAGCGCTCCGCCCACGGCGATTCCAACCAGCCGGAACGGCAACAGCAGCAGCCACACGATCGGATAGGCCACCAGGGCAAGCAACGCCAGTGGCCAGCAAAGCACGAACAGAATGCAGAACAAAAGGAACTTCGCCATACTTACAGCGCCTCACCGCGCTCAATTAGAAATTACGAACCTGGTGCCGATCCGGTTCCCCGGCAAGAAGTTTACGCCTTCTTCTTCGCCCTTTCCTTCAGCAGCTTCTTTCTCTCGCGGATCAGCTTCTTTCGCTCCTTCTCAGGCATTGCCAGCACGGTCTTCGTCCGCTTTGGCAGCTTTTCGAAGATCAGCGCATGCGCACGCCGCAACTCCTCTTCAATCTGCCGTGGCCGCAACGCGTCCCAACGCTCCACGGTCACCCAGACCTGCCTTGGCCAGGTAGGGTGACGCCATGATTCCTTCGTTTTCCAGGAGTTCGTGGAACCTCTCCGCCCCGCAGTGGAACCAAAGCACGCCAGTCCCGGACCCATCCAGATCAGTCATTGCAAACATCTTGCCGCCGATGTCCCGGTCCCCGACCCAATAGACAAGGTGATGGCCCCAGTTCACCGTCTCTGACACGTTCGGCAGGGCCATGCAGATCTCGCGAATTCGCTCGTTGTCCATGCCAGACAGTCTAAGCCGCAAATTTCCACAATTCTTTTGATTTTGTACTTGACGCCATACACTGTTTGTCATACAGTGTGTTCTGTACAGTGTATGAGGCACAGCATGACGCTCTCAGAAAACCTCTTCGAAAACCTCAGGCTGGAGCTTCGCAGGGGCTGCCTGACCCTGGCAGTCCTGGCCCAACTCCGGCAAGAGCACTACGGGTACACGCTTCGCAAGGACCTTGCCGAACGCGGTCTCGAGATCGACGAAAGCACCCTTTACCCTCTCCTTCGCCGTCTGGAGGCCCAGGGTCTTCTGGTGAGTGAGTGGCGCGAAGAAGAAAAACGCAACAAGCGCTTTTATAAGCTCTCTGCCGATGGCGAACAGATCCTCAACCAGCTGCTCACGGAGTGGCATGCCATCAATGAGTCGATTCAACGAATCCTTTAGGCAATCGCAGCCTGCGAAAGCGAGGAAACATCATGGAACTTCTCAACCGTCATCTCCAAGCCGCAAAGAATCTGCCGCGGCCCCGGCTGGATGACATGTGCCGGCACGGTCTGCGCACGTTTCTCCTCTCGGCGCTCATCGTTTACACAATCGCAGGCACCATGATCGCTTTCGGGCATTTAAATCAGAGTTCTGCCAGCGAGGCTGCGCTTCAAGGCTCGGGCATCCTCATCCGGTGTGCATATCGGCTTTCGGTCGATGGCGCACAGGCCCTGAGCGTTGTCCTTGATGTGTGGCACTCCATCAACACGTCGATCAATCGGGTTTTGTAAGTAAGGGGCCACACAAGTCAGGCCCCAGCAAGAATTGAGGAAACTGCCATGGAACTTCTCGACCGTTACCTGCAAGCTGTCAAAAAGCATCTGCCGCTGCGCCGGCAGGACGACATTATCGCTGAGCTCCGCGCCAATATGGAGTCGCAACTTGAGGACAAAGAGGCGGAACTCGGCCGTCCGTTGACGACGGGCGAGGCCGAAGACTGGCTACGGAAGCAAGGCCCGCCGATGATGGTAGCTGCGCGCTATCAGCCACAGCAGTACCTGATTGGGCCTTCGATCTTCCCCATGTACTGGTTCGTGATGCGCATGGCCTTCCTTTGGGCAACCATCATCTACTCCATCGTGACCGCGGTGCTGATCGCCCTTGGGCCATCGAACCAGCACAGTGTGATGGAGGCTGTACTGCGCATCCCGGGCATCATGATTACTGTTGCCGCGTGGGTGACACTCGTCTTTGCCGCCGTCGAATTCGCAATGACGCACTTCCCGGACAAGGTTCCTCCGCTTGCCGGCCTGACCACCGAGTGGTCGCCCAGCTCACTGCCTCCGCTCGAGAAGGCGCCCATCGCCGGCGGGAAACGACGCTCGTATGGACAGGCCGTCGCCGAGATCATTTTTGGATTCCTTGTGATTGTTTGGCTGCTGCTCATTCCAAGCCACCCATTCCTCCTTCTTGGCCCCGGCGTCGTGTACTTGCAGGTTGCTCCATTCGAGCTTGCACATGTGTGGGTGGCCGTCTATTGGTTCATCGTCGGTTTGAATGTCCTGCAGCTTGGATGGAAGTGCGCTGATCTTGCTCGTGGATCGTGGCAGCATACAGGAGGTCTTCAGCACATTGTGGTCAAGGCCTTCGGTCTGATCCCTCTTCTAATCCTGCTCAACGTCCGCGATCACGTTTACGTGACGCTGAAGAACCCTTCCACAGATCAGCTTCGCTATGGCGCAACGCTCGACAACTTCAATCGCGGGATTCACTCTGCATTGTTGGTGGTGTGCGCAATCGTCGTTCTCCAATTGATCTGGGACGCTGCGCGGCTTGCTCTAGCCACATATCGCGCCCATTCGGCACAGCGATAGACACGCTTTCTCCCTCAGCTAATGTCCGTTCCAGTGAAACGATTCGATGAATTCACTGGAGCGGGTGTCTGATTCCACTGTGGACGAATGCAATTCGCAATATGCCTTTAGTCAAAGCCATGCGACGACTCTCCTTGTCGACCGCTTTTCGCATCTCATCAGTCATATGTTTGGTTCCAGGAAGGCGTGCTCTGAGCGAGCCGAGTTGGAGACGAAGATCAGTGAGTGTATCGGCTTATTGGCCGAGCTCACCGTCAACGGACCCGGCCCCGCCTCAAGACAAGAAGCTGAAGTGAAGCCTTCCGACCTCATAGCCTTCCAGAAGACCCAGGTTGCGCTCAGTGCACGATTGAGAGCCCTTCGCGAGTGCCTTGACTCCCACCGCGAATGGCATCACTGCTGAGGCGCTCGATCACCTGGCCAGTCAGCGATTGACTCGTCGCTAAGTTCACGGTGCACGACGTGTCGTTCATGATGGGAGTTATCATAGCCCATGCGCCTGACCATCCTCGCCGTATGCCTGCTCACATTCATGTCGTCCGCCCAAGGACAGACCGTCACGGCATCTGGAGTTCCAGACAGTGATGGCGACGGCCTGAACGATGCGACCGAAGACGCACTGCTTCGACAATTCGCGCCGCAATTCATGGTGAGCCACGGCGACTGCTCTGTACTACCGGCCCAGTTTGTTCCCTTTCAGCCGAAGCCTGTCGTCCAGGCTGACGATGGCACAATTTACGGACAGGTCTTTCCGCGAAGGGACCACAAAGATCAAGTCGAGGCCCACTACTACCACCTCTGGCGCCAGGACTGCGGAGAAATGGGTCACAGCCTCGACGCGGAACACGTGTCGGTGTTCCTCGAGCGAGAAGGCACAGACCAATGGAAGGCGCTCTACTGGTATGCGGCAGCTCACGAGAACACGGTTTGCGATGCCAGTCAGATTACCCGTGCGACCACCCTGCATGCCGAGTCGCACGGACCGACGGTCTGGGTTTCCTTTGGAAAGCACGCAGCGTTTTTCAGTGACAAAATCTGCTCGCATGGCTGTGGCGGAGACCGATGTCAGCAGGCGGAGCCTCTGGTGATTTCACACTTGATCAACCTGGGCGAGCCCTCCGCGCCGATGAATGGTGCAACGTGGGTGGATTCTCAGGAATGGCAGTTGCCGGAAAAACTCCACCAAACCGATTTCACGGCGGCAAGAACGGCGCGCATCGAGAGCCTTCCCGGAACAGACATTGCCTGGGCAAACCCTGGAAGTCGGCACATGCAGGCGGCCATTCTTGGAGGAAATAACGCGATGGCCGGCGCATCGACTGGTCTTCGTGCAACGAACACGGCCCTGGTCCTCGCGGACTCTGACACCGACGATGCGCTGAATGGCGCATCGAACAGTGCTGGAAGCGCACTCGCCAAAGCATATCGCAGCGTCAGGAAGGCGTTGCAGACCACCGCGAATAAGATGCAGCAATAGCAAGACCCTCTTGCAAGCACGTGGAGGTATCTGTCGAATTTCCAACAAATTCGTGGAGGGACTGCGATCAGAAAAGATCAGCGGTCAATCACGTCCAGAGCCAGGGTTGCTGCGTGAACAGCAACTGCGATGATGATGCCGGTCAGAATCAACCCCAGGAAGGCAATAAGGAGCGCAAGAAATCGTGATCCTGACTTAAGCGGCCGGATATCACCATATCCAACGGTTGTGGCAGTGATGAAGGACCAATAGAAACTGTCAAAGCGCGACCACCCCTCTTTCTTGCCAACAACCTGCCCCAACAGAGTTATCGCTATCGCCAGGCTGAGCAAAAGAGGGAACGTCAGCCATATCCCGAACCCCAAATGCTTAAGGAACATCACCGTTAAGCCAGTGGATATCAAGCTACCTTCCCCCTATGATTTTGGATTCACGGAGTCCGCTCTGCTTTGTAGCCGTGCTACCAGAAGGAGTCTATTAAACGATCAGAACTTCGCTTCGAATTCCCGGAAGCGCCGCTCGAGTTCCCACTGTGCCGCAGCCTTTTCGTTTTCTCCAAGAAATGTCTTGCATTTCTGTGAAGGCTTGTCGTTGCCCAGGGCTTGCCCCTTGCATGCCGGCGCAGGTGCTGAAAATGCATCAGCCGTAGCCCACAAACTTTCGCCTGGCAGAAAGTTGTGCTCCATCCCGGTTCGTGCGAGCTGCTTCAAGTCCGCGTAGGTCAAGTGATAGTCGTTTGCCGCGCGCACATATTCGTGCGTGATGTCGATTCGGCTTACTCCCTGGTCGTCAGTCGATAGCGCCACCGGCACCTGCGCTGTTCGATAGTACTGAAACGGATGCTTATCCCCGGTGATTCCGAGAATGCCCTCGTTTGATGAAAGGTTGATCTCAACCATCACGTGCCTCCGTGCCAATTCCTTCAACAGGCCCGAAGCATCAGCTTCGTACATCACGTCCACGCCATGACCGATCCGCTCCGCGTGCGCGATCTCCACTGCCTGGCGGATATGAAACCTCATCCCTTCCGGCGGAACCATCCCAGGCGACAGTTCGCCCGCGTGCAGCGTGATGTGTACCTTCGGATACAGGTTATGAAGATACTCCACCATTTTCATCTGGAGCGTGTAGTCGCGCATGGCAACCATGTAGTCTTCCGGCTGCACAAAGTTGATCCCTACCCAATCGTCAGAATGCTGTTCGATCGCCTGCTGCACGGTTTCGAATCCAAGCAACGTCTGCGCAAACACCTGCTCTGGGGCAAACGCGCGCAGCACCTGGTAGATGAATCGTACCTGGACCTTGCATGCGGGCAGGGCCTGCGGCGTATTGCAATGCTGAATACGGTTCCGCGATTCGACAGCCTCCCGCACCTCGGCCCTGTCAGCCGCGATCTCGTCGCGCAAGCCGTGATCGAGCAGCGTCTGCCTCATCGCCGCAAAATCCGGATTCCATCCCGCTGCGTAGGCAATCTTCGCCGCATGGCCGAAAGGCGGTGTATGCATCAGTTCGAGGTATTGCTGATTCTGCGCCGCTGAGCGCCGCGTGATTTCGTCGATCCAATCTCCAGTATGTTTCTTGTCGAGTCCACCAAACTTGTCGAATGTCGAGAAGAACTGGTCGTGCCCGCTGAATCCGGAAGTTGGCACAAAGTTGCGCATCGAAAATGCGTTGATGATCTTGTCGTATAGGTCTTGCTGTGCGGATGACATATTGCTGCCATTGAGCGAACTTGCCGCTACCAGTGGAGTTGCGCATGGCTCATAAATTGTGCCGCCTTTTTCGTCGCGAGCAAACTTCGGCCCAGTCGGGTCAATGCATACCTTGTCCTCGGCGGCAACGCGAATCAGTGTCTCCGCATAGACTCCCGCTCCAAGGTGGAAATGCAGGTCGGCACCCTTCGGGAACTCGGCCAGGAATGCTTGAACAGCCAGTGGCCCCGCGTGCACAGCGGCTTGATAAGCACGAGCCGCACGGGCTTCCGAAGACTTCGCGGGCGCCGCTGGAGCATTTGTCGCCGGCTCGGGCGCACTCGGCGATCCATCCATGACCACAGTTGAGCAAAACGCCGAGAGATGGATGCAGACAGCCATGGCAGCGGCCATCAAGGTTATGCATGCGCAGCGAACGATTGGATGACGCATAATTGCCATCCAGTGTAAGGGTTGCCACCCATTTTTGAGCCAAATTCACCCTGAGGCCGTGCCAGAACTGTCACTTACCAAACTGCCCCGGCTTGCAGCGTGTTTATAAGCAGATGCGAAGCTCTGACCCGCATTCGTAAAACCGGGCAACCGGCAGGACTTCATGAACCGTGCGACCTATGCATGCGACTCCCCGATATTCGCGCTAAATGCCCCTGGACTTTTCCCCGGCTAGCGCAGATGCACTGCGAGTATCCGGATGATTGGATCCCAGCGTGTCCCGCAGATTTTCAAAGGCCTTCGCAGATGCCACACGCGCTTCCTGCGATCTACCGAATGCTTTCAATGCAAGGGCCTGCGCCAGAAAAGCGCGGCCCATGTTGCTGGAGTGTGTTCCGGGCTCCATTTCCCCTTGCAACAGGGTCATAGCCTTCGCCGCATCGAAGGCAGCAAGGTCCTCCTGACCAGCCTGTAGTTCGACGAATGCCCTTCGCACCAGGAGAGTTGGCATGAATGCAGCACATTGTCCGATACTTCGGATGGATGCTTCGTCAATCTCGATTGCCTGGTTGGCCAGCTCCAAGGCGGAATTGATATCGCCCGTTGCAAGCGCAAGGTTTGACCTGTCAGACGCCAAGGCCGCAAACGCGTAATGTTTGGGGGGCAATTTACCCTGCATGCGCGGCTGCAGTTCCTCAAGCAATTTGGCGGCGTGCTTGAAATCACGTTTGTCGAGATCGAGCCGTGCCTTCAGCAAATCAGTCTGATCAAGGAGAATTTGGTCATTCGCCTTGCGAGCTTTCGCCGACGCCAGGCCAACATACCAATTCGCCTCGTCCGGCCGACCGAGTTCACGCAAAACGCTTGCGTAGTTGTAAAGCAAGACAGCCGGAACTGCACTCTCGGTTTGGTCGCTTCGGCTGATTTGCATGGCTCGACGATAGAGCCGCTCGGCTTCGAGTTGCCGGCCGTTGTAACTGAGTATGAGCGCCCAGTCATTGAAAAGCTTGACTGCCTTCTGCGTGTCGTCGTAACCGAGGCTCGTCATCAGTGCCGAGGCTTGCTCGAAGATCTCATTTGCTTCGCGGAACTTCCCGGCATCTCCAAGAACCCCGGCGAGATTCATCAAGGCTTCCAACTCCTGTAGATTCCACTGGACAGGCGACTCCCTCAGCGTCTGCTCGGCTGCCAGTGCCCGCGCAATTGCTTCTTGAGAATTGCCATTGCGATAGGCAACTTCGCTTCCCCGCAACAGGCAAAAGGCCCGCACCGGAGCATATTGAGGCGCTTTGGAAAGTTCATGGAGACCCTCCTGAAAGAGTGCTTCGCCTCTGGCTAACTGCCCGACGGGTAACATGGCGCCAGCCAGAACGCAGGACGCCTTTGCGCGAACGATCGGGTCTTTCAAGCTACGTGAAAGTTGATAGGCGTCGTTGAGGACATGCAGTGCCTTCAGGTTCTCATCCGCTCCAGAATATTGATCGCCGAGAGACAGCAACAGATCCACGTGATTCGAGGGATCTGGATTGTGCTCCCGCTGAACAATTCGCTCTTCGCGTTCCAGCAGTTGATTCGCAGTGAGAGGTTTCCCCACGGGAGCCACATCGCTCAAGAGCAGCTCGTTCAGGTCGGATGCGCGCTCTGCGCGGGCCAACTGGCGCAATGCCTGGTCGCGTTCAGTGCGCGCAGTTCGTGCCTGCAGCAGAGTGCCCGCAAGCCCGGCGGCGGTGCCGACAAATGCCAGAGCGGCAAGCCCAACCGCCGCGCGGTTTCTGCGTGCGAACTTGACGGCCCGATAGGACAACGCGTCGGGCCGCGCGCTGATCGGCCGGTTCTTGAGATAGCGCCGCAGATCGTCCGCAAAGGCCGTGACGGAGTTGTAGCGCTCAGCCGGCTCTTTCTTCAGAGCCTTTGCAATGATTGTGTCGAGATCTCCGCGCAGCAGGCGACGCAGCCTGTCCGGCGTCGTGCCACGGTTGGCGGAGTTCATTGAGGCCTTGTACTCGATCGTGCGCGTCGGCTTCACTACGTCCGATGCGCGAGCCGGGTCGCAATCAACGATTGCCTTAACCAGATCGGCCGGGCTCTGGTGTTCGCTGTCACCGGCCGGATGCTTCCCCGTGAGCAGCAGATAGAGTAATACGCCCAACGCATAGACGTCCGTTGCGATCGTGATTGCCTCCCCCTGCAGTTGCTCAGGAGCGGCATATTGTGGCGTGAGAACCTGCCCCCCTGCGACCGTGTATGCCTGACGAGATTCGACATGATTGTCGCCTTCAACGAGCTTGGCTATCCCGAAATCGAGCAACTTTACGCAGCTGTCATTGCGCACCAGAATGTTCGAGGGTTTGAGGTCGCGATGCACAATCAGATTGCCATGCGCCTTGGAGACGGCGCCTAACACATCGAGGAAAAGCAGGATACGAGCCTGAACGTCAAGGCGGCGTACATCGCAGTAGCGATCGATCTGATCGCCCTCCACATATTCCAGAACGAGATACGGCTGCCCCGCCGCAGTCACTCCCGCATCGAGCAACTCCGCAATATGCTCATGCACCAGAAGTCCAAGAATTCTACCCTCGCGTTTGAATCGCTCTTCTCCTCCCCTCCCCATGAGTGCGATGTTCAGAAACTTCACTGCAACGCGGCGTTCAAATCGTCCGTCGGCTCGTTCAGCGAGCCAGACGCTTCCCATTCCACCTTGACCGATTTGTGAAATGAGTTTGTAAACGCCGACTATCTGGCCCTCCAAAGTCGGTGTTGGGGATGGCAGCTCGACGAATCTCTGGTCCAGAAATCCGTCCGTCGCCAGGTCCCGGTACTCGCGCAACACGGCCGTCAATCGGCGTGCAACCTCTGGAGGTTGCCTGCCAACCCAGGTCGCTCGTTCTTCTTCATCGAGTTCAAGAGCTTCGTCGAGTAGCGGACTCAGCGCCTGCCACTCTTCGGACATGTTTGCAGAGGCCGGATTATTCACTGCGAAACACTCCCGCGCAAGCTGTGGTGCAGATAGATGCGTGCCTTTTCCCACTTTCTCTGCACTGTGCGCTCCGAGAGCATTTGCATTGCTGCAATTTCAGCAAAGGAGAATCCGCAAAAGAACTTGAGGTCTACGATCGTTGCCAGATCCGGCTCGACCATGGCCAACTCCTCCAGCGAATCACTGATCTGGGAAAGCTCATTCGCATCCGCATACCGATCTGCCGTGTCGAAAGTCAGCGCCGTAATCTCGAACTCGCCCCCTCGCTTGGCCGAGCTGCGGTTGCGAGCGTGGTCGATAATAAGACCGCGCATCACGCGCCCGGCATATCCCATGAATCTGGCCACATCAGGAAACACAGGATCGCTTCGATGCGCAATGTTCAAATAGGCTTCGTGCAACAGGGTGGTGACACCGAGAGCCGAGGGTGACCACTGCCTGGCGAGTTGCCGCTTCGCCATTCGGTGCAATTCTGAGTACAAAGTGCTGAACAACGCATTGGCATCAGTGCTTTGGCTGAATTCAGTCGTGCTCATGAAGGGGGAAGTCATCAAATTCACAGACAATCTCCTGGAAACAGGATGTATTTGGTTGATCGAAAGGCTCGAAAAAAGTGAGCGTTGCGGTCAGAGTTTGTGACGAACTCCCTCCCTGGCGCCTTTGGCGCGGTCGACGCGCACGGCGCACTGCTGACCCAGCGATCACACTGTTTCTGCGGGAAGGAAATCCCAAACGTAGTTTAGGCAGTCTGGAACTGCGCTTTGTCACGGATTTGTAATTAATGTGCCGGAATCGATTGGGAACGGTCAGCAGCGCTGCGAGCACATTGACTCCGCAATCAGTCACAGCTCTTTGACAGCGATCTTGTTCGCCTGAACAAGTTCTTCGATCGATTGATTTATGTGAGAGGAATTATCGAACTGGCTTGAGGAAGCGCCCCGAAGGGGTGTTTATTGGCCGTGAAAGACACGAAAAAGGTGTCAGGGAGAGGAGCGCGGGCTCTTCTCCCTGGTTATGGAAATGACAGTAGTTCTTCTGTGAGGAGAGGCACTGCACGATTATCGGCTTGCGGTCTCGGCATAGATGGTTCGAGTCTGAGCAACTTCCCGCGACATCGTCTCCAGCTTCGAGGCCGGAAACACAACGCTCGTCTTTGCCGACGTCGAAACAATCGTTCTCAGGAAGTATCGCCCTTGAACGTTATCGAACTTCAACTTCGACTGTCCATCGGTTGCCATATCGCCACGACGGGCCAGGGCGTACAGGAAAGCCTTCTTATCGTAGTTATCAAAGGCCAGTGAGTCGCCATGAGCAGCGATGCGGTAGGTTCCTGCTGGAAGTACGTGACTTCCAACTGCGAAATCAAAAGGGACATCGACCTTGACCGCGGCTTCTTGCGCTGATGCATGGCTGCTGATACCAAACCCTGTCCCGATCAAGAGGATGGCTGCTGTGATGATGCGTTTCATAAACGGCTCCTTTGCTTGTTTTCGAGAGCAACCGAGCCAGGGGAAGACGGACGGGTTGCATAAAGCAAGGACCCTTCAAATCCAGCAAGAGAATGCTCTCACCTGGAAAATCGGAAATCGGAGCCGAAAAGCGACACGCAGTTGTTGAGAGTGAAAAACGAATTGCGTCCCGTCACACAGAAGACTCTCCTCTGCCGCCCGTCAGTCGGCGTGACTAAACAGCGTCTGCACCATTTCCAGAAGGCGGCCTGCACCCCCCGGCAGGAGCGAACTGCCAAGCGTGAGGAGGGGCAATGCAAGTGACTCAGCGAATTTGAAATAGAACTGCTTTTCCAGCTTTCGATCATCGCCATTCACGATGCGCGAGAGGGTTCGGTCCGTGTCCATTTCGCTAAAGACTTTATAGAAGGCCCATGCAATGAGAACGATTAAAACAAGGCCCGAAATCAGGAGAGGAAAGAACGGCGCAAACGGGTAAATCGCAAAGCCGAGCGTCACGAGCGAGAACAAGAAAGCTATTGAGATCAATAATGTGCGCAATCTTGCAACGATCGTTTGAATGAAGTTGATATAGATGAGGCACAGGAACCTCTCCGCAGTCTGTTGCCAATCCGGCAGCCGTGCGATTTCTTCTTCCTCATCCTGGAATCGCCCGGCGTCTTCTTCACCCCGATTGGCCGGAGGCGTAGTCGCCGGCGGCAGAGAGTACCGCTGGCCCTCAACAAGAGCAGCCGCATGATTTCCCGCTGCCTGAACAAGTTCGTAGAAGAGAGTGCGATTGCGCCTGCGCTTCTGAGGACTCAGTGGTCCAATGGATACCCTGGTATATCGGTTCCGCAACCTCCTCAATATTCTCGCGTAACGCAGAAAGCTGGGAATCCTGTGTTTCAGGGCAAGTTCAAGGACGCACTCGACTTGAGCTCCTTCAATCTCTGCCCTGTCATGGAATGAGGTACCCGTAAACGACCATAGGTTCTTCCAGCGAAAGTTCTTGATTGGCACGAAACTCCGCTTGAAGATCTGCCTATCCAAAGACTGCAGCAGTCCGCGAAGTTCATTCCAGAGCCACAGGAACTGGAAAAGGTCAAGGAAAAGCAAAATGATGATGCCCATCGACACCTTGAGAAGCAGGCGTGTGGTGGCAAGCGACTCAAGAGTTGTGATCATCTTGTAAGGAGGAAAATAGAAATGAGCAAGCACAATTGACACGGCCACCACGACCCAGGCACACCACAGCCACATCGCCTTCCTCGTGAGTGGAAATGGACGCGCCATAGAGACAATTGACTTCGCTCTTTCGTTTGATACTCGCTCGTTGTCGGGATAGTCCGGCAAAATAGGTACCGATTCGAGAATCGCCGCGCCGTTTCCCGCTTGAGTAGTCCAGACAAAGAGTGCAAACAGGAAGAGTAAGGTCGTGGGAACGAGGGAAAGCCCCGATTCCCAATGCATTTCCCGGTAGTGAGTCAAGATTGAGCCGACATCGAGCTCTGCAAAAGGATGTGGGCTCGAGTAACCCGTCGCAAAGAATGCCAGGGCGTGCAAGATCACTGGCGGAAGACAGAGCAACATCCATGCATTCCATTTCGGCGCCGGGCCAATGATCATCTTGCCCACAGCCGAGATCGCAATTGCCAACGGCGCCAGGAACGCCATTGTCTCCGCAGCCATTCCCCAATCCAGGACGCTTTGAGAAACAGAACCGGGCATCTCGTTCGTCCAGCTAAGCAGCCGAAAAGCGCCCCCGAACAAAGCTGCCGGAACTGCCACCTTAAAAAGCCAGAATCTCCATTTTCTCGACGGCTCAAAACTCGCGAAGAGCGTGCGTGTAACGGAGTTGGCATAGAAAAAGCAAACGCAGTAAACAACCACGCACAAAATCAGCAAAGAGAAAAGCATCTTCCAGGTAAGTGCAACCCTGATCGGCTTCGCAACTGGAGGATGATCAAGCTGCTCCTTCGGGATGCGCTCGAACAACGTAAATGGCATCTCGACATTCCAGCGAGCAGAGTCGCCCTTCTGAAACTGGACCTCACGAGACTCCGATACTGGCCAAGCTAGATTGCCGCCGAGCGCAACCACTTGCATCGGTGGAAACCGCCGTAATGGGGTCGGGTCAACGCCCCACTTCACTTCCGAGTACTCCGGAAACCACTTGAGGAGACCGCTTTTCTCGGAAATCAGACCAGGCCCGTAGGATTTCTCAACAGGGACGACAGGATCTGCAAGCAGATCGATTGCGGCGAAATAAGTGCCCTGTGAAGTGTCGTTGGCAAATACGTACGCAGGAAAGTCCTGATTTCCCCGAGTCCAATCATGAAGCCGCGGCAATAGAGGAAGATCGTCCACAAGCAAGTCTCCTCTGAACATCGCCGTTGAGCCCCTCATGAAGACTCGTGTCGCGCCAAGGACGACAATGCGGACATCAGAGTTGTGTGCATGAATGAACTCAGAGAGGAAATAGCGATCTTCCTCGTTTGTGGCCACGATAATTACGGCGCGAATGGCATGTTTCTTCAAGAACTCTGAAATGCCAAAGAGAATCGACTCCTGTACCGCGATGGTGGCGGAGCCTCCGAACGACTTTACGGTGTCTCCTTCGCTTTCATCGCTGCCACTGAGTTGGAGAACCTTATTCCATGGCTGAGTGATTGAGCGGTTCTGAAGGATCCCTTGCTGCTGATACCCGGCACGAAGACTGGAAATGTCGCGCGGAAAGCTGAGACTCCACATTCCCGATGTTTGTTCCGTGTCTGACTCCTTCGTTTGCCGCTTTGATGCCTCATGGCCAGACACTCGACCTGAACTCGATCCAGTGCTAAAGAGCGAATTCGAACCGAAAACTGAAATATGGCCAAACGATGATTCGTTTTCACTGAGCGTCGCGACAGACCCCTGGCTGATCCCGATCCTCTCCAAGGTCTCGAGTGCGGCAATCGTCCAGTACGAGTTGTCGGGTTGCGCACTTCCGAAATCGATCTTGGCGCCCGGCAGTTGCTTCGCAATCTCCTCCATCATTGACGCAGCCGGCGCGCCGCCCGAAACGCTCCCGCTTCGAATCAGAACGTAGCCAGTCGGATTCGCTTTGTGAATCGTTCTGACAACTGAGACCAGGGAGGCAAGCGACCCGGTGTAACTTGGCCCTAGAAAGCGAATCGGTCCTGTGAGGCTGATGTCGCTCAAACGCAGAATGGAAATCGCACTTGGCACCTGATTGATTGCGATGCCTTGTGTCGGCTTTTCAGTAAGCAGGAATACCAATAGCCCGTGAGAGTAGGTATCCGCGACGCGGCCGCTTTGCCGGAAGAGCAGAATCCCGGGAACTGCGTCCTCGTCGCGTTTGCTCGCCAGCTCTTTCTCATCGTCATCAAAGGACTCGCGCGCCTCGTGTTTCGCCCAGGGTATATAGGAGCTGTCGTATACGTATCCGGCCGCCTGAATACCACTCTGCAGAGCGTCGATGTTGTGGTCGAATGCGGATGCGAGATGGGTTTCAATGGGATGTGGCACGGTGACAAACAGCACTTTGATGCTTGGAAGAGGATGGGGAGCAGGATCTATGTTGCCCAGGAATGTTTGAATTAACTGGAGTGGTTGACTCAAACGGCCCGTGTTTTCGCTCTGAGCGATTCTCGATGTCAGAGACTCAGCGTTGGAGGAGCTTTGAGACACGCCACTCGCTCTCGCTTTGGAAATGTTCCTCTCGCTTGTTGTGGGGCTTGACGACCCGGACGTTCCAGGGGCCGGAGAATTCACAGCCAGGCTCGAAGCCATGAGAAGCGCAAAAATCAGTGAGTATCGATTCATCGGAATAAAGCCTCGATTGACTAAGCCCTGAAGCATTATTCACTGCAGAGAAGGAGCGATGGCCAGATTCCTGACGCGGAGAAGATATCCTCTGAGCTCGGGTATCACAACAAGGAAATCATCGCGCATTGAGACAAAAGTCACTTACTTACGTGTGTGCCGGTGCAGGTTGCATCTTACCATCCGAAGTAAGTCAGGATGCAGCTGCCCGAAGTGGCACTTGTCCGGTCGCCTCTCTTCATGCCACCCACTTGATCTGGAACAAGCTCGTCCTCCATATTCCCTCGAGCAGCGCCGGAACCCAACTCTCAGCCGGACACTGACTCCAGGTCCCGGTCAGGAATGCAATGGACTTGTCAGGCGCTTTCGCATTAGCATCTTGCAGATTGAGTATCACGAGCGTGCTGGTTTCAAGTTCACCGTCGGTCGAAGATTCCGGCGCAAGCGGCTGCCGGAGAACCTTGTCGGGCGCGAAGATACATTTGGCTCCAGCGCCTTCCGGAGAAAGAGCTGTCCGGTTGCTCGAATCGCTGTAGAGCTGCCTCATAAGTTCGACACCCTTCACGATGTTATGAACCGCGACCCCGATCGCATGCACCGCCGCCAGGTCGCCTCCGACCATTCCTGATAACAGCTGCTTCGCCTTGTCAACTTCATGTGTTGCAGCCCACGAAGCGAGCTGCAGAGGGTTTAGCGTTCGCGGCGCCTTATCGAGAAGCACAGCGGCATCCCAGCTTGCTTGCGACGCCTTGAAATCCGCAACAAACAGAGCCCCTACCACCTGTTGTGCGAGGGGACCGCATACTATCGGGCGCTCCTTCCCCTCTGACAAACGCAGCAAGCGGCTCAAGCGCTGCGGGGCCGGCTGCATAGGATGGCGCCAACGAAGACAGACGCTTCCAGAGCGCGTCTTGAGCTTCCGCACGGCCAGGTGCGCACCTCGGCGCAACCGTCGGAAAGGGCTTTCCGTCGATTTGCAGGACTTCGCGCAGCTGGCGAAGAATGTGACCATTTGCCAGGACAGAAAGATCGGAATAGGCACGATCGAGATTCTCATCCTGTGCCAACGATTTGATTTCAGCAGCATCGTCCGACTGGACAATATCTACGATTCCGGGAACATGGATCCTTTTCATCTGGTCTCCTCTGTAACAACTCTTTTCTAACTTCCGTTGGTTTGTGTTCTCATCCTTCGTCGATCATGGACAAATAACGCAAGGCACTCATACTTGGAAGAAAGAAGTATGCGCCACCCCGAACCGTAATGAATTGAGGTAACCCCGTGTATCGGATTCCGGGGCCGGTCTCCTGGGGACGCGAGAACGTATCTGTAACGTGTCCTGCAACTGCAGCACGATTGCCAATGAGAGCATCGCTCTCATCACTCAGCGCGCTGAACTTTGTACCCATCACCCAGGAGTTCTGCACGAACTCAAACTGTCGCAGGATATTGCTCACTAAGCAAATGAATTGGATTCCGTGCTCTCCGGTATCTGTCGCACTCGCTACTGCTTCGTCGGGAGTTAGCCCTTCACCGTATTCTCGGCCGCGCCGGAGCATGCGGTGAAAGCGCGTCGAAGCAATTACGTCGTCTCGATACCTCGCGTTTCCGAATCCAAGCATGTGAAGCAAGCGAGAGATCAAGTCCCTCGCAGAGGGGAGGTCAGGATTGCGTGGATTTGCGCGGCGAATATGCGCACCGAAAGGACAGCGAACCCCATCTTGATCTGACTTATAGGTGAACCTGTTGGTGGCTGCCGAAGCTGAATCAATTCCTGCGATCGGGCCTGGATCGATTGGAACGAGAGGTGTGCCGTCCATGCGCCGACCGACCATCGACTCGGCAAGTTCCTGCCTGGCTCTCGGGTCAGAACCTGCGTTCTTATCGAGATAACGCCAAAAGCCGCGAACATCCTGCTGCAATTGCCGCAGCACAAGAAATGTCCCGTTGCGGCCGAAGTCCCGCTTATCCGGTTGTTCTTCCGCCGGTGGCAGCACAGAGCTGAACGGCGCGTCTGCAGGGAGCAGGGGACGTGAAGTGTATTTCCCGTATTCGTTCGGATATCCGAGCAGGAACTCCCCGAGAGATAGGAGATTTCCGTATTCGAGTTCGTCTCCTTGAGGGTCGCGCTGACGCCCCCAGTCGAGTGTCGGCTGACTAATACCATCCTTGAATCCAAACGGCTCTGCGCCTTGCAAATCCGACGTGGACAGGCGATCAAGCACAGTGAAGGCGGAGTCCCAACTTGCATTTCGAATGCTTTGCATCCATCCATCCATCTGGCCCGGCTGCGCATAGACCATCACTACAACGTGAGGAATCTTTCCCGGCCCACCCCATCGCCACGATTCGGGAGAGCTGGCGCCAATATCTCCAAGCCTCCGGGAGCGGCTTTCCTCGCCGGACATCCCAGACAGGAATTCCGCAGAGAATCCCGCAATCACCTCTCGATTGACACCAAGTGCCTCTAAGCCTTCGCGAGTGAAGCCTACCTGCAAAGCTGTAAGGGGTGGCTTGCTTAACTTCTCGGCAGTTGTGACAGGCGCTGACTTGAACCAGGCTTGCGCAGCTTGAGCGTCGCGTATCGTCAGCAACAGAAAGAATGCTTCCGTCAGGGCGCTGTATCCAAAGCGCACAATACCCTGAATATCATTCATATCGATTGACACAGCGCTCATAAGCACCCGCTCTCCTAGATGAGCCGCAGCCACTCCTGTATCTCATCGTTCGTCATCCACTGCTTCTCAATTCCCTCTCGAATAAGTGCATTTCGCCACTTATCGAGAGCCGTTATTCCTGGGAATGCGTTGTACCACACCTCTGTGGGCAATTGATGACGTCGCAAATAGTTCTTGAAAGTCTGCTCATCCTTCGCACCGTTCACAACGAGCCAATCTGTTCGCGGATAGCCGATTCCGTTGCTGAAGACCACGTTGAGCCCGAATGCAACCTTGTTGATGAAGTCGTCCATGTAGCTTTCTAGACTGCCATCGTAGTTGCTTGTGAAGATCACTCTCCTTTTTCCGTCGAGAAAGACCCACCTGGCAAACTGAATTGAGATGACGCGGGCCAGGCGGCCACGATTGAATATGTGCCTCGCCGTGTAGTCGATCACGGCGAGCACCAGGATGATGACCATGCGGCGAAACAAACCAGGCTTTATGCTGCCCATCGCGCTGAACTGATTGGTGACATCATGATCTTCAATCGACGCAAGCAGGTTTGCATGGTCGGCATTGACGCGTGGCGCAACTTCAGGGTCGGACTTTTCTGCGATTCGAAGGCGAATCAACACAAACGGAAGTGCGAGCAACAATAACGGCGAAGCGATCAGAAACAGGATCGGCACGCCGAAGAGATTGAGGAGGTTGCGAATCTTCCAGCCTAAAGGCGCTGGCGCAGGAGGAGTAAGTGTCAGGCGCCCTGCCTGTACTTCGCCGGCGACAAATGTCTTCAGCGTGTCGCGTATTCGAGTTAGTTGCACTCCGCGCAGCGACTCTGAGTTGTCCTCAACGAACTTGACGAGGGCCTCCCGAAGCGCAATCTCTTCCCTCACCTGCAGGACGGTTCTCCCAAGCCAATTCACATAGTTGGCTGCCGGGGCCACATTGTGGTCCTTGATCCAGGCCAACAGGTCCGTTCCTGGAGCGAAACCTTCGCAGAGCATGAAGACGCTTCGCAGTCCATCGGCGGCTCGTTCCACCAATTCTGCGAACAGATCCTCAGCGGGTCCATCAACATCTCCGATGAAGGCGAGATAAGTCGGTAAGTCCACCCGACGGTAGGCCGTAGACATTGATGTCATCCAATGTCTGATCGTCGAGGATCACGAATCGGGCGAAGTGCACCCGAGGGAATTGATCGAACGGAACCAGTGCATTGCCGGGATTCAGCACCCCTGGTTCATGATTCATTCCCGCAAGCAGATTGCGAAGCTCCGTGACGCGCGAAGGGCTGACAGGGGCCAGAATCATGAAGTTGGACTGAGGTGTCATCGGTTGTCAGTCAAAGACCTCATCACCGTTTGGCTCGTAGTGAGCCGTCGCGTTCATACTTTGCCGTAGTGTCGCAAGCGTCCAATACATACGGCGTCGCGCGCGGCCCTGGTTCCCCAGGGGACGATGTTCTGCAATGCAGTGCCATGGGTTGTAGGAAAGGCGCTTGGCAAAGTCAAATTGCGCCGGAGAGTCAAACTTCTGCCGCGGAATGCGCAGCGTGGCCACCGATACGCGGGGCGAAATGCTTTCAGGCCAGAGCACTGCATTGTTCTCAATGGGCATGAGGTGCGGATCCTTTTGCAGTTGAAGCCGAATGTCCAACTCCACATCTTCCTTCGCCAGTGTTTCTACCATGGCGTTGCGCAAGTAATCGTCGGGAGGCCGAAATGGCAGACGAGGAATGGCCGTTCGACGGTTCGTCTTCGGCCACACCGAGTACTGCATTGCCTGTCCCTCGCCCAGCAGGTATGGAACACAACTGAAATAGGGCGCATCAAACGGACTGCTCTGCGTCTTGATCCAAAGCGACTGCATGATAAGGTCCAGGACGTGATGACTGGATAAATTGAGAAAGTAGAAGATCTGCGCGTTCTTTACGCTCTCCTTCTGTAGCTGAGCGTTTGCCACTACATCAGGCGTCACAAATGTTGGCGTGGAGACCCCGAACATATCCAACGTGAACTTCTCTTCATCCAGGAGCTTTGGCCCCTGGAACGCGCATTAACTTGATCCCGATGCTCATGAAAGCCGACATCATCGATGTCCGGCGTGATGTAAGGTCCTGGCCCGGAAAAACGTACCCACGCCGGAAACCTGGATGGTTCGGCGTAGATTCCGTGACGAAACTCCGGCGGCAGATTTTCATGCACGATGAATTCGCCACGCACGATGCCATGCGTCTTTGTGTTGCCTCCTCGTTCAAATCTCCCGGGCTGCCATAGCAACCTCATTTGTGTTGTGAAGCTCTGGATAATGGAGTCAACGAACTCCTCTTCGTTCGGGAGCGGCCTCTCCTCCGCGATCTTCAGACCTTCATTTGGTCTGCCCATATTGATCAAAGCAGTGGCGAGGGTGGTAAGAGGGTCACGGAGAATCGCGTCAAAGACCGGCCTGAAAAACGGATCGAAGCGCCGCTCAAGATGCACGAGGGCCGTTGACGCATCGCTCACCCAGTTCAGGATCGCAGAGCCCGTGTTGGCTTTGGGAACCGGGCGATCAGGATTGGACTGGATCGTCATGCGCCCGGGAAGTGAAGCGCAAAGTGAATCGTGCGATTCTTGTCCCAATACACAAGACCCAGGTACGCGCCCGGGCCGATCTGCCGGATTTCGTCACGGATGTGCTCAGCGACAAGCGAAGTCTTCGAGTAATCAAGGACGATGCATTCCTTGTTATCGAACAAGCTCGGCGCTTTGTACACTTCGGCGACGATCGCGTTCAATCCCAATGGGAGAATCTGATTTCGCAGAGTCCCATGCGCTGCGTCAAAGGTCTTCCCCTTCCAGACGAAGATATTGATCAGGGACGAAATCTCTGCGCTGAACTTTGTGCCGGGGGCAACGATCGCCGTTCCCTGTGCCTCACCATTGGGGATGGTGCCGGACGGGCTGCTGGAAAACAGGTTGTCCAATTCCTGCTGCGACATCGAAAGAAGTTGCGACGCACTGTACGCCATCGCTGAGCCTCCTTGATAAGTCGGCTTTTCTTTTTGGTTTCTGCGCGGGCAAATCCGGGGAAGCGCCAGTAGAATCCTGACAATATGGCAGGAGAATCAACGTTTGTCAATAGAATTGGCGAGCGTCTCAGAAAAGGGCCGGCCTGCGCACACCAGGCGGCGGTTGTCCGGTGGAGTTTCGACCTTCATCAGGAGTTGGTCATTTCCTGCATACACGGATTTCTTTACGCAAAAAAAGGCGGCCTCGCTTTGTGCTAATATCGCGACGAATTGCGGGAACGATGGTTCTGCGAAGGAATGAGCCATATGAGCTTGAATAACCTGACCTACAGCGCAAGAGGTCTGGCGCTCACTGAGCAGTTTGAAGGATGCAGGCTGACCGCGTATCAGGATCAAGTGGGTGTCTGGACGATTGGCTACGGCCACACGGGCCCCGATGTTACATCGGGACTTACGATCACCCAGGCACAGGCACAGGTCCTGCTCGCCCAGGACGTTCGCAGCGCGGTAGCCTGTGTCAACAACTCTGTCACGGTCAACCTGGCACAGGAACAGTTCGATGCCCTGGTGGACTTTGTGTTCAACGTCGGTGCCGGTGCTTTCAAAGGGTCCAGGCTGCTTCGCAGTTTGAACGCCGGCGACTTCGCGGGTGCCGCTGCGCAGTTTGTGTTGTGGGATCATGCAGGTGGAGCCGTCAATCCGGGTTTGCTGCGGCGCCGTCAGGCTGAAGCTGCGCTCTTCAACAGCGGCAACTCTTCCACGCAGTCTGGATGACGTCGATGCCCTCCTCCATGAAGCGGCTCGACTAAGTAATCAGGAGCTTGCGGCCCTATTGATGCTGCTTTCCGGCATCCTGCTGCTGATTGGCGGCCCATCGTGCACTCTCTTGCGACACCAGAGTCTCAATTCTCTCGGCCAGCAAGGCATGAGGATCACTGGCGGTTGAATATGGACCGGCCCTTCCAAGGTACATGAACTTTTCATGCTTCAGGCCTTCGCTGGTTGCACGATACGACGTCCAGTTTTGCTGATATTGATTCAGATGGATCAAACCTTCAATCACGGTGACCAGCACGCCAAGTCCTCCCGTCACCATCCCAACATAATGGAAGCCAAGTCCGGCAATGAACGGAATCATGGCTGCAGCAACAATCTCGACAACCTTTAGCCGTTTGTAGGTGTGCTGGGCGAACCTGCTCTTGCCGCTGTACCAGGCAATCTGGTCCTCCAGGCGCTTCGTGATTGGATCGACACTCTGTACGGCACTGCCTTCGTCATTCATCAGATCATTGCCTCCTGCCGATGCAATTTCTCACCGCCATTGGCCGGCGGCGCCGGAAAGTTGAGCGGGCCTGCGACCAAAGACGCGCGGAATCCTAAAACGCATAACGATATTCGGTTCTGAGTATCTCGTGGTACCAGGTCTGTGACGTTAAGGCAATGCCGTACCCGACATAGAGAGATTGATGCGGGCCGAACGAAAGGCGCGGACCGACCTTGAGATTCACGACATTCGTTCCGAAGTTAGTTGGCTCCCCCGTCGATATTCCTCCTTGCACATTCCATCCAACCATTTCCAGAACGCCGGACAGCCAGAACTGCTCCCGGTCAAGGAAGCGGTAGCTGGTGCCAACTCCGTATGTAATAACATCTCCTGCAAAGCCTTCACCGCCAGATGTGGGAACTCCTTTCGAACTGCTCAAAGGATGCACATCACCGAACTGCGCCTCCAATGACAGTCGGTCAGAGAGATTCAGGTAGTAGAGCGCCATGGGTTCGATGGTTGCGTGATTTGTGCCGAGACCTTTGCGGGGATCTCCTGAAGGCACAGCGCTACGCAATTGAAACGTGAGGAACTGCGTTGGAGATGAGATTGGCGCAAACTTGGCTCCGACCTGGATGTCACTGATGCCGGAACCATCAGGAAATGCTTGCGGAGTCCCTGCGGCGGCGTGTGGTTGCAGCCAGCGGAACGGCAATTGACCAAACAGAGAGAACTTGTGCACTGGCGCATATTCTCCGTAAAAATAGAGCTGCTGAAAGTTCACGTACTTTGGAACTCCAGGTCCGGGACCGGGAGCGCTCGGGTCATATGCTGGATTGCCGGGAGGCAGCGACCGATAGCATCCGCATTTGGCGTAGAAGAACTCCGCCCAATCGGGTGTGTTGTTGTGGCCGGCCGCGTCGAATCGCACTCTGACCTCAGTGTGAATCACTGCATTCTCGATGTAGCCGACCATGCTGGGATCGATGGGAGGACGTTTCACCTTCTGAAAGTCAGGCTTGGGTTTAGTCTGACCATCTGAGCCGATTGCGCCCTCTGTCACGAAATTCTCCGTAGGAGCGAAATTGGCGAGAGATTCAAGGCTGAAAGGGCGGTCAGTGAGAAAATACCGCATGTCTGGTTGCGTAAATGGCTGCACAGCGAGCGAAAGTTCATGATCACGAGAGCCTGGAGATTGGCCATGAACTGCAACCGTGATGGCCCAGGACACGGATATTACTGCTATCAGAAAGCGGTCTCGGCGCATGGGGAAGTGCTCCTTTGATTTGGCGTTCAGTTCACTGCATCACTCATCTGCTCTGGCCCTTGAACAGCGTAGAGCGCAACTGTTCGTAGGGTCCGGTAAATGACGTTCTTTCAGCCTGCGAGAGATGAGGAAGTGTTTCCTCTAGCCGCGATAGTGCTGTTCGAGCGGTGCCTGCATCGTGGGCCGCGATTGCGCTTTGGCCCAGCTCCAGATAGTTGACTCCGATATTCGCATAAATTGCTTCAAGCGAAGCCCCTTTCCGCGCAACATTCTTGTCTAGGTCGGTAAGAATGGAGAATGCCCTGTCCGTCAAAATGATTCCGCGGCGTGGATCCTTTACGCACAAGAGCTGTCCTCGTAACTGGAGTGCCTTCACCAGGGTGAGGGCAAGCGTGGGAGTCGGCTTTGAAAGCTCTTCGAGTAGATCAAGGGCATGCTGACTATAGGGGTCGGCGAGTTCAATCTGACCATTTTCCGCCAGCAATCGTGCGGCATTGCTGGAATATTGAGATAACTCCGTCTTGTATTCGCGATTTTCCGGTTGCTTGCTCACCAGTTGCTCTGCGAGCCCGATGGAATCGTCATAGTATTGTTTTGCCCCGGCGTCGTCCTTTGATCCGGCGAGAACATTGGCGTAGTTGTTGTAAACGCGCGCCAGATCCTGAGTAGGCTCCCGATCTGAAATCTTGTTTGGCGTCTGTGCAGACCGGGTTATAAGGGACTCGAGCAGCGAAATGGCTCTCAGGAAGTCTGCCTTCGCATTGTCGCCGTTACCCGCGTCGAAGCGATTGATGCCGCGGTTGTAGTGAGTGCGGGCAAGTTCCCGCTGATAATCGTTATTGAGCGGCGCTTTATTCACGAGTTCCTCTTGCAGGCGAATCGCTTCTGAATACTCGTTCTCCGCATCGGCCCGGGTGTAGTGTTCAAAAGCAGAGTTCTTTTCGAGCGCGCCGCGAATGGTTTCCCCCAGCCAGTTGTGAGCGTATCCCAGAGCCTGACGGTACTCCGCCTGTCTCGGGTTGCTCTTCGCCAGGGCTGAAAACCGTTCAATCGAATCACTGTATTCCTGCGCAGCTTCCGTGTCCTTGCCCATGAGCCTGTTGATATCGCCAAGCCGCAAGTGAGCCCGCGCTTCTTCTGCCATGAAGTCCGGAGTTGTCGCGTTCTGCTGCGCGAGCAACGTGTAGAAAGTTGCAGCCTTCTCCAGAAGGTCTTTGCGAAAAGCCTGTATTTCCGGCAGGTCTCCTGCCTCACGCGCCTGTTGGTGGCCGGCAGACGAAAGGCTTTCGTCAACTGCTCTCTTTGCGAGCTGCAGATTGTCTTCGGCCCGGCGAGTCTGTCTTCTGGCGATATCTGCGAAAACAAGCGTTACCAGGAAGAGCGTGCCCAGAATTCCGGCGGTCCATTGCATCTGCCGGAATTTCCTCTTTCGCTCTTGCCGCTTCTCAGCATCCTCTCGATCGCGTTCAACCTCGCTCAGCTGCAGAAAGTTCATCGCCTGCGGGAACGCTGCGTTGTAACGCTGAGCCCATGCGGGCGTCGGTTGGTTGTCGCGCTTCCATCTCAGCGCAATTTCAAGTTCGGGATTCCGCCAAAGACCGCAACTTCCTTCTTCATACCATTGAGCTGCGTCGGAGAGGCGAGCGTAGACCTCTGCTGACCTGCGCTCCTCTTGGGCCCAATTCACAAGCCGGTGCCAGCATCGCATGAGGCTTTCGTGCGAAAGATCGACGATGCATCGATCTTCAAGCGCAACATCCGGCGAAGGCGTCAAAAAGGAACGGCCCGGCCGACGAAAGATCTCAATCACACTGACAACTTCCGTGGTCGAGGCCTCGGAGATTGCGGTAAGATCGCGGACCGAAGTAGGTCTGCGTATTCCTCTCGGATCAGAGAATAGGTCAGTCAGCCCCTTGAATATCTTCTCCACTATCCGTTTTCGTTCGGGGGTACCGGTTTCTTCGTATGCCTCCTCAGCATGGATTGAAAGTGCTTCGCGAATTGTGCCGATAGCCTGATAGTCGTCGATGTCAATTGCTCCGGCCGGAGCGGCCCGCGATTGCCAGTGGTCCCACGTCCGCATGAGCGCATGCTGCAGCACAGGAAGCTGATTGATATCGTCTCCAAAGTCATTGAGCAATCGCAGAACAAGCCGCTGCGTGATGCTTCCACCGCCCACCGCTACTGGTCCTGTAATCGCCAGGCGGACTTCATCTCGCGTCATGCGAGGCACAAGATACAGGCCACCGTTGATTGCCTCGGGCAGACCAGTGAATTCCATGCAGTCGCCGATGAAATCCGATCGCATGGTCAGGACAACGTAGATGGCCACTTCCCGCTGCTGCGACGCTTCAAGGAGTATCTTGACGAACGCAACGGCTTCGTCCCTGGCATTCTCAAGCTGGGTATTGCGCCGGAAGCGGAAGAGCTCTTCGAACTGGTCCACAACCAGCAGAAGATTCTCCTGGGCAGGAATCCTCGCTTGCCGTACTGCCTCCACAAGACCGCGAGCGCCGCGGCGCAATGTGGCCTCAAGCAGCACGGCGTTTGTCGCGCCCAGTTCAGCGGCAGGCCCTAATGCTGAAGGACTGTTCAGAGCCAACGCAAGTCGGCGAATGGGATCTTCGCCGGGACGCATGATCGCAATCCTCCAGTCAGAACTTGCCTCCACCATCGCGCCGCCGCCAAGCGAAGGGATGAGACCGGAACGCACAAGCGATGACTTGCCGCAACCTGAAGTGCCAATGATTGCGATGAAGCGGCTAAGGCGAAGTTGCCGCAGCAGCTCGTCGATCTCCTTTTCTCGACCAAAAAAGAGGTGATCTTCGTTAGGTTCGAAAGGGCGCAGTCCGGGGAAGGGATTGAACATGGATCGTGCTCTATCCTCCTCCAGACTTCAAGCTTGAGAGGAAAGGCGTCAATGCTTCAGCGCTGAACTCGTTCGGTTGTGTGATGACCGTTGCCTCATGTGTTCTGAAGTGCTGCTTCTCCTCTGTTTGGGGCGGAACGCAGAGAATAGCCACGGCGGGAAGCGGTTCTGTGCGCCCATATCCGACGCTCTTCTGAATCTCTCGCAGCTTCCTGCGTACCCAAGCTTCATTTGTCGAACCGAAAAAGATCAGCGCTCCATTGCAGACTCGAAGATTCTCTTCATGACATTGACGAACTTCTGCTTCATCACCTTCAAAGGTAGGGTGGAGAATTTCGAATCCTCGGTTGAACAGTTGGTCAGCATAGGGTGAGACCGCGGCAGCGTCCCGCTGGTCGTGGATGAGGTAGATCTGTTCTGCGCAGCCCTTCGGCGTCTCAGAGCAGTCCTCTGGATTCGGCGCCGCTACGGCAGGAGGCGCTTCCTTCAGACGCTCGTAAATTTCGGTGCGCAGATCCTCGAGAATGGTTTCCAGCAGATCAGCCCCGCGCTGCATTCGCGGGTCCGTGCGAAGCTGTTCCACGAGGTGCGCCTGCCGTTCATCCTCAAATCGTTTCCCCGCTGGGATCCATAAGAGTCGCACAAATCCGCCCTGCTTGCCACGCTCAATAGCGAGCTCGTTCTGAATCTCCGTGAGCGAGATGCTGCTTCCTTCGGGAATGAATCCATAGCGCTCACCAATCGGATGAATCGACATGCGACATTGACTGAGATCCTCCGCAATCGAGACCTTCATTTCAGACGCGACAAAAGGCAGGCCACGCGATGGCAGCACAGTATATCCGTGCTGTTGCAGGTCTCTTCGAATCGCTTCACGCTCCTCTTTGAGATCTGCCGTTGTCTCGGCGAGGAATACGGATTCTTTCTTTGCGCTTTCCACTCCGGTTGCGCTCACTTGGAACTCTCGGCGGAGTATTTCGAGCAGTGCGGAGATGTCATGGGCCAGATCGTCCAGCTTTATCCAGAAGTCCCTTTGTGCGGACTCGCCGAAGATTTCGTCAAGCTCGTGAGCGCGACCTGTTTCGGGATCGATCTTGAAGAATTCGTAGCCCAGGAGCGATGCGAGCTCCGGCAGATCCATCTCGCGTGGAACGGGTGTCTTCAGGACTTTGAAGATTCGAGCCTTGTCGTGAAACCTCACGCCGCCCTGAGCTTCGGCAGCCTTCCAGAACTCGATGAGTTCCCGCCGGGTCCATTCGGACTTCACGTAGCGCGGCGACACGACGGTGATGAGGACGGCGACCCGCTTGAGCTGTTCAACCAGCGTGATCTCAAAGACATCGTTTCCGGCCAGTTTTGGATCGCGCCAGATGTGGGGCTTTTCGCCAAGGAGCTGCGCTATCCGGATTTCCAAAGCGCGGTGAAGATTGGTGATCCAGCCCTTCGACCCATCGACAAGCCCGACATTATCGATGTGGCTATAACTGATGAAGGCATCACAATCGAAGGTCATGCTTGAGTGCCTCGAAAAGGGCTGTTCACCAAAATGTGTGCACTTACCCGTCACCTTTGGAGTGAACTATAGAGCGGAACTAAACGGAAGTCCATGGGAAATTCATCGGGCACGCTCGGAGAGTGTCGAATCAGTTCGCGCCGTTAGAGAGTTGATGTGTCATGATTTAGCAGAATTGAAATGCACAAATATCGGGGCAGCTCCGTGATTCAGAACCGCTTAGCGGTCAGGGGAAACCGCTGATCGAATCGCACGGCCGGCTGGCTGTTTAAAATCCCATGCTGGAGAGATTCATGACCCGCGTCCATTCTCAAACTCGTCGCGCCTTCCTGAAAGCCGGTGCAGCCGTTGCTGCAGCAACTTTGGTTCGGCCTCGCATGGTCTTCTCAGCGGCAGAGAATGCGCCCGCCGTCATTGCTCCGCTCAGCCAGTTTGGATACGGCGACGTTGAGTTGCTGGATGGGCCAATCAGCGAGCAGTTTAATGCCAATCGCGTTTTCTACGGCGGCCTCAATGAGAACAGCCTGCTCAAGCCCTACCGCCAGCGTGCAGGGCTTCCTGCCCCCGGCGAGGATATGGGAGGCTGGTACAGCTGGGCTCCGCTGGGCGATATCGATGCCCGGCCAAATAACGGCTTCGCTCCGGGCCACACCTTCGGACAATATCTCTCCGGGTTATCGCGGCAGTACGCGGCTACAGGCGATCGCGTGACGCAGGAGAAGGTCCACCGTCTTGTGAGCGAATTCGCGCCTGCTATCTCATCCCACTTCTGGGATGACAACCGCTTCCCTGCCTACACCTATGACAAGATCTCTATCGGCCTGATCGATGCTCATGAGTTTGCAGCAGATCCGCAGGCGTTGAAAGTGCTCGATGCGGCGCTGGACTCGGTGATGGCGCACCTGCCGCCCAGGGCCCTGTCGCGCGACGAACAGTACGCGCGCCCCCACAGAGACGAGTCCTTTTGCTGGGACGAGCCGTACACCCTTCCCGAGAACCTCTTCCTTGCCTGGCAACGCGGAGCCGGTACGCGCTACAAGGACCTTGCCGTCAAGTACCTTGCCGACGACTGGTACTGGAACCCCCTCGCCGCTGGGCAAAATGTCCTGCCGGGCAAACACGCGTACAGCCACGTGAACGCCATGAGCAGTGCCATGCAGGCCTATCTCGTACTGGGGAGTGAGAAGCATCTGCGCGCCGCGCGCAACGGATTCGACTTCGTCCGCAACACGCAAAGCTTCGCCACAGGCGGCTGGGGACCGGACGAAGACTTCCGCGAGCCCGGCAGTGGCCAGATCGGCGAAAGTCTCACAAAGTCGCATTCCAGCTTCGAAACTCCTTGCGGCTCCTATGCGCACTTCAAGATCACGCGCTACCTGCTGCGCGTAACCAAGGACAGCCGCTACGGCGACAGCATGGAGCGGGTGCTGTACAACTGCATTCTCGGCGCCAAGCCAATCAAGGAAGATGGGCACGGCTTTTACTACTCCGACTACAACAACGACGGATCGAAGTTCTACCACGCATACAAGTGGCACTGCTGCACCGGAACCTTCGCGCAAGTCACCGCCGACTATGGAATCAGTTCCTACTTCCGCGATGGCGACCGAATCTACGTGAACTTGTTTGTTCCGTCACGCGTCACCTGGAAGCAGGGAAGCGATCGTGTGACCTTGACCCAGAAAACGAACTATCCGCACACACCCTCCACGCAGATCGAAATTGCAACAGACAAGCAGAGCAAGTTCCCGATCTTCGTGCGTATTCCCGCATGGGCCGGACCAAAGACGACCATCGCCATCAACGGGAAACGAACCGGGGATGCGCTTGCGCCCGGGAAGTTCGCAAGCATCGAACGCACCTGGAAGAATGGCGACCGCATCGAAATCGAATTCGACATGCCGACGACGCTCGAATCCGTCGACCCGCAGCACCCGAACCTGATGGCGACAGTGCACGGACCGCTGGCGCTTTTTGCCGTTGGCGAGATCCCCACCACGGTGCGGAAGCAGGACCTGCTCGCCGTAACGCAAACTGCATCTGGCTCAACAGACTGGCACGGAAAAACCCCAGCGGGAGCGTTCAATGTTGCGACCATTCATGGCGATTCGAGACGAGCACTATCGGCTGTATCTGAATGTGAACGCCTGAGGCAGGAAACAGAAAGGCCGGAGCGAATGGCTCCAGCCCTTTGTGTATCGGCCGCGCGAGCGGCGGCTGCCCCACCGCAGGTGGCTATGGCCGTTCGTAGAACCGGAAAAACAGCGACGGCTTCGCGCACGGCTCGGCCTTTGCCACCAACTCTGTCTGCTGCCCCTCGCTGAGCGGCGTAAACTCCCTCGCCAGTTGAACGTTCTCCTCAAGTTGCGCAATCGTGTCGCAGCCAATGATGACCGTGCTCACCGGCTTCGAAAGCGTGTAATAAAGCGCCTCGCGCATCTTCAGCGTGCCCGGCTTGTCGGTCTGGATCGTCATGCCTTCCCAGCTATGCTTCTGCTGCTCGATCGGCGGCGGAGTCCATGTGGAAAGAATGCGTCCGCGGCCCGGAATCTTCATGCCGATGATGCCCATCTGCTTCTCGACCGCCAGCGGCAGCAGCTTGTCGTTGAAGCTGTAGTGATGCGGGTCGGCAGCGTTCATCGCCATCAGGATCGTGTCGAAGTCGTGCCGATGAATGCACTCCATCAGCGCCTCGGGCCGGTAGTGCCCGGTGATGCCCAGATAACGCACAACCTTCTGCTGCTGCATCTCGAGCAGCGCTTCCATGGCGCCGCCCTTGGCAAAGATCTGGTCCACGTCGTACATCGTTCCCACGTCGTGCAACTGCCAGAGGTCCACATGATCGGTCTGCAGAAGCTGCAGCGACTTCTCGATCATCTGCATCGAACCGTCGCGCGTCCGCTCCTTCGTCTTGGTCGCCAGGAACGCCTCGTTGCGCCGGTGCGCCATCACCTTCCCGACGTATTGCTCGCTCCAGCGCTCCGGCCCGCCATAGATCGACGAGGTGTCAATGTAGTTCACGCCCAGGTCGAGCGCCCGCTCGATGATCGGCACAGCAACATCGAAGTTGTTGGCTTTCTCAAGCGCAGCCTGGCCGCCGAGCGAGAAAATGCCAACCCTGTATCCGGTCTTCCCCAGATTTCGAGTCGGCATGGCCTCAGGAGTGCGCGGATTCGAGGGCAAACCCGGCAACTTCTTTGCGGGCGTATCGGCAAAAGCGGAGGTGGAAAGCAGTGCGGCTGTCACCGCACCTCCGGTCTTCAAGAACTCGCGACGGCCTTGTTTGCGTCCTGAATTTCCTTGTGTATCGTTCATGAAACTCCTCCCGCTCGGCATTTCCCTTGCGCTCCAATCATAATCGCGTGGAACGCACCGCGAAACACCATGCTCATGAAAACCAGAACGGGCTCGGCCAGCGCGGTCAAATGCCCGGCACCGGCGGGCAGCCGGGAAACTCCGTCAGGAACGTGTTGCCCTTGTATCCCAGATACTTGATCCCGATCTTGCTCGTGAAAAAGCCGTCAGCGGTAAAGTTCCGCAAGAACGAGAAGAACTCGATCGCATCCGTCAGGCTCTCATCCTGCACAGCGTTCTTTCGATAGGCGATAAGATCAAGAATTTCATTCTGCTGTGTCGGCGTGCAGTCCAGGTATGCATCGCCGTAACGGCTCGTGCACGTAGCGTCGAGCCATTTCAGTCCGCCTCCCAATATCGATTGATAATGTTCATTCTCGCTGGTGAGGAGATCGATGAACTCCGGCGCCCCAGCCTCAATCGCGCCGCCGGAATCGGCATCCGCGGGAATGATCGTCTCGCACAAGCTTTCGAGCGTCTTGTACTGTTGCGCGTCAAAGAACTTCGGAATGTAGACGCCGGATTTTTCATCGGCCTTCTCCGACTCGATCATGTGGTGTGCGTATTCCGCGGCCTCGAGCGGAATGACCCGAAGCACGGACCCGGCCACGATACCGGTGCTCAGCGACTTCAGAACTGCGCGTCGAGAAACACGATCCATGGGATTAGATTTCTCCCTTCTTCGCCTGATCCAGCAGATACTCTGAGGTTCTCCATGACAGCGCCATGATGGTCAGCGTGGGATTCTTGTCCGGGTTCGTCACAAACGGTGCGGCATCCGCAACAAAAAGATTCTTGACGTCGTGCGCCTGGCAATTCTTGTTCAGCGCGGATGTCTTTGGGATCGTCACCCATGCGTATCGTGCCAAGCTCGTGAATGATCTCGCCGCCTTTCGAAATCTTCCCTGCCGGCTGCTGCTCGAGAGCATTGCTCGCGCCGGCACTGCTCTTCTGCGGATGCCGCCGGGTACCCGCGATCACCGTCCCGCCTGCAGCTTCAATGATGGAGCGGAACGTCTGTTGCATATCCGCCGCCATCTTGTGTTCGTTCTCGCCCCACTCCCAGTGGAAACGCAAAACGGGAATGCCCCACTTGTCCTTGACATCCGGGTCGAGCTCGCAGAAGCACTTGTCATTGGGAATCATCTCGCCGCGCCCGCTGAATCCGATGAACGTGCCGTACGAGCTGCGGCACTTCTGTTTCAGACTGACCCCATAACCCTCATGCTCTTCGCACACATAGTCGAATCCGCCGACACCGGGCATATCGCGGCCGCCGCCGAATTCGATGTGATAGCCGCGAAGGAATTCATTCTTCTTTCCGAACCGCCACCACGGCATGTACATGTGCATGCCGCCGACGCCATCATGGTTGTGGATAGGCATCTTCTCGAGTTGTGGAAAATAGCCTGCAAGATCGCTGCCGACCGAATCGGTCAGGTAGCGTCCCACTACTCCAGAGGAATTTGCCAATCCGTTGGGAAAACTCGGCGAGCGCGAATTCAACAGCAGTCGGGCCGACTCGCAGGCACTCGCCGCCACCACAACTGCCCTGGCATAAACACGCTGTTCGCTCCCCGTCGATTTGTCGATATAGGAGACCGCCTCCGCTTTTCCGCTTTCCCCCACAACAATCTCTCGGGCCATCGCATTCGCAATCATGGTCAGGCGGCCCGTTGCCATCGCCGGCGGAATCATCACCTGGCTGGAACTGAAGTTCGACGCCGATCGGCACCCGCGGCCGCATTGCGCGCAATAGTGGCATGCATCGCGATCATTCAGCGGCTTTGTGAGAATGGCCAGCCGCGACGGGATGCACGTGATGCTCAATCTGTCGCAGGCTTGCTTGATGAGGGTCTCTGTACAGCGCGGCTTCGGCGGAGGTTGAAACACGCCGTCCGGCGCATTAGGGACATTCTCCTTCGATCCGAAGACGCCAATGTACGATTCGACTTTGTCGTAGTAGGGCGCAAGCTCGTCATAGCTGATTGGCCAGTCGTCTCCCATTCCATCGGTTGAGTGCGATCTGAAATCCGCCGGACCAAACCGCAGCGCAATGCGTCCCCAGTGATTGGTGCGGCCACCCTCGATTCGCGACCGGAACCAGCGAAATGAAGACCCCGGCGCCGTCGTGTATGGCTCGCCTTCAATCTCCCAGAACCCATTCGGCGCCATGAACTCGTTACCGATTCCAGCTTGCTTTCCGCCGATCCCCACGCCGCGATGAGGCAGCTGGTAAGGCCACATGTGCTCCTTGAAATCTTTGTCCGGATCAAGCCGCGGACCGGCCTCGAGCATGACCACATTCAGTCCGTCCTCGGTGAGGACCTTCGCGGCCGTTCCGCCTCCGGCGCCGGATCCGATGATGCAGACGTCGTAGACCTTCTTTACCGGGTTCAGCTGCAACATCGGTTGTCTCCTGACGCAAATCGATTCTTGCAGAAATGAAAAACTACGTCCTGCGGTGCGAACTCATCGCCTGCCTGCCGGAGTGGAAATAGCATCCATCCGTCAACCCAATTTCCGCTCCAATATATCGGACACGTGCTGTCACTCGCGATCTCTTTTTCACGCTGTCGAATTGGAGAGTGAATTTCTAAATCCATCAGGCTGGGATGCTTGCCGGCAGGTGTGTTCAATGCTTCGCTTTCTGTGTTGAACCGGGGTGCGCGGCGGCACCGTTCATGTATAATCAGGGGAATCACAACTCATTAACTTTAGTAACCCGTTTTGGTGATAACTGTCACATCTAAAGTGGTAGCGGTCCCTGAAAATCTTCTGAGATTCACCTGATCCAGAAGCCTGCACATAAGCTTCGCGCTCTTGCATGACGCGCACGATGCGGCTTTGCCGCTCGCGGGAAAAGTGTGTGTGCACGGAGGGTTTCACCGGTTCTGCATAGGTACGAGCAAGGGGTCCGTAGATGAAAGTTACCTACAAATCGCTTTCGCAAATACCTCTGTACGCCGGTGGCTCGCTGACGAACGCGGTCTGGCGGTCGACGTTAAGCAAGTCATTTTTGCACTTAACAGAGGATATACATGCACTTCAAGAAAGCGTTCTTATCTATATTTCTTGCGGTTCTGGTCATCACCGGGTCCCGCGCGCATAGTCAGGCAAGCGTTACAGAGAATCAGACAACATATATATACGTTGATGCTCAGAAGGGTTCCGACGGCAATTCCGGTTCCAGTTCAGCGCCGCTGAAGACCATCCAGGCCGCTGTCAACAAGGCCAACACGAATAATCAGAAGAAGATCGGCACAAAGATCATCGTCAACGCCGGTGTGTACCGCGAGACGGTCTCGATCAATCCCGTGTCAAACCAGTCGACTGTGCCGCTCACGCTGCAGGCCGCGTCAGCAGGAACAGCGATCATTGCAGCTTCAGATGTCGTGAAGAACTGGTCCGCGGATCCCAGCCATTCCGGCGCATATGAGGCGCCGTTCGCTGAGACTCAGGGCACCTGCTCGTTGCCGAGCGGCTGGCCAAGCAACTTCAACGTGATTGCAAGACACACCGAGATGGTCTTTGTGAACGGAGTGCCGTTGACGCAGGTCATGTCGGTAGGACAGATGCTGCCTGGCACGTTCTATCAGGATGAATCCAGCAACTTCCTCCACGTCTGGCCTGCGTCTGGCACAAACATGCAGACTGCGGTGGTCGAGGCCGCCAAGCGGACAAAGACGCTGAGCATTACCGGGCGCAGCAGTATTGTCGTTCGCGGACTCGTGTTGCGGCATGCGGCAAACTGCATCAACACCAGCGGAGCCACTGTTACTTCGAGCTCAAATATTCTGATTGACCAGGTGCAGGCGAACTGGAACAACTGGGGCGGCCTCAGCATCTCAGGCACCAGCAACTTCACCGTGCAGAACTCCATTGCGAGCCACAACGGCGGCGTGGGTTTCCAAACAACGAAGAGTCAGAACGCTCTCTATAACTTCAATGAAACCGATTACAACAACTGGCGCGGCGCACAGGCTGCCTTTTACGACTGGGGCATGGGCGGATTCAAGCTGTTCCAGATGCGCAATGTGACGATCCAGAATCACTACTCATACAACAACCAGGCGCAGGGTCTGTGGTTCGACACCGACAACAAGAACATGACCGTTACCAGTGCGACGCTCGTGGGCAGCTACAACGCAGCGATCCAGATCGAGCGGAACGAGGGCCCGATCACTATTCAGAACAGCCACCTGGCATCCAGCGGAGCCGGCGTGAATCTGCTGACCAGCCAGAAGGTCACTCTCAAGAACAACACCTTCTACAACAACGGCGCGACGAATAAATTCCAGGCCCAGATCTTCCTCGCCGGACAAAAGAACGGGATCACGATCAAGGACTGGCAAACCGGCCAGTCATACTTCCTGACCACGACCGGCATGGTCCTCTCAGGAAACACCGTGGTCGCGGCTGCTTCCGGCCAGGATGTCTTTGGAACGTATCTGAGCGGAGCTGATTGGTCTGACTTTGCTAACACGCTGAATGCAAGCAATAACACCTGGTATGACTCGACCACGCCGAATTCATTCAAGGTGGTCAACGGCAAGCTTGTGAATCTGTCTGGTTGGCAGAGCACGGTCGGCACAGACTACTCATCAAAGTGGGCTGCACCGACAACATCGATGTCAGCAATGTCCACCGTGCCGACGACGAACTTTGCCGATTTTGCGGTCAATCTGGACAGCGCCAACTACACAATGTCGTCAGGCAAAGCGGTGGCGACCGCGCGCGTGAATTCGTTTGGATACGGGTCGGTGTCCCTCAAGGTCACAGGCCTCCCCTCCGGCGTATCCGCGGCCATCAGCAACGGCAGCCTGGTGAGCGGCGTTGCGACGGTCACGTTGACAGCCGCGCATACTGCGGTGAACCAGACTGTGCCGATCACGCTTTGGGCCGTCAGTGGCAACCGGGTGCACTCTGTGACCTTTAACGTGCACGTGGTACCGGCGTAAGTTCGCCCAAACACATCATTGCTGCCGGCAAGGTCTGAGCGGCAGATCAGGGCTTTCGAGCGTCTTTGTCTCGAAAGCCCCTACTTTTCCCTGGGTGCCCCATATCTCGAAGAGATGGGTGAAGCGAAGAACCTGGGTGCATATCCGAGCCCCATATCTCGAAGAGATGTGGGAAACGAGGAACCCCGGGTACCCTACATCTCGAAGAGATGGGTGAAACAAAGAACCTGGGTGCCCCACATCTCGCAGAGATGTGGGATCCGACATCGTATGATTGTCCGTTATGCCAACGGGACTGGTACGGTATCATCAGTCTGGCAACTTCCACTTCGTGACTTTCTCCTGCCACCATCGGCAGCCCCATCTCGGTACTCCTGCCGCCCGGGACCTCTTCGAGCAATCCCTCGAAACGATTCGCATTAGCTGCGAGTTCTTCGTCATCGGCTATGTTGTCATGCCCGAGCACGTGCATCTGCTTGTCAGTGAACCGCGCAACGGAACACTCGCCCGGGCACTGCAGGCTCTCAAGCTTTCCGTCGCCGTGCAAGACAGTGAGCGCCCTTTCTGGCAGCGCCGTTACTACGATTTCAACGTGTTTTCGGAAGAAAAGCGCATCGAAAAACTGCGCTACATGCACCGCAATCCCGTGGTTCGCGGGTTGGTGGCCAAGCCCGAAGATTGGCCGTGGTCAAGCTTCCGCCACTACGCCACCGGCTCGGAAGGAACTGTGCAGATAGAGTCCTTCTGGACAGCGTCAAGAAGAGGCGGCCTGCCTGATATCCTTCGACTCCCCGTTGAAAATGTAAAGTCCCACATCTCTGCGAGATATGGGGCACCCAGTTCCGAGGAGATGCAATGAGATGCAGGCCACCCACCATAAGTGCCACCGCTAAACTCGAAGATCACATTGTGGTCCTGAAGGTTGACATCGATCTCGCTGGCGTCTCGCGGGGTTCGTATTTCCTCCGCTTGCGTCAGCCAGGATTGGAATGGATACGATTTTCTATTCGCGTGCTCTGAAGCAGGCTACTAACCGAAAAGAACGATAGTCACGGTGGTCATGTCGCCGTGACTTCGGCGCGCGGCTGAGACTGAGTAGATGAGGTTTCTGATGACGACAGTGCTGAAAGGTGCGCCTAACGGCGATGGCGCAATTCCGTTCCCTCCGAAGGCGACAGTTCCCCTCTTCTACAAGTACTCAAGCTTACCGACAGCCGAGCACGTCGAACGGCTCCGCGTCATCATCCAAGAACACGAACTCTACTTGCCAAGTCTAGATCAACTAAACGACCCGGCGGATGGAAGGCCGCGCCTTGCTCCATTGTCGGAAGAGCAGATGAGTTCCTTCCTGTACACGAAACTCGTCCAGCGCAGGCCGCAACTGTCACCTGCGGAGTTGGCGAGAGAGCGCGCAACTATTTTCTACAATATCAAGCTGCATGGAACGGAAGCGCTTCACCGAATACTCACCGAATCCCTCCATTCGGAGTTGAAGGGCTACCGCGTTTATTCAATGTCGAAGCGTTATGACAACCTGAACCTCTGGGCCAACTATGCCGACAACCACTCCGGCTACTGTCTGGAGTTTGTCCGTGAGGGACCGCTGTTCGACGCCGCGAGGGACGTGATGTACGAGGACTCCCTCAAGATGGATGTTAACAATCCTGACCATAAGAATGGATTCTGGTTCTTCTGCAAGCGCCCTGAGTGGAGCAATGAAGAGGAAGTTCGCTTGGTTCTACCGCGCGGTAAAGGCCCGAAAGTCAGAATCGACCCGCGATGGTTAAAGCGATTGATTCTCGGAAAAAGCGTGTCAGAGCAAAACGAGCAGGTCATTCGCGCTTGGGCCAGACAACGAGCGCCAGATCTTGCAGTGGTCAAAGCCCGTTACGACAGCGTCGATCAGACGATAAAGCTTGGACCCTAATATGTCCGTCGATACCATCCTTTTCTTTCAATTTCCGCCGGTTTTCGTAGGCGGGTGGCCCACATCTCACGTCGTCTCCACGGGGGTGCCCCATATCTCGAAGAGATGTGGGACCGAATGCTGGCCCTACCTCTCACCTCTAACTCCGCGAACCCCGCGCTAACACCGCCTCCTGTTGGCGGGCGCCCCACATCCTGCCGGCCTGCCCTGAATCGGGTGTGCCCCTTTGCAGATCGTTACCTTCACCTGGCGCACAATGGAAGTTGCGGTCCTCTGATCTCTGAACCCTGATCCCTGAAAGTCGGAGGCTGAGAGCTGGAAGCTGAAAGCTAGTAGCTGTTTTCTCACCCGTAACTCCTTTGCTGAGAGGAATCTGCGGCTAACTCCTTTACTGAGAGGAATTTGGCGACACACCCCTCTCGTAAGTCGTTTTAAATAAGGAATTTACTTACAGAGATAGGGGAGGGGGGTAGAAGGACCACATTGTGGTACGGCTACCGGACCTCGCTGAATTTCACGCCCAGCTTGTCGAAATCCAACGTGCCCAACCCGCGCGCCGTCGCCATTTGCAGGTAGGGAAGATGCTCGGGATCGAGATTCCAGTAGGCCTTTGCAACATAGGCATCGAGCGCGACCGGATCGGTTCCAGCAACGACCGTTTTCCTCAGCGCGACGTCTTCGAGATTGCCTCCTGTAGGACCGTTCCGCAGCAGGACGCGGTAGCAATCCATGATGGTCAGCGTGGGCAGCATGAAACCGGCCAGGTCGACGAGACTCTGGTGAATCTGCTGGTGAAGCCGATTGCGCTGGCCGCCAAGGATGCCGTACCAGTTCTTCATGCCAAGCGTTGCGCCGGTCAGCTCGTGATGCTTGGCGATTGGAAGATTCAGGATCTTGTCGGCCTCAAGAAACGGCGTGAACACGGGCCAGCTTTTCAGTACCACTCCACCCAGATCGACTTCGCGAAAGAGCTCGGGATCGGGAAGAACAACTTCCGCGCCCTCGGCCCGTGCCGCAGCCTCGATGCCTGAGCGATGAAAGCATCGGCGCGCCTCGTTGCAGCTGACGTCGGTGACAATAACGCGCTTGGCGCCTGCGCTCCAGCACTGCCGCACGACCTCGGCAACCAGTTCAGGATTGGTGTTCGCGGCCTGCTCGGGAGTGCGGTCCCATGCAATATTGGGCTTGACCACGACGACATCCTGCCTGCCGATAAAACGTTGCATGCCGCCCAGGTTCTCGATCGCCTGGCGAGCGAGTGCGCGCGGCTCGCCTGCAATTGCGATCCCGCCGGAAGCATCGACTGGCCGCTGAACGACGGTCAAACTCGGCCACCGCTGATCCGCCGCTATGCGGTGATCGCGGCGAGCCTGCTCTGCTTGAGCAGGGATTGGCCTGGAGCTGCGCTCGCTGAACCATATGCCGGCGCCTGCCGCGCCCGCCGCGATGCCTCCGGCGCGCAGCAGTTGAAGCATTGCTTCCCGGCGCGTAAGCCCCTGCGGTGGCTCCGCATTGGTGTTTTGGCCCGCGTTCATTTCCGTTGGTGCGGCCATGGCACTCTCCGGCTAAACCTCCACCACGTTGATGCGCTTGGGATCGTTCACGCCAAGCTGATGCGCAGCGTCTGCCGCCGTCGCAATGTAACGCGGCAGACGACCTGCCGCCTCAAACGTCCCCAGGCCGGCTTCGGTGCGCTTCTTTTCGAGAATTCCCCATGCCACTTGGTCCATGGCCACGCGATCTTCGCCGACAATTAGCGCATTGGGATACCACAGCCTCTCTGGGCGAAAGAGAGGGCCGCCATCGTAGACCGACGACATCGCGTCGCCGATGGTCAACTTGATCTTCTGGCGAATGACGGGAAATGCATTCAGGTCCGCGACACCGGGGTTGCAGCCCCCGCCGTGAAGTTCCTGCGGACGCTCCACCACGCCATACATGTTCTTCATCGCGAAGGTGATGCCAGCCATGCTGTGATCTTTGAGGATTGGCAGATTGATAACGATCGCGCATTCGCGCGTGAGAATCTTTGAAAACCGCGCGCGCGAAGATCCCCAGACTTCAATATTGTCTTCAAATCCAGCAACATCGGATCCGTAGCAGCGAACGCGGGCCGGATCGGTGTTGATGGTGAGGCCACAAGCCTGCAGATCGCGCGCACTGCGATCCCAAACGAGGATGTTGCCCGGTTTGACACCGGCTTGCTGCAGTCGCTCGGCAACGGCAAGCACCAGCGCGAGGTGTGTCGAGATGCCCTTTCCACCGAGACCGTTCGTCTTTAGCCCGATGACCTTGTCCTGTGCTCCACCCTCGACCACGATGTGCTTCCACGCATCCACCGGATTCTTGCGCCCTGTGTAGTATACCGATTGCACGATCAAGCAGGTCGCCTACGCGCTTGTCATCGAGCTTGCCATCTGGCCCGTGCAGAGCGGGATCCCGGGCAATCACGACCTTGGGCTTTCCACTATCCGAGTGCTTCTCCGTGTGCACCTCCTGGCGCCGAGCCAAACCGAGTTTGGCTTGCGTACCCAGGAGCATGGCCCCGGTTGCTGCAGTCTTCAGAAAATCACGGCGGCTCTTCATTGTTTCTGCCTTAACTCCGCGCGGGCGCCGAAGGCCCGACCGGCTTGTCGGTTAAAGGTTTGTCTCCACACCATGCGCTAAAGCCAGCAACGCCTGCTCGGTTTCGGGCGACGACTGGTAAGAGATGATGCGCACCAGGTGGTTGCTCTTGCGGAAAGTCATGCTCTGAGCAAACTGAACGCCATCATCGCCAATCTTTACACTCTTTGCGTCTTTGGTCTTGCCTTTGTCGAGAATGGTTCGTGCGCCAGCCGGGCTCTCCATCGTGTAAACATCGACAACCGCTTCCAGTTGTCCCTGGTACCTGTAGTCGGATGTGGATGTGGAGACTACGCCGGCCTGCACATATTGTTCGGCGTCGCCGTCGATGTACTGCCACAAGTCCTTCGCCTCGAATACACGCGTCTCGCTGGATTTCTCCCAGCCGGCAACCGCGCCGGATGCCGGAAGCAGATTTGTGGTCTTCTTCTTGCAGCCCGAAATCGCGACAATGGCCACGATTGCGAGTGCGACGGCGGTGAATGTGTAACATCTTGAACGAAACATCTTTGAATGCTCCCTATCTTCGGTTCAGCAGAATCTGACTGCCCGGCGAACGGCTCTCGCCGATGCTGGTGACATATATCGCTGGATGCTCCTGCAGCGGGCAGGCGTATTCGCATGCGCCGCAACCCACGCAGCGGCTTGGATCCACGCGAGGCTGCTTGAGCGTCTTCGACTTACCCGACGAGTCAATGACTTCCGCCTCTTCGACGTAAATGGCCTTTGGAGAGACCGGGCACCACTCCTCGCAGACGATGCACTCGGTCGCGAGCGCCCATGGCAGACAACGGCCGCGGTCATAGAAAGCAGTACCGAGACGTATCGGCTGGTCCGCAGACTGAGCGCCAACGCCGACCACCCAACCTTTCTCCTTCGGCGTAATCGGCCAGATCGCTCCTGTTGGGCAAGCCTCCGAGCAGAGCACGCAGCTCGGTTCACAGTAGCCGATGCGCGGCACGAGCGTGGGTGACCAAAGCCCTTCAATTCCCGCTTCGTCCAGCGTTGGATGGAGCGAGTTGTTGGGGCAGACTTTCATGCACTCTCCGCAGCGTATACAGCGAGAAAGGAAATAGGTCTCGTCAACCGCACCTGGCGGACGCAGCAGCCGCTCATGACGGCTCTTGCCCATCCCGGTGTTTGCACGCATCAGAGGGACGGCAACCGCGCCGGCTGCGAGACCGGTGAGAGCACGCCGACGGCCAATATCCGGCGTTGCGACTTCACGCTCATTGCGGAAAAAGCGAAACTGCAGGCTGCCGTGCGGGCAACTTCCGACGCAGTTCATGCACATGAGACACTCGGACTTACGCCAGGGAACCCCGCCGATGGGATCGTCTCCACCCTGACAATGCAGAAGGCAGCGACTGCACTTGTCGCAACTCGACGCGTCCTTGTGCAAACCGAGAATCGACCAGCGCGAAACCGCTCCGAGGAACGCACCGAGCGGGCATATGGAGCGACACCATAACCGTGTGATCCGCATGCTCGCCCAGAGAATGAGAAGAAACAACACGCCGAGCACCAGCCCCTGCGCAAAGTGCGCCTGGCGAAAATCGAGCACCGTGGCCTGCAGAACTGTGTGGAGCGTTTCCCCCGTCGTCTTGATTGCGGCGACATGACTGTGTTCGAGAGGTGTTAGCAAGGCGCGAGCTGCGAAGTTGAGCGCGGGCAGCAGCGCCAGGCCCAGGGAACGAACAAGAAGGCTGAAGGGGTCAAGCCAGCCGATGACCATCGAGCCGAAGAATGCGGCAACCAGTCCGGCTGTCAGGACCACGTACTTGATCGTCTGCCACCGTTTATAGCGGTTGGATTCGATGCGCTGCTTGCCGCGTTTGGATTCGGAGGGCATATTGCCGACAAAGTGCTGCAGCGTGCCCAAAGGACATATCCAACCACAGAAAAAGCGGCCGAGGAAGAGAGTTGGTACAAGGATGAGCAGGCTCCACAGCAGTCCACGAAAGAGCGCGTGCGTGGCCAGCACATTGGTTAACGCAACGAGCGGATCAAGCTGGAAAAAGAGGCGTACCGGCGCGCGCATGTGGATCTCGGCCGTGCTGCCGGCTGTCGGTCGCATTGCTGTCAGAATCAGGAGCGCAAGAAAGAGGAGCAGAAAAAATATCTGCGAGATCCTTCGCAACTGCGGCAGTTTGAAGGGTGTCACGGAGTTTCCTCACGCGCGTGGCAAGCGCTCAACCGATACAAAGAATGATTCGCGAGCGAGGTATCCGCCGACAGTGACAGGCGTCACTTTGAGCGGTTTCTTAAATATGCTGATGAAACCGCAGGGCCAACTACAAGTGATTGATGAGCGAAGCGATGCAGGCGGCTCCGAAGCCGTTGTCGATGTTGACGACAGAGACATTAGGCGAACAGGTGTTCAGCATGCCGAGCAGCGCCGCGACACCTCCAAAGGACGCTCCGTAGCCTACGCTTGTGGGCACGGCGAGCACGGGCGCGTTGACGAGGCCCGCAACAACTGTCGGCAAGGCGCCTTCCATTCCCGCGCAGACGATGAGCACGCGCGCTGTCTGGAGTGATTGCTTTTGTGCCAAAAGTCGGTGAATGCCGGCGACGCCCACATCTGCGATCAACTCGACGGTATTACCCATCAGGCGTGCGGTGACAGCAGCCTCTTCGGCAACAGGAAGATCGCTTGTACCAGCGCAGACCACGCAGACATTTCCCTTCCCCGCCGGAGGTTGGAGCTGCGCAAGGGTGATCGCGCGGGCGGTCTGGTGATAGATGGCGCCCGGTTCGACGGCGCTCACCGATACGAAACAGTCTTCCGAAACCCGTGTGGCAAGCACGTTGCCACCCGCCTTGGCCATGCGTTCGAAGATCTGCGCGACCTGGGCCGGAGTCTTACCGGATGCAAATATCACCTCGGGCATGCCGGTGCGAAGCGAGCGGTGATGATCGAGCTTGGCGAATCCGATATCTTCAAAGGGCAGGTCCCGCAGGCGTTCAAGAGCCTCGGTCACGGTAGTGCGGTTATCGCGAACTTCATTGAGCAGCGCTTCGATTTGCGAGCGATCCATCAGCGCTCCTCCTGGTGTTTGGTTGCATAGATGCGCATCGCCTCCTGCGTCACCTGTTTCAGGGGAACGGAGTGCTCAACAGCAAGGCGACGACAGTCTTCAAATTCAGGCGCGGCATTTGCGATTTTACCGGAGCGCAAGCGGGCGATCTTGATGCGCACTTTGCCCCACTGCGTCTGCACTTCGGCAAATTCGCGCGCAAGCGAAGTCTTGTTTTCGACGCGCCAGTGCAGACCTATGGTCGTGGTCTCGCGGAAGAGCAATTCGCACAGGTCGTGCACGTGATCGGGATGGCAAAGCACGGTCAACTGCACGCCGGTGCGACCTTTCTTCATTTGCACGGCCACGCGATAGACGTCCCACGCGCCTGCTTCGAGAACCACTTCGCTCACGTAGGCAACGAGCTGAGGGCTGGAGTCGTCGATAACCGTTTCAATGATGGCGATGGGCTCGGCTGCGGTATCTGCAGTGGATTCTTCACCAACGAGCACTCGAAGCAGATTGGGCTGTCCAGGTGTATCGCGACCGCCGGCCCCATAACCCGACGCCGAGATACGCATTAAAGGCAGCGGCTCATACCGAACGTCGAGCATGCGAAGAATTGCTGCACCTGTTGGCGTGACCCGCTCCATCGGCGGTCCCGCTGAGTAGACCGGCGCGTTGCCGAGAAGCGCGAGCGTGGCGGGCGCGGGCACCGGCAGTGTGCCATGAGCGCACTGTACAGTGCCGCTGCCTACATTGAGCGGCGAAGCGAGCCAGCGGTCAACGTCAAGCGCAGCAAATCCTGCGGCCGCACACACGATATCGACGATGGTGTCGACCGCGCCAACCTCGTGAAAGTGGACCTGCTCGACAGGTATGGAGTGGATCGCAGCTTCGGCCTCTCCCAGCAACTTGAAAGCCCGGCAGGCGCACTCTTTCACCTGATCTGCGAGAGGCGCTGAACGGATGATGCCGAGAATTGTGGACAGCGAGCGATGCCGCTCATGCGCATGCCCGGAAGAAGCGGCTTCCGTAGGCTCATGATCGGTATGCCCATGATTGGCATGGCGGTGAGATTCGTGCTCGTGAGAGTGTTCAGGGTGATCATGCCCTGAGTGCGCGCGCTCCTGAGCGTCCGTGCCTGCAAATACGTCGACTTTTGTCCCGGCCACACCGCCGCGGCTCACCTTGTGCATTTCGAGGTGGGCGCCGAGATTGAGCGCGGAGACTGTTTCTTGAAAGAGGCTGAACGGCACGCCGGCGTCAACAAGTGCGCCGAGCACCATGTCGCCGCTGATGCCGGAAAAGCACTCCAGGTATCCAATGCGCATCGAAAGAGATTCTAAACTGTGCGGGTCAGGCACCCCGCCGCATCAGAACCTCGGCGGGCAGAACAGCATTCAGAGACCCGGAACGGAATCCTGAGCAATCAAGCGTAACGTACTTGTAGCCCACCTTGCGCAAGGCCGAAGAAATCCTATCGAGCATCTCGATCGCAAGGGCGCCGGGCAGTTCGGCACGTGCAATCTCAACGCGTGCGAGTTCTCCATGATGACGCACACGAAATTCGCGGAAGCCGAGTTGCCGGATTGCCTCTTCGGCGCTCTCTACCTGTTCGAGCACTTCGCGGGTGACAGTGCGACCGTACTCAACACGCGAAGACAGGCATGGCGCCGCCGGCCGGTCCCAGAGTGCATATCCAGCAGACTTGGCCAGGTCGCGAATCTCCTGCTTGGTTAGCCCAACCTCTGCCAGGGGCGCGAGAACGTGCATGTTCCTCGGCTGCGCGCTGGCCAGGTCGGTAATCGCGGAGGTCGTCGGCGTTCATCCCGTAGGCGATGTGCGCATACCCAAGCTCGCCGCGAAGCGCCGTCATCCCATCAAATAGTTCCGTTTTGCAGTGGAAGCAGCGATCGGCGTCGTTTCGCTGATACTCAGGCTTGTCAAGTTCCTCGGTCTGAATGATGCGGAGAGGCATGCCGAGCGATTCGGCGAACGCGCTGGCTTGCTCCATGTCGCGCCTGGCAAGGCTCGGCGAGTCCGCCAGCACAGCCAGCATGCGATCGCCAAGCACGCGATGCGCAGTGGCGGCAAGAAATGCAGAATCGACTCCGCCGGAGTAGGCGATCATGATACTGCCGAGCTCGCGCAAACGGTGTTCAAGCGCGCGCAGCTTGGCCTCAGCAAGATTGTCCTGCGCAATTCCGGCATGAGGAGTGGCTGCCATGGGTGCGATTATACCTGCTCAATCATGCGGTCATTTGCTTGGACGCGGACCGCGTACGTTCGTAATGCTGCCGACATCGTGCCTAAACCGTTCAACCTCCGAACGATCACCTTGGCAGCGACAATGCGATATACTCCGGACGATTCCAATTTCATGGAGGTTCCACCATGCGTCTTCAGGCAGTACTGAAATGGACGGGAGCCGCGACGCTCGTTATGGCTATGATGACGGCGCCAACGCGGATGTTGGCTCAGGGCGATACGGTACTGAAGCCGGCCGATACACAGAAGCTTCTGCCCGCCGCCGTGTATTACAAAGCGCAGTCTGCACCGACGCAGTTGCGGAACTCGGGCGGCGTGAAGTTTGCCGACGGCTACTATCTGCTCGCCACTCTTGTTGATACCAGCGGCTACTCGAGCGACGTGGCCTCAAAGTACCAGGCTTATTTCATCACCGAGGTACCCCTCAAAATCGGTGGGCAGAGCCTGCCGGCCGGCGTCTATGGAGTGGGCTTCATCAGCGGTGACAAGTTTGTGGTGACCGACGTGGGCGCGCACGATGTCCTCACCACCAACTCACAAACTGACGAAGGCCTCAAGAGGCCGATGCCGCTGCAGGTGATGGCCGATCCCGCCGGCGGATTCCGCCTCTATGCGGGACGCAAGTATGTCAATTTCAGCCGCTAGCAATTGCTCGCCGGACTCTGGACAGCGACTTTGTAGAGAGAGCGGAGTTTAACCACCTGATCCGGCCCGCCGACTGTGCGGGCCGGTGCATTTTGGGCTGGGAGAAGTTGGCTCGCCAAGCATTCCAGACCCGCACAAATCCGCTTGGGCTACAATTCCTTACGACTCTCGGCCCCTTTCGATTGTCTTTCCTTTCGCGTGTGTGAGGAGTACAGCGATGCCCTTGAAATTGACGGTGAACAATGAGCCGAAAACGGTAGACGTGCCGCCGGACACGCCGCTGCTGTGGGTTTTGCGCGATGTGCTGAACCTGAAAGGCGCAAAGTACGGCTGCGGCATCGGCGTATGCGGCGCCTGCACGGTGCTGATTGAAGGCAAGGCCACCCGATCGTGCATGACTCAGGTCGGTTCGGTTGCCGGGCAACATGTAACGACCATCGAGGGTCTCTCGCCGGACGAATTGCACCCTGTGCAGGCTGCGTGGGAGGCGGTGGACGTGGCGCAGTGCGGCTACTGCCAAGCTGGGCAGATCATGGCCGCCGCAGCGTCTGCTTGAGCGCACACCTCATCCGACCGATGCAGAAATCGATGCGGCAATGAGCGGCAACCTCTGCCGTTGCGGAACGTATCCGCGCATTCGCGAGGCCATTCACCACGCAGCGGGCACCGCAGCCCGCGGAAAGTAGGGGGGCACCATGCGCATCAGTCGTCGATCGTTCCTGCAGATGACCGCGCTTGCCGGCGGTGGCTTTGCACTTGGACTTTACGAGCATCCGTGGGCGCGGGCGCAGGGGCCAGGCAAGCCGCCAGAGCTCATTCCCAGCGCATTCATCCGGGTCGCCGAAGACGGCACCGTCACCATCATGGCTCGCGGGCCGGAGATCGGTCAGGGCATAAGAACCATGCTGCCCATGCTCATTGCTGAAGAACTCGATGCCGATTGGTCCAAGGTTCACGTGGAGCAGGCGGACCTGGACGAAGCGAAATATGGGCCGCAGTTTGCAGGCGGCAGCCTATCCACACCTTTCGGGTGGGATCCGTTGCGGCGCGTGGGTGCGGCGGGAAGGCAGATGCTGGTTGCCGCAGCTGCCGAGCGCTGGGGTGTGCCTGCGACCGAGTGCACAACCAACGCCGGGCAAGTGCTGCATGCAGGGTCAGGCAAATCGGCAGGATACGGCGAGCTGGCGGATCGCGCCGCGGCCATGACACCGCCTCCGCTATCGAAGGTTGTGCTGAAAGACCCCAAGAATTACTGCATCATCGGTAAGACGAAGGCGGGCGTGGACAACCGCGCAATCGTGACGGGCAAACCGCTGTTCGGTATCGACGTGGAAGTTCCGGGGATGCTGCACGCGGTGATTCAGAAGTGTCCGGTTTACGGCGGGAAAGTGAAAAGCGCAAACACGGATCAGGTGGAAAAGCTCGCGGGCGTGCATCGTGTTCTGGTGATCGAGGGCAACCTTTCGACTGAGACGGTGCTGCCAGACGAGCCGGGAATGGAGCCGGGCATCGCCATCGTGGCCGACAGCTGGTGGCAGGCGCAGACGGCGCGCAAAGCGCTGAAGATCGAGTGGGATCTCGGGCCGGGAGCGACCCAGAGCTCCGAGGGGTTTGCGAAGCGCGCAGACGAGATGCTGAAGCAGCCTCCAGCAAACACGGTACGCACTTATGGCGATGTGGATGCGGCGTTGAAGGGTGCGACCAAGGTTGTCGAAGCGAATTACGCGTATCCGTTCCTCGCGCATAACACGCTGGAACCGATGGGAACGACCGCATCGTTCAAAGGCGGAAAGCTGGAGATGTGGACCACGAGCCAGACGCCTGGAGATGGCCGCGAACTGGTGGCCAAGACGCTTGGCATAGATGACAGCGACATCACCGTGCATTTGATTCGTGCGGGCGGCGGCTTCGGGCGCCGGCTCATGAACGACTACATGGTGGAAGCCGCGTGGCTCTCAAAGAAGGCCGGTGCGCCTGTAAAGCTGCTGTGGGCGCGCGAGGACGACATTGCACACGACGCTTACAGGCCGGGCGGTTTCATGAATCTGAAAGCCGGGCTCGATGCACAAGGCAAGGTGGTGGCATGGCGCCAGCACCTGGCCACGTTCGGCGACGGCAAGAAAATGGCGACCGCCGCGGACGTTGGCGCGGAGGAGTTTCCTTCAGGTTTTGTGCCGGCCTTCGCGCTTTACCAGTCGGCGATGCCGCTTCGTCTGCACACGGGCTGGCTGCGCGCACCAGGCGTGAATGCATACTGTTTCGTGGGCCAGTCGTTCATCGACGAGCTTGCAGCGGCTGCCGGGCGCGATCCGCTGGAATTGCAGCTCGAGATGCTGAGCAACACGCCGGTTCCGATGCCTCCTCGAAAAATAGAGCCGGGCGACGACCCACCATTGAATCCTGGGCGGCTCAGAGGCGTGCTGCAACTGGTTGCAGAAAAGTCCGGGTGGAACCAGCGCAAGAAGGAAAAGGGGCGCGGTATGGGCATCGCGGGCTACTACTGCCATTTGGGCTACTTCGCCGAAGTGGCCGATGTGAGCGTGGACGCACAGAACCGCGTGACTGTGAATCACATCTGGGCTGCTGGCGATGTGGGAAGCCACATCATCAATCCGGGCGCCGCCGAAAACATCTGCTACGGCGGCATCATTGAGGGTCTGAGCCACATGGGCCAGGAGATTACGCTGGTTGATGGACGTGTTCAACAAACAAACTTCCACCAGCATCCGATGATGCGCATGCGGCAGGTACCGAAGATCGAGATTTTCTGGCGCACGACGGAGAACTCACCGACAGGGCTGGGAGAGCCTACGCTGCCGCCAGTGATTCCAGCGGTAACGAACGCGATCTTCGCCGCGACAGGCAAGCGGATTCGCACACTGCCGCTGGCGAAGAGCGGGTTCAGCTGGGCGTGAAGAATTCGCGAATACACACACCGATCGCAGGTCTCAAGATCAAGACCTGGGGCACCCAGAGAGTTCAGCTGGGCGTGAAAAGGATCCTTATGCATCGCGCACTTATCCTGCTTTGCCTTTTTCTCGCTCCCGCACTCACTCTTGCACAGCAGACGGCGGGAAGGCCTCCTATCACGGGAATCTCCCACATGACGCTCTATGCCGATGATTTTGCCAAGTCGCAGCACTTCTACACCGACTTGCTTGGCTGGGAGCAGGTTCCCTCGACGCGAGCAGAATCCGGCGTACGCTTCTATGCCAATCACCAGCAGTACATCGAACTCGTCTCTGCTCCAGTTGCCGGACAGATCGATCGCCTCGACCGCATCGGCTTTTCGACCACCGACGCGGAATCCCTGCGCAAGTTCCTCGCCGCAAACGGTGTTGACGTTCCAAAGACAGTGACGACCGATCGCGATGGAAATCGCTCCTTCGCGGTGAAGGATCCTGAAGGGCACAAGATTGAATTCACGCAGCAAGGGCCAAATCCTCCCAAAGGCGGCAAGGCCGTCTCAACCCGCGTCAGCAACCACATCATCCATGCGGGTCTGGTCGCGCGCGATCGCGCGGCCCTCGATCACTTCTACAAAGACATCCTTGGTTTCCACCTCTACTGGCAGGGCGGTGCGACCTCCGCGCACACAGATTGGGTGATGATGCAGGTGCCGGATGGCACTGACTGGCTCGAGTACATGCTGTACCTGCCGGCGACGCCCTCGCGCTCGGAACTCGCGGGCGCCAACCACTTCTCACCGGGCGTGGTCAGCGTTACAGAGCTGGATAAGAAGTTGCGGCAGCATGGCTGGGTGCCCTCCGCGCAGGAACGTCCACCACTACTTGGCGTCGACGCAAAGTGGCAACTTGACCTCTATGATCCTGACGGGACCCGCGTGGAGTTCATGGAGTTCAAGCCCGTAAAGGAACCGTGCTGCTCTGCCTTCACCGGCCCTCAGGCCGCGCCCTTGCCAACCTGGTAGCCTTGCCGTTCGAGCCGTGTGTCCCTGCTCGATCTTGGGGCCACCTTGGCTCATCTCACAATGTGGTACTGCTACCCCCCCCCTCCCAATCTCTGTGAGTAAATTCCTTATTTAAAAAGACTTACGAGAGGGGTATGTCGCCAAATTCCTCTCAGTAAAGGAGTTAGCCGCAGATTCCTCTCAGCAAAGGAGTTAGGGGCGAGAGGCAGCTCCTAGCAGCTAGCTTCCAGCTCTCAGCTTCGACTTTCGGAGATCAGCGGTCAGAGATCAGAGCATCGCAACTTCCATTGTGCGCCGGGGCAAGGCAATGGTCTGCAAAGAGGATGGGGGCGCTGCTGGGATGCCTGGGATGTGACCCGCCTCACGTAGCCTAAGGGTGGCGCCTCTGATTTTCAGGTTCACCTTGCTGGTTCAGGTGGTTTCAATTGCGGGTGCATGAGCCGACGAGGAATTGCTTGCAGACAAAGGCTAAAAAAATACTCCTGTTGCTCGCCGGATGGGGCTTCCTTGTGTTCGGCGTGATCGGGCGTTCTTTTTGCCCATTCTGCAGGCAGTGCTGTTTTTGATGATCGGCCTTGTGATTCTTTCTTCAGAATATGTCTGGGCGCATCGTTTGCTGCAAAGGATCCGGAACCGCTTCCCCGGTGTGGCAAAGAGATGGGACGAGGCTCGGGCAAAGGCGTTCAGGTGGAAGGACAAGGTTTTCGGGGGCACAGGACAACCGGACGAGGAGTGATGGAGATCGGACTCGACAAGTGAGGCGTGAGGCGTTACGCTATACGCGTGATCAAGAGCTTCCGCCATTCCGGCATTGAGAGATTTTTCCAAACTGGCAACAAGGCGGGCATCCAGCCGAAACACTCTGACAAGCTCTCAATCCAGTTGTTTGCTCTGAACCGCGCGAAGACCGCGAAAGATATGGACGCCCCCGGATGGAGTCTGCATCCGCTCAAGGGCGAACTGCGGGGACATTGGTCAATCAAGGTGAACGGAAACTGGCGGTTGACATTCGCCTTTGAAGAGGAGGACGCAATTCTTGTCGACTATCAGGATTACCACTAGGTAGGATCACGAGAATTTGGAGGAGGATTTGAGGATTATGATGCTCATGCATAATCCGCCGCACCCGGGGAAGGTGCTGCGGGAATATCTGGGAGAAATGGACATTGCAGACGCTGCCAAGCGGCTTCAGGTAACGCGTACAACTCTCTCCCGCATTGTCAACGGGCGGGCGGGCATCTCGGCAGAGATGTCTCTGCGACTCTCCGATGCTCTCGGAACCCACGCGGCTTTCTGGTCGGGCCTTCAGATGGACTATGACATCTGGAGAGCAGGCCGGAAGCAGAGACCTAGAATCAGGCGGTTCCGGCAGGCTGCTTGAACGCTCGAAGTGCTGGATTTGCTGAGGAACGGTCGAAGTGAGAACGCGGACCTTGCGGTCCGCGCTCTCACTCGAGTTGCTAAGGTCCACCGTTGACGAGCTCCAAACTCAACTCATTGCATGTTCGCATTTAGAATCTGGTCGGCCCAGGCCTCGCTGGCCTTGCGGAGCCATTTCACCGTCTCCTGATCCTTGTAGTCGGCGAAGATGTAGGCATACAGTACACGGTTCTTTACGCGAAGGAAGAGAACACTTAGCAACTTCCTTGATGAGACTTCGCTCGCCGGTCTTGCGGAAGCGTCACTCGCTGATACCTGCAGAATTGTTCCAAATCCACCGGCGTTTCGCTTGGAAAACAGAATACCGAGCGAAACGGGTTTTTCGAATGTGATCTTCACGTTGTCCAAATCGAGTGATTTCAGCCTGCGGTTGAACTCTTCTTCGTTTTCCTGTGCATACGAGTCCGCAGTGCTATCGAACTGCTTTCTGACACCATCGATGACAATCTTGAAATCGCTTTCGGAGACATTTTGGAATTCGTATTGACGCGAAATCGCCACCAAGGCAATACGCGGGGGCGTACTGCGATCACCGCTGTTGATTTTTTGAAGATCATCAGGAGATACGAACGCTGCAACTAAACGGTTATAGGGTGGCACGAATTGATTCATCGCCGCCCGATGGTCGGAATCGAGTTCGACCGTTCCCGTCCAAGGAACAGGGATAGCAACCGTTACGCCTCCAGCCTCATGAGATTGGTCTTCGGCGCCATTGGCAGGAGTGTTGTTGCCGCTCTGAGCCATGACTATGCCTGATGAGGCAAGCAACATCGAAGCGAGGCAGAACAATTGAAGACAGGGAAGTGCAGTAAGGATGGAACGCCATCTCATAAGTTCTCCGGATCAACGGAGTCTATCAGATTCAAAGAGCCTGAGACGCAGAACGCGAACCTTGCGGTCCGCGTTCCGATGTTTTGGCGTGATTGAGTTTGCTTGATGTACGGGCTGAAGCCCGTACCCTTCTCTATGCCTTGGCCAGGACCGGGGTTCCGAGTTTTTCGGCGAGCATTTCGTGGGCGTGGGCGAAGAACTCTTCCTTCGAGATCTTGCCTGCGTCGACGTCGGCGAGGATGGCCTTCTGGGCCACGTACTCCTTGTTGACGATGCCGGCCTTGGACTGCAGCATGCGCCACGCCTTGCGGCGCTCGACGCAGAACATGACGAGCTGGCGGGAGAGGGCGCGGTACTCGATCTTTCCCTTCTCCTCGTACTTGATGTAGACGCCGAAGTCGGGAATGAAGGAGCGGTGCGCCGGGTTGAGGTAGCGGCGGTAGACCACATCCTGCTGCGTGATGCGCACCAGCATGTTGTCGAGGTGAATGAGCTTCTCGGCCGCCTCGGGCTTGATCTTCTTGAGGTGGTTGCGGAAGCGGGCTTCAGTGGTGCACCAGTGAGCCACGGTGTAGCGCATGGTTTCGCCGGTGGACTTGATCTTGGTCTCGTACCAGTCGAGATCGATCGAGGGATTGCCCTTGATGTCGAGCGCTTCCTGGTAGCTTTCGCCCAGGCGCGGGTTGAAGACGAACTCCGGCACGCCGCGCGAGTCGCGCACGCGCTGCGCCTGGAAGAGCGCCATGTCGTCGGCGACGCCGTGCTCGGGCTGGCAGGTGGTGAAGGCCTGCAGGAACATGGTGCCGCGGTATTCGAGGCCGTCGAGAATGGCGCGGTAGAGCTTGGGCGCGTTGGCCATGGAGACCTGCGCGACGAACGGCGAACCGTGTCCGGCGAGGAAGGTTTCGGCGACCGTCTTCTTCTCAGTGTTCTTGCCCTGCGTGGCGGCGCCGAAGACGTTCATGTCGTTGCCGCCGAGCATCGGGGTCGAGTCGGAGTTCTGTCCGCCGGTGTTGGAGTAGACCTGCGTGTCGAGCATGAGGGCCTTGACGTTGGGCCGGTTCTGCAGGATCACCTTGGACATGTTCTGGTAGCCGATGTCGCCCATGCCGCCGTCGCCGCCGACCACCCAGACCTTGGGCAGTTCGACGATTTCCTGATCGGTCATCAGCGCGTCGGTGAAGTGCGTGAACTCGTAGTACTCGCGATCGGTGATGCCCTTGCCTTCGCGGGTGAGGATGACGTCGGCCAGGCGCTCGGGGATGACGGAGCGGCGGGCGTGGTCGACGATGAAGCTCTCGCCCATGAGCCAGCCGACGGTGATGCCGTCCTGGAAGAGCGAGTTCATCCACGGATAGGGATGCGGGTTGTTCGGCGAGGTGGAGCCGTAGACCGTGTTGCAGCCGGTGTGCGCGGCCATGGCCATGACGCTCATGCCGTTGGCCAGGCGGCCGTCGACGGGCTGCAGGCTCTTGTGGTTGAAGGCTTCGGTGAGCAGGACCGCGGCGATGGCTTCGACCAGCTGCGCGTCGGTGATGGGTCCGTTCTCAGCCTCGTGCGCGGCGATGCGGGCCTTGGTGTCTTCGGTGTCTTCGCCGCCGAGGCCCGAGGATGAGGTGCGCGATGGCCTGACGCAGAGTTGCGTATTCGTCGGGGTTGATTGCCTTGAGCGCTTCGAGGCGGGCGACGCCGTTCTTCTCAAGATCGCCGGCCTTGGCAACGAAGCGGTCGCCTTGGCGTGGAAGACGGGGCGCATGTACGCCTCGGTGACCGCGGCGATGGAGCGCAGCACGCTCTTTTCACCGCAGCCGGCGCAGGCGCCGTCGCCGGAGACGAGCGCGTCGTAGTTGCTGCGGACCATGAGCATGTTGCGCAGGGTGGCGGTCTTCGAGTCGGCCGGGTTGGCGGCGTTGAAGAGGCCGAGGTACTTCTGCGAGGTGTCGGGCAGCAGGTTGAGGAAGGCGGTGCCGGTTTCGTGCTCGGCGTTGACCTCTTCGGTCTCCTGCACCATCTTGAGGGCCTTGTGATCGCCGCAGGCGGTGACGCAGGCTGCGCAGCCCTTGCAGAGATCGCTGACGAAGATGGAGAAGATGCCGCCGGAGCCGGGGGTCTTGCGCTCCGGCGACGAGAAGATGGCGTTGACCTTCTGATAGGCCATCGGCACCTTGTCGATGATGTTGAAGAACTGGGACTTGGCCTCGGCGGAGAAGCCGTCGACGGACTCGGTGACTTCGCGAATGATCTGCGGAAGCGGCGTGCCGGTCTTGATTTCGGCGACCATGCGCTGGCGGGTGTGCTTCTCGATTTCGGGAAGCTTGTCGAGCATCTTGCTGCGCTCGCCGGCGTCGCCGACGTAGCGGGAGACGGCGGTCGAGAGCAGCGTGCTGAGAGTCCTGCGAGGTGTTGGGCAGCGCGGTGTCCGGGCAGACCGAGATGCACTCCATGCACTGGGTGCAGTTCTCGGGGATGTAGAGCGGGGTTTCGCGGCGGGCGACGTATTTGGAGGCGGTGTCGCCGGTGGCGGCGGCGATGACGCCCATGGCGGCGAGCGGCGTGGCGGGCTGATCGTAGCCGAAGTTGGAGCGGAACTCGGCGTCGAAGTCGTCGATGCTGGCGATCGGCGGACGCGCGCTCTGGCCGGCGGGCGGCGGTGTGGAACGGCAGCCGCCGTGGCGCAGCTACCCGCTTCGCCAAGCGGGAACCGCTTCGAGGATGGGCAGCAGCGCCTGGCCGCGCAGGGTGGAGTGGTCGGCGGCGGCTGAGCTCGCCGATCTCGATTTCCTTGACGCGCTCGAAGCCCTGCATCATGACTTCCATGTTGGACTGGACGACGGCGTCGCCGAGCTTGCCGAACTTCTTGACGTACTGCTTGATGACGACGTCGCGATACTGCTCCTGCGTGATGCCGAACTCCTGGAGCAGGGGCTGACGGCGAAGAAGGCGCCGAGGAAGGCGTTGCCCTGCATGCGGAGTTGCAGGTCGCCGCGGTCGGTGGCCTTGCGGGCGATTTCGAAGCCGGGCAGCGTGAAGACGCGAATCTTCTTGTCGATGATCTGCTTGCGCGCCCAGAGCGGCAGGTTCTCCCATGCGCGCTCGCCTTCGGCGTCGGACTCCCAGACCAGGCTGCCGCCTTGCTGGATGCCGTCGAGCGGATTGGTGTGGGTGAAGGCCTTGGGGTCGCAGCAGAGAACGACGGTGACGTGGCGCAGATCGCAGTTGACGCGAATGCGATCTTTGGCGGCGACCATGAAGTAGCTGGTGGGCGCGCCCTTCTTTTCCGAGCCGTACTTGGGATTGGCGCTGACGTGAATGACTTCCTTGGGATTGCCGAGGTCGTCGTTCAGGCCGTCGCGCTCGTAGAGCAGGTCGTTGAGGTCGCCGAGAATGGCGCCGAGGTTTTTGCCGGTGGTGATGGCGCCCCATCCGCCGATGGAGTGGAAGCGGACGGCGACCGCGCCTTCGGGCAGCAGCGACGGCGTCTCGTCGCCGACGACCGCGTAGGGGTGATCGATGCCGAGAACGAAGAAGCTGGCGCCGTCGGCTGCGGTCTTGCCGTCTTTGCGGGCGCGGCCGGCGGTGGCGAATTCGTAGGCGCCGATGATGTGCTCGGGGCGGAAGTCGCGCGAGCCGAGGCCGTAGCTGCCGCCGAAGATGTGCGGAAGCTCGCTGGGCGAGATCGCGGGGAGGCCTTCGGCTGCGCGATGGCCTTCGTACTGCACGGCCTTTGAGAGCGCGGTGCGAATGTCGCGGCCGAGCGGGTTGTCGCCGGCGAGCGCTTCGTCGGTGCGCTCGAGGATGATGACGTTCTTCTTGCCCTTGAGCGCGTCGACGATGGCCGCCTCAGGGAAGGGGCGGATCACGTTGACGTGGATGGAGCCGACCTTGACGCCGCGGGTCTGCGCGCAGGTAGTCGACGGCGGCTTCGATGTTTTCCGCGGCGGAGCCGAGGGAGACGAAGACGGTGTCGGCGTCGTCGGTCTTGTACTTGGTGATGAGGCCGTAGCGGCGGCCGGTGAGCTCGGCGAAGTCCTTGTAGGCTTCTTCAAGGAACTGGAGAATCGGCTCGGCGAAGTTGTTGCGCCGCGCGACGATGCCCTTCATGTAGTGTTCCTGGTTCTGCACCGGACCGAGCAGGATGGGATTGGTGAGGTCCATCATCTTGGGAACGCGGCGGCGGGTGGGTCCAAAGAGAACGCGCTGCGCTTCGGTGGGGCAGTCGATGATGTCTTCGGGCGCGCCGAGGTATTCGCGGATCAGCTCGGACTCGTGCTTGTAGAAGGTGCGCTCGAGGTGGCTGGTGAGGAAGCCGTCCATGATGTTCATGCCCGGCGTGAGCGAGAGCTCGGTGACGCGGCGCAGGATCAGCGCCTGGTCGGCGGCCTGCTGGGCGTCCTTGCCGAAGAGCATGATCCAGCCGGTGTCGAGCGCGCCGTAGATGTCGTCGTGGCCGCAGTGGACGTTGAGGGCGTGCTTGGTGAGCGCGCGGGCGCCGACTTCGAGCACCATGGTGGAGCCCTTGCCGGGCGCGTGGTAGTACTGCTCGACGCCGTAGACGACGCCCTGGCCGGAGGTGAAGTTGACCACGCGCTTGCCGCAGACGGAGTGGGCAATGGCGCCGCCCTGGGCCGCGTGCTCGCCTTCGGTCTCGATGGCGATGGTGTTGTGGCCGAAGACGTTCAGATGGCCCTCAGCATAGGCCTGCTGGAAGAGCTCGCCGCCCTCGGTGGAAGGCGTAATGGGATAGAAAACGCCGGCGTCGGCGATGCGCGTCTCGGTGTGGTACGAGACGAGCTGGTTTCCGTTGGCGGTAACCCGAATGCCGGGATAGCGAGCAGCTTCGGTCATGAATCCCCCTATGGTTTTCTCTTGCCAATTTCCATCTGTCTGGCGGCGCCGACCAATTTCACCGGGGCGCAAGGTTCGGGCGGTGACGGCTAGCGCAAAGGCAACGATCCCAGCGACTATTCCTTGCGCGATCAGCCCGTCCCACACCAAGATGAACGGGGAAATACAGATCAGTGCGATCAGGGTGTTGCGAACTGTCAACATGTTGAGATCTGAAGGCGGTTAGTCGTCGTCAAACCTTGCACTGGACTTGTCATTCGCACAAGCGAGGCCGCAACCGCCCTGTGCTGGCCGATCCAGTCGGCTCAGGTCTATGGTTGGGAGAGGTTTCGTCAGAGACAATGAGTAATTGCAAGTTCAGGCGATTTGGCTTAGATTGCACGCGGGGAAGGGCTTTGTGTTGGAGCCATCATTGAGGGGGATCAGTCAATGTCAAAGCCGGTAATAACAGCGCTCGTGGTGGGGATCCTGACTGCTGCTGGCGTTGCAGTCGTCTCCGGCTCGGCTATTGCGGCCGACTTGGCGGTTCCGACCCAGCGTAGCGCCGCGGCTCACTGGTGCGGCTGTTGCGGTTGCCTTCATACGAGCTATGTCCATCATCGGGAATTGCGATCGACCTACGGTCTTGCGTACGATCCGCGCAATTACGATCAGACCGAGCCGCACTACTATTTCGGGCCGGTGCGAGCCTATCCGCGCTACTGGGTCGCTACCGATTATTAGGGGCGTTGATCGGACAGGCGCGAGACAGCAAGCTTCGGCTAGTGCGCCGATTTTGCCTGCAGCGCTGTCTTGTGGGTGCCCTCAGTACGGGCGATGCCATACCGCGCGATGATGCAGCACAGGTAGCCGATCTGAAGGCCGCTTGAAGCGAGCACGGCCGCGATCAGTATAGCCAATGCGCTATCGCCGCGCGCAACACCGCCCGCCAGGATTGCCATGAAAGCCAATCCAATGGCGGGAATGAGAATTAGGACCTTGAATCTCACCCCGAGCGCGGCGCCGATGCAAAGCATCGAGAGGATAAGCAACACCATCCTGGAACTCCACGGATGGCATGCTGCGACAAGCGCCTTAACAAGGCGCTAACGTCGATCTAGTTCATTTATGCAAATGAGAATTTCGGCGGCATCGGGCGGGTCCGCTGGCCAATCAGCCAGGGGGGCAATTGGCCGCCAGCGTTCCCAGCGCCTCGGCCAGTCCGTCGATCGGGATGACCCCGCCGAAGGCCAGCTCCGGCGAAGAAACCTTCACCGCGAGCTCGCGCGCCAATTGCCAGGGTCCGTCCGCGAGGCTCGTGGCTTCGGCGGGTAGCAATAACGCGCCCGGCGATACGGCCTGCGCGACAAACCGCCACTCCTTGTGGTCCGCGCTAATGGTCACGTCTGGTCGCGCGCGCGGTGACAGCGGCGTAACAACTACGATCACAACCTCCACACTTTTTTCGCCGCAGCGGAGCATGAGGCCCGCTAGATCCAGGTCGGACCTGCTAATGTCGGCGGTGTGGCTTATTGATACGGCATCCGGGCCGCCGCGCGGATTGGCCGTTCGCACAAGATGCCAACCGCTGGGTGACTCCGGATGCCGGGTCTCGGCTGCAACGACTGCCGAAAATAGACCGGGCAGGGCGAGGAAAATCGCAGCCGCTCGAGCGCTATACTGAAACATGAATGCTGGTTTTCCTCGATTCTTGCTTTCGTCGGGTAGGACCGGTTTTGAGCGATGTCACTGATATTCGCCAGCAGAATTCTTGGATTTACTGAGCACCGGATCAAACAAACAGGCGGTTTTGTGGCATTTTGGTCACACCTTCCAGTTGATTTAATGCGCCCCACTGTTCTGGGTCGGCGCAAACGTTGTCCGGGCCATCTACCCCATGATAGCGTTTTTCGAAGTTGGGGGATCTAGCCATGTTTACATTGCCGCGGTTCTTTGCTGTTGCGGCCATTGGCACAGGGCTTGCTGACCGCTGGCTGCGACACCTTACTGATGCCGGCGTCCGGACCGAACGCGGTCGTTGTTAGGTCCAATGACACGTGGCATGGCCCGCCCTATGGTTACGTCACGCTGTCGCCCCAGACTGTCCACATCCTTGAGGAATTCGGTCCAAAGAGCCTTACGGCAATCTTTGGTGACCATCGTCCGCCGCCCGATATCACGTTCGGGATTGGCGACGTCATCAGTGTCAGCATCTTCGAGGCAGCCGCCGGCGGGCTTATTCATTCCGGCCGAAGCAAGCGTGCGACCTGGCAACTTTGTGACGCTTCCCAATCAGCCGATCGACACCAAAGGGTTTATTTCGGTGCCCTACGCCGGCCTGGTGCCGGCCGCCGGCAAGACACCGGCGGAGGTCGAGAAGGCGATCGTCGATCGAATCAAGAACCGCGCGATCGAGCCGCAGGTGGTTGTGGCTCTCGTGACCCAAAACACCTCGCTGATCACCGTGATCGGCGAGGTGAATAACTTGATCACTTCGGTGACGGGCCGCATTCCGGCGCAGCCGGCCGGCGAACACTTGCTCGACGTCATCACCCGGGCCGGTGGTCTGAGGGGCCAGGGTCAGGACGACTGGGTAACGCTGGAGCGCCATGGCCACCGCGGCACGGTGCCGTTTGGCGCGTTGCTTTACGAGCCGGGCAACAACATCTGGGCGTGGCCGGGCGATACGATTTATATCTTTAAGGAGCCGCAGACCTTCCTGGCGTTCGGCGCGACTGGGCAGCAGGGCCAGTTCCAGTTCAGCGCCGGCAGCCAATCGTCTGCATTTCGCATGACGCTCGCCGAGGGCGTCGCGGCCGCCGGCGGTTGCTCGATCTGCAGGCCGATCCCGGATCGGTGTTCCTGTTTCGGCGCGAGCCGCGCGAGCTCGCCGAGAAGCTTGGGGTCGACTGCTCAAAGTATGACGGTCCGACCGTGCCGGTCGTTTACTCTGTGAGCTTTGCCGATCCGGCGGGCTACTTCCTCGCCACCAAGGTGCAGCTGCACAATAAGGACGTGATCTTCGCGGCCAACGCACAGGCGGTCGAGGTCACGAAGTTCGCGGCGTTCCTCAATGCACTGATCAGCGTTCCGACTAACGTCACGACGACTGGCACCAACGTTGAGCTGTGGCGCATCGACAGCGCCATTCGCTGATCGGCAGACGCGCTCTATCTCGTAGAGCGCGTCTGTGTTGCGCGATTTACCTTGCGTTTACGCTGCCTCACATGGCGCTTACGCGCAATATGTGAACTTACAGCCGCGGTCGACTAGATTTGACGCGGCGCCGTACTGTGGTGAGCCGAAAGCGTCACGCGTTGACCTGACAAAGCCGCAAAGCTCGAAAACAACGTCGCGCCGTAGCTTATCAATACAGTGAATTTCTTGACATCGATCTCGCCGGGGACCGCACTGCGACCCGCGACGCCCGACAAGGCGCGCGGTGCTCGCTATTCCATGATGCAAACTGGGTCCGTTGGCCGGAAAGGAGTGGCGCGTGGCTGCTGTTCGCGGCTGATCGCTTGCCCCCTTGCCGTTCGGTTCGAGCCAGCCGACCGCCGTCGCTTTCTGGTGTATTGTGCTTGGCATCGGCCTGGTGTTCGCGCCGTTGCGTTCCCTGGGCGCTGGCCAGCTGGCCCTTGCTGGCGTTGCAGGCGTTGTGGTCGCCGCCTATGCGCTGGTGCTCCACGAGCAGCTCGCTGAGCATCCTTGGCTACCGGGCGCGATCCCGCATCCGATCTGGCGGGAAACGGAGAGGGCACTTGGCGTGCAGCTAGTGCCCCTGGTTTCGATTGCCCGCAACCAGCCGTGGTTGGAGCTCGGCAGGCCGCTCGTCTGCATGCTGGCGATTTCCTGCGGCTTTCTGGTCGGCGCCGACGCCGGGCGCGCCCGCCAGCTCATCGAGATTATCGCCTGGTCTGGCGCAGCCTACGCAGCCTACGGCATACTCGCCCATCTTTTCGATCCGGCTCACATCCTGTGGCGCGACAAAGAAGCCTATCTCGATTCGGTCACCGGGACCTTCATTAACCGCAATACGGCGGGGGCCTATTTTGGGTCTTGTGCCGTGGTGTGGTCGCTTTTGCTTTGGCAGCGGATGCGCGCCGAGATGCCTCGCGGACCACTCCAGTGGAGGGTGTTCTCGGCGCGCCTGTTCTCGCACCCGCCGAAAAAGGCTTTGATCAGGTCAGCAATGCTGATTCTCTGCCTCGTGGCTATGTTCATGACGCTGTCGCGCGGCGCGGTTGTGCTGTCGTTGCTGGCACTTGTCGTCGCGTTCATTGCGTTCTTCCGGCGCCGTTTGCCGCGCCGGGCCGGTCTCTTTGCGGCGCTAGCCGGCGGCGGCGCAGTCGCCCTCCTTCTGCTGCAGGTCATGGGGGCTGGGGTCAATGGCCGGTTCGACATCCAGGGTCTTGCCGACGGGGGCCGGCTGGAGACCTATCGGTCGACACTGCGGATGATCGCCGACCATCCGTGGTTTGGAACCGGGCAGGGCACTTTCGCCTACGCGTTTCCGGCCTATCGCAGCCCGAATGTTTCGGTGTGGGGAGTTTGGGACATTGCCCACAATATCTATTCGAAATCGCCGCCGATATGGGCGTGCCGATTGCGGCGCTGGTCGTCGTCGCTTGGATGGTGATCTTCGCCGTTCTCGTCCACGGCTCCCGCGTCCGCCGTCGTCGTCGCCTATTCCCGGTCGGCGCGCTGGCTGTCGCCATGGTGGCCGTGTTTCATTCGCTGATCGACTTTAGTCTGCAGATACCCGGCTACGCCATTGTGGCCCTGTCTCTGATCGGCGCCGGGCTGGCACAGTCGTTTGCCGGCGATCAAAGCCGAAGGGGTGCGTCGGAGTCCATGACTCCTGACCCTGATTGAGCTTCGGCGCCGGTCGTCCGAATTGCGGCGGATATGGGCAACTGGGGCAGGGCATCGCCGGGCCTGGATTCAGCATAAAACCGCATTTCGTCGGTCGATCAGATGGATGTCGGAGCCCCCCACTAGGCGCGGCGGAGTCGCGGTGGTAGGTAGATGATCAATTAATGGAGGTAGTCCCATGCGGCAATTCCGCAGGTTCTCTCGCGCCCTCCGCGGGGCCATTTTTGCGCTGGTTATCGGTTTCGCTCCGCTCGCGTCGGCGGCGGTATATTCGCCGCGGCAGGCGCTTCCGGCAGACTCGATCCAGCAGTTCCTCGGAAATCCGTCTTCATTGCTATCGCAATTTCCGAATGGTGGTCCGCAGATGATCACTAAGGTGCGGGATCTCGCCGCCTCCGATCCGGCGACGCTCAGCGCGCTGATCGGTTTGCTTAAAAGCGCCAATCCCGATCAAGCTTCAGCGATCGGCACCGCGCTGGGCCAGGTTGCGCTGATGGCAGTGAATTCAGATCCGGCCTTCGCGAACGCAGATTCAAACCGAGGTGGCCCAGGCCGGCAACGCTTCGGCGTTGGTAGCGTTCGGCGCCGTGGTTGGCGGCGACATCAAGCTCTCGGCTGCAACCGGACCGGGCGGCGGGGCGGGGGCGGCGGTGAGTCGCAGACCTCCACGACCACGGGCCTTGGCGGGTTTTTTGCGGGCAGCCCGCAGAGCCTCAACGTTGGCGTCGAGGACACCGCCGACAGTTGCCCAGCTTCAGTTTCAGCGGAGGC